>NZ_JBHUQN010000003.1:0-421382 GCF_042674385.1 Paenibacillus sp. NPDC056933 | reverse complement strand
GGATTCATCAGCCCTAAGCGCCCATCCTGTACCAGCCCAAGCAGCGCTGCACCGATGTCCACCCCCGTCGTTTCATCTCGATCATCGACTAGATATTCCAGGGGATAGAGGCGGTACAACAGGTTGATCTCGCGTCCATGATGGTAGAGCGCCTCCCCCGGAATAATCTCGAGTTCTTCCAGTGGAGCGTAGAACGTTTCGTACCCCACCTCCTGGCACAGCTTCATCAGGTACTCCGTATTGGTCCGATCCTCCACATGCTCTCCGAATGATGTGAATGTCACCGGTCCCTTTAATCCCTGTTGAGCATAGGCGTCCAACCAGCTGTGAAAGCATTCCCGAAGACGCTCATCCATCTTGGCGGATGGCGCAGTGAATGCTGCCTTCTCGGCCATGCCCACAAGTATGCCTTCCAGCCCAGCTGCTTCAGGTATGCCGGTTGGCGTGTCCGTGTTATTTTCAATACATTTTATCCCGGCTTCCCCAATAATCCAGTCCTGTCGAGTGATTCCCCCTGTCACCATCTCCATACGCGCCGCTTGAATAAGGCCTGGATGAATACCCAACTGGTGCTCCAGGAAGGAGTCGGGCATGTACTGCTGGATAAAACGCATGACTTTGCAATAAATCCCGTCTACAGCCTCAACTGCTGTACGCAGTTCCTGCATCTCCACAGGGGAATAGACCGTTAACGCAGGTACAGCATATTGCTTGCCATACATTCGGTGATAGGGAACTTGTTGTCCTGCTTCGCCCCTGAATACTTCTTCATGACTGAACGGCAGTTGGTAAACATGCCTCATCCGGTTCTAACCTCCCGAACTGCGGAAGAAGCTGCCAAAGCCGCTCGACTTCGAACTGGATTTACTGTAGGAACTGCTGTCCTTATTGCTTCGATAGGATGATCCGCCGCCGTAGTAATAGTGTCCACTACTGGAATCATACTCACATCCAGTATCGTATTCCGGGTCACATTCATCGCTATTGCTGCTACAACCGGATAATACGGCCGGAACCGCAAGCATTAGTGAGAAAGCAACCAGCTTGGCGCGCGAACCCGGTTTGGGTATAGGATTTTCGGCCATTACAGATCCACCTCCTTCATAAAAAACAACACTTTCTTGCGATCCGCATCCAGCACGGAATACACAAATTCATAGGTCGTACCGCCCCGGACCATGTAATGGTCCAGCAGTTGCTCGGCAAGCTCCATCGTGTACGAGGAGGATTCCGCCACGTCCAATTCCTGAAATGCACTCCCATTCCACAGCATATATTCCGCGCTGTACATGGAGGACATTTTACACATTGCCAGTGCAGCGTCCGCAATCGCTGTACCGTATTCCTCTGGCATTTGATTGTGATACTCGGTCACGTAGACTGCATGCTCCCGACGATCCTCGCATTCATTGGATAGATGCGCCCAGAGCTTATTTTTCATCAGGGTAGCATCAACCAGCTTGCGCATGAACAGCTCATCGCGAGTGACCGATACCTGCTCCAATGCCCCCGTCTCAACCTGCCGGTCATCTGACCAATTCCGATAAGTCAATGAATAATAAATAAAGATAACCTGCCTTTCTGTAAGCTCTAAGAGGAGCCGTTTCCATATACACAAACGTATTTAACGCATGAGAAGGAAAAAAGTTACACTACTCCCGATGACATGGTAATAAACTTGTTGCATAAATTCTACAAAGCGTCTAATTAAGAACGGTGGAGATATCCATTTTACTAGAATACTGGCGATCTAACCGCGTGATGATTCAAATTTCAAATCCAAAAAAGCCGGAGAACATCCTCCGGCCTCTTCATTCATCTCAAAATTAGCTTCTTGTCCTGACCTGTCTCACAACGCTGCCCACTGGGCCAATATTTCATTGTATTCATCAGAAAGCCGCTCGTGTTCGTTCCACAGTTGTTCCAGATCGATTGGATTGTTCTGTACGGATTCAAGCTGGTGATCCAGCGCCTGAATCTGCCCTTCAAGGCGGGCCAGTCTCTGCTCCAATTGTTCAGCGGACAGCTTTTGAGATTGGTGCTTCGTATCAGCCGTTCTACCAGACTTCGCCTCGGAGTTCGGTTGTGAACCTCCACGTGATGGAGTCGCTACAGCTGCTATAGGCTGACTTGCCACTGCTGCACGGGCTTGCAGATCAATCTTCTTCTCCCGATAGGCTTCATAGTCTCCCAGATAAGCAGTCATCTGACCATTTTCCAGTTCCCACACACGGGAAGCGAGGCGATTGACGAAGTAGCGGTCATGCGAGATGGCAAGGACTGTTCCTTCAAAATCAACCAGTGACTCTTCGAGCGCTTCCCTTGAAGCAATATCCAGATGGTTGGTCGGTTCATCCAGCAGAAGCACATTCGGCTTGCGCTGAACCAGCAGAGCCAGCCTTAGTCGTGTCCATTCCCCACCAGATAACTGCCCTACCGAGCGGAACACATCTGCTCCATAGAATAGATATCGGGCCAGAATGCCGCGCGCCTCCCCTTCTTCCACACCCGCTTCCAGCCGGAAGTACTCCAGGACATTCAGCTTCGGATTGGAAGGCTCCTCCTGCTGGGCCAAATAACCGACGTCCACACGTGCCCCCCACTCCAGGTTGCCTGCAGTCGGTTGCTCCTCTCCCAGCAACAGCTTGAACAACGTCGTTTTGCCTGAGCCATTGCGTCCAATAAGAGCAATTTTGTCGCCATATTCCAACAGACCTGAGATTCCGCGCAGGATTAGACGTTCTCCATAACTCTTCTCCACTTGCTCCATGACAGCCACCCGTTTTCCCGTACGGTCTGTAGGACGTACATCGAAGTCAGCGTTACGCCGCTCCAATATCGGTCGCTTCACCTGTTCCATCCGTTCGATTGCTTTACGCATGGAAGCTGCACGCCGGAAGAACTTTTCATTGCCCCCAACTCGGCCCCATTCTTCCAGTTGGCGGATCGTTTCTTTCATTTTTTTGATCACCTTCTGCTGCTCCTTGAACTCCTCAAATTGCTGCAGCAGCCGTTGTTCCTTCACCTTCATATATTCCGTGTAACCACCCGCAGCTGTCTGCGCCTCGCCATCCTCCAGCTCCAGCGTTCGGTTTACTACACGATCCAGGAAATAGCGATCATGTGAGATCAGAATAATCGTGCCTGTATACTCGCGCAAAAATCCTTCCAGCCACTCTACCCGCTCCAGATCCAGATGGTTGGTCGGCTCATCCAGCAATAACAGATCAGGCCTTACGATCAGCTGTGAAGCGAGCACAACCCGGGTCTGCTCCCCACCCGACAGGGAACCAAAACGCCATTCATAATGCGCCTTGGCGATATCCAGACCGTCTGCCACCTGATCGATCCGTGCATCCATCTCGTAACCGCCCTCACGCTCAAACTGATCTTGCAGTGCCGCGTACCGCTTCAACAAGCGCTCCAATTGTTTCGGATCGGCTGCACAGTCTGGATCGGACATCTGCTGCTCCATTTCCTTCATCAGACTCCGACATTCCATAAGCTCCCTGAATCCAAGACTCAGTACATCCAGCACCGTGTGATCATCCATTCCTTCCGGCACTTGGGCTACATAACCGATCCGTGTATCCTTCTTGATCATCAATTGACCTTCATCCGGCTGGCTTAGTCGTGCCATCAGACGCATCAATGTCGTCTTGCCGCTTCCGTTGCGGCCAATCAGGGCGACCTTGTCGCTTTCCATAATTTCAAACGTAATGCCGTCCAGCACCAGATGTGCTCCGTGGTATTGGGTCAGTTGTTGTGCGCTAATAATCATCATAATAAGGTTCCTCCTATGGATTGGAAGATCCTGACCGCAACACAAAAAGAGCCACAGGAGGTTAGCTCCGCGGCCCTTCAGAATTCAAGCAAAATTGCTTATCGTCCGAATGAGGTCAAGGCAGGCATCTTCTCGCAAATGTTAACTTCCGTATATTTAAAATTGGACAGACTTCTCCCGTTGGTTGGAAAAGTATGAACAATGCCAGCCATAGCAATCGGCAGCTGGCTAATACGGTTGTTAAGCATCGCGTGATTCACCTGTCTTCACCTCCCTTGTCATAATTAATGTCAATATATCACAGACGAATGCATTCCTGCAACCGTCCGATTGCCCAATTCTCTTAGTAGAGTAAACCCCATTCGTTCTATTCGTTCCTTCTGCGCCGCCGCATAACCAGGTCCACAATAATGACCGTGATCAGGGTGAGCAAGCCGGAAGTTGCAATCGATACCCCCAGCAGAGCATAGCCGATCCCGTTCCAGCCGCCAATATCAACGCTGATCATGATAACGATGGCTCCACCCAGCAAGGCCACACAAGGCAGAATATATTGAGCCCTTGTCATCTGCCGACCTTGCAATCGATAGATGAGCCATTCAATAAGCAGCAATGCGAGCCAAATAAGGAGTATCAATATAATAAGACCTTTCACTTATACGCCCCCTTCTCCTAAATACATTCCTCCGAATGACCACTGATACTCAGCATTCTGGATACGTGTAGAGTTTATCACATAATGAAGCCCTCCATTCACGATAAATCGAATTCGTGAATGAGGGCTTCAAAGAGGTTTCATGATATCAAATTGGCATATTTCTTATGATGCCTTGTTCCTGCCAGCAGGCTCAGTAAAGGCTTACACTTTCAGCCTGGCGTTGTTCATAACGCAGTCCCTTGTATAAATCCGCTTTGCCGATCGAATTGAACAGATTCATTTTATAGCGAATGACGCTTTGGGCCTCGGCAATGCATTCCGGATAAATGGCATTAGGGTCCCATAACTCCGTTGTACTTAAAATTTCACGAGCTTTTTTGAAGTATGAATATTTCATATCGCTGGAAATATTGATTTTACAAATGCCCAGCTGAACCGAGTCGGAAACCTCCTGATCCGGGTTAGCGGACCCCCCGTGAAGAACGAGAGGGATATCTACCAATTGATTGATTTCTCTCAAGATATCCATTTGCAGCTCCGGTTTAATATGCTTGGGATAGATGCCATGGGCTGTACCGATGGCTACTGCTAACGTGTCGATCCCCGTACGTGCCACAAAATCTTCCGCCTGAGCCGGGTCTGTGTAAGTTACCACCGATACGCCGCCTTCGATAGAGTTACCGGTCTGCCCAATCGTTCCCAATTCCCCTTCAACAGAGACGCCGACAGCGTGTGCAATTTCCACCGCCTGTTTTGTAATAGCCACATTGTCTTCATAAGGGAGCAGGGAACCGTCAATCATGACGGAGGTGAATCCACACTTGATCGCCCGGATGATATCAGCAATGGACCCGCCATGATCCAGATGGATCACCAGTGGAACATGGCTGGCATGTGCACGCTGGCGGGCATATGCGAAAAACTCATCCGTCAAAAATTCAAGTTCCGTGGGGTGGATGGCGATGATAGCCGGTGAATTGGAATGTTCGGCCTCCTCAATCACCGCTCTCAAAAATGTACTGTCTGCCACGTTAAATGCGCCTACCGCGAATTTGTGTTCCTTGGCTACCTGTAGCAATTCCTTCATCGTAATCAACATAAGTTCACATCTCCTTTGGATTAGTGTATAGATTTAGTGGTAAGCGTTCTCATCTTGGTGAGCCTTACTCCACTTTGAACACAATGTCATCGAAGCTTACGCTTTCATCTTCCGTGTCGTCGAATTCTTCATCTATAGCCGTTACCGGCTTCTTTAATAGGGATAGGGTTATTCCACAGATTCCGGTACCAATGAGAAGAGACAGCATAAACAGCCACGGATGCGTAAAAAGGGGGACAACGAACAATCCGCCGTGCGGCACCGGGGCCTCAACACCCCAGATCATAATCAGACCACCTGCTATCGCTGAGCCGATGACACAGGAAGTCACCACCCGGACCAGATCCCTTGCCGCAATCGGAATCACTCCCTCCGTAACCATACAGATTCCCATCGGAAATGCAGCCTTTAACGATTCCTTTTCCGCTGCTGTGTATTTGTTTCTCGTCAGGAAGTACGATAGGGTGATCCCCAGTGGTGGAATAATCGAGCCGACAAACTTGACAGCCTCAGGCCCATAGATACCTTGGACCAGCATTCCATCGGCAAACAGCGACATCGTTTTATTAACAGGTCCTCCAAAGTCAAAGGTAGCCATCAAGCCCAGAATGGCCCCGAGCGCAAATTTGGAACCCCCCTGCATCGATTCAAGCACATGGGTGAGGCTGTCCTGCAGCCAGACAATCGGCTGACCAATAACAAGGAAGATACACAAACCGGAAATCAGTGTGGCCAGAAACGGAATAACGAGAACGGGCATTAATCCCTGCATGGACTTTGGCAGCTTTACATATTTTCGGATGCCAATAACAACATAACCCACGAGGAATCCTCCCAACATCCCACCAATGAACCCCGCTTGAATCTGACTGCATATAAAACCAACAATTAATCCTGGAGCAATTCCGGGACGGTCGGAGATCGAATAAGCAATCGCTGCGCAAATTAAAGGTACAACCAGCCCCATTCCCCAACCGCCGATCTGGTTAATCATATACGGAATGGTTCCTTCCGCCTTGCCCACATCGGCTCCTCCTAATATTTGACCCAGCGCGATACACAGCCCTGAAGCAACGATCAAAGGAATCATATAGGAAATTCCGGTTAACAAATGGCCTTTGATCACTGAACCTGCGTTATTGGATTTAGCGCTCATCGTCTCGCCTCCCTTTTTATGAGGATACCCCTAAAGACTGCTCCACCTTTTCAATGAATTTAATCGGCGCTTTAATAACCGTTTCGGTTTTCACCCGAATGATCCGCTTGCCTTTGAACCGTTCTTCTCCGCCGATCTTGATATCTGCGGCCACAATGACAACATCAGCATCTCTGATCTCTTCCCTGGAAAGCTCGTTTTCAGTTCCTATGGTGCCTTGAGTCTCCACTTTAATCTCATGTCCACGGGCTTTCGCGCCTTTGATCAATTTTTCCTTGGCAATATACGTGTGGGCAATACCAGCAGTGCATGCGGCTACGGCTACAATGTTCATCAGTATCCCTCCAAATGATGTAGGTGTGCTCCATTTAATTAAAATCCAGAAAGTTCCTTATTCTAAGATACGCTCTCCCTGCTTGCAAACAGCTCCATAATCCGGGCCGGATCAGGCTCATGCATCAAACGTTCCAATACCTCCTCATCAGCAAGCATACTGGCAACCTGGACCAACAGTTTCATGTGGGTTGTATTCCGGTCCACAAGTCGTACGGCAAACAAAATAACGACATGGACAGGTTTGCCGTCCAGGGTTTCCCATTCAAGTGGGTGCTCTGTCCGCCCTATGGTGAGCGAGGTTTTGAGAACAGCAGCCGACTTGCCATGAGGAATGGCAACATGATTCTCCAGACCAGTCTGACCTTCTTCCTCTCTTACATAGACGTCCTTGATAAACTCCTCTTTGGAGGACAGAGCACCATCCTTCTCCAGCAAATCTGCCAGTTCCTCAATGGCTTCATCCTTGGTTCGAGCTTGTAGATCCAGCTTAATCAACCGTTCGTTAATAATCTTGGTTATATCCATCATGGTCCTCCTCCTGATCGTGCTTCGACTGTAATATCCCGACAAGCTCCATAGGTGTAGTCACTCTCATGATCTGTTCATACATACGCCTGCACATCAACAGGCTCTGTATTTCGATCAGCAATTCAGTTATTGGTTCATCTTTTGAGAAAGCGATTACAATTTCCAGTTTGCTATTTGCCGCTTCACCTTGAACAACATTAAAACCGACGACTGGATTAACGTTCATATCACTGCGGGTTAGAAAAACAGACAAATGATTATTCAGCTTGGCCTCGGCAAACGTCCGATTCTCCATGTTAGCGCCTACATGTTTGAGTATGGATGTAAACAACTCCAGACGGGACGCTGTCCCTTCTGCAAACGTTGCCTTCGTATTCGTTTCAATCTGCAAACAAGATGGGTGAACGTACGCCCCGAGCAGCGGAAATGAAAACACCTTGTTTTGATGCTGATTCAACTTCTCCTCGTTAAACTTGGCCTTGATTAAGCTGACATCCGTATCATTTAAGAGCGCCGAGACATACACAACCGGCAGATCCTGATGCTCCAGTTTAACGGTAGATATGATCAAATCAATTCCCGTCCAATCCTCCGTGCGCTTGAACCAGCTTACCGAAATGACATCAACGACTTCCCATTCGGGAAATGAACGGTTGATCCGGTTTTTCAGCAAATGAGAGGTGCCTATTCCAGTAGAGCAGACCAGAATAACTCTTTTCTTTTTACTGCTTTTCTCAATGGATGCCTGAAAATAAAGTACCAGGTAACTTATCTCGTCATCACTAAACGTATTCAAACCACAGGCTTGGGCAATGGGCAGCATTCCCAAACGGACCAGGGAGAAGATCTCGGCATACTCCTTGCTTATCTCCTCCAGCAGAGGATTATTAATGGAAATGTTGTATTTTAGACGGTTCAGCATCGGTTTAAAATGAATAATCAGTCCCTTGTACAACTGTTCGTCTTTTGTAAGGTCACGCCGGATCATACCAGATACGGTCTGAATCAATTCCTTGACCATCGCTTTGGACTCCGGGCAAGCTTTGTCCATCAGACCTGACAACTCATGGTTAAGGGACGGGACACTCATTCCTGACGAAATCAGATATTGGTAGATGAAATAGATCTCTTCACTTGGCAATTCCAATCCGTATTGTTCCCTGATCCTGTTGGCCATGTCTTTTGCGATAGAATGCACAGCTGGGTCGGTTACTGGATGTTCAGAAAATCCGTCAGCCAGGCGAATGACCTTGCCACTCTTCAGTCTGCGGATACAAATCAGCAGGTGAGTCAGCATGTTGATGTAATATGGGTCACCTATGGTATATCCTAATCGCTGCTCGGTTTCTTCCAGAATGCGTTGAATTCCTTTTACCGGATCGGAACCAAAATGTTCAATCAATTCACCCAGTGTGTTGCCATCAATCCGGGACTGATGCTCTTGTTCTTCCTTCCGTTCTTCACTCACAAGTTCATGAATGAGAGAAGCCATGGCTTTGCGAATGTCAATCTCCGAACCAATCAGACGGGTGCCGAGTTGGCTTTTTTCCAGTCGCAGATGAAAGGGTTCAATTCGTTCTTCAATGGCCTTGAGATCATTCACAATTGATGCCTTGCCAATAAAGTATTCTTCTGACAGTTTGTTAATCGAGGTTTCCTCAGGAGAATCATATAATAAATTCGTCAATATTTTGATTCTCCTCGCCTCAACGGAAAGGGTCGTCACCACCTTTTTTCCCGGAATCCATTGCGTCCTCCTCAGTTCCATCGTCTGTTCCTGAGTTAAAGCCAGCGCAATACCAGTTCCCGGCTTCCGTTCAAGGCGAATTCCGCGAGTATCCAAATTGTTCTCCAGGGCGTTTAGTTCCCTGTAAATGGTTTTTTCGGACCAGTTCATGTGACTGGCTATTTCTTTGACCGGAACGAAATCCCTACGCTCCAATAGAAAATGCAAAATCTGATATTCTCTCGCAGACAGCGCCTTCATTTGGGAATCACTCCTTCCTTACGCTCACAGCATAACACCCCTATTTTTTTTGATAAATACTAAAATATGTCCATTTCATTCGGGTCAAATTAATATACCTCCTGTTCAGCGCTAGCGGAACACCCGTTGATTTAGGGATATAGAAAAGGCTCCTGATCGGATTCCCTACCCGATTAGAAGCCTTTTGCTCTCCTTTTTCGATCTACTGCCTGAATGCTATAGCTGCTCATCCTGCCGTTATTGCCCAGATTAATCCAAGAACCTCACACCGTGTATACCTGTATCTATATGGATCACTTCAACCAATTGGCGAAAAACTCCCGGTACCCTTCTTTCATAATCGTACGCGAGAAGGCACCAAACGCATACTCCCGGTTATCTTCCGACACGCTGCGCGGCGCCGCAGCAGCCATGTTCACCAATTCAAACCAGTTATCCTCGTTGCCAGCAAAAGCATGTGTGGAACGGATGTGTCCATAACAGGCATGCTCCGGCTTCACCACCATTTTGCCCATCGCCATCGCTTCGGTCAAAGGCATCGCAAACGTATCAAACGCCGAACAGCTCCAATACACCTTGGACGAGTTCATCAGGGTAAATACTTCATCCTGTGTCAGCGCGAATTGCAATTTTACGTTGTCCGGAATGTTGTATTTCTTCATGCTTTCCTCATAGCGGCGACCGCCGAATACCATGTATACTTCCTTGTCCGGGTTCTGCCGGGCGTATTCCAGCACCAGATCCGGGCGACGATTCGCTTCATCCCGACCGATCCAGAGCACACGATTTTGCACAACCTGACTCGGGTCGTAGTGGCGGTTTGCGAGTTCTTCGCTAAAGCCAATCGGGATGACGTTCACGTCATGTACACCGAAATTGCGGCCAAGTTCCGTTTTTAGAAACTCTGTCTGCACAATTGCTTTATCCACCATCGTATAAAATGGCTTCATCATCTCATACCCCGTCAGCGCCGGGTCGGGAAAGCTGTGCGGGAACAACACACTCTTCGGTAGAAACATTTTGAGGAATGTAAACCCGGATACGGTGTAGATGACATGCTCTATATTTTGGCTATATATCTGGTCCAGCACGATATCATAGTTCACCAGGTCGCCTTTCTCATGCTCATAGCCCGGCAACCAGTCATACCCGCTGACATGGCGCTCTGGTGAGATGAACACAATCTCCACGCCCAGTTCCAGCCCAATCTGCTTCAGCCGATCCGCAAAAACGCGCGGGCCCTGAGCCTCCGTGAATTGAATCTTACGCATGACGAGTCCAACTTTACGCATGTTCTGCCCCCCTCATTTCTATTCTGCAAATTAGAGCGTTTTGCATAATTCGATTCCTGTCACTCTCTGATTTATGCAAAATCCCCAAATAACTGGTTCATGCACTGCCCTAGCGTCGCTGCCGTTTCATTCCACTGATTCCGCAGCTGTTCTTCGGGCCATACACAGTCTGCACTTCTGAGATCCCCATCAATCAGACGCAGCATCCAGAGCGAGAATACCATGGCATATGCACTGTACCACCTTTTAAAAGTAACCCGGTCAACCTGAACGCTATGCCGCTCCAGCCCGTCCAGATAAACATCAATAATCCGCTCCCGCAGCTCCGGCGTAACGGTTCTCGGAAACAGCGGATGCGATAGATCCACCAGATGGTACATGTCCCAAAGCGGCGTGTTGAGATGAGCATGCTCCCAATCGATGATGACCAGCCTGCCGTTCACATCCGCCATGTTACCAGGATGCAGGTCACCATGACACAAAACACGAGGTAACTTCTCCTCCGCTGTATGGATTAGCGAGGCGATGTTGTGCCAATCCGATGGTGACAGCGTGATCTCCAGCTTGGACAACAAATTAGCGGTGGATTCCTTTTGCCCAAGCAGATCATCCAGCATGTCCCGGATTGGCGGTTTCTGACCCATCCGGGGCAGCTTGCCCCAATCAGCAACAGATAACGTGTGCCACTCCGCCATATGTACAGCAGCAGCCAGCATGATCTCTTCCCGCGAATCATGCACCAGTTCGCCCAGATCCTCATAGATGATCCAGCTCTGATCCGGTGTAGCGTCTCTGACCGATGAAGCGATGAGCCGGGGATAGATCGGCGGTAAATACGCCAGCACATGCTCTGCCATCCACAGTTCACGCCCATGCTGTCCGTGATGTGTCAACGGCTTAAAAATATAGCTTTCCCCGCCCGGAACGGTGAATCGCTCAACATATCTGCCGTTCATGCCTTTGTACAGCCGCTCACGCTTGCATACATAACGGTCATCCAACGTTCCTTGCGGGGTCACCCAGCAAGGAACGTGTAATTCTGCATTCCCCTGGTCCCCCATACTCCGTGTCCTCCGTAATTTGTCCGAATGAAAACTCCGGCATTTTGCATCATTCGCTTCCTCCACACCCGCAGGTACAAGCTCCCGTTGAGCAGAGACGACTTGCTCTATATCGTTCAGTTTGTAAAACGTACTCGGCAATGATGTAAAATGCTCATTTCTATCCATCATACGTTGACACTCATCAGGCTGCAAGCTTTTGAACGAAGCACTCTGGATGCAGGATATAAGGCAATTCATAAATTTTCGTTGCAATTTAGTTAGTAATCACTTACTATACAATTATGAAGAACAAACCTCATGTAGATAGCAAAAAGAAAGACATCCTACAAGCGGCGATGCGCTTGTTTGCAACCAAAGGCGTTGACGGCATTTCCGTCAAAGAGATCGGCGACGCCGCCGGAGTAACGGATGCGGCGATTTACAAACATTTTAAAAATAAAGATGCCGTTGCCCTTGAGGCCTTCACCCAATATTGCGCGGACTATACTGCATTAATTGACGGGTATGTTCGCCAGGATGGTCCGGTGCTGGAACGCTTTCGGCAACTGATTACCGAAGTTCTCCACTTGCACGATGAAGATCCCTACGGACTGCTGTTGATTTCACAGAATCACGAAATTTTCATTGAAGCTGGAAGCAGTGAAGATTACCGCCAGCCGTTGGATGCGTTGATTGATCTAATCGATCAGGGAATTATGCGAGGTGAACTGCCCGCTCAGGACTCACGGCTCACAGGTGTTCTGGTGATCGGTGCAATTACACGCATGGCCGTCTCCAGTATGCAAGGTGAACTGCCCGAACTGCTTGTTCCGTACACCGGGGAAACCGTTCACCGCCTTGCTTCGATGTTGGGACAGGTATCGGCTGAATTGGGATAGAATCGACGACTATAGGCATTGCGAAGCCGTTCCGTTCTCGCAGTCTTGAAGAGACGGCTCTGATCAAGATGGGTTCCGTTGTAATATCATTCGTTTAAATGATACAAACCAGGTTCAACTACCTTCAGGAAAATTCCTGAACAGTTATCAGGTCATTCGTGACCTTTTCTTTTTGCAAATGAGGTTAGTGTTCATTAACTAAAATAGACAGGACGTGTCGACATCATGAAGAAAATATTAATTATCCAAGGCAACCCCGTTTCTCCAAGTTACAATGGTGCAATCGCCGAAGCTTATCAAAAAGGGGCAGTTGCATCTGGTGCAGAAGTACGCACGCTTACCCTAAACGAGCTGGAATTCAACATGAATTTAGAGGGAGGCTATCGTAACAAACTGCCGCTTGAACCGGACTTGCTGGAAGCACAAGAGGCGATTAAATGGGCAGAGCATTTGGTATGGGTATTCCCGATTTGGTGGGGAGGACCACCAGCTTTGTTCAAAGGATTCATCGACCGCATCTTCATGCCAGGTTATGCCTTCAAGTATCACAAAGGTAAACTTTTCCCGGATCAGCTGCTCAAAGGCCGTACGGCTCGCATGATTACCACAATGGATGGTCCGAATTGGTACTACAAATGGTTCCAGGGTGAGCCCGCACACAAAATGATGAAGATCTCCACCTTTGCGCTGACAGGCATCAAACCTGTGCGCATAACACCTGTAGATCAGGTCGGGAAACAGTCCGAGGAACAGAGAAAGAAATGGCTGGAGAAGATCGAGCTGCTTGGGCGGAAAATGGGGTAGAAGCTGTTGGGTGAAGCGTACGCTTCCGAATCAGCTTGCTTGCATAAAGGTATTAGCCCAATCCTTCAGGTTATTTCTGCCCTCTACGTTGGTTAGCTCAAATTATATGGAAAGTCAGTACAACGTATATATCCAGACACTAAAAAGGGATGTTCCTACGTCATAGTCATGACGGGACATCCCTTTTCATCATTCATTATAGTCTAACGAACCTTACACACGCTTATAGCTCCATTTTCGACAAGTCTGCGGTTTAACGAATCGTAGCAGCGTTATTCTCCCAATCTGTATGTGCCTTCGCAGGTTTTGGCAGGTTTGCATCGGAATAACTCCACTTCACAACGGAATGGCAGCAACGATGATAACCAACAAACAGCCTTTCCAATAACATGAGCAACCTATTACCCAAATGTAATGCGCTCCGACGGATGCTCCGGCAAAATGGATGATACCAACTGTTTCACAGCTGGATGATTCGACTGCATTACCGAATCCCCGGCATCACCGCTATAGACCAGCCTTCCCTGATCCATCACCACGATGCGATCGCAGATGGTCATCGCCGCCCGAATGTCATGTGTGATAAACAGGTAGGACAACCCATAAGAAGCGCGCAGCTCTGCCAGCAGCGATAAAATTTGAGTCTGATGCACCATATCCAGGCTGCTGACCGACTCGTCCAGTACGATTAGCTTTGGCCTCAGCGCAATGGCTCTGGCAATATTCACTCGCTGTATTTGACCGCCGCTGAACTGATGGGGAAGCTTGTTGCTGTCCTCCGGTGCAAGCCCCACCTGTTCAAGCAGCTGACCAATGGTCCATTGCTGCTCCTTTGATGACAATCTCGCGTAATTATCCAGCGGTTCACCAATGATCTGAGCTGCCGTCATCAGCGGGTTTACGGCAGAATAGCAGTCCTGGAACACGACTTGCAGATCGCGCCTTATCCCTTTCAGCACCTGTTTGCCCGCTTGGTATATATCCTGTCCCTGAAATATAACCTGTCCCTTAGTTGGCTTTTCCAACCCAAGGATGATTTTGCCCAATGTACTTTTACCTGCACCACTTGTCCCAAGCAAGCCCAGACATACCCCTTTCTCAATCGCAAGCGAAATGTCTGCCAGCACAGGAGGACGTGTCCCCGAACGATCCAGCCAGCTGCGTTTGCCATAGCTATGGCTTACTTCACGTACCTGAAGCATCAGGTCATCATCCTCTCTTCTCTTCGACTTGGCAAGGAAAGCCTCTCCATAACAACAAAAACAGTTCGTCCATTGCGATCTATTCGCCCCTGCTCAACTTAACCACATGCGTCTAATCCAGAGATAATTTGGGCCTGGCATGAAGCAACATTCGTGTATATTCATGCTGTGGCTGATCAAACAACTGATGGACACCTGCCTGCTCCACAATTCGCCCTTTTTGCATAACCGCAACCTCATCCGCCATTTGAGAGATTACGCCCAGATCATGCGAGATGAGCAAAATGGATGTGCCGTACTCTGTACGCAGCCGCTCCAGTTCTTGCAGCACCCGCAGCTGGTTCACCACATCCAGCGCCGTGGTCGGTTCATCCGCAATGACCAGAGCAGGCCGCAGGCACATGGATATGGCAATCATGACCCGCTGCAGCATGCCGCCGCTCAGCTGGAACGGGTAACGCTTCATCAGCTTGGCCGGTTCCGGCAGGTTCATGTCAGCCAAGGCAGTAACCGCTTGCTCTCTGGCTTGGACTTTGGACATTCCAGTGTGTGTACGCAACGTTTCAATGAATTGAGAACCTATCGTATACACAGGTGTAAAAGCATTCATCGGATTCTGCATAATGAACCCGATCTCCTTGCCCCGAATACGCCGCATCTCCTCGCCGGACAATGAACCAAGCTCCCGTCCATGTAGACGGATGCTGCCGGTCACTTCCATTCTGCGCGGGTCAAGCATGCGGAACAATGCGTTGCACGTAATCGTTTTGCCACTGCCGCTCTCACCAACCAGTCCGAATACACTGCCTTTGTTCAGCACCAAATCCATCGGCTCTAGCAGAGGCGCGGTATCATGTTCCGTTTTGAGCTTTACTTGCAGACCTTGGACTTCCAATACCTTCGCCGTATCCATCACCATCGCTTCCGTTCACCCCCGTCTGCATCTCCATCCCCTTCGAATCCAACAGCCGAAATTTTAACGTTTGGCAATGCCATATCGCTCAGACAGTGCTTCTCCCAGGATATTGAACGTAATGACCACCAGCAGAATCATCATCCCCGGATAAATCATTAACTCGGGGTGACTGCGAATATAACCCGTTCCTTCATGGATCATCGCGCCCCACTCGGCGTTGGGTGGTTGAATACCGAGACCAAGGAAGGAGAGTGCGGATATATCCATAATCGCCCAACCCATCTCCAGCGTACCCATGACGACAATTGGACGCTGCACGTTGGGAATAATATGTTTGCGGATAATCGTCCAGGAAGATGAGCCGCTAATGCGAGCCGCTGCGATGAAGTTTCGCTCCTTCAGACTGACCACCATATTTCGGCAGATCCGTGCATAATACACCCACTGCACCATCATAAGTGCCAGTAGTACCTGCATCAGACCCGGACCAAATATCCCGACTATACCAAGCACCAGGACCAGATTCGGAAAAGCCATTACCCCTTCACAGAAGCGCATGAGCACACTGTCCACCCAGCCGCCAAGGTAACCTGAGATTGAGCCTACAAGGACACCCATGATTAGAGAGGACAGAAAAATAAGAGTCGCAAACCCAAGCGACACCCTCGCCCCATAGATCAGCCTGGATAAGGTGTCGCGGCCCAGATGATCCGTTCCCAGCCAATGATCCAGCGAAGGACCCTTCAGCTTTTGCAGCAGATTTACCTTCACCGGGTCATGCGGAGCGATCCACGGGGCCAGCAGCGTCACCACGAAGAACAGCAAAACAATAATTGAGCAGACCATGATGGCTCTCTGCCCTTTGAACACTGTACGCCATTTGTTTATCAATGCTCTGCCCGTCCTTTCGCTGATATTCGTGGGTCCATAGCCAACTGCACCAGATCAACGAGCAAATTGCATACGATG
Organism: Paenibacillus sp. NPDC056933; assembly: GCF_042674385.1. NCBI lineage: Bacteria > Bacillati > Bacillota > Bacilli > Caryophanales > Paenibacillaceae > Paenibacillus > Paenibacillus sp. NPDC056933. The sequence continues at coordinate 404,709 of NZ_JBHUQN010000003.1, read as the reverse complement.
AACAGGCATGCCGCCAGAAAGACGTAACATTGGATAACCGGAATATCCCGGTTAAATATCGCATCGACAAAGTAACGCCCGAATCCGGGCCAGGAAAACACCTGCTCCACAATAATGGTTCCTGTGAGCAGCTTCCCCATATTCATCCCCATTCCGGTAATGAGGGGCGATATGGCAATTTTGAGCACATGCTTCAGCAAGATAACCCGCTCTCGCAGACCTCGTGTTCTGGCGTACTGGACATACGTTTCCTGTAATTGCTCCAGCACACTGGAGCGGAGCAGCCGCGTATACACAGCAATGAGAACGAGCGAAAGGGTCACCGTGGGCAACACCAGATTCTCCCATGAACCCCGCCCCTCCACAGGAAGCCAGTCCAGCTTGACGGAGAAAAAGAAGATGAGCAGGTATCCGAGCCAGAACTGTGGCATCGATGCTCCGAAATAGGAGATGCCACGGCTGACCATATCGATCCAGCTATTTTTGTAAACCGCCGCCAGAATCCCCAAGGGTATGCTCACCAGGGCCGAGAACAGCATGCTCCACAAAGCCAATTCTGCTGTCGCGGGAAGTCTGGCTTTCACCTCATCCCATACCGGCTTGTTCGTAAGATAGGATGTGCCGAAGTCCAATCGGGAAATTTTCTGGAGCGTATGAGCATATTGAGTTAATAAAGGCTGGTCCAGACCGAACTCGTGCCGCTTCTGCTCCAGCAGCTCCGGCGTCGGGTAGATATGTGCGGCTGTGAGATAAGCCTCGGCTGGATCAACCGGTGAAATATGAATGAGCGCAAAGGTCACGAGTGTAGCGATAAAAACGATAGGAATGATCGCGATCATTCGTTTCCCGATATAGCCGATCACCAAACGTTCCTCCCTTTTATCAAGCAGCATAGACCTCGCTGGCATGTATTCATGCATGAATGTGTATATGTTTGTTGATTTATTGGTTACCTACTTCAATACCTACAAACGGATTCTCATCACGGTTCGCCGGGAAGATAAAGTTCGTAATCTTCTTCTGATATACTGCCGTTTTCTTAATATAAGAGATCGGTACGATTGCCGACTGTTCCTGAAGAGTTGTCAGGATGGAGCCATACAGCTCCTGGCGTTTCGTCTCATCTGTGGAGGAAAGGGCAGCATGCACCTGCTCGTCCAGTTCTTTTTTCATCGGCAGGGCGCTCAATGTTTCCGAAATACCAAATCCAGGACTCGCGACTACATTAATGAAGGAATGTGGATCATACGGCGCACCGTAGTTGTACCAAAAGTACAGGTCGAAATCGTTGGCTTTTAAACGTTTGATCTGTACGGTCAGCTCCAGCCCGGTGAGGTTCACCTTGACCCCAAGCTCACTCCATTCTGCCTGAATGGTTTCCGCCATCGCTTTCTGAATCGGATCGGTTTTGTCAAAAATCATCTCAAACTCCAGCGGCTGACCATCCTTCTCACGAACGGTACCGCCCGCCGGAAGCTTCCAGCCCGCTTCATCCAGCAAGACCTTGGACTGTTCGACATCATATTCAATCGGTTTCAGATCGACATTGGTATACGGATAGTTTTTGGACAATACCGTGTCTGCTGGTTCCTCCAGCCCCGCGGTTACGCCCTCTACCATTGCCTTTTTGTTAAACCCTTGTTGCAACGCCATCCGTACTCTTACATCGGACAGCTTCGGATTGGAAGAGTTCAGCAGCAGGTCACGCGTACCTACCGGTTCAGACAGTTGAGTTACGTATTCATCGTTGTCACGAAGCTGCTGGAATGCATCCAGACTGATGACACCTTCCCCGTAGATCAGATCCAGATCTCCTTTTTCAAAAGCAAGCACACGGGTTTCACCATCTGGAATGATCTTGACAGTAATCTGATCCACCTTCGGTGCTGTTCCCCAGTAATTCGGGTTGCGCTTGAAGACAGCATATTCGTCCTGCTTGTAATCAGCCAGCATCCACGGACCAGTCCCAACCGGCTCCTTGATGCCCTTGGACGTATCCCCGTCATCAGGGAATCCGGCTTCACCCAGGAATCGGAACGGGCGGACCACAGACAGATCCTGAAGAACAGGATAGTACGGCTCTGTGAGTGTCATGCGGAACGTGTGATCATCCACCACTTCCGTCTTGTCGAGTACACCAACTATGCCCAACCAGCTATGCGTATCTTTGTTTTTCATGACAGCATCAAAATTCTTTTTCACAATTTCAGCATTAAATGGCGTACCATCTGAGAATTTCACACCTTGGCGAAGCTTGAATGTATATACTTTGCCATCATCGGAAATCGTCCATGATTCTGCCAGCGCAGGTTCCAGTTTCCCGTCCTTCTGGTAGCTGATCAGCGGCTCATAGAGCATGGATTGGGCAAATAATTGTGAAGGATTGTACGTGTGCGGATTCATTGTACCAATATCACGTGGCCATGACATTGTAATTGATTTGGCGGACGTTTGATTCGAGGCAGCAGATGAGGATTTATCTGCTCCTGTATTGCCGCAGCCTACGATAACCAATAGCAACAATAGCGTAGTTGCCAGCATGAAGGCAGAAAATTTGCGATGTTGTACAAACATGGACATAGAACCCCTTTTCTCTATTTCATGATAATGATTATCATATTCATCCATTAAGGATAGGCAGGAGCCTTCCTTTTGTCAACATAATTCGATATCTCCATTAATACCATTAACCAAGCTAAAAATCCCTTCCTGCTGGAGGAAGGGATTTTTAGCTTGAATACGAATCATATCTGCAAGAATAAGCTATACCATAATCTACTGCACCCTGCTCACAGTCCGAAAATTATCAAAACTAGATAAAAGAGCATTCTCTAAGATCCATCTTCACATACGCCTTCTTGCTTCTCGTTTACACTCCCGCTGTAGTCCTCTGGTAAAAGCGACGAATAACCTGCTCCGCCGGCTTGCCATAAACGCCGTATCCATCATCGTTCAGGGCATCCTGCTCCTGATACAGATGGGCACTCCAGTCCCACAGACCAAAGCCCCGCACCCAGTCCCGCTGGCTGGCATGACGGAACATGGCTTCATAGAACTGCGCCTGTTCCTCCGCACTCACTTCACCTTCCAATCCCCAGTCGTTCGGCACTTGCGCCGATCCACTTCGGCTTGGACAGCCTGCTTCTGCGAAGAAGAAAGGTTTGTTATAGGGTGCAATAGCCTGTTCAATTCGATCCAGCTGCGCCTCCCAATCCCCAATCGGATAGTAGCCGCTGGAGGAAATGACGTCCACGGCGTCCCACCATTTCACATGACCTTCCTGATACTTGTCGGTGTTATACGATACGAGTCCGGAGTACACTTCACGAACAGCAGTGATAACCTCGCGCCATTCCTGATCCCGGCGTTCAGACTGCACCATCTCACAGCCTGCAATAAACATCTCGCATTTCTCGCGCTCGGCAATTGCTGCATAGTGCTTCTGATAAGCGGTATAACTGCGGAACCAATCTTGCCATTTCGGCTCACACGGCACATCGATATCAAAGAAGTTAATGTGCGCACGCCATGTGCCATCGGTGCAATTAACGGTTGGTTTCAATATGACACGCAGTCCAAGTGTGCGGGCGTAACGTATCATCTCCACCAATTCGTCGTCTTCCACCATATGCTCACCCTGATACTTGACCTCTACCGCCTGTGGATGATCCTGATGTGCCGCCAGTGCAAAAATGACATGTGAACTGCCTGTGCGTTCAGCCATCAGGCGTAGGGATTCTTTTGCTTCAGGCTTGCGGAAGTCTCCCCGGCCGCTCATCCAGCCAAATGTAGATCCCTTGATGTACTCCATATGCATTGCGCTGTAGAGCCCCTTTCATGTTCAACATATTTCTAAAATGAACAGACGATCTTTCCACTCGTCACTCCGATTGCAGCACCATCTTCCGATCGCCGTTATCCCCGGATTTTCTTTTAATCCCTTTATTAAGGGTAAAATCCGGTGATAAATGCGAACGCTCCGCTTCTTCAGATTGGTTCTGCACTCTCCGTTGTTGTGTAAACCATAGCTTCATTTTAAATTGTTTCACTGCAATTAAAGTTTGCCTTCCTCGCGGTCTCCAGCGATGACTTCGTCGGTCTCAATGACGTAGTTCACGATCTCTTCGACGGTTGTATAGGCAACGCCAACGTACGTATCGGCTGCACCGTAATAGATGGCGATGCGTCCTGTCTCCGCATCATGCAACGTTGCACATGGGAAGATGACATTATCCACGAAGCCTTGCTCTTCATACCATTTTTCCGGTGTGAGTACAAAGTTAGAGGATCGATATTTCACTTTCGACGGCTCATTCAGATCCAGAATGACCGCACCCATGCTATAGACAAATCCATTACACGTTCCCGTTACGCCGTGGTAGAACATCAGCCAACCTTCGGACGTTTCAATCGGAGCAGGACCGCCGCCAATTTTGACCGATTGCCACCAACCTTGGCCGCCTTTGCTCATGACATGACGGTGTTTGCCCCAGTATACGAGATCCGGGCTTTCGCTCAGGAAAATATCCCCGAACGGAGTATGTCCGCTGTCGCTCGGTCTGGACAACATCACATAGTTGTCATTGATTTTGCGTGGGAACAATACGCCATTGCGGTTGAACGGAAGCATTGGATTTTCCAGACGTACAAACGTTTTGAAATCATCCGTTTTGGCCAGGCCGAGTGCAGCGCCGTAGAAATCCGTACACCAGATGATGTAATACGTATCTTCCACCTTCACCAGACGCGGGTCATACGCATAGTTCGGCATAAAGGGATCGCCATTCTCATCTACAAAGGCAATGCGTTCCTCTTCGATATTCCACGATAGTCCATCTTCACTGGAACCCATATGCAGATGCGGGCGGCCATTAATCGTTTCGGCGCGAAATACACCAATGAACTTTCCTTCATAAGGAACAACGGCACTGTTAAAAATGCGAGCAACCCCCTTGACCGGGTTACGCGGAACCACCGGATTCGCTGAATGTCTCCATACCGGCCCTTCCGTACCCTCCGGTTTGTCCTCCCAAGGCATATTCGGCAATGCATCCCCAACAATGTGTACATTCTTCGTTTCAACAACTGTCATCGTTTCATTTCTCCCTTCAGTAATAGGTTTTATTTAACAGAGCCTTGTGCGAAGCCATTGTAGATGTACTTCTGCAGCAGCAGGAAGACGATCATCGTTGGAATAATGGCGATCATGATGCCCGCGCTGATGACTTCCCACTGTGATCCGAACGGGCCTTTAAACTTAAATAGTGCGGTGGATATGACCTGTAGATCCGTCTTCGGCATGTAGAGGAACGGCGTGTAGAAATCGTTATAGATGTTGACCCCCTTCACGATAATGACTGTTACAATCGCCGGTTTCAGGAGTGGCAGAATGATTCTCCAATAAATGGTGAAGTACGAGGCCCCGTCAAGCATGGCGGATTCATCCAGCGCATTAGAGATGGAGCCCAGGAATTGCAGGAAAATATAGACTGCGATGATATCTGTACCAAGGTACATGACGATAGCCGCCCACCTCGTGTTGAACAGATCGAGCGCGTTGATAATCTGGAAGGTAGCCACCTGTGTTGTTACGCTTGGGATTAACGTGGCAAGCAGGAATGCAGCGACCATGATCTTTTTGCCTTTAAATTTGAAACGATCCAGCACATACGCGATCATGGAGCCTGTTAACGTGGCGCCCACAATGGAGATGATCAGGATAATAATCGTATTTTTGAAACCGACCAGCATGTTGCCGTCCACAAAAGCCTTGGTATAGTTTGCAAAGTTCAGCCAGTTGGCTGGTGGCGCAAGCGGACTGCTGGTCGCATATTCAGCATTGGTTTTGAGCGATGCAAACAGCACCACAACGATGGGTACAAGCGCAATGAACGCTGCAAGAATGAGTGAAGCATATTTGAATATGCTCGCAAGGGTGTATTTGAGTTGATGCACGTTCATTCCTCCCCTTTCATGGTGACACGCTGAACGAGCGTAACGAGAATGACGATAAACAGCAGCACAACCGCCATTGCCGATGCCAATCCCAGCTTGCCGTACTTAAATGCCAAGTGAACGGTCTGGATCACAAAGGTCTCACTGCCGTTGGAACCATCGGTCATAATGTATGGAATATCGAACGCACTGATTGCGCCGCTAATCGCCAAAATCAGATTGAGCTGCAGGATGCGTGTAATGCTCGGCAGGATGATATGGCGGAACTGCTGCCAGCGATTGGCTCCGTCAATGTCCGACGCTTCATAGACATCCTTTTGAATGGAAGAGATCGCACCCAGAAAGATGATGAAGTTGAAACCCATATATCTCCATACGGATGCGCCTGCGAGCGACACGTTAATAATGTTCGGATTCCCAAGCCAGAGCTGGGTGTATTGTCCAAGCCCCACGGCCTGCATGAGTGTATCGAGAGTACCGTCCGGTTTGAAGAAAAAGAGGAAGATAAATCCGATGGCTACACCATTAAGCAGATAAGGGAAGAACAATATGCCTTTGAAAAAGTTTTTGCCTCGAATTTTGAAACTCAGTATGGTTGCAAAGTAGAGGGCCAGGCCCATTTGCAGGAAAGTAGCAACAAAATAGTACAAACTGACAATAAAGACTTTGAAATATTCAGGGTCACTGAATATCCGCGTGTAGTTCTCGAACCCCACATAGTCGAATCTTTTGCTATATCCGTTCCAATCGGTGAAGCTGTATTTGAACATGTTAATGACAGGTAAATAAGCAAACGTGAACAGCAGTGCCAGCGGAATGATCGAGAAGGCACAGATGATAAATATGCGCTGCGCTGAGTAACCCCAATTCGAAATCTTCAAGTATTTCATGCTCTCCACACCTCCAAGCGGTTCTGCCGCTTTTATATCGAAAGACTCCCGTCCAATTCAACTTTCCAAATGAAAAACGGCCAGGAGACAGCATGCTGTACCACCATTCAATACAACAGCCTGCTTCAAAGGTACGTTAGCCTTTTCTCCCGGCAGCTTCCATGCAATTCAAACGGATCGCACGTCTTATTATTTCGTTAGTTCTGCCCGTGCTTTTACCCATTTGTCATTCAGGTCTTTCATGATGTCGTCATACGATTCGCTGCGGTTACCGATGCCTGCTTCGATAATGCGTTTCTTAAAGTCAGGCTGCCAGAGGCCGATCTCGCCTTCGTTGTCGATTTTGTCAACGAGACCTTCCTGTCCTTCTTTGGCAGGAGTCAATGTGGAGAATGTAACGTCTTTGTATTGATCCAAAATCGGTGGCAATTCTGCATTTTTGTCTGCGCTCATACCTCCACCTTGCTCAACCGCATAGTTTGATTTCGCAAGGAACCAGTCAATCCACGCTTTTGCAGCAGGTTTGTTCTCACTGTTCACGTTCATGCCGATGTTATAGTCTGCAGCGAGCGGAACGACCACATCACTTGCATTGGTAGGGAATGGCAAGAATCCGATATTATCCGGTGTATCCGTCAAACCTTGAATTTGCGTAATCGCCCATGATCCAAGCGCCATCGTTGCAATTTTGCCGTTCGCAAGGTCAGCCTTGGAGCTTTCCCAGTCGGTTGTGGTTGGATCTTTCTCGATCAGGCCATTTTTGGCAGCGTCATAAAGCACTTTGTACAATTCATAGTGCGGCTTGCCAGCCACAAAGTTCTCATCTGTGTTCGGTTGATCAATGTTAACGTAGTCCACACTGCCTGCAACCGTCGGCAGATCCGCTTCCCACTGCGTCAAAGCCCAACCGGAGGCATAGTTGGTGTACAGTGGAATCGCCTCCGTATTGTCTTTCACCAGTTGGAGCGCAGCCTGGAATTGCTCAGGTGTTTTTGGCACTTCCGTAATGCCAGCGTCCTTGAATACCTGTTTGTTATAGATAATGCCGGAGAACGTGATGACCGTAGGGATACCATACACCTGGCCATCTACCATGCGTTCTTCAATCCCTGTGTACTTGTCTTTCAACTCCTCATACGTCCCCAGCGGTTCGAAAAAGTCCGGGATGTCGGCAATGGGTACGCTGGTAGGGATCATCAGCACGTCCCCGTAATCTTTGGTGCTCATACGGATTTTCACTTGTCCTTCATAGTCGGCCAGTGCCTGGAAGTTTACTTTTACATCGGGGTATTCCTTATTGAACTCCGCGGCGTAATCTTTGAATACGGTATCAACAATATCTGTACGCTGCGTAAGAACAGTGATTTCACCTTTGATATCCGCAGGATCTGTACTAATTTCCTCTCCTGCCTGTGAAGAACCACCTCCGGAAGAGCAAGCTGCGAGCAGAGAAGTAATGAGCAGCAGGGTAAGCAGAAGCATCCAGCCTTTGTTTTTTCTCAATTGTTTCGACCCCTTTTCTAAGTTAATTTAAGTTATCGTTAAGGTTACAAAATGAATTTTATTATGGTAACGCTTACCTGTCAATCAAATTATTTATTACTTCACAAAAAGTTATTATCCACCAACACATTGACAACACTTTTGTCCGGCACTAATATTATTAAATAAAGTTAACGATAACCTAATTAAATTTGATCCTGTACCTCGAAGGGGCGCTTACTTATGACTCACACCACTAACATCAAGACTGAAATAAAGGAACACTGGGAAGGACATATTTTGCCATTCTGGTCTGCCCTCAAAGATCATAACAACGGCGGATTTTACGGTTGGGTCGGTAATGACCTTCAGGTCGATCCACTCGCCCCCAAAGGCGGAATCGCTACGGCACGACAATTATGGTCCTTTGCAGCAGCATACCGGGTGACCGGAGATGAAATCTGGCGTGATCATGCGGAGCACGCTTACCGTTTTCTCGTAGATCATGTGATGGATACGGAGTATGGCGGCATGTACTGGATGGTGGATGCCAAAGGAGAACCACTGGACACGAGCAAACATGTATACACGCAATCCTTCGGCGTGTATTCGCTCAGTGAGTACTATCGCGCAACTGGCGATGCATCGGCATTGGAGTTAGCGAAAACAATTTTTGCCCTGATTGAGAATCAAGGCCTGAATGCCGAGCTACCTGCATACAAGGAACAATTTGACCGCTGCTGGAATGAACAGGCCAATGAAATGCTGAGCGAAAATGGTGTAATCGCGGATTATACGATGAATACACATATTCATGTGCTGGAGGCTTACACCACGCTCTACCGCGTATGGCCGGATCAGCAAGTGAAAGCGGCATTGGAACGCCTGCTTGGGATTTTGTATAAACGGGTGTATGACATAAACACCAAGTTTCTGGGGGTGTTTTTCAACAAGGATTGGGAATCCATCATCGATCTGCGCTCGTTCGGACATGACATTGAAGCCAGTTGGCTGATTGACGAAGCATTGAAAGTACTGGGTTTGGAGCAGCATCCGGAGTATTCAGCGATGGTTACAGATATTGCCTATAACATTTCCAACGTGGCCGTGCAGGCAGATGGCTCTCTGATAAATGAGCAAGAGGGTGAACACGTCGATGAGACGCGGATATGGTGGGTTCAGGCAGAGGCGATGGTCGGCTTCTATAACGCGTATCAGCGTACAGGTGATCCATTGTTTCTGGAGAGAGTGGAGCGTTTGTGGACGTATACGAAGGAACATATTATCGATCATCGCGCTGGTGGGGAATGGTACTGGTCGGTAGACGGGGACGGCACACCGGATCAAAGCGAAATCGCTGGACCGTGGAAATGTCCGTATCACAATAGCAGGTTTTGCATCGAACTAATCGAGAGGATGGGATAACCATGATACACCCTAAATACAATGCATTGCTGGAGCAGCAGGAGCAGCTTCTTACGCGCCAAAATGAAATCGATTCTTCTTTCTACAACGGCGTATATGATCGGTACCGTTATCCGGTGATCACACGCCATCATGTGCCGCTGCACTGGAGATTTGATCTGGACGAATCGACTAACCCCCACTTCATGGAGCGTCTGGGTATTAACGCTACGCTGAATCCGGGTGCCATCTATTTCAATGGAAAATATGTGATGGTCATCCGCACCGAAGGATTGGACCGCAAGTCCATCTTCGCCCTGGCCGAGAGCGACAACGGCATTGACGGATTCCGTTTCACAGGCAAGCCATTGGTATGGGAAGATATCGATGCTGACGAAACCAACCAGTATGATATGCGATTGGTTCAGCATGAAGATGGCTGGATCTATGGTATCTACTGCTCGGAGCGCAAAGACCCGGAAGCTCCGGCATTCGATACATCCAGTGCCGTAGCCCAGGCTGGACTTGTCCGGACTCGCGATCTGGTCAGCTGGGAGCGTCTGCCCAACATTGCGACCAACTCACCACAACAACGGAATGTGGTATTGCACCCGGAATTTGTGGATGGCAAATATGCGTTCTATACACGCCCACAGGACGGATTCATCTCCACAGGCAGCGGCGGCGGGATCGCCTTCGGTCTGTGCGAGGATATTCTGAATCCGGTCATTGCAGAAGAAACCATTATCGATGAACGCAAATACCATACCGTATACGAAGTGAAAAATGGCCAGGGCCCTGCTCCGCTCAAAACGGATCGCGGCTGGATTCATATCGCCCACGGGGTGCGTAATACGGCGGCGGGTCTGCGTTATGTACTGTACACATTCGCCACGGATCTGAATGATCCGGCGCGCATCATCGCCAAACCGGGCGGGCATTTCATTGCGCCTTATGACGACGAGCGCGTAGGCGATGTGTCCAACGTTATTTTCTGCAACGGTGCGGTGGTCAATGAACAGGGTGAGGTCTTCATCTATTATGCATCCAGCGATACCCGCTGCCATGTGGCAACAACGACGCTTGATAAGCTGGTCGATTACACCTTCAATACCCCGGCCGATCCGTATCGTTCCCTGGATTGCGCCAGCCAGCGCGGTGACCTCATCGAGCGGAATGAGAAGCTTTTGCACAAACAATTGGTTTAATTCGAAGAGTAACCTTCGACGGAAAAATGCAGCATGCTGAAAAATTAGCGTAACCCCTGCCAGAATTTCTTTATTCCATGTGGGTAACGATGTATACTAATATGGATTGTTGTTATGCTTTAAGGAAGCGCTAACCATAATGACAGCACATTGTACGTAAACCGGCTTGAAGGAGGCGACCAAAGCTGAAGAACAATATCACCATGCGGGATATCGCCGACAAGCTCGGAGTTAGCAGTGTGACGGTCTCGAAAGCATTAAATGATAAAGATGGCGTCAGTGGCGAATTGAAGGAAAAAATTAAAGTGCTTGCCGTTCAGATGGGCTATCGGTATAACGCCGCTGCCCGTTCAATGAAGGAAGGCTTGACTCATAATATTGGCGTTATTATCCCGGAGCGTTTTACCGGACCTACCCAATCGTTCTACGTACGTGTATTCCAGCGCATCACCAAACATCTGGAGGATCAGGGGTACTACGGCATTCTGCACATTCTGAATGTTCAGGATGAAGAGGAATTAACACTACCCAAACTGTACAGCGACAGCAAAGTGGATGGTTTCATCGTGCTTGGACAGATCAGCAAAGAGTATATCGAGCTGGTCCAGTCGATGGACGTTCCCAAAATGTTTCTCGATTTCTACGACGAACATTCCGATATCGATTCTGTCGTAACCGATAACTTTTACGCTGCTTATGAGCTGACGAACTACCTGGTACAGCAAGGACATCGCCGTATCGCATATGTGGGGAATCTCTATTCTACAAGCAGCATTCAGGATCGGTTCCTCGGTTATTACAAATCATTGCTGGAACATCGATTACCGATGAATCCGGATCTTATTCTTAATGACCGCGATGATCGGGGTACATTTATTGAAATTGATCTGCCAGAACAGCTGCCTACGGCTTTTGTATGCAACTGTGATCAGGTCGCTCATCTGCTCGTCCAGAAGCTGACCTCTCTGGGTATACAGGTACCTGCACAATGCTCTGTGGTTGGATTCGATAACGATATCTATGCCACGCTTTCCGATCCCAAATTAACTACGGTTGAGGTTGATGTGGAACAGATGGCGCGTACTGCAGTTCAGTCCATGCTCAAAAAGATTGATAACCCGAGTCGCAGCTTCGGCCGCGTACACGTGAAGGGCAACATCATTTATCGCGAATCGGTGAGTGCTGCACCCGCCTCTTCGGATGACGCGTCTAACTAGACGAGGAACAAGGTTTCTTGTTCCATAAAAAGAGTGCTCCCGGCCATTACGGCTGCAGGAGCACTCTTTGTTATGAAAAAACGATGAAGTGGCTTGGGATCCCTGTAGATTACGGCCACAAGCCACTCGTTTCAACACCCGATTCGTGTTGCTGCCTAGTAGCTTGTCTTCAGCCAGTTGTCTTTGGACCAAGTCAGTTTGCCTGCACCTGCTCCACTTGTTCCGGTAAGACGTGCATTCAGCGTAGATGGATCATCCGTAGTGTAGCTGTAAGGAAGTGAAGAGAATCCGTTCCAGGAGAAGGCTTTGATGGCAGCGGGAACTGGACTAAGCGGACTGCCGGACGTATCACTGTTTCCGCGGAATGAGCTTCCATCCAGGGAATACATCGTGTCGATCACCTGAATTTTACCGGTATACGTTGCATCGGCCGGATCAGTCTGGTTATTGCGGACCGGGAACTGTACGTCTTTGATTACTGATTTTTCGACCAGCACTGCGCCGCTTTCGGTAGAGATTGCTCCATTGCCGATGATATCAAAATGATATCCTTTGGACGAGATCGCGGTTGCCATCGCAGAAGTGATTCTGGATTTGGCCGCACGTGCCCCTGTCGCGTCCATCACAATATTGTAGGCGTGCGTGTTCCCTCCGCGCAGGCGCGGCATGCGATCCTGGATATCCCTGTACAGGTTATGGTGCAAGGTCATGGACAGATTGGCATTGGCTGATTCAAAGCTGGTCGAGCCAACCAGATGGCCTTTTTTCTGAGGAGACGAAATGGCAATGATATCGGCTTTGCTGAGCCCAACCGCGCTGCTGCGCAGGTAGTTGTACATCGGATAGGAAGCCTTGTTCGCTTCCAACTCATTGATTTGCCGGGTAACCCAGCTGTTCGAGCTGCCGTCATCCCCTCTGAAGAGGGACCAAGAGATGGTCACGCCGCTGGTTCCTTTTTTGGAATCGACTAGCCCGTCATAAGCTTTATTGAATGTACAGTGGTCAATCCATACGTTGCTGCTCTCTTCCAGCGTAATGTAATCCCAGTCGTTTTTATCGTAATCGCCTTTGGTCGACTCGTCCCATTCCCATAACTCATCAAATTCAAGATTGCGGATGATGACATTGGAACTTCGTTTGACGCTAATGGCTGCGTGTTTGATCTTGGACCCGTTGGCTGAGAAAATGGTTAGGCCATTGAAGCTGTCGATCGTCAGCTTGCTCACGCCCGTTTGTTTCAGTACGGGGTGAGTCAGTGCATCATTATGCTTGGCAAAAGGAGCTGTCTGAGCAGCGCTCGGAATTTCGTTCCATCCCAGATTCAGGTCGTTCATAATCTCAACGACTTTGACCCCGGAGTTCTTTTTCAGCGCGGCAGCCAGATCCGTTGCATTGTACACCTTCTTATACTTGGACGTATCCGATTCGCTGATGGTGCCCCCACCCGTGTTTCCTTGGGAGAAACCTGTAAGATTGTAATCTGCATTACCCGCTGCCTGTACACTTGTCGGTCCAGACAGTAGGGTAAGGCCCAGTGTCAGAGCCAGTGCAGCACTGCACCATGTTCTAATTTTGCTTTTCATAAAACCATTCCTCCCTAATTATAATGATTACGTCCGTCCATCTCTGCCATCGCATGTCACAAAGGACTTGTCCTCAATGTATATCACGAAAGCGATTACAACAATAATCCTTATCTCAGGTCTAGGGGGGAACGGCTGTAGCTGCGTGGATGGTACTGTAAACAACCTGGAATCGTATGTACTTAACTTGGGAGTAACAAACAAAAAAAGAGGATAAAAGAAGGGTTTATTCGAAACTATATCTTGCTGATTGGAAGTCGCTTTGGGAGTTTTTAAAAAAACCACTAAACTGTGTAATATCCTAGGAGTATATATGTTCTATACAGTTAATGCCTGTGATCTTGTATTTGTAAAGAAATTAATGATAAAATGAGGCTAACTTCACCTCCTAATTATAAAAAATATCTATTTTTTTATAATTAGATCATTAAATTATGGTTATATTTATAAATATATAGTTACTATTGTGAAATAAGGTGAGCCTATGAGACATATCTATAAAATATTCCATGAAAAAAGCAACTCCGAATTGAATGCCATCTACCAAAAAAGATTTGATTACGAATCTGCTGTACATTTGGGGTTACATATTAAACCCATGAGTCAACCTAACCGATACGAGCTTTATTACATTCCTACAAATCAACTTCTAAATCTTGTTAATAATATCCATTCAATCTCTCGTGATTTCCAGGCAACTTTTGAATCATTGTCTAAGGTTGCTCAGAATCAATTTATTAATGAATGCTTAGTGGAGGAACTCTATAATACCAATGATCTAGAAGGGATCAGGAGTACAAGGGAAGAGATTGCAAGAAGCACAAAAGAAATCCAGTTAAAAGTAAAATCAAAAAAAAGATTTGAAAGTATGATTAAATCGTATATGGCGCTTTTGAGTAATGAGATCAAGTTCCCTCAGTCGTCAGAAGATATACGGATTATATACGATGAAATAACAAATGGAGAAATCGATCCCAAGGAATTACCAGATGGAGATATCTTTAGAAAGGAAGCTACCTTTGTTCAGAAAAAGTCTGGAAGTGGAAAGATTATTCATCAAGGTATCACACCCGAAAAAGATATTTTGGTTGCGATGGAAGAATTATTGAATTTTATGAATAATCATGATGATATTCCTCTAATGATCAGAGTAGCCATCGGTCATTATTTTTATGGCTATGTACACCCGTTCTATGATGGTAATGGAAGAACCTCGCGCTTCATTAGTAGTTTATATCTATCAGATGTTCTGGGAGAAATATGTACACTTTCGCTATCAAGAGGGTGCAACACCTTTAGAACCAAATACCTTGAGGCTTTTGAAATAACAAACAGCATTCGAAGCTGTGGAGAACTGAATTTTTTCATCGAGTGCTTTTTGGAGATTATCCTCAATACGCTGCATCAAATGAACGGGGAATTGAAGGAAAAAAATGAACTGTTGAGTATCGCAAATCACAAATTATTAAAAGAACCGATCCTCCTCGAAAAAGATGATTTATATCGAAATATCATGTTTGTCTTAGCCCAAAACCATTTCTTCGACTCGGGTAGTGGTCTAACTATTAAAGAATTGGCTGAAATCTCAGGAAAGTCGGAAGTGACTCTGAGGAAAACAATGAAAGATCTCCTGGGCCTATCTCTTATTGAAAAAAGAGGTGAGCGGCCAGCATATTATCATATTAACCAAAGATATTTTGAAGAATGACTCTTCCATATTTTGTACCAACCAACTGAAGGGGCTGTTCCATAAGTCATGAGCTTGACGGTGGACGCCCCTTATTCCGCGTTATTTTGGCTAACGAACCTGACACACGCTATTCACTCCCATTTGTACCATTTGGGATGTAACGAATCACAGAGACGTTATTTCATCCATTAGGTCGATTTTTAGGCCCTGACACTGTTTTTGCACCGATATAACGTCACTGAAGTTCGTTAAAATTTGCATGCTTGGAGAATTAGCCGTTTAGCTTGCGGTAGAGTCGTTAGCACCTCGCAAGTTTAGCGCATCACATTGGCCAGCCGTGCAGCCTAGCCTAACGAAATGGGGAGCTCTTTTGAGACAACCCCTATTCTACCTTTTTATAGAACGTGTCCAGAATCCACCATGGAACTGTTTGGGTTCGACAGTAATGACAAATGCTTTGGGATCCAGCGCCAGGATGGTCTGATAGAGCAGTTTCTGGTTTTTGCGTTTCGCCAGAATTTCCATAACCAGCCGGTCTCCGTCACGTCCACTCCCAACCCAGGCGGTAACGCCGTAACCTTTATCACGCAGGGCATTCGCCACATCCCCGCCCATCTGATTACATATAACTTTAACGGTAACGTAACCGAGTGCAATCTTCTCCTCAATCCAGGCACCGAGTAAGACACCCAGCCCGTAACCAACGGCGTACACAATCAACGCAGAAGGCTGGGTCAGATATTTGAGTACCAGATTCAGACCGAGAACATAGATTACAATCTCACCCATACTGATGAGCGCAGCAATATATTTTTGTCCTTTGAGCGTCAAGATCATCCGAAGTGTATACGCGGATACATACACAATCTGGATCAAAAAGATAAATACCAATATTTTAAACAATCGCAATCCCTCTTTCCTGACTTTCACACCGGAATGGCCGTTTGTTACGTGCCTTCGTTCCGCTTCCCCTGCATGTCATTTACGCTTCTGTACGTTTACTCTATCTCCATCATTGGACGTTATGTGGTCACTTTAAACGGGTTGAACATAAATCGGGCTATATTTTCTGCCCATAGGCATGCCGGAACTGCCATTATAGAGCCCTTTCTGCTCATTATCAACCCGGCGAGAGATCCAGGGGCGAAAACCTGCATGTCTGAATATGCTGAACGATCAACAACGAGATTGAGGCGTACAGGCAAACAGGTTCGGGATACCAGGGTTACCAAAAAGGGGGAACCGCCATGCAGGTGTGGCACGAGATGGAGCGGGAAGGTATGGAAGAACTCATATTTTGCCATGATCCCCGCAGCGGGCTCAAGGCCGTCATTGCCATTCATAGTACAGTGCTGGGTCCAGCACTTGGGGGTTGCCGCTGCTGGACGTATGCGTCGGAAGAGGAAGCGGTTCGGGATGCCATCAAACTCGCCAGGGGCATGACCTACAAATCGGCGGTCTCCGGTCTGCCCTATGGCGGGGGTAAAGTTGTGGTGTGGGATGTACCAGCCGGGCTGGGGGATATAACAATTGGTAGCAGTCCAGGCGGTAAAATCCTTAAGAAAACGAACGAGAAATCCAAGGGGCAAACACACGGGGATCAAGAAGCTGGGGAAAGCGAAGCGGGAACGCAAATAGAGTTCGGGAACAGCACAGATGACGGAAATTTAAATTCATCCGTGATAAGTACCAACAGAGAGCCCGAACCTTCGAACAGCAACGCCTTGAGCTTGCAAGCCTCCAAACGTGCAGCGATTTTCCGTGCGCTTGGTCGTTCCCTGGAAAGACTGAAAGGTCGATATGTCACTGGTCTGGATCTGGGCACTACGGCGGCAGACATGGACCAGATTAGGCTGGAGACGGCATACGTGACGGATACCACCGGATCGCTTGGCGCACAGGATGACTTCACGGCCGATATGACCGCCTATGGTGTATACACTGGCATTGTAACATCGCTGCGTCACCTGGGCATTGGCGCCTTGCAGGGCATTTCCGTTGCCGTCCAGGGACTGGGCAAGGTCGGGCATGCCCTGTGCCGTTACCTGCATGCAGCCGGGGCACGGCTCATTGTGGCAGACGTTGTACCGGAACGTGTACAACGTGCCCTTATGCAGTTCAGCGGCGCCACCCCGGCCGATCCGGCCCGTATTCACGCCGCTGACTGCAAGGTGTTCGCCCCCTGTGCCCTAGGGGGCGTATTGACCCCGGCAACGGTGGAGGAGCTGCGCTGCTCCATCGTTGCCGGGGCGGCGAACAACCAGCTCAGCCACCGGGAGCTGGTTGTTCGCCGCATGCAGGCGCGCGGCATCCTGTACGCGCCTGACTATGTGCTCAATGCAGGCGGAATCATCAGCACCGCCTGCGAGCTGGAAGGCGCAGGGCCCGACCTGATCCGCCAAAAGGTGGCGGGGATTGCGGGCACGCTGTCCAAGGTCTATGCGAAAGCGGAGCAAGCTGCCATCTCCACGGCAGATGCAGCCGACCAGCTGGCAGAAGCTGTCCTGCAAAGTGGAACACCTCAGACTTAACATACCGATTGAATCCACCAATTGAACGCTACACTCCAACGTCTCCAGCGACCAAATACTCCAAATCGAGATTACGGTTACCTTGGCCATATCCTTTTCTCCATAATTAAGATTCGGCATATCAGCTAGAGAACCTGAACGAATTTGAAAAAATAAAAAAGCCACTCCGGGTCAGCGAACCGGAGTGGCTTGAAGCAACTTTTCCTCACGCTTACATCTTCCAACCTTCATCCTTCAACCTCAACCCGCTACTGCATCTAACCTTCAACCGTTAGAGGCACTCGCTTTACCCGGTGCAGCATCGTCCAGAGCAGCACATTGGCCACTATCAGCAGTGCTGCATAGATCCAGATGCCTGCTGGTATCGTACGGATGAATACATGTAATCCCCATAACAATGCCATGAGCGGAAAGACGGCAAATACGAACCAGCCGTCACTCTGCCCGGCCACACTAAAGGATTGGGAGAACGGCGGTTTTCTCAGCAACAGTTTTCCAGACAAGGGGATAAGTGCGGTTGCCACCAACAATACAATAACCAGGTCAGGAAGAATCCGCAGCCCAAAGGTCCACACAAATACGATGGCATTCAATATAAACACGGGCAGAAACATATTGCATAAGAAAGCCTTCAGCGCTCCGCTATATAACACGTTCTCGTTGGCCAGCGGAGCCGCCCGGAAGGTCCAAAATGCCTTGTATTGTCCAGAATATTTTAGCATGATCACAACCGACACAATCAGCAAGAGCACGCTATATAGCGTGTAAAAGAAGGAGCTCTCCCTGAATTCCGCCCAAGAGGAGCTCTGCAACTGGGTGAACCAGAATACATAAGGCAATACAAAAGATAAGCCAACCGAAGGGTATACCTTCAGCTTGAACTCCCTTTCACTTCGCATCATACTGGCAGACAAACGAAAACACGCCTGCTCTTCTCTGGAACGGGAGAATACCTTCGCCATAATGCGGTCCCATCTCCCACGTCTTCGTCCAGAAGCCTGACCTGCATGTGCCATTTTTTCCAGATACAATTCGAAGGAAGGCATCAGCTTCACATACACCAGCAGACTTACCATAGGCACGATCAAAGCAAGCGCCGAAAAAGCATACAGCCATGCATCTCCCCCACCGCTGAACAGCAACTCAAATGCTGCTGCATACCATACCGGAGGCAGAAGTAACTGCCACCAGGCAGGCGTGAACACCATATTAAAATCGATAATGCTGAACGAGCGTATGACCAGCTGATATCCTACAGCAATCCCGATGGAGAGCAGGATCTGCACCATATTAATCATGTCTTTCAGCTTCTCGCCATCCAGAAACTTCATCATGAATAAATAGAACAGGGACGTGGCCACCAGAATTAACATATTAATTAGAATCAGTGCCACCAGAAAAAGCAGGAAAAAGCCGATCCCGTGAGTTATCAATCCCGCGATTAGCGGTGCAGCTGTCAGCGAGCCTGTCAGTAACAGCAGATAGACTCCTGCGTGGATGGCACGAGCCATACCAACGGTACGCCCGTTTACCGGCTTCGTCATGATGATATTACGATCCCGGATATCGAGCAGTACCGAAGAAAAGTCCGAGATCATGGAGGTCATGATCATAAACATCAACATGGCGGTCACAAGACCCATCTGGAGCATGTATTGTCCCGTATCCCAGGCAACAAATGGAACCATAATTAGCCCCATCAGTCCGTATAACCAGAGGGAACGCAGATACAGATTGCCTTCTTTCTGTTCCTTATTGCCACTGCGGGCTGACAATACCGTTGGCACCCTGCGCTGATCCATCTGGAACTTCACCCGTAGAATCAAACGCAGCACATCATAATCCGCTCCCGTTTTGGCGATGATAGGCCGAAAATGATCCAGAATCTTCAGCGTGCGGAAGTCGGAGGAATCCGCCATATCAGTACACCTCCTGCACAATGGACACAAAGCGTTCCGCAATGGCCTGATGCTCATTAAAGCCCGTCAGCTGATTGAATACTTCCTCCAACGAGCCTTCCATGGATTGCTGCTGGAGCTGCTTGAACGTACCATCTGCCATCACGCGTCCTTCGGCAATCAGGACGATACGGCTGCTGATCTTCTCCACCACATCCATGATGTGTGACGAATAGAATATGGTCGTGCCTTTGGCCGACAGCTGTGTCAAAATCTCCTTCACCACCATTACACTATTGGCATCCAGACCGCTGAGTGGTTCATCCAGGAACAACAGATCCGGGTCATGTAACAGTGCGGAGATCAACAGCACTTTCTGGCGCATGCCTTTGGAGAAGGAAGCAATGCGGGAATGATATGATTTCTCCAGTCCAAAACAGTCCATCAACTGCTTTGCCTTATAATCGGCATCCTCATAGGACAACCCATACAATTCTCCTGTAAACGTCAGATACTCTGCCGGGGTTAATTGTTCATATAGCTCCGCGACTTCCGGTACATAACCGATTCTGCGTTTATATTCCACGTCACCGTCCGCAATATCCTTACCAAAGATGCGAACCGTACCCACATATCCCTCAACCAGTCCGAGCAAAATCTTGACCGTGGTGCTTTTACCTGCACCATTCGGACCGATGTATCCAATCATCTCGCCCCGATTCACTTCCAGATCAATACCATTCAGCACATAACGCCCGTTATACCGCATACGCAAGCCTTCAATTGACAGTACTTGTTTTTCACTCACTTCGTTTTCCAGCCCCTGTCCTATCTATTTCTACAATTCTACTAGTTTACCACAGATTGGGATGGAAATGATCGGAAATACATCGCAACATGAGAAATCATCTGGGTATCATCCCAGCACAGATCATTCACGTAACAATGGTGAAAGCATCACAAAACCCTTGTCTCACCTATAGGGGCGGGACAAGGGTTTCTATGATCATTTTTGATCATAACGCTACCTTAAAATAAATCCTTATTGAACCTTAACAATCTGGAAGTGTTGATTCGTACCGCCATTATCCGTCCACTGGATTGCGGCAGCCCCGTCTGCCAGGGATTGCGAAGAAATATCAAGCAGCTTGCCTGTGCTGCGATTCTTCAATTTATAGTAACCACCACCCACACTAACCAACTGCCATTGCTGACTGGCCCAGCCGCCATCGTTCCACTGTTCAATAACAGCTCCATCTGCTGTGGAGCCATTTTCCACACCGATCAGCTTGCCGCTGGATCGGTTGATGATTTTGACATAACCGCCACCTGCATCGGTAATCTGCCACTGCTGACTGCTCTTACCCCCATCTGCACGCTGCTCCAGATCGGCACCGTTATCCGAAGAACCACCGATGACATTCAGCAATTTATTGCTTTTGCGACTAATCAACTGATACGAAGCATTGGGGTCCCATACATCGGGCGTATCCACTCCTGTTACGAAACCCGTAGCTGCATCAATGGTAACACTGCTTGCCCAGTTCATCGCCAGACTGGTTGCACTCGGGAAAGACAAGGGTAGCCAGACATACTTCGAATCCTGCACAGGCCCGTTCCAGGCACCCGCCCAACGATCGCCCATGTAGAGATAGGAGGTTGTCTGTGAGCCTTCCACCGGAAGGACGTAAGTCGATTGGGAACCATAGGTTGTACTATCTCCGAAGTTGCTCAAGCCGCTCCACGTGCCCGTTATGCTGGAGGCAGTCGCATATTTGGCCTGATTCGGATTCCAACCCGTAGCCCCGGATGTAATCAGGAAGTAGACGCCTCCTTTTTTGAACATGGCAGGTGCCTCACGATACTGACCCGGCCACAGCGTCGTTACGAGCGATTCCACTCCAAGAAAATCAGGAGAAAGCTTGTAGATATTCAGGTCGGCATTCACTTTGGTTGCTGAGATGAGATAAGCCGTTCCGTTGTCGTTGTATACCGTCATATCTCTCGAGTCATAGCCAAGCGGACGATAGCTGCCCACATACGTATAATTGCCATCCACCGTACTTGAAGTCGCTACAGCCACTCGGGCTTCACCGTAATCGACTCCGTTTTCCTTGTGCATCCAAAGGACATACTTGCCTGTTGCACTGTTATATATCACTTTCGGGCGTTCGATGTTGGAAATGTTCAACTCGGCTGCCGAGCTGCTGGTGAGCACATCATTGCGATACTCCCAGTTTTTCAGATCTGCTGAACGATATACGGAAACCGCCTTGAACGTTCCATTCGGATTGCGGTTCTCTCCAAACCAGTAATAGTACCCGTTTGCTTTGATCATCCCGCCCCCGTGAGCGTGAACAACATTGCCACTTGTATCCTTGAACTGTACTCCGTTGGTCACACTGAGCGGAGCAGCGGAAGCCTGTTGTCCTGGAGCGACCAGCATACCTAGCGATTGCAGCGCCAAGATTAGAACGAGCAGATAACAAAGTCGATGAGTAAAACGATGCGGATTTGTTTTCTTTTCCAACCGACCCTCGTTCATAGAACATTGCACCTCCGAATTTATTAATAAAGCGCTTACAATAAAATCGATACGTCTCTTCTTCCTCCGATCGATGATGCATTTCATCAATTACCTATCTCTCAGACTGGCTCGGCACTCACCTCCTGATTACGATTGTATCCGCCATCCCCATGCTCGAATAGTGAACAATCCTGCGGAACATGTACGAATACACACTGAACTTACGGAGTGAACAGCAAAAAGACGCTTCATTTGAAGCGTCCCCGCTATATCTACCCTATCGCCTATAATGTAAGCTCTCTAGCTCTTGAGGCACGTACAGGTATACGTTGTTGATATCCGTTTCCTTGCCTGTTAACGCTGCTTCTTAATCTTCGTGGTCAAAGTCCTGATCAAACGACAGCACTTTACCCGTGTTGGCATCGACGTCTACATCGGCTTCGCCGTCTGCTGTTCTCAGTTCCACTTCATAAACATAGCGGCCGTTATCATGATCCAGTTCGATTTTGGTTACTTTTCCACCTGTCACCTGTTTCAGGGCAATGTTCGAAGCTTGGGCCTCTGTCAGTTTAACTTGTTTCGAAGCGGCTTGATTGGAAGAAGCGCCTGCCACAGTGTCATTATAATCATCGTCGTCATCGTAATCTTCATCATCGACTACTGCGAGGATTTTACCTGTATAGGCGTCCAAACGGACGACAACATCATTGCTCCTTTTTTTGTCGATTTCGACTTCGTAGAACGTCTGACCGTTTCTGCGCTCCAGATCCACATCATCCACTTTACCATCGGTTGCTTTCAAGGCTGCTTCTTTTGCCTGTGCGACCGTCAGCAATTTACCTGTGTTCTTCTGGGTCTGTGTTACTGATTGTGTAGTGGACGTTTGCGCAGGCTGTACCGATTGTCCGTTCACACTCCCACTAGCCGCAACGGCTGATCCTCCGAGCAATACCGCTGCCGACAAGCTGCCAATCCATAGTTTATGTTTGTTCATCATTATCATCATCTCCTCGTTATTGTTCTCGTTCTCATCTACAGTTATAGATTAACTTGGACGAATGAGAGTTCAGCGAGAGCCAGATTAGAATTTGATGAGAAAATGAGGAGAACACTCACATTATTCCTTGAATAGCAATGTGCATGGTTTCATACAGAGCTTTTGAACCTACTCGGAGTCCTTAATCTTCGGCCTCATCCCAGGTCACGGACCGAATCGCCCCCGAAATGGCATTCACCTGCACGATGGCTTCCCGACCATCCTCCAGGTCGATTTCCACCAGATAGTACGGATTGCCGCTATTTGTTCCACGAAGCTCGATATCATCCACTTCCCCGGGAACCTTAGCCAGTGCCTTCCGCTCTGCTTCTTTCTCGCTCAGAAATGGAGTCTTGGTGCCTTCCCCTGTCGTCTCGTCGGGTGAAGATGCTTCCAGTGTCTTTGAAGACAGCTTCTCTCCGTTATACGGATCAATGGTCCATTGCTCCTGGCCATTGCCTTTCATCTTTAATACCGCCACATACACCGGGCTTCCCTGCTGCTCGACGAGCTCAAGCGATACCAGCTCGGCATCCGTTTGCTTCAGCAATTCCGTCTTGATCTGTTCCCGGCTCCATAACGTCTTCTCCTCGGCTTGCGGATTGGACTCCAGCCGTTTAATGGAATTCACGGTCGCCGTAACCGCATCCACTTGGACGTCATACAATCCTGTTTCCGAGCGGAGCTGCATGATATAGGTTCCGTCCTTCAACGTGGAATTCACAATCTCTCCCGGATATTGATCCAAGACCGATTGGGCCACTGCATCTGCAGTTAACATCTCTCGGCCTGATTGCCACGGCTTCCACCACATGAACGCTATAAGAACAAATAGAGCCAGCAACCCCGCACCCCACCAAAATGAACGTCTTGGCTTAGCCCATCGGCTGCTTCCGTGTTCTTCTCTCTTCATTTCAGGATGCCCCTCATGCTCTTCCATCATGTTTCCCCCTTGCGCTCTCTCACTTATGATCCGAATTCGTACTGTGTTTACCAGTATATAAGAGAAGAATGAGAATTTCATGAGAGCGGCCTGTTCTGTACGGAAG
This sequence comes from Paenibacillus sp. NPDC056933, assembly GCF_042674385.1. Classification (NCBI taxonomy): domain Bacteria; kingdom Bacillati; phylum Bacillota; class Bacilli; order Caryophanales; family Paenibacillaceae; genus Paenibacillus; species Paenibacillus sp. NPDC056933. Next base: position 380,239 of record NZ_JBHUQN010000003.1, on the reverse strand, counting down.
TGGGCAAAATAATCAAAGCCTCGGTTCCTCTGCCCTCGGTGCTGCTTAGTTCAATACGCGCGCCCACGACTCCTGCAATATCTTTGGCAAGGGAAAGCCCCAAGCCCGAACCACTTGCTCCCCCGCTGCGTGTTCTTGCTGGATCAACACGATAGAAGCGGTCAAACACTTTGGACAACTCTTCTTCCCGCATACCGATCCCCGTATCCACAATCCGTATCCGGCACTCCTGCCCTTTTGCCTCCAGCCGGACTTCAATGGCATTCTCACTATACTTGCGGGCATTGTCCAGCAAAATAAAAAGCATCTGCTTCAGCTTGCTCACATCGCTAACCGCCCATATACTACCCGGATCATCGCAGTGGACTTCCCGATGATAGGCTTCGCGAAACGCACGGGTGGAATCCAGCGCAAGCCGGGTAATATCCACCCGCTCCAGCTGCACATTCCACTGCTCTGGCTGCTTTGCCAGCAATAACAGCTGCTCGGTCATCTCCCGCATGCGCACGGATTCGGACAGAATGGCCTCCACCGCTTCGTCGAATACCTCGGGTCTATCCTTGCCGCGTCGTTGCAGCAGACTGGCATAGCTCTCAATAATGGTGAGTGGTGTTTTTAGTTCATGTGAAGCATCAGAAACAAAGCGCTCCTGCCGCTCGAAGTTGGATTCGAGCAGGTCCATCATGCGGTTGAACGTCTGCCCCATTGTTTTCAGCTCATCCTTCGATCTTTCATCCAGCGGAAGTCGCTTGAACTGACCACTGGACTGGATATCGCTCATTGTGCGAGTCATCTGCTGAATCGGCCGTGTCATCCGGTTCGCCAGAATACGGCTGGAGATGATGGCCGGAATCAGCGCAATGATGGTCACGGCAACAAGAACTGTACGAAGCACGGACAGGCTATTCTCGGTATCTTCAATGCTCTCGGTGACTTGTACATTCACCACTTCACCGTCCGGCCAGATGACGGGCACAGAAACCCAGACATATCCGATTTGTCCAACCTGGGTATATTCGGATTTCTTTTCGCTTTCGTACTTGAAAGACAGCTTGCTCAGCTGCTCCTCTGCTGAGGTCGTCACCGGCGGGGAGCTGGTGCCGTCTTCATTAACGATCCGCAGCATGCCGTCCAGCGGCGCGTAGGCTCGTAACAAGTCGTCCGGCGGAATGGAGCCGGCAGACTGCCGTACTCCTTTTACAATAGACTCGGCCTCGGCTTCGACCCGCTTGATCTCGTTATCGATCGACATTCGTTCAAACACGATGTATACCGACAGGTTCACGGCAATCAGCAGCACGGCGAACAATACGGACGAGTATCCGTAAATTTTGCTGCGCAGACTCATACTTGCTCCTTCAGGACGTAACCAACACCCCGAACGGTATGTATTAAGGGTGGTGTGAATCCGCTATCCACTTTTTTGCGCACATAACGGATATACACATCCACCACATTCGTATCTCCATAATAATCGTATCCCCAGACGGCCTGAACAATCTGGTCCCGGCTGAGCACCTGGCGCTGATTTTGCAGCAGATATACCAACAGATCGAACTCACGCGGGGTAAGCTCAATTGGTTGACCATCCCTAGATACCTCACGGGTTCCTTCGTTCAGCTTCAAGTCACCTGCGGTAAGCCAACCTGTCTCGTTTTCCGCCGTGCGCTCCGCTGATTGCGCCGTATCCCGTGTGACTAAAGAGGCAGAATGGGCAGCGGCCGAGGCTGCTCTCAGACGCAGTGCCGCACGCACTCTCGCGAGCAGCTCTTCGATCCGGAACGGTTTGGTGATGTAGTCGTTGGCTCCAAGATCAAGTCCCGATACTTTGTCTTCCACAGAGTCTTTGGCTGTAAGCATCAGAATGGGCACCGTGGCATCCTTGACTCGAATCCGCCGTAATACCTCAATTCCACTCAGACCCGGCAGCATGATATCCAGCAGAATCAGATCCCATTGACCGTCTACATACATCTCCAGCCCTTCTGTTCCGCTGCCTGCCTTGCCTACCTGATATCCTTCGTATTGTAATTCCAGTTCAAGCAGGCGTGCAATTTTGGGCTCATCCTCGATCACCAGTACGGCTTCATTCATACAGAGCTCCCCCTCATCCCGTCATTCCATTCTCCCGTTATATTACAATACGAATTACAATTTACCTAAGGCATCCTCTACCAAGTCATCCCCTGCGATCAGATCAAAAGCCATTCGATACGTCTTCTCCTCCTGGAGGGAAGCAGCAATTACACGAGCCACATCCTCGCGTGGAATACTTCCCGGTTTCAGGTCTGTTCCTACGGAAATCTTTCCGGTGCCCGGCTCATTTTTCAAACCACCAGGACGGATAATGGTGTAATTCAGTTCACTTGCGAATAACGCCCGATCCGCATAATGCTTCGCCACATAATACGGCTTGATGGCATCCGACCATTTCTCCCGCTGATCTGCCCCAAACGCACTGACCAGAATATATCTGGTAATCCCCTGCTGCTGCGCTGCCTCCATCGTTTTCACCGCACCATCCAGATCAATGAGCAATGTTTTGTCTGCACCCGTAGATCCACCGGAACCCGCTGTAAAGACAATGGCATTATGATCCTTCATCGCCTCGGCCAGATCATCCACGCTGCCTTCCAGATCCCCGATGACCACATTGGCTCCCAGCTCTTTTAATGCGTCTGCCTGTTCCGGTTTGCGAATCATTGCGGTGACCTGATGTTTCCCTTCCTGTGCCAGCTGCTGCACCAGAAATTTACCGATTTGTCCGTTCGCTCCAATCACTAATACGTTCATATTGTCATTCTCCTCTCGGTTTTCCTTTTTATAAAAACCAGCTTTTTATAAAACAGACTTGTCTTTAATTTAAACGAAAGCCGACGCTTCTAAGCGTCGGCTGCTATGTATTACTACTGTTCAGCGCATCTGGTGTGATGCAGATAACACGTCTTTCCTTTAATATACCATACGCCCCATATGCTTTATTCCGAGCGCCTTTGACCCACAATATACGATAACAACATGGATACATCTACCTACCGTCAGGAAATGCATATATATGCCCCTGGGCTAATCATGGCTGCAACAAAAAAGGTACCCCAATTGGGGTACCTTTTTGTGCTGCATGACGTACGGATCTTAGTAAGCCAGTGCAAACAAACCGTGAATATGAGCAAGGTAACGGATGTTACTTGCTTCTTTCATCATGGTCGCTGGCAGACCTTTCAGACGAGTCTGGTTGCCACCGATCATGCCGACAGCATCCTTACGACCCAGACTTCCCAGTGTACCGGAGAATACTGGTGTGAAAGATTCCATTGCGCCACCTTTGAACATTACGCCCAGGTTGTGACCAATGGTTTCACCCATTTGCCAAGCCAATTGTGCTGTTGGAGGGTATGGACGAGCGCCTTCGCTAGGGAAGACCACTGCGCTGTCACCAGCAACAAACACGTCTTTATGGGATGTGGATTGCAGAACTTCCGTAACTTTCGCACGGCCACGATCCACTTCAATTCCGCTATTGGCAACAACTGCATTACCTTGAACGCCGCCTGTCCATACGAGAGTGTTCGTAGGGATCGAGCTTCCGTCTTTCAGCAGAACTTCATTTTCTTTCATTTCGGTAATCGCTACGCCAACGATGAAGTTAACGCCACGTTTTTCCAGACTCGATTTGGCACGCTCAACCAATTCTGGCGGGAATCCTGCCAGGATGGAAGGACCTGCTTCAACTGTATACAGGGAAACTTCTTTGAAGTCGATCCCTTTTTCCTGGCATACAGCCGGAAGAAGGTCAGCGAATTCACCAACAAGCTCGATACCTGTCAAACCACCGCCACCAATAACAAACGTAGCGTCTGCTTTGTTGCCGGATTGTTTGTAAGCATCCAGACGAGCTTCCACGTGTGCACGAATGCGGTTAGCATCGCTAACGGATTTCAGCGTGAAGCTGTACTCCTGCAATCCCGGAATTCCGAAGAATGCCGTTTCACTGCCCAAGGCAACAACGAGTGCATCGTAAGAGTAAGTAGAACCGCTGGTCATGAGAACTTTTTTCTCGTCCGGCTTGATTGTATCCACCGTATCGATTTTCAGGTTCACATTTTTGCCACGCAGCAATTTTTCGAGTGGAAGGGCAACTGCTTTTTCAGCAATGCTTCCCGCTGCAAGACGGTGCAGTTCCGTAATAATTTGGTGCGTAGGGTAACGGTTCACGACTGTAATAGTCGCTTCTTCCGGTGTCAGGTATTGACGCGCTGTCAGCGCAGTCAACAGACCTCCATAACCTCCGCCCAAGATCAAGATTTGCTTCGACATATCCATCCTCCGTTCTTCTAATCTTAACGTTGCTGTTGTTGACGCTCGTTCAGGATGCTCAGGAATGATTGAGCAAAACGCAGCGTTTGTTGTACGTTTGGATCTTTAAGCATTTTGAGCATAGCGAACAAACCAACCGAAGTTTGCTCGGCTTGCGCACGATCACTCGCTTCGATGGCAGCAGAAGCTACACCTTTAGCTTTGTCTACAACAGGCTTAGCAAACTCGCCCATTGCGCTCATTGTGTCGCTGATCAGAACTTTGTCTGTAGCTACGCTTTGTGCAAAGTCATAAGCTTTGGTCATTGCAGTGACCATTTCAGCCAGTTTAGGCAGGTTCTCCACCAGAACGGTCAGAGACTCCTGTACCTCAGGCTTCATCAGTTGATCCAGTACGTCCAAGGACTGGCGCTCGGAAACGTCGGCACCTTCTGTAACCGGCACCTCTTGTTGAGTAGGCGATTGTGACATAAGAGAAAGTCCTCCTTTACTTTGGGATAGAAGTCCGCGACTTTCATGATGCCTGTCAAGCAGAGTCGAACCACAAATACAACCAATACAACTAAATGTACCAAATTTCACACAATAGAATGAGCATAGCCCAAAGGCCGCTCCCACATCATGTATTGTATCTTGGGTCTATTGCGGACAACATGTGTTGACGCAAAACGACAAGCAGGCCGAAACCGAACTCTATACCCCTATATTACACCTCTTACACATGAACATGAAAAAGAAATTTTTTACACTTGTGAAGATATTGTGAACATTGTAACAAAATCGATTTTTTTGTCAAGCTTTGAGCCACGTTAAAACGGCTTACCCTCCTGTCTGGAGATCTGTGTTCCTACCACATGTGGTATTAAGACAAGATCACATATGACCATATGTGCGATATGTACACAAGGAGGGATTTTTTCGATCCAAATATACAGGAATTGTTTTCCAAAATCATGAAATTCATGCAACGAATTTGGTCACTGTCGTTATTATGCAGCCAGGAGTGCAGCCTTATTCCTGAAATGACATCATTTCTTGTTCAAGTATGAACCTATCGCGGCATGAAAGCAAAAAAAGACAGAAAGAAGGCCAGACGGATCGTCCTGCCTCCTGATATATGTTTCACTGTTCTCCCGATCTGATCATTACATTTAGGTCACACCATAACTATTTCCGGGGAATGCTGAGCCATTCCCTCACGCAACGATTCTATTGCAACGACAGCAGCTCGCTCCAATTCCTCCACCTCCAGAAGTATCGAGATAGCCTGATTTTCCTGAAGCTTCCCGTTTGGCTTTCCTCCTTCAGGAAAAGGAAAACACTGCTTGAGCTCGTTTAACCTTTGGGCCATCATTCGATATAACTCTTCAGCCTGAAGACAGAATGGAATTAAGCTGGAATAGCGGGGAATTGAAGCCCATTTTATAGAAAGTTCCCTGAAAAACTCACCGGCATAACGTCTTGCATCCCACAAAACTGCAATGTTATAGGCGTGACCGTTTGGTTCTACCTGTCTGTATTCCAGGGCTTCTCTCCAAGCCGCATAGGCAGCCAGACCACTGACTGTGTTCGGCAAGGTATACGGGTCCTCCCCACGGTAATGAGCCAAAACAGCTGTCAGCGCTGCGCGCAAGTTCATTTCTCGTATCATGCCATCTGATTCCGCTGCCAGTACAAATACTTCCTGATTCACACCCCGGCCTACATGATCATAGGGAATTGACCCTGATTTAATGAAATCAATACCGTATAAGGTCCGTGCGGCATCATCATAGCCATAGATCAATCCGAATTCGGGAATGTTCAGATCCCATACCACAGCCGGAATTCCCCGATGAATGGAGGTACGAATCAAGGAGAGGGCCCGAACAAGCCTTGGATTCAGCAACCTTTTCCCCTTCGCTTTCTCCTCTAGCATCGAAGGATCGACCAGATTGGCATTGAGCCCCGCTTCGCTCGCCAAAGCCTCAACCGCTTGGGAACGATAACCCAGATGTTGCAATCCTCTGGTAAGCACCTCTTTGAAATTATAGGCGGTGGGTCCAGCGATATGTATATCCTGAGGCAGGATGGTCAGACGAAAAGAAAGTCCACTCATCCCCATAACCATGGGGAGAGATGGAGATGAACCGATATAACCTAACATCTCGTGAATGGATGCTGCTGCCGAGTTCCAGGTTTGCGGGTCCCGAAAAGAAAGGGGTTCCTCCAGAATCACTCGATTTTGCCTGAGTGAATGCCACTCTGCCAGCATTTCTTCTACGGATAAATGAATATGAAGCTGCGATACTTTTTTACGTGAACGCGACAGAATTTGATACACATTGGCACTTGTCAGATTGAATTTGCAGGCAATTTCTTGCGGCGACAGCTGCTCCATCCAATACGATGTAAAGACCTGTTGCTCTCTCTCATTCAGACAACCCAGGAGCTTGTGGAGATTGGTCCTCATCTCCTGCTGAACGATAGCTTGATACGGATCATTGCCTTTTTCCTGCGATCTTCGATCGGTGTCATCCAAAAGACAACTCAACGTCATGTCGAGCGAGTCTTGATCGCTCCATGAGGCATCATCAGCTCCATATCCGAATGCAAAGAACGAAGAAAAGTGTTGTTCCCGCTGCTGCTCTCGGCGTTGCATATGTGAATACGCCTGATTACGCATAATGCGCTGCATCCAGGCCATAAAACGCTCGGCATTCTGAAGCTGTCCCATATGAATGAACGCACGAATAAGCCCATCCTGTAAAATGTCCTCTGCGAGATAAGAATCATGCGTAAGTGATCGCACATAACGGAACAATTGCCCCCGGTAACGGTGAATCAACTCACCAAAGGCCTCTGTATTCCCAGCTTGGGCTCGTTGGATAAGCGCAATGTCAGACTTCTTTTGCCGATTCTCGAATGCCTCATCTTCCCCTATCATGATATGGCGATTGTTAGCTAATTCATCCATGTGTATCTCCCTTTCTCATCGCCTTGCTTTACTTAAATTATTCCATCTTCATGATAGCAGCTTGGATCATAGCTTCCGTCTCCGCGAGTGCCACCATAATTGTCGCAGCAGCCTCCCAGTTCCGGGAGACAAGACGGGATTGGCATTCCCCGAATTGGCGGGATTGTGCGTATTTCAAAGCAGAAAGGTCAGGATGGATTGTTTTAAAAAACAAGCCATAATCATGGGCACGACGCGCGCCTACTGGCAGAGCAAAATACACATAATGAGCCCACTCATTACCATCGATTGCTCCAGCACGAACCTGTTCCGCCTTACGTAGAATAGCTGAAGCTCCGGTTCTTCCCTCCTGTGCAGCAATATCATGGATCTGTTCTGTAAGGCTTGATTTGAACCAAGTAAAAGCGCGGCGGTTAATCTCCTCCAGATCAGGCTGTTCAATGCGTTCCGGACTCCACCATCGTCGATACACACCGCTACTCCACGGGAATTCAGACTTCCATGCTTCCTCAAGTTTATCCAGTGTCAGGAAGACATTCGGGAATCCAGCGGGGTCATGCAGGCATATTTCATCGCCTTCCATATTTAACGCCACTACATAATGATCGCAACCACCCAGGTTGGGAGAGTTGGGATTGTAGACGAGTTTGCCCATATCCAGCGGACCCATCATCACAGGACCCTGCTTTAATGCCTCTTTTAGCTCATCTAAAGGCATCTCTGTACCCCGTGATTGCACACTTTCGCGCACACTAAATCCCAGAATGCTCATTGCCTTGCTGATGGCCAGATCAGGACTAGAGGTACAATTATCAAAAAAAAGAATATCTTCCAACGTTCGAAAGGCCCCTAGTGAAAAGCCACCGATGGTTTCAAGCAGACCAGGGTCTACCTTCTCTCCAATGGACGACAGCAATATGGCTGCTGAATTGGCGTAGCAATACGCACCATTTCCAATATAATTGCTCATATCATAACATCCTCTCGTTCGGTTAATGAAGCACGCCTTGTAGCAATGCCTATATTAATACTGACTCTTTCTACGGAGTATTTCTGACAGATAATCCAGAAGTAATTTCTGCCCGCAAGAAAAAGCGAACGTTTAGAAAACGGACATCCCGGTTAATAAGGACTACACCAGAAACGAAGGAGATGTTCGATATGAGTAATTCAACTAGCGATAAAATCAAAGCAGGCGTAAACAAAGCCAAAGGCGAAGTGAAGGATCAAATCGGTAATGCAACAAACAACAGATCCCTTCAGGCTGAGGGTAAGAAAGACAAAGCCAAAGGTGCTGTGCAGGACAAGATTGCTGATATCAAAGATCATCACTAGTTTCATCCGTTTATCGTAAACCGCACGACGATTCGTGCAGCAAATATAGGTGAATGCCTTCCCGTACATGGTGGAATAAACTCCAAAGTGTACGGGGGCGCGAAAAAGCCAAGGAAGGTGTTATTCAATACTCCCTTCCCTGGCTTTTTTTATCTGTCCTAGGCGGTTGAAACGGCGTATCTGGCCATATCGATAATAAAACCCCGCGTTTCTCTTGTCGTATGATATTCACGGCTGAATTGTCTTACCCAATCGGGATGTTCCTGATACCAACGAAAGGTTCGCTTCAGTCCCTGTTCCAATGTGATTTGCGGGAACCAGCCTAACTCTGCCCGTAACTTACCGGAGTGAACCACCAGGCTTGAACCTCTGGACTGAGTGGGTTCCTGCTCCCGAATCTCCTTCGCTCGAATCGTACTGTGAAGGGATTGCAATAGCTCTCCAATCTCTTGCATGGTTGTTCCATGACCTGTGGAAATGTTATAGATCTGCTGATCTTGTCCATTCAGCATAATCTGTTCAATCGCTCGCAGTGCATCGTCTACATACAGGAAGTCACGTACAGCTGATCCCTGAATGTCCAACGGCAGGCCGTCCATAATTCGGCCAAAGTTACGTGGAATAATCCGATCTGGCAACTGCCAAGGGCCATAGAGATTGGTCAACCGAAATATTTTGACAGGAAGTTGATAACATTTCGCGTAGGATAGCGCTAGCGTCTCACATGCTACTTTGGATGCGGAATAAGGGGATACCGGAGCATATTCATCCGATTCGTGATACACTCTGCCCATCGCCCCTCCATACACCTCTACGGATGAGGCCAGTACCACGGGGATATGATGCTCCGAAGCATATTGCAAAATCGCCTGTGTACTCAGGGTGTTGTTACGAAACACTTCTCTAGGGTGATGATACGAGTAGTCTACGTGCGGCATCGCTGCCAGATGAATGATATAATCCGTTTCGTGTGGCAGGTTAAACCTGTCCTCGGCAAGGTCACAGCAGATAAAGGACATCTCATGAAGTGGGGACCTATGAAGAAGTCTCTGACAATAATCATCCTGATCCACCAGGGTGATCCGATGTCCTTTTTGAGCCAAATACTGAGAGAGGTTAAAACCAACAAATCCAGAAGCCCCGGTAATGACAATATTCAAGCACATTCCCCCTTGCGATTTATACAACAAGTTCACTAAAGAGAGTTTATGTTCTGAGTATAACCTTAAAGAGATACATTTTGTAGCATTTCACAACTGTTTTTTGTTCTTCTTCCGCATTAAACGGGTAATGTCATAGGGAGGTGATATTTACGATGAAGGATGAAATGAACAATATACAGATGCTGCTATTCCAGGATGATGGAGTGATTCCCAATCATCCGAGCCTGCCTGTACTTCTGTATAAGGGGATTTGGGCAACTGATTCCTCTCGTGCAGAGACCATGCTGAACCGAAACGGCTGGGGAAACAGCTGGATTAACGGTGTGTTTGACTATCATCATTATCATAGCAATGCTCATGAAGTACTTGCGGTGGTCAGTGGGTTCGTGCAGCTCATTTTGGGTGGGGAGAAAGGACAGAAGGTTTATTTGCAAACGGGAGACGTTGTCGTGCTTCCTGCGGGAACAGGACATAAACGGCTGGAGGCCAGCCCTGATTTTCGTATTGCGGGCGCCTATCCTGCTGGGATGAGCTACAACACACGCACGGGCGAACCAGGGGAACGGCCAAAGGTGCTTCGGGAGATACAAGACGTTCCAATCCCTGATACCGATCCGGTCTATGGAAAAGAAGGGCCCCTGTTAGAATTATGGAATCAAAATAAGACATGAAAGAATCAAGGGACTGCTCCCAGAATAAATGACTTACCGGGAACAGTCCATTCAGTTACTGGGGAAGCCGCACGCTGTAAAATCGCATGGCATGTGGCCTTCCCTCCATCTCAAGCCGTCCCTGTATGATCAGTTGTCGAATACGGTATTCAATGAATGCGTCACCAAGAGCTTGTTCAAGATGACCCAGCACCTCACCTACGACACGGGCTGCTTTTATGAATTCACCGGGCTGTCTGGTCAACGTAATCTCCCTGACCTTCTGCATAATGTACTCGTCAATTCCGTCCTCGGACACGCTTTGAATCTCTCCATCCTTCATTAACCGCAGAAGCCCCGGCTGTACAGCCAAATTCAACCACTCTTGCTCCATGTGTCTGCGTTCCTCCAAAGACGATGGTTCGGCACCCACGCAGTGTCGCCACATGGATAACAACTTCTCGGAAACAATCTCTCCTGTTCTAAGAACATCATGCTGCACTTCAGAAGTATTGAATAATTCTTGGTATAATGCACTTGTCTCGATTAAATAGACAGGGCCCAGCCGGTTACGCAGCAAATACATGGCATATAAAAGTCCTGTTTTCTCATGAGCATTATTCGCATACCAGATCGTTATTCGCGTATCTTCATCAATTGCACTTAATACATTGTTTAATCGAAGCAGCTCCTCCATGCCTTGGACGGCATAACTTCCATGTTCACTCAAATAGAGTTTATCGAGTAGCCAGAGGTGCCTGCGGTATAAATCCGCTTGGTTAGTCAAATCTCCCAATGGACCGATGGCATAGTAGTCATTCATTGAAAAAAACCGCCGATCTGATCGACCGGGAACCTTGCCCATCGCAACCTTAATGCTGCCTAGTGGCGATTCACCAATAGCTATATGAATTTCACGTGGTTTCTGTGCCTCCAATGCCTGCTGCTCCGCTTTCTTCCGATTCCGATCCTCGTCCACCGTCTTGAATATAGACTGTAATTTCGTTGCAAAATGAACAGAATGTTCTTCCGCTGACTGAACACTGACCGCCATATCTGTCCTGAGATAGAGCAAACGCAATAACGAACGCAGCTCTTCCTCATTCATACGGTGCAGCTCTTTATCAAAGTCAAAGACGTTTTCAATCATGCTTATCCCCCTCTAAACAGTAGTCATTTCGATAAAGAACCATCCGTTACAAGCATATCAGTATCTCCTAAGTTTACGAAGAAATGGACTTTCCTGAGGGTTGACTCCGTTCACTCATATCCTCACGATCGGATGACGCACGGGTGAAGTGACGCTCCAGCTTCCGGCTGGCCCACAGGGATACAGCGACAAACAGCAACACGCCGCCCCACCGAACGGGGTGCTCCATAAATTGCGCTACATTAGAACCAATATACGTGACACAGAAGATCATAATGGCCTTACCAAAGCTCACTGCAAGCAGGAAAGACAGCAATCTCATTCGTGCAATACCTGCGGCAACATTGATAATGACGAACGGACCCACCGGGAAAATACTCAGCAAAAACACATAACTGAACGCATTCCGCCGAATCCATACCATGCTGCGCTGCACACGGGGTTTGTTGGCCCAACGTTCGACAAAAGCCGATTTTCCAATCTCCCGTACGATCAGGAATGTAACGGTGCAACCGAGTATCATCCCGATCCATGAATATAAAAATCCTGCCCATAACCCGTACACCGCACCGTTAACCCCAACAATCAGCAGCGTGGGAAGCGGAGGCACGAATGACTTCATAAAGGTAAGCAAAATGCCCGGTAGCGGGCCCAGGGAGCGAAACTTCTCCAGCCAAAAACGAATATTCTCTTCCGTAATATAGGACATGATGTCCAAAGATGCCGGGATCATCTGCTTCCCTCCAATCTATACAGTCAAATCTTTAAAGATTAGGTGTTTATTATAAGATACTTCTAGTAAGTCGATGTTAAGTATCTCTACTCGCTTCTCCTCAGTATAACGTACATATGAACTCTTTACCGTTGTCAATTTGAAGAAATATTCACATCACAACTCTGAAACACAAAGAACACACCCGGACCTGTTCAGTCTTGGTGTGCTCTTCATATCGGATATCCCGCTTGAAACGGATTGTGAGCAAGCCATAGCAAATAAAATTTATCGCTTAGCGCTTATTCCAACTGTGCTTCCTGCATGGCGAGTTCATTCAGTTCTTCCTGATGCGCAGCATTCCACTCGGGAATACCAGAACGCATGAACTCTTCGGCATCCATCGCTGCTTTGGACTGGTTGCACAGATTGCACGCACAGACACAGTTTAGCGGGGTGGTATGGCCGCCTTTGGCTCGCGGCAGAAGATGGTCAATCGTATCCCCATACGATCCACAGAAGTAACAGGTATAGTGGTCACGGGTCAAAATATACCGCTTAAAGTCCTTGTTGCTGAACAATCGGCGAATCGTGTACCGATTAACCACAACAGCGGCCTTTTCCTTGACCAGCGTGACCGCCAGCTCCATATCCACTTCCTGATGCCAGCGTCGTCCTTTGTCCGTCTTGCCGCGCATGCGCACCATGCCTTGCCGGTTAGTCCGAAGCGATGCCGGATCTTCCGGGTCAATTGCTGCAGATACCGCCGGCGCATGACGGCGGGGACGGCTTTCCGTTCCAGCCCCGTGACTGCGGCTGGAATGCGCAGGCGCCCGCTGCCCGGATGATCCGGCACGGGCTGTGTCTTCGCCGCCCGCCTTGGGCGCACGCTCCTTGCGTGCCGGGCGCGGCTTCGACCCGGGCGAGCCAAGCTGACGCCCGGGCGCAGGAGGCGCAGCCTCCATGCCAGCACCCGGTGCTTGGCCGGGTGCTGGCCTTGCAGCGGCAGGCTGTGCTGCAGCCGCTGCGGTTCCGGCGACCGTATGGGCATCGCCACGGTCGCTCAGGGCCGGCGCACTGGCCTCAGCAGCGATGCTGCGGGCCTGGCCGGCGCCGGATGGGAGCGCGGCAGCACGTTTGCGGCGCCGCTTGCGTTTGCGCTTGGCTGCGGTCGGCTGACCCGCAGCCTCTGGCTCTGCTGCCGGGCCTTGCGGCTTAGCCGGCAGCACCGTCTGGGCCGCCGCAGTCTCCTGTTCGGCAGCCTGATCTTCGCCAGCGGCTATCCGCGCGCTGGCACGCTTCGCAGATGGTTCAGCACTCGCTGTATGCACCTGCGAAGCTCTCTCCGTCTGCGGATGATCTATAGTCTGGCTCTCCTCATCCGTTCGCGTGATCGGCTCCGTACGCTCCCTACCTGGTTGTAGCTCCGGGCGCTTCGCCTTTCTCCTTCTTCTCCGCTTCTTTTGGTTGCCCGAAGGCGAAGAGGAAACCGTTGCAGAATCAACCAGGTCAGCCATTTCGCCCTCCACCGAAGAAAACGAACCTATGGATGGCTGCGACTCCATACGTCTTATAGACGCGTTGACTGGTGCCCCATCGACTGCATCGGTGATCCGGGCTGCAGTTTGGTTGGCAGACGCTGAAGCTTTGGCCGTATTATGCCGAGCTGCCGTGGTCCCTTTTGCGGTCTTCAACGCCTTATCTGTCTGCGGGATGGATGGGTTAACATTATCCGCTTGTCCACCGGGCTGGCGACATTGGCGGCAGGCTCCACGTCTGGCTCCGGGACCAGCCCGCTTTCCGGTTCTTCGTCGAAATTCGGACAAAGATCGCTTTTGCCCGCAATACATACATGTCTTGGTCAGTTGCGCTTCATGTTCCGTCATTTCCTGCCGGAAAGGGGCCGAGCCCGTCTCCATGTTGTCACCTCGGTTCCGTATGAATCCGGTTTCTTTCCATTGTATCACATCTGCTCGCGAACACACTCATAGCCAGATGTCTCATAGTCTTTTTCCTTGTATTCCTGGGCTCCTCCACATTCGTGAAGAATGTGTTCAACGTATTCCAATATATCTTGCATCGGTCTCCCGCATTGTTCACATGTTGTCATTTATCTCACCTTGTTCCTGTTGTTTAAGTCGTCGACTTATAAAATGATTGAAATTGCTTCCGCTTTCTCATTACCCTTCGCATATAAAAAAGAAACACTCGTTCGCCATAGGATAGTCCGCTTCGAATCCAAAAAAACCGCTTCCCGCTCAACCCTAAGGTCGACCAAGAAACGGTTTATTATTCCTGTATTGGCTATAAATTTAACGCACATCGATTTGTCCCGAGTTTTGTTGTGGCACCAAACGAGGTTTTGGCTTCGGCAGATTGCCGAAGATGACCCAGGCCAATGGGACAAATCGGGCCGTGAGTCCGACCACGAGCCATGAAGCCAGCAAAGCCACTCCGAATCCTCCGGCATACCAGAGATGAATCAGCCAGGAGACTCCGGTTTGTGGCGGGTAGTTCCGATATACCAGCAGGAAGAACGGGTGAATCAGATAAATACCGAAGGACAGCGCCCCCAGCCGATTGAGCGGCTTAACGATTAGCGATGGCCCTTTGCGATATAGCAAATATGCGATTTGGATCAATACGAGCGCACAGGCGAACGTATGCAGATTCCAGAAAAACTCGTACCACAGCGTGTTATACGTGGCAATTTTCATACGTAACAGATAATAAATATATACATGACCGAGTCCGGCAAAAATCCATACCGCCCACAGCATAATCCATGAAACTACACGAGCTTTGGTTGCATTTTCCCGGCTGATGACAAACCACTGCTTAATCTTCGGAAAATATACCCCGATAAAAGCACCCAGCATGAAGTAAGAGAAGTACGAAAATGCCCAGCTTCCTTTATTCGGCACTTGAAATCCATATTTATTACTGACGATAAATGCCCACTGAATGAGTAACCCGATCAGAACAGACCATTTGACCACCGATGGATATTTCTTAAGCAGCCACAACACCAACGGAAATATCAAATAAAATTGCATATTGATAAATACAAAATACAGATGTGTATATGCCTTGCCCGTGAACAGTTTCGTTATGAAACTCACTGCCGATTCTCCAAACGGGCGTCCCTGATAATGCGTAATATGCAGCAATACAAAGTACATCAATGAAAATATGAAATAAGGCAGTAAAATATAAACGAATCTTTTTTTGTAGAAATTACTTACCAGCTTTTTGTCCAGCGGGCGAGAATAATAGTTATAGAACAGCACAAAACTGCTCATGAATATAAATGTTGGGGTACCATATTTCATAAAGATATTAATAAAGTTGTAAAGCCAATAATACCCCGAACCTGTCATGTCCGCCGTTGCAAACGAAGTGGAATGCACACATAGCACGCCGATTATGGCCAAGGCACGTACCAGATTCAGCTCTGGAATTCGCTCTCTTTTGATGGTTTCACTCATGTTCTACGCTTCTCCTTCATGTGTTCGTCAATATGTCAGATATGACTTAGTACGATAAGCTCTCTATCTATTAAAAGGCATAATGCTTAAGATGGGTAGTCCAATTTCTTAAAATATTCTAAATTCCCAACAATTTTCATCGTATTTTCATGTCTATATATGTAAAAAAAGACCGCTATGGCGCGGTCTTAGGCACATTTTGAAACTTTATACATTTTTGTTGGTTCATCGGGCTGAAAATGGAAAATCTCAACCTTTTAGTCCCATCCCTGTTATGTGATCCGAAGCTCTAAGCTCTAATGGCCTCCTAACGATCGGTCTGACGGCTGGCCAAAATTTGTTTATACACGTCAATCGCTGCATGGCGAGATGCCTTCAGATCAACGATTGCATTCTCCCTTGGCAAATGGATCTCTTTGCTGTGCAAATCCTTCAGACCTGGCAACCATTTGCGAATATAATCCCCTTGCGGACCATACTTCTCTGACTGTGTTACAGGATTGTTCACCCGGAAATATGGAGCTGCATTCTCACCCAGGGAAGCACACCATAACCAGTTTCCCCGGTTCTGTATGTTGTCATAGTCCCGCAGCTTACGCCTGAAATACGCCTCACCCAATGTGAATGGGCATTGCAGATTTTTGGTCAGGAACATGGCGGTCAGAATACGGAGGCGATTCGGCATATATCCAGTCTCATTCAGTTCCATCATCGCTGCGTCGATAATTGGAATGCCCGTTTCGGCTCTGCACCACCGTTCGAAGTGAAGATCACTGAGCGCGGACAGATCGTAACTCTTTTCATATGTAAAGTAGTGACTCTCATACACCGCACGATACAGATAGAAGTCACGGAAACATAGCTGTCTGATCCATTCACCCGCTTGCTCCTTGCGAATCGCTTCATCGTACAGCTTGCGGATGGATACAGCCCCTACAGCTACATAAGAGCTGAGATGACTTGGTTCATATGCCTCATATTCATCCCGATGGTCGCCATAATCAGCGATCCTGTCGGACAGGAAGCCCTCCAATAACCGATGGGGGTCACTCGAGTCCGATACATTGAATGTTAGTAATTCTTGCGGTACACGAAGGGAGGCTGGCCATTCGATCTGCTGATCGCTGACCTTCACATCGGCAACCGTTGTTGTCGAAGGGGGATTGGGATGCTCATTCATGAATTCTACCCACCTACGATGGAAGGCAGCAAATACTTTATAGGGCTCAGCCTTTCCCGTAAAATCAGCAAATCCCGCCAGATCCATCAGCAGATGATCCGTCAGCTGCGTAAAAGTCACGCCTCTCCCCTCGGTCACTTGGCGTATTCCACGGTCACGCTCGAAAGCATACGGGGTCATGTCCCGATGTACAACGACCTCGTCTACACGCCCTTGCAGCTGGTCGAGGACATCATCAACGACCTCGGCTGGTTTGCCGTAGGCCACATGCAGTTTGCATCCTGCCTCCCGGTACTGCTCACCAAGCTTCGCTGCATGATGGAGAAAGTTGACACCACTGTGTTCCTTCTCACGGTTCTGCCGCAATAGAAATGGATCATAGATGAGTAGATGCAGACTTTCCGCTTCCTGGTTCCGTAAATAATCAAATGCAACCAGATCATCCGTACGCAAATCTTTGCGATGTATGAATAACTTCATGCCGTATCCTCCTGCCCGAACTTCCGTTTACCGTGCCATCAGCTTCTCATAAAGTCTGCTTGTTTCCGGCTCCGGTTGATGTCCTAGATCTTCAAGCAGAGTCCGTGTGAATGAATCGTACAATTTGAGTATGGCTTGCTGATCATCCAGTGATGCATACACATTCATCATTAACCGGCAGATTTCTTCGGCATAAGGCTCACGTTCCAATAGTTCACTCAATTGTTCAATCGATTCCTTACCCTGTCCTTGATTCATATTCCATTCGGCGAGGTCCACGACCAGTCGTATATATTTACGTCTCAGTTCTCTCGCTTTGGCTTGAGCCCAGCGATAATCATGTTCCTCCAGATAGTCGCCGCGGTAGAGTGGAACGATATCTTTCAGTTGAGCCACATTATCTGGCGTAATTGCAGCATACGCTGTCCCTTGTTCAAATTGCTCCACATCACTCACCAGATTGCCTGCTAGCAGACGATAGCGATTCATATTGTATTCCAGCTTACCCGTCATGCCCCATTCCTTCAGCAACTTGCGGATCTGATAAACGGACGTATGCAGATGGGTTAACCCTTTCTCTTGGGTGACATCTGCCCACAACTGATCAAGCAGAATCTCCTTGCTTACCCATTCCCCTCTGTGATGAAACAAAAATGCAAACAGTTCCTGTGATTTGGTTGTGCGCCACCTGTGTTTCTGCGCTTTCTCATCCAGGGTTCTATAGATATCCAGATGTTTAAAGGTAAGCAATCCGGGCACATGGGTATCCACCCCGTCAACCTCTGGTTGTGAAACCTGTACCTCGGTGGTTGCAGCAGCCGGGGCAGACAGGGGGATTATGCTGGCGACAATTCGATCGATTGTTTTGGCTAGTCTTGTGGAGCTTACCGGCTTTAATACATAATCCAATGCATGCAGTTCAAAAGCTTCAATCGCATGATCGGCATAAGCCGTTACAAATATAATGCGAATGGTGTTATCCAATTGCTGTATATATTCAGCCGCTTCCAGTCCATTCATTTCCGGCATGCCAATGTCCAGAAAAACAACGTCCATGCGCTCTTTTGCCAGAAAATCCAAACCTTCACGGGCTGTTAAAAAACACTGCACGGGTGTAATCCGTCCGTCTGACCGTAACAGGCGCTCCAGATGGAGCTGCGCCGGCTTCTCGTCATCGATTACAATGGCTCTCACGGTTCTTCCAGCCTCCTGCCATGAAAATATTCATAAGAATACCGATCTTATCGGCATCCGCTTATTAGTCTGTTAACCACTCTCGCCTACATCAGCAACACTATTTGGAGAGATTTACCCCTTTTGTACAGGTATGCGAAACCGTATCTGTGTCCCTTTACCCGAATGACTCTGAATCTCCAACCCTTGACCATACAAGGAGAGCAGACGCCGATTTATATTCTGTAACCCTACACCCCCGGGACCTTCTGTACGTCCAGACTTCACCTGGGCCAAACGCGCAGGTGGTATGCCCACACCGTCATCCTGCACCTGAACGACAACATGCTCACCTTCCCTGGAAACAGTGAGGTTTACCGTGCCGCCTGCCGCCCGCTCCATCACTCCATGACGAATGGCATTCTCCACAAGCGGCTGGATACTGAGCGGCGGCAAATAGAGACGCACATCAGGGTCCACGTTATAGTTGACCACCAGACGTTCCTCAAAGCGGGCCTGTTCCAAATGTACATAAGACTCCACTAATTCAAGCTCCTTAGCCAGCGGAACCAGCTGGTCCCGGTTCTGAAAATCGAAGCTTCCTCTCAGGTATTGACTCAGTTCAATAAGTAGATCTGTCGCCTTGTCCGGATTCACCGCACACGTCGCAATAATGACGTTAAGTGCGTTATATAGAAAGTGCGGCTTGATCTGGGCTTGCAAAAAGGCCATTTCCGTACGGATGACCTCCTGCACGGAGGTTCTCATCTCGATTAAGGTCCGTACCCGGGCACGTAATTCCCCTGCATCGACGGGTTTGCTCAGAAAGTCATTGGCACCTGCCTGAAAGCCCAACTTAATATCCTCGGGCATCCCGCGAGCCGTCAGCATCAGAATAGGCAGCTCGGACAGGGAGCTGTGCTCACGCAGTTTGCGGCACAACTCCAGCCCGGACATCCGCGGCATCATCCAGTCTGTAATGACCAGATCAATGGACGGGTGCTCTTCACGCAGCTTCAATGCTGCCGCCCCGCTATTCGCTGCAATGACACGATATCGTTCGGTCGATAACAGATTGAACAAGACCTGCCGATTCACTGGGTCGTCGTCCACGATCAGAATGGTATGCTCCGCCTCCCCGTTGTCCTCCGTATCATCCGCTTCATCTGAAACGGTATCCTGCACTCTTTTTTCTTGAGCAGGTACATAACGGGCCGCGACAGGCCGCGAGCTCGTTTGCAGCAGAGGCGTCTTCACAATGGGCAGTGTAAAATGAAAGGTTGAGCCTTGCCCTGGCTCCGATTCCACCCATATGGTTCCTCCCCCAAGCTCTACAAGCTTGCGTGTGATACTCAGTCCAAGACCCGTTCCCCCATTTACCCTCTCACTTGTTCCATTACCCTGTTCATAAGCCTGAAATATGTCCTCCTGCTTCTCCGGGGCGATCCCGACACCCGTATCCGCGACAGATACCGTCACCAGGTCTCCATCCACACGGGCGTACAGGCGAATCTCACCCTGCTGGGTGTACTTATACGCATTACCCAGCAGGTTATACAGAACCTGCCTTAATCGATCCTCATCCGCCTCAACCAGCGGCAACGCTGGAGGCCATTGCTGGATTAGTACAACAGGTTTATCCTCGAAGGTGAAACCAGAGACTTCAACCACCGTCCGGGCCACCGATTCCAAATCAACGGCTACCCGTTTTAATTCAATTTCACTATTTTTGAGCTTGGCAAAATCCAGAATATCGTTTACCAGCAGCGAAAGCCGCTTTCCGGTTGACGTAATCATGGACAGATTCTTCGCCTGCTTGGGTGTGACCGCTCCAGCCGCCCCTTCCAGCATCGACTGAGCAATATTGATAATTCCATGTAAGGGAGTTCTCAGCTCATGAGACGTGTTCGCCATGAATTCATCCTTGAGCATGTCGATAGCAACCAGGCGTTCCGATAATGCTTCAACTTCACGGAAGGATTGTGCAAATCGGATCGCCGTAACGATCATCTGGGCAAAGACAAATAACAGAAGCTCGTACAGCGCGAGAAATGTTGTGTCCATGGGGGTGAACGCACCCACGGTATGCAGCATAACGACCATACATATGCTCATCATGCTAATGAGAACGAAGTGGCTGTCATTGGGCCGTTTTTTCAACCAATGGAGCATGGCCCGCAGCGTGTAACCGATCACCACAAGTGAAATGAGCAGCATGGCAGGCTCCAGCCTTGAGAACAAAACAGGAGCCATAATCAGACCGACAGCGCACTGTGTAATGACCAGAATCACACCCAGACGGACAAACCATTGATGGACCGCTCCAGGTACAAGAGCGTCCATATAACGAAGCAAGTAATAATAAGCGAGAGCAGCGCTGATGAGTTGAAGCCGCAGAATTTCATTGCTCGTCAGGAAGGGCAGCAGCGTTCCCAGCAACTTCTCGCCATGAGTCAGTGCGTACATCGCACCCGAAAGGCTGAATAATCCCAGATAACGAAGTTCTTTCTCACTGCGCCGCAGCCTGAAAAGAAGCAGGAAGAAGGCTGCTGGGAGAATAAATCCGAATAACGTCATCAGATCCTTAAGCCTGTCCTGCTGTTGGCTTTTCAGAATGCTATGCTCGTCCCCGAACAGAATGGGTGCGACAATGCCGCCTGACGAGTAGCTGTAGTTGGATACTTGAATGATAATATCTGCAATGTCGCCTTCTATGGATGTGAAGCCCGTAAATGGCAGATTGAGCTGGATGTCCGTATCCTGTGTTGGGCCGGGCAGCCCTTTGCCGCCGATCTCCTTGCCATCTATGAACAAGCGATGGGCCATACGGATATTTCGAGTACGTATTCCATAATCGTTCTTTTCTGTTCTCGGGGTTATCCTGACACGCAAATGATAGGTTCCGTAGCCATGAGCTTCTCCAAGTGTCTTGTTCCATTGGGACGGGACATGAATGCTTGAAGGTGGAGAAAGCGGCTTACGCCCCGATACATTTGCCTCAAAATCGACAGGTGTCAGCATCTGACCCGGATAGAAATCCCATGTACCATTCAGAGCAGCTGCCCCCTGCCTGTCAAATTCCCATGAACTCAGATCTATGACTCCTTCTCTTGCTTGAGGATTGCTTCGTTCGGAAATCAAGTTCTGCACAATCGACCCCAGAGGGAAGACAACAATACAAATAAAGCTAATGATGAGCATAATCCAGTGTTTTTTCATCTATGTATCCTTCCGCCTCCACGGCGACAGACGTCTAATTTTGTCGTTTTATACCTATAGTCCCATGTTACACGTTTCTGTTGCTGACGGAAATAGTTGGCTCATGATATTTTCGATCAAAAAAAGCCGCTGGCTCATCTGCCGGAATGTATCCCTGGCAAAGAACCTGCGACTTCGTTTATTGGTTATTCTACGCTTGCCCAACCACCTGAGCGAGCTTCTGTACAATACCTGTCCAGCCCTGTTCCATCCGTTCGCGAACCATGGCGTGAGCCTGCCCAAATTCAGTCAATTTGTCCGCGTCCCAACCGCTGTGAATCAGTGTAAAATCAGTACTCTGCGCTTGCTCCACCAGTTCGAAGCTCAATGTCCAATCCTTGCCCCACTGGAATGACAGCTTGTGTGGAGGCTGGACTTCCGTCACTTTGCACGGAGATTGCCCGAAAGGTCCAGCTTCCAGTATAAATTCATGCCCTTCCACCGGCTCCAGATTGCTCGGCATAAACCACGATTCCATACCTTTTGACGTCGATACGATCTCCCACACCTTCTCTATCGGAGCGTGTAGCAATAATTGCTGCCGGATATCTGGCAGTGCACTTGATGATTCCACTATAAATCGCCTCCTACTATATATTAGCATTTTGCTTCACTCCATATTGTCGCTCATGGAATTCGTGCAGAACGCCAATTTAACTTATTGTTCGAAATTAAGGGATGAGTGTCAAATATGTTCCTCTAACAACAGGTGTGCTGTTGACTGCCTTTGAAGACAAACCTATAATTGGAACATATTACATAAAAGGTGTGTGATTCCTATGTTAGTCTGCTCCGAAAAATCCAATTCCAACCGTTGCAGGAAGGGATAACTCCTCTCAACCCCTCCCTTCCACATTCTAATTCAAATGATGTTGTGGAGGAATCGTAACATGTCTTTTAGTTATTATGGTCCATTATGTACCGAGGTTTACAATGCCACCAAGCCCATTGGACACTCCCTTGGAGGCGATATTGATTTTTATCGTGATATTCTGATGAACTGCAAGGGACGCATCCTTGAAGCGATGTCTGGCTCAGGTCGAATGCTGATCCCATTACTTGAAGCAGGTTTGAAAGTAGACGGTCTTGATTATTCAACGGATATGCTCAATTCTTGCCTTGCTCTTTGCACCGAGCGGGGACTGCCCAAGCCTGAATTGTTCGCTGCTGATCTGGAGACACTTGATCTCCCTTATCGCTACGAAGCCATTATTATTCCCGGAGGCTCCTTGTTGCTTATTCAAGACAGACAAGCTTCCGTGAAGGCACTGCGTAATCTGTATCATCATCTGGAACCAGGAGGCCGGCTTGTCCTTGATCTCTTCCTGCCAGATGTGACGAACACTACTCCGCACTACTCAGGCACCTCGACTGTTCAATTACAGAATGGTGACACGATTACAATGGAAAGTAAAGACATCGAATTGAATATGCTTCAGCAGTACAAAGTGAGTCTGATTCGCTACGAAAAGTGGCGCCAGGGTACACTAATTGCTACGGAACTGCAACAGCTTGCATTACGTTGGTACGGAGTAGAAGAGTTCCGCATGATCCTGGAACTGATTGGTTTCTCCGACATATCAGTATACGCCGACTTCGATCCTCACCGGACACCGTCCCGCTCCGATCAGAAATATGTGTTTGAAGCGACTCGAAAAGCTTGAATATATAGAAGATAGGATTTAGATTCAGCTACAAAATCAGGCCACAGCATAAGATTATCCCATGCTGTGGCCTTTTATTACAAATATATCAATGTTAAATTAAGCTCAGTATCCGCGTGAATATTGCTCCGCAATAGCCGCTTTATCTTTGCTAACACCCAGTTCCAGAGCTGCATGAGTCGCCCAGTAAGGATCGCGCAGCATGCCTCTGCCAACCGCGACCAGATCTGCATCACCGTTGCCGATGACCGCTTGAGCCAGAGCTGAGTCCTCAAGCATGCCTACCGCAATGACAGGAACATTCAGTTCTTCACGGAAACGACGGGCAAAAGGTACTTGGTAACCAGGGTAGTTACCCGGTTTACGTTGTCCAGAAGGTCCTTCCCCACCGGTGCTAATGTGGAACATGTCCACGCCTGCTGCCTGGTAGGCACGGGAAATTTCAATGGTATGATCAATGTCATACCCGCCATCAGCGTATTCCACTGCCGAAATCCGCATAATCAGCGGCATATCTTCCGGCATTTCTTTTTTCGCTGCACGAATAATCTCGACACCAAAGCGGGAAAGATCCTGTCCATACTCATCCTCGCGATGGTTCATAAGCGGAGAATGGAATTGGTGAATAAGATAACCATGTGCACCATGCAGCTCAATGGCATCGACCCCAGCAGCTACTGCACGGCGTACACCGTCCGCAAACTTCTGTACCATGGCTTGTGTTTCCTCTGTAGTTAAAGCGTGTGGTGTATTGAAGCTCTCTCCAGGGAAAGTAACCACTGATGGAGCTACAGGTTGCGCCGCATCCTCTGCTTTACGTCCGGCATGCGCGATCTGGATCGCCACCTTGGAGCCGTAAGCGTGAATGCCATCCACCAACTTGGTAAAGGCAGGAATGTGTTCATCTGACCAGATGCCCAGGTCATTATCGGTGATACGTCCGTCCGGATCAACATCCGTCATCTCGATCACGATCAACCCTGTACCCCCAACCGCACGACTTACATAGTGTACCTGATGCCAATCGTTCGGGATACCGTCTTTGGCAGTTACGGAATATTGGCACATCGGTGCCATGACGACACGGTTATTTAATTGAAGCCCCTTGATTTGATACGGGGAAAATAATTTCTCTGTCATTCAGTTTGCATCTCCTATTCCATATGATGATATATGTTGAGGCACTCACTTGTTTTCCAGCTTGGAAAACCGCTGCCCGTTCTTACCGTTCACTAGCGATTCGAGTTATGCTCACTCATGCTGAACACACTCTTTCACCACTCATTATTATGAACCAGACTCCTCATATTGCAAGTACGTACATTTTTGTTACATAGTACCCTTTTTTATACCTAGTCTGTTCCGACCTCCGATTGATCCATTACTCGAAACCCTTCCAAATCATGATATGATAGCCATACAGACACATAGGAAATAATATACCCAGATAAAATAAACCAAAGCCAAAGGAGCGATTACTGGTGAAAGATGTTTTAATCCAACGACTGATTACCTATACACAAATGGATACACAATCCGATGAAAGTAGTGAGACATGCCCTTCCTCACCCGGCCAGCTGGTTTTGGGAAAACATTTGGTTGAAGAATGCAAATCGATCGGTTTGCAGGATGTGACCATGGATGATAATGGCTACGTGATGGCGACATTGCCATCCAATACGGACAAGGACGTTCCGGTGATCGGTTTCCTGGCCCATCTGGATACGGCTACCGATTTCACAGGCAAGAATGTCAAACCACAGGTCATCGACAACTATGATGGACAAGATATTGTACTGAATCAGGAACTGGATGTGGTGTTATCCACCACTGATTTCCCGGAACTGCTTGAATATAAAGGCCACACCTTGATCACAACAGATGGCACGACCTTGCTTGGGGCAGACAACAAGGCAGGCATTACTGAAATCATGACGGCAATGGCTTATCTGATTGAACACCCGGAATTGAAACACGGAAAGATTCGCATCGCGTTTACTCCGGATG
Source organism: Paenibacillus sp. NPDC056933 (assembly GCF_042674385.1). Lineage (NCBI taxonomy): Bacteria > Bacillati > Bacillota > Bacilli > Caryophanales > Paenibacillaceae > Paenibacillus > Paenibacillus sp. NPDC056933. The sequence continues at coordinate 354,707 of NZ_JBHUQN010000003.1, read as the reverse complement.
AAGAGATCGGCCGTGGGCCGCATAAGTTCGATGTCCCTGCTTTTGGAGCCAAGTATGCCTACACGGTGGACGGCGGACCACTCGGTGAGCTGGAATACGAAAGTTTCAATGCTGCTGCTGCCAAAATTACGGTTCGAGGTACCAACGTTCACCCGGGTACGGCCAAGAATAAGATGGTCAATTCGGCTAAAATCGCGATGGAACTGAACCGCCGTTTACCTGCAGAGGAAGCTCCCGAATTCACGGACGGTTATGAAGGATTTTATCATTTGCTGTCCATTGAGGGAGACGTCGAACAGACCAAGATGAGCTACATCATCCGCGACTTCGACCGAGAGAAGTTTGAGGAACGCAAAACATACTTGTTGAATGTTGTTAGTGAGCTGCAAACCAAATATGGCGAGAAAAGCATCTCCATCGAATTAAATGATCAGTACTATAACATGCGGGAAAAAATTGAACCAGTACGCCAGATCGTCGATATTGCGCATGAAGCCATGACTCGCCTGGGTATTGAGCCGATCATTCGCCCGATTCGCGGAGGCACGGACGGTTCCCAGCTCTCGTACATGGGCATGCCTACACCCAACATCTTCACTGGTGGAGAGAACTATCACGGCAAGTTCGAATATGTATCCGTCGATAATATGGTGAAGGCCACGCAGGTCATCGTGGAAATTGCTCAATTATTTGAGCAGCGTGGGGACGTTTAATCTACATTCCATTTCTGTATGTAACAGCATTGGAAAAGAGCCTGTCACCTAGCAGGTGGAGGCAAAAGAGAGCGCCCTCTGACATCCAGAGGGTGTCTTTACATCTATGCATACAACTGGTTTGAGGCCCTGCCATCTTCCCTATTTATTCGTACATATTGCCTCCCGCAATTTCACGCAGCTGCTCCAGATTGCAGATGACGAGCTTTCGTCGCTCTTTGCGAATGATCTCGCGGTCACAGAGGTCATGAATGACCCGGTTTAGGTGCCTGTAGCTTGTACCCAGCATATCTGCCAGCTCTGTCAGCTTGGAGGTCTGGATTTCTTCCGTAATCTGCTCCCCCTGTTCCATCGTGGACAGCAAATAGCTCGCGAAACGACTCTCGACCGGGTATAGCAGATTGAGACTCGACAAATTGGAGAAGGTATATAACTTGTGGGTCACATGGCTGAGCATAAAATGGAGAAACTTCGGATTTTCTGCATATGTATTTCTGAGATAACGATAACTCACACCGAGCAACAGGCTCCTGTTAACGGATTCCACTGTATTTTTGGCTTCCTTGCCATTAACCAGCTCCAGGTCTCCTATCAACGCAGGCGGCGTACTGAAACGCAGTAACAGAGATTTGCCATTCGGCAGTGTCGTATAAATCTTGAGCTTACCCTGAACGAGAAAATACAATCGTTCGGGACGTTCACCTTTGGCACATATAATCTCTCCCTTGGAGGCTTCCAGCAGTCTTAATTCAGCAAGCGCAGGCTCGTCCAGCACCTGATCCAGGCCATGCTCTCGAGCAAGTTGGCGCAGCAATCCAAAGTCCATGATCTCTCTCATCCCGGATTAACCCCCCATGTGTGATTCTGCATATACAAATGGACATATGTCCCATAAACCATATACACCCGTACAAATATCTTGATATAAAAATAGTTACAACTAGAACTTATATCCAATAAATCAGTTTAAATAGAAATTACTTTTAAATTCAGACTTTAAAATGACAATATTTTATTTAAAAAGGAGTACAGGATAGCGTAATCTTATCCGATGAAAGATAAAGCATGATGTTCGTCTCCAAATTTAACCTAATTTAGATAAGTGAAAGGATGGTTCGACCTACCATGAATATTGTAGAAGCCCTTTTGAAAGTGATGCCTTATATCCGGCTGATTCTTAGAGAACCAGCCAGTTTGACCGTGTATGATCACGAAAAGGTATTGTATTCCGTCTCCACCGATAAATTCAATCTCGGATTCAACGAAGGCGATCCTCTTTTGGACGGATATAAAAACTTCACCGCGCTCACGAATGGACGCGAAGCCACTCTGACCCACTTGCCAGCTGAATTCTACGGTATTGAGCTGGATGTCCTCAACATTCCGATTTTGGATGACAATCATCAGGTTGTCGCCATCTTCTGCGTATCGTACGATCAATCGAATCAAAATCAGCTTGAAGCTATTATACAAGAGAATCGAACCATTAATGGAACTCTGGTCGATATGGTCCAACACGTCGCTGCTCATGCCGAGGAATTGCAAGCCACCAGCGAACAAATTCTGGAGAACACACGTCTAGCGGTACAGAACTCTTCCCAGATTAACAAAGTGGCCGGATTCATTCGTGAAATCTCTGAACAAACCAATCTTCTTGGACTTAATGCCGCTATTGAAGCTGCGCGTGTAGGTGAAGCGGGCGCAGGTTTTGGCGTCGTAGCAACAGAAGTGCGCAAACTTTCGGTCGATGCCAAACAGGCTACCAGTGATATTGATATTAGCTTGAAAGATGTACAAGAAGTTATTAAACAGATGGAAGTTGAAGTCTCCCAGATTGCAGCCTCTTCACAGGAGCAAGCTACACTCGTATCATCCTTCACGGATGTGATCGAGAAGCTGAATGAAACGGGTGAACGCATGAAAGCTCTGTCCGAGCAACTCATTAGTTACTCTGTGAACCAGTAGGAGAAATATCTCTCAGGGATGGAACTCGTTTGGGTGGATAATGCTTGAATCTTATTTCCTCATATGTAACAAACAGGACTCCGGAACTTCCATTAAGGAAATTCCAGGTCCTGTTTGAGTTGCCTTTATCGTGGTGTATTTCACGAATTCATTCTACTTGGTCCCTGTAACCTCAGCCTCGGATTCCCAACACTCCACTTCACCCGGAATGTGAATACGATCCCGTGTAAAGATGGGGTCACGCCCCTCGGCCTTTTGTTTCCTATAATCCTTGAGCGCTTCGAATGTCACTTTGGACAACATCAGGATGGCAATCAGGTTCACTACCACCATCAGCCCCATAAACAGATCAGCCAGATCCCATACCAACTGCACCTTGGCTATAGCACCGAACAACACCATCGCGATGACGCAGATACGATATACCCACAGCCAAATTTTATTGGACTTGATAAATTCAATATTTGTCTCTCCATAGTAATAATTCCCGATGAGCGTACTGAAGGCAAACAGAAATACCATGACTGCCAAGAATCCGGATGCCCATGAGCCGATATGCACACTTAATGCCGCCTGGGTCAATTCAATCCCACCCAAATTCGAACCTTTGTACACGCCTGACAACAAAATAATCATAGCTGTACTCGTACAGATGACCAAGGTATCCGTCAACACGCCAAATGCTTGAATAAGCCCTTGTTTGACCGGATGAGTTGTATCCGCCGTTGCCGCTGCATTCGGGGCACTGCCCATACCTGCCTCGTTGGAGAACAGCCCACGCTTGACACCATTCATCAGTGCGGCTCCCAGTGTACCCCCCGCAACCTGTTCAATACCAAAAGCATTTTTCACAATCAGGGCAATCATTGCTGGAACCTGAGTGATGTTAGCCAATACAACAAATGCAGCCACACCGATGTATAACACCGCAAGAACGACGACAATGTATTCGGATGCTTTGGCAATCCGTTTCACACCGCCCATAATAATTCCTGCAAATACAACCGCCATAATGATGCCGACTGTCAATCGATCAACACCGAAAGAATTTTTGAAAGCTACGGTGATGGTATTGGACTGCACTGCATTAAAGACCAAACCGAACGACAATGTAATGAGAATCGCGAACAAGATCCCCATCCAACGTTTGCCCAGTCCCCGCTCCATATAATATGCCGGACCCCCGCGGAATCCACCATTGTCCTTAACCTTATAAATTTGAGCAAGCGTGCTTTCCACAAAACTGGAGGCCGAACCAATAATCGCAATGATCCACATCCAGAACACTGCCCCCGGTCCGCCCAAAGCGATTGCTAGCGCTATACCGGTGATATTCCCGGTGCCTACACGGGCTGCCATACTGATACAGAATGCCTGAAACGGCGAAATTTTGCCAGGCTCCTTACTTCTTGGCTCCGCAAGCACTTTGACCATATCTCCAATCATCCGGAATTGCATGAACCGGGTCTTGGTGGTAAAGTACACTCCGCATACGACCAACAAAATAATTAATAGCTTGGACCACAGAAAATCGTTGAAAACGACGACAATATCTTGTATTGTTTGCTCCATCAGCAATGCCCCTTTTCGTTGGTGTATCGTTAAAAAAGTGTCCCAGCCGTATGACTGAGCGGATAAATCTCATACTACTGCATAAAGCATGCATTTCTGTCGCCCAAACAACCGCTTCACGCTAAATACGATGGGGTTAAGTGTAACGTTTGTACCATTTCGCATAACTTCGAATCCAAACTTATAGATGTTACTTATACTACAGGGTCATCTACGAAAACCGACAAATACCTACATGGAATAGTTTAATTTTTTTATAAATTAGCAACGTTTATCCATTCACTGTCACTTTACCTGACATAATATTCAACTTATATTGGGATATATCTAAAGTTGGAACGGGTCTTCACACCAGGATACGCAACCAAGTATGATAAGAGTGTACATGTAGAGAGGCAAGATTAGATTCATAGAGGTAACGAACGGAATATGGAAGGCACAATCACACAAATTGATTCTGAGGCGGTACAGACCGTTTCTTCACCATACATTGATTAATCGCATCATTTGCGGAGAAAGGAGTTACGACATGCGTTATTTTATCGTGGATGATGATCCAGGGGTTCGTTCCATGTTGATGGATCTGATAGAGGATGAAGGGCTGGGTGACATTGCTGGGGAAGCGGAGGACGGAGCACATATCCACGCCGAATTGCTGGAGTTGCACAAGGTCGATGTCCTGCTGATTGATCTGCTCATGCCACAGCGGGACGGTATTGAAACTGTACGCGCGCTTGGGGGAAGGTTCGAAGGCAAGATCGTAATGATTTCCCAGATTGAATCGAAAAATATGATTGGCGAAGCCTATTCGCTAGGCATCGAATATTACATTACGAAGCCGGTTAATCGACTGGAGATCCTGTCTGTTCTGCGTCTGGTGGAAGAACGCCTTCGCATGCAGCAATCCATTGCAGATATTCAGCGGACGCTGCAGGGGTTGGCCAAGCTGCAATCTCCCGAACGCGCTGCGTCACAAGCTCCAGACAAAACGATTACCACAGCAGGGCATTTCCTGCTGTCCGAGATGGGCATGATCGGAGAAGCAGGCAGCAGGGATCTGCTGGACATGCTGGAATATCTGGAGCAAGTCGAGACGGAGGACCATAAGCTGTCTCCGTACATGTTCCCTTCACTGAAGGATATTTTCCAAAATGTAGCGATACGCAAACTGGGCAGAGATGTTTCCCCGGCTGAAGTGACCAAGGAGATTAAGGCATCGGAACAGCGTGTCCGGAGAGCCATTTTCCAGACCCTAAGCCATGTTGTGTCTCTGGGACTGACGGATTATACACATCCGAAGTTCGAAAATTATGCGTCAAAGTTCTTTGATTTTACCGAGATTCGCAAAAAGATGCTGGAATTGCAAAACAATGTGGAACCCTCCCTGTCCCAGACACGGATTAACACGAAAAAGTTCGTTCAGGTCTTATATCTGGAGGCCAAACGGTTGCTGCATTAGTGTAAAGTCTCGATGCTCCTCATTGAATGCGGCAATATGCAGTACTATAGAAAAAGCGGGCATGATTCAACTGGAATGACACAGCACACAGCTACACCTACTGCGTCTGTTCCAGCTATTTTCATGCCCACTTGTTTTTTCATGCTCATCTATATAGTCCAAAGTAAGGTTGATATTCAAATGGTCTGCTTGCTTCGGTTCATTCGATTGTACTCATTGATCAGTTCATCCAGTGCCATGGACTGTTTTAGCACATCAGGATGTCCAAAACCACCCTCGTTATGCTCTACCAACATATGAAGGTTATGTCTAGCATTTTCGATTTGACTTTTCAATTCCATACTCATAACCATCGCCCTTAATACCTCCTTATTTCTGTGTTACATTTTAGGTTTTCCTGTCAATCTATAGTTGGATTAACATTTGGCATAGTTGGCATGGATTTTATGGTTTCTTCTCCATAAGTTGAAAGTCGCTATGTTTTTAAAAATATTAGACATTCCGAAAATGGCTTGAAATCGCCTTATTTAGGGTTCAAATGTGATTTTATAGCAGGAATTTCAATGGACTGGCTTCATCATCAACCGATTGTGACATTATTGTGTATGTTGAAAAAACAAAAAACACCCCTCTATCCTACAGGAGCCTCCCAAGAGGGCATCCTATATTCAATAGAGAGGTGCTGAGGGTTAAACTTTTTTTAACGGGTGACCTTCACCTTAATCACATCACTTGTAACCGATCCACTCGCGTTAATCCATTCTACATGGTATTCATACTCGCCTGGTGCGCGGTCTGCAACCACCGCTGTTGCCGTCTGTGCATTCGGGGATGCAGCCGTCAGCGGCTGGCTGTCGATTTCTTGACCGTTCTCATACAGACGATAGGAGGTGGCATTCGTGCCCCACCACATATTCATCGTAATGGTGTAGTTTCCATCTCCATCCCAGTTGTCATGAGAGAGCACCGGTTTTGCTGGCGCAGCATCACGAACGGTTACAGTATGTGGAGAGCATTCGGTTGTTCCCTTTGAATTGATCAGTTCGCAAGTATACACATACGTACCATCCGCCCGTCCCGAAATATCCGTGAATGCCTTTTGGGCAGAAGGGGTAGAAGCTGTAAGCTTCTGCGTATCGATCAGTTCACCATTCTCATACAATTTGTATGCGGTAGCATTATTCCCCCACCACATATTCATCGTCACGGTGTAGGTTCCGTCCGTTAAACCAGAGCTATAGCCCGCATTGTCGGACAACACAGGTACACCGGGTACACCTGTGGCTTGGTCTGCGGCAATGACTGTCACTTCCATGGAAAGCTCGGTGATGAGTCCCGCGCCATTCACTGCCCGAGCTGTAAATGTGTGTTTGCCGACCAATCCCGTCAACGTAATTTCATCACCCTGCTCTACAGCCTCACCATCCCAAGTCAATTCCAGAAGAGTGATTCCGGACTCCGGATCTTCTGCCTTCACACCAACTTTGAATATATTCTCTTCACTCATCTGTTCCGCAGGCATTCCGGTAATGACCGGAGGAGTTGTATCTTCCATTTCTTGCGGAGCACCTACATAACGAATATTCGGTGCCGCTGGCTGCTCCATGCCTACTCCCAGATGGAAGCCGGTATGTGGCGGCTGGTTATAGGCTACATTTTGCCAAGCTACCCCAAGGCGGTAAACCGGATCATGCATCAACGTGCGAATACGCGCATCCGTCTCATCTGTCGTCGTATAAATGCGTAATTCCGAGCTGTCCTGGCTGCGCCACATCACTTCTTCACGCCAGTCGCCAAACAGATCGGCCTGCAAGCTCGGGTTGGCTTTGGTACCATTGTTCGAAGCCGCACCTGTTGCCGTCAGCAGATTAACCGTCGTTTGGTTCTGGGCATCCCATTTGTCGACACGAATGCCGTCCTGCAGTTCACGTAGCAGGTCTCCGTCCCACCAGATGCCGAAGTTGGTGGACGATGGAATCTTCGTCGAGATTAGTTCGCCCTGAGCACTGTAGAGCCCGGTGATCGGAATGTGCTGTTCATTCGTAATTGTGGCTGCCCACACTTCCGCCCCCGGATAATTCGGATCAATATCAGCAGCCATGCCGCGTCCGGTATCGATACCTGTGAATACACCCCAGAGAATCTCACCGGTAGCTGCATCACGCATTTCCATACCGTACTGTGAATCTTTGTGTTCGTGTACGTCGAACACTTCCAGTCCCGGACGAGTCGGGTCCAGATCACTCAGATGCATCGCATCGCCATGCCCAAGTTTCGTATTGTAGAGCGGTTTGCCATCATCATCAATAGCCATTGCGCCAAATGTAATCTCATCCTTGCCGTCCCCATCCACATCTGCAACCGAGAGATTATGGTTTCCTTGGCCTGCATACTCGCCATAGCCTTCATCATTGGAGTCGAAGCGCCATACTTTGCTCAACTTGCCATCGCGGAAATTGTAGGAGGCCAGCACGGTGCGGGTGTAATATCCACGGCTGAACATGGCACTCGGATGTTCGCCGTCCAGATACGCCACCGCTGCCAGGAAACGGTCCACCCGGTTTCCATAACCATCGCCCCATGAAGCTACATCTCCACGTGGTGGATCATATTCCACCGTATCCAGCGCAGCCCCGGTTTCACCATCGAACACAGTCAGGAATTCATCACCAAGCAGAACGTAGCCCGAACTGTTCCGGTGATCTGCATTCGCGTCACCAATGACCTTCCCTTGCCCATCGACAGTGCCATCCGCAGTACGCATCATCAGTTCCGCTCTGCCGTCACCGTCGAAATCATAAACCAGGAACGGGGAGTAGTGCGCTCCCGCACGGATATTTGGCCCCATATTGATGCGCCACAGTCTTGTTCCATCCAGCTTGTAAGCATCCATGTATACAATGCCTGTGTATCCGGATTGAGAATTATCCTTGCCGTTATTTGGCGACCACATCAGAATAATTTCATATTCACCGTCACCATCAACATCGCCTACGCTGGCATCACCCGCATAATACGAATACGGCTGTCCGTCTTTCGTATATGCATCGGCAGGCTTTTGCAGAGGTACAGACAGGTATTGCTCCTGCCAAACGCCGAATTCCTTCGTTGCCGCTTTTTCAACGCCGTTTTCTACTGTCATGACACGGTATTTGGAAGTATCCGTGCCTTCGGCATCCGTAAAGTTGGTGCTTCCCGTTATCGGTTCATCGTTAAGCTTCACACCATCCCGATACAGATTGAAAGCAATCGTCTCCGCATCCAGACCCAGCATGCGCCAGCCGATATAGTTGCCGTTTTCTGTTTTTACAGCGACCGGAGCACGGTCCAGATATTCCATTTCACGATTCAGCGTTGTTGCTACAGGTGTTTCGAGTACCACCGACAGTTCGGATACCCCACCCGCATTCACAGACGCCACTTTATAAAAATAAGGAATGGTGCTGAGAATGGTGGAGTCTGTGTATGCCGTCTCCTTGGTGCGAGCGATTAGATCATACGGCCCATCTTGCTTTACAGCGCGATAGATTTGATATGCACGCGCACCTGCTGCTTCCGTCCAGCTGAAGGAAACGTCATTTTTGTTGATGCTTTGTAACGACAGACCTGAAGGGACCTCTGCCTTGTCTACAGATGAATCAATCGTCGATACAGGCAATGCATTGGAGGATACCGATTCAGTACCTGTACGATCCGCAGCCGTTACCGTGTATACATAATCCATGCCCAGGTCGACCTTGTTATCGGTATAGGTTGTTGTATCCGTGGTTGCCAGCAACTCAGCCTTGGCTGCTCCAGTTGACTGACGGTACACCTTATACTGTACATCATCCGCGACAGCGTCCCATGACAATGCAGCAGTGATCGGATCACTCTCCAGATTGAGGCCATCCAGTTTCAGATTGGAAGGGGCCACCAATACAGGTGTAATCTCAAGTCCGTTGAGATGCGCCGTAGCCCCACTGAAGACCAGATTCATCTGCCCATCCTGAACGCTAATCTGGTTGATCACTTTTTCGGCAATATTCTGGGCACCGGAAGATACCGTTCCATAATCTTTGCCTTCGATGTTAATGTTGGTTTTTGCTGATCCAATCCAGTCCCCCGTGTACGTCTTGACCGAATAGGTACCATTCGGCAGATCCACTTTGAATTCATATGAACCGTTAAAATAAATGACGAAGTCACGACGCAGATGATCCGTCGCGCTGCCACGATCCCGATCTGCCATATTGGCGGAAGACGTTAATCCATAACCCCGCTCAGGCGTATACAGCGTATTCCGATTGACTTCCGTATACCCTTCAGCAACCGGAGATCCTACCGGGCCAAAATCATATCGATACGTTGCCGATTTGGTGGTGAAGCTGACCTCATCCGAAGGTTCGGATTCTCCGCGGCCATTCACAGCGGTTACTCGAACCGTGTACGACTTGCCTTCCACCAAACCGGTTAGTGTTAAAGTAGATATAGTTGCCGTTCCTGCCAGCTTGTAGGCAGACTCCGGCTCTGTTGAAAGCTTACGGTACACTTTGTAGATGTCTGCGGTATCATCCGCCGTCCATTTCAATACCGCTCCAGCGTTGCTAATGCTGCCCGCCTTCAATCCGGCGGGTTTGGCTGGCAGCTCAGCCGGCACCTCAGCATCCTGGACCACTTCCGATAATGGCAGATCCAGTTCACGAACAGCGCCTGCAACCAGACGGGCAATCTGAATGGCCCCATATTCCTGGAAGTGGGTATTATCTGTTGCCCCGTTCGGGAACGCCTGATAGATACCCGGTGAGACATGGAGGAAGACAGACAACGTCGCTTCCGGCCCAATGGAATCATAGTACGCAATGCTTAGTGCGCTTAGATCGATCAGCTTCACATTTTTCTCCGAAGCTACTTCTTTCATCGCCTGCACATATTCAGGGAAGGACACATTGAACTTTCCTGTGTCTGCGTTAAAGTCCCTGCGACCCATTGGGGTTACCAAGACTGGGGTAGCTCCCCGCTGCTGCACACCGTCTATGTAGGTTTTCAGATAGTTTTTGTAATCGGCGGGTGAAGCATAGCGGTCTGGAACACTGATCGTTGCATCATTATGTCCGAACTGCACGAACAGATAATCTCCCGGACGAATGAGGCGCAGAATCTCATCCAATCGCCCTTCGAATATAAAGGATTTGGAGCTGCGTCCACCGATGGAATGGTTCTTAATTTCCACGGCGTCACTGAAGAAGGACGGGAACATCTGCCCCCAACCGGCTTGGGGCTCCCAATACGGATTGTACGTTTGCATCGTGGAGTCACCCGCAAGGTACACCGCAGGCTTGTTACCTGCTTCGCGTTCCTGCTGTTTGGTGATTACCAGTGCATTGATATTCGCAGCCGTTCCGGAAAATTCAAAGTTCATCTGCCCATTCACCAGAGCGATATCAAAACTCATCTCCAGATACTCACCCGCTGCCTTGGTGTTCGGCTGAACCTTGTTCATGCTCTCCACCTTGATGGCTATATCTGTGTTGCCTGCACTGTCGCCAGCGACCAGGGAGACAGTATAATCACCGTTTGGCAGGTCTACCTTAAATCCGCCCCCATCGGTAATTTTGGCAAAATCCGATTTCACCGGATCACTTGTACCCCGATCCTGAACCATTACCTTGGACAAATCCGTGAAGCCATACCCCTGTTCCACCGAATAGGCAGACGTACCGTCCACACCTGTATATTCATTCGCAACAGCTCCTGAGCCAAAGTCATATTTATAAGTGCCCCCGCCGGATGCTTCCCCATCCGATACGGCTGCACTTGCGGTTGGCGTGCCAAACATCGTACCCCAGCCCAGACTGGAAATCGTAAATACCCATAGAAGCAAAACCAAGCCAACTCGCCGCGTCTTCGCGATCATGAACACCCATCCTTTCGTTTCTCATCATGGAATGATTATAGGCAGAACGATGGTACAATCTTTAAGTAAGCGCTTGCATTTTGTTGTTTTAAAAGATCTACTTTTTGATTAATTGCTCACCTCTTTAATTTTAGTTTTCAAGCTCTTTAACGCTTCACATTAGTAAACTTTGAGGCAAAGGTTTTCATTTCCCCTCGATACTATCCCTTCTTCCAGGGAATGAACATGTAAATTTCCGTCTTTTTCCACCAAAATACCGATTTCTTCGTTCGTGATCTCTAACACAAGTCTCACAAGGGATCGGATGACAGTTCAAAAGGTAATAAAATCCCTTTTCATACGAGGGTCATTCAGGTACAATAGGGCGATGTGTGTGTCCGGACCAGGCGGATACGAATTACGAAGTATAGAGGACGATTCGGTTCTAACCGATCATCCTGATTTGATTATTTGGAGGCTCATCAACACCATGCAAACCGATTCACAGACTAAAGTCAAAATCATAAACGCCGATCCCAGCGCGATGGGATTATTTGGGTTGGCCATCGTCACTCTGGTCGCTTCCTCCCAAAAGCTTGGCATTACAGACGGCCTTAGCTATGCCATTCCTTGGGCAATCTTCCTGGGTGCCTTTGCCCAGTTGTTCGCATGCATTCAGGATTCCAAACGCAACAATACGTTCGGCACAACTGCCTTCGGCGCATACGCATTCTTCTGGTTCGCCATGGGCGCCAACTGGCTGATCAAAATGGGCGTGTTCGGCTCCACTCTGGCAGAACAAGCAGATGGCAAGCAGCTCGGATTTGCTTTTGCCGGATATCTTGTGTTCACCCTGTTTATGACACTGGGTGCCGTGGAAGCCAACAAAGTGCTGCTCATCATATTCATTCTCATCGACTTCCTGTTCCTTGGTCTGACCTTTGACGCTTTCGGCGTAGCTCCTCATATCTTCCATACCATCGCAGCATATGCTGAAATGGGAATTGGAATCGTGTCCTTGTACGGCACAGGCGCTTCTGTACTGAATGCTCATTTTGGCTACACGTTCTTGCCGATCGGCAAGCCGTCCGGCATTTTCAGACCCAAGGCTTAATATACAGCATCAAACCGCCCGCGCGCCGGTCCGCGCCAGGCGGTTTTTTTTGAATTATGCCTTCAATTGAATATCCATTTGACGGACACCTATACTAGAACTAACATATAGAGACGATGGACCCGGCAATCTTTCAGAGTGCATTAGCCATACTGTCAGGAGGAAAAAGTGGATGAGAGAGATACCTAAACCTACAGAGTTTGACCAAATAGAGAAAAAATACATGCGGGAGACACGTTGTTTCAAGACGGCAAGAGTGTTCCCTACTGATGTCAACAATCATAACACGTTATTTGGCGGAAAACTCATGTCCTACATCGATGACATCGCGTCCATTACAGCATCCAAGTTGTGCAGGGTAAATACCGTCACAGCTTCAACCGATTCAGTCGATTTCCTGTATCCGATTAACCCGACAGATTCGGTGACGTTGGAATCCTTTGCTTCCTGGACGGGACGAAGCTCAATGGAGATTTTTGTGAAGGTGATCCGTGAAGACCTCAAGACCGGGGAAAAGAAGATTGCGGCGACCGCATTCCTCACCTTTGTCGCTTTGGACGAAAATAACCGTAAACTCATCGTACCCCGCATCATTCCGGAGACGGAAGAAGAGAAGAAATTATACGAGACAGCTCCAGCCCGGGCTGCCATGCGGAAACAACGGCGGGAAGAAAGCAAAAAATTTGCCGACTTCCTTACCGTTACCTACCCTTGGGAATAAGAGAAATCACTCCAGCTTCACAAATCCAGGGGTCATTCAACATGCTTATCTGGACGATGCCGGAAATGTGGATATTGCTCTGCTATCCGGCAGTTCGCCGCCCATGGCGACACACCACTGTTGATAGATGCGATAGGCAGCGCCGCTCTCCAGCAACCCCTGGCATGTATAGATACCTTCTTCTATCGAATTGACACGCCCCGTCGCATATAGACGGAATCCGCCATTCAACAGAACCTGGTTCACAAAAGCGATATGCCCATTCCCGCTTAACACGGCTTCACCTACTTCAAGCTGTTTGGCTGCCGTCCACACCAGCTCCGGTGCAGGAATATCCAGGTCATAGGCGGCCGGGTCTACCAATTCAAGCCTCATTTCGCCCTGTTCCACGGCATAGACCCGAGTTGGCCGATCGATATACAGGTCTTCCGAACCCTCCATCCCCTGTACAACATAAGCACGACGATACTGGAAACGGGTGAGCAGCTTGGAAATCCGATCCAGAAACGTATTATGAAATACACCAAAAACCAAATATGGCGATTGGTTAAAATTAATCAGTTTCTCCGCCGTGTTCAGAACTGTACGAAATCCAAGCTCTTCCCGCAAAGGACGGAGTTGCCGGAGAGGGGCGCACCACTCCTCGGATGAAACATACATCACTCCGGTACGCAGGGCAGCACTTCTGGCATCTTCACGATCCATCTCCCATGTATTAATCCCCGCTTTTCTTAACAAAACCGATAACGTAACTCCCCACTTCGGTGGCAGAGGTTCACTTCCATGCAATGTCACCGGAAGGCCTGCAGCAGCGAGCACAAACGCAGTCGGAAATGTGGCCATAAAGGACTTGGTGCGTCCATCATACGGGCCAGCACAATCCAGTCCGTCCCGAAATATGGACAGACGCTCCGCATGGTTCTGGCAAGCATGAACAAACGCTTCAAGCTCTTCGACATTTTCCATCTTCATTCGCTCAGCCATAAGAAAGGCAGCCGTCTGGGCAGGCGATACCTCCTGTCTGAGAATTTTTTCTGCTACAGCCAGTGCCTCCGCATAATGCAGATCACGCGAGCCTCGTTTCCCTCGCCCGACTTCCCTGAGTATCTCGGACATATCCACAAAAAAAACTCCTTCCCATTAAGACTGGAGCAGTTGATGCGCCTTCACAATGGCTGTTGCCACATCCACCATCCGTTTACGTTCATCCATCGCTTTCTTGCGCAGCAAGTCATAGGCCTCCGATTCGGAAATCTGCTTCAGATCACACAGGATTGCTTTGGCCATATCAATCCATTTCCGGTCCTCCAGCCTGGATTGCAGCTGCTTGCGCTCCTGCTCCCACTGCTTGCGTTCCATATAACGCTTGGCTGCAAAATGAAGGGTCCAGTGAATCTCCGGCCCGCTCATGGAGGGGGTGAGTATTCCGTCAAAGGACGTCTCCACCTCGCAAGATTCTGCCGAAGAAGAGGCCGTATCCGGGGCACACCACCAGAGCAGTGGCGTGTCCGACTTCCCCTTTCCCAGAGATTGCCCCCAATATTCCATGTCTGCCAGAGACAAATGAAGGATGGATGCGTCAGCTCCGCCAGCCAACTTCAGCGCCTCCGTCTCACTGTCTGTCACCTGCACATGATACCCATTCGCTCCCAGTAGTTTCTCCGGTGTCAGAGGGATTGCATCAATCGAGGCAGATAGTGTTGGCTGAACACGGATGACCAATAAAGATCGCATGATGGATCAATCCCTCCCTATTACATTTGGCATACTCAGATAAAAGGGGAGCATTGTCTGTTCTCTGCCCCGCACTTATGTCACATTACCTCACAAAATAAACAAATCTGTATTTGATGACATCCATTGTTGAAGTGAATCTATGTCGTTCGCTCATAATGTCGATAAACACATGTAAACATAATTAACTTTAAATTTCAAATACTTTTTTATGTTAACTATATTGACATGGAGAGACGGATCTTTTATAGTTAGGCCATAACAACTCCATATTTGAATCGATCACAGCTACAACGGCGTAGCTGGTTGAAACGGCAATGAAGCCTGTTTTGCAATCTCGGAGCAAGGGATGCGTATGTGTATGCGCAGTCCTCCGAGGCATAACAGGCTTTTTCTATTTTAGAGCAATGTTTTGGGCATTTAGCAGAATGGAACCAAGGGGGCTAACTACAATGAGTACAACGAAAAAATTGGTACTGGTCGGCAATGGCATGGCAGGAATCCGAACCATTGAACATATTCTCAAGCTCGCACCACACGCTTATGAAATCACCGTCTTCGGCGCTGAGCCGCATCCCAACTACAATCGCATTATGCTCTCCTCTGTCCTCGCAGGTGGCACGAGTATTGAAGATATTGTGATCAATGATTGGAGCTGGTACGAAGACAATGGCATTCAGGTATACCCGGGTGACCCTGTCATCCAGATTGATGCCAATCGCAAGGAGGTTGTATCCCGGAATGGTGTACGCGCAACCTACGATGAGCTGATTATGGCGACAGGCTCTCAAGCCTTCATCCTGCCACTCCCGGGAGCGGACAAAGAAGGCGTGATCGGTTTCCGGGACATCAAGGACTGCGAGACGATGATGGCAGCATCGAGAACGTATCGCAAAGCCGCCGTCATTGGAGGTGGCCTGCTTGGACTGGAAGCTGCGCGGGGCCTGCTCAATCTGGGCATGGACGTGACGGTCATCCACATTAACGGACATCTGATGGACCGGAATCTGGATTTGCCAGCAGGTCTAATGCTCCAGCGGGAGCTTGAGGAGCAGGGTATGAAGTTCCTTTTGAACAAACATACCGAAGAAATCACAGGCAAACATCGGGTCAAAGCCATTCGATTCACAGACCAAACGGTGCTTGAAGCCGATCTGGTCGTCATGGCCGTCGGAATAAGGCCCCAGGTTGAACTGGCCCGTCAGGCGGGCCTGGACGTGAGCCGAGGTGTCATCGTGGATGATTATATGAACACCAGCATACCTGGCATCTCGGCTGTGGGCGAATGCGCAGAGCACCGCGGGATTGCATATGGACTGGTGGCTCCATTATATGAGCAAGGCATGGTACTGGCGAAGCGTCTTGCGGGTGCGGCAACGGAAGGTTATGAAGGATCTGTGACTTCGACGAAGCTGAAAGTATCCGGTGTAGACGTCTTCTCCGCAGGACAGTTCAAGGATTCAGCGGACACCCGCAGCATTCGTATACAGGACGACGTGGATGGTGTCTACAAAAAGATGGTCCTGAAAGACGGAAAGCTGATTGGAGCTGTATTGTTTGGCGATACAACAGATGGTGCATCCCTTTTCTCCCTCATTAAAAGTGGTGAGAACATTAGTGGACGCGAAAAAGAAATATTGCTCGGCGTACCCTCAGGTTCCGGTTCAGGCTCTGGTCCATCCATTGCTGAACGCATGGCAAGTATGCCAGATGAAGAGATCGTCTGTGGATGTAATGGTGTTACCAAAGCTGCCATCGGTGATGCTGTGCTGAACAAAGGATGCAACACACTCGGAGCCATTAAGTCCTGTACCAAAGCCTCAGCTTCCTGCGGTGGATGCAAACCGATTGTGGAATCATTGCTTGTCCATTATGCAGGCGATGCTGTGGGTGAACAGGTGAAAGAAGGCATCTGTGGCTGTACTTCCTATGACCGTGATGAGATTGTTTCCCAGATTAAGGAGATGGGACTGAAAACCGTAAAGGAAGTTATGAATGTACTCGGTTGGAATGAGCCTGAAGGCTGCTCCAAATGCCGTCCATCCCTCAACTATTATCTCGGCATGATCTGGCCGACCGAATATGAGGATGAGCGGGTATCCAAATTCACAAATGAGAGGTATCACGCCAACATCCAGAAAGACGGCACGTATTCCGTTATTCCACGGATCTATGGCGGTGTCACTTCCCCGGCAGAGTTGATGAAGATTGCCGCAGTTGCGGAGAAATACGACGTACCCATGGTGAAATTCACGGGTGGGCAACGGCTCGATCTGCTCGGTGTACAGAAGGAAAATCTGCCGAAGATTTGGGAAGAGCTTGATATGCCTTCCGGCTTCGGTTATGGCAAGGCATTGCGAACCGTCAAGACATGTGTGGGCAACACTTTCTGTCGATTCGGAACACAGGACTCCATTGAGATGGGCATTCGTCTGGAGAAAAAACTCGACAAGATGGTCGCTCCTGCCAAAGTGAAACTCGCTGTCTCAGGTTGTCCACGGAACTGTGCAGAGGCCACGATTAAGGATCTGGGTGTTGTTGCAATTGACGGAGCATGGGAACTGCATGTCGGTGGCAACGGTGGAGTTAAGGTCCGTGCAGCCGAGCTGTTATGTACGGTGAAGACTGACGCTGAAGTGGAAGAGTGGACTTACGCCTACCTTCAATACTATAGAGAGAATGCACGATGGAATGAGAGAACAGCGGCTTGGATTGAACGGGTCGGTCTGGATCATGTAAAAAAAGCACTGGAAGACCGCGACGTACGTCTCGCACTGGTAGAAAGACTTGAATTAACCCTGGGGCGTACCGTCGATCCATGGAAAGAAATCATTGATAACGAAAAATTGCGTAAAAACTTCACTCCCTTGACTGATGCACAGCCGACAGCCCACTAGAAGAGGAGGACCAGCCATGAATAAATTACGAATTGGACATCTTACGGATATTGATGAGAAAGGATCACGAACATTTAAGGTACAGGATACTGAAATAGCTGTTTTCAAATTGAGTGACGGAAGTCTGCACGCTGTAGAGAATCGCTGCCCTCACAAGGGCGGCAGACTGTCCGAAGGCATGGTATGCGGGACGGCAGTCCATTGCCCCCTGCATGATTGGAAGATTGATCTTCGCAGCGGCAAGGTACACGAACCGGATGAAGGTTGTCTGAACACGTACCCGACAGAAGTGGATGGAAACAGCGGGGAAATCTACATCACCGTTGCAGGTTAAAGGTTAAGTTACCCTGACATCAAGGAGGAATACGCTATGGATTTTGTTAAACCGGCAGAAGTATTGCAATCAATGGTCGAGGCAGGAGAAAGCAAAGCCAGAATGAACCCGGTACAGCTGCTGATCCGAGGTTTTTTGGCGGGAGCTATCCTTGCTTTTGCAACAACCCTGGCGTATACCGCTGTATCTCAAACTTCCGTTGGTTTGGCAGGTGCATTGATTTTCCCAGCGGGGTTCGTCATTATCATTCTGCTGGGGCTTGAACTCGTAACCGGGAGCTTTGCCCTGATCCCGCTCGCAGTGATGAAGCGCAAAGTCAGTGTGATGGATATGCTGAGCAATTACTTCTGGGTCATTGCAGGCCATGTGATCGGATGTTTATTCTATGCTCTATTATATGGGCTGACTCTTACCAAAATGGGGACAGACATGAGCAACCCGCTCATCCAAACGCTGATCCAGACCAGTGAAGCCAAAACATTGGGGTATCAACACCTGGGCGGAGCAGGTATCGTTCTTGTGGTCATCAAAGCGATTCTATGTAACTGGATGGTCACGCTCGGAGCGGTCATGGCGATGACCTCCACTTCCACGCTCGGTAAAATTGCAGCGATGTGGCTGCCCATTACTATCTTTTTCGCACAAGGTTTCGAACACGCTGTAGTGAATATGTTTGTCATTCCGGCAGGCATGATGCTGGGCGCCGATGTCAGTATCGCAGACTGGTGGCTGTGGAATCAGATTCCCGTGCTGTTGGGCAACTTCATTGGCGGTGCAATATTCACAGGATTTGGCCTTTATGCAGCTCATAGATGGGGAAGTCCTGCCAAGCTTTCATCCACGCTGGCAACCATTCCGGGTGGCCGTTCAGGACTAGCCAGTCCTGATACTGCATCCAAGCTGGGGACACCATCATGAGCCGGGGCCTGGTAAGTATCGTTGGTGCAGGTCCTGGAGATCCTGAGCTGATTACGGTAAAAGCCCTGAAACGCATCCAGTCCGCAGATGTCATCCTGTATGATCGACTTGTTAATGAGCAGTTGCTTGCCGAAGCCCGTGAAGGCGCGCTCCGAATTTACTGCGGCAAAGCTCCGGGTCTGCATTCAATGACTCAGGAAATGATCGGACGTATATTGGCCGCGCATGCTGCAGAAGGCAAACAGGTGGTTCGACTCAAGGGCGGCGATCCATTCATCTTTGGGCGTGGAGGTGAGGAAGCCATTGTACTTGCACAAGCGGGAATTCAATTCGAAGTTATTCCGGGTATCACTTCAGCTGTGGGGACATCCGCTTCATCTCTTATTCCGTTAACACATCGCGGAGCGGCTTCATCCTTCGCATGTGTAACCGGAACCGGGAGTGACGGAAACGTATCCTCTGTCCGCTGGGACCTGCTCGCCCATAGTGTAGACACCCTGGTGATCTACATGGGCATCAGTCAATTGCCCCAGATTCAGCACGAATTGCTTCACCATGGCAAAAGCGGCTGCACACCAGCGGCGCTGATAGAACGAGGTACCACCTCGCAGGAGCGAATTATTACAGGTACACTTGCCGAACTTCATTCACTCGCCCTGTCGCAAAACGTGAGTAATCCGGCGCTAATTATGATTGGAGAGGCCGTCCATGTACGCGAACAGGTCCTTCAACTTCAGCAGACGGCTAACGCCTCCCTGACAGGGTAACCGAAATCTTCCATAGCTAATCCAACATCATACGTTCATGAATCGTCCGACCCTTCTGCCCTGGTTCAATCAGCAGACGGGTCGGTTTGATGTTAATTAGCGCTGTCAGCTGCTCCCCCATGTAATGCGCCGAATATTTAAACCCGATCTCGGCCCAATGCATAATGACGCCGACCGTTGCTGAAACAAGATAACTCAGCATAATATCATAATTAATGGTATATTCGCTGTCTTCAGTTACGAGAATGAAGTCTTCCGTTAAATAGGTGCGGAACATGTTGCTTAACCGGGAAGCCATATCACTGTGCATCGTCATTAAGGCCCGAAAAATATCCTGATGAGCTTCGATATATTCAAACACCGGCATCGTGGATGGCAGCAATGCCGTCATGTCCACCTCCTTCAACTTCGCGTAAGGCTCCGCATAGGCTTGTCCCACGCCCTGCATGAAATCATCCAAAATGAATTGCAGCAGCTCCGGTTTGCCAGGGAAATGCAAATAAAAAGTTCCCCGATTATAGTCCGCCCGCTCCGTAATATCACGGATAGTAACGGCGTCAGCTCCCTTTTCCAATATCAATGTAACCGTCGCCGCAATGATGGCATCCTGCGTTCTTCGTGCTCTCCGGTCCTGGGGATGTTCGATAATCAACATTTCCACCTCCTTTGTCCATTATTGTAACCTAAATGAACACCGCTTACATCTCTGTCCGATAGCAGACATATGCGCTGTCAATGATGATTGTCACATTCCTATGCATATCTTAACATTAAGACAGGAACGATAGACCACAGGTTGAATGGTTTCTTTTCATTCACCTGATCTCAATTCATAAGGAGCGAACAAATCATGAGTACAACATATACCCAAACAGCCGTCATTACTGGAGCAGCCGGAGGCATTGGTAAAGAATTGGCACGCCGTCTCGCTGAACGCAAAATTAATCTGGTACTGGTCGATCTGAACGAAGACGCCATTCAGCAAACCATTACAGATCTGGGTCTCGACAAAGAGCACGTTATTGCGGTAAAAGCGAACGTATCTCAGGAAGCAGACGTAAAAAACTATGTGCAGCAAGCACTTGATACGTTTGGCCGAATCGATTATTTTGCCAACAACGCCGGGATTGAAGGTCCAACCGGACTGATCGAAGACCTGAGCGTTGAAGCACTCGACCTTGTATATAACGTCAACGTGCGGGGCGTATTCCTTGGCTTGCAGAATGTGATTCCAGTCATGAAAAAACAAAAATCCGGTGCAATTCTGAATACATCTTCCCTTGCAGGACTTATGGGCGCTCCTGCCGTATCTCCATATATCATGTCCAAACATGCCGTTGTTGGTCTTACCCGTACAGCAGCAAATGAACTTGCGCCTTACGGCATCCGGGTTAACGCCGTATTGCCAGGAACCATTAACACACGCATGATGCGTCAAATTGAAGCGAACTCCGGTAATGTGGAAGATTATCAATCCGCTACCGTAGCCAGCATTCCGATGGGCCGCTACGGTGAGCCGGAAGAAGTCGCAGCAATCATGAATTTCCTGCTGTCCGAAGAGGCTTCCTATGTGACAGCTTCACTCTACACTGTAGATGGCGGTATGATGGGTCAATAAAAAGCTGTACCGATGGGCGATCCGAAAGGACGTGTGCGAAGCCCGGCCGGTACAAACTAAAAAAGACCTCAACACCACAATAACGTGGAGTTTGAGGTCTCTTTTCTAACTAGTCCTACAGAATCCAGGAAACCTTATAACGGTCGATAGAGCTTAGTTCCCGAACTATCGAACCTCAGACACGCTAATTCCGCAGATAAGCTGCAATTGCACCGAAAAACCACAGAAAGCGAGAGAATAACGTCACTCGGATTCGTTAAATGATCAGACAAGTGATAAATGCCTGAATAGCCTCAATCAGGTTCGTTAGATGTTTGCCTTCTTAATCCACGTAGCCTGCATGGCCTTTTTCCATTAAGTAGTCCATCTCGGCATCCAGAATGCCTTCAACGGTCAGTTCATCCAGCTTCACATCTTTGCGGCTTAGAATATAGTCGGCCAGATCATCACCGTCGATATCCACGTCACCTTTGGCATTTTCATGCGCCTTGTTGATGTAAGCTTGCTCATGCTTCAGAACAAGGGCGATATTCGCTTGGCTCGCCTTGGTCTTCTCTGCAATATACTCCATCATTTCCTGTTCATTAATCGCATTCGATTCAGTCACGTTCTGTCAGCTCCTTGATTCATACATTCTGTTGCCATTGTAGCATAGGTTAACCCATTACAGGCAGAACTTATGCTTGACGATCGTTAACTCTTTTTCCAGTCCCGTATTCCCGTAATTGAAAAAATCACTTCATCTCCAGCTTTAGGACAAGCGGACGTAGAATGTTGCACTTTCACCTACAACACTTCGAGCGTAGATCTCGCCCTTGTGCTGCTCCACAATCGAACGGGCAATCGCAAGACCCAGTCCGTGTCCACCATGTTTCCGCGCTCTGGAAGCATCCGTACGATAAAATCGATCAAAAATCCGGTCCAGATGTTCCGGCGCGATGCCGTCCCCTGTATTGGAAACCGCCAGCACAACCTCATGATTCTGTTTCTTCAGTGATACATTGACCGAACCTTTGGCTCTGGAATATTTCACGGCATTATCCAGCAGGATCAGAATGACCTGTTTAATCTGTTCGCTGTTCCCATGCACCGTGAGCTGTGGTTCAATGCTGTAATCCAGTGATATATTTTTCTCGAAAATGACAGCTTCCATCGTCAGAATAATCGTTTCGACCGCATCACTCATATTAAATTTGGAGTGAATCATCGAGGCACGCGAATCGTCAATCTGAGTCAGATATAACAGATCATTTGTCAGTCCCGACATCCGCTCTGTCTCTGACTTGATGTAATGCAGCCATTTGGCCTGATTTTCAATCGTATCCTCCCGGTTCGCGAGAAGTACGTCTGTATTGGTGTTAATAATCGCAAGCGGCGTTTTCAGCTCATGCGAGGCGTCGGCAATAAACTGTTTCTGCTTCTCAAATGCTTCCTTCACCGGAGCAATGGAACGATTGGCGAAATAACGGCTTAGGAAGTAGATGACGATGACCATGAACAATCCGACAACGGCAAACGTATAGATCAGGTTCGTGAGGATACCCTGTTGGGCCGTCACATCGATGAAAACAATCATGTGCCCCTCGCTGCTCGGATCGATCACATAAGCCCAATCTGTTCCATCCAGTGAGAATTGGCCAGTCTTTCGGTCCCTGTCATCCACTTTATCGACCTTTTGCAGTGCTTCGGCATAGAACGTCTCCTCCATATCAAACCTGGAGTTCGTATCCGTGATCTTCCATGCACTGTCAGTCTTGATCATAAACGATACGGAACGCCCCGGCGGTGAGTTCGGATCTCCTCCTGGCGCTCCATTACCAATGGAATCCGACGGTAGTGACCCCGTCCCTGAATCCCTGTCATCGCCGCGCGGCATCTTGCTGGAGTTGTACGGACCATGATAGAAATCGGACACTTTGAACAGCTCCATGTTGGTTTCACGCTGTACATTCTGGTACGTAATGATATAGATCGTTGCAAAAGCAACCAGCATCATAATCGAAATGGATACCAGATTCACAATCAGAAATCGATTTCTGAGCTTCTTGAACATCAGGACGTCACCTCAAGTACATACCCCACCCCACGAATCGTATTAATGCGAACTGCAGAGTTCAAGAAGGTCAACTTTTTACGTAAAAACGAGATGTACACCTCCACGTTGTTATACTCCACTTCCGAATCGAATCCCCACAGCTTCTCAATAATCTGCTCTTTGGAAGTAATGGCCTGTTTGCGCGTGATCAGCAGTTCCAGCAGTTCATTTTCCTTCAGATTCAGCTTGATCTCCTTGCCTTGAACACTCAACTTCAGTTGCGTGGTGTTCAGTTCGATATCACCGAACTTCAGTCCATCCTCTGGGACGACTTCTCCCTTCCTTCTCAGGGCTGCCCGAATCCGGGCAAGCAGTTCCTCTGTTGCAAACGGTTTTGCGATATAGTCATCAGCGCCATAATCCAATCCGGTAACCTTGTCCGACAGCTCTCCTTTGGCCGTCAGGAGAATAACCGGGGTATGATTTCCTTCGCTGCGCAGTTTCCTCAATACGGTGATTCCGTCCATTTCCGGCATCATGATATCAAGCAGCAGCAGATCATAGATGCCGCTTAGGGCATAGTCCAGTCCCGTTCTCCCGTCATGGACTATGTCCACGGAGTAATTGTTTTTCTTCAATATTTGTGACACGGCTTCCGCCAAATGAACCTCATCTTCCGCAATAAGTATTCTCATCGGTTCTTCATTCCTCTGCATGAATTGGTTTCGAAATATTTCAATCTATTATACCAACGATTATATCAACGGAACCTTGAATCAATCTTAATTCATTTTTTCCGAGAACTATTAAAGGAAGGTAAAAAAAGATCAACGGAATGTAAAATCATTTAAGATTCATTCAAGGTTGGCCCTCTAAGATACAGACATGGAAGCAATACACGATGAGACAAAACATACAAAACATGGACGAAAGGACTGAACCCGAATGGCCATTGAAGTATTCAACCGATATGAGAGCAAATATCTCCTGACCGATGAGCAGTACGAGAACTTTTATGCTGACTTGTTGAAGTATATGGAGCTGGATGCTTATAACAAGAAACATGAGTTTTACTCCATCAGCAACCTGTACTTCGACACTCCGCATGACTCCCTGATCCGCGCCAGTCTCTCCAAACCAAAATACAAGGAGAAACTGAGACTGCGTGCTTACGGAGTTCCCGAAAAGAATGCCAAGGTGTATCTGGAGATCAAAAAGAAAGTGTTCGGCCTGGTGAACAAACGCAGAACTGCCCTGAAGCTGGATGAAGCCTATGAATTCGTTCAGACAGGCAAGGCGCCTGATCTCGCCGATTACATGAATAAACAGGTCGTTGAAGAGATCAAGTACTTCCTCCGACTGTACGACTTGGAACCTAAAGTGTATCTGGCCTATGAACGCAAAGCCTTGTTCGACAAGAACAGCCGCGATCTCCGCATTACCTTTGACACCAACATCCGCAGTCGCAGATATGATCTGAAACTGGAGCAGGGAGATTACGGTGAACCGCTGGTGAAAGACGGACGCTGGCTGATGGAAGTCAAAGCCGAAAAAACCGTTCCGATGTGGCTCTCCCAACTGTTATCCGAACACGGCCTATATCGTACCGGATTTTCGAAATACGGCAATGAGTACAGACATCTGGCAAGAACAACGAACCTGAATTACCAGACAGAACGTATACTCGTGCCGGGTACAGACTTCAGCCCATCCATAGAACACGAAAAAACAATCACAGAAAGAGAGCGTGTAGTATATGCTTGATTCCATTTTTAGCTCAGCACTAACCGACACCACCCTGACTTTTAGTAATGCGATTCTAACGATCGGTCTTGCCATCATCATGGGGGGCATCATCAGCCTGACGTACATGAAGACCAACCAGAGCACCTATTCACAAAGCTTCACACTAACCATGGTCGTACTTCCAGTCATTGTCGCCATTATCATTCTTCTGATCGGCAGCAACATTGCCCGGGCATTCAGCCTGGCGGGTGCCTTCTCCATCATCCGATTCCGAAGCGCACCTGGCGACCCGAAAGACATTGCTTATGTTCTGTTCACCATGGCTTCCGGTCTTGCCTGCGGTGTAGGCGCATTCGGTTATGCTGTAATGTTCACCATCATCCTGTGTGTATTGATGTTTGTTCTGAGCCGCTTCAACTTCGGCGGGAAGAAAGCCCAGCAAAAAACGCTGAAAGTCACTATTCCGGAAAACTTGAGCTATGAAGAAGCACTGAACGAAGTGTTCCATACATTCAACGTACCTTTTGATCTCAAAAAAATCAGAACGACCGAACTCGGCAGTCTGTACGAGCTTGTGTACAGTGTTACCATTCACGAGAGTGTAAGCCAAAAAGAATTTTTGGATGCGATTCGTACACGAAACGGCAATCTGGATATCTCGTTAACGATGAGTCCAACACCAGAATACTAATTTGAATTCGAAGGGAACGATATAAGATGAAAAAGAAAATTATAACTGGCAGCAAATTGTGGTCCATCGCAATGATTACGGCAATGGTCACGGCTTGCAGCGCTCCGGCTGCGACCAGCAGCACCGCAAATGCCGCAACGTCAACAACAGGAACAACCAAAACGGTGTCCGTCAGTGAGCAAACATCTGTGAAATACACTGATCTGGTGTCTATGGATGCTGATGATACCAATGTAAGCTGGAGTGCAACGGATTCCACAACGATTAAGCTGAACGGAACGACCGCCTCCATCACAGGGTCAGGTGCAAAAGCAGCCAACGGATCGGTAACCATCTCTGCAGCAGGTACCTATGTTCTTAGCGGCAAACTAACCGATGGGCAAATTGTGGTCAATGTTGCGGATAAAGGTACCGTACATCTCGTATTAAACGGGGCAACCATCAATGATAATGACAGTGCAGCCATCTATATCCAGAAAGCAGGCAAAGCCGTAATCACCCTGGAAGAAGGAACAGAAAATGCTGTTTCTGACGGCAAAACTTATGTATACGCCGATGATACAACGGATGAGCCTGACGCAGCCATTTTCAGTAAAGCGGACCTGACGTTCAATGGTACAGGCAAGCTGACGGTTACAGGTAACTACAATGAAGGCATTACGAGCAAAGATGATCTGAAAATCATTAGTGGCACAATTAACGTCAAATCCGCCGATGACGGTATCAAAGGTAAAGATATGGTCGCCATTCAAGCTGGCACGATTACCATTGATGCAGAAGGCGATGGCATCAAGTCGACAAACGATACGGACACCACCAAAGGATTCGTTGCCATTGCTGGGGGTACGTTTAACATCCAGAGCGGCAGCGACGGTATTCAAGCCGAAACCGCATTGGTCGCAGATGGCGGCACATATAATATCGTAACCGCAGGCGGCAGTGCCAATGCACCAGCCAAAGTAGAAGAAGGACCATTTGGCGGTGGCGGCGGATGGGGCGGCGGAACACCTCCAACCGATATGGGCACACCACCGGATGGAGAACCTCCTGCCGATATGCCGAGCAATGATGGAACGAATGCAACAGGTGCAGCACCATCCGGCTCCGCGAATGCAACAGCGCCTGCTGATTCCAATGCAGATGCGGACACAAGCGCAACAACAACAGAAGAAGAAACCACGAGTGCCAAAGCACTTAAGGCAGGAGCAGACCTTACCGTGAATGGCGGTACGTATACGATCGACTCCATGGACGATTCCCTGCACAGCAACAACAATGTGATCGTCAATGACGGGAAGTTCAGCATTGAATCCGGCGATGACGGCATTCATGCAGATCAGGCGCTTACGATTAACGGCGGAACCATTACCATTGCCAAGAGCTACGAAGGACTTGAAGGTGCAAACATCACCCTGAACGATGGGGATGTGGATGTGACTGCATCGGATGATGGCGTGAATGCATCTGGCGAAATCAATGCAACGGATGCGGATACTGCAACCACTACAGATGACAGTACTGAGGCAGCCGTTACAACTGCAGCTTCCAACATCTCTGTTACAGAGACGACAGGCACAACATCAACCACGGATCAAGCAGATCAACGTACAGACGCGAATAGTAAGACTCGCCCACAAGGCGGTGCTCCAGGTGGTATGCCGGGTGAATCCGCTGGAAACAGTGAGCTTCACATCAACGGCGGTGCTCTCACTGTAAATGCAGGTGGCGATGGACTGGATTCGAATGGCTCCATTTACATGACAGGCGGAACCGTCATTGTGAACGGCCCAACCGATAATGGCAACGGAGCACTGGATTACGATGGCGACTTCGAGATTAGCGGCGGATATCTGGTCTCAGCCGGCAGTTCCGGCATGGCTCAGGCAACATCTGAGGCATCGACTCAAAATACCATTGCCATGACGTTCCCTGAAACGCAAAAAGCAGGAACACTGGTACATGTGGAAGACAGCGAAGGAAACAACATTCTGACCTTTGCCCCAGCGAAAGATTATCAAACATTGGTTGTTAGCTCTCCGGATCTGAAAAAAGACGGTTCTTACGTGATCTATTCCGGCGGAACTTCGACTGGCACAGCAGTGGATGGACTTTATACCGACGGAACATATAGTGGTGGGACCAAAGTAGTTGCCTTCCAATCCACAAGCAATGTAACTTGGGTGAATGAATCCGGTGTAACCACTGCGAATTCAGGTATGGGTGGTCCAGGAGGAGGCCGTGGCCAAGGCGGATTCGGAGGCGGAAGAAACAGAACAGAGTCCGGTACATCGGGTACAACAACCGACACTACAGGCACAACCGATTCCACGAAATAAGTTAAGATTCAGGCCATTAAAGCTAATATAAATAGAGAATTAAAAAAGGGGATGTCCCATACGTCATGAATATGACGGGGGACATCCCTTATATCGCGCGGTGTAATGAAGGTTGGCATTTGACGATCCCAGCCGCGCGGCTGAGCAAGCAACGTTTTTTTTGTTCTAATGAACCCGGTACACGCTATTCGCTCCCATTTGCCCAGGTCTGAGATCTAACGAATCACAGAGACGTTATTTCATCAATTGGGTCGATTTTCTGAGTTCCAACCCCACATAATGACACAATAACGTCACTTGGGTTCGTCAAACGCTGTAATCCTTGATTATCCGCCTTTTAAGATCTTCTAGGTTCATTAGCGCATATTTTATGATTTTCCACTAATCAAAACGTATATACATACACTTTGGTACGCAACGTATCCCGGCACGTGATGGTCCGTAGCGGTATCTTGTCTGGCAATGCAAAACAAACGCTAATTACCTTTGCTCCTGGAGGCAGTTCCCGGCTGAATTTGTCCATGAGCCGATTCATTGCGCCGGGGAACAAATAACAGATGACGCAATCTGCGTGTTCATAAGAACTGGTATAGATGTTGCCACGGATGAACCGCAGCCGCCCCTCCAGAGAATGGCGTTTTCTCTTCGCCCGCCGGAAGTGGATACTTAGAAAAGCTGTCAGTTGGGAGGCCCACAAGGGAACGATTGAATTTTCAATCCCCGTAAGCCGTTTGCCAGGGCAATGCCTGACCACGTCCAGTGCCAGCGTTCCCCACCCGGAGCCCGCTTCAATGACGTCACCGTAACCGGGAATGCGATTGACCTCCTGAATAACTGTCTGCCTGACAAGGCTGGAAGTCGGCATCGGTGAGATTCCATTTTTCCAACTGACCAGCACGATGGATATCACGGATATAAGTGTCACCACAGCAATCAGCCATGGTATAAATTGAATTATCAACATAACCTCAACCCTTTGGATTTAATTAAGAGGCAGCATTTGCACCTTCATCATAACAAAAGGAACTTCCCCAGGTCCAAAAAAGACCTAGCAGAAGCTCCCTTTTTCTTATTCTAATTTGGCTTTTATCTCATTCCATCCTGCTGCTCATTCCACGCATTCAATCCGGCACATGGGACTTCATGTATACCCCTTTTTTGTACACGGACTTGATTGTAAAATGAACCCCCAGCTTGCGATTCGTCCGGTAAATCAGCGAGTTAATCTCGTCAATGCCTACAGACTCACTCTCCAGCATGCTTCGCTCCGGCCACACTTGGCCAACAATCTGCTCCCGAGTCACAAAGTGATCCAACTGGCTGTACAGCAGTTTGAACAGCTGGTACTCCTTCTTGGACAGCGGAATTTCCACTTCGCCAATCTGCACGGTTTGCAGGTGATCCTGCAAACGCACACCCTCACCCAGCAGATCGGATATGCGATACTCTCTCGTTTCTTCGAGATCCCCCTCTGTGCGAAGCTGGATCAGACCGTTGACCAGTGTCAGTCGGTCTCCCTCGGCGAAGGGGTATTTCTCATAGGGAACAAGGCGCTGCCCGTTTAATTCCGTTCCATTTTTGCTATCCAGATCCTCAATCCACAGCTGATGCTGCTCATCATAATGGATGCGGCAATGCCGCTTCGATATCAACTGATTGTAGACAGACAAGTCCAATTCATCTCCACCCGTATAACGCCCCACTGTAATGGAGCGCCCCTGGCTGACATAAGCGAACGAACCGTCACTTTCCTGCCCTGGCGTACGAATGACGATTTTTGCCGTCTCCCGCATGTTATTCTCCCACCTTCAAATATCACTCTATCTCTATGAGCGTTCCGTTCATAAATAATGATAAATTCATCAGATTTGTTCCATTGTTTGCATTCATAATAATTTATATAGTGTATACAGGCATCGTTATATGCTTATCTCTACTATACCAGACGTTGTGCTTTTTTTCTCATAACGGTCGTATACATGCCTTAGCCCAATCAACAAGAGAGGTACCTCACTATGAACAAAAAAAACATTTTCATATATGTGCTGCTCGCCTTCACCCTGTCCATTACATTAACCGTGTTATCTCGTATGAACGATGATGGCGGAGAATCACTGAAAGGCACAACCACAACTGAAACGTCGTGGTTGCAACTAAACACCCATCCTTAATTCTACTCTATTATAACGCGATCACCGCGAAAAACGTTTCATGAATGTCATCTTATGCTGGGTCAGGCCATGCTGCATTAGGATCACATCCTAATCCGTTCATCAGAATAAGGCCCCTGGATGCTGTGAAGCAGCGCTCAAGAGCCTCATTTTAATGCAGTTTTATGATATGGATACAGATAAGTTCACCCGATAATGACTACTTTCAAAAGTGATGCTACTGCGGAATTACATGCCATCAACGCCGCTTGTTTCTAATGCGTAACTTCCTCCACCCAAACACAATGAGAGCTACAGGACCAGCAATCCATAACAACTGCCATAACATGATACTCAAGTCAAATCCCATGTTCTATTCCTCCTCACATGAGTGTGAATGCTGCGTCAACTATCCTAAAATTGGTTCTTTTCATCCTCCAGCAGACCCGATTCATTAGGCCGTTCGGTCTCTTTGGCCTGTATTTCCTCCATCCGGCTCGACACCTTCTGATACAGATAGGAAATCCCGAGCAGCAGTATGCCAAAGCTGAAATACGCAATGATTTTGCTGCCGGATGTGAGCAATCCTACATCATAGAGCACCATTTTCCCGGTGGAAAACAACGTCAGGCCCAGACCGAGTCGCCGAATCATCACATATTTTCTACGGAACCCATAGGCAATGTACAAGATGGCAAGAAGCAGATAGATCAGGCTGAAAATCAGCCCAATATCTCCCCATTGGAACTGAATCGTCAGGAATACAGTGATCACACCCAGCAGATAGACCCCGGCGATAACCGGGTACCACTCAATGCTCTTGAACTGCCTGCGGATTGCCGCGATCAGCAGATCCCTTCCTGCAAAGAACACGCCCACGTTAAAGATAATCAATACAAGCAATCCTACAACTTCCGCCGCCGTATGCTGCTGAACACCCGGCTGAAGTGCTGGCATGGTTAACGTTACTGCCAGTGCAATACAACAACCCACCGCATGCAGGAAGACGATATAAACCTGCACGATCCGATCACGCAGCAGCTTCACTTTGCCCAATCCATAAGCCAAGGCAAGGGTCAGCGCAGCGAACATCAGCCATTTGTAGAACAGGTATAACAGGAACGAGGCATCGACGGCTTTTATATACAATTCATTCGACTCATACAACACGTATAACCACAGATTGGCTAGTGTGACGTACTTGAATGCATTCAGAAAACTGAGTTCTGTCAGGCTATAGCGGTATTTCTCCTGGGACAAAGAGCCATTGCGATCCAGGGCGTAATAGAGTGTAATGAGCAGTGCGCCCAGCGTGATGCAGGAGTATTTGAGCATGAAATAGGATTGCTCCCCCATGATAAACAGAACCAGCACATCATAGTACACAAAGGTGAACATGCACAACAGCACGATTCCCCATCCGGCACGCTCCACCCATTTGAACCGCTTCAGATGACCAAGCGTAACCAGCAGAACCCCTTCGATCAGCCATCCCATGGACAGCCATTTTGCACCAAATTGGAACGGTATAATCAGTATGGCAAAGGTCAGGGAAGTCACGTAGAACAATAGAAGGGTCTGTTTTTCCTGAGGCATCCTCTGTTGGACAAACCGGGCAAGCCCGAAATAGACCATAGCGAAAATCAGAGCAAGCAAGCCCTGTGCGTCATTCCAGCCCGCTGCATCGAACAATACATACAACATCAGACAGCTGATACTCGTATTCATTGCCAACAGTGCAAAGTCCCACCAGTTTAATTTCACCCGATGTTTGAAGGGATAAGCCAGTGTAATGCCGAGATATAATGCAAATGTCACAATGGAATACACCATGCCGATCTGCTCACTTGGTGAGAGCCATAACAGGATGAGCATGGACGGTGTGTTGAACAGAAAACTGATATAATGCACAATCGGCCACCGTTTGCTAAATGAAATCCATACAATAATTCCGTTTAAGAGCAACAGATAGATCATGGCAACATACACAGCCGAACCTTGAAGGCCGAAATAGGCCATGTAGGAGATTAACGGTAAATACCCTCCAACCAAGCCAAGGGAGCAGATCGTCCGGGATTGGTACCTTAACGATAACAGCACGGATAACGCCGAAACCAGCACCGACAAGGCAAGTCCCATATATAACCCGATAATATGCAGTAAAAAGTAGCTGTAGAAGATGGAGCCAAACAGGACGGAAATGCCGCCGCCCAGCAGCCCCATCGCGAACGTCTGCCGTCTGCGCCGGAACAGCCATTCACCTCCGGTAAGCATGAGCACGCCAAGCAGGAAAAAAGCGCCGCCTTTCATCTCATCGTTGAACCAGGTAGCGTATGAATAGCGAAACGCCGCTCCAACCCCGAGAATAATGAGCAGAATGGCGACCCTGTTGATCCAGCTTAGGCCAATCTTCATCTCCATCCGGTTCTGGCGAATGCGCCGCTGAATGGTTTCTTCGCTTAAGCCTTCTTCCGCCATATGCTCGTATCCTTGCTGCATCTGCCCACGCAGCGCCTCTTCTCTCTCCCACAGGGTCTGTCTGTGCGCCTCAATCCGTTCCTGCACCTCAGCAGCCAGATCATCAATTCTCTCCTTAATCTCGGTGGCGTCGCTCTGAAGCTCCTCTGAAGCCCTGTTGAATATGGCATTCAAATTCACTTTGGCACGATGTTCATGCGCCGCGAGCCGATCATTATGTAAACTCGTCTTTCCCCGAAAATACGTCTCCATCTTCTCCTGGGATACACGAATGAGATTTAATTTCTCATCCAGCATCTGTTCGGACAGAGCCATCCGAAGACGGGCATTCTCTTCCTCCATCTTGCGAGTGCGTGCTTCAAGTTGTTGCAGCTTGAGTTGATGCGCTTCATATTGCGTTCGCAGCTGTTCGTTCTGCACGATCAGGTCATCGGATTGATACTCCTGGAGCAGCGCATTATATTCCTTTAGCAGCTGTTTCTGCTGCTCCTGAACCTGGTGAAGCCGATCCTTGAACTCTTTCATGAGCTTCCTCCGTTGGTTGATGTTGATTTTGTTTCCTATATTTTACTATATGTATGCTATAAAATGGGGTTTCAGGAATAGAATCATTTCAACCGTTCTCTGCGGATTGGAAGTCGTTACTGGATTTTTTCAAAAGTTTATATAAACAAAAAGCCCTGAAAGCATCAGCTTCCCGGACTCTCATTCATTGATATAGTCATTCTGCACACGTACACAACTTCCGGTCATCTTACTGAGCCTCGGATACTTGCTTACGCCGGATCTTTTGTATCCGCCGTCTCCGGTTCCATAATTTCGGTGGCATCCGGGTCCAGCCAATTGGTTAGCAGGGTCCGCACATATTGCAGATCACTCTCTGACAAATCATAGTACCATGTTCCACCGCGCGTTGCGCCTTCACCCTTCAGCATGTAATTGCTGATTGTTGGCGCGCTGTCTTTCATATATAGAGACTCGGCAAATTTCACGATGAAGTCCGAGTTCATGTTGGTTGTAAAATTCGATCCGGCAATCTGGATAACCTCCGGGATCTTGGTCAGATTTTTGACTTCAAGCGCACGATTCATGAAGGCACTCAGAAAAAGACGATGCCGCATCGTCCGATTGAAATCGGAGTCTTCACGGTAACGCACATAGCCCAGCGCTTCTTCACCGCTATAGATCGGTTTGTTCGCTTCCACAAACAACTTCTCATGCGCTTTCATCTTGTTCTCAATATTCTTTTTGATCGGCAACTCAACACCGCCAACCGCATCAACAATATCCTTGAGTCCGTTAAAATTAATTGCGGCATAGAAATCGACTTTGTTTTGCAACAGATGCTCCACGGTATCCATCGCCATCTTGGCTTCACCATGCGCATAGGCTGAATTAATCTTCGATTTCACATCCCGGCCGACAATTTCGGTATAGGAGTCACGTGGAATCGAGAGCAGCAACACTTTATTCTCTTCCGGACGCACAACCGAATAGATCATGGTATCCGAACGACTAGGCTCGTTATCCCGTTGGTCAATACCAAGCAACAACAGCGAGAATGGATCGGTGTGTTCTACAACGGGTGCATCTTTATCACCAACCGGCTTAAAGGATTCATCGAGCGTTTCCTTTACGGTATCCGAAGCAAACAGGTTAAATGCAAACACGACGAGTTGCTTTTGATAGATAAATCCGAGTCCCCCCAGCACAATTAAAGTACTCAGGATGATAATCAAAGGTTTCTTCCATCTTTTCTTTGGTTTCTTCGGCTTCCGTCTAGTTAAATGTGCGGCACTGTTTTCCATCGTATCTCCTTTAATAACGGTCTTAGAATCATTTAACTATATTAATAACACGTTTTCAATAGATTACGTTATAATCTGCTATACAAGAACTGACACAGAAGGAGTGATGAACGATGGAATATCGACGTTTGGGGAATAGCGGTCTACGTGTTTCCGCACTTGGACTCGGCACCAATGCCTTTGGCAAACGCGCGGATGAAGCGGCTTCCACCCGCATTATTCATGCAGCACTGGATCAGGGAATCAACTTTATCGATACCGCCAACATCTACGCCGGAACGGAATCAGAGCGGATTATCGGACAGGCCCTTACAGGTCGACGGGAAAACGCTGTGCTTGCTACCAAAGCCGGACTCCCCCGACATGACAGTCCCCATGGGCGCGGTTCCTCACGCTATCATTTGCAGCAAGAGCTTGAACATAGCCTGCGGCGCCTGCAAACGGACTATGTGGATCTGTATCAGATCCATACCTTTGATCCGCACACACCGCTGGATGAGACGCTGCGCACATTGGACGATATGGTCACTTCAGGCAAAGTCCGCTATATCGGGGCTTCCAACTATGCAGCCTGGGAGCTGATGAAAGCTCTTGGCACCAGCGAGCTGAAAAGATATGTACGTTATATCTCGACCCAAACCAGCTACTCTCTGGCTGATCGCACGCCTGAGCTTGAACTCATACCGATGTGCCTTGATCAGGGCGTCGGCATCATTCCGTATTTCCCGCTGGCCGGTGGCATTCTAACCGGAAAGTACAATGGTGAAGCAGGCATACCTTCCGGTTCCAGGGCAGTTACCGATCCCGCCTTCAACCGATTCCTGCTTGAGCGTAACATTAATTTAGGTGAACAAGTGAGCCAGAAAGCAGCCGAATTCGGATGCTCCCCGAGTGTACTTTCACTCGCCTGGCTGCTGGCAAGACCTGCCGTTTCAACCGTAATTGTGGGCGCTACCCGTCCCGAACAGCTGGAGCATAATCTCGCCAGCCTGGACATGAAGCTGACCAAGGACATGATCGCCGAGCTGGATCAGCTCAGCAATTCATTCCGTCATGGTGAGCCATTTGCCACGTACCGCTTAGATTAAAACAAACCAACCTCCCTGCGAATAAATTCGAGGGAGGTTAGTTTGTTAGTTTGTTTGTTTATGTTGGACATGCTGAATGTCGTATTCGTATTCGCATATTATAATTAGTCCCACTTCCACTACAATCTGTAGTTTAATCGGATATAGGAAAAAATCGCTATGAACTAACGATCTGATTTATGTTTGATAAATGTCTGCATGATCTCCATGTATTCATCCTTCCGATCACTGACAAGGTCGAAAAATGCATTGTCTGCTGCCTCAGCCAATTCGATCCCCTCAATTGCCAATCGCGTTCCTTCCGGCGTGGTTGTAATAATGTTGGCACGAGTATCGGTCAGATGACGATTACGGACAATCAGTCCTCTTTTTTCAAGAGTTCGGAGCACCTGGGAAGTCACGTTAACATCAACGTTGGCGAATTGGGCAAGTTGAACTTGGGTTACGCCTTTCCCCTCTTGATCGTGTTCATTCAGCCATACACAGGCATGTAATAACACAAACTGGGGTTGCGTCAATCCGAGAGGCTCCAGCACCCTGCGCATTTCCTTTTGCCACATCGTTGTAACCTGCCATAACAGGTACCCTGGACTGTCTTGTGCGTTTTTATATCGTGAAATTTTCATCTTATACCTCCATCGTTGATACCTTGAGCTTAATCTTATAACGTTTGTTGAAGCGAATCCGTTTCAACGTTGTACATTCTATAGGGAATAATTAGCGCGAAGGAATAAATTGTTTCACCCATTGTCCAAATCCCTGCGGATTACGACTCTGGATCAGGACAATCCCCTCACCCCGGAATCGGCATACCAGTCCTTCACCGCTGGTCACGCTGGATAACCACCCTTGTGAAGCCTTCTCAATGCGATAATCCATATAATTGGGCCATGCCACCAAGTGGGCATTATCCACGATCACTTCTTCACCCGCAGCCAGTTGGATAGCATGGATTGCACCGTATGATGACAAGAACACGGTTCCTCGCCCGCTGATCTCTATAATAAAGAAACCCTCTCCCGAGAAGAGGCCTTTCTTCAGGTTTTGCATTTTGGTATTCACCTGAATACCTTCGGTTCCGGCCAGAAATCCATCTTTCTGTACATAGAGCGAATAAGAGCCATCCAGTTCAATCGCCTCCACATCCCCCATGCTTGATGGTGAGAGTAGAATTTCCGCAGGTCCCCCTGCAGCCGTCAATTCCTGAAAGAAAAATTTCTCGCCACTGAGCATTCGTCCGATTCCGCCGAACATGCCGCCCTCAGCAGATCCCTTCAAATCAACGGTTGGCGTCATGGATACCATTGCCCCGCTCTCTGCCTTGAACCGTTCTCCCCGCTGCAAGTGAACCTTGAGCATCGCAAATGCACCATCGTATAAAATTTCATAGTTCATGGCTTCATCAGCTCCTTGTTGTCAGAGTTAAAATCGTTTAATCCATTATCCTCCAACACCGTGGATTTGTCTCCGTACTCCTTGATAATATGCTGATCTCCCCAATTACAAAGTGCATTTAGAATCGGTTCCAAACTTCGGCCATAGTCGCTCAGCTCATACTCCACTTTGGGAGGAACCTGATTATATACGATTCGGTTCACAATCCCGTCATCTTCAAGCTCTCTAAGCTGTTGAGTCAACATTTTCTGTGTAATTGCGGGCATAATACGCTTGAGATCACTGGTCCTTTTTTTCCCATGTGTCAGATGACACAAAATGACGCATTTCCACTTGCCGCCAATGACTTCAAGCGTCGCTTCAACCGAAATATTATATTTCTTTCTGATCATGCCGATGGTCCTCCCTGGTATTCTTATTTCATAAAAGCAATGGCTATATAGGCACCAAAAAGTACGTAGGGTACTAAAAAGTACGTACTATTCATTTTATATTGAATAATTCATAATAGCATTTGCCGGTACGTAAATCTACATTCTGGGGAGTTGAGCAATAAATGATTCAAAATTCAAAACGCAGTACATGGGCACTGCTGGCGCTGGCAATCAGTGCATTTGCCATCGGCACCACTGAATTTATCAGTGTCGGACTGCTGCCCCTCATTGCAGATGACCTGGGCATTTCCGTAACGACAGCGGGACTGACCGTTACTTTATATGCATTAGGCGTAACCTTCGGGGCACCGATTCTGACCTCAATGACGTCAACGGTGTCACGCAAGACGCTGCTGCTTGCGATCATGGTTGTTTTTATCGCTGGTAACACCATGGCGGCACTCTCGAGCGGAATTACCATGCTGCTCATTGCGCGAATCGTCTCCGCTCTGGCACACGGGGTATTCATGTCCATTGGTTCTACTATTGCGGCAGACCTGGTCCCTTCAAACCGACGGGCGAGCGCCATTGCCATCATGTTCTCCGGCTTAACTATTGCGACAGTAACGGGAGTACCTCTGGGAACACTCATCGGTCAAAACTGGGGCTGGCGAGCAGCGTTCATTCTGATCGTTGTCGTAGGAGTGGTTGCCTTCATCGGCAACATGGTTCTCGTCCCGTCAACCTTGCAACGCGGGACGCGGACTGCTTTCCGCGAACAGCTGAAGCTGGTAACGGGCGGGCGGCTGCTGTTGGCTTTTGCCATTACCGCTGTAGGATATGGGGGTACGTTCGTCGTGTTCACTTACCTGTCTCCACTATTGCATGATATCAGCGGTTACTCCGAGAAAACGGTCGCGGGAATACTGCTGCTGTACGGAATCGCCATTGCCATCGGCAATATTATCGGAGGAAAAGCGGCCAACCGTAATCCGCTACGAGCGCTCTTCTATATGTTTATCATTCAGACCGTCATTCTGGGCATACTGTATTTCACCGTTCCATTCAAGCTGGCAGCATTAATCACCATTCTCGGCATGGGTCTGCTTGCCTTCATGAATGTACCCGGACTTCAGATGTATGTCGTGACGCTCGCAGAACGTTATGCACCGCAGGCCAAAGACGTGGCATCCGCCTTCAACATCGCGGCCTTTAATGCAGGAATCGCCATAGGCGCATATTTGGGTGGGGTAATTACCGACTCCATCGGTCTGATTCATACCACATGGGTTGGTGCAATTATGGTCCTGGTTGCCGTTCTTCTGACAGGTTGGGCAAGAGTGCTTGATCGCAGAGATCCCTCTTCTCCATCAGAGACAGTGTCAGATCCAGTCAGAACCGCAGGCTAACATGCATTTCCCTGTGATGAAGCATCATACGGAACCGGTTTCGCCCAATATTGTATTCTAATATAATACGTTGATTCTAATTTTATCCATAGTGATCTATAGTGATCTAATTGAAGAATTTCTCTGGGCTAAACTGAAAAGAAATATAATTATAATGATACAAAATTTGAGGAGGATTTCACATGACAGCACAACATTTACAATCCACTGTAACGTTAAATAATGGCATTTCAATGCCTTGGTTCGGACTTGGCGTATTTAAGGTAGAAGAAGGAGCTGAACTCATCGAGGCCGTTAAACAAGCGATTGCTCACGGTTACCGCAGTATTGATACAGCCGCTATATACGGCAACGAATCCGGTGTGGGTCAAGCAATTGCCGAGGCTTTGAAGGAAAATAATCTGAAGCGTGAAGATCTGTTCATTACCTCCAAAGTATGGAACGCAGATCTTGGATATGAAGAGACACTTGCGGCCTATGAGACAACGCTGAACAAACTTGGGTTGGAATACCTGGACCTGTATCTGATTCACTGGCCAAAAGCAGACAAATACAAAGCCGCATGGAAAGCGATGGAGCAGCTGTACAAAGCAGGCCGCATTAAAGCCATTGGCGTCAGTAACTTCCAGATTCACCACCTTGAAGACCTGATGCAGGATGCCGAAGTGAAGCCGGTGATCAATCAGGTGGAGTACCACCCTCGTCTGACCCAGGTCGAACTCAAAGCATTCTGTGAGAACAATGGAATTCAATTGGAAGCTTGGTCCCCGCTGATGCAGGGTCAACTTCTGGACAACCCGGTCCTGACCGAGATTGCCAATGCGAAAGGTAAATCTGTAGCACAAGTTATCCTTCGCTGGGACTTGCAGAACGGAGTCATCACCATTCCGAAATCTACTAAGGAAAAACGTATTGTCGAGAACTCTTCCATCTTCGACTTTGAACTGTCCAGTGATGAGATGGAGCGTATTAGCGCTCTGAACGAAGATGTTCGCGTTGGACCTGACCCGGACAACTTTGATTTCTGATTTGAAAAATATGTCTAGGGTCTCATCTCGTTTTTCCTCATGATTGTTAAAATTAAAGGGCGAATTAACTTGTAAAAGTTTCTCGCCCATAGCCGATTGTTTATTCAATCGGCTTTTTTTATTTGTGCTTCTTCTCTATTAAACGGATTAAGAAAAAGACGTTCCCGGATAATATAAAAACATGCTAATTAATTTTATATTGCGTAACGTAACGCTATATGATATTATATGTTTACAAGATCTTCTCTTAACTGATTGCAGGGGGCATTCAGAAGAAGAGAACCCCCCATCTTGATAAATCATAATCATGAAGGAGCGATTTATTATGGCAATGGGAGATCCACTTCCGAATTTACCTGGTCTGACAGAATTCGATAACCTTGATACAACTGACTTGCTGGCACGACTCATTTACTCTGAGGCATCTACACAGTCCAAAACCGGTAAAGCTGGTGTAGCATGGGTAGTGAGTAACCGTGTTGACAAAAACTTGAGCGAATTTGGTGGAAATACGTACAAGGGTGTCATCCTTAAAACAAATGCTTTTGAAGGAATGACGAGTAGTAATGCCCGCCAACCCAATACATCGAGTACAGCTTGGAGTGATTCGGTTGAACA
The DNA here is from genome assembly GCF_042674385.1 of Paenibacillus sp. NPDC056933. Taxonomy (NCBI): domain Bacteria; kingdom Bacillati; phylum Bacillota; class Bacilli; order Caryophanales; family Paenibacillaceae; genus Paenibacillus; species Paenibacillus sp. NPDC056933. The sequence continues at coordinate 313,864 of NZ_JBHUQN010000003.1, read as the reverse complement.
AGCACTTGCCTCTTCACGTCTTTCTAACCCTATTGGAACGTGCTTATGGTTTGTAACCAACACCTACTTTGCTTCTAAAGTAATTAAATCCGGGACTACAGAGTATTGGAACTTTGGTGCAGGCAACAAAAAAATTGTAGAGAAGAAAGTACTTGGAGACCACACGTTTTACAGAGTTGAAGGCTATTAATACTCAGAATAAAAGAAGGAAGCTCATAATGAGCTTCCTTCTTTTGTAATCTCTATTTTAGACGGTTCTAATTTTCCATTAACAAATGCAAATCTGACTATCGCATCTCCTAAATAATTACCTGTTGAAATCTGAATTGGTAACTCCGCAATAAGTTGATTATCCTTTATTCCAAATCTCAATATATTCTGAACCGTCGGTTGTTCAAACCAATCGTTTGAATCGCTCTCACTGAATTCAAATAAGTGCTCCTGACCATCCACGGAAAGTGTATACTTCCGAATGCCCTTATCTGTTTTTAGATCAACTTTAATATTACTTAGAACGAATTTTCTTGGATCCGAAACTGATATTTCTGTAAAATCTGATTTAAGCACATGCACTTCTGAATCATGTACTCCAGTCCCTGTGCCTTTGGTCAAAACAATGACAATTTCATCTTTCCCATCTGCATTTAAATCAACGACCGATATTTGCGGATAAAAGGAGGGGTTCGTTACATTGATCCAATTGAATGTTTTCGTTTCTCCATTTATTACGACATCTAATGACGAAAACATGTCTTTTTGTGCTTTATCTTGAACACCATAAATAGCAATTTTCTTGTCTGAAGTCTCGGATAATAGTGTATTAGGAGTCGATGTAGCTGGCGTTGTAGCATTTTCTTTGGACGCGTTTTTATCTATCTTTGCTGGACTTGATGACTGATTATTCATCCCACATCCAGATAACAAAATAGCTCCTACCACTGTGACAATAATAATTTTTTTCAAATATATATCCTCCATTTCAAGTTTTTTTTAGTATACACATTCTTTAAATCCAATAAGTTTAAAAAATGTATTTTATTTTTTAAAAAAAGTAACATTTCAACTCCAGAATATTACTATAGTCCCCTTTCGAGAAAACTACGCTGAAGAAACTAAATATATTCCCTCAACGACTCCTGTATATGGGATTGCTTATTTTGAGCAAAAGGTTAGAATATAGGCTTGGTTTAAACCAAGCCATGGTTACAACTTGTTAAACGAAAAAGGGTACTCCCAATAATCAGGAACACCCAATGTACTTTTACTTATGCTTATGATTAAATCCCTAGCCATGCCCATTATAGCCAATGTTATTGACATAGATACGACAATCGCAACACAACAGAGAACCATACAGTGTAACGCTACCAATGCACCTCACTTGAAATTTTTTTAGTTTTCCCTTCGCTTTGAGATTCGCTAAACAAGTGCAGCAGCAAATGCTTTAAGTGTTGGCTATTGGGCAAAGTATGGGGGTCCCTGCAACCTCTTATTGCACTAGCAGTTCGTATGCCGTTAATAGCATAAGTACACGACGCCTATGGGCTACAGCAGGATATAATGGAATGGATACAACCATTATAAGCTCAAATAACACTTGCTTGAACACTTTACACTATATCCAAAAGACTGATCCGAATGTATATGGGTTGTCGAATTTATACTAAGCCCTTTAAAGTATTCAAATAGTAGAATAAAAAGAAACTCTTCCGCCTTTAAGCGGAAGAGTTTCTTTTTATTCAGCAATTAACTGCTTATTACTCAAGTCTAATTTGTAAATTACGTCTTTCGTATCTTCAACAGACGTCCCAGCACCCACAGGTGGATGAACAACTAAATCATCATTTTCAATATTTAGTGTTGGTTCAGTCTCAGAATAAAGAAGTGTCTTAGATGTTTGGTCCCCTTTAACAATCTCTAGTGGGAATGCCTCACCACTTTGTTTGTCGATCGCGAATACATACCCTTCCAAGCCATGCCTGTTTGATATTGTGGGGTGAGAACATAAACTTCAGCATTTTTAAAGCTAACTTTTTCAAAAGTTAGTTTTTGATCAGACGGCTGGACAAATAAATATGCCGGCAGCTCGAGTAAAACTTTATCCTGGCCATTGTACTCGATACGTTTAAGTGTCCTCGTTCTTCTTTACCACTGGAAACCATAAGGAGTGTTCCCTTATCCGTTGTTTGTTCTGCACGAATCGATTGTTCCTCATTAACTGAATCAATCGTAATAGAATCGGTGAGATAAGTTTTAGGGAATACACTAGCTATATCACCCGAAGGATTTTGTTCTGGACTAGATGAATTGTTAGAATTTTGAGTGCCTTCTTGGTTTTCAGTATTGACAGGGGTAGCCGGTCCAGCATCTTGCTGATTATTGCAGGCAACAAGCAAACTAAATAATAAAGCCGACGACGCTAACAGCAAAGCATGTTTCTTAATCGTAATCTCCCGCTTTCATATATAGATTTCTCCTCAAATTATACATAGGCATTTATCCGACCTTCCCTGCTTCAGCTCACAGGTCCCTGGCACGATGATGTAGCGAAGCGGACAAGATGCTGCCATGCCTTCCTGATTGGACCGCTATGCCTTTGACCTTGGCTCCGTTCAGGTTTTACACAATGTTGGCACGTTGGCCATGATAATAACGTTCGGATTTTAAACAAAAACGGCCGCTCCGCAAACACTTATCGAAGCCGATCCAAAAGACAAGGTGAAGTTAACTGGCTTCCCGGTTAGAGCTGCTGAATCCCCAACAGTTCTTGCCCATATGTACCATATAATGACGGAATATCTTTTATGGCTGGTTCCTGCCCTGGCAAACTTCAACAACTTTAATCAGGTGTATCTTCCATTCACACATTTACCTTTGAGATAAAAAATTAAAAAAAATTGGATATTTTCACAACAAATATGCGAATGTTATCGTCTATAAAGACGAAACTATAATGCTTGAAATCTGTGTCAAAGATCAAAGCAAATACGAAAGAGGGGTGGTTTTTAATGAAAAAAAAAGTAGCAGCATTAATCTTATTAGGAGTGGTTACGGGATGTAGCACGCCGTCTTCAGATGCTCCTTCAGCAACGAATAGTACTACCAGTGCAACGGAGCAACCTGCTGCCAATGTAGTAGCACCTGAAACAAAGCAGTTTCAGTTGAAGTATACAACGTCTTTAACTGCCGAGCCACTAACCAAAATCAATGCAGTAGAGCAATCTAAACAATTGAAGAGTCAAGCAGTTGATGAATCCACGGTTTTAACTTATAAAAAGAATGATAATGTAGAGAAAATTTATGCTGCACTTCAATCCAAAGACGGAACTTATGATATGGGACAGATCGGGTATGAAGGGGCCAGCGACTTTTCGACAAGTACAGTTGATGTTTTGGGTCAATCTTACGTTAAAGTGACCGGCTCTGTTGGAGCTAATGCCCCAATTTCTAATTATATGTCGCTTAGCACTTCCCCCCCAACGGTGCTGCATATAGAAGCACATACTGTGGAGGCTGATGTTGATCAGGACGGGATTAAGGAGATCGTTGCTACCGTGGGTACAGCAGCGGAAACATCGATCTATAAAATGGAGAATGATTCCCTGGTAAGCGTAAATCTTAATGAAGTCATGAATGCCGCTGTCGTGATGTATGACCAGGAAACCAACATCTTCAAAGCAGAAGTGGTCAAAGGCGAGGTTTCACAATGGAAGATTGAAGATAACCAGTTAGTGCTCATTCCTTAGAAGCCTTCGGGCTTTTTTTTGTGATTTTATATTACGTAACGGTACGCTACATTTTATTATAAATCAGAAAGAGAGTTTGGAATGAGAAGGAAGGGACCCCTCTTATTCTAAATGTCCCATCTCTTTCATCCTAAAATGAAATGAGGGATTTTCTCATGGCTAATACTGCTACTATTAATTTAATTACTGGTGACGTATATGGTTTGTACGTTAATGGAAAATATATTGTTGGTGACACGTTTTCTCGTGTAGATGCCGTTAAGCAGCGTTTGAATTACATTTTTGCCGATCCTAACCGGGATCTTGACTTTATTACTCCATCATATGAGAACGGACAATATGTCATTAGTTGTCCACGTGTACGCCGAAATGTAGGCCTGGTCACTTATCTGTACGACACAAACGGTAGTGACGGTTGGAAACAACATCCGTCTAAACTCTATGAACCGACCCACTGGAGCAACACAGGATCAAGCACCACACAAACGGCAATCATGACGGCATCCGGCCCTGTGCCGTGGCACAATGCCCTATTGACCGCGAACCAAATTCGTGCGGCAGTTAATCCGAACTTTGCCAGCGCAGCCGGTCACAACCCACTTAGAGCGCTCGTCGCTCCGACAAATACAAGCGCTTCTGTGCAGAGTGTCATTTCTTCCAGTGCACGCTGCGATTTTTACGGCCACCCGTGCCAAGGTACTCCGGCTGGCACAACCTCTCCATCATGCTCAGGCTACAGCGACCTGAGCGCGTATCAGAATATTTCAAACGTCACTGCGGGTAACGGAGAAGTGCTTCACCCTGTCGATTTAACGTGTGCCATGACATCGACCAACAATTGGGGCAGCACATACCGTAATAAGTATATTAGAGTCACAAACCTTTCCAACAACTAATCTATCGTTGTTCGGGTAACCGATACTGCACCTGCTAATCGTGGTGTAGAATTGACATATCGCGCATGGGTAGGCATTGGTAAACCTTCTGGAGCAAACAGTGTAAAAATTGAACTCATGAGCTAATCATTGATAACCAAAAAAGGCATGACTCAATTAACAAAGAGTCATGCCTTTTTAGCGTTTCACAGGATAACGGATCTCACTACTTTTCAATAGCCCCGTATTACCTCACTATTTTGTAATAAGTGTTCTTCTTCAGATCCAGCTTCTTCATAAATTCTACAGCCGACAGCTCATTATTCTTCCAGAGCTTATAGTTTGCATCCAGGATGCCCCTTTACCCTTTTTTATTAAACAACAAGATGGAAGTAAGCAAAGACCACTAATTCAGGAATGGATTGAAAAGGTACGCCACTTAAAAATCGTACTTGATCCGGACCAAGAAGATACAACAGGGGTTTTGTTCCATCTCACTATTTTTGAACAGGAGAAAGAAGTGTCATATATGATGCCTACCGATATGAATCATCAGCGGATGGAGCCGCAATCGGAATTAGCAGACCGGATGACAGAGCTTTACGATGCTATAAAATAAGATAGCGCCTGCAGATGCAGGTCCTACCTTATTTCCATTAAATTTAAAAAAAGGATTTTTTGTTTGAATTTAAGTACATTTTATTCTGCGTTCCCTTCACTTTTTCACCCCGCTTCATTTCCACATAAATCAATTCTTATATAGAACGAGAATAAATGAAAAAAGTTACTATTCCACAATTATAACGTAGCGTATTACTACGCATCATGGTATGATATAAAAAATACCTTTTTCAAAAAAAAGGAATCTATAGTAAATGAAGTTACCACACTTCCCTCAAAATACATTATTTGATAAAAATAACAACGAAGAGTCAATATTGTAACCTGAAAAATCGAAACATACGGCTCCATTCAGACGTAAAAAATATACTCCTGTGGAAATTACACCCTTAACACGCGAACGTACGTTTGGTATAATGGACAGACCAAGTACAGAAACGGTTATTCAATTAAAAGGGGGTCTCTTGTCTTATGTTAGTATATGAAAATCAATTTCCTGAAAACTGCTCCATTTTGTTGCCAGTGGATGTAAAGCAACATATTATGGGGATCGTGGATGCTAGTCCGACATCTCAATTCTATTGTCATGTAACAACAGAAATACCTAATGCCTATGTTTATCTGATTGAACACAACCCATGGGAAATGTATACCATTTATCATTTTTTTTCATGTGATCAAATTGGAGAAGACTATTCCTATCAAAGTCTTTCCTCAAGTCAAATCAATATGATAAATCAATTTGTCCTAAAGGCTAATATTACTTAGCCTTTTTTTCCCTTGTCACACGTTCATACTCTTCTTCAATTGTTTTAGATAATAGCTCCGTTGCTGTCATATTCAGTTTTTTTGCAGTCGTAGCTAACTGTTTTTTAATGTACACAGGTACGTCATAATGGAATTTAACTTTATTTCCGTATGCCATTATTTATTCCCCCATAATTTCTTGGTATTTATTTTCAATAATACGAATTAATAATTGTGTAGCTGATATTTCTTGTAATGCAGCTGCTTCAATTAGCTTCTCCTTAATTTCAGGCTGGAACTCATAAGGTAATTTTAACTTTGGTTCAACCATACGACCATCTAATGACTTTTCAGCATCTAAGGCAAGTTTCACTAAAGTATCTAAGGGCGAATCATTAGATGCTTCTCTTCCGTACTTGGGCAATACGCGTATTAAATACTGCTTTAGGGCCTTCTGATTTTCCTCCGGTATTTCTATACCTAAATTCTCACCATCTATCTTAAAGTCACAGTCCACCATAAACCCAAATAAATTGATACTATACTTCATATTTACCCTCCTTTTCAGCTACGGCTATTGTATAGCGGTTCAAATCATTTCCATTTAGATTTGAACCAATGCCTAACAAATCTGAAAAAATTGTATTGCCTTTAGTCTTATAATTCGCTATTAAACTATGTGTAGCAAGAACTACCAGATGAGATTGAGACAAGCCAGTATTATTAGCAATATTCAGTAGCTCTTCTCTAGCTTTTTCCGGAAGATAAACTGTGAGCCTAGAAGGCTTTTCTTTTGATTTCATTAATATCCCCCTATCTTTATCTATTTTATTATAGCATATAATATATGTTATTGTAACATACATCTTAAAAACCATAAAAAATACAGAAATTCCTTTATGTCTATGTTTATCTAAACGAAGGCAACAGATCAGAAAACTATTTTGTTTTTCATGTATTTTCGTATGACCATATTGGTCAAAATTATTCTTACTAAGGTTTTTTTGGCAAATCCATAGAATGCACGAATTGGTTATACAGGCTAATCTCACTTAGCCTTTTTTTCACTTATCATACGTTCATATTCTTCTTCAATGGTTTTAGATAACAGTTCAGTTGCTGTCATATTCAGCTTTTTTGCGGTCGTAGCAAGTTGCTTTTTTATATACACAGGTACGTCATAATGGAATTTAACTTTATTTCCGTATGCCATTATTTATTCCCCCATAATTTCTTGGTATTTATTTTCAATGATACGAATCAATAATTGAGTCGCTGATATCTCTTGTAACGCGGCTGCCTCAATTAGCTTTTCTTTAATTTCAGGCTGAAACTCATAGGGCAATTTTAATTTAGGTTCTACCATACGTCCGTCTAATGTCTTTTCAGCATCCAGGGCAAGTCTTACTAAAGAATCTAAGGACGAATCATTAGAAGCTTCTCTTCCATACTTAGGTAATACGCGTATTAAGTAATTTTTCAATGCCTTTTGATTTTCCACCGGTACTTCTACGCCAAAATGCTCACCAGTGATTTTAATATCACAGTCGACCATAAATCCAAATAAGTTGATACTGTACTTCATATTTACCCTCCTTTTCAGCTATGGATATTATATAGCGATTCGTAACGCCTCACAATATGTTTACCCTTTCTTTTATAACTCTTTTTCATTACCATTTGAACCAATACTCTGAATAAATTGTATTTCCTTAAGCCTTATAGCTAACTATTAAACTATGCATAGCCATCACTACCAGCTGCGATTGAGATAATCCAGTATTATTAGCGATGTTCAGCAAACTCCGTTCTAGCTTTTTTCGAAAAAATACACAGTGAGCCTAGAAGGCTTTTCTATCGATTCCATCAACATCATCCTATCGTTATTCACCCCTGTTATAACACGTATATATGCTATTGTGACATTTATTATAACTCGTTTTATTATATAGCGATGCAATACGTTACGTAATATAGTATAATGAAACTAAAGAAGGGAGGTTTTACTTATGGATCTACAGGCTGTTATTCAGCTAATCGGTAACGTTGGATTGCCCTTTGTCTCATTCTCCTTCAAACCATTCTTGTAAAATTTAACAAGCAAATGGACGGATTAGAGAAGCGGTTGGCTCAGCTTGATAAGACAATGAATCTGCTGGTTAGGACATTTCATCAAAGCACACCAAAAACGCTTCATGGCCCAGATAAAAAGGATGATGGTTGACGTCGCATCCCTTGACTATACTTTTAAACTCCGTTAATTCTATTGAGGTTTAAAACATATTTTTTTCTTTTCGACTCTATGGACGCTCAGAAATATCCTCCTTTCAGATCATCCTTCTGTTCCTGAAGACTCACACCTTTCTAGATTGTACATGGCAAAAAAGGCATCTCTAGATCTAAACTAGAAATGCCCTTTTTCTTTAATGTATATTTAATTCCGCTAAATACTTGTCCAATTCATTAAGATTTTGAATTGTAAAAGATATTACTTGAAGGCTATTATCGAAGGCTAAGTAAAGTTCCAAGTTTCTACGGTCTTCTAAATCAAATATTAATACCTGGCCTAATTTAATACCTTTTTTTTTCAAAAAATCTATAATGGTATCTGCTCTTCCTTGGATATCCTGAGATCCTTTAAGTTCATATATCTTTATATCGCTGTTCTCCTTTTGAAATTCCAAAAGAGTGTTATTTAAAATAAACTGACCCTTAGTAATTTCCCTTCTATTAATTTCACCTTCAACACCAAAACGAGACAATATTTCGGTGTCCTCTAAAAGTTGTTTTCCTTCACTATTTGAATAAGAATAATAGAGATCATGTACAGTATGAAGCCCGGAAAGGTCTTTTTGGATACTATAAGCGTCTGATCGGTATAGATCTAGTGAATAACTTGTAGAAGATATTCCATACACCATTTCAAGCGGTCCAACATTAGGATCGTAGTCTGGAAGTATATATGATCTATCTCCAAATACGGTCTTAATTTTCTGCACCCACTCTTGATATGCACCATCACCCTTAGCGTCATCATTCTCTGGATTTTGTGAACTACATGCTGATAAAATAAATACTAAGCACCCAATGATAATAGATAGACGTAAAAGCTTAATATTAACCACCCACAATCTTATAATTATGAACCTCACACTAATACCAATGCATATTCATATTTTACACTAAATTCCATAAAATAAAAATAGAGAAGGGGAAGTTTCCCCTCTCTATTTAACGGCTTTTTAAATGTTTACACGTTTTGACCGACAGCTTTTCGGTAGGTCGTTGTGAAAGATACATCAGACAGTTGATTACTGTACCATGGCGATGTACCGCACCATGCACTGGCATAATTCATCAAATTATAAACGTTTTGTCCATAGCAACTATGAGACAATCTGGTGGCCCGTGTTGTCGTAGTTCCCCCATTTTCGGCAGTGAACGGGGTGAAATTCATAACCTCTCCGCCACAGATACTTCCGTTCCAGTTCGTAGTAGAATGTTTAATCAGATTTTCATTGGTATACGTATCAGTAGCTCCATCCAATGTTCGGATCAATCTTGAAATAAACTCTGCGAAGATTTTAATTGCTAGACCTCCAGCTGCGTTCTCAGTCGTAATCAGACTACCATTACCACGTAAATCGGCAGTGGTATACTTTGTGTTTTTCGCTTTGTTGTACGTATTAAGCATATCAGTACCAATTTGTGTTAAGCCATAGTACGGTCCAGCAGACACGACACCTCCTGATTCAATACTTACTACTGCAAGTAACAAACCTGGATTCATACTATAAGCACTTCCGTAAACATTGGCATAGTAGAGCCATTTCCTAACTGCGCTATTACGGATGTCATGCATATCATATCCTAGAGCATTACACGGAGGACATACTTCTACTTTAAAAGCCATATTGCTCATCAACCTTTCATCCATTGAATTTTGAAGAATAATTTTCAAATGAAGATAGAGATTAATGGGGTTGGAACAATACACGTGAACCCCTCACCTGTATTGTTCACTTTAAAGCTCTAAACACAGAATAACATATAGCGTAACGTTACGCAATATATTATTCTGTGTTTGTTAATTATCTTGCATAATTAAGTAGGTTTACATCATGATCAACAACGAGATTGTGGCTGGCAATTGTCCAAACGGAACGATGATCAACTCGTATTGGATACGGGGAACAGTGAACGTAAAAAAGAGACGTCACGGAAGCTGTACTCCATTCGGATGAAGGCTTCCAATACACGTCTCAGGCGTACAACACACGATTAGAAGCATTCGGCGTGAAGGCAGCTACTATCGCAAAGCAACGATTCCATCAACATCATCCTATCGTTATTCACCCCTGTTATAACACGTATATATGCTATTGTGACATTTATTATAACTCGTTTTATTATATAGCGATACGTTACGTAATATAGTATAATGAAACTAAAGAAGGGAGGTCTTTCTTATGGATCTACAGGCTGTTATTCAGCTAATCGGTAACGTTGGATTCCCCATTGCCCTTTGTCTCATTCTACTTCAAACCATTCTTGTAAAATTTAACAAGCAAATGGACGGATTAGAGAAGCGGTTGGCTCAGCTTGATAAGACAATGAATCTTTTAGTTAGGACATTTCATCAGAGCTCTTCACAACCAGCTATTCGCCAGGACAAAAAGAAAGATGGCTAATATTGAAATTTTCATCTCGTATTACACATACAAACCCGTGAAAATCTAACGGGGTTTGTATGTGTTTTTCCTTTCTGACCTTAAACAGCCCATTTAGCTTTTTTGTGTACCGTTTGTAGGTTATAATGTAAATAAATTCAATATACTGCCTTTTGAAAGCAGTATACATAATAAAGGAGGGGATGAAGATTATGAGCAAATCATTGATAAGAAAATTGCTTACGCTTCTTGGGACTTTAATATTTGCTGTAGGTCTAGCCTTCATGATCATTGAAGAATTTACTCTATATAAAACAATGAGTATCATTTTAATGGTTGTTGGGATCGCTATCATTCTTATCTCTAACTTGTACAGAGAAAAAAAAAGCCAGGACTAAGCCCCGGCTTTTTTTCTCATACTTTTTAGCAGTCGATTCCTAAACCTACCAAACATCCTGCACAAGCTGCGAGACCAGCTCCTGTCCATACAGCTCCACAAGCTACTACACAAAACGATTTAAGCCATAACGGAAGGCCCTCAAATCCAGCCTGTAGGCAATCCTGAAGTCCCATAGTTGTAACTTCTCCTTGAACAACCATCGCTTGGCCGTTCACTTGTGTTTCAATGTACTTATTGTGCTTGTATATCCCTTTGACCTCACGTTTTTCCTCTGCATCAGAGAAGGCCAGTGAGAAACCATTTTGAATTTTTTCAATAGACATAATTTTGACTTTCTTAATGAGCTGTTGCTCATCATAGTATACTGCAATAAATTTATTGACGTTATCCGTTTCCTGTTGAATAGGAATAAGCAAGTTTTTTGTTGGAATCCCTTTAAAATAGTGCCATTCTGCTTCACCCATAACAAGCATATACTTAGCTGCCAACGCTACATAGTCAGCATTGCTGCTTAGGTTCTGGATAAGGGAATCACTAATATCTACCTTAGCAGCAATGTGGAACTCTTCTTTCGGATACAAGTTTAAATTTTCAATCATAGAAATACCTCCATTATAATTAATATCCATTTAACAATTAATACCAAAACCAACCAAACAACCAGCACATACTACACATGCAGGAACAATTAAACCGAAACAGGACGCACAAGATCCCCCACACGCAGCTTGAATATACCAAGGCAAATTTGCCCATTCTTTCTGTAAACAATCCGCCAAATCTAAAGTAGTCACATCTCTACTCGTCTCCCGCTTATATTGAACAAGTTCATAATCACCGTTAAATGTTCCAGTCACTTCAAGGTTACCGTTCAGATCTTCATATCTCAGTTCCAAATTTGAACTATAATCCATCGTGAAAATTTTCGTCTTCATATCATCTTCATCGCTGTTCTGCACAAGCACAGTTACATAAGTTTCAATATTACGCTTTAAGACTGGAATCAATACAGCATAGTATCTCGCACCGCGGTATACATGCTTCTGAATGTTATTAAGATCAAGTTGATTAAACTTCACGAATTTCTTTACATCCAATCGATTAAGGATTTTCCCAACAATAGAATCACTTTGAGATAATGGAGTTGCTGTGTGAAAGCCTTCATCATAGGCAACGTTGTCTTGAATAGCTTTTACGAATCTGTTTTGCATCTTCGATCACCCTTTTCTCCCGTTCTGGGATATTTTTGTTTTAATACCTGAACTGTAGAGATTTAATGGGGTTGTAACAATACATGTGAACCCCTCACCTGTATTGTTCACTTCAAAGCTCTAACCACAGAATATCATATTGCGTAGCGTTACGCAATATGATATTCTGTGGTTAGATTAATAAACTTTTCATTCTAAGGAGGTCTAGACATGATTTGTCGTGATCAATTACTTAAAAGTATTCGATCTGTCCATTTAGCTGTTCTTTCCTACGCTAACTGCGTCTGTGAGGAAATTGATGAACAGGAGAGAGAATTGCTGTTTGCATCTGGGCTTGAGTTGTCCAACCAGCTTGCCGAACTTAGAAAGATGTACATCAAGCAATACAAGGTTGATCCAATTACAGGGCTTCGACCAATTACGCTTTCTTGCACTTGCCAAAAAAGATAAAGAACTCAGCCAATCAGCCTCCCTCTTTATCTTGGGTCCGTTGGGTTTACAGTGAGGTACAGAAACGCAGAGCGCCTTAAACGGGGCGCTCTTTTCATCGGCACGAGAGGCTTTTTTTCGCATTGAGGCGATGCATTACGACATTATCAGAATATCGTCAGGAATAAAGTAATTCAATATTTTGAAAAGCTCTGTATTCCTAGTGCTGATGACCGCATCAGGACAATCAAGACAAACTGCCGGATGCTACCCACGGCGAGAATATCATTCGTATGTGCGAAAAACCACCGGATCGAAGATGAACTGCACCCCCATTGTTAGACACAACTACCAATTGGAGGTGGAGTTCAATCAAAGATCAGTGGTTTTTCTTGTCTACTGCGTGCTTCAATTCAAAATGTTGTAATCAAATTTTTAACTATTGCAGCTGCCACAATGCAGGTACATTGGATGGTTCCCACCCTGCCAAGGAGGTGTGGGGCTGCAAACATTTATACGTCTTGCCGCTATATGTGACCAATTGTCCTGCAGTATAGGCCGTGTTGACCTGCCAAGCGGAAACGCCGGGATTCGTCGTTCCTGCCGAAGTTTTCACGCTCACAGCGTTGCTCGCTGGCGACACATTGCCTGCCGCATCCTTTGCTTTTACCGTAAATGTATACGAGGTATCCGCCGCAAGCCCACTGATCGTTGCTGCCGTTCCGGTTACCGTTGTCGCCAGCACCGTTCCATTGTACACATCATAACCCGTTACACCCACGTTATCCGTGGATGCAGTCCAGCTCAGCGTGATGCTGGATGTTGTTTGCGCGGTCGATGCAAGGTTCGTCGGTGCAGTTGGTGCTTGCGTATCGCCACCCGGCTGAGCCGTTGTGCTTATGGTTACAGCATTACTGGCTGCCGACAGATTACCTGCCGCATCTTTTGCTTTTACCGTGAAGGTATATGAAGTCCCCGCTGTAAGTCCGCTGATCGTTGCTGTCGTTCCGGTGACGGATGTCGCAAGATTAGCGCCATTATAGACGTTATAACCGGTGACCCCTACATTATCCGTTGAAGCATTCCAGGCCAGCGTTACCGAGTTCGCCGTCACACCTGTAGAACGGGCATTTCCGGGTACGCTCGGTGCTGTCGTATCTACTGGTGGCACTGTACCTCCGGTAGGCAGATCGGCTTTCAGTTTGTTTTGGAGTGTTTTGTTACGGTCACCGCTGAGCTCCCAGAACATCGCTCCGCCGAGTCCTTTGCTTTTGATATAAGCCGTTTTATATCCAACAGACTCTGCATCATCATAACTGATAAAACGCTTGTTGGACGCATTATAGAGATATGGCACTTTGGCTGTGTCATTCCAGTAACGTGTGTACCCGTTTTTGTTGATGTAATTGGCTTCCAGATCATAGAAATCAAAGGAGCCTGCCTCCCATGTTCCAACGGAAGAACCACCCGTGCACGTCTGATACTGTCCGTTGCCTGCCTGTGCGCATCCATCCCAGCCACGACCGTAGAATGGAACACCAAGCACAAGTTTAGCGGCCGGCACGCCTGCATTCAAATGCCCTTGTGCTCCGGCTGCCACATTAAATGCATTGGCATCTGGCACACCAGCAGCTGAAGCCGCAGGATCATAATTCAATGGCGCATTATGTGCGCTGATTTTTTGCCAAGCCCCGTTGAAATCGTATGTCATAATGTTAATCCAATCCACGATGGCTGCAATTTTTGCAAGCTCCGTATTGGCAGCATAGGTCGCAGACGCACCGCTTGCAATCGTAAGCAGATACTTCTTGCCGTCCACGGCTCCCGCTGCATCCAGCTTTTCACGGATTTTGCTCAGGAGCAATGTGTAGTTCTGCTTATCTTCAGGACGTTTGCTGTTACCATCGAGTCCGCCTGATACCGGGTACTCCCAGTCCAGATCTACCCCGTCAAAATTATACTTCCGCAGGAAGTCGACGGCAGAGTTCGCAAAAACCTCTCGGGTTGCAGCAGTCGCGGCTACATCCGAGAAACGGTTGGACCACGTCCATCCTCCAACGGAGATAATAGTCTTCAGGTTAGGATTGGTTTGTTTCAACTTGTTAAGCTGATTGATATTACCTGCAATAGGTTGATCCCACGTATCCCCTGCAAATGTCTTGCCCGTATCGATCCATGGATCGCCCAGCACGATTGTTCCGTTCGGTACATTGATCGTTTGGCTCTTTTCATTCTGACAGGTCCAGGTTACCGGATTGGGTCCCGAAGGGTCCGGATTTCCATGAATGCCGTTCCAGCAAATATCGGCAAAAGCATAGTTGATATGCGTCACTTTGGTCGGATCGATATCGGCTACATTATAGTTTCTCCCGTAGGCAGCCCAGGACGGATAGTAACCAACAATTTTATAAGAATCTGCTGCTTCGGCCGTAGCAGGTTGGAGCGCAAAGGAAGGAACAATGACGGATAAGAGCAGGGACAGACCAAGGAAGAACTTCGCAGTCTTCTTAAACGCAGTGTGTTTATTTAAATTTATCATTTAATACACAACCTCCTCTGTCTTTTGCGTGCTAAGTCCATTCAGGAATGGACGATGTGCATTCGAGAACTGGTTATTCGTATACGCGTCCCAGTTGATTGACCAGGTCATAATGCCTTTGAGACTGGCATAGCCCGCAGGCTGGCGCAAGGTATAAGAACCGCCGTATGATACTCCTTTGATCAGATAATTCAATGCTTTTTGCAGCTCAGCTGGCGCCGTATAGCCACCTCCAGCCGCCTGCTGGGAAGCTGGTACGCCAATCGCAATCTGGTCCGGACGCAGAGGGCTAAAGAATGGACCCGAGCTTCCGCCTACGTTAAAGCCTTGAAGCAGCATTTCGGCCATGGCGACATGGAAATCGGCTGTCCCTTGAGCGTAAGAACGTCCATCCAGCCCCACCATCGAACCGGTGTTATAGTGCTGCACATGAAGCAGGGTCAGGTCATTACGTAAGGCATGAATCACTGGAAGATACGCCCCCCAAGGACCACCATAGTTCAGATATCCGCCCTGTACGTAGGCCGTTTCCGGTGCAGCAGTCAGAACAAAGTTGGCACCAAAGTGTGATTTAAGCGCTTTCACGCCGTTAATCAGGTTAACAATCTTCGGCGTCGTTGGACTGCGGAAGTCGGTATCCCCCGCATTTAAAGACAGGGAGCTTCCTTCAAGATCGATGTCGAGGCCATTGAATCCGTAAGTCGAAATAATGGATTTAAGGGAATCCTCGAACTGCTGTCTCTTGGTCGCATCGGTGAGCTCAATTGTGCCATTGGCTCCTCCCATCGAAATCAGTACCTTCTTCCCTTGGCTTTGAAGGTATGCAATGTCCGACTTAAACTCTTCTACCGTAGCGTTATACGGAGTAAAAGCGAGCGTTCCGCTGCCGGGTGAAATCGGCTCGGCAAAGGAGACATTAATAACGTCATAGGCTGCTGACACATTGCGCAGTTTAATATTGGTAGAGCCGTTATCGAAGTTGTGCCAGTAGCCGATCAGCCATTTGCTGCCGCTAGGCCCAGGATTCGAAGATCCGGTAGAGGTAGTAACGCTGAGAGAGGTGCTTGCAGCGGACAAATTGCCTGCCGCATCTTTTGCTTTGACTGTAAAAACATAGGTGGTGCCAGCTGTCAGTCCTGTTACTACAGCCGTAGTCGTTGAGGTGTTCGCCGCGAGAGTACCGTTCCGGTACACTTCATATCCGGTGACACCCACATTGTCCGTGGATGCGTTCCAAGTAAGATTGACCGATGTCTGCGTGACGAAGGATGAGGTTAAACCTGCAGGGACGGAAGGTGGTGTCGTATCCGGAGTTGGTGTTCCCCCTCCAGTACCTTCCCCGACGTATTTCCACAATGCAGGCACATTTGAGGGCTCCCATCCGGTCAAAGCCGTATGGGGCTGAATACATTCATAATCTTTATTTAAATAGGTTACTAGATCTCCTTTTTTATATGTGGTGCCTGCCTGCCATTGGGCAGCGGCATCTGCTCTTGGTGCAAACCATGTAATAATCAGAAGAAATGCCAAAGCGAATGTAATGACCGGGCGGAATCGAACAGCTTGATTCAAGCAAAATCCCTCCTGTATTCAGATTATTTTCACCTTGCATACAATGCTTCACTGGTGCACTTACATGTGATTCGCAATCGATTAGAGCAAATACAACGGTCTAACGATGAGCTCGCTTCACTCCCTTTCCTTATCAAAATGGACCTTCCCTCTCGTTTTCTTTTTTTGAAGACACCATCCAAATTTTACAGGGAATTTACAGATCCTCACCCTGTATTTAATCAGTAAAATGCAATTGAGATAAGGGATAAATTATTTCTATTGGGGGTGAAAAATGTAATATACCGCACAAAAAAGGCTCTCTACCAAGTCCTTAGGAGACTTGAAAGACAGCCTTTTATCTTTTATTTCGCAGAGAAGAGGGCATCTCTTGCCGCCGATTAGCCTCCCTCCCCTTCGAAAGGTTGCCACCCGTCCACACCAGACAGAATCAGAGGTACAGCATACTCGGCCGCCTCCTGCTCACTGAGTATTCTCGCCCATGGTACTCGGCCCATCACATTGCCAGCCCCAGGTCCGGCACTATGATATTCGGCGTACACCACCGTCGTTTCCGCATCCGTTTTGTTCCAATTATGCCAGCCCTCCTGCTTCACATGTGCCCCCATCCAGCAGTTCAGGAAGCAGACTTTGGCATGATTACGCCACGGTCTCCCCAGATATACGGACTGAGCGGGGGCGTTGCTGGTCAGATCGCAATCGATAAACACATACCCATAACGAACATCCTCGGGTGTGGAAGCCGCGGTAATCCAGCCATTCACTTCTCCCTCCGCAGCAGCGACATCGCCTAAGCGATTCTTCGCAAAGATCTCACAGCCCTGGAACACCGCCGTAGCCGAGCCAAAAATAAAATCCACATCGCCCTCAATGTAACAGTTCTCATAATATTGACGCAGCTTCCGCCGCTCTGCCCCGTCACGCGGCCCCCCGAAGAAACTCCGGTCAATCGGCTGCTCCGGCAGCGGTCCGGTAAAGATCGTGTCCTGGTGACCCATAAATCGGCAGCGGCGAAAGGCTGCCCGGTCTCCATCTACGTAAACGGCCAATGCCTGCCCCACGTCCTTGCCCGGTCCGGCAGAGTTGACAAAAGAAATCCCCTCTGCCGTAAAATCATCAGCACCGATAAAAACCGTATAGGAATGAAAGGTATGATACAACTCCCCGTTCGGGAATTTCTTGAGCGCATAATCGCCATACGAAACTATCGTCTGCTCTGCGCTTTCCCCAATAAGTTGAACTTTCGATTTTACGATATCCAGCTTCTCCACATAGGTTCCCGGCTTAATGCGAATCTTGAACTTATCGTTGTAGTTGGACGGAATGGCATCAATGGCCGCTTGGATCGTGGAATAATCGCCGCTTCCATCCGCAGCAACCAGATAACCCTTCATGCCCAGATCCAGATTCGAGCCTTGTGACATAGGCTTGTTCATGGCAATCGCTCCATCTCCAGCGCAGCCAGCAGAAGCGGGGCCACACCCATGAAAGAGTCACTCACAATCTGCTCGCCGACATAGTAACTGTATGAACCATCCCGATCCAGACTGAGCCCTGCCCCGTGACAGATCGCATTCAGCTTCACGCCTTCCTCCGTTTCTTCCACCAACCGGGACGTCAATCCTTGCCATCCCTTCTCTGCGGCCTGCCTGAAATGCGGCTCAAGGTAACGCAAGCGAACACCCTTCGCCATGGCATACACAAACATGCTTGAACCGGAAGCTTCCAGATAATTGTCCTTGCGAAACCCCTGATCCAGCACCTGGAACCAGAGCCCGCTATCCTGCTCCTGTACACGTACCAAGGCATTACACATACGCTCGAAGATGCCAATGATGGTGCCCCGTTTCGGATGATGAATCGGGAAGTGCTCCAGACTATCCACGATCGCCATCGCATACCAGCCCATCGCCCGGCTCCAGAAGTGTGCGGAGCATCCGGTTACGGAATCGGCCCAGATCTGCTCCTTCGATTCATCCCAGCCATGGTAGAGCAGACCCGTGCGCGGATCACGCGTCTTGCGTTCGATTAGCAAAATCTGATGAGCCACTTCATCCCATAGATCAGGTCGGTCAAACGTCTTGGCATATTGTGCAAGGAAAGGCGACGACATATACAATCCATCCAGCCACATCTGGAACGGATAGATTTTTTTGTGCCAAAACCCACCCTCCGACGTTCGTGGCTGTCCTGCAAGCTGGGCCGCGAGCAGATGAGCTGCTTCAGCGTATCGCTGATCCCCGGTGGTTTCCAGCAGTTCGAACAGGTTCTTGCCCTGATTGATCTGATCCAGGTTGTACTCTTCCAGGGAATACGTTCCGATGGAACCATCCTCCTGAATATACAGATCCATATGTCTTTTCATAAAAGAAACATACTCGTCCTTGCCGTATTGCTCGCCAGTACGTGCCATTGCCATTAGCGTCATCCCCTGAACATAAGCCCACCGTTCCGAAGGAAACACATGATAGCCCTCTCCATCACATTGTTGGATAATCGTTTCCGCTATTCGCTCCGACCAAGATAACTGCGTTTGTACCTGCATAAAAGAACCCTCCCTGGACCTTGAATGTTGTACTCAGCCTATCATTAATGCTCAGACACTTGCTGCCGACAAACGGCCGTCGAATTGCGATGATTCAGCTTCGGTTGGATAATCACCGGATAATCCGTCTGCTCATCACGAATCAACGATACGATTAGCTCTGCTGCCTGTGCTGCCAGTTCATCCAGCGGCGGGCCAATGGTTGTTAGCGCCACTTCGGCATACTGCATATCCGGCAGATCATCATAACCGATTAACGAGATATCACTTGGCACATTGTAGCCTGCTTCAAGCAAAGCCCGCAGTGCGCCTCGGGTCACCAGGTTGTTCAACCCAATAAATGCCGTTGGCGAATCGGGTTCAAACGTATAATTCCGAATGGCAAAATACCCATCCTCCCAGGAGGAATGTGCAGGCAGCACATGGCGGTGATCAAATTCAAGACCTGTGCGCTGCAACGCTTCCCGATACCCCTCAAGCTTGATATTTTGAGAGTTTCCAATGAAACCAATCCGGCTATGTCCCAGTGATTTTAGATGCTCAACCGCTTTGTATATCCCTTCTTTCCGGTCAATCTTAATGTAAGGAGAGCTCGGGGCTTCATCTGTACCCAGCACGAAACATGGCATGTTCAGTGTTGCGAACTTTTTCCAGAACGCATCCCGATTGTCCAACGCATAATCCCACAGGATGCATCCGTCCACGCGAAGCTGGCTAAAGACATCCAGCCCATCATCCGCGACGACCAAAATCATCTGGTATCCCCGCTGCTTCAGCTCCGCATGCAGATTGCCCGATATATTCGAGAACAACGGATTGCTCAGTTCATCAAGCACAAAGCCAATAATGTTGCTTCTTCCGGTGGAAAGCTGCTGAGCCATAATGTTTTTTCGATATTGATGCTTCTCCGCAACCGCGAGCACCTTCTGCCGCGTCGCCGGTTTGATACGGGGATCACCGTTGAGCGCCTTGGATACCGTGCTGTAGCTCACTCCCGCCAGTTTGGCAATGTCCTTAATGGTTATCAAAATCAATCCACACCTCTCAACCCTTGAGAAACTTATTGCTGTGCAGCCTTATACCGGTCGTATTGCGCCTGCCTGCCGGCAATAACCTGCTCAATGTTCATTTTTTTCAACGTCTCCATATAACTGTCGAACTGTTCCAGACTGGTATCTCCGCTTATAAATTTGAAGTTCATCTCTTCCACATAAGTTGTAATGTCCGGCATGGACATGCTCTCTACACTCGCTTCATCTGGCAAAGCATATACAAATGGGAACGGCTCGTGGATGTAAGGCTCCAATTCCTTATCAAGCTTGGCATGCCATTCGGCCACAACGGAATCCGCCGAATCCGTAGACTGAATGTTCGGCAGATTCACGGGACCAATGCCGAGTTTCTGGATATAGTCATTATCTTTACCTTTGTCCGTGAATGTCTTTACGCCATTCTCTTCGGTATACGTATCATCCTTGATTCCCCACGTATAATACGTCTGCGCTTCTTCACTTACCGCATAATCCAGGAAACGGAAGGCGAGCTCTGGATTTTTGCTATCTTTGGAGATTCCAAAAATGCCACTCACAGGAGTACGTCCAATATAAAACTGGTCTCCATGCGGTCCTTTCAGTGGCAGAATGCCTTTGAAGATAGGCTCCCCCGGATCGTAATCTTTGAACAACGGACTGTAGACCATCGACATGTACCAGCTAAAATTAAACGTGGCTCCAGTTACATCCTGCGAGATACGGGAGGTCACCTGATCGCTTGTGGTACTGGCATAGTCCACCCCGAGCAGGCCTTCTTTGTACAGCCCATTGAGGTATGTCAGATATTCTTTGTAGGCGGGCTCATAATAGCTGAAATGCACCTTACCCTGGTCATCGGCATAGAACTGATTGGACAGATCGAGGCCAAAAGCAGGGCCAAATGCCATCGGCACAAACTTGGATTCCATGGACAACGGTATTTCATCCGCCTCGCCGTTGCCGTTCGGGTCATCTGTCTTGAATTTGCGCAGCATCGCTGTGAACTCATCCAGTGTTGTTGGTTCATTCAGTCCCAGCTTCTTCAGCCAGCGTTCATTCACCATAAACAATGGCATGTAGTTTTTCGTAAGCGTTTGCTGCGGAACATAATACATTTTACCATCTGGCGTCGTTAAACTGGCTTTGACGGATGGGGATTTGTCGTATATTTTTTTGAGATTCACACCATACTTCTCCACCAGGTCATTCAGCGGAATAAACAGACCACTGTTAATGTATTTCATGAGCTGATCCTGATCCGGGAGATAGACGATATCCGGCAATCCTGTTCCGGCTGCAAGCCTTGGATTCACCGCATCTGCATAATTCTGCGGCGGAATGAGATCCCAATCGACTGTTACCCCGGCATTACTCTCAATTTTTTTCACAATCTCGGCAGTAGATAGATCCACGTTGGTTGTCCATGCATTGGTCCCGAGAATGGATAGCTTGGCATCCTTCTGGTCCGTTACCGGCCCTGCACCTGTGTAATTGAACGTTGGCTCCGAGCTTGGTGAAGCACTGCCTGTGTCTCCCCCTGTCCCTGTACTGCTGCTGCATCCGGCGAGACTAATGGCAAGTATCACCGCGAGAACACTTTTTCTTCCGGCCCCTCTGATTATCATCCGTTATTCCTCCTTGTTATGAACAACCTTGGGTGAAGCATGGTGATCAATAAGGCTATCCTTTCACGGCTCCGAGGGTAATCCCCTTGACGAAGTACCGCTGGATAAAAGGGTAAATCGTAACGATGGGCAGAATGCTGACCACGATCGACACATACCGAACCTGAAGGGTGGACACCGCCAGTGCGCCCGTGGTCATCGTACCACCCATCTTTTGCATGACCTCGGGTGAAGCCATAATGAGGACCCGGCGCAGGAACATCTGCAAGGGCTGCATATCCTGTTTGCCCAGATATAGAAGGGCCGAGAAGAAGTTGTTCCAATGGAAAACGGCGTAATATAACGTCAGCACGGCAAGTGTCGGCTTGATGATAGGTACCGCCAGGCGATAAAGCATCGTCAGTTCATTGGCCCCGTCGATGCTGGCGCTTTCGAAGATTTCATTCGGAATACCCTCGAAAGCTGAGCGGCAGATCATGACGTTAAACGTAATGACCAGCACGGGCAGCACCATCACCCAGCGGGTGTTATATAGACCCAGTGACGTAATCAGCATGTAGACCGGAATGAGTCCACCCGAGAAATACATGGTGAAGGCGATGAAAAAGTTCAGCTTTCTACGCAGGAAAAATGTTTGCCTGGATAAAGGAAATGCAGCGAGGCACGTAGCTACAATATTCAGCAATGTACCTATAACCGTGTACCACAAGGTATTGTAGAAGGACACCCACAACTCCCGGTATTGGAGCACCATCTTGTACCCGGACAAGGTGAATCCTACCGGCCACAACGCAACCTTTTGTTTGTCGATCGCATCAACCGAGCTGAATGAAATGCTGATCACGTACAGGAAAGGGTACAGCGTAACGACGACTGCCAATATGGTCAGCAGGTAGACAAATCCGTAGAATAACCGGTCACTTCTCGATTTTTGCATACAGGTCTCCTTTGGGTCGGGATATGGTCTTACCAGAGTGACATCTTGGTCAGGCGCCGGGTCATCGTATTAGCCGCAAACACAAGCACAAAGGTGATAATGGAGTTGAACAGGCCGACGGCTGTCGCAAATCCGTAGTTCTGTCCTTCGATCCCCATCCGGTACACGTAGGTAGATAACACGTCTGCGGTCTCATAGGTAGCGCCGTTATAGAGCAGATATACTTTCTCGAAGCCTACACTCATAATGCCGCCAAGCGACAGGAGCAGGAGGATGACAATTGTTGGTTTGATGCTAGGTAGTGTCAGGTGCCATAGCTCCTGGAATTTGTTGACGCCGTCAATTTTGCCGGAATCGTACATTTCAGGATCAATGCCCATAATGGCTGCAATGTAGATAATGGAGCTGAAGCCAAAGCTCTGCCAGATATCGGAGCTGGTGAATATCGTTCGGAACCATCCGGCGTCCATCATGAAGTTCACTTTCTCCATACCAAGCTTGGCAATCAGGGTGTTCACGATCCCGTCCGTGGGTGACAGAAAGTTAATAATCATGCCCGCAACAACGACGGTGGAGATGAAATGCGGAAGGTAGGTGACGGTCTGGGCGAACCGCTTAAACGTCTGATTCTTGATCTCCACAATACAGACCGCGAACAGAATGGGGATGGAGAAGCCGAACAGAAGTGGCAGGAAGGCGAGCAAAAACGTGTTGCGCAGCAGCCTCCAGAAGTAGATAGAGTTCACAAATTGATCAAACCATCTTAGACCTACCCATTCCCCGCTAAACATTCCCTGCCCCGGCATGAAATTTCGGAACGCCAGCAGCATACCCGGCATGGGAACATACATGAAGATGACGTAATACAGAAAAATGGGTGAGAACATCAGCAGCAAATACTTATCCCGTTTGATCAGGCTGAACAGCGTAGACATGCGGTTTTTCACCTTATAGCCTCCCCTTCGCATTAAAATTACAACGTTTGAATTTTTACGCGTAAATATACTGCGTTATTCATATTTGCATATTTAACTTTGAACCCATGGTTAATTAATCGCTTTTTAAAATGGGATTTTCATCGAAATGAAGGTGCATCCGATAGGCATTTTTAAGCAGGCGACCATAATTACAACGTTGTAATTATGCCCTAAATGTATACGCTTACATAAAACTATTCTCCCCATCTTAGCAAAGTCCATCTGGTTTGGCAACAACAAAAATTAGTGCATGCCTGCAAAGAGATCTGTATCGTTTTGCCGATCAGAAAGACAGGTTAGTGGGCAAAAAAGGCAAGAAAAAAGGGCTACGAACGCGTATCTTCCGTTCTGCCCGGCTCTTGCCCTGCCTCGCCAGCGCTCTGGCGCATCGCAGGATTGTTCTATTTTTGAAACGTGTACCTGTGGCTTCAACCTCTTTGCACTCACATCCGGTTCCGATACTCCATCGGTGTTACACCCTTCACTCGCTGAAACGCTCTGTAAAACTGACTGACATTGGAGAATCCCAGCCCAAAGCTGATGGTGGTCACTGAATCTGTGGTATGGCGCAGTCGTCGGGTCGCTTCCTCCACACGCAAACTCAGCACGTATTGATACGGCGTTGAACCTGTCAGTGCCTTGAAGGAGCGCATAAAATGGTATCTGCTCTGGTGCGCTACTGCCGCCATGGATTCAATGTCCATTGGACTTGTATAGTCACTATGTATATACTCCAGGACACGCCGCAGATGGGGGTCGATGAACGCGCCACCGTTGCTGCTTGTTCGCTGAAGCAGATTCTGAAGCTGGCCGCTAACCAGACTCGCCCCGGCGCTCCCCGTGGCATCCATTCCTGCGGCTGCTACCGTCAGGCTGCCTCTATTCTGTTGTCCACACAGCACTCTTGCAAGATATGACTCTACGGCAAGCTCCGTTTCCTGTATGTGCAATGGTTCAGGCTCATCGTCCAGCAAAATGGCGTTCCAGCCTCGGAACAGTCTGCTGATTTCAGCAGGATCAAAGGTTTGTGTGGTCCGAAATTCGGTCTGCGCCCCTTGTCGATCTGAATCCCTCAAGCCGCCTTCTGGCGGATTACGAAACTTGATCACGATAACCGCCGAATCCGAACCAATCTCGAAAAAGTGCTCCATCCGGGGATGGGCAATAATCCCCAGTCCTGCTTGCAAAGGATACGTCTGCTGTTCCTGCACCAGATGACACTCGCCTCTTACCGGCAGCGTTACCTGATACCAGTCATCATGCACATGGGGTTCGTTGGCGAATCCGCCAGAAGCCTTCCACAATTCCAATCCATTCAGCATCATATTTAATTCCATCATTTCCTCACCTGCTGACATTATAGCAAATCGTGCTCACTTTCCAAGCACTTTTCACAAAGACAATCGCTGTCTGTATCTTTTATCATGGAAAAAAAATAATTCGAGGTGATCTCCCGTGGCTCAAGCCGCTGTAAGCAAAATGCAAATCAATCACTCCGCCAATTGGGCGCTTGCCGGGGTCAGCTTCGCCCACCTGCTGAATGATGCAATGCAGACCGTTGTTCCGTCTGCTTTTCCGCTGTTCCAGCAAACCCTGCAGCTCAGTTTCGCCCAGATGGGGTGGATTGCCTTCACATTGAATATTACCGCATCGGTCCTGCAGCCGTTGGTCGGTTATATGTCAGATCGCAAACCGATGCCGATCCTGCTTCCCGGCGGCATGTTATTCTCCCTCATCGGTGTTCTCGGCTTTGCCTTGTCTTCCGAGTTATGGATGCTGCTTGTCTCCGCAGCATTGATTGGCATAGGCTCATCCATTCTCCACCCCGAATCCTCGCGCGTTGCCCATCTGGCGGCAGGTCGAGGACGCGGAATGGCACAGTCCATCTTCCAGGTCGGTGGCAACACAGGTCAGGCTCTCGCCCCGCTGCTGGTTGCCTTTATCCTGCTCCCACATGGACAGCTTAGTTTTCTGTGGCTTATGGCTTTTGCTCTAATCGGGATCGTTATCCAATCTTCTGTGAGCCGTTGGTACAGAGACAAGCTGGCAGACAATCGCAGCCATAAGCAACAGCCTGTACAGGCCAATGGCATCGTGCAGCCTGCTGCTCAGCCTGCAAGTCGGGGATTTATCGCTTTTACGATGGGGATTCTCATCTTGCTGCTGTTTTCCAAATTCGTATATATTGCCGGCATGACCGGATACTATGCATTCTATTACGCCGATGTGTATAACCTGCCTCTTTCGCAGGCACAGATCTGCCTGTTCGTTCTGCAATTTGCGGGTATGGTTGGAACCTTGCTCGGCGGCCCACTGGCTGACCGTTATGGACGTAAACCGATGATCTGGTTCTCCATCGCGGGTACTGCTCCATTTTCACTGTTGCTGCCGTATGCGGGACCTGCTTTATCGATGGTATTATGCGGCATCATCGGACTTATTCTCATGTCCGGCTTCAGCGTTATCATTGTATATGCGCAGGAGTTGCTGCCACGTCATATCGGAACGGTGTCCGGATTGTTCTTCGGCCTGTCATTCGGCATGGCGGGACTTGGATCGGTTGTGCTTGGTTCCCTGATTGATGTGACCAGCATTTCATTCGTCATCAAGCTATGTTCCTTTTTGCCTCTGCTCGGGGTGTGTGCTGTATTCCTGCGCCGAGATCGGCCAAGAAACGCCTAATATATTGATACAACAGTGGTTTTGTGACTACAATAGGGTCAGGATAATCGAATCGAGACAGAGGCTAAACAGAAGGAAGGAATAACCCATGATCATTGATGTACAGCATGTTAGTTGGAAAAGGGGACCAATCACCCTGCTGAACGATGTCAGCTGGCGTGTAAACGAAGGCGAACATTGGGCACTGCTTGGCCTGAATGGTTCTGGCAAAACCACCCTTCTGAACATGATTACCGGATATCTTTGGCCGACAGAAGGTACGATAACCGTGCTCGGACACCGCTACGGGGATGTGGATTTGCGTGAGCTGCGGAAGTCGATCGGCTGGGTCAGCTCCTCCCTTCAGGAGAAATTGTATGGCACCGACCGCACCCAGTATGTCGTGATCAGCGGTAAACATGCCACCATCGGACTGTACGATAAACTTTCGGATGAGGATCTGGATCAGGCACGGGAATTGATGCGTACACTCGGCTGTCAGCATCTGTGGGATCGCGAATACCGTACCTGCTCCCAGGGAGAGAAGCAGAAACTGCTTATTGCCAGAGCCCTGATGGCTAATCCGCGTGTGCTCATTCTGGACGAACCCTGCAACGGGCTTGATCTGTTCTCCAGAGAGCGGCTGCTGGAAAGTATCAGTGAACTGACACAGAAACCGGACACCCCTTCGCTCATCTACGTGACCCATCATACGGAAGAAATATTGCCTGTGTTCAGTCACAGTCTTCTGCTCCGGCGGGGCGAGATCGTGAATAGCGGATTAACCAGCGAGTTGATGCACAGAGATGTACTGAGCAGCTTTTTTGAAGCGCCTGTGGATGTGGATCGGCATGGACAACGGGTCTATGTAAGAGCATCGGACAAATAATTTTCTATATCTATATAAAATTGAACTAAACATTTACACGAGAACGGAGAGGACAGAAATAACCTGAAGAAGCGGAGCGCTCGCCTAAAAGCTTTCTAAAAGAAAGCTACATCGGAAGCATACGCTTTATCCCCGGATTTTCCCCTTTAAATAAGGGATTCAAAAAAATCTGGGGATAACAGCGATCGGAAGGTAGTTCTGTCATCGGAGTGGCAAGTGTAAATATTTTTTAGTTCAATTTATCTATTCACAGTCAGAACAATCCGAGCAGCCCACAAATCTTATCCACATGTGGACAGGTTTTTGGGCTGCTTGGCTATATTATGAATTATCCACAGTTTTCTGTGTGTTATTTCCGGGCAGAGAGGAATAAAAACAACGGAATACGCTGTCTGCGCAGATACGTCTCCTCGTTCACGAAATTGGGACGCTGAGGCGCCGATTCCCGCAGATACTGCACCTGAAATCCTGCCTGCTGTAATGCCATGTAATAGGATTCAATGGAACGATGCATTTTTTTCACCGTGCCTCCAAGCCATTGCTGCTCTCGAAATCCCTCCACAAAATATTGATCGACGACCCAGTTAGTTCGGACCCCTGATGGCTGCAATGTTGACGTGATCACAGGATGTTCTACCGAAAATACGAATGTGCCATTCTCTTTTAACGTATGGTATACCTTGCGGAACAGGCTGTCCACATCCTCAATATAATGAATCGCCAGTCTGGAGATGACCAGATCATATGTATTCGCAGGGTAGCTCCAATCTTCCATATACGCTTGCTCAATGTGTGCGTTCTGTCCCTTTATCGATTCATGGGCAGCCTGAATCATATTCACTGAACCTTCAATTCCTGTGTAACTGCCACCGAGGTGGCCAGGCCCCAGCAGTTCTGCTCCGAACCTCGCATCCCCGCAGCCGAGATCCAGTATGCTCTTGCCCCCAACGTCTCCGATTAGCTCCAGCATGACAGGTTTCTCCAACGTATCATTGGCATTCTCCTGCCACTGCCGACGTTCCATGTATTTCTCAAAATTAGCCTCATCTTCGTAAAAATCCGATCCCCGTTCGCTCATTGCACAACCCTCCGTTACTGTTATGAAATTCAGCTCTCATATTCAGCCTGGAAGATTATACACCTTCGGAAGTTAACTCGGGAATACCTTTCAGATTAGGAATTGGCAAGCCTCGAATAAATAAACATGCCAACGTCTTCTTTCTCTGCTATAGAAAAGCATGGATCAAGAACAATACAGCAAAGGCGAGACCCGATCTCAGATGCCACTGCCGGTCCAGCTTCTTGTAACGGAAAAACCCAGCAATCGGAACAGGTAGCAGAGCCAGACCGGCGAGCAGACCCGTAATATGGTTAAAGTCCAGCTTAAAATCGAACAAAAAGGCTCCGACCACATGAAGCGCAATCAAACCCATCGCAACCATGGCAACCGGGACGTGTACTCGCCGGGCTATACCCAGCAGCTTTACAGCCAGCTTCCTGATTCCCGCCCAGGCGTCAAGCCACTTTCGTTTTATCATAAACAGAATCACGTAATAAGCCAGCACAACAAAGAGCAAGATTCGGGCTTGAGAGCCATAAACCTTATACGCCTCGCTGATGTGTTGGTCGTTCCAGTTTGTTGTATTGTTATACAGATGAATTAAACTCCACAGACCGTAAGCCAAAATAACTGCGGTCAACACCAGACTGAGCCCTATCCATTTGCGGTCTTTTTGAGGAATATAAGCCTTCTTCTTCACGGCTGACTTGTTCATGATCACTGTCCCTTCCCCTATCAGGGATCGAATGTAACGAAATTTAACCTCTCTGGCATTATAAGAACAGGCGGCTCTGCTTTGCAGAACCGCCTGGCTCGTGGTTGGTCAAGTAGCTTGCTCAGCCAAAGCGCTGTGTTTTGTACCATTTGCTCTCACGTTTCTTGATCTTGTCCATAACCAAAGAGTAGAAAGCCTTGATCGAGATGATAATGAACAGCTGTGCATACGTAAAGTAGGATACGCAGGCGTAAATAAAATTACGCGTATTACTCTGTCCAATATCTGCCGCGAGTGCAAGATTAATCTGTAATACATATATAAAGTACATTAATGCCCATCCAATGACGAGGAACACATAGGCATCTCCGGCAAACTGGAACGGCGAACTCACGTCCGGTTTAAATATTGCAATGATCTGGTAGACGAGATTAACAAGAAAGATAATATCCGATACAATAATGGCAAGCATAAACCAAAAATAGCTGACCGCATAATAGAGAACCAATAACTTGTTGCGCCAGCTGGATCGGTTGAACAGGTTATGGATATTATCCAGAACAACCTGATAGTTCCCTTTTGCCCACCGTTCGCGCTGTTTCATATACACGCTGAGCTTCTCCGGCTCTTGCTGGTACGCTTCTGCTTGAGGCGCAAGGGCAACAAACTGACCACGATTCAGAATCTCAAAGGATAATGCCGTATCCTCCGTGATCGCTGTAACATCCCAGCCGCCGATCTCCCGGATCAGCTTTGTTTTAATAATATAATTGGTCCCCGGAATGGAACCAAGCTGGAATAATTCCCACAGCCCTGTATGATACACCCGCTGAGATGTGATAATCTCCAGATTAATGCATTGGGAAAGGAAGTTTTGTCCCCGGTTCCGTGCTTTATTTCTGCCAAATACAACACCGTATTGTTCGGGATTTTCCAAAGCCTTTTGCGTCAAAAACATCAGGGAATTCCGCTCAGGGGCAGCATCGGCATCAAAGATGCAAATCCACTCTCCGGTGGATATGTCCAGACCGTCATTCAATGCACCGGACTTGCCTCCCGTACCCTTACGTTCCATAACGGTCACATTCCGATGTACATAACTGGTTTTACTCAAAAATGTCCGGAGCTTCTCCGCGGTATCATCGGTGCAGTTATCTGCAATAACGATAACCTGGACCTTATCCTCAGGATAATTCAGGCGCAGGATATGCTCTACGGTAGCCACAATAACCATACCTTCATTATGCGCAGGTACCATGATGGTTACGGTCGGATAATGATCCATATTTACAGGAAGCTGAATCCCCCTTTTATCCTGTTTCTGAATAAAACGAATGGCTCCAGCCATGATGACTATGGATTCAAATACAGCGATCCATATACTAAATATGGATAATATCAAAATAAAGTCAGCCACTTACCTTCCTCCGATCGTACTTGCGATTCACCTTGGAGCGAAAGCGAAGAGTGGCGATCGTTAATAAAATGGTAAAAACACCCAATATGCAACTGACAGCAATACAGATGGGTATGAACCAGGACATGTATTCCACAGAGCATCTCTCCTTTCCTGCTAGTTTTAGATATACTCTCCTATGAGATCTGTCTCTGTGTTCCGTTCCAGTGCAGCAATAACAGCATCAATATCCTCATACTTTTCGAACTGCTCCTTCTGGAAAACCAGTGCACCGGATCGAATAACCGTCTGTAGTTCATTTCCTTTTTTATCAATCATCTGCAGATCCATCATCGCTTTTTTGATCCGCTCTGTAAGCAAGGGCAAGTACTCCACATCGGTCATCGGGCAAATGATCACAAACCGTCCCCGATCCACAAAAAACTTGTAATCCTCATACCGGATTTGCTTCTGGATCGTATTGGACAACTCTAGCAGAAACTGTGCATATCGTATGGAGCCAAGCGATTCCAGCACCAGTGGCAAAAATTCAATCTTGAACATCGCCATGCTGAACCCATAATGCTCCGAGTAACGTCTGGCGAGATTGCTTTGCTTCATGACCGTATCGGCTAGAGCTTCCTTGTTGCCCAAGGATGTATCCGGGTCAATCTCCGGATTACGTTCTTGCAGCTCCTGCAGTCGCTCCATGACCCGTGCAGTGCGCACAAGGCTTGCCTTGATAAAAGCAGCCACAGCCACATTGGCCGGAATTAACAGCCACCATGAGAATGTAAGTACATTTGCATCCGCATAGGTAACAAGCCAGACAAAATACGAGACCAGATATACAAATCCGGCAACGACAGACACCCCGACAGGTATCACAAAACCAAGAACCAGCGCACCAAGCGATGCGATGCTGAACACCAGATCCAGTGTGGTATAGCTCTGATTCATTTCAATTTTTAGATAGACAACGAGTTGCTGGATCACAGCTAATCCGATCAAAATGGCATATCCCCATGCCATACGAAGAATGGGTGCTTTGTTCCTCATAGTGACCTTCTCTCCGGTTAATGGATTTGTGATGTCTAAGTGATGTCTAAATTACGACAAATTACGACATGAAAACACAAATATTATGCTACCACATTAACCAAAATATAAAATGACATTTATATTACTTTTTAAGTGTTTTTTGCAATTCAGTCTCACCAAGCAGCGGAAACAGGTTGTCAAACATATGTGTATTTCCATCAAATACATATCCTCCTGGATAAGCTTTATCCAGATTGCGCAGGGCGATCATATGGTTATACAGCTGCTTGGCCCATTTTGGATCACCCGATCGAACAGCGAGCAGTATGGCGAGTCCATAGACGGATGGAGATTCATAGGATACCGCAGAGGTTCGCTCCGAGCGTTTATATTGACCCGGCAACCGATGACGGGTATTGAATTCCTTTTTCAGAAAGGTAATGAGCTTGTCCGGTTTCCGGCCGGTTACCGTAAGATGATTAGCCACAATCAACTGGTCAATCAGGTTGACCGTGTCATCATATGTATATTTTTTCGTTTCGACATTAAAGGTTTTAGGATAAAACACGCCGTCATCCGGCATGCTTTTCAGCAGTGATTCGTATTTAGCATAGGTTCCAGGCTCCAGCATCTCATGCTGTTCCATCGCCTGAAGAGCCCGCAGGTCAACATAAACCAGGCTTAATGTACTCGTATCGGGGGTGTTTCCATGGGCGAAATCGTGAAAATCAACATAATATCCCTTGTTCTGAACGGATTGTGTCAGGGTACGAACAATATTCGACGCTGTGGTCAGCTTCTCTTCCCGGCTCTGTTCCCATTGATCTGCTGCCTTCAATAAAGCATCAACAATTCGAAAATCATCACCGAGCGCATTGGTAGTCACATGTGATGCCCCGTTCGCGTCCAGTTTCCAGGCAATGTAGTTTTGCGGCATCAGAAAATAGGTCGTTAACCGATCATAAGCCTGTTCAAATAACACCTGATCGTTCTTGGCGACGGCGTATTGCATCCACAGACCAAGAGATTCAGACAACGCCTCTCGGCCTGCCACGATATCTGCATCTTCTGACGAAGCATCCTGGAGATACGTTGCCAGTGTGCCATTGGGGTTGGTCATATGATGCTGGACAAATGAAACGGTTGGGGACAGCTCGTTCATGACAAACCGCTCCTTCATGAAAATAATCCATGCTGCCATGATGCTGACGGCCAGTATGACCAACCATAGTATTCTTTTCCGATTCATGATCTGCATGCTGTCCTCCTGCGTTGTTGCAACTTTCGAATCACTACTCTTCTCCTTGAGATAGGGCTGGCTAAGTTCTGGGATGTAAGGATCAAGGGTAGAGGTATGTTTCATTCAGATTGATCCATATAAGGCCGGCGGCCGCCCTTTTTGACAAATTTCCAATCCACTTCAATGTTATGACGCATCCGGCGCAGAAGCTGAACGGCAATCTCAATCTCTTCATCCGTTAAGCCTTCCAGCGTTACCTGATCGGAATGAACACCCTCTCTGCGGATAAACTCCCAAGCTTCCAGGCCAGCGTCAGTCGGATATAACAGCTTATTTTTTTTATTACCCATTGCCGACTGTTTGACGACAAACCCGTCCGATTCCAGTTTACTAATGGCTCTGGCCGCCGTGGTACGATCGACTTTGATTAATTCAGCCAACTGGTTGGGAATAATGCCTGGATTTTCGCAAATGCGATAAAGATACAGATACTGTCCACGAGACAGGTTTAAATGTTGGAATTCAACGTTACTAATAGCATCCAGACAGCGGGCAATCATACCAATTTCACGCAACACTTCTTTTTTTTCAGTCAATGTCTTCACTCTCCATAATAAATTGTTGCATTCGCAACATAATTGATGATATAAATGATTGAAATCGATTTAAATTTTAATCATAACAACACATGTAATAGGTTTACGTTCATGCTATGTACCAGTTTACCATGTCAGGATAGGATTACTATTGACCAAAGGAGAAACATTCATGAAAACAACTATTGTTGAAGCGAATAACCAGGAGGTGCTCGACGCCTGCTTTGCCATTCGTACCGCTATTTTCGTTGAAGAACAAGGCGTGTCTGCCGAGGATGAGTTTGATGCCTATGACGCCCTTGGTACAGAAGCAAGACATATTCTACTTTACGTGGACGGTGTACCGGCCGCTTCATCCAGACTGCGTGTGGTCGAAAATGTTGCCAAATTGGAGCGAATCTGTGTGATGCTGAATTATCGTAAACATGGACTCGGTCGTGTGCTGATTGGTAAGCTTGAGCAGATGGCACTCGATCAAGGGTTGGAGAAAGCCAAGCTGCACGCACAGGTACAAGCCTCGGGGTTCTACGAACGTCTCGGATATACGGCAGCCTCGAACATATTTATGGAAGACGGCATTCCTCATCTGCTGATGACCAAAAAACTGAAATAACGACAAAAAGAGCATCCTCAAAGGTCTGGAACAGGACTTTGGGATGCTCTTTTTGAGTTCTAAGGAACCCAGCAAGTGTTATTATTGGCGATTTAGCCATTTGGGGAATGTAAGGAATCTTACACACCTTATTTTCTGTTTTGTAAACCTAACTTGCACTTCTTATGCGGCTTTTACTGGAATAACGTGACTGAAATTCGTTAGCATTTCTAATTCAAGTAATTTCCCTCAATAAAGTGCAGTGAGTTCGTTAGGAGTGCTCCACTTAGGGGAGCGTTTACTTAGCATATATCATGACAAAGAAGTCAGGCGTTAACCTGACTTCTCCTCTTGCATCCTCATCCCAAAGCCAGACGGCCTGGCTGTGCGTCAGCAGCATTATTTTTCATCTGTTTACTGCGTAATTGTCCGCAAGCCGCATCAATATCGGTACCATGCTCCATGCGTACAGTGGCATTAATTTGGTTCTTTTTCAATGTATCATAGAACCCCAGAATGGACTCTTCTGTACTCCGCTGATATTGACTGTGCTCATCCACCGGATTATACGGAATCAGATTGATACTGACCATACTTTTGCGACTGGACAACAGTTCAGCCAGTTCTGCGGCATGTTCCCGCTTGTCGTTGACGTCCCGAAGCAAAATATACTCAAACATAATACGCTTGTTTGTCGTGGCCAGGTAATAATCCACCGCGTCCATCAATTGTTCAATCGGGAAGGCCCTGTTGATCTTCATGATCTGTGTACGCAGTTCGTTATTCGGTGCGTGGAGGGAGATCGCCAGATTGACCTGCAGATTGCTGTCTGCAAATTCCTTGATCTTGTCAGGCAGCCCGCTCGTGGATACGGTGATCCGCTTGGCTGCAAGCGCCAGACCTTTACGATCTTTGATCACTTCGATGAAGTCAGACATGTTCTGGAAATTATCGAACGGTTCGCCAATCCCCATTACGACCACGTTAGTTACCCGCTCACCTTGGCCAGCTGCATCAAGATACTGTTGTACATGCATAATCTGTTCCACAATTTCGCCACCGGACAGATCGCGGCTCTTCTTGATCAGCCCGCTCGCGCAAAAGCTGCAGCCAATGTTACATCCCACTTGGGTGGTTACACATACAGTTAGCCCATACTTTTGGCGCATTAAGACCGTTTCAATCAAATTCCCGTCCTGCATACGAAGCAGAAATTTCACCGTACCGTCCGCCGATTCCTGCTTCACATGTTCACTCAGCGAGTTCATCGTGAAATGCTCGGAAATGACATCCAGACATTCCTGACGGACGTCGGTCATCTCTGTAAAATCATTCACACGTTCCTGATATAACCACTCCCAGATGCGGGAAGCGCGGGATTTCTTCTGCCCGTGCTCCGGCAGCCAGGCACGTAATTGCTCTAATGTTAATCCATATATGGATGATTTAATCATGTTATTGTCCTCTTTTCGCAAAAAAGCATATGGCTCATCGGTTCTGTCGAAAAAACCTCTACTCTGTATTGTCCCAAAATTGACGAGGGAACACAAGGGCTTTTGCATTTCTTCCAAGAGGTTTTATTCATGGCAAATCTACACAGCCGCTTATTTCAACCAGCTGCACTCCGCAGCTTTTAGAAGTGGATAATACCGGAGGTGTGCAGCAGAACGAGAAACACCAGAATTGGCGCTACATAACGCAGCATGAACAGCCATACACGGAACCAGCCTGCACGCAGGCCGGATGCTTCGGCTGCCTTTTTCCAGAAGTACCCGGCAAAAATAGTAACGAGCAATCCACCAATCGGAAGCAAAATGTTGGATGCTACAAAGTCCATCCAGTCGAACACACTCTTCGAACCAATGGTCCATTCAGGGAACAATCCGAGCGACAAAACCGAAGGAAGCCCAACGATGAACACAGCGAGTGAAATGGTCCATACCGCGCGGCTTCGGCTCCAGGACAATCTTTCCATGAAATATTTCACCGGAACTTCCAGCAAGGATACTGCTGACGTCAATGCTGCAATTGCCAGGAGGACGAAGAATAGTCCTCCAAACAGGAACCCGAGAGGCATGGCCGAAAAGGCCGCTGGAAGAGCCACAAAGATTAGTGACGGCCCCTGATCAGGTGCAATTCCGAATGAGAATGTCGTCGGAAAAATGATCAAACCTGCAATGAATGCATAGAGCAGGTCACCCGCACCGACAGCGACTGTTGCTGCACCGAGCGATTGATTTTTATCGACATACGAGCCGTACGTTACTAAGATACCCATACCCAGCGATAGGGAGAAGAAGGCATGCCCCAGTGCAACCAGCGCCGATTCGGTCGTCAGCTGAGAGAAGTCCGGATTTAGGAAGAAAGAAACTCCCGCGCCAGCTCCCGGCAAAGTCACTGCACGAACCATCAGGATAATGAGCAGGACAAGCATTGCGGGGATCAGTATCTTGTTAAACTTCTCGATCCCGTTGGATACCCCTTTGGCTACAATCCAGCCTGTGATTAGAACCGAAACCAACTGCCATACAATCGGTAAATAACCACCCACGAAGTCACCGAATTGTCCGGCATAATCCGAATTGTTATACAACGTGCCACTAAAGGACGTCACTGCATATTGCAGCGTCCAACCTGCAATGATCACATAAAAGGAAAGGATG
This sequence comes from Paenibacillus sp. NPDC056933, assembly GCF_042674385.1. Taxonomy (NCBI): domain Bacteria; kingdom Bacillati; phylum Bacillota; class Bacilli; order Caryophanales; family Paenibacillaceae; genus Paenibacillus; species Paenibacillus sp. NPDC056933. The sequence continues at coordinate 277,086 of NZ_JBHUQN010000003.1, read as the reverse complement.
ATAAACGGCGTCAGTACTTGCAGTAATCCAGCCGCAAGCCACCCTTTTTGCCCACCTGCCTTGATAAAGGCCGTCGCCGCGCTACCTCTGCCGCTCCGACCAATTGCAAGCTCAGCCAGCAGAACAGGCAGACCAATCAACAGGAGGCAGACGATAAAGAGCAGGAAAAACGCAGCTCCCCCGTTCTCTCCCGTAATATAAGGAAACTTCCACATGTTGCCCAGACCGACTGAACTGCCGATGGCAGCCAGAATGAATCCGGCCTGTGAGAAGCGTTCACCCTTGTTGGCTCCGTCTTGATTCAAATTGGGATTATTGGACTTACTCAAATTCATTATATCTACTCCATCTGTTCTAAGATTTTCCGTTATTATATAACAGTCATCCCCTCAGGTCATTCGAAAATCGAAATTAATCGAAATGTTATTTATTTACAGTAATGTCTACTCTCATGTATTACCTTTGCCTTCTTCGTTTAACAAAGCAATCTGATTATGATGCGCTACGACAATCCACTCGCTCCGGTATACCCATTCCACAGTTCCAAAACCCATTTTTCCCAACATATGAACAACCAATTCACCCAGCAAGGAAATCATCCTCAGAAAGCAGTATGTGATTTGTAGTCAATTTGAACCTCCCCCACCATCTCAATCCCCATATTTTCTACCAAACTCAAAAAACCGTCAGGGGAGTTCGCCCTGACGGTTCTCTTGAATTTGGAGGATATCCGAGATTTGGCATCGTGTCCGTGTACCCTTTTGTAATATTCAGTCTAGTTCACGTCCTTCGTCTCCAGTCGACGCATCGATAGCAAGGCAATCAATAAACCGGCAGCTCCGAGCGAAAGGTGGATCGCGAGGATGGAGTTAATGGATACCAACAGACCGTTAAACCCGGAACATACGATGAGCACCAGAAAGATGGAGGAGGCCATGGTGGCTGTATTCGAATGCTTGCGCATCCCGAATAACAAAGGAATCAGAGCCATTGCGGCAGCTGACAGCGAACTGAAGGTGTACTTGAGCAGCAGCACTCGTATCTGTTCCATCGTCAGCGAATCAGCAATGAATGGATAGAAGCGATCCACGGCAACCAAGACAGCACCCATCAGCACATCGGTGAACAGGATCATTCCGAACGTAAAAACGAAGATGATGACTAATTTGGCAGCGATCAGCTTCCAGCGTTTGATTGGATACGTAAAAAGCACACTTAACGTTTTTCTTCTGTATTCTCCGATAATCATACTTGAGAGCAGCGCCCCGGCGAATATCATGAAGGTTGCCCTAACGAAGGTATCGATTAGCATGAACGAATCCGGGTAAGTGGAAAAAGCGTAATCCTTGGCTCCAAAATCGGTAATGCCTATCATGGTCAGGAACAGAAGGAGCGCCAGGCTAGCCATGGCGGCATAGCCTATGTGACGTGCAAACCGGTACTTCCGTATTTCCAGCGAGATTAGTTTAAGCAACATCATCATCTCCCTTCAGCCCAAGCAATCCGTAAATTATGCCCTGTTTGATATTCAAACTGACATGGGAAACGGACTTTAAGTCGCCATAGGATTTGATGACGATAATGGTGCGCACAATATATATCATTGCTCGTGCTCTCCTTTATGTACAGTCCCTTGCGGGTGATTATATCTCTATTGTAAAGGGAAAAGCCTTCATTTTAATTACTCGATTCTTACAAAAACCTTAAGATTGTTGCTAGCAACCCGAACAGCCTTCGTGTACCCCCGACATGAATTCCCTATGTGAACGTTTTGAATCTATTCTACACAGATTTCGGTCGTTCTCAGCCTGTCTTTCTTCCACCCTTTCAACTGTAAGCTTTTTGTAAGAATGAATTAATAAAAAAGCAGGATTCGCACTCTACAATCAAGTTATATCGGTTGATACGATACATTTCTGGGAGGTGGACAACAAAGATGAGTTTAATAAGGAAAATGCGCAGCTTCAGGAAGTCCCTAATAGGATTCTTCGCATTATTGATTGCATTAACGGGAGGTACAGGTGTCGGTTATGCAAGCATTGAACCTGAGACTAGACAGACGCTGGCACTTCAGCATGCAACGATCGTGGACGTAAAGTCCGGAAAGTTAACCAATGATCAGACGATTATCATTAAGGACAATAAGATAGATTACATTGGAAACAGTAGAGAAACAGCCATCCCCGATTACGCACAAGTAAGGGATGCTAAGGGCCAATACGTTATTCCCGGTTTGTGGGACATGCACGTCCATCTGGAAGATAACTATAAAGACGCTTTCCCGCTCTTTTTGGCTAACGGAGTGACTGGAATACGGGAAATGGGGGCAGCTTTGAAAAATGTAGATATATGGAAAACGAGCATTCAAGCCGGTATGCCTGCCCCACGCCTTGTTTATGCAGGATCGACCTTAAATGGAGGTCCTGCTGACGATGCTCCCCACATGTTCTACTTGAAAACAGAGGAACAGGCGCGGGAAGCCGTACGTCTTAACGTGGCAAAAGGCGCGGATCATATCAAGGTATACTCTTGGTTGCCCCGTCCACTGTTTCTGGCGGTCATGGATGAGGCCCAAAAGTACGGTTTGCCGGTGGTCGGCCATTTGCCTGTAGAGGTACGGGCCAGCGAAGCCGCTCAACTGGGATTCAAGAGCATAGAACATCTGCACGGTTTGTTTATTGCCACTTCGAGCATCGAAGACGATATTTTCAAGAATGCCGACATGAGTGATTTGCTCGGTTATTCGCTGTCAGAGATCGAGGCCTCCCAAGCCTATGATTCCGTAAAGGCCAACAAGCTGTTCCGCAAATTCAAAGAAAAGGGAGTCTGGCCTGTACCGACCATTGTTACCTATTTGAATATGGCCAAAACCGAAATCGATCCGCGGTCCAAATATGTACCGACTGCCGTGCAGAAGCAATGGGCCGAGATCATTCGCGCGACTCCTCCCGAACCAACGGAATTAGTGACAGCCATCAATTCCACAACGCCGGGCATGGTCAAAAAGTTAAACGATGCCGGTGTACCTATGCTTGCAGGCACCGATTCCAGTTTCGAAATGACTAACTTTATATACGGCGTTTCATTGCACGATGAACTCGAATTGTTCGTTAAAAGCGGCCTCACACCGCTGCAAGCCTTGCAGACGGCAACGCTGAATCCGGCGCGATATTTGGAGAGAGAGCAGGAACTGGGCACCGTAGAAAAAGGAAAGCTTGCCGATCTCGTGTTGCTTGACAAGAACCCGCTGGAGAACATTCGAAATACAACAAGCATCTCTGCTGTTGTATTGGACGGAAAGCTGATGGAGAAGCAGACTTTGGACCGAGCGGTGAAAACATATCCCGTGATAAAGGTTGCTGACATGAAAGATGAACCCGAAAAATCCGGGTCATCTGCCGATAAACACATCCTTCATAATCATTAATACTTCCATGCTAGCCTTTCCCTTCCCAAATAAGAAGTGGAAGGGCTTTTTTCATTTTCGGGTCCCACGGAAGTGCCGTTAATATGTATCCGCAGCTTTCCCTGAACGCCATGAACATCTAGTATCACCTGCGTGGTGATCCGGGAACAAGCGCCGCTACGGTATTGTTTGTATTCTGACACACAAAATGGTCGGTCTGCTGTTGCTTGTCATTGCCGTGGTGGGTGCAGCAGCCTATCTGCTATGTATTAAGGAGAATTTCGTATATATTATCCGATAAGGACAAAAAAAGAGGTGTCCCAACAGCCATTTCCATAGCTTCCGGAACACCTCTATTGTTATTAAATTTTAATTTCAAGCAACTCATATTTGATAATGCCCATTGGCGCATTGACATGAATGACACTGCCTACTTCTTTGCCCATCAGTTCTTTGCCAAGCGGGCTCTCATACGATATTTTGTTATCGGCAACATCAGCCTCGGCTGGACCAACCAGCTTGTATTCAATCTTCTCGGCAAATTCAATATCATTAAGCAAAATGGTTGAGCCAATGCTTACTTTATTCGAATCGATATTGTCCGAAGTGATGACTCTTGCTTTGGTCAGCATTTTCTCCAGAATCAAAATGCGGGTTTCCATAAAAGCCTGATCATCTTTGGCTGAATGATACTCACTATTTTCCTTCAGGTCACCGTAACTGATTGCGAGCTTCAGACGCGCCGCCAGTTCCTTACGCTTCACCGTCTTTAAATCCCTCAGTTCGTCCTCCAGCTTTTCCAAGCCTTCCTGTGTCAAAATCACTTCATCATTAGCCATTTTTCCATCTCCTAATCCTGCTTTCTATCTATATTCTAACCTATATCCCTTCCAAACGGTTAACATACCCCAGAAAAAGAAATTACACTCCCATTCATGGAAAGATGTGTATGCGGCATAACCTCTATAGTTCACTATCCCCTAAACTGTACCGGTACAATCAAAGTAAACCTATGTGTTCATCTTAGCCATTCACTTTTACAATGAAATCAGGGAGCAGCCAATCATAACGAGTACCTGCAGCCCACTACATGACTTGAGGTGATCTGGATGAATGTTACATTGACTCAACCTGAAATACGGGCCTACCTGAAACGGATAGGCATTGATGATATCAAGGAGCCTTCACTGGAATTTCTATCCGAAATCCAGCGGGCACATGTGCAGCATCTATCCTGGCAAACGGTCGATATTTTTGCTGGTCGGCCTGCGGGCATCGATGTTCAAGAATCGATCCAGCTTATATTACAAGGGCGCAGTGGATATTGTTTCCATCTGAATGGAGGATTCAGCATTCTGCTTCGCTCCCTGGGATATACGGTGCATTGGCATCGTGCCGGAGTTCAGCCACATGGAGAGCAGCCGCGAGTGAACTCGTTCCATCTTGGTCTGTCCGTCCTTCTGCCAGATGAGGACCCGAATGTGGAGCGTTGGATTGTGGATGTTGGCCTGGGCGGCATGCCCTTTGAACCTCTCCCTCTTCGTTATGGAACCTACGGCCAAGCGCCGTTTACTTATACATTGTTGCCATCATCCGTTGCCTCTGGCGGATGGCGACTTGAATATGAACCCAATGGGCCAAGTGAAGGTGTCGACTACGCTCCCGAAGAGCTTACCCGTCTGGAAGAGTTCCTTCCCAAGCATGAATTCTACAGTCAGTCAGCCGAATCACCATGGCATAACGCATTTTTGCTCCGTCAGAGGGATGCAGCCCACAGCAACGAGCTGCGAGGATGCATGCTCCGCACGCATGGGATCGAAGGTATATGCAAAACGGAGATTCAAACCTACAGCGAATGGAAAGACGTACTAGCTGAACGATTCCACGAACCGTTGGTGAATTATACGGAACTGGAACGCAGAGAAATGTGGAATCGAGTACGGGCTGCACATGAGGAATGGAAAAGAACACAACTGGCCTGAGGCGATATGGGGAAGACGCGAGAAACGGGATGAATATAAAGGAAAGCCTGCCATTGATGCCGAATACAACGTCAGGTGATAAATGATGATAACTATTCGTGTTCTGCAAGTTCCGGCAGAATTGCCGGAAGGCTACTGGAACTTTTTCCTGTCTCATGTATCGGAGGAAAGACGGGAACAAGCTTCACGATTCGTTCGTCTGGCGGATGCATATCGCTCTGTTCTGGGTGAAGTGTTGACCCGGGTGACGCTAAGCAAGCTGACTGGCCAGAAGCCGGGGGAGCTGTTCTTTACCCGTAACAAATACGGCAAACCTGCGCTCAGTCACGATCCCAATGTCCAATTTAATGTTTCACACTCCGGGGATTGGATTGCTTTAATCTCTGGCGTTGTCGCTACCGCTGATCTGGGTGTGGATGTGGAAAAAATAGCGCCGATCGACATGAAGATTGCGGAACGCTTCTTCTCGCTCACGGAGAGCCAATTTCTGGCTGCCGAGCCCGCTGAGATGCAGCTGGAGACGTTCTATCGCCTATGGACGCTCAAGGAAAGCTACATCAAGGCCGTCGGCATGGGCCTGTCCATGCCGCTCGATTCTTTCTCCATGATCCGCAAAGCTGACGGGAACTGGCACTCGCCGGAGGCCGCTTCTTATCCATTCCTTAGTCTGCGGCTGGATCAAGGACATATGTTGGCAGCTTGTTCCGCAGGTGAAGAATTGCCTGCCCAGCCGGATGTCATCACAATGGAAGAGTTGTATCAGGCATTAATATGAAGGAGGGGGTTACAAACCCCTCCTTCATTTTTTTATTTTATCAAACCAGTGCATAATCCCCTTTCCAAACCGTCCTGCAAACGCTGAATCTCAAGCGGTTCTGGAGAGAAATCAGATTATTGCTCGAGCAGCGTAAGCCATAGAAACGAACGTAAGGAACATAGCAATGGATATTTTAGATTCTTCTTGTAGATTTATGAACTAGCAATCATGCTGAAATGACAGAATCCCTGGCGAACCCCGCCAGGGATTTTTGATATTCAATGGACTGCATCCACATACTCTGATCTGAATGGATATCTTGTTCAACTGGGTTAATCCCCAGCTCCTCACTGATAGTTCGTCGTATTTTGTTCAAGAAAGTTCCATTCATGGCCCCGTCCAGCATCACCAGCACGTAGACGATACGGACAATGGCGAGCTTCGGATTCAGACCGAATTTCATCTGATACTCTCATGAACAGCACCAGGCATACCTAGTTCATCACAGAGGCTCAGTGGTTTCAGATCTGTCCATTGCTCAGCGATGTAATCGAGGCATACCCGACGCTTGGCTTTGCCAAGCATCATGGTCCAACCTGCGGGTACCGCAAGGGAAGCAGGCCAAAGGGAGTATTGACCTTCCTCATTAATTAACACCAGATAATTGCTGTCTTCATGTTCAAAAGGGTTACTCATCGCCTTATCCTCCTATTTATGTTGAATGTTGCGCTTGTTCAGCTCTTCCAGCTTGGCAGCCAGTGTTCGGCAGATTTCCTCCAGCGGGCCAGGCTGGCAGAGGTCCTTGTGACGACAAGCAATATCATGACGCTCCAATTGGCCTCCGATATATGCATTCCACATTTCCGGTTCAATCGGGTCGAACCATTCCGGAATAATGGTGGAACGGAAGAAGATCAGATCCCCCTCGAATCGGGATGGCGTGTAGGCCCCCAAGATCCGTACGGAATTCTCATAGGTCTTCCGCAGCTTCATGATGGTTTCTTCGTCCAAACTCGCCAGCGCACTGCCCTCACTGCGCAGTATGCGCATAGCTGTTGCCATATCCAGCAGCCCATCCCCAATGCTGTCCGGATCATAGCCACCCAGTGCGAGCAAAGCGGTTAACGCTTCTTCCTCATCCGGTTCTCCACGAATCGGCAGATAATGGCTCGGATACGCATCCAGCATGGCGAGGAACTCCACTTCTTCCCCTTCCGATTCCAGCTGCACCGCCATGGCCTGGGCAACGTTACCTCCGAGAGACCAACCCAACAGACGGTAAGGTCCTTCAGGCTGTATCGAGCGGATATGACGGATGTAATCGGCCGTCATCTCTTCCAGTGTGGGCGGAAGTTCCTCAATCTCGGCAATGCCTCTGGCCTGTAACCCATAGAGCGGATACTCCATGCCCAGATGTTTCATCAGCCCCGCATAACACCAGCTTAGCCCTCCTGCTGGATGGACACAGAATAAGGGCAGATGCTTCCCATGCGTTCTAAGCGGCAATAACACCTGAAGCGAACTTTTCCCTGAATCCGAATCCATCTCCAACCGCCCCGCCAGTCCCGCTACGGTGGCTGTTTCGAACAGAATGCCGATTCCCGGCTCCCGACCCATAGCCTCACGAATGCGACTCATCAGGCGAACAGCGAGCAGGGAATGCCCACCCAGTTCGAAGAAACTATCGTCGATGCTTACACTTCGCAACCCCAGTACTTCGGCAAATAAATCACAGAGGATCTCCTCCTGCGGGTTACGGGGTGCTCTACCACCTGTCGTTAACTGCATCTCCGGTGCAGGAAGTGCTTTGCGATCCAGCTTGCCATTCGGGGTAAGCGGCAGGGTCTCCATCGCAACGACCGCCGATGGAACCATATAATCGGGAAGGCTGGCGGATGCATGACGACGCAAAGCAGCAGATTCCAGCCCCCTCCCATCTGATGCCGGAACGATATAAGCTACAAGACGCTTATCTCCCGGCTGATCTTCACGGACAATTACTGCAGCCTGGGCCACGCCTGAAAATCTTGCCAGTACCGCTTCAATCTCGCCAAGCTCAATACGGAACCCCCGTATTTTCACCTGCTGATCCGCCCGGCCCAAATAATCGAGCGAGCCATCGTACAGGCGCTTTGCCAGATCTCCCGTCCGGTACATGCGGGTACCCGGGGGGCCATATGGATCAGCGACGAATCGCTCTGCTGTAAGATCCGGTCGATTCCAATAACCACGGGCCAGGCCCGCTCCGGCTACATACATCTCTCCGGTTACTCCTGTCGGTACAGGCTCCAGATGATCATCCAGCACGTATACCCGAAGATCCGGTATAGCGCAACCGATCCAGCTGCTTGCCCCCTCCGTAGAACCGCCTGCATGCAGTTCCTGGTAGCTAACGTGAACTGTCGTCTCGGTGATACCATACATATTGATGAGTTTTGGTGCATCATCCGCATGGCGTTCATACCAATCGTCCAAGCGGCCAAGCTCCAGTGCCTCGCCCCCAAAAATCACGTAGCGGAGCGCGATCTGCTGCCCCCAGGCTGGATTCTCCCGGTCCGCCTGCATGAGTTGGTAGAATGCGGATGGCGTCTGGTTCAATACGGTTACCTTTTGCTTAACGAGCAATTGCAGGAAGGCTCCCGGTGAACGGCTGATCTCATGGGGCACAACGACCAATCGCCCTCCATGCAGCAATGGTCCCCAAATTTCCCACACGGAGAAATCAAATGCATAGGAATGGAACAGCGTCCACACATCGCTCGCGTCAAAATGGAACCAGTGCTGCGTAGCATCCAATAAACGGATGACATTGGCTTGCGGAATAACAACCCCTTTGGGCTTACCTGTCGAACCTGAGGTATAGATCATGTAGGCCGGGCTCAGCTCAGTTACACGTCCGTTACGTTCACTGTCTGCCGGATTTCGCTCATCCATGGCTTCCAATTGCCACAGGGTATGCGGATCGTCCATATTAATACACTGAATTTCCGCTACCTGCGGAAGCAAGGCATACACCTCTGTACTCGTTATCATCACTTTTGGTGCTGCATCTGTCAGCATATGTCTCAATCGGTCTGCCGGATAATTCGGGTCCAGTGGTAGATAAGCTGCGCCTGCTTTGAGCACGGCAAGAATACCAACGACCATCTCCACCGAGCGAGGCAAGGCCAGCGCCACCATCTGTTCCGGCCCAGTACCTTCAGCGATCAGTAATCTGGCAAGCCGGTTGGCTCTTGCATTCAGTTCCCCGTAACTCAAGGTGATATCCTCATAATTCAGGGCTGTCGCTTCCGGATGGGCTGCTGCTGTTATTTCAAACCGCTCAGCTATGGTCAGATGCGCATCCTCACTCAGCGTAAAGGACCGGTCCTTTTCAAGCTGCGCCTGCTCTGTCGGAGTCACGACATGAAATCTGCTGATCCGTTCATCCATCTGCTTCACTGCATCCTCAAGCACCTGAATCCATCGGACCACAAGTTCGCCTGCGGTAGACTCCCGGAAGAGATCCGTACTATATTCCAGCACACCTTCAATTCCGGCTGGAGATCCGTTATGCTCACGCCGCTCTGTCAGCTCTAGCGTCAGATCAAATTTGGATGAACCCACACCATGCATGCAGGTTTCCGCCGTAACACCCGGCAGATCGAGACGAATGTCCGGTGTATTTTGCAGTACAAGCATCACTTGGAAGAGTGGATGTTTGGAACGGGATCGCGGCGGATTCAACACTTCAACCAATCGTTCAAAGGGCAGATCCTGATGTTCATATGCAGCCAGATCGACCTCCCGCACACGGGCCAGCAGTTCGCGGAAGGTGGGATCACCTGAAGTATCCGTACGCAGCACAAGGGTATTAATGAACATGCCAACGACTTCATCCAGCGCATCATCGCTCCGTCCGGCAATTGGTGTTCCTATTGCAATATCCGTTCCTGCCCCCATTCGGGTAAGCAGCAAGGACAGTGCCGAGTGCAGCACCATGAACAGGCTGACTTTATTCTCACGTGTGGTTACCATCAGTTGCTCATGCAGACGTGGGCTGATCGTAAAAGGAACTGACCCGCCGCGGTAACTGGACACGACTGGACGGGCATAGTCAGTAGGAAACGTAACCTGCTCCGGTAAATGGGCCAGCTGGTTGGTCCAGAATTCCATCTGCCTTGCCATCAGACTGTCCTGCTGCTTCTCATCCCCCAGCAATCTCTCCTGCCATACCGCATAGTCGGCATATTGAATGCGAAGCGGCTCCCAAGCAGGGGCAGAACCCCGCAGACGTGCCGTATAAGCCTCCGACAGATTCCGGATCAGCGGCGACAATGACCATCCATCTCCGGCAATATGATGGAGCAGCAACAGCAGCACATGCTCATCTGTCCCGGTTCTGAATAATTCGGCGCGGATGCCCGGCTCAGTGGAGAGCTGAAAGCTGTAGCGTGACGCTTCTGTCAGAAGCTCGGGAAGCTCCTGCTCGGTAGCAGCGGTTACATTCCATTTCACTTTGACATCAGCGGTATTCAGAATATGTTGGCTCGCAGAACCCAGTTCAGGCGGATACAACGTTCGTAATGTCTCATGACGGTCTACAATATCCTGTAGAGCGTTCTCCAAAGCATCCGCATCCAGCTCCCCAGTCAAGCGGGCAACCAGCGGAATATTATACGTCGGATTGGCGCCTTCCAGACAATACATGAACCATAATCTCCGCTGGGCAAAAGAAAGTGGTAGCTCGCCCTGACGTGGGACAGGCTGAATAACAGGTCTCACCGATTTCGCCTGATCCAATCGTTGGGCTAGTCCTGCTGCTGTTGGAGCTTCAAATACACTGCCAATGGTTAGATCTGCACCGAAAACATCACGGATACGTGCTGTAATTCGCCCGGCAAGCAGGGAATGTCCACCCAGTTCAAAGAAATCATCGTCAATGCCCACACGACCTACACCAAGAATTTCAGCAAACAGACTGCACAGAATCTCCTCCTGTGGTGTACGCGCCTCCCGTCCATTGGCATTTGATAGCAAAGTGGGTACAGGAAGCCGTTTACGATCGATCTTTTTATTCGGTGTCAGCGGCATCTCGGGCAGCAGCATGAATGCAGAAGGCACCATGTAATCCGGCAACGCATCAGCTACATATGCTCTTAGTTCTGCCATATCCATACGATTTTCGAGTTCATACTCAGCTACTACATACGCTGCCAGCCGCTGGTTTCCCGGTTGATCTTCGCGAGCCATGACCGTGACCTGAGTAACGCCCGGATATCTGGAGATTACCGATTCGATCTCGCCCAGTTCAATTCGGAATCCTCTAATTTTGATCTGATGATCTGCGCGACCCAAATAATCGATGGAACCATCCGGCAACCATTTCGCCAAATCACCTGTACGGTACATCCGACTGCCTGGTTGACCGAAGGGATTGGCTACAAAGCGTTCTGCAGTCAAATCAGGTCTGCCCAAATACCCCCGCGCAAGTCCCTCACCTGCGATATACAGCTCCCCTGCTACACCCGGAGGTACTGGCTTCAAGCCTTGATCCAACACATATAACTGCGTGTTGCGAACCGGACCACCAATCGACGGTTTCCCCGTTGCCCCTGTCTCCAGTGCTGCTGCCGTCGAATAAATGGTCGTCTCGGTCGGTCCGTACTGATTATTGACGTGACACCCCAGCTCCTGCAAAGAAAGCTTCAGTTCCTCCGTCAACGCCTCTCCTCCGGTAATCACGGTTAGCCCGTCGAATCGCCCCGGACGGCTCGTCACCAAAGACTGCCATAACGTAGGCGTAGCCTGCATGATGGTGGTTTCCCGTTCTCTCATCTTCTCAGCGAGAGCTACCGGATCAAGAATTGTCTCTTTGTGTGCAATATCCAGCCGGGCTCCCGTCGTAAGCGGCAGGAATACTTCCAGTACGGATATGTCAAAAGCAATCGTCGTTACCGACAGCCAGCGGTCCTGCGGACCCACCCGTAATCTCGTCTTCATATCCTCAAGCAGGTTCGCCAGCCCCAGATGGGTTACGGCTACGCCCTTGGGCTTACCTGTGGAACCTGAAGTATAGATAATATAAGAAGGATTGAGCAGAGAAGCTGTTCCTGTCAGATCATCACCTTCGGGATTCGTTTTGAGCTGGCTACTGACTTTCATTGCCATAGCCGGTTCATCCATCACCATGACAGGTGCACTGGACATGGTCGGCAGATTGGAAACATTGCTCATCACCGTCACTACACAAGCAGGCTTGGCATCCGCAAGCATGTAGATCAGGCGCTCTTCGGGATAGTCAGGATCAAGCGGCAGATAGGCAGCCCCCGTTTTGTGAACAGCCACAATGGCAATAATCACTTCCAGTGAACGAGGCAGAGCAATGGCTACCTTCTGTTCTGGTCCTGCCTGATATCGCTGTATCAACTCATGCGCCAACTGATTCGCCCGTTCATTCAGCTCCGCATACGTCAGGGATTCCCCTTCGAATGTCAGCGCCGTTGCAGAAGGCGTGCGGCGGACCTGCTGTTCAAACCGTGCTGCCGAATGGCTGTCGGCTGGCACCTCTCCTGTTCCATTCCATGTAACCAGTACTTGCTCACGTTCGACAGGAAGCAGCAATTCCAGACGCCCAACCGTTTCCGTCTCCATCCCTTCCTGCATCACCTGGTTCAGAAGCTGCATATAACGCAGCTGATGGTTCAGCAGTTCGGAATCACTGTAGATGGACGGATTGGCATCAAAATCAATACTCAGCCCATGACCATGACCCTGGTCCACCACATGAATGGACAGATCATCCACCGGACCCGTGGACAGATTATGAATCATGCCGCGCTGCCCCGCGAAGTTCAATTCATGGTGGAATGGCATCACATTAATCATGGGTCCGAACAACCGACGATTCTCCCCAAGCAGCTTGAGATCACGCCGCAGATCCTGGTGACGATAGCGCTGATGTTTGCGTACCATCCGAATCTCCTGGGCAACCTGTTTCAGCAACTCTGACACGGTCATTGTTGAATCCACGTTGAGACGCAGCGGAAGCACGTTCATGACCATGCCCGGTATCCGAAGGGATGCTGATCCCAATCGGCACATTACGGGCAGAGCCAGCACAACGTCCGTCGCCCCCGTCATCCGGTGAACGTAGATAGCCGTTGCCGCTATAAACAAATCCGGCCAGGTCGAACCGAACCTTGCCGCTGCAACCTGCATTTGCTCGCGCTGTGGCTGTGTGAGCAGACCGCTCTGCCGCAGGAAGCAGGTAGATGTTCGCGGAGCCCGTTCCCCCAGACTGACAACATCCGGTTCGTCTGCATAGCGGTCCATCCAGAACTGACGATCCTGCTCTTTGTCCGCTGAGGCAAGATACGCCTCGTCTTCCTGAAGAACGGCGGATAACGAGCCGAACGATGCCGCTCGCTGTACTTGATCTGCAGCTTCCCCTCTTACACTTGCGGAGTATAGGCTGGCCACCCTGCGGGTAATCAGTGAAACACCATATCCGTCAATCGCAATATGATGAATGCGCTGGTACCAGTAGTAACACTCATGGCTCACCTGGAACAGCGCCTCCGTGAAGAGTGGCCCTGTCGCCAGATTGACGGGATGGGCCAGATCCTTTTTCATCCACGTCAGTGCTGCTGTATGGGGCTCCGCTTCTTCCCTCACATCAATAACATGAAATGTCCATGTATCCGTGGCATTCAAAGACTGCCACGGACCTTGTTCATTTTCACCATAAACCATATTCAGCGACTCAGCTTCCGAAACGGTCTGGCGCACACTCTCTTCGAATCGTCTGGCGTCTACGTTGCCCTGAATGACCACATACTCGGCGGTGTTGTACATCGGATTGTCCGGATTCAACTGCTGCGCGAACCAGATGCCGGACTGTGCAGAGGATAGGGGCCAAGCCGTGTTCCGACTGTGCGACGTATGCACGGCCCCGCTCAAAAGTAGTCTCCGTTCGGGAGTACTTTCGTATAGGCCTTATCCAGCAACGCCGCCCATGCAGCCAATGTAGGCACCTCTGCCAAATCCACAAACGTTATTCCCGCTCCTTCCACACGAAAGCGCTCAGCCAGACTCATAATACGAATGGAATCCAGTCCCCAGTTCTGAATCAGATCATCATGCTCTCCAATGTGCGCAGGCTGCTCCTGCAGCATCTCTCCGACCTGGTTTCTCAATGCTTCCAATGTCACATGGTCAACGCCATGACTTCCCTCCTGGAGTCTCTCCGCTGCCGATGCCCTTTGCTGCTCAGCCTCCGATACAACCTCCTGAGCAGGTGAGGCATAGGATTGGTCCTCTTGCTTACCCGCCTCGGATTTCAGCACTCCTCCAATTACGTCTGTGGCTGAATCATTTAGAGCCTCAAGCAAACGCCCGGTTGTCAGTGTTACCGCGCACCGTTCTGCTGCATACGTCAGAGCCATGCGATGTTTTTCAGCCGAAAAATCAGCTACTGCATCCGCAACCAAGAATGCCTGAATGTCTCGCATAAAGGCTTCACAAGAGGTCATCAGACATCCGATATGGGCATAAATGCCGCAGACGATCAGTTGATCGCGACCATACTGCTGCATGAGTTCAAACAATTCTGTCTTTTGGAAGGCGCTGTATCGCCATTTGGTCATGAAGGTATCTTGCGGAGCGGGTGTGAGCGTTTCAATAATTTCTTTTTGCACAGGCCCTCCATCAATCCCAGCCCCCCAAAAGTCCAGCTGTAACCCGCGCTGCTCCGGTGTCTGTCCGCCCGGTTGTGCGGAGTAGACCACCGGAATGCCAAGCTCATGACACTTCGAACGAAGTTGTGAGATATGATCGATCAGCTCTACCACAGGGGATTCCCCTGCCGTAAAGGCGTTCATGAAATATTGCTGCATATCGTGAATCAGGAGTACTGAGCGCTTCGCATCCGGCGTCCACGCTACCTTGTTGCCAGGAAGCTCCGACTCTATAGGCATTGCATAGGGTTGAATCTTTGGAAGTGCCATGAATATCCCTCTTTTCACCTTTATTTATCCCAATCTTGTTCATGGTTCATCGTTGCCCTGCAACGCTATCGTTAAGGAATCACTATCAGGAGATGGGCTGTTTGGTGGTAATCATCTCGCGTAACGCTTTTTTGCTGACCTTGCCAACTTGCGTCTTGGGAAAAGACTGTACAAACTCAATCCGATCCGGGATCTTATAGCTCGCCAGTCCCCGGTTACGCAGAAAAGACTTGATCTCGGCAGCAGCCGGAACCTCACCGCTCGGCACGATAAACGCACAGGAACGCTCACCCAAATATTCATCCGGCATGGATACCAGTGCCGCATCATGTACGGCAGGATGGGCCAGCAGATGATTTTCCACTTCCTCGGCTGCCACTTTATCGCCGCCACGGTTAATCTGATCCTTCGCCCGTCCTTCCACAACGAGATATCCATCAGCCGTAAGGCTGGCAATATCTCCCGTACGGTAGAAGCCCTCCGTGGTAAAGGATCTGGCATTATGTTCGTCAGCCTTGTAATAACCACGAATCGTGTATGGTCCCCGCGTCAGTAAATGTCCCGATTGTCCCTGTTCCACTTCAATGTCCTCGTCATCCACGATTCGTACTTCGTCATACGGAGACATTGGCTTACCCTGAGTGTTAACTATGACATGCATCGGGTCATCCAGACGGGTGTAGTTCACCAGTCCTTCTGCCATGCCGAACACTTGCTGCAAGGTGCAGCCAAGGACAGGTTGGACACGCGCAGCTACCTCGGCGCTGAATTTGGCTCCACCAACCTGAAGAACCTCAAGTGAGGGGAATTTGATCCCCCTTGTAGCCGCCGCGTTCAACCATATGAGCGCAAGTGGTGGTACTAGAGCCGTGATAGTCACCTGATGGCGCAGAATGAGTGGAAAAGCTTCATCCGGGCTTGATCCCCGTGACAGCACAATCGTTCCACCCGCGTACAGCGTACCCAGAAAACCTGGTGAGCTCATCGGGTAGTTATGTGCTATAGGCAGCACGGCCAGATAAACACTCCCCGGGCTGAGCCGGCAGACCTCCACACTTCTACGCAAACTGTAGATGTAGTCATCATGGGTGCGGGGGATCATTTTGGACAGCCCGGTACTTCCGCCAGACAACTGCAGAAAAGCAACGTCAGAAGAAACAGGCTGATCCGCTTGTGTGATTGGTTGTGCATAGATATCATCCAGGGCCGTGAACCGTCCAGCTTCTCCCGCCACGAATACATGCCGAAGCCCCGGAACCTCTGCCTGAACCTCTTCTGCCAGTGTTCGGTAGTCAAACCCTCCGTCCTGATCAGGAATGACGTATGCTGCGGCCTCAGAGAACCGGGCAAAATACATGATTTCGCTCTTCCGATGCAAAGGTAGTGCGTATACAGGCAGTGCACCAATGCGGAATAAAGCGAAACACACCTCGATAAACGCCGTGATATTGGGCAGCTGGATAATAACTCGATCATGCTGTCGTATTCCCTTTGCATATAAGCCAGAAGCCAGACGATCCACCCGTTCGTTCAGCTCCGCATAGGTTAATTGTTGTTCGCCGCTGATAACGGCTACCCGATTGCCATATAGATCCGCGCGCTGGCGTAGCATTTCTCCAAACGTAATGCCTTCCCAGCAGCCTTCCTGACGATAACGCTTTGCAACTTCTTCAGGCCAGGCCTGAAATCCTGATAGCATCACTCATGCCTCCTTCATACTGGACACAGATGAATTCAAGCCCATGGCAAGCAGCATCGTTCTGAACTTCGCTGAGGTCTCTGCCAGCTCCGCTTCTGCTGTGGAACCTGCAACAATACCCGCTCCAGCGAATAGTTTAAGGGTCTTGCCCTCCACCTCTGCACATCGGATCGTTACGGCCCACTCGCCGTCACCGTCACTGTCACACCAGCCCACCATGCCGGTAAATAGCCCACGTTCGAACGGTTCCTGCTCTCGGATGGTTTCCCGGGCGGTCTGGACAGGCGTGCCGCAAATTGCAGGTGTAGGATGAAGCGCAAAGGCCAGTTCCAAGGACGATGTATTCATGTCGGCAAGCTCCCCGTGAATTTCCGTAGATAAGTGCCACATGGTCCGTGTCTGGATCAGAGAAGGCTCTGTCGGAATCGTTAGGTGTTTGCACAGTGGATGCAGTGCCTCTGCAACGGCCTCAATGACTACTGCATGTTCATGGCGATCTTTGGCTGAAGCCAGCAGCGCTTCTGCGCGGCGGCGGTCCTCAGCCGGATCTTCACTCCGGGCAGCAGACCCGGCAAGTGGATTGGCTCTGACTTTGGACCCTTTTCGGGTAACCAGCAATTCGGGACTTGCCCCGATATAAGTCCGATGGGTTTCTTTCCCCACCTCAACATTGGCACGTTTATCCGTTGTTATATTACTTTTTGAAGAAGGGAGATTCGTCATCGGAACGGCAAATGTATACCCATGTGTGTTATCCCTGAACAAATTACGGAGTAATTGATGCGTGTCCACGAAGCTCTGTGAAGTTACCTGCAGAGAACGGGATAGAACAACTTTGTTCAGATTCCCTAGGTTCAGATCAACCAAAACGTTGTTTACGCTTTGCTTGAATTCCGCTCCAACAGGTTCTTCACGCACCACACAACCCAATGCAACTGGACGTTTTTCCACCATTGCTCTGGAGTCCGGGGATAGCGGTTCAGCCCATTGCACCGTCTCTGGCACAAATAGCTCGGCAGAAGAATCAAGCGGATCGAATGGAATGGCCCCGACCACCATGGGTTTGGTTTGCCCTGCACGTCTGGCCTCATCCATAAGCTTTTCTATTCGATCAATGAAGAGATGCGTTTCTTCGCCACGCTTTTGTTCACTAATATCAATTGCAGCATAAGAATTTGGGTTGTTTTCATCTGTAACATTTACATCAGACCATCGAATTCGTTCCCCTTGAGCCAGCAAGGTATGTTGCGGCGAAGACCAGAAAAAGGACGTCCCCTCCCGATATTGATCCAGAAGGTGTAAGGCGGAAGCTGTAGCAACGGTACCCGCTTTTGACATGATTATCATCTCCTTATCTTGATTCAGGCACCCAGCGTGGCGCCTCCATCCACACACAAGTCATGCATCGTAATATGTCTGGCCTGATCCGATACCATAAACAGCACACTATCCGCGATATCCGATGGCAGGGCCAGACGGTTTAGCGGTATGCCCAGACGGTAATCCTCTTGGGAACCAGCGATAACCTCCTGAGCTCCCTGCTCGTCCTGCCATAATGCTCGCTGCATGGCAGTATCCGTCGAGCCTGGGGACACAATATTGCAGCGAATATGCTGTGAGGCGTACTCCAGCGCCAGGCATTTAGTGAAGATGGTCGAAGCCGCTTTGGACGCTGCGTAGGCAGACATATGCATCCGGGGTACGCCCGAAGCATTTGAACCAACTGTGACGATCGCCCCCGATTGACGTTCGGCCATGTTTCGTACCACTGCACGTGACATGTAAAATACGCCATGCGTGTTCACATCAAAGGTCTTTGTCCATTCCTCATCACGAAGTTCACTCACTGCCCCCGTGTATAGTACCCCTGCTGCATTCACCAGAATGCCAATGGGGCCCACGGTTTCCTCAATTAGTTGAACGACTGCTTCGACGGCTTGGTGATCCGATATATCCACAGGACAGGCTGTTGCCTGATGGCCCTGATTTCGCAGATCTGTGACCAGCTGATTTAACTGATCCTCGCGTATGTCGACAGCCGCAACAATAGCGCCCTGCTCGGCAAACAATCTTGCCACGGATTGACCGATCCCTTGCGCAGCACCAGTGACTACAGCCACTTTTCCATCAATTCCTGTGTAACTCACTCCTGTTCCTCCCTTGCATTGCTGCTCTCTCGCCCACTCTCCCTATTTCTCTGATTGAGAAATGCGGTTGCCTCTACCTCCTACGACTCCGGGCTACATGCAAAGCGCATCGTACGACTAATCAGAAACGGTAATACCGAGACATGATTCTCTTCCTCGAACTCCGTATATTTAATGTCCAGACCCGGCTGCTTCAGCGCAGATAACCGTTCCGTAAGACTCGACGCCTTATCATTGTTGCGGGCAGGATGCGTCTTCTCCTGTTCACCCATACCAATCCACACTTTAACGTTGACGGGATGCTGTTCCAGCCGTGCGACAAATTCCTGTTCTTCCGCCTGCATGACGTTCTGGTTCCAGTGAAGCGAAGGGCTGCCTGCAATGTAATAGTGAAAAGCTTCCGGTTTCTTGAACAAGGTATGCAGCACGAACAATCCACCAAGCGAATGTCCAAATATGGCCTGTCTGCTCCGGTCGATCCGGAACTGTTGTTCAATATCCGGTTTCAGCTCCTCCTCAATAAACTGCAAGAACTCATCGGCCCCGCCCTGTTCCGGCAAAGGGGTTCCATCCGACTTCCGGGTATATTCCGTAGTGGCCTGCGGGGTAAAGTCATAGTATCGGTGCGGCGAAAAAGGGCCTGACGTTGGATATCCAATGCCAACAACAATGGCCGGAAGTGCTCCGGTCTTCTCCGGTCTGCGTCCCTGTACACGAACGGCTTCCACCATCGTTCCGAACACAGAGTTGGCATCCAGCAGATAGATCACCGGATATCCCGAAGGCGGTGGCGCTTCTGCCGGTTGGAACACCATGATCTGATAGGCATGATTGCCGTTGCGGGATTTCACGGTCCATTGTTCGGCGCGTGGAATCTGTATGGTACTGCGTGCGATATGTTCAAGGATGTCAGATGCGGGTTGATTGGGCTGAAACGTCATTACGGATGGTTCCTCCTCGTTGTTCTGCGTATATAAGTTGAACACTGAACTACACATACACTCCGCCGTCAGAATAACCTTCCAATCGCTGTTATCTCCAGATTTCCTCTATCCCCTCTTTATACAGGGAGAAATCCGGAGATAAAGGCGAACGCTCCGCTTCTCCAGGTTTTTTCTGACTTCTCCGTTTCTGTGTAGTTCATAAACTCAACTTATACTGTTATGTTTAATAATATTATTGAAATGTATGAGATTGATTCTCATTACCAATTATAAGAGAGTCGATCCGGCTGTCCCATGGACGATATCCAGAAATGATTTTGATTATCTCCATATTTCCATATTTATGTGAGCATTTTGCATAAATCCCCAGAGCGTCTTCCAATCAGCAAGATATAGATCGAAATGATTCTATTCATCTATATCTTGTACCCGTGAGCGATAAAAATCGAATTATGCAACATACTGATGTAACCGACTTGGTTGCTCGTAAAAACAAAAGAACTCCCTCACGGCATACCTGAAACGCTGGAATCATGTCCGGTTTCGGGTGCTCCGCGGGGAGCTGTACTTCTCATGTCATATGGAAGATCAATTCATTAATAAAATTCCTGGGTTATTGCGTTAACGCCTTCAACGTATCGTCAATGACATGACCATAAGCGATCAATCCACCACCCAGCCACGGAGCTGGCTCCACAGCGTATACATGTCCTGCTTTAACCGCAGGCATGCTATTCCAGACTTTGGTATCCGTCAGTTCTTTCATGCTGCCGGGACCTTGTTCCACCGTAAAAATAAAGTCGGCATCAATCTCAGGCAACACCTCAGTAGACACCGTTGCGCTGTTCTCGGTTTGCACCAGTGCAGGCTTGCCAAGCCCTAACTGCTGATATACTACGTAACCACTAAAGTAGTTGCCGCCCATCATACTAATACCCCGAGGAGCAAAACGAATAATGGCTGCTTTCTTGCCCTCAGTCACTTTTGCCAGCTTGGCTTTTGCGTCATCGACCTTTGCATGGTACGTCTCAATGGCTTTTTCGGCCTCAGCCGTTTTGCCCAGCAGATCACCAATCACCTGCAAAGACTTCTCTACATCACCTGAAGCATTCGTAAATACATAGGTGGGTGCAATCTTGGAATAACTCTCATATACACCGTTTTCGGCATATTGGGCCGTGTGTAAAATGATAAAATCCGGATTGTACGCCATCAGCGCTTCCGGAGAGGGCAATCCGCTGGAGAAATCGAGGGTAGGTATCCCGCTCAGTTGATCCTGGAGATACACATGCCCTTGCGTTCCGCTTGCCCATTGGGCTACCGGTTTGACACCAAGTGTCAGCAGAGAATCCTCCAGGTATGGTGCAAAGACACGCTCTGTATGCTCAGGAACGAGTACATCATGTCCCAAGTCATCTTTTACCGTTCGTTCACCTGTAGTTTCTTCCTTTGCATCTTCTGCCACTGACGTTCCAGATGATGCCGTGGTCGATGCCTCCGTTGTTGGCTGCTCTTTCTGTGCTTCTCCCGCATTTTCTGATTTGGTACCACAGGCAGACAACAGACCTGTCATCAATACCAGCATGAGTAAGACTGAGAAACCGATACTACGAAGTTGATGAACGGAACGTTGTCCGTTACTTTTTTTCTGCTGAAACATGACGTATCCCCCTTGATAAACATTCTCATTTAGATAGATGGATTATATGTCATGTTGCCCGGGAATCACCATGGACGTTATCCAGATATACATTTGGACAATATCCCGTGAAAATCAGCAGAGCTTCATCCAGCATACGCATCACGCCTACGGCGGAGTAATCAAACCAGGGATCACCTGTAATCAGATGAATCTGATATTGCCTTACTGCCTTAAGCTGACGCCACACAGGCGAATGTTGTAAGCTGAGCCAGTATGCCCGCGATGCTGCCTCAGGGCACACCATAACGAGAATCCGATCCGGATTTAGCGAAGCCAGCTGTTCCAATGTTAACGGCGTGTTGGCCTGAACATCAGGGAACGTATCGAGCCGTAAACCATTATTGTACAAGACCTCCTCAATACCCGGATTACGATATAGATATAGATGCTGCCCGTACACTCGGACAACGATGACCTTCTCCCGGCCCACTTTCTGCTGTACGGAATCGCGCGCCTTCTGGACTCGTTGGTTGTATACACTGATCCATTGTTCCGCCTGTTCTTCCCTCTCCAGAAAAGCGGCAATCATGCGTAACTGTGCACGCCAATCCAAGTGATACTTCGGCACAAAACAGCAGGGTGCAATCTCAGCCAGCTTGGCTTGATCCTGATCACTGATCTGATCCGTACCCACAACAGCGTCCGGCCGGATATGAACCAGTCGTTCCACGTTGGCTTCAAATCGCAAGCTGGTATACGGGTCTGTCAGTCTCAAGTGTGACTGAATCTCTGTACGGTGCGCGTTATAATAATAAGCGGTCCATTTGGGATCAATCGGCGCAGCGACAGGCATGACATTAAGCGCCAATAGCTGTCCAATGATGCTGGAGGAGCAGGTGGCGATGCGTTTTCTCGCATTTTTGGCATAATCCGAAGGAGATACGCCCACTTCCTTTTTAAATTTGCGGCTAAAATAATACTCATCGCTATAGCCTACCCTCAGCGCGATTTCACGGAGTTTGTACCCTGTTTCTTTCAGATATCGTTTGGCCCGATTGATGCGAAGATCGGTCAGATATTCCATTGCACTCTGTCCATAGGTCTTCTTGAAGAGATCCACGAAATATTTCGCACTGATATTGGCTCTGTGGGCGAGATCCGCAATAGACAATGGTTCGTCGTAGTGCTCGTCCATATATGCTTTTGCCTTGGCAAGATCCGTCTTGGGACTGCGGCCGGTAACGGGCAAGTGCGCAGAGGTCTGCGAATCATTTTCCAGTAACATAAGGCCACTCCTTTCGATCTGCTTGATCGGTTTGATATGAGATGTACAGTGAATTAAAGCCGTTACTATATCGCCTTAACGAAAATGATAATCATTATCAATTAAAATATCACATTCTTTTCCACTCAGTCAATTCATATATGAAAAAACGGACACAGTCCGATGTTAAGACTATCCAATAAACGCCGAAAAAGCTAACTGCATGCTTGAGCACGAGTTAGCTTTTGATGATGAATTGCATGATTGGATTTGAAAAGTTGAAGTGAATTAATCCCGGCTCCGCAGCTTGCCAAGCAGACGAATGATTTCAATATATAACCATACCAACGTAACCATTAATCCGAATGCACCGTACCACTCCATATATTTCGGAGCACCGTTGTCGGCACCACTTTCAATAAAATCAAAATCAAGCACCAGATTCAACGCGGCCACAATGACGATTACGACAGAAATGCCAATTCCGATCAGGCTATTATCATGCAGATAAGGAACGGTAATACCGAAGAAACCAAGTACAAAACTCAGGAGATACATAATCATGATGCCCCCGGTTGCAGCTACAACACCCAGCTTGAAGTTCTCCGTAGCTTTGATCAGTCTTGTCTTGTATGCCGTCAGCAGCGCGATGAATACTGCCATGGTCAGTAAAGCAGCCTGCAACGTAATGCCATTGTACAACGACTCATACGTAGCTGAGAGCGCACCCAGAAACAGCCCTTCTGCGACCGCATAGATCGGTACAAGGTAAGGCGCCGCAACAGGCTTGAACGAAATAATCAATGCGAGGATAAATCCGGCGATTGCCCCACCGTATGCGAGAGGAAGCACTTCCTGTCCATTGAAAAACATCATCCAGGTTGCAAATGCACTGCCCAGCAGGATGATCAGCGTAATAAACGCCTTGTTTACCGTACCGTTGATCGTCATGTTACTTTGATACCGATCATCTCCATACCCGCTGGAGTTTTCAAATGTACTATCTTTGAGTGTTGGGTTACCGCTACGTCCGATCAAAACAATCACCTCTTCTATGTATTTGGTTCATCCTGTACTACCATCTCTACGTTCTACATTGCCCATTTACGAATTACATATTGAAAAAATCTAATGCTTCTAAGCAGACGTGGGATGCAATCCGCAGATCACATCCTTGTCTGTTGACGCAAGGTATAGGCTATATGTCCCAAACGTTGCGAAGAATACTTTTACACTTTATTCTGCACATTCCATCATTTGATTCTGATTCTTATCGCTCTTGAGCTATATTCGAGATACCTATTTGTACAGCACCTTGTCTACATTGTATTTCGCACGCATCGTGTTGATGATATAGGTCTCGTAAATTTCGCGATCGACTGGATCTTCAATAATGCACACTTCAATGGTGGTTACTTCCTCGCGGTGTGACTTCATGGGTGATACGGTATCTTCAAAATGCTTTTTGATGCGCGGTCTTAATTTTCGTGCTTTCCCGACAAATAACAACTCACCAGCGGCATTGTAAAACATAAAGATACCACCTTTTTCCCTTGTAATCAGGTGGAAATCAGTGAATCCATAAATGTGGCTAAGCTGTGGGTCTGCCTGCTTCGTGATGGTGACATCTGGTGTTGGCACAGTAATATTAATCAATTGGCTCACTTCCTCGTTATCTATAGGTTTACATCCTATCATATATCCCATAAGGACACCATTTCATTCTATATGACGCACAATTCACGCTTTTTTCAACTATTACGACAAATATTTCAAAAAAAAGGTTAACTTCCCTGATTCAAAGTGGTACTATAGGGGTATGAGGAAGAATTTGGGCACTAAGACATATGTCTTTATATCTACTTCCGTCTATTGTACCCTATGATTGATGATCTTTTTCATACTGTATTCTGTTACGCGCGCACGACAGGAGTACAGTTAGCAAGAACCCAGACCTATAGCTTTACGATTCAACATCTATTCGACCCTTGCAGCAAGCAAACGAAGAAAGATCCTAGAATTTTAACTGCATCATTGTAGAAATGGATTCACTTAGAAAGCCTGCAATTATAGTCGCGAGAATAAATAGACACACGTAGAAGGACAGATAGCTATCGATCCTAGAGAGATTAGTCATGCAACGTCACCTAGAACGTCATAGCAGCAGAACTATAAAAGACGGATCACGTTTCACCCCAGCCCGGCATGATGCCTGGGCTTTTTTACGTTTGCGCAAACAACCAACCACTCCCGCAGGGAAACAAAGGTATCGTGGTTCTTTCTGCAGGGGTTATAATATGGCAAGATTGCAAAAAGAGGGAGTGATGGGATGTATTCCGATCTGCAATTGACGGAGGACCGCCCTGTATATATACAAGTCAAAGATTATATGAAGCGATTGATGCTCAAAGGCGGCCTGCAAGCCAAACAAAAGCTTCCTTCCACCCGTGAACTCAGCACACTTATGAAAGTGAGCCGCAGCACGGTCCTGCTCGCCTATGCTGAACTTGAAGAGGAAGGTCTGATTTACGCGGTCAAAGGCAAAGGCAACTACGTCAGCTCCACTATTGAAACGCCTGAGGCTTCATCCGGGTGGCAGCTGGACTGGAACGAGCGTGTCAGCGACTACGCGATTCAGGCGGAGCAATACGATCTGATGAAGCATGGCTCCGGCTCGGAGCGCGGTCAGATTTCATTTACCAGCATTGCACCTGATGAGAAGCTTTTTGACATGCACAATGTAAAAAGGGCCTTCCTTGATCGGATGTCTCTTGAAGGCGAAGTGCTGCTGAATTACGGATATGCGCAAGGCTACAGGCCTCTTATGAAGTATCTGCTGCGTTATATGGAAAATAAGGGTGTTGACCTAAGCGGCAAAGATATTCTAATCACTAATGGATTTACGGAAGGTTTCGATCTGGTCCTGAGCGCACTACGCAAAAAAAGCGGCAGGGCCCTGTGTGAGAACCCGACACATCATACCGCGGTCAAAAATCTGAGGCTTCATCAATTTCAGCTCACCGGTGTCGATATGGAGCCAGATGGTCTGAATCTGAGGCAGCTGGAACGGGAACTTGCAGCAAACCCGTATGATCTGGCCTATCTCGTGCCCTCTTATCACAATCCAACCGGGATCGTCACGTCACCTGCCAAACGGGCAGAGATTATTCGGTTGATGAACCAGTACCATGTGCCGATTATTGAAGACGGCTTTAACGAGGAATTGCGCTATTCCGGCTCCCACGTCTCTCCCCTGATCGCCAGTGCGGGCAAAGGGAATGGACTGGTGTATCTGGGCAGCTTCTCCAAGGTGCTGTTTCCGGGCCTGCGCGTAGGTTGGGTCATTGCGGATGCGGCATTGATTGATTATCTGGAAAGCATGAAACGGGCGCGCAGCATTCATACCTCGACACTGGACCAGTCCCTGCTCTATCAATATCTGAGCAACGGCAATTTCGAGAAATATCTGAAGCGGGCCCGTACGGAATATAAGCGTAAATATGAGCTGGTCGTTCGCTGCTTGCGGCAGCATCTGCCGATGTGCCGGGTTTCAGGTGAAGGCGGTCTTCACCTGTTCGTACAATTCCCACCGGAATACCGGACGAGAGATCTGCTCACCGCTTGCAAGGCAAAGGGCGTTACCTTTATGCCCGGCGATACCTTTTATCTTGAACCGGGGCAGGGACAACATACGATGCGTCTGGGCTTCTCCCGGGTCAGCGATGAGAACATTCGCAAAGGCATTCGTATCATTGGCGAAACCATTGCTCAAATGAGATGAGGAGGATACACATGAAAGTTGGCGTGATTATGGGTGGCACATCTTCGGAGCGGGATATTTCCCTGCTCACCGGACAGGAGATGATCAACCATCTGGATACAGTGAAGTATGAAGTTATTCCGGTGGAGATCAACAGCAAACGGGATCTCATTGAAAAAGCGGCGGGACTGGATGTCGCACTGCTCGCTCTGCATGGTAAGTATGGGGAGGATGGTACCATACAGGGCACGTTGGAGTCGCTCGGCGTTCCATACACAGGCTGTGGTGTACTCGCGAGCAGCGTATGCATGGACAAAGATATGTCCAAACGTCTCATCCAGCATGCGGGCGTGCCTACCGGCGAATGGCTTCAGGTGAGCAGTTTGGATGAATTGTCATCAGCCACTGTGCAGCAGTTAACCTATCCTGCGGTGGTAAAACCCAATTCAGGTGGTTCCAGCATCGGAACACAAGTCGTGCAGGAACCCTCGGCTCTTCATGCAGCTGTAGAAGCGGCGCTTGTTTGGGACGAAGTTGTCATGATCGAACAATATATCGATGGCGAGGAAATCACCTGCGCCGTTCTCGATGGTCAGATGCTTCCTGTAATCTCAATTCGTTCAAATGCGGAGTTTTTCGATTACACCTCCAAATATAATGATGGCGGCGCTGAAGAGCAGGTCGTCCATTTGCCTGCGGACCTGCACAAACGTGTAGAAGCTGCTGCACTCACCTGTTACCGGGTGTTAAAATGCAGTGTCTATGCCCGCGTAGACATGATGATTAGAGATGGCATGCCATACGTGCTAGAGGTGAACACGCTGCCGGGGCTTACCCGAAACAGTCTGCTGCCCAAAAGTGCAGCCGCAGCAGGTATTTCATTTTCCAGTTTGCTGGATTCCATCATTGATCTCTCGTTAAAAGAACGTCAAAAGGAGGCAACGCGATCATGAGTCTAAATGTATCGATCCGTAACAGTTCCCCTGAAGATCTGCAGGATATGGTCATTCTCATGGATCAACTCGGTTACCCAACCACGTATGCCGAGATGAAGGAGCGTTATTCGCACATCGCTGCGGATTCAAATTTTGCAACTTTGGTTGCCGAAGTTCGTGGCCGTGTCGTTGGATTAATTGGGTTACAAACATCTTACCTGTATGAAAAAAACGGAAAACACTGCCGTATTATGGCTCTTATCGTGCATGACCAGTTCAGAAGCTCCGGCATTGGTCGTCAGCTTATTCTGGAAGCAGAGCAATGGGCAGCCACTCATGGTGTAGATTCCTTGTCCCTGAACAGCGGCAATCGCCCGGATCGTGAAGCTGCGCATAAATTTTACCAACAGATGGGCTTTACTGCGGGAAGTACCGGGTTTAGCAAAAAGCCTCAGGCTTTGCAACATAACTGACGCTGATGACATCATGACGGCTTCCGGATGGAATTCACTATTCTTTACAGGGTAACCACAAAAACGCCCGTTTCCAGCACAAAGGCCGGAAACGGGCGTTATCTAGCTTGCAACGAACAATAACGTACCTAACAATTTACTGTCAGAACAATCATCTGATTTCTACTAATTATGGCCGGTCGATGAAAATCCAGCCTGTTTCTTTTTCGTTATCTACGGATGCCCCAAGAGATTCTGCCATGAAGCGCAGCGGAACATAGGTTTTGCCGTTTTTGCCTACATAGGCGGGTTCAACCATCGTTACTTCCTTGCCTGCAACGGTTGCCTTCTTGGAACCTACAGTCAGGACAATCTCATTGCCGGTGATATCGTCAATGACAACGATTTTCTCCGATCCTTTGGTCCATTTTACTTCAGCATCCAATTCCTCGGACAGATAGCGCAGAGGAACAAATGTTGTATTTTTAACGGTGATTGCGCCATAGGATTCGTCGTTCGGATACAGCATGACATTTTTACGCGTAATGCCCGCTTCATCTTTCAACAGCTGATACATCAGTGAATTGGAATCAAAATTACGCAGCATCTGACCTGGCGTGATATCTCCCTGCATCAGATCGATTGCACCGTCCGTTTTGTCGACGGTATCCACAGTCACCGGTCCGCCAATATTCCACAGTTCGCTGTCACCGTATACGGATACCGATTTGATCGGCAGATCTTCAGAAGCAGGCAATGCTACTTTGAAATCATAGTTCTGTTTACGGATATTCAATGCGCTATCGAGATAAAAGTCCAATTTGAGCTTGGTCTCTGTTCCGAACACCGTCTTCAATTCAGGCGTTTCGGTCAACAAGCTCGCTAGTTCCTTGTCGTAATTGGCAAGAATCTCGTCAAGACCACCCTTAATCATTTCGTACAATGAAGCAACCTCAGCATCCCGTGATTCGCTAATAACAGAAGGCAAGGCACTGCCGTCGCCAGGATCAACCGTGTTCATCGTAACGAGGATAGGGTAGAACACATCATACAGATCCCCAATCAGATCCTTGAGCCCTTGTTCATCCTGAGCAACACTGGTCAGAAACGGTTTAACCATGGCAAGAAGCTCTTCCCCACTGATCTCCACATGCAGCTTGGAGAGGCTGAGTGATTCACCGTTAACCGATTCCTGTACCGGAGTTACCGAAATATTTTTCGGGTTGGACAAATGCTTCAGCGCAAAGTTCAGCAGTTTCGGGGAAAGCTCCTCGATCTGCTTCTCCAACGCCTTCGTATCTAGCATAGGAAGCGTGTTATCCGCCAAAGATATGTATAGAGGCTTTTGCGCTCCGTCTACATCAATGACCATTTCCGATTTATCCATCGACAGATGGAAAGGCAATTTCTTTCCTTGCATACTAAGTGTACCTTTGATAGACGCCGTGCTGGAGTCCTTCACTTTGGCATCTTCAATATCCAATGAAACGGAATTAATGAGTTCGATCATTTGAAGCGCATCCTCTTCGACGAGGTTTGCTGCAGGTTCAACTTTTATATGCATGGACTGTTTGGATTCACCGGATTTGACGGTTGTACTGTTGGCAACAGCTTTGCCAATATCTACGCCACCTACGGCCTGACATCCCGTAAGCGCAACCATCATTAAAACGAGTGGTACGGCAATCCACTTCAATAGCTTGTGATTTTTGATACGATCTCCTCCTTAGGAAAAATGTGGTTCACTCCTATTATGAGGGTTACAGGTAATTGTTGTAAACCGGATCGACAAATAAAGTCCAAAAAAAGGCCGGACAGCTGTCCGACCTCTGATTGACGTTATTTTTCAACATGTATCGCCATTGGGTTCAATCGCACTATGCTTGATGCAATCATCAACAGTAGGTTTACTCTTGTTCTTTGCCCTCTGCCTCGCTGTCGCTGTTCTCATCCGCTTCTTCGCCATCGGAGCTTGCAGGGGACTCGAATTGATCCGGTTCGTCGTCCTGAATGGCCTTGTTTTCTTCATTCTGGTCCTGTGTCATATCGTATTCCCTCTCTTCTACCGGAGTTTAGGCAAATATGCCCTCGTTTCTATCCATAACCGGAATGGTGATCACTTAAACAGACGAAGTTGGTAGCTTAGAAAATATAAAAAATAATGCCGTTCCCGCTTGCAGCAGTTGCCTGATATAAAGCCTGAACTTCGTTTATTGTCTGAACGATCTCCTGAAATGTCTCCTCTGCATCCCAATCCTCCATGACAGGATACACGCCCTCCGCCACCATTTGCTCCAGGCTAAACCGTTTCCTCAATTCCTCAGGTGTCAGCTGTTCTAACGCCATGTACGCCTCAAGGACCTGTTCGTTGGTCAGGAGGAACAGATCCATATCTGAATAATTGCCTATATATTGTTCACCTGCCATAGGGACCACATAGCCCAGAGGAGGCTCTCCGTGCACCATGTCACCAGTCAATGTAAACTGAATCATCTGCCACATTTTATCGATATCCAGATCGACCGAACAATCATGCACACTGACTTCCCCTGATTTGATGGATTCAATTAATTCCTTGGTCACAACAAGATATCTGCCGGACATGCCCATACCCGTATCCCTCCTATGTATGTACTTCTCTTCATTTCCATTAACCTTGCATGTGGAACAAGAATCGGGGTAAAGAGGTGGAAAGGAATAATAATCTTCAAGGAGGAGCGGAATCCATGAAAAAGTTTGATTACAGCCTCAATTACGATGAGCTTGATCTGCGCAAACAACCCGAGCTGTATACCGTTGGCCGGGGAGAGCAAGGGGTATTAATGGTGGAGCCCTACAAAAGCGAAATCTTACCGCACTGGCGGTTCAAAACACCTGAAATTGCGACAGAATCCTCGCAGAAGATCTATGAACTATTTTTGGAGTATAAGAAAAAGGATGACTTTGTCGGTATGGATATGGCGCGCAAGTTTCTGCAAATGGGCTATACGCGGGCAAGGCGGTATACGAATCATAAAGGTGGACGCAAATACTCGAAGGAGGACGGCTCCATCCTGCCTTATCAGAACGATAAAGTGAAGGCAGAGGCGGCAGCCATTTTCAAAGCACAATGGGAGATCGCCAAAACGGATGTGGATTATGTGAGAATGAAGAAGGAGCACCGGGAGAAGCATGAGTCGGAGAACACGCAGGAACATGGGTGAACATACCTGATTTATGCAGTTGCTTGATTTTGAAATTGAGTTAGAGGTATTAGATTATCTGTTGAATCTGTCAATATTTAGTTGACTTCCGGTAACATTTGTCTCAAAATCTAGCTTGTTACGATCTACAGTTAACATTGACTTTGAAGAAAAGAGGTAATCAGAAATATGGCGGATTCTATCATTCATCTAAACACAGGCCAAAATACCACCATTAATGAAGCAGCCCAGATTCACGTATCCATTCAAAGTGTTTCAGCACCCTCCCCTCTGGATGCAAGCTGTTTTATGGTTAACGAAGGGGGACGAGTACCCTCGGACGATTATTTTGTTTTTTATAATCAGAATAGTGATCCTCACCAGAGCGTTGTTCTTCAACATGCAGAAGATCTCAAGTCATCCTTCGTGCTGGATACCAGCAAGCTAAGCCAAGCACCTGTAGAAAAATGTGTCTTTACTGCTACACTTGACGCGGGAGGAACCTTCGCAAATGTTCAGAAATGCCAAGCGATTGTAAGAGCAGGTTCACAACAAATTACATACGAAATTACCCAAGCCACGGCTGAAACAGCACTAATTTTTATAGAAATCTATAAGCATCGCGACGGATTTAAGGTTCGCGCCATCGGACGCGGATTCTTTGGAGGTCTGCAACCACTTGCCGAGTCGTTTGGAGTCGAAATTGAAAGTGATAGTGACGCCAAGTCTGAATCAGCCGCATCCGTAGAGTCAACAGCACCTGCTCCTGCACCAGAAAAGAAACCTGCACCCCTGAATTTGACGAAAATAGATCTGCTTAAGCGTAAAGTTACATTATCTCTGGAAAAGAAAAAGGTCGCTCCTATAAAGGCACGTGTAGCCGTGGTATTTGACGCTTCAGGTTCCATGTTTCATTTATACCGTAGAGGTATAGTGCAAGAATCTTTTGAACGTATATTGGCGATTGCCGCAGCGTTTGATGACAATGGCGAGTTGGATGTCTGGTTCTTTGCTGATGATTTTATGCGAGCGCCGAGTGTAACAGCCGAGGATTACCGGTATTACATTGATCGTACGTATACTCTCGGAAGCAAGGGCTTCGGAAACAATGAACCCAAGGTCATGGAAAATGTCATTCGTAAGTATACAAAGGAGGAGCCTAATGCAAATATCCCAACCTACATTATCTTTTTTAGCGATGGAGGCGTGGATAAAGAACGTAAAATTACACAGCTCATTACCGAAAGCTCTAACAAAAATCTGTTCTGGCAATTTGTTGGCCTAGGCAGGTCCTATTACGGAATCCTTGAAAAGCTCGATGACATGTCCGGACGCTTTATTGATAACGCTAACTTTTTTGCTCTGGACGATATATCCAAGATCAGTGATGAAGAATTATATGATCGGCTTCTTAGTGAGTTTCCAGATTGGATCAAGGAAGCACGATCCAAAGGTATTCTCGCCTAAACAGCTCGTTTGCTAAGCAAGTCATATATTCAATCAAATTTCTCTTCGTTATTAAAGACGCTGCCAGTGAGCATTCCCTCTCTGGTAGCGTCTTTTGGTTTGCACGTTTATACCCGGGCCTTTTGCGGCTTACTGCTCTTCGAACGAGGTTGAAGCATGCCCCCTACAACCCGCAGCATTTGTCTGCGCGGCATAAGGCGGGCCAACTGGGCCGTCCAGTAATTGGAGGCCCCTGGCACAGCATACGGCTTGCCTGACTCCAATGCCTTCATCGCCACTTCCACAACATGCTCGGGCGTATCCCGTTTGCCTACCGAGGCCTCTTCGGCTCCTACTACGTCAAAGAATGAGGTCTCTGTTGCTCCGGGACATAGTGCTAGGAACTGCACGCCACGTTTCCTGTTCTCTTCATACAACGACTCTGTAAAAGAAAGGACGAAGGATTTCGTAGCCCCATATACAGCCATGTATGGATCAGGTTGAAAAGCAGCCGTAGAAGAGACATTAATGATGGTACCACTCCGCTTTTGCAGCATGCTTGGCAGGAATAGATGGGTCATGTTCATAACCGCGAGTACATTCAGCATAATCTCTTCCTGCTGCCGTGCTCCATCCACCTGTTCAAATATTCCATGCGTAGCAAATCCCGCATTGTTGATTAATGTATGGACCTGTATGCCCCGATTCTTACATTCCTCATAAACACGTTGTGGTGCATCCGCTTGGGATA
This sequence comes from Paenibacillus sp. NPDC056933, assembly GCF_042674385.1. Taxonomy (NCBI): domain Bacteria; kingdom Bacillati; phylum Bacillota; class Bacilli; order Caryophanales; family Paenibacillaceae; genus Paenibacillus; species Paenibacillus sp. NPDC056933. Next base: position 243,732 of record NZ_JBHUQN010000003.1, on the reverse strand, counting down.
AATCCGCTACAATGACTTCCGCCTTCACTTGATAGGTTCGTTCAATGCGCTCTGCCAGTTGACGCAGCTTGGACTCTGATCGGGCGACCAAGACCACATGTTTCCCTTTTGATGCCATTTCCAATGCAAAAGTCTGCCCAATTCCTGAAGAAGCTCCTGTAATGAGTACCCATTGATTTTGAACCTGCTTCATATCTCATCCACCTTTTCAGAACACTCGTTTTTTATTGGAAACATTGTTTCCTAATGAAATCATCGTACCCTTTTGTCTTCTTCCTGTCAACTGCTTTTGAACATTTGACGATTTCCAGCGTAAAACAGTAGAATGACGATAAGAAACAAGGTTTCCGTTAAACAACAATATGGATGTATGAGGATGATATAGATGAAAGACAACAATTCGGGTTCCAAAGAATCCGCTCACACGGTCACTACCTTTCAAGAAGCCAGACTTCAGCACTCCGAAAATCTGCGCCAGAATATCGTGCATGCCGCTGCAGCCTTGCTGCAAGAGCACGGTCCCGAAGCTGTCACGGTAAGGCGTGTGGCAGAACGCATGGAGTGCTCGACCAAAATTATATATAACCTCTTCGGCAAGAAAGAGGGGTTAGCCAAATACCTATACTTGGAGGGGTGTACCCTCCTGTCCCAATCGTTTGAATCTGTACCTGAGCAAGCATCATTTGAGAATTTTTTTCGCGATCTCGCTTATGCGTACTGGAATTTCGGGATATCACAATCCAGCTTCTATCAGCTCATGTTTGGTGGTTCATTTGCAGAATTCAAACCGGATGAAGAGAGTCTGCAAGGTACAGCGACAGCCCTTAAACAAATTACGGCCTTGGTTGTGGCTGCAATTGAGCAGGGAATGCTTCAGGAGAATGACCCCCTGCTTGCAGTCCGTATGATCTGGGCCCCCCTGCATGGTGTCATCCATTTGTACCTGGGAGGTCATATTGAGAGTGAGGAAGCCGCCAAAAGACTATATGATCATACGTTGTCCATGGTTTTACTCTCCCTTGTTGGAGCATCTTCCAAATAGTTAAGCCAGGAATTGAAAAGTAAACGAAAGAAGGAGCAGGCACTTCACCGTAATGCGATGAAGACCTGCTCCTTCTTTCTTAACTAGATATAAAAGGAATTTACGTTGTCAATTAACGCGCAACTTCGTTCTCAGCTTCCCAACGCGAGATTTCAGCACGAACTTTCGGTGCTACCTCTTTACCGAGCAACTCTATGGCTCTCATGACATCCTCATGCGGCATTGTACCGAGGGGGGTGTGTAACATGAAGCGGGTAATACCGACTTCTTTGCGCAGGTAAATAATTTTCTCAGCCACCGTATCCACATCACCCACATACAGTGCTCCTTCGAGACTTCGTGCCGCGTCAAAGGTTGCACGGCTATAGTGTCCCCAGCCACGTTCCCGGCCCAACATATTCATTGTAGCCTGAGCTGGCGGGAAGAATTTCTCTACCGCCTCATCGGTTGTATCTGCAATGAACCCATGAGAGTGAGAAGCCACAGTCAGTTTGGAAGCGTCGTGGCCTGCATGTGCTGCTGCTTTTTTGTACAACTCTACCAGTGGTGCGAATTGAACGGGGCGACCACCAATAATGGCGAGTACCAGCGGTAATCCAAGCAGACCTGCGCGGACAACGGATTCCTGGTTACCGCCACTGCCGATCCATACGGGCAGCTTCTCCTGTACGGGGCGCGGATAGATGCCCAGATTGTTAAAGGAAGGGCGGTGTTTGCCTTCCCAGGTTACCTTTTCAGAATCGCGCAGTTTGAGTAGCAAATCCAATTTCTCGTCGAATAGTTCATCGTAGTCATTCAGATCGTAGCCGAACAAAGGGAAGGATTCAATAAACGAACCCCGTCCTGCCATAATCTCCGCACGCCCATTCGAAATGCCGTCCAATGTTGCAAAATCCTGAAATACCCGTACCGGATCAGCCGAAGACAAAACGGTCACTGCACTGGTCAGCCGAATGCGCTTGGTTTGTGAAGCTGCTGCTGCCAGAATGACAGCTGGTGATGAAGCGGCATAGTCGGCACGATGATGTTCTCCCACGCCATATACATCCAGCCCCACCTGATCTGCCAAAACAATCTCTTCTACGACGTCCCGAATACGCTGCGCATGACTTATAAGTTCTCCTGTTTTTACATCCGGGTTCGTCTCCACAAATGTACTGATTCCAATTTCCATTGTCTGTTCCTCCCTGTTATGAAGCGATCCGCCGTTCATCTAACCTATTGTAAGTAGATCACCTTTTGTTATTTATCTTAATATTGAACTATTTTGATGAAAAATACAAGTGCCCCCTGTTATCCAGAGGGCACTTTCGTGACATATTCTTCTCAAAAACCAATAATTTCATGATTATTTCTTTCTACCAATGTACAGCAGATGAGATGAGATTCCCAATATCGACGGGTCTTTGGCTGCCTCAATCATGTACTGGATCAGTTCATCGTATTCTCCGCGTTCTTTCCAATATTGCTGCTGCTCTTCGGTGAGCATCGACCTCAGACTGGACGATCCGATCAGGTCTACCGTCTCAAATCCGTGCTTCTCCATATATGGGTTAATATCCTGAATGTTAAAATAGTATGCGCCCGTAAACCTTCCTTGATCCGAATGATCGAATATCCCCTTTTCCATAAAAGACCGGATGGCTTTCATGTGATCATGTGGTTTCCATTGCTGCGGAAATTGCAACGATGTAATGCCCATTCGCATCCGGCTCTGCATCGCTACGTACACGGTTCCCCCACGCTTGGTCACCCGATGCAGCTCCCGTACCGCAGCCACCCGCTCTTCTTCTGTCTGCAAATGATACAGTGGCCCCAGCATCAGAGACGCATCATATGTCTCATCTGCAATACCGTTCAGATGGGTCGCATCCAATACATGAAATCCGTCAAACTGCTGTGTCAAATCCATTTCCTTTGCCTTCTGTCGGGCCATATCCACAGATGCAGGGGTCAGGTCTGACAGCGTGACACGGTATCCAAGCCTGGCAAGCTCCATCGCATATTTTCCGGGTCCTGCGCCATTGTCCAGCACAAGTCCGGTTGCCGGAAGTGACTCTCGGATATAATGCATGTTAATGATGAACTCCAGCGGTTCCCGGTCCAACCTTCCCCACTCGTCAAATCTGGAATAATACTCAATCACACGTGATCTTTCCATGATTCTGCACCTGCCTTTTCTCAACATTAAAGTCATACAAAAAAAATAAAAACCTGCCGCCTCAACTAAGAGGCGACAGGTCTGACCTTCGCGGTACCACTCTTCTTGCCATGAACAGGATTGGAAATGACATGCTCCAACCTATCCTGCCATAACATCTCAGGACCTGATGACGGAGGTTAACCGTCAGAATCTACATGAAGTCAGTATATCTCATCATTCTCAACATCCAGCCCTTCGTTCGCTGAACAATGACGATACTCACGTAACTGCTTTTCGATTCTGCTGCTCACAGGTGAGTTGGGGAAGATTGGACTGCCTTGCACCAAATCGACAGTTCTCTGGACCAAACCTTGAACCTTAATGCTCCTGATCATTGCGTTTGACTGTTAAATTTTATCCAGTATATTACTTCAAAATATTTCCTGTCAACTCTTGTTTTCCAATGAGTTACAGATCTTTTTCTTTCCTCAAATACGCCAAGCAGCTCTATTTCGTTTTCTCTTCCAGTTGCACAGTCACTTCACGATCAGGCTCCTCAGTGCTGTACATCCAAGGATATACGATTGCCGTATCCGATGTGTACTTCTCATAGCGATCAATACCCAGGTTTTTTCCATCACCGGCAAATTGAGTTTTGGCCGGAGTACCATAACTTCGTTTGCCCTTCTGGATCGTATAGGTTTGATTAATTCCACCAAAATGCAGATCATCACTATATCTCTCCACGTACAAATCCCCGTCCTTGCGGTAATATGTCCAATGGATTAAAGAACCGCCCAGATTTGAATCAAGTTGCTGTGGTTTCTCACTAATCGCGGATAATGTAACTGGCTCAAATTCACCCTCAAAATAATGAACTTTATGATGGGCATGAAGGGTCATTGGTGTATCTGGATTGATTTCCAGACCAGCGCTCACTTCAAAACGTAGTTCCGCTTCATGCTTCGAATCCTCTGACAGCCACACTCCTCCATCTAGCTGGGCGCCATTCACATCAAGTGTGTATCTCAAATAGGGTAGTTGCAAGAACGGTTCATCATGAGCAAGGGTCACCCTGATTTGGGTAGGTGTAATGATGGTTTCCTTAACGATCACTTCATCCGATTGCTGATCCAGAGGGATATTCAGCACTCGTTTACTCGTACCACTAAGCATTTCTGTCTTATCCAGACGAATACCAATATCCAGCGATTGATCCATTTTGCCTTCTTCTTTACTGTAAGCCAGTACATAAGATGATGCTTGTTGCTTCAACGTCTTCAGGTTATAGAACTGTTCTGATATATATTCACCATGTTCTCCAGGCTTACCGTTTATACTCGGTGCATTCTCCTCCAACGTCTGACCTTTCTGATCGTATATCTTCAAATAAGGAAAGGCATAGTCACGAACCTCCAGCTGATCAAAGGTTAATGATGTAGACAACATCATCTTATTTTCCTTCTCGTTGAATGCGCTAACTACAAGTTTACCCAAACCATCCTTGTTGATATTGAACACCTGTGATTGCTGCTGAGAAAGATCTAGGGTAATTTCTTTTTCTTCCGGAGCCAGTATTTGGATTCCACCTACCGTGAAGTCAACATTCGCTTCTTTTCCTGATGGCGTCCACTCTGTCTCAAAATACCCTTTAAACTTGCCATCAGTCTGATCAGGAACATGGTAGTATCTCCCTTCAATTAGCTTGCCGCTCTCATCCCGCAGGCCAATAGAAGGGAATCTTACGGTATCACCTTTATACTTACCAGGGTCCAGTGTATACAAAATAACTGTGCGATTATCATCGGAAAAGGCTGTATCCAGAGTTAATGTTACCCCTTTTTCTGTCACGGACTGATTCAGTTTCTGTCCAAGCTCCTTTTGCATGGCATTCTGGATACCACTGCGGTGATTTAAAAGATCACCCCAATTATAGTGGACTGCTGCATATACCGGCGTCGCCATGAGAATAACTGCAGCGGTTCCGATCAATGCAGTCTTTTTCCATTTGAAGTGTTGTGGCACATGTGCTTTATTCTCTGATACATGAAGTTCAGGGCAACGCTCCCGATCCTGCCCTATCTGATCCCACATGGCATCGAAATCGGGATAGCGAATATCTGCATCATTTTTCAGATGACGAGACAACAGATTTTCCGTATGCTTCACTATACATTTCCCCTTTCTGATGTTGCTTTCTCGCTTGATCCCATTTTTTCCTAAGCAATCGAATTCCCTTATAAACTCTTGACTTCACCGTGCCCAGGGGTACTTCCAGAATCTCTGCAGCTTCGGATAAACTTAATTCATTCATATAACGCAGCAGAATCGCTGAACGTATCTTCTCAGGCAGCTCATGAACCCATTGTGCCCAGACCTCGGACTCCTCCACATGCTCGATCAACGTATCAACCGGATCAGCGGTTCGTTGAGGCGTGAGAATAAACTGCTTTTTCTCCCGCTGCTTGGCTGTGCGTTCCTTCTTCAGAAAGTTAAGACAATGATTCACCGTAATTCTCATCAGCCATGTCTTCATATACTCAACCTTCTGCCAATCCTGACGAAACACCGTAATAAAGACATCGTGGCATACATCTTCTGCATCCTGAGCATGATGGAGCATGTAGTAACAGGTTCGGTACACATCCTTGTTGTACATTTCAAACAATTCCCTTTCGTTCAAAAGCTTACCTCCTCTCTCTGCATCCGCCTTTTCAAATCTATAGACAAAGCCGATCCTTCAAAGGTTCATTCTTACCCTTTCTCCACACAACAAAAAAGAACCTTCACTTCCACAGCATTGCAGAAATGAACGTTCTTTATGGCTTAAAACAAGGCCAGTAACATGGCAATCCAGCTCCCCTAAAGGAGATTTGCTAGATTTTTTTCACAAACTCGGACTTCAGCTTCATCGCGCCCAGACTGTCGATTTTGCAGTCGATGTCATGGTCACCGTCAATCAGACGGATGTTTTTGACTTTGGTACCCTGCTTAACCACCAGCGAGCTGCCTTTCACCTTCAGATCCTTAATGACCGTAACGGTATCGCCATCATTCAGGACATTACCATTCGAATCACGTACGACTTTCGTTTCTTCTGCACTCTCTTGTTCAGACGCTGGCGCCCATTCGTGCGCACACTCTGGACATACCAACAAATTACCGTCCTCGTACGTGTATTCGGAATTACATTTGGGGCAGTTAGGCAAATTAGACATATGTATTAAACTCTCCATTCATTTTGTGGCTTCCTCGCAAGTATACGGGATCGCAGTCCATTGTTCCACCGGAGGACTTATTATGTATCGCCTTATCATCTCTACAGCTCCATGTTAATACAAAATGGAAGAGGTTAATCGATTTTAAACTAAATTTAAGATTGCCCCGCCCCCTGATTTAAGGAAGGCCCCTTATACTGAAGTTCCAGAAGAACAATTGTAGATCATCACAACAAGTTACTATCTTATAAGTCGTGTCTCACACGAATTGCTGATATACATTTCCGATTAGAAGGAGTTTCTGCTTATGTCACCCTATATATTTCCTGTCCAAACGGCATTCTTGATTTTTGTCATTATCGCCATGTTTTTGCTGGTTCCTTGGTTAATCTACGGATATCGAAAAGATGGATTTTTTAGCTGGTCGCGATTTGCCGTCAGCTTTTCATTTATTTTCTACCTGCTGGCTGCATACTGTCTGGTTATTCTTCCTTTCCCGACCACTCGTAATACATGTGCACAGCAAGCAGCCGATACGGTTTATTACAACCTTGTTCCATTCACCTTTGTGAAAGATATTATGAAAGAAACACCAATCGTCTGGTCTCAGCCTTCCAGTTATATGGGGATGATTCAGGGCAGAGCTTTTCTGCAAGTTCTGTTTAACGTCATGCTTCTCATGCCGCTTGGTGTGTACATCCGGTATTTTTGGCAAAAGAGATCGTACTGGAAGCAGGCCTTGTTAAGCGGATTCGGCTTGTCTCTGTTCTTTGAGATTACCCAGATCACCGGCTTCTACGGTTATTACGATTGCCCGTATCGGTTGTTTGACGTGGATGACCTTCTGCTGAATACTTCAGGAACGGTACTCGGTTTTTTTGCAGCACCCATCGTACTTGCCTTATTCCCGTCTCGTGCAAGTATTCAGGCGAAAAGCGAACAAATCCTCGAACAAAACAAGGTCTACCCTGTAGCCCAACTGCTCGCGCTCATTATCGATAGTGTAGTTGTTGTGTTTGCAACCAATTTAATGTCTACTTTCAATCTGACCCATACAAATGCCATGACCATTATGTTAAATACCATGATCGCGATGCTGTTTGTATTTTTCTTTATCCCATCCCTGAAAGAAGGCAAAACACCAGGTTCAGCCCTGATGCGATTCAGATATGTTGATCAACGGACTGGCGAGCCTTCCAGCACTTCCCTGTTCAAAAGATTGCTTGCACTTTACGCCCCTTGGCTGTTTGTGACCATTGCTCAAATGATAAATGAGTATGCTTTCTTAAACGAAAATGCGATGCTCCAGCCCTACAAAATATGGCTTTCTGTCGGCATTGTTGGTTTGCATGTGCTGGTTCTCTTGGTATTGTTCATTCATGTCATGGTAGTGCTATTCTCCCGAGGCAAACGAGCATTCTATTGTGATGTGGTATCCAATACAAAAGCATCCCGAAAGTAAACTTTGGACTCACACAATTCACAGCACACAGGTACAGATGAAAAATAGTACCATAGCGGACCGTCGTTAAAGTCGACAGGTTCGATCCCCTCATAACAAAAGGTGTGCCTCGTCAACCAATGACAAGGCACATCTTTTGACTATATAAGATAAAGTCCCGATGGGATCGAACTATAGCCCCAGCAGCTCACGTTTGGAAGCATCAGGGTCATGAACCAACTGCACTTCATGATTGAAAATCAGCGTAGCCCGGTTGTCCTCATAAGCAGACCAATCTATTCCCGCTGTCTCTGGCTTGCCCTGCTTGGCAAATGAAATCCATGCATCCTGCACCTTACCTGCCAGTTCTGCTGCGGCGTCATCCGGTTCGGCATTCATAAACTTCAATACAGGCAATGTATTAAAAGCAAAGAAAATATCGATGCTATGAATTGATTTTTGCAACAGCGGATGCTCCGGCATGACCCAATCGAACCGATACATCCATACAGGTGCATGCTTCTGCTGAGCTGCCGCATATTGCACAGCCGAGCGCCAGAAGAACAGATCCGTCATCACTTGGGCCTGACCATCTGCAGTCTTGGGATAACTGTCCGCAATGGCAGCCCGGTTCTCCAGATCAGGTGTCATGAAATCAACCGCCTTCACCATGTCGATCTCTTCGGAATATGGCACATGGGGCTGAATGAACAACGATCCTTCATGCAAAGTGGTTCCGATCAGTACAGGAATATTCTGTGCCGCGCCCTCTTCTACTGCCTGGAGAGGTGACTTCGGAAGTGTAACTCCATCCAGTACGGGCTGGAACAACAGGGCCATGCCTGCACCGCTTTGTTGTTTGACCGTCTCGCCAGCAGCGATAATTTGTTCCACTGGCATGGTTTTGAGTTGTTGCAGGTCGTCTGGTGTTACACCCAGTGCTTTCAGCATGCCATCACGAATGGCTGAAGCCTGCTCTGCTGGCACAACCTGTGAAGCTCCACTTTGCATAATGGCACGATGGAACAATCCCTTGGCTGCTGGCATCGCCATCAAAGCCGCAATACTCATGCTGCCCGCAGATTCTCCAAATACAGTGACGTTACGCGAGTCACCGCCAAAAGCCTCGATGTTGTCCTGTACCCATTGCAGTGCAGCAATCTGATCCAGTAAACCCACATTGGATGCAAAGCCTTCTCCAAGCGGAGCCAGATGCAGGAAACCGAGTGGTCCCAGGCGGTAGTTGATTGTCACAACGATAACCTCTCCGCGCAGAACAAGTTGTGTTCCATCGTACATCGGCTGGCTGCCAGCGCCTGAGACGAATGACCCACCATGAATCCATACCATCACAGGAAGTGCATCATGGCTTTCTTTTTCAGGTGCCCAGATATTCAGATAAAGACTATCTTCCGATTCCACCGGAGGCTGTCCGGATATGCCCTCGGTTTGAGGATTTCTTGGTTGTATATTTTCAGGGCCGAATTGCTTCGCCTCTCTGACTCCATCCCAAGACTCGGGTGGTACCGGAGCCTGAAAGCGTAATTCACCCACGGGTGGCTTGGCATAGGGAATGCCTTTCCATACACTCGCTCCATGCAGAAGCTCTCCTTGAACCGTGCCATATCTAGTGTTCACTTGAAGTTCCTTCATGCGCATATACATCCTCTCTACTGATCGATAGTTCCGGCTGACGACTGGGTTGCTCAGATCCGAGTGTAACTTTGTGCTGACTTGAAACCCTGGCTATGTGTTTATTAAAACGTACAGGAAGAGTAACTTTCATTGCTTCAACGTCCTCACATATGTACTGACAGGCGCGTTTCCACTTATTTGAGTATAAATCCCAGCAAGACCCATTTACAAGTTTACCCTAATCCACCTTTACCACTACGTTTCACGTGGAACTTTTACATCCATAATAAAGACTTCGCTTCAATTAACGAGCGAAGTCTTCTATTGCTGCCCTGCTTATGGACATCCTGCAATGAAAAGAAAGGATGAGGGCATACATTGCACCTTGATCTGACTTTATCAACTTTTCCCGATGAATGGATCAAGTACCGCCGTTTACTTTTACCGGATAATGAACCGTATATTCCGTGCCTTCAATCCAGCTGCCCGTCACATGGTCACGCCCCTTAACGACAACGCGATCACCGTATACGTCCACCTGTAAACTCTCACTTCCCTCCAGATGCTCATCCTCATCGGTCCAGAGATAAGCTACGGAAGAGGCATTAAACATCGTTGGCATCTGTCCTTTACCTTCGTACATGGTACGCTGGGCCTCCAATTGCCAATGGGTGTGCCCGGAGAAGAGGATGACCTGCGGATAACGACTTAGAACAGCCTTTAATGCTGCGTCCTGATTCACGCCATACCAACCCTGTTCCTTCATGGAACCCGCCACCGTATCCATTAGCGGTTGATGGAGAAATACGAATATCGGCTGCTCAGGCAAAGCTTGCTCCGACAATTTCATTTCCAGCCATTGCAGTTGAGCGACAGACATATCACAATCTTTCGGATGAGGCTGCTCCGTACCCAGAAAGATATAATGATAACCGTTGATCCAGTGGTCGTGGTACGATCCGCTCATCCCTGTAGTTGCTGTAAAATCGTTCAACCGCTTCTGCCATAATTCTTCTACTGAAATGGATTCCTGCGGTTTCTCAATATCTTGGGCCTCTCTTTGTCCCATATTCTCTGAATGCCCCAGCACCTCACCCACCTCATGCTGGGTCATTGTGGTTAGGTTCAACGGCGGATCTCCCCATAGAATGGCTCCTATATCATGATTACCTAGGGTGTAACGTATTGGAGGCAGTGAATCGCCTTGAGCCTGCAATATACGCCGCAACTCCTGGTATTCTTGCGGTAGTCCACGGTCGGTCACATCGCCCACGTGCATAATTCCACTGCTTCCATGGCTATATGTTGCGATGTCTTCCAGCGCGCTCTCCAGATGACGGTTATGGATATGATCAGCCTGCTCTCTCACATGAGTGTCAGTGATGACCTGAAAGCTGACTAACGGCTGTTCGTGTTTATTTTCATTTCCCATCAGGAATCACTCCATTTCAGTCCAATAATGCCAATCAGAATGAAGCCCATCCAGACGATCGACATCGCCTTCAGACGTTCTCCCAGAAAGTAATGTCCCACGATCCCAATCAATGTAATGCCTACGCCCGACCAGATGGCATAAGCAACACCAAGCGGCATATACTTCACAGCAAAATTCAACAGTGTAAAGCTCGCTCCATAACAGGCAAACATAAAAATGGATGGCCATAATCGGGTAAAACCATCCGAGACCCTCATCAGAATGGTACCGCTGAGCTCCAATCCAATCGCCAGGGCAAGCAGTATCCATCCCGTATACGAATGACTCGTCATCGACTTACCTCGACTTCCAGCAATTCATGAAATGAACGAACCGTAAGATCCGCAAGCTTGATATGAGCAGGTTCACCGACAGCAATCTTCCAGGCAGCCCCCGCAGCGCGTGCCATCTCCATATCACCATCCGTATCGCCGATCACGACAGCTCTTGCAGTAGGTACACCCAGACGCTCACACGCCAGCAACAACATGTCAGGAAACGGCTTTCCTCGTCCTACCTGATCCGTTCCTACAACTACGGTGAAAAAAGATTCAATACCCATCCACTTCAAATGACTTAGGGCATTTTCTGTCTCATCTGCTGTGACAACGCCCATTTTCATTCCCTTGCTTCGGCACTGCTCAAGAAAGGCAAGGACGCCTGGGAGGGGCTGAGCAGGGCGTTCCTTATTCATGGCGTATTCTGCCTGTAGCAGGCATTCCCTCACGATTATTTTCGCTTCCGCCCAGCTTAATCCTGCACGGTAACCATGCCAGGTCAATACGGCGTAGACTTCCTCCATCGTTCCCATGGCAAGGGGTCCTCGCACATCATAGCCGTTCATTCGTCCCTGCTCATCATGGAATGTTCCCCATATGTGAGGAATCTCTGCTGAATTGAATGGAAGACCACGGGCAGCAAGCTCCTCCCGGAAGTTCTCCATCACACGATCGGTCCAGAAGCCCCACATGGCTGTAAAATCAAGCAATGTCCCATCCTTGTCAAACAAAATAGCCTCAATTGGGGTCGAAAGGCTCCCCAGCGTTAATTCGGGCATCGATTACGCTCCTTGTCTGCTGAATTACTAGGTCAGAAAAGCGGTACATGTCTGCACCGCTCCTCCAAGATAAGCTTGTTTCCCTTGTTATTTCACACGATCCAATTCTTTTTGAGCCTTTTCCTTAGCTTCTTTCAGTGCTTGTGCTGCTGGAATGTTATTAATCTGTACCTGATCTGCTGCATCCTTCAGCGCATCATTGATTTTGCCTCCGGTCGGGTCCTGGAAAGGAGCCGAAGCATGGGAAGCCTGCTGCAGTGGAACCTTGATTTGCGGGTTCTCTTCACTGAACGTTTTGAATGTAGGATCTTCCTGAGCAGATTGACGAACCGCAATGTAACCTGTGTTCATGGACCATGCTGCTGTATTGGCTGTTTCCGAGAAATACGTCAGCCACTTATAGGCTGCTTGCTGCTGTTCCGGACTTGCTACAGCCGGGATGCCTGCCATGATGGCACTCGCTACAGGTTTGCCTTGGCCTACACCTTCCCAGCCCGGTTGTTCCATGGCTGCAACGATACTGAAATCCAGATCTCCCTGATCACCGCTGGAGCCGGTGTATCCGGCTGCTTTATTTTTCATGACATCATCAATCGTTTTGTACCAGTACTCCCAGCCTTGGCCGCCAAAATGAATTCCCATGGTCTTGTCCTCATTAATCCACTTGCGGAACAACTCCCACGTCTCTACCCATTCCGGTGAATCAATCATTACGGTCTTGCCATCATCACTCAGAATTTTCCCGCCCTTACCCAGCACGGCGTCGATCATGTTATCGCTACCCCACATCGGCTCCCAACCATAGAAGGTTGTCTTGCCATTCTCCTGCTTGCTCATCTTCGCTGCCGCTTCAGCAAGTGCCTCCCACGTCGTCAGAGTTGCAGGATCGATATGATTCTCTTTCAGCGCATCCATACGGTAATACATGATCTGAGTTGTTCCATACATCGGTAAGAAATACTGCTTGCCGTCTACTTTCCCCTGCTCCAGGAAGGTCTGCACGTAGTCTTCCTTGTTAAAGCTCTGATCGGCAGCGATCAGCTCATCCAGAGATGCATAATACCCTTTGCGTGCCCAGTCGATATTGGAGCTTAGTACAGCGGCAGGTACTTTTTTCGAGGCAATGGCAGCCTGAAGCTTCTGTTCAGTCTCCGTGTAGTCTGCTTGTACAATCCCTTTCACAACAACCTCACTCTGGGATGCATTGAAGGCATCAATTGTCTTCTTCATGTTATCGCCCAGGTTACCACCCAGACCATACCAGAACTCAATTTCTACCGGACTACTTGATGCAGAATCAGCTCCATTCGCCGCTGCTGCTTCTGAACCCTTGCCTGTGCCGCTATCGGCCGAGGAACCACATGCAGTGATCAGGGCGAAACTTGCAGCCAGTACCAGTGACATGCCCCCTCTCCACCTGAGCTTTAATTTGTTCCGCCATTTCATACTCGCTTGACCCAATTTCATTTTGATTCCTCCTATATAAAGTATGTTGTGAAAATCAGTTCTTGTTCACGCCGGCAGTAATATTCACACTCTGCATGATCGTTTTCTGGGTAAACAGGAAAAGGATAAGCAGCGGTGCAATGGTAAAGGCACTGGCAGCCATGATCTGCGGCCATGCCAGACCGTAGGCTCCACCTTCCACGAAAAAGCTGCGCAGACCTGCGGATACCAATTGCAGATTCGGGTCTTTGGTAATAAGCATTGGCCAGAAATAGTTGTTGTACTGGTCAATGAATGTAATCAACACCATCACGGCAAACGACGAACGAACCAGCGGCGTCATAATGGTCCACAGAATGCGGAAGTGTGACGCTCCATCCAACTGTCCGGCTTCCACCAGTTCGTGAGACACCTGCATGAATGCCTGACGGATCAGGAAGATGGAGAACACACTGACACAGTTGGACACAATCAGTCCGGTATAGGAATCCAGCAATTTAAGCTCGCTGAGCACCAGATAACTGGGCAGATAAACAGCTGTACTCGGAATCATGTAGCCTACCAGGATCAATCCGGTGAGTACCCCTTTCATGCGAAAACGCATATGGGTAAGTGCGTAAGCCATCATGCTTGAGTTGATGACCTGGATCAGACATATCGCTGCCGCTACCCCTGTGCTGTTCAAAATGTAGCGGAAAAATGGCGCAGACTGCCACGCATCCACATAATTGTTCCAGCGGAACGTTTCGGGCCAGAAGGTTGGCGGGAACTGCCAGATCTCATCATTGGTCTTGAAACCGCTAATGACCATCCAGTAGAACGGAAATGCCATCGTCAGACTGATCAGGGCAAGCAGCAAATAACGGAGTGCGGTGGCAAATCCTTTTCCCCCACTAGGGATCTTCCGTTTCTGCGCTTCCTCACGACTATTATCTTTTCTGGTTTGTTTGCTTAGAGCGGTCATGTTCATCAGTAGTGCACCAGGCGTCGGCCGAGCAGGAAGGATACCCCTGACAGCAGAACGCAGATCAGAATAATAACAACGGCGATGGAAGAAGCCTCGCCTACATTGAAGGATTCAAATGCAGATTGATAATACATATAGAGCAGCGTCCTTGTTGATCCAGCCGGTCCCCCTTGAGTCATCACGTTGATCTGGTCGTAGGCCTGAAGCGACTGGATCGTCAGGATGATGGACAGAAAAAACGTAGTTGGCGAGATTAACGGCAGTGTAATGCTTCGGAACTTGTCCCAGCTGCCTGCCCCATCAATCGATGCTGCTTCAAGCAAATCGGATGGCAGATTACGCAATGCGACCAGGTAGAATACCATGGACCAGCCGATCGATTTCCACAGCGTGACGATGAGAACAGCTACCAGTGCCCAGTTTGCATCTCTCAGCCAGCCGATCGGGGAAATCCCGACCCAGCCAAGCAACAGATTAGCAAGCCCCACTTCCGGCTCGAAAATCCAGGACCACGCAATGGAAACCGCGACAGTCGGGGTCACCCAAGGGGAGAAAAGAAGCGTCCTGAACAGACCGGAGGATTTAATCTTGCTGTTCATGAGCAGTGCCAACGCCAATCCACCAACGATCGTGGGCACGACACTTCCAAGACCGAACAACAGCGTAACTTTTAATGAACGGTAAAATTCAGAATTGGTTAGCAGATAGCTGTAGTTATCCAAACCGACGAATAATTTGTCAGGACTCATGAAGTCCCAATCCGTAAAACTCAGATATACAATGTATCCCAAGGGCCCCAGCCAGAAAATGAGTAATGGGATAAGGGCAGGAAGGGTGAAGAGAACCGCTTCTGTCTCCCTCCATAGTTTCACACGCAATTCCGCACACTCCTAATCGTCCAAATTTTATTTAATTTTTCTAAAAATCAACCCTTCAAACACCCTTTATTCTCTTCTGTACAAAAATGATTGTATAATACATTTGAAAAATGTAATTCCGGGTTATGTTAAAATAACGGGAGGTCATGTAAAATATGAAATGAAAACAGGGAGTCCCATCCATATACTAGAGGTGAGATTGTGGGAAAAGAAGCTGCCGAGGACCAAAATCATTCTTCGTCGTCCTATCGGCCTGAGCTGAGGGAGAAAGTGATTGGCGCGATTGCCAATACGATGGATCTATACGGAGTCAATCATTCATTTGGCCAACTGTATGGCATTATGTACTTCGAAGATCGGCCCATGACGCTGGAAGAGATGAAAACGTCCATGAACATGAGCAAAAGTAATATGAGTTACGCTGTTCGTTCTCTTACCGAATCTCAGATGATTTATAAATTGGAGGAAAAGCGGGAACGTCAGGATCAGTATCTGGCCGAAACCAACTTTTTCCGTACGTTTCAGAACTTCTTCGGGGCCAAGCTTCAACGGGAAATCGACGTGATGCAGGAAAGCCTTCGGGAGGTCATTCCGCAGTTATCGGAGATTATTCTCGCCAGAACAACTCCGCCGGAGGAACGGGAAGAGGCTTTGCGGGATCTGCATAAGCTTCAGCATGCCGAGCAGTATTATAATTGGTTACAGGGATTTGTAGATCAACTGCGGGATGGCGCGTTTTACAAAGACGCTCCGCATGAAAGTGATTAATGCAGCGTTTGCGCTTTATTATGAATAGCATTCACTCCGTTCGTTAAACTAAAAAAGCCGCTCAGCGAGCGACGATGGTTGCAGGACTTGTTCTGGCTTTAAATGATCAAAAGGGGAGCCCCGCCATGTTTTTCATGGTTGGGGCTCCCTTTTTGTTGTTATAGATATGGTTACCTTATTTCTGTGCCGCAGCCTCAATGTCTGCATAAGCCCAGTGTGCTGCAGGTACGTCTGTAAAAGATGGTGTAGTTACGCCTGTTGCCGGCGTCCGTTTGAACAGTACATTTAGTACTTTCACAGCTTCAGCGCGGGTCAGTTTGTTGTCCGGTTTAAATGTACCATCGTTGTATCCAGTCATCAGGCCAGCCGATTGTACATAGGTAATCGCGTCGGAAGCCCAAAGGCCAGCAGATACATCGGTGAATACAGAGCCATCTGTTGCTTGTGATGTTCTGCTTGGTGCGTCTGTGCTTTGTTGCTGCATCCAGCGGTACGCAATGGTTGCCATTTGTGCACGGGTGATCGAACCCTCTGGTGCAAATTGAGTGGCATTCATGCCATTCATGATGCCTGCGAATTGCGCTTTTTGAATATCACTTGCTGCCCAATGGGTGGCAGATACATCGGTGTAGTTTACAGAGCTCGCCGATGCGGTTCCCGCTTCCTCAGACAGATTACGAGCCAGCATCGCTGCCATTTGCGCACGGGTTACAAATGCATCCGGGCGGAAATCAGCACCAAATCCGTTGATATACGGGTTATGCGAGCCTTGGGAAGCTTTCAGTCCATCCACCACGACGAGCGTGAACGTGCTGAATTTGTTAACTGTAAACTCGATGCCTTCACTGGAGTCGCTGAGCTTCACCAGTTTGCCTTGAATCAACTCTCTCGTACCGTCACTGTGTTCAATGTATACAGCCAGGTTGTCCAATGCTTGCTGACGGGCAGCAGGATCGGTTGGAAGACTGCCCTGCAGTGGCAATGTCAGTGTTACTTCATGGCTTTGCATATTTGTTTCAATTTCAACCGGACGAGCCAATACTTTTACGTTGGAATTTGGAGTAATCTGTTGGATCAACCGCTCCGTCTTCGCACGTTCTTCCACTTCTTTGCGCTCGGATTCCTTTTTCAATGGAACGACGCGGAAGTACAGATCCTGGTCAAATCCGGCAATCGACCTCGTTGGAACCGAGATAACAGCGTTCTCTGTGGAAATCTCAAGGTTAAGCCCACCATCATTTAGCTGCTTCACCGCTGCTTTTGGCAGTTCGATGCGTGTCTCGGACACCGCATCTTTGGCGTCAGGAATGACAATACGTGCTGTGTTCATGTTCAATTGCTTCGCTTTTTCAACCGATTCCTTGGCAATCGCCTCAGACATCTTCACGAGGTCCTTGATCGTACCGTTGGCCTCGGTTGTACGTGTAATTGGTGTTTTGGTCAGGTTCGTGCCGTTAGCTCCGTTGACATCAACCACGATTTGTTCCTGTTTGCTTGTTGGCGCAGGCGTGGAGGTAACCGGTGCAGTTGTGGACGATCCACCACCTGTACTTCCACCCGGGTTAGGGGTTGAACCATTTCCATTATTGCTATCGCCATTTGCCGTGAAGTCAATCTTCACCGCGCGTCCTGGCAATTCATCGCTGGTGGCTTTGTAACGAACCCATACCGTTTTGTCACCACTAAAATCGAATTTCTGAATGGAGGCAACATCAATCCAGTTCCGTTTGCCATCAAGGGAAATCTCCATCGTGTCATTCAAGCCCGTTATCTTGTTGTTTATATCATCCCCCGTTACATTCGGGGCCGTAAAGAATTGGTTGATCACATATTGTAGATTCCCAACATCCTCGTAGCTGTCTTGTTCGTTAAGCACCCATTCCGCCAGTTCCTTACGGCCTTCAGGACTGAGGTCAGCTCTTTTGGATAAATCAAGGGCACCTGTACGTCTAAATTTATAGTTATTGAAGAATGCCTCACCTGCAATCCATTCGTTCATGGCATGATCTAGCCATTGATCCATTAGCGGAATAGAAGTAGCTTTCTCAAAGGACTCCAAAGGCATAGAAAAGAGATTCAGCACAATGTCCGGATTAACAATATCCCCTTTAAATGCTCCTTCCAACCTTTCAAAAGCCACTAGATGCAGGTATTTATAAGCCCAAACGCCTTTATCTACTTTGCTACGTTCCAAATGTTGTTGCCCAAGACTGCGTAGCAAATATGTCTGTTGGTCATTAAAATAATCTGGTCCATCCACCAACTGCTGTGCAAATAAATCCAGTTTGTTCTTAAGAACATCAAGCTCCTTCTGCTCCCAGATGGATTGCGCCAAAACAGCGAGTTCAATCATATATTGAACCTGTTCTTTATTTTTGTAATCTTTCTTCACATAATCCATAAGGAAACCAGCAATGAACTTTCTCTCCTGCAATGATAAAGCACCGTACCCACTAGGTAGAGTAATGCTCAGAGCAGGATTTTCCATGGCCAGAATCATACCATTAATATCGTTGCTACTCTTTGCAGCATTTACGGCAGCCAACGCATCAGTTTCATTACCGGGGAAAAATTGGTTAAATACAGTCTGAATGGCTTCAAAACTTGTATATCCATTAACCGGTCTTTGAGTAAGCATATGATCAGCCAGCTGCTCCTTCTGTTCTGGCGTCAGGTTATCCATTTTGCTTGTATCCAAAGCGAAGCTCGTTATCGGACTTCCTTGATTCGCATTGTTATAATCCAGAGTGTCCTCATAAATTTTATAGAATTTATCCAGTGACGTTAACATTTCCTCAGTCGTGTTTGCACGATTAATGAAAGGTGTTTCTTCCACAGCTGTGTCTACATATCTCAAAACACGTGAAATGGAAGGTGTTGTTTTGAGTCTAAGTTCGTATAGATAAGCCGTTGTGCGTTTATCTACCTCGGAGGCATTGCTATATGCAGCAATGAGTGGATAGAATTTATCCTCAGCACTCGGATAATCAAAATGATTTATTCCTTCTGCTTGCTTCGTATACAGGTCATCAAGTGCAGCTACTGCATTCGGTCCACCGATTTGGCGAGTCACTTCAAGGGCTTTCAGAGCTAATTGCACCAAGAACTCAACTTGCCCCTTTTTCTCGTATCCATTGCTTGTTGGCGCCTCGATATCTAATAAGTATTTTGCAATAGCCTCCTGATCTTCTACAGGCAAAGATTCAAAATCAGGCGTACCAATGAATTGCTTATTACGAAGCAACAAAATAACATCTTGGATAAAGTCATTGCTGTTGCCTCGGTCTGCATTTTTTTTGAGTTCGTTGTACTGATCCAGTTCACTCAGCTGCACAGTGAATTTGATAGATTGCATTTGATACGCAGCTTCCAAGTTATTTCGATCTTTAACAACTACATTGAAATAGTACGTATCGCCTTCTACTAAATTCGTGATTATTTTCGTAAATGTACCATCTGTAGATTCTGAACCATTAATCGGATCACCGTAGGGATGACCTAACGTTCCGCTGATTTGTTCCATGTCTGCAAGATCAGGAGCATTGGATATGTAAACCTGGTAATTTACATCAGGTGGTGTAGAAGAATCGGATTCGGCGTACTTCCAATTTAGTTCAATTGAGTTCTCGTTCACATACTTTATCGTTAATAGACCATTATTTCCTGGTACCGGATCCGACGATGCTTCTGCACTTACCTTTCCTGCTGGTGCTGCCAACCATGGAGCTACTAACACCAATATGAGCAGCATGCTAATTATTTTCCTGTACTGCATATACGCTTTCCTCCCTCATCTCGCTTATCAAAATATAGGCCTATTGTAGTACACAGCTCTGAACGGATTCTGAACATTCACCCCAATAAAAGGAAAAAATCCGGCATGTAGGGAAAAACAGGCCGGATTTCAAATATTTTTCGTCATTATTCATCATTTTTCTTCGAGTAATTACAGAGACCTACACATCACAAAATTCAAGAGACCTGTCACGTCTCCCTACTCTTTAACCGCTTCTTGCACAACAACAGGGAGACCTATCAAAGCATCGTGTACCCGCCAGGGCTATCCCCTTCCCAGAAAACAATCTTGTTTAGGACAGGCTTGTCAATCTATACTTCCGCCCAGATGCACAAATTTCAGCACTCTCGCAATATTCTCGGTTGTACGCTCCACATTCTCCGGGCCTTCGCGTAAAAGTTGTTCCAAATCA
Organism: Paenibacillus sp. NPDC056933; assembly: GCF_042674385.1. Classification (NCBI taxonomy): domain Bacteria; kingdom Bacillati; phylum Bacillota; class Bacilli; order Caryophanales; family Paenibacillaceae; genus Paenibacillus; species Paenibacillus sp. NPDC056933. The sequence continues at coordinate 223,455 of NZ_JBHUQN010000003.1, read as the reverse complement.
GCCGCCCCCGGCACAATACCAAACACGGCATCAATGCCTTCGTTGTACAACGTATCTATTCCTTCACCAACGTAACCCGCCATTGCGATAACCGGTTTGCCCGCTTCCTTGGCTGCCCGCGCTACACCGTAAGGGGTCTTGCCAAATTTCGTTTGAAAATCAATGCCGCCTTCGCCTGTAAACACCACATCTGCATGTACCAGCTTCTCACGCAAGCCCGTGTATTCAATGACAATCTCAATGCCTTTGCGAAGCACGGCCTGTGTAAAAATCAAAAGCCCTGCGCCCAAACCACCTGCTGCACCAGCACCGGGCACATCACGTATATCCTTGTTCAGCTGCTGCTTCACCACATCCGCATAATGGGACAGATTTGCATCCAGTAGCTGCACCATTTCCGGTGTAGCCCCTTTCTGCGGCCCGAATACCCGTGAAGCGCCATGCTCCCCGCATAACGGATTGGTCACGTCGCATGCGACAATGAATTCCACGTCCTGCAATCGCTCATCCAGGCCGGATACATCGATATGAGCAAGTTGATCAAGTGCCCCGCCTCCACGCACAAGTGGCTGGCCTTGTGCATCCAAGAACGTTGCACCAAGCGCTTCGGCCATGCCTGTACCGCCATCATTGGTTGCACTGCCGCCAATCCCGATAATGATTTTCCGAATACCCTGATCCAGACATGCCCGAATCAGCTCTCCCGTTCCATAGGTTGTCGTATGAAGCGGGTTACGGGTCTCCTTGGTCACCAGATGGATGCCACTGGCCGATGCCATCTCAATCGCTGCCGTTAACCCATCGCCCAGAATGCCATACTGCGCAGTTACGGGCTGCCCAAGTGGCCCGCTCACCTCTCGCTGGTGAATCGCTCCCCCAGAAGCATCCACCAGCGACTGCACTGTGCCTTCCCCTCCGTCAGCCATTGGTACATGAATATAACTCGCGGATGGGTAGATTTTACGCAATCCTTTTTCCATCGCCACACATACTTCTTTCGCTGTCATGCTCTCCTTAAATGAATCCGGCGCCAGTACAAATGTCGCCTCTCCCATCTTCTCTCACTCCATCCGTGTTATTAAAGGATAAATATTGGATCTCATTTGGTGAACTCCCGCTTCAAGTTCGAAATGCGGTTGTGCATACTCCGAAACACATTCAGAACAGCCTGTTGCCCGGACATCCGTGGCGGCAGGCTGCTTCATGCTTTTATTCCTTGGAACCCGGATCTTCGTTTCCCGGCTTATATTCCCTTAACTTCCCTTCATATACCAGCCGTAGTTGTTCACTCTGGCGAAAATCATCCGGGGTCACTAGCGCAGGCAGCTTGTTCCACAGTTTAATGCCTGAGCGTTGCAGAATCTCGGCAACAAATTGCGAGCAAAAGTAGGAGTTGCTGAACTCCACCGGCTCCTTTAATGTAATGCCAATCACACCCAGCAAATTGTACATATATTTCTGGCGGCTGCGAATGAAGATGTGCAGCACCCGCTTCATCTTTTCCACTTCACGTTCCGTCACCTGAAGCTCATAAATGACACATGTAGTATTCGGATATTTGCTGTATGTACCTGTCTGAATGTCTTCCTTAACGAACCCGCCATTCAGCGGATTGCTGGGATGCTTGCGGCCGAAGCTGTACAGCTCGGATAATTCCCGGTCAAATGAGATGGAGGCATGATTGTAAGGTGCTCTGGTATAACTCTGGATCACTTTGGTAAACAACGTTCCCGTATTGGTAAGCAGGATATAGATCGAGCGTTTATCTGTCATAACGAAATTTCCCCTTATCAAGTTCACACTATTCCTTCATAATAACATAGGTACCCTATATTGAAATCTTACTTCTGGATAAGCAGGTGATCATACTTGAGCAGTTCACTTTTTACTTTAACACTGATTTTTATAGCTTTATTGGTCATACATATCGTATACAAAATCATTACGAAGCTTCAGCCGGACAAGGACTATTCGGGCATTGGCAACAAAATTAAAACCTGGTGGGGCATGTTGGTCATCTTCTGTCTTGCCACTCTCTTTAATCCGATTGTCTCCTTGATCTCCCTGATGGTACTCACATTTTTCGCTCTCAAAGAGTACTTCTCCATGATCCGCAGCACCCGCAAAGCAGATCGCAGGCTGTTTCTATGGGCGTACCTGGCTATTCCGGTGCAGTTCTACTGGATCTATATTGGATGGTATGGGATGTTTATTGTGTTTATTCCGCTGTATGTCTTTCTGGTACTGCCCCTGCCACGTCTGATTAATAAGGGAACGGTTGGCTTCCTGCGTAGTGTCAGCTCGACGCAATGGGGATTGATGCTGATGGTATTTGGACTTAGTCATCTGGCGTACTTTCCGTTTGCATCACCGGAATATGGTTCAAAGCTGGTTCTGTTTCTGGTCGTGTTAACCCAGCTGAATGATGTGGTGCATTATCTGGCCTCGCTCTATCTGGGCAAACGCAAAGTGGTGCCCACCGCCAATCCTTTTTTGACATGGGAAGGGTTCGCCTGTGCATTCGTTGCAACCACCGCTGCCTCTTATTTCATTCATCCATATCTGACCCCGTTTGATGCACGGTTTGCGCTTTTCATCGGTGTGTTAATTGGTCTGGCGGGATTCTTCGGAAGTCTGACGGTTTCTGTCCTGAAACGGGACTTGTTAATCGGGGATGACAATAAGTTCGATGCACTGAAAAAAAGCTACCTGAGCCGGGTCGACAGCCTGACGTACACCTCTCCGGTCATGTTCCACGTGGTGCGTTATTTCTTCGACTTTATGTAGGCAAGCAGTCGTATCCGTTAAGATACGAGAGCGGGGTACACCCTGGATTAAAAATAAGATATAACATTGCGGCATTACAAAAAGCAGCCTTAATGGCTGCTTGCACATTTATGAGGGAATGAGAGACGCACGCATAGTGCGTCTGTTCCACCCTTTCTCCATTGGAATCAAATGATAACAACACCGCACATGACTAAGGCTCTGCCGTATTATTATTTTAATTTAATTTCCTTTTCCGAAGTGACTTCGTTCCCCTCTTCATTGGTAAACACAAATGTCGCTTTGCCCCGTTCACCCTTCATATCATCCGAATAAATAAACCCGGAGAATTGCCCGTCACCACTGATGTAAAATCCTTCTTTTCCATTTGCGCCATGTTCGATCGCTTCCTTGTAGGAATTCACAATCGTTACCATGTTGGACATCCAGCGCATCTCGGACAAAGCGTAGCCCTCAGGAATTTGTTTGATCGCAAAATCAAAGCTATTGCCCTTGGAGGGCTTATCCGTCTGGTCAATCACGATCGTGACCTGTTCTTCCGCATTAGCGGAAGATTCCGATTTAGCCGAGAGCTTGCTCTCACTCCCGCTTTCGTCCGCCTGATTATTGTTATTCTTCGCCTCCATATTGGGAACGGAGCTCTTTCCCGCTTCCTCTATGGGCTGCTTCGATTGCGGATAAGCATGTTCCTGTACGGATTCATTGTTGTTTTTCGCTCCACACGCACTGGTTAACAGCAGGGCACATAGGGCAGACACCCAGAGTATAGATTTATTTTTATAGATATTCACCATTGGAACTCCCTCCATTTTATCTAAAATAACAAGCACGATGCATTCATCAAAAGAGAACTTTCCAATCAGCACCTTCTATAGTAATTACTACACCATATCGTCTCACATTAAGCTCCATATTATGTAAATGAGTTATAAGATAGCTCGATTATGCGTGTTCACCAGCATGGATCAGGCGCAAAAGGGGTCAAAGCAAGCGATCGGACGTTCCCGCGAAGGACTAAGCACCAAAATTTCATGCCGTAGTTGATGCGCTCTGAAACCCACTTCAATTCGAATTAACGGGGGATGAAGCTCATGACTCTGTCCAGGGCTTTATTGGAAATTGCTGATTGTGATTTAGATAACATAAAGTTAACCTTATTCATAAATAATGTTAATTTTATGTCATTCATCACTTAAATTGCTCTGATATAATTTCTGCTAGGTAGATAAAAGGGGATAAATTGTTGAAAAATGAGCGACATGGAAAAATAAAGTAAAGCATCCCCCCACTTGATATACAGCAGTGAAGGATTATTCGCTGTATGGAAGTAGCTTTTAGCACATGGTGATATAAAAAATGATGAAATAGGAGATTTTAATCCATACGGGGATTAGCTCAGTTATCAAGCGAGTAAACATGCGAATACATAATTTTATAGTAGGAGTGTGAGATATGAAAAAAACATTATTGGCTTGTATGATCATAATGCTGATGTTAGCATCAGCTTGTGGAAAGGTTGAAATGACTTCAAGTTCGAATACATCTAGTGAGCCAAAACCTGAAGCAAAGGAGTCTACCAGTCCAGCTAGCACCTCCGAGTATTGTTCGCAAGGACGTGTAAAATTGGATAGTGAAACTGAAAAATTTATTTACGGAACTTGGAAAGTTAAGAAGCACCTTGGGTTTGCAAATTCTTATAATGATGCTTCTGAATATCCAACAGGGCAAAAATTTATCGGGGATGACCTTATAATCGAAAAAGACCTTTTTTCATCTAAAGGACTTAAAAACTATAGTGATTATCAATATGAGCTGAAGAATCCATTATATGAAATTACATCAACATGCGATAACGCTGACGCATTTTATAGACTATATAAAATAGATATGCCGGATCTGAATGCTAATGATGTAGTAAAAGCCATCGATATAAGTGATCCATCAACAAAGCTCAGTATACCTGTTAGCGTAAGTTTCTTTGTTGTTAATAACGATAGGCTGATCTTATTATCAGAGGGGACTATTTTTGAGCTTGAAAAAACGGATGACTAGATGAGTTTGCTTGTGGTAATAAATTTTGTGATAAAACAAGAAAGGTCAGCCATAAAGGCTGACCTTTCTTGTTTGTGTTGTAAGACGATTGAACTATAGTGTATATACTGGATATTTATGAGTATAACCCGAGCCTTTACAGAATAGTTCAGCTTCTTCATTTCTACGTCTTTGCAAACTTCTATCATATGAAAATGCTTTACTTACTAGTTTAGAACAATTGTCAAGTTCCTGAGTTGAACGTGGCCCTTGGAAAGATGGGTAGATTAGCGTGTATGCAAGCAGAGCTTTTACATCATCGGTACTAAGCACACCAGAGCCTGCATTAAAAGTAAGCGAAACAAGTGCATCAAACTGATTTTGTGAAAGGGACATACCTGCAGGAAGTGCCACTTTATTTACGGCAGCTACAGCACTTGCAGTATCATTGGTGAAAAATGTATTTGCCTGAGACTGAGTAATTGGAGAAGTATAACTGAGTCCCAAAGATTTTGATAGAGCGTCAGCTTGTGCTTGGGTTAAAGTTGTATTTGCTGTGTATGTTTTAGACTTTGTTATCAGATGTCCATATCCAACTGTTGGAAAACCTTTTGGATCGGCATAGAATTTTAAGTTAAGTCCCTCATGCCCTTTCATAAAAGTTGCTCCATTAGCGCTTAGATTTGCCATAATAAATCACTCCTAAAGTTATTTTATTAGTTATGAGAGCAATAAGGAGGAATCATAGCCAGAACAACCATTCCCAAGTTTTCTGCAATGCCGTATTGCCTTCACATATATATAAAGAGAAATGAGTCTCTTTTTTTTACAACCACTCTCCTAATTTTATTTCAATGCACTAATATCAAAAGTTTGTACCATCTCAATAATCAGCGGGGACTTGTCGCAAGGAGGCTTTGATCTTTGGTATAAAAGATTCTAGGATATGTAATGTTGCCTCCTGATCGTGGTGTGGCTGTGCTTGTACTAAAAGTTCGGACAACATATTATCACCGCTTTACGTTTTTTGTATTTCATTCTTCAAGGCATTAATGGCATCGCTTAGATCAGATATTTTTTTCGCCCTGTCAACTAGTGAATATTATCCTTTGAAAAGTTGTTGTGCCGCAGGTGGGGCAATCGGTGTATTAACCGGCTGGCTTCTTCTGGACGAAGTGATTCGCAATTACGTCTATGCGGGTGGGCTATGCATATTCCTGGGGATCTTTCTGGTAAACTGGACTGGACGAACGAATAAAAAGGAAGCATCATTCAAATAAGCATTTTGCATAAATGCTGAAATATAAAATATTCATGCCTGATTTTCGGCGATGCCCCGTGCATCGTTTTTTTATAATATCAACAAGGATCAATTCTACTGATGTAAGGACGTGCGCCCAATGATTTCTGCCGAACTAAAAGAACAATATTACCATGCTCTGGTTGCCAAGGATTCGGAATATGAAGGTTTATTCTACGTCGGAGTCAAGACGACTGGCGTATTCTGCCGGCCTACTTGCCCTGCGCGAAAGCCAAAATTCGAAAACTGTGAATTCTATGAGACGGCGCAGCAGGCCCTGCTTGCTTCGTATCGCCCTTGCCAACGTTGCCGCCCCTTATCTCATCCCAATCAGGTATCAGATGTGGTTCGCGTATTGGTAGAAGCTGTGGAGAGCAATCCCGAGAAACGCTGGAAGGGACAGGACTTCAAGGCATTATCCATCGACGAATCCACGGCCAGACGTCAGTTCAAGAAGCGATTTGGCATGACCTTTGTGGAGTATGCCCGCGCCCGCCGCATGGGGCTGGCCCTGAAAAATATTCGCTCCGGTCATACAGTCATTGATGCCCAGCTGTCTACCGGTTACGAGTCAGGCAGCGGGTTCCGGGATGCCTTCTCGCGAATCATGGGCGCAGCGCCTACGCAAGTAGATGAAGAACATGTATTGAAAGCGTCCTGGATCGACACACGTCTCGGACCCATGATGGCTGTAGCTGATGAGAAAGCATTATATCTGCTTGAATTTGTGGATCGCAGAGGTCTGGAACGTGAGGTCGAACGGTTGCGCAAACGGACGAAGTCGGCCATTGTACCTGGGATTACAGAGCCGATTCGTTCAATTGAACGGGAAGTTGCGCAGTATTTCGAAGGGACATTAACTTCATTCCGCACCCCGTTGTTCTGTTTAGGAACACCATTTCAGAAGAGCGTCTGGGAGCAGCTGATAGCGATCCCTGCGGGGGAAACAAGGTCATATCAGGATATTGCCAATACACTGGGTAAACCAACGGCATGCCGAGCGGTAGCACAGGCCAACGGAGCGAATCAGCTTGCCATTGTCATTCCATGTCACCGTGTAATCAATTCAAGTGGTGAATTGGGCGGATACGGCGGTGGGCTGACGCGCAAAAACTGGCTTTTAACGCATGAGAAGCAGAATACCTGAGTACCCAAGAGACCCAAGAGAAAAGAACGTCAAGTATTGTGGTGAGGAATACAGCTATCTAACGAAGGAGAGAAACCATATGAGTACCCTAAAGGAAAAAGCGTCGATGTTCCAACAATCCCATGTGACAGGGAAGCCATTGGTTCTGGTCAATGTATGGGATGCCGGGAGTGCACTTGCCATCCAATCTGCTGGAGCAACAGCAATCGCTACGGGAAGCTGGTCCGTAGCGGCCGCACATGGTGAACAAGATGGAGAAGTGATGCCGTTCCATCTGGTGCTCGCCAATCTGGCGCGGATCACCAAGAGCATCGAACTCCCTGTAACGATCGATATTGAGGGAGGGTATGGCAGGTCTGCGTCAGAAGTGAAGGGAAATGTAAGCCAAGTGATCCATCACGGTGCCGTGGGAATCAATATCGAAGATCAGCTTCCCGGCGGAGGCGGGCTGTACGCTGTGGAGGAGCAATGTCTGCGGCTTTCCGCCGCACGGGAAGCCGCCGAGTTAGCTGACATTCCACTATTCATTAACGCGCGTACGGATATCTTTCTGCAAAATGGGCCTGAACGACATAATGATGCTCTTTTGGAGGAAGCGCTTATCCGTTCAAACGCTTATGCTGAAGCTGGAGCCAGCGGACTGTTCGTTCCAGGCCTACAGAATCAACAACTAATTCAGGAATTGTGTGAACGTTCGTCGCTTCCGGTCAACGTGATGGTTACATCCCATGAGCCTTCACCGAAACAACTTGCCGGGCTGGGTGTGGCGCGCGTAAGTTATGGGCCTTATCCTTATCTGCAAGCGATGGAACATTTGAAAGAGCTGGGACGAAGCATTCTGATGGGTAGTTCCCGAACCAACATAAGCGATCATCTATGATGTGAATCCTCAAACAGGTGCTAGACTGCACCTGTTTATTGATGTTTATTCCTTTTCACCTATGTTATAATCACCACTATTGAACATGTACAGGAGGCACATATGCTTAACGTTGAACAAAAGCTTGAAGTGCTACAATCGTATCCCCAACTGCAACGCAAAGATGTTTCTCTCGGTCGTGTTAACTTCCACTACGAAGACAGTGCGTATGAGAAAAAGATCGTTGCTCTGCATATTCATCCTAACGGTAACGGTTATATCTATGCAGGGCTACTGCCTAACTATGAGACCGATAATAAAGGATTCGTCAATATTCGTGATTACTCCGAAGCAGCTCTGCGCACATTGTTAGATGAAACGATCAAAGCGATGTCTTACAATCCCAACGCTGTAGAATCAAATGAGCCAGAACAAGCAAAGACTGTTCCTACATTGGTTACAACCTCTACTGGTGGCGGAACATGGATCGATGAAGATGGACATACACTTACTTTAAAATATGAAGATGACATGTGGTATGTATATTCCGGCCTTAATCTGGATATGGCTTTCGAATCTCGCAGCGAAGCTGGCGAGTATCTCAAAGACGAAGGATTCAAACCACAGGCCCAGGCTTAACTCAACCAAACTCATTTGGGATGCACAAAGATTCACCAAGATGACACAAAAAAACACGAGGCATATTCGCACTCGTGTTTTTTGTTCACAATGGATCATTGTCTGGGTTCCTTCATATAACAGTTTCCCATCAGTCTTTTTTGCCTTTCATGGAAACCGGTACGTTCTTCATCATGGGATAAGTGCTCAGAAGCAGAGCACCTCCGACGGCTCCCAGAGCAGTGAACAATGCGATGAGATTGACATTCGTAAACCACTGTACCCACATACTCAGATCGGATAGCACAAATACCAGCGTGACGATCAAGCTAACCCCAAAGAACAGGACGAAAAAATTGCGCATCCCCAATCTAATCCAACAAACAGTTGAGAAGATGGATAGCCCCAGCACCAGAAAACCAATCATCAGATCGATCCATAGATAGGAAAAAAAATGATATTCGCTTGAATACAGCATGCCTGGTTGATAAAAGGTTACGTCAAGCATTCCATATTCATGGAGAAGATGCGTTATAAGATAGATTACATTCAGTATCGTAATGGTACTTACGACCATCCATAGCGAAATCACATAGAAGGATTTCATGAACTGTATTCGTGTACTCCCCATACCTATCGCAACCGGAAACAACGTGATGATCCCCGCGATTGCAAAAGCACAGATCCCTCCGTACATCGGACCAAATAATTGCGTCGTATACGTCACATCAAATATGAATCCAATGGCCAGATAGACGACAGTAAGCATAAGGGTGATGAAGGAGAAGATCATTAAATACCAGCGCATATCCTCCAGAATCAGTCGATTCGTACCTTTCATTGCGTTCATCGCTTAACCCCCTCTTGATTACGAGTCCTGTTAACCAAATAATCCTGTAATGTCGCCTTTTCAATAGAAAGCCCCTGTGCATGAGCAATGTCCTTCCACGCTTTAGAGTAGGGCTCATCAATCATCACTTTCACAGTCGACCCCATTTGGGAGGATTCTATGACCTTCACGTCTGCTGTTACTCGGTTGATATCATCTATTCTCCCTGTTAGAAGAACTCCTTTTTCACGCATCTCTTCCATCGGCTGATTAAATAATACTTCCCCTGCTTTCAGAACAATAAGGGACTCACACAAAGGCTGAATCTCCTCAATATGATGGCTTGATATTAGAATTAAACGCGGGTTATCTTCATAAGTCTCCAGTAAAGCATTGTAGAAATATTTGCGTTTCTCGGCATCGAGTCCGTTGGTTGGCTCATCCAGAATCGTTACCCTTGCATTACTGGCCAGACCCAGTATCATCTGGGCGGCGGTCTTCATGCCTTTTGAGAATTTGCTGATCTTCTTCTTGACTGGCAATTCGAACCTATCGATTAATTGCTCCGCAAAGGTCTGATTCCACTGAGGATGGAAGTATTGGCCGAATCGAACCATGTCGTTGATCGTCCAATTCCTACCCAGGGGATGGTTCTCCTGGATATAACACAAGTTCTCCTGCGCAGCCAAATTGTTGTATGGGTTCTGGCCCATCACACGAATGGTTCCCGCATCAGGCCTGTTATGACCTGCGAGCAGACTCATAAGGGTTGTCTTGCCTGCGCCGTTTCTCCCCCACATTGCACTGATGATCGGCTCACTCTCATGTAAAGTCACATCTCTTAGCACCGGCGTCTGTTGATAGCTGTAGGTCACCTGCTCGATCTGAATCATAATTCACTCTCCTTATCCTTTTTGCCCCGGATCAAATCAATAATCATGTCTTCATTCATGTGGATGCGTCTGGCCTCTTCAAGTAACGGCTTGATATATTCTTCGTAGAAATGCTGTTTTCGTTCAACAAGCAATGCTTCCCTGGCTCCCTTCGCAACAAACATGCCAACACCCCGCTGTTTGTATATAATCCCCTTGTCCACGAGCTCCTGTAGTCCTTTACGGGCTGTGGCTGGATTGATATTGTAAAAGCGAGACAGTTCATTGGTTGAGGGAACCTGTTCCTCCACCTTTAATCTGCCATCCACAATGTCATCCATAATCATCATGGCGATCTGATGAAAAATAGGCTGAGATTCATCCAAAGTCGATTTCATGCGATTCCAACTTTCATTCAATGGTTAATTAGTTAGTCGGTTAGTTACTCATGTGACTAACTATAGTATACAGAAACCAAATTGTAAATAGGCGAAGCATTAATTGATTATTTTTTTTATTTTGGCTCGATTGTATTGATTAATAAGGCCGTCGAGAACTACAGATTGCTGGATAACTTCAGGATGAAGCAGGCTGTCGTATTCTGACTGCAAGCGGTAAAGCTGTTGTCTGGCCTCTTCGATCTGTGACATCAACTCCAGGCAATCCATAACACCCCTCCTTTTTGTCATATTTTAGTTTATTATGCCAATCGATAGGACGCAAGGGGTACGACATACTTTTTCTTCCACCAGACGCAAAAAAAGACGCCTCTGAATGAATATTCAGAAGCGCCCCTTACCCATTTTTTAAGTTCCGAATCCGTGATCAGCAGTTCTCATAATTGCGGGGTCTGGAACTTCCTTGCCTGAGACAGGTTCCGTAGCAGGAGCTACAATGTAAATAACAATACTACATGTAGCTATCAGCAAAGCCAACTTTCTCTTCATTGAGTTTCTGCACCTCACTAATGATCATTTTGTATTGCTGTTTCGCCGTCTCAGTTGCAAACTCCCTATACTGCTCAAACAGTCCGACACCTCTAAGCATACCTCGTCCACTGCTAATTTCAATAGAGAATCTTAAACTATCCAGAACAAATTCTATTCCCGTGGAATAATCGTCTTTCTTTAGATAATACGCACCCAAATCCACTAATAGACGTAGATATCGATCATCTGTAACCTGTCTGCTGACCTTTCCAATCCGGTTACTCTGTTCCTGGTACGTAAAGTAAGATCCGTATTGTTCAAGCACGTCATCAATATTCTCATCATAACGGATCGCAGCAGTCACAATATCACAAAGTGCTGGAAAAATCTCATTTTCTTTCGTTGAGATATAACTCAGATATTCAGGCAAAACTTCAAACTGTCCGCTCATTAATTGATATATATAACGGTTGCCCTCAGCCCATTCCTGAAACTGATTCATGACGACCATTTCATCTTTATCGGGATTCTTCACCCAACTGTTATCAGTATACAAAGATACATATTTAAGTGCGCCTGGATAGTCTTTAAGTTGATAACACGCACTTCCTGAAGCCAAATAGGAATACAGAATGTAGAAGACAATAGGTCTTTTCGTTTCTTCTTGTTTTCTTCTCCCATTCAACTCATAATGGATGGTCGCTTTCACCCGTAACTTCTCGGCCAGCTCCTGAACTTTATTCCATCTGTGCAGTGCACCAAAGGCATTTATCAGTTCATTGAGCGCATCCAGCTGGTAACGTTCATCCAGTCGATCCACATAGTATTCGAATTGAGCGGCAATGATCAGATTTCGTTGCTGATCATTGGTCAGTCCCAGTCTGAACAGTCGATACTGACACAGCGCAAGCCGTTCGGAGTGCTGCATTTTCTCACTTTCGGCTATCGTTTCATATAGTAGAACGGCTGGTTCGAATTTACCTGCATGGTAGAATTCTTCAGCCAGATCAAATAACAAAGGAATATAAGATAGATTATCCATCATCAAGCGGATAACCTCTTCAATACAGTTCAATTTATTCAACTCAGCACAACGATGAAGGAATGGTCCCAGTCTTCGCCAGTCAGGGGTAGCATGGACAAAACACTCATCTATGTACAATTCATAGAAGTAACCTTCTTCAAGTCTCATAGCTGAAGTGATTCGATCCAGCTGCTGCATCGCAATCGGACGATTCTTGTTCAAAATATTGCTCAGCGTACCCGAGTTAATTCCTGACGTTTCCGAAAAAAGACTAATGGACATCTGCTCACGCTTCAGATAACTTTCTAAATGATCGCGTATCGTGGTTGTCGGCTCCAAACTAACACCACCCTCCAAAATAAAAAACCATAAACAGGATTAACGGTATGCAAAAGTAATTATATGTAATAATTAAGCAAGGGTCAATAAGATAAATTCAACTAATTTGTATTAATTACAAAAAAATCCTTTTGATGAAGCAGAGGCCCTATCCTTATTTTATACCGGGAACGGACAAGCATCAAATAAAGGATAAAATAAAAACACGAGCGGCATATACGCTCGTGTTTTACATGCAATACAGCAGGTTGATCTGCTATACATATTGATTTTGGTTTAAGGCAGCACATTGCCAGCTGCACGATAAATTTCGTACCACTCCTGGCGTGAAAGGTGAACATCGCCAGCTTTGATGCAATCCTGCAAACGCTGGATATTCATCGTACCTGTTACTGGCTGCATGTGCGCCGGGTGACGCAGCAACCAGGCAATAGCGATGGTCGTGTTGCTCACTTCATATTTTGCAGCAATCTCGTCGATCTTCGCATTCAGTTCCGGGAACTTATCACTACCCAGGAATACCCCTTCGAAGAATCCGTATTGGAACGGGGACCACGGTTGAATCGTGATATCGTGCAGACGGCAATAATCGAGTATACCACCATCACGGTTAACCGCGGCATCATTTTCCATGTTCACGTTGATTCCACTGTCAATCATCGTGGTATTGGTAATACTCATCTGCAACTGGTTGGCTACCAGTGGCTGTTTAACGTATTTTTTCAACAGTTCGATCTGGTTCGGGTTCTGGTTGGATACCCCGAAGTGACGAACCTTGCCTTCACGTTCCAATTGGTCAAAGGCTTCTGCCACTTCTTCCGGCTCAACCAATGTGTCCGGACGATGCAGCAACAGAACATCAAGATAATCGGTTTTCAAGCGTTGCAGAATGCCATCCACCGAATTCAAGATGTGCTCTTTCGAGAAATCAAACATGCCTTTGCGGATACCGCATTTGGACTGAAGAATCATATTTTCACGAACCTGGGGATTCATCTGTACAGCCTCTGCAAAGATCTCCTCACACGCTCCGTTTCCATAAATATCAGCATGATCGAAGAAGTTCGCGCCTGCTTCCATCGCCGAATGAACAAAATGTTCAGCTTCTTTGCTGCTTAATGAATTAATTCGCATGCAGCCAACGGCTACAACTGGTATTTCAAGTTCGCTGCTGCCCAGTTTAATTGTTCTCAAGATGCTTTCCCTCCATATTCGGATAGTATTGTATACCTGTGCCCAACATCATTGCCTGCTGGTATATACTTATCTTCCATCTATGATTGTGACACAGAACTGCAATCGTTTTCAATGGAATTATAGAACTCTTATATGGAATAATGAAGGTTTTTTTATTCACCGCTTCCCCACTTATATTTCTTCCGGGACAATCACTTCAATATGCCGAGGCAATACACGGATTCGAATGGGCAGAGAAGGCCCTTCCTCCCCGTCCACATTCGTACGGATGGCTTCCGTGGAGCGGACGTGTACTTCTTTTGCCGTAAAGTAATCCACATCCTTATGGTTCTTCAGATTGCCAAACAGCAAGGACGTTCCGAGAGTAACCGTATTGAAGACGTTCATGCTCCGAATCACAAAACAATGAATTAACCCATCATCCACCGCTGCTTCCGGGGATAATTTCTCAAAACCTCCGACCGAATTGGTCAGCGCCGCGAGAAAAAGTGGAGATTCTCCTTCCCAGAACTGCCCGTCATACTCAATAGTTAGTGGCTTGGCGGTTGTGTTCATCAGGTCTTTTAAGCCTTCTTTCATATAAGCGAATGAACCCAGCCTCGACTTTTCTTCCGATGATACTGAGAACAACGCCTCTGCCAATGAACCGGCTGCCACCACGTTGGCAAACAGACGATCATTAACTTTACCCAAATCCACCCTATGGATCTGATCCGAACGCAACTGCCGAATGGCTTCCTCCGGGTCAAGCGAGATATTCAGCGCACGCGCAAAATCATTCACCGTGCCCAGTGGCACCACACCCAGTCTGGGACGATGTTCCTGATCCATCATGCCGTTTATCGTCTCATGCAAGGTCCCATCCCCACCGATAGAAACAACGAGGTCACAACCATCTTTGCAGGCACTCAGACAGAAGTTCGTCGCATCACCTTCTCCGGCCGTCTCGTTGACCGCTACTTCATACTGCACTGATTCAAGAATTTCTTGCACTTGGGACACATATTGCTGAGCCTCTTCCTTGCCTGACGATGGATTGCTAATGATCATGGCTTGACGCATACCCGCATCTTCTCCTCCAAATGGCATTCTTTACTTCATCTATACCCTAACTGCCCTCATGTTGAATAGGTT
The DNA here is from genome assembly GCF_042674385.1 of Paenibacillus sp. NPDC056933. NCBI lineage: Bacteria > Bacillati > Bacillota > Bacilli > Caryophanales > Paenibacillaceae > Paenibacillus > Paenibacillus sp. NPDC056933. The sequence continues at coordinate 208,389 of NZ_JBHUQN010000003.1, read as the reverse complement.
ATGGGGAAGTTGTACGATTTTTTTGAAAAAGATGGCTGGAAAAGTGCAGTGTAAGGTTCATATCATATAGAATAGAAGTATAGTTATCCGCTCGTCGTGAATTTCTTGTTCCTTTTACCTGATGATGGGTTAATAACTATAGATGTGTTTATCTATTCTATCTGTCCATATCGTAACTATAATATTTTATCAACATAAATGGGTACTCACAAAGTACATAAGAACAGTACATTTACCTATCCTCAAAATCGGAATCGGAGGGAATTCATGCAATGAGAAGAATGACTCTACTATTTCTAGTCTTTATCCTGAGTCTCGGGGTGGCTGGGCAAGCGATGGCCTATACCGCATCAGACTTGGGCGAAGGAATGATCAAAGATCCTGCACTGGAGAACGGACTGAAGCTGATTCTGAACAAACCGATAGATTCCCCTCTAACCTCATCTGATCTGGAGCAGCTAAACGTCGTGGATCTGAGCAATGCAGGCATTCAAAGCCTGGCTGGTCTGGAATACGCCACGAATCTGACTCACCTCCGGCTATATGGCAATGAGATTGAAGATCTGACACCGCTGGAGCATCTGACTCAGCTTCGCGAGGTTGACGTTCGCAATAATTACATTACATCCATTGATGCTCTGGCTGAACTAAAAGACCTGGGACGGCTGTTTATCAGCAACAACTCCATTTCTTCCATAGACGTTGTACGTGGATTCACCAGACTACATACGTTTCACGCCAGCGGAAACCAGATTACCAGTCTCACCGCGCTGGCAGATGCAAATGATCTGCAATGGCTCGAAATCTCCAATAATGCGATAACCGATCTGACACCACTAGGGGATAAAAGGAAGCTTCACCAGCTCAACGTGGCCAACAATCACATCCACACACTGGATGTACTGGCTGATCTGCCAAATACACTTCAGAAGCTGAATGTGGCAGGCAATCAGATTACCGATCTGATGCCTCTGGAGCATATGACACGTCTGCGGACACTCGACTTCTCCGGGAATCAGGTTCAACACCTGACGCCTCTGGAAGAATTGGTAGATTTGAGGGAACTTAATGCGGAGTCCAATCAGATCTATGATCTGGAACCGTTACGACAGCTGTCCAAGCTGGAGGTGCTGAAACTGTCTAACAACCGGGTGTGGGATCTGACACCCATTGCAGGTTTTACTTTTACAAGAAATAACACTGCCCATACCATAACGGACATCTCGGCCTCCACCTCCTTATCCTCCGGTACCCAGACTTCAGTCTCCGAACCGGAACCTGCCGGACTAACGGTACAAAATAACTATTTAGATGTTGCGAACGGCAGCGACACGATGCACCTTCTGAACCAGATGAATGTACGGGAGCAGAAACGCACCCCACAAGGGAGATTTCAGCGGCTGATTGAAGGGTCTACAACGGCTTACGTCGGGGATCGTGCTTATGCGCTGGAGGCTGCGCCTTTTATCGATGAAGGTCGGACCTATGTACCGCTCCGATTTGTCTCCGAACAGTTGAACGCCAGCGTAAACTGGAATCCGGATACACAGGAGGTTCAGATTGCGCAGAATGATACATCGGTCCGGTGGACAGTAGGCGACAAACACGTGGTTGTAAACGATAGGCTTGCAATGAACGATGCACCCCTATTGATGAAGGATGGAAAGGCGTTTGTCCCGGTACGTTTTATTTCGGAGCAATTCAATACAACAGTTGGTTATATCGGAAACAGCAAAACGATTTTGATCTTCGAAAATAAAGCGCAAGACGAGAGTGTGCAACCTTAATTAAGCAAAGCATGATCAAGCACCAAGCACTTATCTCAATGTACCATTCAATTCATAAGCCATCCCTGTAGATTGCTACATGCACAGCGAAGTCCCCGTCTGAACATCAGCGGGGATTTTTGGTGAGCATTAAACGGGATACGAGCACGCGCGCACGGGGAATGCGATTGTTTAATCGAAAAAACGGATACTGCCCATCGTCTGCCTGTATTCACTGGGACTCATGCCAGTCCATCTTCTGAACTGCCGGCTAAAATGCGCAAGACTGGAATATCCGAGCATCGCAGCAACCCGAGTGAGGTTCAGATCAGGTTGATGTATCAGCTGCTTGGCCTCGTGAAGTTTCAGTTCGGACAAATATCTGCGCGGGGAGATGCCATATACTTTCTGAAACGTCTCCAGTGCATAACCAGGACTGATTTGAAGCGAAGCAGCGATCTCTTCCATCCGAACCTGCTTGTCCCCCAGCCCTTCCCGCTGGATATTACCGGCATTGAACTGACCCTTGATGGCCTCGGCAATCAGCGTTGCATAATGGGCCACAGTAGGCGATACGGCTTCTTGGGAACGGGAGGAACTCTGCTCTGCCAATATCGCTAAAATCTCCAGCAAACCAGCCTGCATGCGGAACAAATCCGACGTTGTATATTCTTCTTTATCCTGAAGCAGGTCCACCCATTTCATCATGACCTCCGTCAATCGATGGTTATCCTCGCCGCCACATGGGAACAGCATCTGCACACGTCTACTCATCTCTTGGCGAAACAGAACCTCATCTACATTGAAATGGGCAATAAAGTAGGTCAGCCCCTGCTCCTGATTACATTCATTGGTATGTTTGCAGCCAGGCGGGATAAGCAATATATCTCCTGCTTGGAGATCATATCGGATGTTCTCCAGTATCGTCGTCTGCGACCCTTCCAGAATCAGTATCAATTCGAAGGCCAAATGTGATTCAAGCGGCACTTGCCATCCTTGCTTCACCTTCTGCATGTGAGCACCAAACAGCTTGACGTTCCAGTCCGTCGCAGGCAGCCATCGGCTCTCCGGAGATAGATAAGAACGATATGGTTCTGGGATGATCATGAATTTCACCACCTTGGATTAGGGCAAATTTTACGCGGTTCAGCGTATCTTCTTTTGCAACAGGTCTTGATATACTGACTGTACATCATACCTGAGATTCAAGCGAGGAGGAAATTCCAATGTCCCTGACGTTACATGGTTATTCCACCACACCAGATCATTCGTGGAAAGAGATTTCTTATACACTTACAAATGAAAACGCTAACTTAAAGCTCACAGGTGAACAGCATCAGCTTGTTGAAGGATTTGGCGGTTGTTTCAATGAGCTTGGTTATATGGCGCTGTCCCACTTGAATGAGGAACAGCGCCATGACGTATTTCATTCCCTCTTCCATCCGGAGGGAGATCAGAAATTCAGCATCTGCCGCCTGCCCATTGGCGCGAGTGATTATGCAGAGCAATGGTATAGTCACAATGAGGTGGACGGTGACGTGGCAATGGAACATTTTTCGATCGAGCGCGACTTCAAATATCTGATTCCATACATCAAAGAGGCCCTGACCTACAATCCGAATCTGCAATTCTTCGCCTCGCCGTGGAGCCCGCCAACCTGGATGAAATCGCCGAAAGCCTATAACTACGGAACGCTGCGCTGGGAAAAGGATATTCTGGAAGCGTATGCGCTGTATTTCGTCAAATTTGTACAGGCTTACCAGGACGCTGGCATTACGATCCATCAGGTCCATGTACAAAACGAAGTCATCGCGGATCAGAAATTCCCTTCCTGCATGTGGACTGGTGAGCAGCTGCGTGAGTTTATCGCCGATTACCTGGGGCCTGCTTTTGACGAGCATGGTCTGGACACGGAAATCTGGCTGGGAACGATCAATGCACCTGATCCATGGGAAGAATTGATCAAGAAGAAAACGAATGATTTCGACGAATATGCCGGACTGGTGCTTAGTGATCCCAAAGCGTACGCCTATATCAAGGGAGTCGGTTATCAATGGGCAGGCAAAAACGCCATTCAACGTACAGCCGCAAGTTACCCGGAGCTTCGTTACATGCAGACCGAGAATGAGTGCGGTGATGGCAATAACTCTTGGAACTATGCCAAGTATGTATTCAATCTATATCAGCATTATTTCAGCAATGGAGTGAATGCATACATTTACTGGAACATGGTTCTGGAGCCAAAAGGCCGCAGCACGTGGGGATGGGAGCAAAACTCCATGATTACAGTAGATCCGGATGCCAAAGGAACCATACGGAATCCCGAGTATTATGTGATGAAACATTTTGCTCATGATGTCGTTCCTGGTGCGCGAAGAGTAGGATTGTCTGGAGCCTGGAGCGGCAAAGCAGTCGCTTTCCGCAACCCGGACAATATTCTCGTCATTGTCATCAACAACCCGTTCAAGGACAGACGTGACCTGCATCTGGCATATGAAGGGCAGACACTCCGGTTCGAGTTGGAAGCTGATTCCTTCAACAGTATTGTCATTCCGTCCTAGTCAAGACGTATTAAAAAATAGCGCTCTGACCGCTACTTGATCTGCGGAACAGGCGCTATTTTTTGGATACAAGTGATAGCAGGAAGAACGTGATTATTATGCTGCTTAAGGATTGTTAGCCAGATAGTTTCTCAGCCACTGCATTGCTGGACGCTCTGTACCATTGCTGTTCACCAGATGGGAACCTGCTTGCCAGGTTTGATTCTGGTTGTACCCCCACAGCGTCACACCTTTAACAGCGGAATGCTTCCATAGTACAGGGAACTTCTGTTGGTAACGTTGTAATTGGGTATTGTCATCACCCGTCATGTCCAGTTCGGATACATAAATCGGCAGACCGGTCGCCGCCAGCTTGTTCAATACGGTATTCATTGTGCTTACGGAAACGTTATCCATATTAAAGTAATGGGCCTGAATACCAATCCCGTCAACAAGGCCTCTGCTTTTCAGGATATTGATAATCTGTATATATTGATCCGCTTTAGCCGGATCACCGATGATGCCGTATTCATTGATCAGCAATTTGGAATTGGGAAAGGCTTGTCTCGCCTGTTCGAAAGACCAAATGACCCAATCCCAGCCCGTTGCTCCATCCCCTCCAATGGCGTTGCGATAGGAAGGCTTGGCATGCAGCGGCTCATTGACTACATCCACAAATGCGGCTTTAGGGTAACGTTGTCCCGCTGCTTTTATCCACTGTGTCACTTCAGCCTTCTGATCAGCAGCCGAAAGACTGTTTATCCATCCTGGCTGCTGATTTCCCCACACCAAAGTATGGAACTTGAAAGGAAATCCATTATTGACGGCATGATTGTATGCCATGTCTGCCTGAGACCAGTTCATGACGTTGCGTGTACCCTCAACCGCATCCCATTTGGTTGAATTCTCGGGTGTCACCTGATTCCAGTAGGGATTAAAATTGGAAGGCACACTGCTTGCGATGATATTCCCTAGAAATTTGCTGCCTTTCGCCAAACCGGCACTCACACTGCCCACGGCTACTGATGCAGCAAGTACACCCACTAAAGCGAGCGAACCCACCGTTTTGAACCATTTGGACTTAAACAATGTATTTCCTCCTTTAAAAGTATAATAGTTGACCATATGGTAAGCGCTTACAATTTCATTTTACTGGATATATTTGTAATTATCCATGTAAAAAGTATAGCTTATCCCTCAATAATTATAGGTATTGGATAGTGATTATATTTAGCGAACCAAAGATCATTCCACTTTATTATATTTACAAATCTATAAATCTAGATATAATGTAATGCAGAGAACCTGATTTTTTAGCGATCATTAATATAAGATAAGGAGGTATTTATTCAACTTATTGTATCTATTTTTCTATATATATAAATATAAAATCAATTGGAGGTCTACTTTTTAAAATGAAATCACAACAGGTTAACCCGCTGCTCATCCTCATTCTGGCATTGGGTGTATTCGCCATCATCACTACAGAAGTAGGCATTATAGGTGTCCTGCCCCTGATTACGCAGAAATTCAACATCACCGCTGCACAGGCTGGATGGCTGGTAAGTATTTTCGCTCTGGTCGTTGCCGTGTCCGGCCCTTTCCTGACTTTACTCGTATCCGGTATCAATCGTAAAACCATATTGTTAACGGCTGTGCTGTTGTTTGCCATTTCCAACGTAGTCTATGCCTACACAACCCGATTCGACATGATGTTCATCTTTCGGATTATCCCGGCCATCTTTCATCCCGTCTTCTTCTCTGTTGCTCTCGTCACGGGTGCCAAACTGGTCCCAGCGGAAAAGAGCAGTCAGGCGGTTGCCAAAGTGTTTACCGGCATCACCGCTGGCTTTGCATTCGGCGTACCCCTAACTTCCTATCTTGCGGATCGCTTCTCACTGGAGACTGCGTTCTGGTTCGGTGCAGTAGTCAGTATGATCGCTTTCGTCGGTATATGGATTTGGCTGCCTTCGATGCCTGTGAAAGAAAAGATGTCTTATGGCAAACAGATCGGTATTTTGCGTAAACCTGCGCTGTGGTTGAACATTGCCACCGTCGTTTTTATTTTTGCAGCCATGTTCTCCGTGTACAGTTATTTCGCCGAATATCTTGGGCAAGTCACTCATATGGGCGGTTCCTGGATTAGTGTAATGCTCTTGGTCTTTGGCGTCATTATGATTGCCGGGAATTTGGTGTTTGGACAGCTTCTGCATCGGAATATTCCGAGGACAGTTCTCCTTTTCCCAGTGCTATACATGGCAGCTTATTTACTCGTTTATTATGCAGGCTCCTACTTCACCCCGATGATCCTTATGGTGTTTGTCTGGGGTGCCATTCACTCTGGTGGTCTGATTGTCAGTCAAACTTGGCTAACAACGGAGTCTCGGGAAGCACCGGAATTCGGAAATAGCCTCTTTGTCTCTTTCTCTAATCTGGGGATTACCCTCGGTACCTCCATTGGCGGCTGGTTCATTGCCCAACTTGGAATTCATCAGGTTATCTGGAGCGGGATGATGTTTGGTTTGCTTGCTTTGGTGTCTATCGTTGTCAAAATAAAATTCTTCACCTCTCGTAGTCATAGTTCAATTGAGACGCTTTAAGAGTTAAGGAGCCCGTTGTTCTGGAGCAAAGTGCTCTCTTCCATAACGAGAAAATCCCTTCTTCATCAGTAACATGCTCATACTGAAGTGCCAAGCGTCATATACAATCAATTATGATTTGGGTGTTGTTGAGGAAGAAGTTTAAACATATAAAGAGACGTGTAGAGACTACTCTAATCATTTCCAGTGAATTCCTCTCGAATGATCCAGAGTAGTCTCTTTTATTTGTCATTTTGTGGTTTACATTTACCAAATGTTTATCTAGTATTAACTCCAATGACACCTATCTTTACATAACACTAGATAACAAGGGAGATTACAACATGCGCAAATTTTCACCGAAACGATTCGCCGGATGGCCCTTATCATTCCTCCTATGTGCCTCCATCCTCTTTGCCCCCTTCGCTTCCACGTCAGCTCAGGCTGCTGAAGCAGACAAGGAAACCAAGATTACGTTGCTGGGAACATCGGACATTCACGGCCGATTCATGCCATGGGACTACGCTCTGGACGGTCCGAATCCGACAGGAAGCATGACGCAGTTGTACTCGATCGTGAAAAAGGTGCGTGCTGAGAATCCGAATACGATTTTGCTGGATGCAGGCGACATGATTCAGGACAACTCGGCTGAACTGTTCAACGATCAACCTCAATCTCCCATGATGGTCGCAATGAACGAAATGAAATATGACGCATGGGTTATGGGAAATCATGAATTTAACTTTGGATTGGACGTATTAGAGAAGATTTCCTCACAGTTCAAGGGACAACCCTTGGTAGGTAACATTTTCAAAGAAAACGGCGACCGCTACATGCCTGCCTATACGATTATTGAGAAAGACGGTATCAAGGTTGGCATCATCGGAATGAACACACCCATGATTACCGAGTTCGAAAAAGGGACGGATCACCTGGACGGTATCATTGTCAAAGACCCTGTGGAAGAGACCAAGAAGGCTATCGCCGAGCTGAAAGGCAAAGTGGACGTCATGGTTGGACTCATGCATATGGGACTGGACAACGAGAACGGGAACCCGGGAACCGGGGTCACGGATATCGCCAATGCCAACCCGGAGCTGGCTGCCATTTTTGCCGGACACATGCATACACTAATTGAATCGCAAACGGTAAACGGCGTATTGATCTCCGAGCCGAACAAATATGGTTCACACATTTCACGGATTGACCTCACGTTTGCCAAAGAAGGCGACAAGGTTGTACTGAAAAGCAAGGAAGCTCAGGCACTCGCTGTAAAAGCAGCTGATGGCTCTTATGAAGTGTCCGATCCCGGACTGGAAAATACACTGCATCCGTTCCATGAGTTCGCTCGTGCCGATGCCAACATTGAAGTGGCTGAACTGAAAGGAACCAACCTGGTACCGGCAGATGAGATCAAAGGCATTCCTGCCGTGCAGATTCAGGAGACACCACTCTCGGGCTTCTTCACCGAGGTCATGCTGCATTATAGCGATGCCGACGTTGTCGCGCACCAGATTGATAACGATAAAGCCAAGCTGGACGTTGGACCGATCAAGAAAAAGGATATTGCGTTCAACTACCAATACACCTTCGGTGAAGTAACCGTATATGAAGTGACCGGACGTGATCTGAAGGATTACATGGAATGGTCTGCGGGATATTTTAACTCCACACGCCCTGGCGATGTGACGATCAGTTTTGATCCGAAACGACGTGCATCCAAATACAGCACCGACGATTTCTTCGGCGGGGTGACGTATGAAATTGACCTGACCAAGCCTTACGGCAGTCGGATTAAGAACCTCAAGTACAGCAATGGCACAGTGGTTAAAGAAGACGATACACTCAAGCTCGGCATGAATGCTTACCGGATGGAAGCGCTGATTGCCAAAGGTGGCGCTCTGGAAGGACGTAAGTTCAAACCGTTATGGTCCTCCAAGGATGCTTCGGCATTCGGCGAGATACAAGGTACGATCCGTAATCTGTCGATTGCTTATCTGAAAGATGTGATGAAAGGCGTCTACGAACCGAAGATCCAGCACAACTGGAAGATCACCGGTGTGGATCTGACAGCACCTGCACGTGCAGATATCGTAGAATTGATCAACGATGGCATTATGACCGTTCCGACAACGGAAGATGGCAAGTATACCAATATTGCGTCCATTAATATTTTGGATGCGGTGACTGAAGAAGAAATGACTGCACTTGCCACCAAAGTAAACGTGAGTATAGCGAAATTGTCTGGCGCGAAAACCAAAGGTGAGTTCTATCAAGAGCTGAATAAAGCTCGCAAGGCTTCCACTGGCAGTGGTGAGGAAGAGACGACTACACCTGAGAAGCCTACAACACCAACGGTACCTAAACCGACACCAGACACATCGAAACCCGGCAAACCATCGACATCACCAGGTGCAAGTAAACCAGGTACAGTCGTTAAAGGTAAACAAGCCAAGGTTACTGCAGCCTACCTGAACGTGCGTTCCAGCTCATCATCCAAAGCCAAAGTAATTACTGCCGTACCGAAAGGCACCGTCCTTGAGGTGATCAGTACCGATAAGTATGGTTGGGTAAAAGTGAAACTGGATGGTCGCATAGCTTATGTCTACGGTAAATATGTAAACATGCTGCCTTAACTTTAACAGCTCTATATATTGAGGAAATGGCCTGCATCGCCAGAAATCGAAAAAACCAACTCAGCCTGTTAGCTGGGTTGGTTTTTGCTTGTAATGAACATCTGACAATAAGCTCAGGTTTCAGACAATTCTGGCTAAAAAGCCGTTTATCCCCGCAATTACATTTCCCCAAGTCCCAAAGTATAGTTGCCGCTGTAGATCTCTCGATACAAATATACATTAAGCTGGGCCGTTTCAAGCGTATTATAATCATAAAATTCGATGCCCGTATCTGGACCATTGCCAAAAATGCCAACCAGCATGTAATTCGACGGATACAGTACCCATGAGTTACCCGGTCCCTGGCTCTCCTGGTGTTCCTTCAGCCAATAATTGAGTTGTTCACCCGCTCCGGCACTGCGTAACATGCCAACAATATCAGGCGTGGGAGACATGCCGCTGTCAATGCCAAAAGAACTGATAATCAGGATATTGCCGGCCGTATCCAGCTTGCCCTGAATGTCCTGCTTCATCTGATCAAACAACACATGGTAGGTCCTGATCCACCCTTGCTCTTTGGGAACCGTATAATAGCGATCGAGCAGTACATGGCTCAGATTGCTACTGTCCAAAATAACGACTTGATATCCGGCTGGACCGCCCGGTTGCCCGGAGGAGGGCTCGTAGGGAACAGATCCGATGTAGATATCGGGTACGATGGCCTTATCTTCAATCGGCCAAGTGATTCCACGGCTGCGCGTCCCAATAGCTAGGTGCGGGTGCATACTTCTTGCGTACTTTTCCCAGGCGGCCTGCACAGCTTGCCGCTTCTTCCCGCAAATCTGCCAGATCCCTTCAAGCGTAAAATCAATAATGGCGGGCTCGGATGAGACGCTGTCCACCCACTTACGGAACAGATTTACCGTGTTCTCCCCGGGTTCCAACGGATTGATCAGTGTCAGATCGGACACCTCCGAGGGATTGCCTCCATGGGCACGAACCGTTGTGCTGCTATGTGACGCGTACTGCTTCCACGCACTGCTGTTCTTGACTCCGGCATCCAGACTGCCACTGCTGAACAGTGCCTCGTACTGTGCCTTCATCATGGCGGAGATTTCCTGCACATTGGATAGGCCTTCCACACTTACAGCGGTGTAAAATTGGAGTGAACCGCCAAGTACGATTTTATTGGTAAAATACATGCCAAAGTCATTAAAGAAGCTGCTGAACACGTCCAAATTTTCATCCGACAGCTCATACGGCAATTCGTTCAGTCGTTCGTTAAATTCATCGGATAAAAAACGGGCGTCATACTGGAATTGCAGCGTAGCCGCTTCAGCGTAAAAATTTCGGTATGCGTAGGCATACTGGCTGTTCTTGTTGAATTCACCCGAGTAATCAAGAGCCATCTCCCCGCTGAACGCACCATAGCTTCCCTGTATGCCTACATGAGCAGCCAGACTGTTCTGGACTTCTTCACGTGTTCGGAACGCGCCGCCTTCATCATAGGTTTCCGTATCCTGAATCAGGTTCACATATTCGGGAACCTCATAGTCTTTCCCCAGAAAGGTAACCGTCTTGACCGCGGCCTTGGCCGGAGAAACCAGCAATTTGATAAACGAGGATACGTCACGTGTACCGTAAATATTCATTCCCTGGGCAAGTGCGTTGGCTTGTGACATTATCGGGGTCTGTTCTGTGTTTTCAATCTTCCCCATGTGGATAATCCTCCTCTGTATTCAAATGATTCGTTCACGCTCTTATTTCAGCGTAACTTCAAAATATTGAACATAGTGATCCGATACAAAATTGTCGGCTTTGCCGGGAATTTCCCTGATCCAGCGAATTCCGTTACCTGGAATGGAGGACAGCATATTTCGGCTGACTACATAATCCAGCTTGCCACCGCTGATCTGGGTTTGCTCCGAACCCGCCGTAACGATCCAGTCTTGCTGCCAGTCCCCTGTTCCCTGATCCAGCTCGGAAGGCTCGCAGTTGAAATCTCCGGCATAGATCCATTGTGAATTTCTAATTTTGGGTAACATAAGCCGGGTATACCTCGAAGCAAACTTGGGATTTGAGGACGGAGCATGCTGGGAGTAGATATACAACCCTCCAGTATGGGCTATCTCCATACCAACAACAGAACGAAGTCCAGATTGACGCGGTGGCGGGAGGATAGCTTCCACATTCCCGGTTGCCAGATCCGCTCGGGTCACAATGGCCAGATTGGTCCGATTGTTATCGACCTCCGCCTCGTAGTAGACCACAAACATTACCTGCCTTGAACTAAAACGGATATCTCCGGCGGATACGGAGGATTTGGGACTAATGGGTCTCAATTGTTTGAACTCATCAAGCTTGCCGCACTCCTGAAGACAAATGATCGGATTTTCGACAGCTCCGGAAAATAACCAGTTCTTCAGCGCGCTCATTTTATTGCCCATTTTATCCGGGTCCTTGGAGTCCTTTCCTTGCATATTCCATGTCAAAAGGGATAGCTTCAATGCGTTTTTTCCTCCAATCTCTGCAATTCCTGGTGAAACAGTTGTTTCCAGCGCTTTGCGATTTCCTGCCACCTCCATTCCAGAGAAGTTGCGTATTGATAGGCCTGCCAGGATCGGTCTTCCAGATAAACAGGGGAGGTATACAATTCCTCCAGAACTTGGGCAGTTGTCTTGGCAGACACCACGGGCATGTTTCCTGTCTCTGGCTTGGAAGGAATACAGATTCCTTCCGCCCGCCACAATTCTCCGCAGGCACTGTGATCCGGCACCACCTGGGCTGCCCCGGTGGCCGCATGTTCAAAAGCAACGAGTCCCCATCCTTCGCCACTGCTGGTGTTTAGCCCCACATCAGCTGAGTTGTATATAAGGTTCAGATCGATTTCGTTTGTACGCGGCCTTTGCCTGTCACGGGTTGTTGTCAATAGTCGGTCCATAATGCCGTACTCGCTCGCCAGTTTGAGCACGTCAACACCGCAATCGCGCATCCCCATGTGCAAATAGAGATAGACATCCGGCTTGCCCTGAGCAAACTCGGCAAAAGCCTCAAGGGTAATATCCACCCTTTTTCGTTGTCCGTTACGATTGGCATTCAGTACAATGAATGCGTCCTGCAGATCCGGTCGATCTGGAAACATGAACATCCGTGCATGACGTCTTTCTCTTGTCAGTCCTTGCTTCTGAAGCGGCCGGGATGACAATGGGTAGAACTGCGATGTCTCCACCCCGTGAGGAAGAATGTACATCCGCGGGCTTCCGACATGTACGCCCCGACTCCTCTCTTGTTCAAAGGCCTGGGATACCATATTGAATCCAAAATGTGTGTAAGTGACTACTACATCGGCATAACTCAATGCCCTCAATCGGGATGAATCCACCGGGGTATCGATCGGACAGTATACAACCGTGATTCCCTCATAATGCCGAAGTGCTTCTTCATGCAGTCCATAAAAACCAAGATCATCGCACATCAGCACCAGATCAGGCCGATATTTACGTAATAGCCCCGGCAATTGCAAGCAGCCGTACTTGTCACCCAGCATCTGATTGATTTCCAGCTTCCATGTGGTATCACGTGACACATCACCATAGTCACTGATGGCAAAGTAGACCAGATCAAAATCATCCTTCAGGTAACCAGCCAGGCTCTCCAGAACCCGGGCGTAACCGGTAGCGTTCCCGCCTTGCCCAACGACGAGCACCCGTGGCTTAGCCAAACCTGCATCCCTTAAAAGATAACCAAATGTCATGGACACCCCCCTTTCCGTATCACCTTTCTGTATCACTTGAAAAGAAGCACACCAATCATCCAGAAAGAGAATAACATAGGCGTCCATTCACCGCGTCTACCTCCAGTTAGATACTAAAAGAGCCCATTCTATAACCGCTGTTATAGCGTAAGAGTTTTACTCCCCTCTAGGCTTTTGCTGCCAGGTCGTACATAACAAACCCTGGATCAAGAACAAACCAAAAAGCGATCCCCCACAACAATGGAGGGATCGCTTTTTCAGTTTCTAACTTTGGCTTAGAATTTTAGCCCTGTTTCACATCCCAGTTCGCAAGCATACCTCTCGCCATTTCCATATTGGACTCTTCTCCAGTAATTAACGCAAACTTTGCCACAACTGCCGGGTATGCCGCCCACTGCTCCCGAATATGCTCCAGCATCCGAGGCCACGTCCTTCCCCCTGCCTGCTCATAGCGATTGAGCAAATCCCGCAAGCCTTCCTCTTCGAAGAGCGCATAATAGATGACAAAATCCTTACCCGGGTCGGCGATCTCTGCTTCTGTCCAGTCAATTAACCCCGTTACCCGCTGGGCATCGTTGACGATAATGTGCGGTGGGTGCAGATCACCGTGATTGAACGTTGAGTGCTCAGGCCAATAGCTGTCCGTTGTCAGCCACGTTTCCCACCGACTGGCCAGTTGATCTGGTACCGCAAAGCTTTGTTTAATCTCCTCAATATTGGCTGCAAAAGCTTCACGAGCTTCTGTAGGCGTCTTGCTGCGCACTCCGCCCTTTACCGCCTCATCAGGATCAATGTTATGCAATGCGGCGAGGGTAGCAGCGAGCGAATCGAAAAAATCTTCGAATAGGCTTTCCTGCGAAAAACGCCAAGCGTACCCTCCCCCTGCCGGATCAACTACGGCGATCGGTTCTCCAACAAGTAAAGGATAAGCGATCAGCTCCGGCGTAAAGATCCGCCACTCCGGTACCTCTATCGGCAGATGCCTTTTTACAACCTCCAGCACCTTGCGCTCATTTACAGCCCGCTCCCATACATCCTCGCGCCGTGGCTGGCGCAGTATCCACTGTTGTCCCTGTTCATCGGTGGCAAACCCTACACGAAAGTCCATACCGGACTCATTGATTATCACGGATTCCTCAGCAATCTGAAGCCCGTTCTGTGCAGCTAAAGATGTTAGTTCCTTTTGAAATTCCAACTGCTCATTCACGTTCGATTTTGTCATTTCAGGATCTCCCCTTTTCCTCAATAAAATAAGAAACACAGACATCCATGCCTGTGCAGTCTATTTCGGATATTGGGTATACCTGAATGCTCGCAATAAAATAGTAGTACACCAAAAAACCACTCTAAACGAGTGTTTCTTTAATGACTAGCGGCATACGTGTAAATAGGCAAACCGATCCCGATGAGCTGCACACAGGCAGAAATACAGCAAGCGCAAACAAATGTTTCGCCATACTATCTCAATCGGATAAAATTTGCCACACATATCCCTCCGTTCCGTAAGTTACCCATATGTTAACATATTCCATTTCCCGGTTCCAGATGAAATTGAGGATATTTCCGTTCTTTTTCAGCGATGTGCAGGAACTTTGGTGGCTCAGAAACCGTCATACGTATAGAACCATTACAAAGGAAGAGGTGAGTAACGAGTGTCCGTTGTGCGAAAATTGTCCCTAATGCCGCTCATTTTGCTTCTGTTAACGTTAGGATGTTCAGAAGAATCAGCAGAAAAGGAGGAGGGGAAAGCTCCTGTTAGCGGAGTGATCACGGATTTTGTTGAAGAAAAGGGACAAGTCCTCATCCATAATGAAGAAGATAACGGTGTTGAATCAGGCCCCATCTTGATTTCACTTCATACAAATGCCGAACTTATCATCAATGGTGAGACCGTCTCTGTCCCTTTGGATGGAACATTGGTTGGACGCAGAGCTGAAGTGTGGACAGGTCCGTCTATCGCCAAATCTTCTCCTCCGCAGACCAAAGCCAGGAAAATGGTTATTCATTAACAAAAGGCATAGCAACCGATACATTTCGTTTTCACGTGGAACGCTTTGATACACCTTCATTTTCAGAAGTGATGGCTTTCATAGAAGAACAGCGACAGACCTTAGCCCCGAAAAGTGACAATAATCTTGTTGCTCACTGCAATTACTCCGTTAGCAAACCTATATATAGAGTATAATGAAGAGGTATACGATAAATGTACGGTGCAATGCTTGTATATAAGCATATTGAATAATTCGATACTAAACGCTCCCTTGTACAAGTCACTTTAAGGAATTATGCAATATGCTCTTGTATTCAAAACTAACGTAAAAGAGGTTAACGATGAGTAAGCAACAATTTAAAGATTATGGACTTGGCGAAGAAATCGTAAAAGCGCTGGATAGCCTGGGCTATGAAACCCCAACGGAGGTTCAGACCAAAGTTATTCCAGTAGCCCTTGAAAATAAAGATCTTGTGGTCAAATCCCAAACAGGCAGCGGGAAAACAGCCGCCTACGGCATTCCAATCTGTGAGCTGGTAGATTGGAACGAAAACAAGCCTCAGGCTTTGATACTCACGCCAACCCGCGAGCTGGCTTTGCAAGTCAACGAAGATATTACCAATATCGGTCGCTTTAAGCGTATTAAAGCAACCGCACTATATGGTCAGTCTCCTTTTCATGTCCAAAAAGCCGAGTTAAAACAAAGAACGCATGTCGCTGTAGGCACACCTGGACGGGTACTGGACCATATCGAACGCGGCACCCTGCCGCTGGATCGGATCTCATACCTGGTTATTGACGAAGCCGATGAGATGCTGAATATGGGCTTCATCGAGACAGTACAGTCCATTATTCAGGCACTGCCGAGCGAGCGAGTGACGATGTTATTTTCCGCTACGTTCCCTGAGGATGTAGCTAAGCTGTCACGTAAATACATGAACAATCCGGTAGAGATTGAGATCAAGGCTAGCGGTCTTACAACAGCCACGATTGAACATGCTGTGATTCACGTACCAGAGGTGAACAAGACGGCGCTCCTACAGGACCTGCTTATTGTCGAGAACCCGGATAGCTGTATCGTGTTTTGTCGTACGCAAGAGAACGTGGATAAACTGTTCCGGGTCATGGCTGACCTCGATTATCCAGCGGATCGCATCCACGGAGGCATGGAGCAGGATGAGCGCATCGAAGTGATGAATGCATTCAGAAGAGGACAATTCCGTTATCTGATTGCAACAGATGTAGCTGCCCGGGGGATTGATATCACGAATATTACCCATGTCATCAACTACGATATTCCTTTGGAAAAAGAAGGCTACGTGCACCGTACAGGTCGTACGGGTCGCGCCGGGAAAACAGGTAAAGCCTTTACCTTGGTTACCCCGAAGGATGGCAGACGTCTGGCCGAGATCGAATCGTATATCGGATTTGCAATTCCTGTCGTGAAAGCTCCTTCCGAGGAAGCTGTTGACCGTCGTCGGGAAGCGTTCGAGAAACGGTTGAAGATCGTGCCAGAACGCAAAAAAGACAAGCGTGAACAGTTGAACCAACAGATCATGAAGCTGAACTTCAACGGAGGCAAGAAAAAGAAACTCCGGGCGGTAGACTTCGTGGGCACGATCGCCAAAATTGAAGGCGTCACGGCAGACGACATCGGGATTATTACCATTCTGGATAATGTAACCGATGTGGAAATTCTGAACGGCAAAGGCCCACTCGTGCTTGAGGTTATGCAGAATACAACAATCAAACGCATGCAACTCAAGGTCCGCAAAGGTCATAAATAGATTGGTAAGCAGGGTAGACTAACAGGTGTGCAAAAAGGGACAGCGACTTTTTAAGTCTGCCATCCCTTTTTTTCTGTCATTTCAATGCTTGTCTCTATATGATCCCATATGACTAGATGTTCTAAGTAGCACGAGGATCAGTAATACCAATGGTTATAACGTATCTACAACCGGGGTGCTCACTCTCACTGATTTAGAGGTGCAGAGTGAGCTTGATTCTGTTACTTTGATTACGTTAAATTAGCCCCATGACTTTTCGTTCACGGGACAGGAATTTAATGATTTAAAAATCTGAAGATCAGCTTTTCCCCATCATAGGTTTGCTCATGTTGCTCCTTGTAATTTCCTTGCGTATAGTTCGATACGGTCTTTCGCCAAAAGTGTTGACCTACTCTATTTTTCTCTGAAGGATTCGTAAATATCTCCCATCGGCCCGGATATCTCCGGAATACCTCTTTTGCAGCGTACTCTGCAATCCCCACACCTCTGAATGGCTGCATTAGAAAAAATTCATGTACAAAGAAATCCGTGTCTGCCGAACAATGAGGCGCAGTAGCCACAAATACAAAACCTGCGGGTACGCCATCTACTCTAATCAAAAATGCATAGAGGACGTTCGGTTTTTCCCACCATATGTTCTGGACATCATATTGATCTTGCAACGTTTTGAACTCGTTACTCTCCTCGAAAATCCCATGTTGATTCGCAGTGTGTTCTGCATCCAGACCATAATGTCCGGATAAATCATGAGGTATAGAGGATACATATTTTTGATAATATATGCCTCATTGTTATGCGTTAATTAAAAAGCCACATTCGATTTCACGAATGCAGCTCTATCCTTTAAATCACTTTTTGGAATATACAATTTTTTTGATACTGTCGATGGACAGACAAAATTGCTCTATAAGTTGGTCAATGGACATACCCGCAGCAAATAGTTGGCGGATCTCATCGTTCCTTTGTTTCAAAAGCATCTTGCTTCCAGAACCCTCGCCCCACCTTTGATGGGCTTCCTTCGGTTTGGGGATATACACTAGCCCACCGGGGACATGGCGCTGTATTTCCTTCAATAACTCTTCCGGGAAGATGGTATCTGCATTAATATACTTCATATCGCTCCACTCCTTAAAAGTTAGATCTTTAAGGCAGCAGAGTCAACCGATGAACGCATCTTAGGCGAACTATACTGGCATGGCGGAAATGGATTACAAGCTCTATGCAAACAACCGCCGTTGTTCATCGCCTGGACTCTGCATAGAGCGGATCGTGAAATTTCTTATGAATTGAATCATGGTAGCCCCCCATTCCGTAATTCATGTCTGGTAAAATATTATCGCTATGTGCATTCTTATAGTTTCAATACAGGTAACACGTTATCCTTCAATCAAGGACTTTCCCTGGCTTATTGGCCTGCCCACAGATCACCTTCGACTTACGGGTACTGATTTAAACTCCGCTCCAGCATATCTCTGACTTGTTTCTGCAGCTCCAGCGGCTCAATCACCTTTACTTCAGGCCCATAGGAGAGCAGCTTCCGCGCTGTAAAAGGGAATTCCTCAGGTGGAACTCCTCCTCGCCACTCATTACCTTCAACCGAGTTAAACAGTACATCCGATCCTGCCAGCCTCGCGCCAAAATCCGTGAATTGCAGTACAACTTCCACGCTCTCCCTGTCATCCTTGGACTCCAGCCATGCTTGCAAACTTGGAACCGACTCGTCGATAGAATCCAGCATGATCAGCTTCTGTATGCGATCCACCCGATACAACAACACCCGATCCTTCCGACGAGCCGGCATGTACCAATACCCGTGATCGTAATAGATGCCGATGGGAACGACCTGTACTTTTTTATATCCCTGCCGGGAATGATACATAAATTCAATCTCTCTTTGTTCCACCGCCGCGCCTAATATCTCTGTTGTTAATGACTCGGTATGCTCACCCGGATGTTGGACAAATGTGATATGTTCCCTCATGCGTGTAATCAGATCCTGCACGTCCTGGGGCAAGGTGGAGAAGTACTCTTCGCCCAAATGCGTACGAATCGAACCATACGGAAAATCCGGGACGTTCTCCAAATATTCAATCATCATAAACAGCCCCAGCGCCTCATGCTGGGTAAGCTGAAGAGGTGGCAAAATTCGATTAGGAAGCACTCGGTAACCCCCGTTCACTCCAACCTCTGTGTACAAAGGAAACCCCATCTCCTGCAGATCATTCAGATCTCGCTGAATCGTGCGAATCGACACCTGAAAGCGCTCAGCCAATTCACGGGCTGTGAACTTTTTTCTTGAATCCATAAGTCGCATAATGGCAAGCTTTCTATTATTCATGGACTGGACCACCTAATTGCGTCATGTTTTGTCATAATTGAAGTGTATCATACAGTTTAGAAAGGAGCGATGAATGATGTCAAATAACAAAACAGTGCTATACATTGCGATGAGTCTGGATGGGTACATTGCCAGACCGGATGGTTCGGTGGATTGGCTGTTCGATGTGGAAGGCGATGGTGGCGATAACGGGTATGGCGAGTTTTATTCAACGATTGGATCGGTGGTCATGGGACGTCTTACGTATGAAGAGGTGCTCAAGCTGTCAGAGGATTTCCCTTATGCGGATCGCCCGACGTATGTACTTTCCCGTTCCAAACAAGCCCCTGCACCGCATGTACAATTTACGGACGAGGCTGTGGAACACCTGATTCCCCGATTGAAGCAGGACTCCAGCGGTGACATTTGGATTGTTGGCGGAGGCCAGCTGGTGCAAGCCGTTCTGGAACAACAACTGCTCGATGAGGTTGAGATTGCCATTATTCCTAAGGTTCTTGGCAAAGGAATCCCCCTGTTTCCAACAGGAACGGTACCAAGCCTTTTTAAAATGATTCATACACAGACACTGGGGCAGATCGTTTCGATCCGCTACCAGGTACAAAGGAAATAACGTAGTTTAACATTCCTTTCAGTTGTCCAAAGACCGCTGCAAAACAAAAGCCAGACCTCTCTAGTCAAGAGAGATCTGGCTTTGCTCATTTTTTAAACATAACTTATTAATTTAAAATTCCCTTTAGATATTCCGCTAATGCATCAGCTGTCCTTCTATGGGACAACTCACCCGGATGACTTCTGGCACCTACTGTCTCCTCGGTCGTATTGGGAAGCTGTATAACCGAGACTTTCGTATCCCCAGCCTGTTTCGTATAAGCGTCAACAGCACGATAAATCGCTGGCATCATCGGGAATCCAAGCATGCCGTATGCCCATACGAGATGCGCTTCTGGATTGTTTTTTCGAAGTTGGGTCAAGAATCGGGTCACGGCATTCTCAAAAGCAGCCAGATCCTCTTCATGGTAAGTGCCGTCTTCGTTCAGGCGTTGCTTGTACACCTTTCCGGTAACGGGGTCCTGCCACGCCGGGGTTTGAAAGGCCCCCCCATCATTGCTTCCCAGATTAACGACCACTACATCCGGCTGCCAGGAGTTAAAATCATGCTTGTCCCCTGCGCCAAGTGCTGCGTTCTTATCTCCGGTCAACAATCCACAGACTTGCTCGTAATAATCAGGGATATTCGCATTCGGATTATTGTCCCAACTCGTCAATACACCCCACCCGCTCTGCGAGATGACTCGGTATTCTGCATTCAGCGTTTCGGCAGTCATATACGTATAATTATGTATGGCGCTGAACCACATCGGAATCCAATCTTCTTCCGCTTTGGCCCCGATCGCACCTTCTCCGGATGTTATACTGTCGCCGATAAATTCAATCTTGTACGGTTTTTCCTCTACAGGTACGAAGTCACCATCCGTTTTTAACGCATGTATTTGCAAGTAGCAGCCTGGATCTCCATTCATGGCCTGTACATCTTTGACGATACGTACATGTTTCACCACATTCTCGTTCATACCTCGGAATACGCAGACCCAATACCTTCCTGCTATTAACATCTGTCTGCTCACCGGGACACCGTTAATCAGGATGCTGATCCAAGGCTCATACAGGTCATAATCGGACTCAATCTCCACCCACAACTCAGAGCCTTTTACATTGAGTTCAACCGCACTTCCGGTCCAAAACAAAGTTAAGGGCGCTCTACTTCCTGTTGTTCTTCCGTGTATTTTAAGGTTTTCCACATCAGATAGCGCATAAGTTCGTAACTTGTCATTCGCCTTCACGATACATTCCTCCCCTGTGATCATGCCCCAGAGGGGCAGCAGCCTGTGACTACATTGACTGAAAATCTTCAACATGCTCCTGATACTTCTCATACCAGGCTTCCCATTCCTCTTCACGTGATTCCAATGTACGGCCAGCGAGTAATGCCCCAATGACACTCAGACACACATGCCACCCCGCTAGATCTTTAGGTGTATGACTTGTGATAGCATGAATGGTTTCGATCAGCAGCAGCCGACATCCATTCGGCTCTGGATGCAGCTCAAACCGAACCCGATCTTCTGCCCAGGTGTATTCAATAACGGAATGCGGCACAAAGTCCAGAATTTGAAGAACCAGGAACGTACCATCCGGCATATTAAACTTGATGCTCCCACCTTCCCGAAGGTCCGTTACTTCGAGTTCGGAGAACCACTTTGTGAGCTTTTCATTTTCCGTTAAATAGGACCATACCTCTTCCACAGAGTACTTCCAATGACGTTCGAAACTGGCTATTGTACCAATCGGTACTAGCTTCAAATCTGCAATCATAAAGGTACCTCCTCCATAAGGATAGATCATGGCTTACCACTCTGAATGTGGAATTAATCCGGGAATGAACAGGATGATGTGGAGCAACTCGTTTCCACATGTTCTCCCAATATCGGCACTCCAGCTGACTATTGTTATTGGACAGGTGGGGCGCTCGCTCTCACATCATCCTGATTATTTGTTCAATATGCCTTATTTCATCCCGTTATTCACAAATGTTGATTCCCTAATCCATCGAGAACATTCGGAATTTTAACGTTATGTGATTGTTTATGATAAAACATACAATACACCCGTAAATTATCGATGTGTGTTTCTTTGTTTAAGGTAAATCCCCATTTGCGATACATATTAACATTTTCTTGGTTTTCCGTGTCCAGTGCAATTCCCTGTGAATGTGTGTCCCCATTAATTGTTTTCATGAGGTGCATCAGCAACGATTTACCAATTCCCTTTCCCTGAGACTTAGGTATTACGCCAATCATAATGAGGTAATGATGCGATAGCCGGGGAGCGGCGGATCTGGTGACTCGCATATAGGAATTAAGGAGCCATAAGGATTTTACGGACATTTGAAAAAACAACGGAATGAACCGCCCCATGAGCAGAAATCCTTCTTTCATATTTTGAAGCTTGTTCTTTTCTGGTTTTTCTACGATGTATGCACCGAGCAGGCACTCATTTTCAAATAACCCCCAGACCTCCTCACTGACCAAAAAAGCTTTATCAAACATAAAGGAAACAAAAGCTATCACACGGCTCCTTGCCTTCTCATCCATCTCCGAATCACCAAATAAGTACAGGAATAGTGGATCTCGGGCAAAGGCTTTGCTCAAAACGAATACAAATGAAGGTTTGTCTGATTTCGTTAGCCTGGCGATTGTATACGGAGTGCTCATGTTTCTTCACCGAGGCTGTTTGTTGTTCTGCCATAATGATCGACGGCGAAGCTGAATAACACTTTAAGCATAAATAATGAACAGGTAATCAGCATATACGGCTTCATATCTGGCAGCATGGGCATACAACCCAGGCCGATCGACAGGAGCAAACCTGCAACAAATCGTTGTGATTGCTTACCCATAAGGGAATTTACGATAAATGCTCCCAGAATGGTATAAGCCCAGATTCCTATTGCATACCCAATATCCGTATTCAATAGAAACGCAACAATCACGATATGAAAATGTATTGCAATAAATACGATGCGATTGGTTTTGCGTGTAGCGTAAAAATTGCTGGTAGAAGGTGAGAAGTTGGCTATACAACCGGAGAATATATCAAAAATGAGCAATAACGCCAGAACGATGCGCCAAACTGGCAAGTTCCCTGTAAGTTCCGGGAAGATCAGGCCCATCGTTGTGGTCAGGAGACCACCAAAGAGCAGTACCGCTAATAGGGATGCAATGCTCTGTTTCTCACCAAAAACATCATGCAGAAATGTAGGAATCCGTATTTGTTTCATGTAAATACACTCCTATCCTAATTGAATGTTTAAAATGTATTTCTAAGCAAATGAAGTTATAGACTATATATAGTGAATGACTACAAAAACATTATAACTATATCACATCAGGATTTCAACAGATTTATACTTATTATATTGAATTACTCTAAAACTTGAGCTACACTACATTTGAGGTGGAGAAGATGAACGGCTATGAACGACGGAAACAGAAAAAGATCGAGCAAATATACCGTGTGTCCTTTCAATTATTTTCAAAATTCGGCTTTCAGAAGGTTAGTGTCAATGAAATCGCTCAACATGCAAAAGTTTCCCCTGCGACCATTTATAACTACTTCAGAACCAAAGAGCAGCTCTATTCCGATATGCTTATGAACTGGATGGACAAGCAGTTGGAGCAATACGAAAACATTCTTGATTCAGAGCTCTCTTTCCCCGAAAAAACCAAGGAAATCATGATGATGGAGGCCAAAAATCTAAAAATGATATCGGATGAGTTTCAGAAAACGCCATCCCCTGAGATGAGTGGCTTGGTAGAGTTAATGGAAAGTTACACCGAGCAGAAAATCATGCAATTTTATATGAGGTTTGTGGCAATGGGAAAGCAAGAGGGGTATATTCAAAGAGATCAAACGGTTGAGATGATAACGATGTACTTCACAATGTATAAAAATGAGCTGGGTCGTTATTGGAAAGCGTCGAATCAAGAGGCCGTGACTCAGAATATGGATCAACTAATGGATTTGTTCTTTTATGGTCTGGTCGGACAGAGGGACAAGCAGGAGTAGCAGATCGGATGAAAAAAATGTTTTACCGAAGAGTTCTTCGAACTGAAAACCAAGCTTGCTGGATAGATTTTACAGAAACACAAGCAACATGTTGACCATTTTCTTGAAGTGTAAACAAATTGGGTGAACCCTCTTGGGGCGAAGATTATATAGGAGAAATGTATCGTGAAGGCGAATTCCAAGTTACAGATGTATACGTTATCTGATGTGGAAAACCTCAAGATACACGGCAGAACAACAGGACATCTGGCCCCCTTAACGTTGTTTTGGACGGGGAGTGCGGTCCGCAGCGTGCCTCCAATGACGTTCGAAACAGGCCACTGTGCCAATCGGTACTAGCCAAATCTGCAATCATACTGGTACCTCCTCCATAAGGATAGATCATGGCTTACCACTCTGAATGTGGAATTACTCGATGTTATGCAAGGCCTGAAGCGCTTCCTCTTTGTTTTTCAAAAAGAAAACATGCTTGCCACGGTTGCACTCATAGATGAAATCTCTAAGACTCTTACTGTTATATCCATCAAAATCACCGACGATAGCCAGTTTCACCTGGTAATTCACGTATTTCTGCAAAATGTCACCCGCAAGTTTGGTCTTCAATTCGAAGAAGTCTTCGGTGAGATTGGATTTGTTGATTAGCATTTTATAGGCATTATCCGTGTAATTCACAGAGGCCATCAAATCCAGTGCGTCTTGAACGTTGTTAATAACGATGTCACTGCTTTCGATGATGGCCACCTTGGAGCTGCCCTGTTGGTCAATGGTTATATTCATTTAAATTCTCCTTTCCCGAGCCTTTCTCTTTATAATATCTCGCAGTTTCCTAATGAATAGCAACGACTTTTTGAGTGTATTTATTTATCCATTTGAACCATTTGGTCCGCACCGTCCTCATTGATCAGATTCGCTTTCGGAATGGATACAATAAATGCGGAACCCTTCCCGCCCTGCGGAGCAGATTCCACCACAATCCGGCCTTCCAGAGAATGAACAATATCACGTACATGGGATAGGCCAATTCCGGTTGCCGCAATGCCTAATTCATTGAATTTGGTCGTATACCCTGGTTCGAAGATCACGTCATGCTTGGTATCAGGTACACCCTTTCCAGAATCGATGACCGCAAATTGCACATCCGCTCCCTCTTCCCAAACGCGAATCCGAATCGTCCCGTTGTACTCAATGGCTTCCACGGCATTGGCGATCAGATTGTTGATCACAGTCAAAAGAGGAATGTAGTAAGGAGAGTCGCAGTCATATTGCTGCTCGATGTGGATCTCAATCTTTTTGTTCAGCATTTCACTATATTTCCGGTTTCCTTTGATCGCAAAGTTCAGTACCTCGGAAAGACTCATATTCACCGATTTTTCGCTATCGTACAATTTCAACAGACCTGCAAGGATACGTTGAGAGTCCTTCTTGACCTCATGAATCTGTTGAGCGATGCCGAGTGTCCGCTGGCTATATTCGTTCAAGTCCTGCTCCCTGAGATCCCGATAAAGGTCGTAGCTGTCTACGGTAATGCCTTCAATCGTATTCATGGCTTTTTTCAGATAAAAAACTTCCCCGTACAGACCTGAGTTAACACTCAGCATCTGCTCCATCCGTTTCTCCTGCTCCGCATGCAGCAATCGCATCTGTCTTACCGCAAAGCTGTTATACAACCCGATGATAAAATAGCTTCGTACCCCCCCGAGGACCAGCAGATAAAGCCATTCTTTCATATAAAAGATATTCGTCCCACTCAACACACCGCGTATGAATAGCTCCACAAGATTCGATGAAAAATCAATGCACGTAATCAATCCACCCAACAGAAGAGGCGGTATCTCATGGAATCTGTTCTTGAACTTGCTGAGGCCATAGGCAAACACAACATAATACATACCCGCACCCAGATTATCCTGCATGCTTTCGATGATCGAGATCGAACTCACATGATTCAGTAAATCAACCGATTGGAAGATGAAGTTCGCAATCCCCGCCAAAATTCCTGTCTTCACATAAGACAGATGCGGCATAATCATCAGCAAAAATAAAAGGATGCTGACCCCCAACCCGATTCGGAAGTAATCCTCCCGGAACGGATTAATCTTGAATTGCGCCCCTACCGCTGTGGCAAAGGCAATGGCCGTCATCTGCACATTCTCATTTTTGACCCAATTGCGCATCGATCTCTTCACCCACTATAGCAACGTTTAGCGCCCAATACCGGAACCTGCGCATCTAATGTTAAATATACTAACATATGTAAGAAGCATTAGAAATAATTAAAATTAGGGAATCGACGCGCAAGCAAAACAAAAAGGCCGGAAGTTTTCACTTCTACGGCCTTTTCCTTATATCTCATCCGGAATATCAAATGACACCACTGTTCCCTCACCTGGCTCACTTACAATAGATAACCCCTGACCATACCGTTGCAGCAATCTGCGGTTCGTATTCACAATGCCTATTCCGCCTTTTCCACCCAGCGTAGCATGTTGCAGCTCTGCAACCTTCTCCGGTTCCATGCCTTTGCCATTATCTTTCACCTCAATACGGGTATAACCCTCATGGCGAGTGATGGACAGGCATACCGTCCCGCCCACATTTCGGCTTAATAGCCCATGTCTTACGGCATTTTCAATCAAAGGCTGAATCGATAACGGCGGGAGAAGCAACGAAAGATCCGGCTCTACGTTCAATACCACCGACAAGCGATCTTCAAATCGCGTTTTCTCAATAAAAAGATAGGCCTCCACGAGTTCCAGCTCGTGTGATAATTTCACCAGTTCCCCTGTATTGAGATAGTTGAAGCTGATCCGTAGATAAGATGAGAAAGCTTCACCAAGCTTCCGCATATGCTCTGTATCAATATCACTTAAGACCATAAGCGAATTCAGCGTATTGAACAGGAAGTGGGGCTGAATCTGAGCCTGCAAATAGGCGGCTTCCATGCGCAGGCGCTCTTGGATGGACTGATTTAACACGGTCAATGCACGTATCCGATATTTCAGCTCCAACGCATCTACAGGCTTCGTGACATAATCATTCGCGCCCGATGCGAAACCCGTGTAGATATCAGGCGGCTGACTTCGAGCAGTCAACAGCAGTACGGGAAGCTCCGACATGGAGAATTGTTCCCGCACCTTCTGGGTTAATTCATAGCCGGACATATTAGGCATCATCACATCTGTAATGAGCAGATCCCACTGACGTGTGCCCAGCAATTCCATCGCTTCCTGGCCTGAACAGGCCGTAGTGATCGTGTAGGGTTCGGTCGAAAGAATACTGACCAGCACATCCAGATTCACCGGATCATCATCCACAGCCAGAATGGTGGCTCTCCCCTCTTTTAACAACGGGGCCATCTCCGCTGTCGCCGAGGATTCCACCTTGCTCATACCGGAGCGGGGTAACAGGAATCCGCCAGGAGCATCTTCCATCATCTCCATCGCCTGTTCCCAGATCAGGGGAAGCTGTGGCTGAGCCTGACGGGTTTCATGCGCGAGCGGCAGATCGAAGCTGAATACCGAGCCCTTTCCGATTTCCGAGTGAACCGTTAGTGCCCCGCCGTGCAGTTCTACGAGCTGTTTGCAGATATTCAGTCCAAGCCCGATGCCTTGTCCATCACTTATTCCATACGACCCTTGTTCATACGGAAGGAATATCCTCATCCTAGTATCCTCATCCATGCCAATGCCCGTATCCGTCACATGGATCAGGGCATGTCCTTCTCGAATTTCGGCGCTTACGTAGATCATTCCTTCCTCCGTATGTTTAAGCGCGTTATGCAGCAGATTATACAAAATCTGAACAAGTCTTTCTTCATCAGCCATGACCAGAGGGAATGATTCTGGAATTTCCATATGAAGGCGGACTGGTTTCCGTTCTGCCATGAATTGCAGCATAGCGATAATACTAGGTACCACCGACTGTATTGAAAGGGGGACCTGACGCAGCACAATTCGATGCTCCTTCAGCCGGACTACATCCAGCAGATCCCCAAGCAGATGGGACATTCGTCGACCGATCGTGATAAGCAGTTCCATATCCTCCAGGCTCCGTTCATCCAACCCGCTCTTCTCTCGGGTGACCACGTTGTGAGCGATGTTAATGATTCCGTGCAGCGGAGTCCGCAGTTCATGGGATGTATTAGCCAGGAATTGATCTTTAATTTTGTCACTCTTCTGCAATTCTGTATTCAGTCTCATATTCTCTCGGACATTCCTGAAGTACTTCTTGAACCAGTAGGCTGAGAAGCCGGTAATCGCAAAAATGATATCGATTGGATAGTACACTGTCGTCACATCTCTGGCAGTCTCGACCACACTCCATAACAGGTTGGATGTAATGCCTCCTGCTGTAAGCAGCAGAAACACAATATCCCGATCCCCCTGTTTCCTGAAGATCATTGTTCCTACGATGTATAGATACCAGATTAATGATAGAAGAAAGAATACGTTAATGACGTGGTAATGGATCATGGCAAAGGTAATATGAATGGGCACCACCACAATCACGGCGGTATAGATTAAAGTAATAACAACATGCCACTGAAGCCATGATTTTCGTACATGAACCACCGTTAACCTCTGGAATAACAGAAGGATACAAATATTTTGTAATAACAATGAGATTAATCGAATTTTAATGCCCCAGGTATAATTAATCGGAAGCCATAACATCAAAATATTATCATGACCCATCATAACTGCTGTGCCCACAGATAAAGTTAATATGGCCGCAACCAGCAAGGCGCGTTCCTGCGGATTAAATGCGTAGAGAATACAGGCATATATGCCGTGAAGGACCAAAATCAGAAAGGTAACCATCTGAAATCCAATGGAGTACCACCGCGAAAAATCAACGGCTGCCTGTGAGCCGAAGCGAACAGGTTTACTAATTCCGCCCATATATGGGCTATCGTAATTGGCTACGCGGATCAATAATTCAATATATGTTGTTCCTTCCCGATCATAAGTCGCTGTATATGAAGTACTTCTGGGCATATACGTACTGCTATCGGTGGAAACCTCACCAATACCGCCGTCAGTGACTCCATTCATCTCAATCTCGGATGAACTTTGAATTCCCTTGAACCAGAAGGTAACAGGTGTCTGAAGCGGATCTGTCAAAATGCGCAATCGATACGTTCCGTACCCGAACGAACTTTCCAGTTCCTGACTCTGTGCACTTCCCCAGTCCCCAGGGACCTGAACAGTCTTTGCACTGCCATCCCTCTTTGCAATCTCTTTCTGGGTTAGCAACTTATCCGAGTAGAGTTCCCATTCCCCATTCAAATACATCACCGGAGAGTTTTCCAGATCCACGCCCCTCAAGTCAAGCACTCCATTAACGGCGCGATGCTCATCTACCGTATGGAAAAACGCCGACCATGCCGAGCGCATGCCTATCAATACGCCAACAATGATTAGCATGATGATCATATATCTGTAACGGTTCATAGGTTTCGTTTGAAGTGATTTCATCAATTACGTTTTCATGACTTTAGTTAAACCGAGCTTCCAGTCCTGATACCATGCGCTAATATTTTCACTGATTGGTATCTCCAAATCATGCTCCATTCTGGTGGTTAAGAGACGATACTGCTCCTCCACACCGAGATCGTTGTTCATTTCATTATATAGTTTCATTAAAACGAAATAACTTTCCTCTTCATCTGGAAGCATCTGCTGGATACGCCGTGTACACTCAATTACTTTCTCACCCAGTCCCTGTTGCTGGTAATACAGACTAAGTTGTCGCATATGGTACAACCACATGTATCGTAATCTTTCCCGTTCAGGTTCAGCCCACATGTATTGGTAATTGCCAAGATACGTGCCCTTGTATAGATAAAGCGCTTGCTCATAGGCATGAATGGTACTGCCGTCCACAACCTTCCATTGCCTGATTTCCTGCTCCCACTGCTCACTATCCAACTGAGCTTCACCCAATTCAAGTCTATATCCCGCTTCCAAGTGTCCACTGTGAATGGTGACCATATCCATATTGCATGCTTTCAGGGTTTGACGGACATGGTACATTGCGGTATAGAGTTGATGCACCGTCTTTTCCTCTTCTAATTCAGGCCACAGCATCTCCAGCAACACACTGCGATGAATCGTCTGATTCCGGTGATGAAGTAAATATGCAAACAGCTCCTGCGCCTTGCTTGTGCGCCATTTGGCAACCTGGATATCCTTGCCTGGAAGCTTAAACTGAATCTGATTAAAACAGCAAATTAAAGGTACGTTTGTATCCTTTGACTGCAGCTCGCGTTTTACGCTCAGTTTCTCCCGGACTCGGCTCACTGTCTGCTTCAATCGATCTTTCTGGATGGGCTTCATCAGATAGTCCAAAGCCTGTAACTCGAAGGCATGCACTGCATATTGGTCGTAACTGGTCACAAATATAATTTCGGTGCCCGGTGTCGCTGCCTGAATCTGCCTTCCCAGATCCATACCATCCATCTCTGGCATATGAATATCCAGAAATACAACATCAGGGCGGTGCTTCACAATACCTGCCATGGCCTCTGTCGGGTTCATATATGTAGCGATAATTTTGATGCCGCTTACTTCTTTTTCTAGTGATTTTTGAAGGCCTATCAACGCTAGACGTTCGTCGTCAACCAATATCACTTTCACCGGAGCTTCCTCCTCGACCCTAGAGTCTTGAGATTTATTTCCACTATTATACCATGTAAGTTTAAGTATTTTGGGTTGCGATTACCATATTTTAATTTTCCGCAATTTAATTGTATAATTCTTATATAGAGACGGGTTGACCGACCTGATCCAGAAGAAAGGAAGATTCCACATGTCAGATGCTAATCAAAGCTTTGGACAAGCCCTTGTCAAATCATTGGTGGGAGAACGCGGACATATCCGCATCGCCCGTGCATTACCCGATATTGATGTTACACTTGCTGCACGTACAAATGAGGCCATGCCTTACACCATCTATCAGTTGGTGAAGCACATGCATTATTGGCAGCAGTTCATGCTTGAACACTTGGAGGGACGCAAGCCGCAACTCCCCGGGAACGTAAGTGAGAGCTGGCCTGAAGAGACAGGTCCTCAGGATGAAGCCACATGGCAGACGGATATCCAGGCATTCCTGGATGGAATTGATCTTGCCGTAGCTATTGCGGAAACGGCGCAATTAGATGATCCACTGCTCTATTTCCCAGGTGAAACCAAAGCCGGTCTGCTACGCAACATCGCCTCTCACAACTCGTATCATCTGGGTGAGATTGTGCTGCTGCGTCGCTTCTACGGCGCATGGCCTCCCCCAGGAGGCGGATTCCCGGCATAATAAAACAGGATGTTTCTCTGCATAGGCAGTTAACATTGTAGACAAAACAGCCTGGTTCCTTTATTTCAAAGGACCAGGCTATTGTTCAATCTTCCCGATTCATCTTCTCGAAAATATGGACTAATTGTGCCCGATCCTCTTGCGTTAATTTCTGGAATAAATCCTTACGCAACTTCTGCCCCTCCAGGATTGCTCTTTCAAGGACTTCGGTTCCTTTGCGGGTAATGTTCAAGTAAATAATGCGACGGTCAGCTTCATCAACCATTCTGACGGCTAATTCCTTGGCTACCAGCTTGTCCGATAAATAACTGAGCGTTGGCGGGGTTAATCCCAGGATTTTCGCAATATCCGAAGGTCGGCTTTTTCCATTTTGGTTCAGGTGACTGAGTACAAGCACATGAGAGACGCCGAGGTCCTCATTGAAGGATTTGTTCCATTGTATAATCAATTTATTGGTGAAGTTATCCATATTGTGAATAAGCTCAAATATGTTCTGTTCTTCCATCTGATCCTCCTCGTAAAAATAAAACAACAGCCCTAATTCAACTTTAGGGCTGTCATCATTTTACACGCTATTGGGCTGAGTATCCACCATCGATTACCAGTTCAGATCCTGTAATGTACGAAGAATCATCCGAAGCCAGGAACAGCGCGGCGTTGGCAATATCAATAGCCTTACCCAGACGCTGCAATGGCGTTGCCTGAATTAATCGTTCAAGCAATTCTTTCGATGTGTTCAGGGATTGAGTCATTGGTGTTTCGATGATCCCAGGGAACAGGGCATTCACCCGAACACCTTGACGACCAAAGGTAGTTGCTGCCGCTTTGGATAACGCGCGTACCGCACCTTTGGATGCCGAGTAGTGGTTAAAGCCCTGTCCAATCAGAGCGGTATATGAAGAAATATTGATGATGGAGCCTTTCTTTTGCGCTGCCATATAAGGAGCGACATGTTTTATCCCGGCAAATGGACCAAATCCATTGATGGAGAGCATCTTCTGCCAATCCTGTGCATTGATTTCCTCAAATGGCTTCTCTGACGAAATGCCTGCATTGTTGACCAGAATGTCAATTTTACCAAAACGTTCGTTAACTGCTTTCGCTAATATCTCCCAGTCTTCATCTGAGGATACATTCAACTTCATACCGTACACATTCTCTTTTTGGCTTGCTTTCTCCAGTGCTTCTTCATTAATGTCTGCAGCAATAACGATGGCGCCTTCCTGTGCAAAAAGATCAACCATGCCCTCACCGATTCCCGAGGCCCCGCCAGTAATAATAGCTACTTTATGATCTAATTTTCCCATATGAATTGCTCCTCATCTAATTTATTTGGATGTCTCCGCTTCAATGGCTATGCGTATGGTGTAATTTCATAAACTGTTCAACATCCGGAACGGTTGGGTTGGCGATATAAGGGCCTCCCTCAACCTGGATGGTCTGTCCGCTAATGAATTTGGACTCATCTGAAGCCAGAAACAAGACCCATCAATTGAGCTGCGGACAAGCCTATTCCAGAAGCCCTCCAGTAACAAGTGCCACTTTGTCTTTCATTCTTAACATGGTTCTCGAGCTCCTTTCTGAGGAAACCGACAATGTATAGCCAATCTATTATTTAGATAACTAAATATTAGATGTTTAAATAATAACAGAGGAATTGTCTTTCTGCAACGCGGACGAGCCTATATCCTTATTTTGGATCTCTCTAGTGAAGCGAAATAAATGGTTTTCAAAAAAATACAGCCCCATGGATTTGAGGGCTGTATACCATTAAGTCTCTTAATCAATTTATTGATTCATGTTTTCTGAAATTTTTGATAATGTCACTTTTCATTCTCCATCCCAGAGTCAGGATAGGGCTTGCCCACAGTATCATCCGGTGTCTGAACGTACCACTGAGCATATGTCGCGTTACCAGAATCGGATTCGTATTTCTCTGGCTTACAAGTAAACCGGTAAGCAGATATATCCTTTCCGCGCAAGGTTATAGTCACGGCAAATTCTGGGTCGCCCCAGCTTGGATATTTTCTACGGTACTGCGCATCAATAATTTCACTTTGAAAAGAAGGACTAGTCATAAATGCTGTGGTTTGAGTGAAAAGTCGATGAATCTCTTCTTCATCCGGTTCTGTTTTGACCGTATAAGCGATTTCGACCCGAGGTGTGGAATAACGAATTTCGGTCTTTTGAATAGCAGGAAAATCTTGCTCGATATCCTGCCGAAAAGATTTGACTTCTTCTGAAGAGACGTTGGTGTAAGAAGTACATGCCGTCAAGAACAGAACCAGAGCCAGAATATTCACTACGTGCAATATTCCTGAACAATGTTTGATGCCAGACATATAATCACCTGCTCTTTATTTGAAATACATGAATCCTCCGCCTAATATACGGTTCCCTGTTATGGCATCAAAATGAGTTCGATAATTGATACTCTGCGTTTGCCCCAGGTCGAAACAGCAATCCATCTGTTGTCTGTAGAATCTCAATAATACTTGGTAATCGTCATCCTCTACTCAAATTCACCTTTTTATCCTTTGCATAACTTTCCACTGCGGAAGCAAAACCGTACACCGAAATTTTACCCAATATATCTGGACTTTACGTAGTCATACTCTCTTATCCATGTGAGCAGGAAAATCCTGCTCGGATGTCGTATTACCACTATACAAGGTGCTGTAAACTGAAGGATTCGTAATTTTGGTGAAGTAATTGGTAATATTGGCCGCTGCAACCGGACCACCCCCCCGTTCTTTATGCGTATTTTGAGAGTACCAATTCTGGTTTCCTCCACATGTTGCAATGGACATCGTTATCTACCTACCATAATCCTCTACATTTTGTGGCATTTTCAGATAAAAAATAGCGACCGCTCTCCGTAACCCTACCGGAAATCAATCGCCTCTACTTTCCTTAACATAAATATTTGTTCAACGTCCCACTCAAGAACCTGAAACCCAGAAGCGGCCTACCGACACGAACACAGCTAATGCCAGGAAAACGATATTTACACCAATTTGCTTATACTCCTTACGGACAATGTGGAATATGGCTCCTAACAGCACAACCATGGCGAGACCAATCGCTGCCAGTGGCGTCAATCCAGGGGCGATATTCGTTGCTTGAGGTACAATAAGTCCAATGACCCCAACCAGTTCCAAGACCCCGATAGAAAACACTAACCCTTTCGAAACTTCGTTTGCCCAAGGCCACGATTTCTTTGCTTTTTCATACTGGAACGCCTTCATCCATCCCGAGAAAATAAATCCTGCTCCCAATATGCCTTGTACGATCCATAACGCCATATTCATAACTCGTAAGCCCCTCTTCTTGTGTATGATCAACACCTAGGCCTATAATATTTTATGAGGTAACTATTTGGAAGTAGGCACTTAAACAAAACATAGTATACAAAAAGAAACCTTAGATACATAAAGGATTGGAGGGCTTCCCATTAGCACGTACTGCAAGTTTGAAACGGCGTTGGACATCCTGGTTGGCAAATGGAAACCAGTGATTTTGCTCCGGCTTTTCGCCCATGGCACCATGAGATTTAGTGAACTTCAAAGAGCAATTCCTGACATTACCAAGAAAATGCTCACCCAACAATTAAGGGAATTGGAGTATCACGACATCATCCATCGTGAAATCTATCAGCAGATTCCTCCCAAAGTCGAATATTCCATCACGGAATATGGTCAACGAATGACACCTTTATTACAGGCCATGAATGACTGGGGTGAGGGCCACATCACTCATTTGAACGAGCTTTATGGGGAAGATTCAACGACAGAGCTGCCTGAACGCAGCTAAACAGAACATACCGATGATTTCGGCAATGCCGTGCTTCTTCTACCGCATGGAACGGGAAGTAATCACTGAAATAGCTGCAAAAAAGCTGCATCCTTTGTTACGGATGCAGCTTCTTCAAACCATTTGAATACGTGAAGCTATTACCTTCTTTACAGTGAACCCTCAAGGTTAGCTGGCTGATTTTCCTCATTTACCAAACCTTGAATAAAGGTCGCAACATCAGGCGCAAGCCAAGTGATCTTGTAACCCTCTGCTTTATTCACATGAACAACCTCAGGCTCACCGGCATTGCCGGATTCACGATAATCCAGCATCACCACCTCCGAATCGGAGGGGCACTCACATAGAACGACACCGATTTCCGGATACCCTCCCTGCTCGACCATTACCCGACTGCCCGCTGATCCACACAGTGAATGTGCCTTCTCCCGTCCAACACCCAGGATATTCGAAATTTCAATATGGATCTTCCCACCATTCTCTGCCTGGCTAACCGGAAAATAACGATAGTGGGGAACACCACCATTATGTAGTTTCATCATGTTCGTATAGAATGTCGGGAGCTTGAACACCAGTTGCTCCTCCACTGCTTCAATTTGCTCATCGGTAGGCGGGGACAATACATATTGATCGACGTTTGCTGGACTGTCATTCCAAAAGCCCGTCGATTCCGGATGGATACCAGGTACAGGCTCAATGGTGATTTCAGTAACAGAGTGGACTGTATCCACGGGCTCCTCTACGGATTCCTCTGTGAGCTCCTCTGTTGTTTTATTCCGAATCCATTCCAGGAACTCCTGTGTATCCTCATCTCCCGGCTCCAATCGGTCCGATGCTTCGAAAGCTACACGCGCATTCTCATACTGCTCCAAATAATAATACGCCAGACCAATGCGGTAATGCCAAAGCGGGTCATTCTCCCCCTCTTCAGCAACCGACAAGAACTGTTCCATCGCCTCCTGGTAACGCTCCATATTACTCAGCGCTCTGCCCAGATGGTTGACCAGAACATAATCCCGCTCATCTTCCGGAATCTGTGTAATCGCATCCACAATCTCTTCATATTCATCCTGTTCATGCCAAGCCTCTAGCCGTTCCAAGAGTTCATCATCCATTGATCTTGCCTCCCCTGCTTCGTTGTAGAGATTATATCATTTAGGTGCCCCCCACTCCAAAAAAAGGCGATCGATATCAAGCGTCTGTAGTCTAAAACCGCCAAAAAAACAAAACAACCTCTGCCGACTTTAGTGTCAGCAAAGGTTGTTTGAATCACTTTTATTTATCATTCTTTATGCTGCAGAGATCGGACGGATACAACAATCATCCCTCCCGATCTCGCTACATGCGCATGGATGGAACCACCCGTTTCCGAATCGGTATCCATATCTCGCTTCTGTACTGCGGCGAAGTCACATCCTTGTGTTCATTCCACAGTATTTCCGGCCCTTCGCTCAGTTCGTAATCCGAGGAGGGAAACCATTCCGCATAGATTCGTCCCCATACCTC
Organism: Paenibacillus sp. NPDC056933; assembly: GCF_042674385.1. NCBI lineage: Bacteria > Bacillati > Bacillota > Bacilli > Caryophanales > Paenibacillaceae > Paenibacillus > Paenibacillus sp. NPDC056933. Next base: position 171,767 of record NZ_JBHUQN010000003.1, on the reverse strand, counting down.
CTGAAGTGTACCCGGGAAAGGACCAACAGCGGTGAATACCGCCCATGTCGAGGCCGGCACCTCCAGCTGCACCAGACCCTCAGGCGTCGCCTTTGTCGTGGCTGCACCAATGTAATGATCCAGTTCCCCCTTCTCCTCCATCCGACCCTCGCTAAAATGGGCTGAAGCACTGATTAACCCGAACGGCTGAACGTTCGATAACCCTTTAATCGTCTCGATCCATTCCGGCGTAAGATTCTGATACATCGCAGCAATGTCCGGATTCACCCCATGGAACACGATCGGCACCCTTTTGCTAATACCTACAATCCGAAAGGCCTCTTTGTCTTCGATGCGGTAATTCATTTCGCTTCCTCCTTGAATGGTCAATTGAAATGTCATCCGTGGGAAGGCTTTGAGCGATGGACCATGACTCCGTGCTTCAGAAGGCGTGACCCCATGCATGCTTTGAAAAGCCCTGGTGAAGGAATCCGGCGAAGCATACCCGTATTTCAGTGCAACATCAATGACTTTGCTGTCATTCCGGCTTAACTCCAGTGCCGCCAGCGTCAAGCGCCGACGTCGAATATATTCCGACAACGTAATGCCGCTTAGAAAGGAAAACATGCGCGTAAAATGGTACTCCGAGCAGCAGGCGATCTGTGCAACTTCTTTCATATCCACGATGTCCGTCAGATTCTCCTCAATATAACCCAGTGCTTCGTTCAATCGCGCCAGCGTATCCATGTCATCCCCTCCCCCGTTAATTCAAGGATAGCAAAGTCGCTCCCTTCGCATCCGACATTACCTGCACCATTCTGCTGGCAGCTCTTCTCTTGCAAAAATTCCGCTTGTTCATGCAGAAGGTTTGGGTTGATTTACTTCAACATGCAGAAGTCTGGTCTTCGTTACCATTCCCGCACTCTCCAATGTTCGTTTAGATGGGTCGTTATAGTACCAGCATCCAGCTACAGGGGATATGCCAAGTTCACTGCACCATTTACGCAATTGTAAAATCATCATTTTCCCTACGCCCTGCTTCCTGTGGGCCTCATTAGTGAACATTCCGATACTGGCGACTCCTTCAAACATGTTGGAACGTTCAACTAATCCGATACCAAGTAAATCTGTTTTACTGTAAAAGACGAATAATTCCTCCCTTTCAACTCGGTGCTCATAGTCACTCATAAAATCGCCGCAGACCTGTTGGATCGTTACTAGATCAGTTTGGGTCGCGAGTCGAAATTCTTCATTCTCCCGCACATTACCCACCGAAATTTTGACCTGACTATCCTGAAAAAATAAGCTTGTTTGTTTATCGTATAATCCTGATCCATAACCAAACTGACCAACAGCTCGTCACAGGTCGGAACGAATACAGCCCTGATTGCATGACGTTTGATCGCCTGCAGGAAAAATTGCTGAGCGTATCTCAGATATTGGCGCCGGATATAAAACTGGGTAAGAAGTTCATTGTTATGTATAGCCATGCAACCCACATCGTTCGAATCGTCCTGAAACAGGAAAAAAGTTGATGAAAAGATATGCTCCTCTAGAAAAGAATCGAATGGAGAAGACAATTCCCCAAGATATTCGGAAATAAGATGTTGAATTTCGGTGATCGTACATGGTTTGATAATCATTCAGTTCACCTCTTTATCGTTTTTATCTCCACATGCATCCTTGTGATTCAATCACTCTTGATCCAGTTGTTATTCAAGACAAATCATCAACTTGTTGCCGTCAGGGTCCTTCACGACAAACCAATGATCATGCTCGATTTCTGTAATGAGGTTTACACCCAGCTCTTTCATGTAGTCAAACGAGCGCTTCAGGTCTTCTGTCATTAGCATAAAAGCGGGCGTCTCGATAGACGCAGCACCACCCGGTTGATCGCCTCCCCACTTTGGCATAGTATCCAAAATAATTCCAACCCCATCCATTGGCAGCGGGCACAAGTGACCGTTCATGATTTCACAGTCAGCTTCATTCAGCCCCAAAACCTGACAATACCAACTGCGGGACTTCTCAATATTTCGAACCGGGACAAAAACACTTCCGACTTTATTTTTGATCGGACTGGTTGGTGTGATACCGCTTTGGGCTGGTAATTTCTTGTTCATCATTTTTCCTCCTTTTTATTCTCTTTCTCAATTCTTCGATCACAAGAGGTTTGGAGTAATCGCAGGTGCAATCAAACTAGCAATGACACCGGACGCGGTAGCCCGCACAATTGTATCATAGGATAATCATCAATAAAATCAGCCTGGGACAGAAGAGCCCAGGCTTGTTTCGTTCATTTTTCCAGTTATTATTGGCTTAAAGTATATAAGTAGAAGCCAAAATCCGTCGGCGTACCAGGTACACCTAGTTGCCTAGCATGGCAGTCACATTTCCCCGATGGTATGTCCCGTGGTTCACCAGATGCTGAAAAAATCCACATAGCGGGCTTCAAACTCTCCGGACGGACACATTCCCTCAATGTCCTCATGCTCCGTAATATATGTCCTAAAATGAACACTCAGCTTCGTCATGAAAACAGCTCCCCTCTTCCTGCTTCCAGGACAAGGGGAGCTGATGCTCCAACGAATTATTATTTCATGGTAAACCGTTTGCGGCCTAACACACCAAGAACGATGAGTCCGAGGCCAACCAAATAGAACGGATAACGGCTTGACTCTCCGGTTTTCGGAAGCGTCGATATCGTAATCCCCGATGCCGGAGTTTGCGGTTCCGGCGTCGGTACTGCTGGCTTCTCCGGCTTCTGTGGTTCTGGTTTCTGTGGTTCCGGCTTCTGCGGCTCCGGTTCGCCTCCACCACGCGGGATTTCATCCTCACCGATATCAATGGTAGGTGTCCCCGGATCTTCTGTCGGAGGCGTTTGAGGAGTTGTCGGTTCGCCGCTCGGAATGTCTTCATCCGGTACTTCTATTTCGCCGGATGGCGTCCCTGGATTGGACGGAGTCGAAGGTTCCCCCGGATTGCCATCCGTTGGGTGACCCGGTGTTCCCGGATCGGTCGGGCCAGTCGGGTTGGTTGGGTTTCCAGGATCCGTTGGATCTGTTGGGTCCGTTGGATCTGTTGGATCTGTTGGGTCCGTTGGGTCCGTTGGATCTGTTGGATTCGTTGGATCTGTTGGATTCGTTGGGTCCGTTGGATCCGTTGGGTTGGAAGGCTCGCCAGGTTGAACCGGCTCTTCTTTGCGGTTCGTTACGGTCAATTTTTTCACATTGTCTTGACCCTTGATGCTTGAGTCGATCGTTACGCTCCACGTTGCCTGCTCGATCTTATATCCTTCCGGAGCTGCAAGCTCCTCCAAAATATAGTCGTCATACAACAGTTTCGTAAACAGGATTTTTCCGTCAGCATCCGTTGTTTTTACGATCGGCGTCCATTTGCCTGCTTTATCGTAAAGCACGAACTTCGCTCCTGCCAGCGGCTTCGTCTTATCATCCTGGTCAACCTTCGTCACTTCCAGGCTGCCCGTTACGCCGCCTCCCGAACCTGAACCGGATGAAGTACGGACAATAACCTCTTCCGTCGTTTCTCTAAGCTCGGTTTTTAGCTGATCTCCTTCGAGCGCCACTTTATTTTGTACTGCTTCTTTATCTCCGGCGGTAATGAACGACTGATATTCCAAAACATAAGCCGTGGAGATATCGCTTGTGAACTTTAATTCAAACGTCTCTTGATCTCCGTCAAGACTTGCGATGGTTAATGTATAGTCTTTTCCTTTGATCAGTTCATCTGCTTTGAGCGCTTGACCGTTTGCACTGGTCTTGGTTGCATACAGGTGGAACGAATCCTCGATCAGGATTTGATTCGCACTTGGATAGTCGATAATCTTCGCGTTGGAAATATGTGACTGCCCTTCGTTGATTCGAATGGACCAATCGACTTTATTTCCGTTTTGGGCACCACTTTTCTTCACATATTCGCCGCCGTGCGGAACCGTCACTCTGGCGTTCCATGTCGCCGCTTTATCGCTGCCATTCCACAGCTCAGCAGTATTATCAATATCCCTGACAATCACCGTGCCTTGGAGCGATGTTTTGAACTCAATCCAGTATGCGGATGAGATCGGGCCGGTAAAACGAATGGACAGCTGGTTGCCGTTCGCTTCGGACGGTTCCGTCACCTCATATAGAGACGCCGGAACTTCGGCGCCCTTCGCAATGCCATTCCGTTCCCCCGTCAGCTTCATCTCGTATACCTTAACCGAGTTCGGCACGAGCTTCTGTCCTTGCTTCAGTACGTCCGTTACTCTCGCTTGGGCAAGCGAATCGAGATTATAGTTCATTTTAATGTTCCATGTGATCTCTTTATGGACGGGATCGTAACTGCCGTCTTTCCCACCGTTATTTTTCGTATAACCGTCGGAGGAGAAGCTCGCATCCCGCACCATCGGCCCTTTTTTCTCGCCGTTCTCGCTCCATGTCATGGAAGCTCTGTTCATGAAATCCAGCTTGCTGTCCTTCAGCCAGCCGAAGTTGAATTTCGTTTCATACTCAATCGTATAGGTCGTATTCAAGGTCTTGGAAAACTTGATTGCAAAGCCGCTGCGAACATTATCGTACTCGATTTTATAATCGCTGGCAGGAACAGGGTTCCCGTCTGCTTTTACGATCACCGAATCCGGAACAAATTCGAGGCCGTCATGCGGGAATGTATCCGTGATAACTACATTTTCCATGCTGTACTTGCTGCCGTCCGGCTTTTTATCACCGTTGATCGTAATAAGCCATCTTGCCGTTTTGTTGGCAAAATCGACTTTCCAGGTTCCTTTCACCAGAGCACGGCTTCCTTGAGCCGGAACCGTTACTACTTTGGACGAATCCCCCGACACGACTTTGTTCTTCACCTGTTGTCCGTCAGCGATCGTCCGATCAACCGGCTTCGTTTGGTAAACGATTGTATACGGCGAATCAATATCCTTCGCGAATTGAAGTTTGAATCCGTTCGTACCTGTCGGCGTAGCGGTGTATTCGTTCGACGAAAGCAATGCCTTGTCATCCGCAGAGTTCCCTTTGTACACCTTCAGCGAATCCGCAACCCATGCATGAATCGCACTGAATTCATCCGTGATGACTGCCTGATCTTTCGAAACCTTCTTCTCGTTGAAATTGTACTTCACCGTCCACGTGATGACTCCGGTATCCTTATCCCGGCTAAACGACTTATCCAAAAATTGGCCACGGTTCACCGTTACCGTAGCGGTCGATTTGGCATCTTCCATCCCCTCGCCAGACAACACAGCGGTGTTCTCAAAGCGAGATTGCTCACCGGTAGGCTTCGTCGAAAAGCGAATCTCGTAGGCTTTGCTAACCGTTTCATCCTGGAACGCAAGCTCCAGTTTGGCGCCGCCGTTCGTTTCGACCGTATACTTGCCGGCCTCTACCTTATCACCAGGGACCGCCGATCCATCACCATTAACCTGCAGGTGGTAAACTTCCACAGAGTCGGCGATGAGCTCCAAGCCTTCAGGCATCGCATCCGTGATGACCGCATGTTTGATTTTATCCAGGGACTTGTTGACCTGAATCGTCCAATCGATCCGGTCTTTGCCAATCGCTTTCCCCTGCTTATCGATCAGCTTTCCGCCATTCGGCTTCAGATTCACGATGATGGTCTGCACTCCGCTTTTTATCGGAATGGCAATAATGATTTCCGTGCTTCCTTTCAAGACTTCCTTCTTAAATTCCGTACGAATTTCCAGCTTGCCGCTGATGTTGGAGTGGCTCTCCACGTAATCGTTAAAGGTCATCACAACTTTTCCGTCCCGATCGACTGTAAATCGGCCAACTTCGCCTTGACCAGCAACGAGCGGTGCATCAATATCCGTAAAAATTTCAAACTGCTGCGGCAGGTCGAAGGTAAATGTATCCCCGTTCTTGTAGCCGTGTCCGTTCGGAAGCTCCCATTCGTAACTGAGATTGACAGCTGCGCCAATGTCCAGGCTGCTGTCCGGATTATATACCGCATCAATCACGGTCCCGTTCATATCGGTTAACACGGCTTTTGTTAAAATACCCTCTGTATTGGCGACTGGCGCCGGCTGGTTATATACATCATCCGTCACTGATTCCTGCATGTTAACTGCCGGTTCCTGCTCGCTAACCGCTGAGTCCTGCTCGCCAGCCGCTGCACTTACCGTCCAAGCGGAAGTGCCAAACAACGTTTGAATCAGAAGCAGCATCATAACTAAAATTCCACTTACTTTTTTCTTCATATTCTCTCCCTCTGTCTCTCATAACCCTCATTATATCCGGTTCCTATCTTGCTTTTCGTGTCCAAATTGGGCCATCCATCCATAGGATTGCATGCCGATAAAGGGACTTTTTAGTCCATCACCTCCACTACTTCCTATTGGCGCACGATCTCATTGGTGCCTGTATTTTTCTTAAGAACCAAATGGGTTTCTTTCATTGTAAAGTCTGAAACTATACATTTTCTGTACAAACTCAAATAAGCTTTGGACATATCGTCCAAAGCTTAGGTTTATCATGCAATAATTAGAAATATTTAGCTGTAGAATAGCGGGAGGCGTCTTTAATCATTTTGAATTCGGCTCCACTACTTTTCCAGCTCGCATCGACAGTTGTGTCAATGGTTACCCATTGCCCATTCAAATAAACTTCATTCCAAGCGTGGTACACATCGACGTATTCCGAATTCCCCATCACAAGCTTAGTCGGAATATCGATACTCCGCAGCATGGAAGCGAATAAGGAGGCGTAATCATAGCACATCCCTTTCTTCCCTGCCATTGTACGATTGATATCGGGAAGGTAGCCCGACAGCTCACTGGATGCAAGAGCTTTATCGTACCGGATTGTTCCAACAATATATTCATAAACAGCCTGTACTTTCTCTTCATCGGACTGGGCAGATCGAGTTAGCTTCTTAGCGAGCTGAGCAGCCTTGTCCCGTTCGCTCCAATCGATATTTTGTACAGAGTTCAAAAACACTCTGCTGCCGTTCTTCAGTTGAAGCGCAACTACCGTTTCCTGAACGACCTTATATTTGGTGCCGCTGACTTGTTCCAGCACAGTCACCATGTAATCACCGTTGCCCATCTGAAGCGGAAACACTTCCTGCTGCTTATCCGGTGAAAGCGCATATGTATATTTCTCCTGACCCTTCGCAATCATGAGCTTTGTCTTGACGTCGGCTTTCACGTCATATCGAATGACGATCACACCACGGTCAAGCTGCTCCAAGCCCAGCCAATCTTCAGATTGCGCAGCTTGTACAACCGGAGTCCAAATCAGTAACATTAAAAAACCTACTATAGCGAACACTGCATTTCGCATGCTGTAAACTCCCTTCGGTGGCCAGGCTGCCATTGACATTATGTCAAGAAGGCCCTGTAGCTTTGCGTCCTAGTCTTTCGACAAGTTTGCCGTTATCGTATTAGAGTTTCACAGATTTTTATGGATGTTTGTCCAATAAAAACAAAAAAAGCATTTTCGTTCGGTAACTGGCTGCCATTTGACATTACGTCAAGAAGGCCCTATAGCTTTGCGTCCTTGCCTTTCGACAAGTTTGCCGTTATCGTGAGTAGCTTTTCATGGACACATCATATCAAATATATGGGTTTACATCAAGAGAAATTTCCGAATATTGTCGAATATCCATCTATACATTCTGCTATTATTCTTTGGATAATTACAATGTATTCTCCATTAGTACTATAGTCCTATATTGCACCACCCCAATGAGGTCATAACAAGCGAATACTTTTTGAAAAACCAGGAGTCCTTCAATTCATGTACGGCTCGTTGCCTGATACCTACTTCCACAATTTCAGCATGTTATCCTACTAAGAAAGTTCTACGCCTCCCCTTACCTTAGACATGAGTGCTTATATTGGAACACAGAGCTTTCTACATAAGCAAAAGTAAAAGTAAAAGGACGAAGATGGTTCACGTTACATGAACCATTTTCGTCCTTTTGAACCCTGACGGGAGTGCTGCTCACTTCAGCCGAATCTTCCGCTCTCGTTCACAGCAACACCTTGTCTTGCAGTCCTGTTTTACAACCCTTTGATCAGTGCCTTGATTGAGCTATCGCTCTCCAGTGCGCGGATGATCATCGTCACAGCTTCAGCCCGTGTAGCTTTGCCGCTCGGCGAGAACACGGAAGAGGATCGTCCTTGCACCAGGTTGGCCGATGAAGCCTGCGCAATTGCAGCCGCTGCCCAGTTACTGCTGTCCACATCATTAAAGCTGGCCGGAGCACTAGTTGCAAGTGTGTTCAGATCAAGCACACGTGCAATAATCGTCACCATCTCGGCCCGGGAGATCGTCGCATTCGGCTTGAAGCTTCCGTCCGCATAACCGGTAATGACTCCCTTGTCAGCCAGGGCACTAATATATCCGGCCGCCCAGCTTGACCGTGTATCCTTGAAGCTGGCGGAAGCCGAATTCTCGCCAAGGCCAAACGCCCGGGCAATCATCGCGGTAAATTCCGCTCGGGTAACGGATGCGTTAGGTCGGAACGAGCCATTCTCGTAACCATCCACCATGCGCAATTTCATGGCAGTTCCAATGCTTCGGTCGGCCCAGTGGCCAGAAATATCACTGAAAGTCTTTTGCTCATTTTTCGTTGCGGCAATTGCTTCGTTAACTGTCTTCAGCACCGTTTCCTGGCTCACAACACCTGATTTGAACGGATTAACCTGTGTTGCTGGCGGTACTGTTGGTTCAGTTGTAGGAGGCGTGGTAACTGTACCCGAATCCGTTCCAGAACCTGTTGATGGTGTGGACGGTGTTGGTGTAGTGACTGAACCGCCTCCAGTACCAGGAGTAGATGGCGTTGTCGGCGTAGTCCCTGGATTTGTTGTATCCGTAATCACCAGGGCGATTCGGCTGCTCTCATACTTCACCTGGGCATTATATTGGCTTGGCAGGCCATTCACCTGAACAGAGGCAAATTTACCGCTTTGCTGATTGGGGCCATGGTTTACAAGCGTGATCTCACCCGCGCCCGGCACATAGCTGCTGGCAAAATTAACATGCAATGTTCCGGCAGTACTAACTGTACCTTTAACGTCGAGCACGTCATTTGCGGAAGCTACGTTGAGCTCCAGCATACCGTCAGCGGCCTGCGTGAAGTTGCCCTCGATGTTCCATTTGCCAGTTACGCTCTCCGTAACCGTACCGCCGCTGTTGACTACATCGCCACTCCCGAAAGCGGTAGCTGTGTCACCTTCCAATGTACCCGCGCTAACCTGAGTACCGCCGGAGTACGTATTCGCTCCCCGCAGCTTCAATGTACCGCTGCCTTCCTTCGTCAGCTTGCCTGTACCGGAGATGTTGTTCCGCCAAACGTCTACGGCATTGAACCCCCCCTTGCCAGCATCCATCATGACCGTTACATCGCTATTGAATGCACCGTATCCATCTGCCGCAGCGAACAGATTGAGACGTCCCCAGCCTTCCGGATCATCAAGCAGCGGGTAGCCCGATTCTATTGCGGTAGTTGCCAATACAGCACGACGCTGTTCTGTGCTCAAGTAAGGTTGTCTCGTCTCCAGCAACACTTCGGCTCCTTTGGGTACTGCCACAGGCTCCGTTGTGGAGCCGATCTGCTGGAAGCCATAGGTCAGACGCTGGGTATACTCAGCCTTGTTCTTCTCATAGTCAGTAAATCGATCCTCCGCTGAACCGCTCTCTTTTAACAGTACGTTATGTGCCTGATCGTAAGCCGCCTGCTTCAGGTTTGCGTTTTCCGGGTCATTCAGGGCTGCCGCAGCAAGTGCGGTTGCCAGCACCCGGCCGCCGATAACATCAAGCGGTGAGTGCATTCCGGCTACGATCCGATTGTTGCCCATTTCTGAAGCGCGAGTCATGAGTTCCTGGAACCGTTCAGGAGTTGCATAGGCCAAGGCAATCGCAGCAAGATAGGACGCGTTGGTGTGCCCGCTCGGGAAGCCGCCGTCCGAGGCCGCCTCTTTAACGTCTTTGATTGCCGGTCTCAGCGTTGGCACGACAACCTCGTCAGTCTTCAACCAGCGAAATGGACGCATGTACTGGAAGAAATTTTTTGAAGGGTTGGAAGAAGCTGAATTGCCACGCAAGGCTCCAACCAGGTCTACCATTTTGCCCAGCTCGGAATCGGAATTCCCAGCTTTATTCGTGTTATTACCGTCGTCGTACTTCTTTGTTGTGGCATCTTCGGGAATGGTTTTAATCGTCGTATATGTGCCGGATTTTTCGCGGTACACATCAGCCAGCGAACCAAGACCATCAACAGCACCATAGGATTGGTTCGTACGGTCCGTATAATATGCGGCATCCTCTTCCGCTTGAGTGCGGGTTGCTGCGATATTCGCTACATATTGAATGTTGTAGTCCAGAATATCTGCTCTAATCTTGGTTCCGTTATCCCAGGAATCACCCGGTGTCCATAGATCCAAAAACTTGGACAATGTACCTACAGCAGCATTGGTGTCTACGGTTGTATTTGAATTACTGTTGCTCTTGTACGTATCTACAAAATACCCCCACGCCGGCTGTGGCGGCAATGGAATGGTCGTCTCATCCGATGCGGCGAGCACGTTGCTTGCGGCAAAGGTATTTGATAAAAGAACTACTCCCATCGCTGCGGCGAACAATCTCTTCTTGTTGCTTTTGATCACTTTCGTTTTCAAATTTGTCGACTCCCATCGTTTATTAGTTGGTCTCTGTTCGGTCCCAATGTAGCATCAGGTCAGATTAACCAGCAATAAAACAATTTCGTCTTTGTATCAATTTCGGAACAATCTCATAAAATCGCAACATTTTACATGAAGTTAATATAAATCGTGAACTCAAGCATAAACGTGTAGTGTATAATTTTCGCCGGGAGGTGTGCGTGATGAAAAAATGGAGCTCTGCATGGGCCGGTTTGGCCATTTCATACGGTTCAATCGTGGTCACCATCGTGCTGCTGATCTGCTCGTTTTTCTATATCTATTTCTCGCGCAGCTACAATGAAGAATTAAGGAATAAGAATCAGCTGATTCTTGAGAATACAGCTCGTACAATTGAAGGAACCGTATTGCAACGAGTGCAGCAAATGTATGTAGATCTGTCACTCGATAAATCTGCCAACATCCGTCTGTTCGCGGATCGAAGCGGGCTGGATCAGGTCGTTGATCTGCAAGAACTGCTCAAAGCGAAGGTAGCAGGCAATGCCGATATCGTTCAGGGCATCCATCTCTACTATCCCGAACGTAATATCATGTTGTCTTCCCTGTATGGGCTACGCTACAACGCGGATCACAGCGAAGGTTCCGCCTATTATAAGGACTGGCTTCAGAAGATGCGGACCAACAAACAAAATAGCCTCTGGACACCATCGCGTCCCATCCCGAAGGACATCTTTACCAGTCATGCGGGGGAGAGCAGCAATGAATTATTTACGTATGCGCACAGCTACCCTTTTCGTTCAACGGGTGAAACCAGTGATGTCATCATTGCGATTGATGTAAAAGAGGATGCAGTTAACCGTATCATTGAGAACATGATGCCTTCCGAATATCAACGGACTTTTATCGTCAATTCAGCAGGAAGTACCGTGAGTAATGCGCAAGAGCAGAGTCCGGGGCAGTCCAATAAGTATGCGACAAGTCTAAGGAAGGTGCTCGATCTTGGTAGTGCAAAGGGCAGCTTCGACGATACAATTGGGGATGCACCTTACGTTGTTTCCTATCAGACGCTTCCCTCCACGGATTGGACCATCTTTAGTGCAACACCCTCCAGCTTCTATTATGAACAATCCATCATGATTCAGAAACTCATTCTAGGCATCTGTCTGATTGCCCTGCTCATCGGGCTTGTCTTAGCCGCCTTGCTGGTACGGGCCAACTACAGTCCGATCAAACGTCTGGTGGGACGCATCAAGGATCTGTCTGGCACAGGTGCAGCACCGAACCCGATTACGAACGAATATCACCTGATCGACAGTGCATTCATTCAGTTGAAGGATAAAGTAAGTAATCTTGAAGAAACATTGCTGGCGAACAGCCCGGCAATCAAACATAAGGCGATGCTTAACCTCTTGCAAGGTAACCCTGAGCAGAAACTGGGGGAAGAGGAGCTGACTGCTCTCGGCATAACACGGCAATATGCTGATTACTGCTGCATACTTCTGAATACCGGAGTTTTCCATATGGGGAAAGACTCACACAGCCAGCCTACCGCGATTTCCAGGGTGATTCATGGGCTTGAATCCCTGTCTCTGCAAGACAGCCGCCTGATTGCCGAAGAGCTGCCTGACCAAAGGCTCGCCGTCATCTTGTGTACTGATGTTGCCTCGGAAGCAATGCTGAATACATTCGCTCAGCTTCTGCTGGCTGAAGCCAGACAGCAGTTGCAACCGGATATCCAGCTCTCTACGGGCTGCTGGGTCAATGATCTGGGTGATGTGCACCGCAGCTTCAATGAAGCACAGGCTTATATGAAATATGCTTATTTCCTGCCTGAGCTGAACATTTTGAAGGATCGTGCCATACTCCAGCGTGAACACAGCCAGGATGAAATTCCTCAGGCTATGTTTGCCAAGTTCAGGGACAAGCTCCAGGGTAGGCAGATGGATGAGGTGATAGTGACTATTGAACAGGTGGTTGAACATATGCGGGAGGGACAGTATCCCGCTGACTATTGCCATTTTATCCTGTCGAACATGGTATTTATCTATTCGGATGTGGTCAAAAACGTACGTTACAAGCATCCCCTTCAGTTCGGTCACCCCGATCTGTATCATGAGTACACGAATCTCCATGATGTTCTGGCGTACCGCAACTGGCTGGTGGAATCGGTCACAGCATTTATTGAAGAAACTGAGAAGCGCAACAGTGATCGGGCCGTCTCGACCATTGAACTGGCGAAGCAGTATATTGAAACCAATCTGTCCGAAGACCTCTCGCTGGAGGCTGTTGGAGCGAAGGTGTTTCTTAGTCCAAAATATCTGAGCAAGCTCTTTAAGGAAGAGATGGGTGTTACCTATACCGACTATGTGACGTCCCGCCGAATGGAACAGGCGAAGGTATTGATGGAGAACAACAATATGACCATTGATCGGATCGCAAGCTCCGTCGGGTATGGCACCACGGCCTATTTTATTAAACGATTCAAGGACATGTACGGCTGCACACCGGGTCATTATGTACGCAACCTCTCTTCGGCAGTGATGCCAGAGGCTGGATCAAGAGCGTGAGGAGGATTGGCGGGATGAATACGAAGAAGCTCTATCACGATAAACTGTTTCTGACCACAGTGCTTCTGACCATCGCTGCTGTCGTTCTTGGCGGCTGTGATCTGCTGTCCGGAACCAGGGCCATTGCAGAACGACAACAGGGCGAAGTGATTGATACCGATGCCGGGAAAGCCAAATATCATATTTCATGGACGTTGCATCAGAACGTGCCCGTGCCGAGAGATGCGGAGATGCTGAAGGCCGTAGAAGAACAATATGGTGTTGATCTGGACGTTTGGAATCTGGAAAACAACAAATACGAGTCGCTTCTCGACATGAAACTGGCCCAAGGGGCCATTCCTGATCTGTTTCGCATTCGTCAGCCACAGGACCTGCTAAAGTACCAGCAGCAAGGGGTACTTGCCGAGATTCCCGTGAAGACGCTGAACACATATGCCCCGAATCTGATGCGCATCATTCATGAACGGGCGCCTGCCTATGAGCAAGCTGGTGTAATTGACGGCAGATATTACGGAATTCCTGTCATCAATCCCACCAATATCTACCGTACACCTGTGGTGTATCGGCAGGACTGGCTGGACAAGCTGGGCCTGCCCGTTCCGCAGACACTGGCGGAATTCGAGAAAGTCATTTATGCGTTTACGTATGATGATCCCGACGGCAACGGAGTTCAGGATACGTATGGCTTGTCCAGTGAAGGCATGAACGTTGTATTTGGAGCCTTCGGTCAGATCGTTTTTGCCGATCAGCTGTACTTTGGAACGAAGGATGGAAAGAAGGCCATTGGTGCATTAGAGCCCGAAATGAAGGAAGCATTAACCTACTTGCGTAAATGGTACAAAGACGGCGTGATTGATCCCGAATTTGTGACTGGCGAGAATAAAGGCGGCTACAAACATCTGTCCCACCCGTTCATTAACGGTAAAATCGGGATGACCTCCATGGGCAACTACTACCATTGGATTCAGGATGGTGATTACGAGGATTGGCACGTTGAACGTGGCGGAAAAGTGGTGAAAAGCCCCGTACAAGCTGCATTTAATGTAAAAGAACTCACGGCCAAGTTCCCGGAAGCAAAGGTTGTCTTTGGCAAACCTTTCACTGGACCCCATGGACAACACGGCTCCAAAGGCAACGACATGTTAATGAGCTTCACAGCGATCGGAGCCGATGCAGTCAAAGAACCCGGCAAGCTGGAGATGATCCTGCGCATCTTGGACGAGGTTAGTGCAAACCCTGATCCACACAAAGCAGCAAGCATGACCTACGGCGTGGAAAATAAACACTGGGTCTGGACACCCACCGAGCCCCGGAATATCGCCATCATGCCGCCGTACGACACGATGTTCGGGTATCAGAATACGATTGGTGCCAATATAGGCATGACAATTCCGCTGAAACAGACAGGAGAACGGGAGCAGTGGGCCGCTACGCTACATCTGGATCAGGACGGCATTTATAATGCACTGGAGGTCGCTACCCCCGCTCTCGCCAAGTATGGCGATTCGTTGATCCGTTTAAAAAACAAAGCCTATATCGCGTTTATTACAGGAGAGCGGCCGCTCAGTGAGTTCGATGAGTTCGTACAGGAGTTCATGTCCGCAGGCGGTGCGGACGTGGTGAAGGAAGCGAACGCGTGGAAGCAGTAGCGAGTAGCGCTTAGAGCGAAGGTGAGATATCCAGCAGTCTAACGTGGCTCTTTATTTTCTAACGATCACCAGAAACCTTATTCAACTGATTTTCGCCCCGTTAGAATTGTAACGATCCCCAGCGACGCTATTTCCGAACAAATGCAGCGTAAACGATGATTTCACACCAAAAACACACAAATGGCGTTTCTCAGGATCGTTACATTTTCAAACAGGTTAAAATGCATCAAATAGCGTCATCTGTGATCGTTAGCCGTTATCAGAAACTTTAATGGACTTCTCCATCTCTAAGAAAGCTGAACAGGGCGATCACGGCTAGAATGACAGAGCAATACTCATATTTCATGCCCCTCCGCCTTAGCCACCGTCAAATATGCCCAATCTTCTCCATGTCTGATCGGACTGCTTCCATCCGCTTGAAACTTAATGACCGCTTCGTCATACTGCTTTTTCTGCGCTTCGCTTAGATTGGGCAACATATCGCTGTCTCGCCTGTTCAAACTGTGCATCTGTACCGTAGCGATAGAAAAAATAAGGGCTGAGTACCCTTTTTTGCATCTTTGCATTTTCTTCTATGACACATTGAGGATCAGATAAAAGCTGCTTGATCAATGGAATATCGTGCTGTGTAATATGCTCAGTAATAGATAGGAGGCTGTTCTTAAATGCCTCTTTCCCGAATAATTCATACCATGTCAGCTCAGAATGCTGATAGTAGCTTTCCGGTAGACCCGTATGTGCCTTTCGCTTGTTATGCGTGACTTGACAGTGCACCATGACTTCTATACTCGTTCCTGCTACATTATGTCTATTCGCCTGAAGATAGATCAATATCATATCGAGTGCTTTGCGGGATTTTACATACTTCAAACCAGCGAGTGGCAGCAAGTCCCGCAGTGATTTTAATGTGAACTCTATCAACTCATGGGCGGATGACTGTTCGCTAAATGCATACTGGCTAAGAATGGAATCCATGCTCGCGTCTATACTTGGTTCCACACTTGATTCTGCACTTGCATTTTGACTTGCGTTTTTGTTCATTGTAGATCACTCCTTTGAAAAAGAAAGCAACAACCATAAGTCACGCTAACATATAGAACGTCAGGATGTAGAACATCAGGCTGTAATTAATTGCAATTTAGATTTTTCACGTTTCATTAGCTTGCACGCCAGATTTGCATGAATCCCCTACTTGATCTGTTCCTGTGTATCTTCTGAGCCAAAAAGAGCAGCCTTGCGGCTGCTCCTTCCTTTCTCTATACATTTTTACACGCCTCCATTTCACTCGATTTACAACTCCACAGCATTCCTATTCATTCCGCTCTCTATGCCTTTCCACATGCGCCAGTACGACGCTACGCCACATCACTTAGGCCAAGTACTCCGCCATAATCTGCTCAATATCATATGGTGTCACGCCTTCATCGACCGCATAGATGGTATCGGCCTGCTCCTTCGTATCCACCAGTTCACCTCTCGCCTTGGCGTGCAGCATGAACAAGTCATACAGATCGGGTTTGCGTAATGTGGTCATCGCTTTACCCATCAAGACGATGCCCTTCTGATTGCCCTCCACATTGTTGTTATAGTCCGGGTACCTGGTCAGAGCCAGATCCGTCCAGATGATCGTACGCTCCACCAAATCCAGGATAACAGGGATCGCGATCTGCGTATCTGCGGTGATATCCACTTTGTTCTCCACCGTGGATGGCTCGTAGATCTCGCCCGAGCCAGGCTTCTTACGCATCATCCAACCAGCAAAACATTCCGGCAGATTACAGTACGGATGGCTGGTGAAGGAGTGCAGTGTCGTCACCACATAACGCCCGCCATAATTCACAATCGAAGGCATATGCAGATCAATAAATTCACTTGCACCGTTAGGCGCAGTCACAATATCCCCGCTGTGGACGGCCTTGTATTTGACAGACCGCAGATTCGTATACGAGATATGTTCAACGTAGTTCCAGTTCTCGTCATACATAACCGCCGACAGGTCAATATCCACGCGCCCCGTAGGTATACCGTCCACCTCGCCCTCCTTCCACCAGCTGAAGAAACGAATCGTATCCCCCTCACCCATTGGGATGCGGCTTCCCCGTACAATAGTCCGTAAAGCTTTACTCGCGGATCGTTGTGAAAATGGAACCAGATAATGTTGAAGCCGTTCATCGATGTACGTCTTCCCGAGCACAGGAAAGTCAGCAAACCGTGTGATTAAAGCCAGCTCGCACAACTGCACTACTTCCAGGCAGACTGCCTCGTTAAGCTCCGGCAGCTCATTCGGGATACCAAAGGCCTTGGCCACATTGCCTTTGGGGAAAAAGACACGCAGGTCCTGCGGTTCATTACGCTGGGCAAAATGCTGCCTCACCTGCAATAGCACGGGTGTAGATACCTGTGCAGCCACCTCGCCAAACGCCAGCAACACATAGGCTTCATCCTCGGTGATTCGCAGCAAGTGATCCAGCTTCCTGGCGAATTCTCCCGGACGCTGTGACAGCAGATCGATCAGGCTCCAGACATTCCGATACTGAAATGCCAGCTCTACGCTTCCATTAAAGGTCGCAAATGGTTTATCATTGCGCAAAATATCAAAGGCTTCCTGACATCGCGGATATCGAAGCTTATATTCGGATGGATGCAGGATTTCGCCCAAGCGAATCCAGCGATCCTTGTAGCGGAGCATATCCTCCGTGATGGAGCCGCATTGCTCCAGTAAGCTGAGGAGCAGGCGGCGCTCACGGCGTTTGAATTTACGAAAAGGTGAGGCTGTTGCCAGACTGACGTCACCGTCCGACCAGGAAACCGCCAGTCGGAGTACATCGCTTGCCGTTTTAAAATAAGACCCGATCCGTTCCATGCTTGCCAATTCATATTTCAACAGCACCGCAACGACAAAGCCCACATTCTCCTTAAACGGAATCTCTGTAGGCAGAATAACCTCGACATCACTCGGATCGACATGTTTCAGCACACGTTTGATATCTTTTTTGTCCGTATCGGATATGGAGCCTTTCGCTTCAACTAACTGACGGATCAGCTTCAAGAACGCTGGCTTGCTCCCCAGATCAATGACTTTAAGCTTTCTTTGCTCCAGCAAAGGAGACCGCGCGCCAGTAGTCGCAGCCGAAGGATCGAAATCGTCCAGCGTAAGATGCGTCAGATAATGAAAAACAGCGTTCAGGTACAGCTCCGCTTCGTCCTCTCCCATCACCTGTTGCGGGAATCCTGCATACATCGGTTTGTACTCCACATGGGCACCGACCATGACTTTAAGATCTTTCACCAGTTGTTGATATAACGCTTCGAATTGTTCTTCGGATAGCTTTCGCATCGCCTGCATAAGTTCATTTGTGAAAGTAAACCCGAGGGACTCAATATTTTTGAGAGCTGTCGCCAGAACTTTTTTGGGTAACTGTTGTTGCAGCCCTTCACTTGGTTCTATCATAAGTTTGCTGGCTCTGCGCACATAGATGCTGTTGATATTGTCGTTTGCATGGATATTGGCATTGTTGGTGTTGCTGTTATTGGTATTGTTGGTATTGTTGGTATTGTTCATGATTAAAGAGTCCAGGAAAGCCATATCCCTATATAACGTGAAAGGTTAGGTTTAGAAGGAAGGAATACGATAGCCTGGACGCCTCCTCTCTGAAAATGGAATTCTTCAGGGAAGCGGCGACCCTAGGATCTCCAATGATGTAGAAGGAAGGATCGCCATAGCCTGAAGGCCAAAGGTCCGAAGTTCGTGACCCGAACCTTTGATGAACCCATCATCTCAGATTCCACGATCTCCCAACAGGGCGAAAGTATTACGACTGGTTAAATTAAGGGGGGAACGCTCCGATATGCGTCGAATAGTTTTGAAGAGCAGTATATAACTGACGGACAGGAATCCAAAACTTAACACAAAGGATTGATATGAAAATGGATAATAAGATGAAGATACAACTTCAAACCCTATATAACGAGTATCTCAATATAAAGTGGAAAAGAGGGCTGACACCTGTTCATACGGAGCCATTTGAATATGGCTTATACGAAGAAGATAGCGCAAACTTATTCCTTTCCGGTCATTCGGAAGCAACGTTTACGAACTGGATGAGCGAGCTTCGCCCAGAAGATCCATACTATGGTAGCAAACCAAATGGGATGCCCGTTCTCGCGGATATCTTCAACCAACTGGATGTATACGACGAACTCGTCCTGTATTATCTGCTCTTTACCCTGAATACCACGATGTCCATTCACACACATAATTCCTACAGCGAAATGAATGATTGGATGAAAAACTATAGCTTCTTTCAGCTCGCCCAATTGAATGGACTATCTAGCTTAAACGATGAACAGAAGGGTGAGTTGAGAGACTTTTTCTTCTTTTTCTACCTTTATACGCATCCGGTCAATGAGGAAACCCTCTACGCTTGTTCGTTTAACGGGCAGGACCTTATACATACCAAAACCAATATCAAGCTGGAGCACTACTTCTCGGCGTTTCACGACCACTACAGCGAGAATCGGGATAAATATGGAGAGCAGATCCCCATCGCTCCACATGAAATACAGGCCTGCAAACAGCTTACGCTGGAGCTGCTACGAATCATTGAGGGCAAGTTCCCCAAGCTGAACATGCCCTCGGAAGAAGGATTAGAGGCTGTAGTGGATTTGATTAATAACGTGGAGCAGATGCTGCAAATGTACGCGGAAAATAAAGCTTTGTTATTTGATGTCATGAGGGACTTTCTGGCTGACCCCCGTACCAGTCCCTATCGGAATCAATGCTTCTCTACGTTACTCCAAAACTATGTTTCGTATATCCTGTATTTTAATTTTGATGAAATTCATGCATTAGTGGATGACTTCAGAGAAACTCCGGTATGGTGCGGGCTCCTCATCAATAAAATGTTCACGGATGCCATCTTTATTCATAAGATCATGAGGCAAAGCACTATTGATATTACAGACTACCCCAATGTCGTGGAGTTCTTTGACGAGGAAACAAGAAGGTTTTGTCTGTAACAACCTACAGTCTATTTTCATTCAAAAAAAGGAACAGCAAAAAGCCTTTGCCGACCCCAAATATCAGCAAAGGCTTTTCGTTATAATTTTTTTACTTATCAATCAGGTTCGTTATTTTTAGCATTCTTGCCATCAGTGCCGTAACCTCAGCGCGTGTCATCTGCGCTTTTGGTCTGAGCACCTCTGGTCCATTGCCTTGAATAATTCCCGCTTGGATCAGTTGCGCTACATCCTCTTGAGCCCAAGTCGACACATTAGCGGCATCACTGTAATGAGCAAGCTCGGAAGTGATCTGGTCCCCACTCATTGCAGCATCCGGTTGAACCAGACGGTATGCGCGAGCGATCATCTCTTTCGTTATCCCATTCACCCAGTCGAGGTGAAGGTCGCTCTACCGATCTAAATTAAGTAATTACAATACGCACACTATCGCAAACCAAGCCAAAGAGCTAAGCACGGTTTTTAGCCGGCTTAGCTCTTTATCAAACGCATGGTAATCAAGTTGCATACAGCTCGTTACATCCGAACGACTGATTTCTCAGCCGTCAGCCCAAGCACCCGAGCGGTTGAAGCATGTACCTGGTTCAGTAGACTAAGATTATCAACCAGTGATTCGCCATAAGAAGGAACCATTTCCTTGATCTTCGGCTCCCAGGCATCCATATGCTGCGGGAAGCACTTCTGGAGGATTTCCAACATCACGTGAACAGCAGTTGAAGCACCCGGTGAGGCTCCGAGCAATGCCGCAATCGAGCCATCCGCCGCAGTGACTACTTCCGTACCGAATTGAAGCGTCCCTTTGCCACCTTGAGCCGTGTCTTTGATCACCTGCACACGCTGGCCTGCCAGCACCATATCCCAATCCTCGCTCTTGGCATCCGGAACAAAGTCACGCAATTCGGCCATGCGTTGTTCCTTGGATAACATCAGCTGTTGGATCAGGTATTTGGTTAGTGAAATTTCTTTGACACCCGCGGCGAGCATCGTAAGCAGATTGTGCAGCTTCACGGACGTGATCAGATCGGCATTGGAGCCCGTCTTTAAGAATTTTGGCGAGAACCCGGCAAATGGCCCGAATAGCAACGACTTCTGATTCTCAATAAATCGCGTATCCAAATGCGGAACAGACATTGGCGGAGCACCCACCGAAGCTTTTCCATATACTTTGGCATGATGCTGTTCCACGACTTTCGGATTTTTGCACACCATAAAGATGCCGCTAACCGGGAAACCGCCAATATGTTTACCTTCGGGAATGCCGGATTTTTGCAGCAAGTGCAAACTTCCGCCACCCGCACCGATAAAGACGAATTGCGCGGTGTGCCGTTCGACGGTTCCGCTTTTCAGATTTTTTACGGCTAATTCCCATGATCCATTGCTTGTGCGTTTCATATTCTTCACGCTATGTTGGTAGTGGATATCCACGTTTTGGCTCTTTAAGTGTTCCATTAGCATACGCGTTAAAGCACCAAAGTTAACGTCCGTACCGGAGTCAATTTTGGTGGCTGCAATCGGTTCATTGCCCGTGCGGTTTTTCATCATCAGCGGAATCCATTCCGCCAGTTTTTTCTTATTATCCGAGAATTCCATGCCTACGAATAACGGATGTTTCGCTAACGCTTCAAAACGTCTTTTAAGAAACAGGACATTCTGCTCTCCATGTACATAACTCAAATGAGGAAGCGGCATAATGAAGTCCCGTGGATTACGAATCAGATTGCTTTTGACAAGATAGGACCAAAACTGCCTTGAGATTTGAAAATGCTCATTCACCTTAATGGCTTTGCTAATATCTACGGATCCGTCTGGTCGTTCAACGGTATAGTTAAGTTCGCACAATGCAGAATGCCCGGTTCCGGCATTATTCCATTCGTTGGAGCTTTCCTCCCCCGCACTGGCGAGCTTTTCAAAAACCTTAATATTCCAGTCTGGTGCCAATTGTTTAAGCAAAGTTCCCAAAGTTGCACTCATAATTCCGGCACCAATCAAGATAACATCTGTACTCGTTTGTCCCTGGCTCATGTCTACCGTCCTTATATCCTATATTTGCCAAAAGGATGTAAGCGTTATCGATTTGGCATTGCAGCAAGCCCCATTCTTGAACAGGCCCGCCCCTTCTCTGAATGATATAACCTTGATCTAGTGTATCAATAATATGGGTCAATTTAAATATGCAATTTGAAGATATTTGCTATTCCATCAGTATACGCTAGTTTATGTCAGATAGATAACCCGGTTATAGGGCTGAAAGATTAATTTGTTCAATAAAAAGAGACAATTCTGGTTGCGTGGCCTGAATTGTCTCTGAAGGGTGGGCGTGCTGGTACCTTTGCCTTTAATAATTCGTCCTAAAAAAAGAATGTTATCCCTGATACAGTTCTAATTTTTTCATGAAATTAGTCAATAATTCAGTATACTCTTCCTGATCCTCTTCATCAGCCCATTCAATATAAGACAGGTTTCTGTTAATATCCTGGAGCAAAGATGCAAGCTGCGATAAATCTTCAAATTGATTTAATTCAATCGAGTAGAGTATTTTTAATAAATGACCATCATACATTTCTCCAGCAAGTGGATCATCTTTTAAAATTTCCAAAGCTTTTTTTATACCAAGACCCATAAAAACATTTTGAGCTAGCATTCTACTGACATCTTCTAAGTCTATCTCATCTATTCTTTTATCGATAAGTCTATCGTACCATTGATCCAAAGGATACTCAGATTCTTCTGTCTGAATATTTTGATTTAGTGCGTAAATCTCTTTAATTGGCTTGTTCATTTATTCTAATCTCCCGCTGGCAGGATTAACTTATTATTCAAAGATAAAACAAAAGGTTCAGCTCTATTTGTAATATTAAATCATCTTCGGATCTTTATAGCACCACTCAGAGTCATAAGTCATTGAATGTATCTTTTGTATATCTTCCCAGGTGTAGACCCAATCGTAATCAGCCACCCAAAAATAGTCCGATCTATTAAGATTCAGAAATTCATAAACAAAACTAAGAATAACCCCTTCTGCTCCAAACACTTCCTCTATTGTCCCCACTCGAATGAGTTCGTAATTAGGATCCAAATCAAGATCTTCATAGTCACTGAATATTACACTCTTATTTTCCTTTGCCTTCACATACATAATGAATTGATGATTATTCTCCTCACTATTATAGGAATGAGACAATATGTTCAACGTTGTAGAAGAAAATATTCCGTTTTCAAGATTTTTATGATTATCAAATATAAGTCGGTTATCGGAGTTAAACACCGCAATCATAGTGTCGGACAAAAATTTTTCTGGCGTATACTTCTCACGCTCCGTTAAGAAAAATGCAGTGGTTCCCATTTTATTTTATTACCTCCTTTAATTTTTCCAACGAATTGACGACGGTAACGCCATAAGACTTGATATCTTTTAACATGCTCTCATGCTCATCTCTTAGTTTATTTAAGGGTTTATCGATATATAGGACAACTTTTTTGTTCTCAGGATTGAAGAAATCAGGATGATCGCGCTGAGTCATTTTCAAAAATTGCTCAGAGTCTACAGCTTTAATTGAAGCTTTCACTTCAATTATTACATCTTTTGTAACAACATCTAAATCTCCGGCAGGTTGACCATCCTTTTTTAATACCTTTAGTCCAAATCCAACGATTTCTGTTTCGTCTCTTACAAAATTCGCAACCTTTGCTTCCGTTGCTTTACCAATGTTGGAGCTACCCAAAAAGTTATCAACATCCCGATTAATATTCTTTGGATGCTGATCTACCCATGTGAGTTCAGACCCAGCGAGGTTAGTGTACGTTGTTTTGCTCTTTTCCTTAACTAGAGTTCCACTATTTGTAATCTTTTGTGTATTACCAAGAGCAACAGTCTGTGCCTTATCACTCTTCGCCTTAGCAGCCTCAATATGCTTCTTAATCTTCGCCACGGCTGGACTAGATGATGGTAAGCGAAATGGCCCCTTGCCCCCCGGCATACTCCCACGAACCATCTGAATCGCCATAAACACTTGGGCAAATTTTAGAGAGGTAACCATGGTTTGAGCATAAGAATCAGAGACAGCTTCTCCTGTATAGGGATGTATTCCGTTCTGAAATGCCTTGATCTGTAGTGTGAATATATCCTCCCCAGGCGGATCAATATTCACAGCTTGCATACGATTTATATCCAGATTGCCTTGATCTCTCTCGTAAGCCTGAAGGGCAGCCTGATCCGTTACTCCCTTCTCGTTAACAGGGAGCCACGCATGTAGTGCGGAGTTATACGCCATCCGATAGCCCTTATCACCCGAATTTGAATCACCTGATGATTTGGTCATCAAAGCTGCGGCACCAACTGCTCCAGTTGCACCACCCAGACTTACCAACTGAGCATCTGCCTCTTGGAAGCGCGTAGCAATGTCCTCCAATTCTTTGGATGTGTTCACCATACTCTCCAGCGCTCTATCCAGTATAGGGCGGGATTGCTCAAACTCATAGTAAAACCGCTCCTGCGTTGCCCCCATCCACATCGTCTGAATGAACATGATCTGTCTCGTCAGATCACCCCGTATATGCTCCAACTGTTGTCTGGCCAGATCCACCTGATTCGATACGTGATGTAGTTGCTCAGGTGTTACTTTGATTGTACTCATACGTTTCTCCGCTCATTTTAAAATAGGATTAAGCTATGTTAGCAGAAGTTTGTAACACAGACCATCCGGCTAACATCCTGATTTGACCATTTTTTAAAACATAAGCTGTACTCATCATCGGTTCTATGGTCCTATATGCATTTACCCATTTCAAAGCACTTATCACCAGGAAATAATCGCCCTACCCTATCTCCTCCAAAAACGCCCGATACCGCCCAATCTGCTCCCCCGTCGCATCTTCTCGCAACGATTCCAATAGTGCCGCGCATTTTTTGAAATACTGATTCATCTCAAGCTCATCCGCTAACCTGAGTGCCTGCAAAATGAACTCCACCGCTTTCTTGTGCCTTCCCATGTATTGTTCGTATAAAGCTCGGTGATAACAGTAATGGTACAAATTATCGTTGTTTGAAGAATCTATTCCTCTGCCAGTACTTTGAACCTGACGCGCAATCATATGTAAAACTCGATCAATCTGCCAACGATACTGAACCGCAGCCTCCACAATCGTTCTCAGACCTGCTATACATTCCTCTGGATGCTCTAGCAGAAAATTCACATACTCCTCCAACAGCTCTGTATGCCCCGCTTCAATCTCCAGCGCACACCGATTCACCTGTGCTCGATGCCTAAACTCTTGCACTACCTGCATTCCCGCCTCATCCAGCTCTTCCATCCATGCTAGTTCTGCATACTGGTCGATACACGCCCGCGCCTGATCCACCTGCCCCATCTTCTGGTGAGCCATGCCCCGCATCTGGAGACTGAACCCGTAATAGTAGACCAACGGACGATCGGTATGGATGTATGGTAAAGGTAATCCCTTGGTACGGTGCTCCTGTCGCTCTTCATGAATGCACTGTACACATTGATATAACATGTCCGCCCTCTCCATCACCTTGTTCCAATTTTCAAAAGCAACAGCCATGTCCAACATTTCAACTATGATGTCCGGTTTAAGTGATTTTAGGATAGATTTACGCAAAGAGAAGCCCTCCTTTGATAGTATAGGCGAACAGAATTTCTAATTACTCCTGTGAAGTAATGATATTCGTTTATTATACTACTTAAAATGCGTAAATAACACCATTATTGCTATATATTTTAACCTGACTTTTATGACCCATCTTATCTAAGCTTATTATGAGGTGATTCAAATGTCAGAGTTACGCCAATTAATAGGTACACGAATTAGAGCAATGCGAAATGCCAAAGGACTTACGCAACAAAAGTTGGCTGATATTGCTGGGCTGGACTATAGATATATCGGAGCATTAGAAAGAGGCGAAAGAAACTTTTCCATAGATACGTTGGAGAAGGTTCTACTCGCCTTGAATATGGATATTAGTGAGTTGATGTTGGCTTCAAGCCATAACAGTGATTTTGTTAAACAACAAGCAATTGATGAATTCATTATAAATATTAGAATGCTAGATTACGAGCAGATAAAAGCAATACAAAAGATTAACAATGAATTATTCAGATTGTTGTAACAAACTTACAACCTCAACTGTTGATTATCTGCTATTTCATTAATAAGTAGAACTGCGCAAAAATGCTCTTTGGAAATAAATATTATTAATTGAGGATGGTAATTATGGCAAGACAAGTACGTTTAACGTTGTCTAAATTAGTTTCTAATGGTTATTTCCCAGCCGAACTAATCCCAGCTTTTAATACAAAGGAATTAGGCAACATCGTTAATGATATATTGCCGTCTCTGACTGGTATGAACATCAATATTAATAGTGAGAAAATATATTCAAGTAAGGGATGTTTACATACTATACCAAGAATACTACATCATCGTAGAACCCTGACAATTCCTAACCCTTTTCATCAAATAAAAGTATTTGATAGCATCTCTACAAATTGGACAGAGATAAAAAAAACAATTAACAGTTCACGCTACTCTATGACTAAGCCATTGATAAAAAAAGACTCCTTGAGAGCAATTGAGAGAAGGTATAGTTTTAATGATATTCCTTATCTTTTGCCTACTATATCATCTAATTCTAGATATCTATTAAAAACAGACATATCACGGTATTACCCTACAATATATACCCATTCTATTCCTTGGGCTTGTCATGGGAAATCTTTTGCCAAGCAAAAATCTAATCGGGGAAACGGGCATTACGGAAACTTACTAGATCTAACTGTAAGGAATACGCAAGATCAACAAACTATTGGTATACCTATAGGCCCTGATTCCTCTCTCGTCATTTCTGAACTAATTGGAGCTGCAATTGATAAGCAAATCTATCTAGAAACAAAAGCACAGGGTATTAGGTATCTAGATGATATGTATTTCTTTTTTAATTCAATATCAGATGCGGAAGAGGCATTAACTAAAATCCAAAACATCACAAAGATTTATGAACTTGAAATTAATCCAGAGAAAACACAAATCTATTCCTTACCCCTTGCTTTAGAGCCTGATTGGACATCAGAAATAAGAAATTATCGGTTTCGCAGCTCTATAAAAGGTCAAAGAACAGATCTGGTAACCTTTTTTTCAAAAGCTTATGAATACTCAAGAAGATATCCAAATGACTATATATTAAAATACTCATTATCTCGAATGAAACATATTATCGTGCAAGAGGCTAATTGGCCTTTGTATCAGTCGTTAATATTAAATGCCATGATCGCAGAACCCAGCGTACTACCTACTGCCACTGAAATCTTCATAAAATACAAAAACTTAAATTATGACTTAAACTATAAAGAATTAGAACAAACAATTAATAATATAATTTTCCACCATTCCAAATTAGGTCATGGCTACGAAATCTCATGGAGTTTATGGTTAGCTAAAAATCTAAGGCTAAAGATTAATAGAGCTTCTGCTAAACAGATTTCCCAAATGGATGATTGTATTTCTATGCTTACAGCTTTGGATCTAAGAGATAAAGGTCTCATACCATCTGGGCTTTCAACTACCGATTGGAATAAATATTTAAAACCAGAGGCACTCTATGAAGAACATTGGCTATTCGCATATGAAGCAGTCAAAAAAGGATGGATGACACCAAGAAACAACTATCTACTATCAGATCCTTTCTTTTCAATCCTTAATTTAAAAAACGTTAATTTTTATAATGCCGATCTATATCATTCTTCACATCAACCATTAAACACTCAAAATAAAGTAGTATCTGAAAATGTTACATTTTTCGGTTCAAACATTGATGTTGGCTATTAATTCGATTTTTATAACCTCATATTCTTAGAGTTGTTATCCGAACCACAAACATGCTTATTAAATTACGTCCGTCACCTAATTGTTGACGGACGTTCTATTATCTTTTAAGTTACACCCTCAAACAACCCGCTCAAACTCCGCAAACTCAATCCGATTACGCCCGTTCTGCTTCGCCTGATACAACGCCTTATCTACCGTAGCGAACAACTGCGTCAGATACCCCTCCGGATTGTCCGGTACATGCTCGTACTCAAAATCCTCAATAGACAGAATCCCTATACTAATCGTAATGGACACCTGCTTAATCTCGTGATCCACCACAATCAGGTTCGACTCCACTGCTAATCTCACGCGTTCCGCTAATTGTTCGGCTAAATTGCGCTCGGTATGCGGGAGGTAGATCATAAATTCCTCCCCTCCATATCGGGTCAGAATATCGGTACTCCGAATGGATTGTTTGACGGCCTGAGCCGTGCGATGCAGCACTTCATCCCCGATGACATGTCCGTAGCGATCATTGATCGCTTTGAAGTAATCAATATCCAGCAGTATAAGTGAAAACGGCGTTTTATATTGAATGTTGGTGATAACCTCATGATTCAGGTGTTGGGTCAGGTATCGGCGGTTGTAGCAGTCGGTCAGACTGTCCGTTAGGGCGAGTTCTTCCAGCTTACGATTGGCGTCGGACAACTCTAGACGAATGCGATCCAGGGCTTGATTACGCTCCTGAAGCGTTTCATTCTGCCGATTCATTTCTTTGACATAGAAACGCTCTTGAGAGACATCCTGAAACGTAAGGATATGACCGATGGGTTTACGATAAGAATCCACAATCGGAGACGATTGAAGGATATAATGACGGATGTCATCCCGCTCCACGATCACTTCAATTTGAGATAAGATATTCTCTTTTTGTTTATACTCATTCAGAAACTTCTGGCGGCTGCCCTCTACACGAACAGACCCCAGAAATGCTTCCATATCAAAAGAATCCCCCACATGCAGATCCATGAAGGATCTGGAGGCTTTGTTCAATTCAATAATCATCTCATTCTCATCCAATACAAGAATGCCGTAAGGAATGGTATTGATCACATCCTCGTGCGCAATGGAAACCAGATCGAAGACATTGTATCTTTTAATAACA
Source organism: Paenibacillus sp. NPDC056933 (assembly GCF_042674385.1). Taxonomy (NCBI): domain Bacteria; kingdom Bacillati; phylum Bacillota; class Bacilli; order Caryophanales; family Paenibacillaceae; genus Paenibacillus; species Paenibacillus sp. NPDC056933. The sequence continues at coordinate 142,928 of NZ_JBHUQN010000003.1, read as the reverse complement.
TAGACGAAGAAAAGATCGGACAGAAAGATCCCCAGTGAAGTCATTCCGGGAATGATGAACGGTAAATACGCTCTAAGAACCACATTAAGCAGAGCATCGATTGTCGCAAAAACAGCCAGCACGAATATGCCCCATAGTGTAACTTTCACCTGATTCTTAATCATGGAGGACGTTCGAGAAGAATATAGTGCCCGGAACAGAATAAAGAGGGAAGTTACAAAATAGCTCACAAGAATAACCATGACAACCCAGAACCAGGGTCCGTATGCCCGCTCCACATAACCGCCCTCCAGCGGTGTTACAAACCAGCTCCACGGGTTCAGGATCACGCCAACGGCTCCAATAATCGCGGGGATGAACAGCAGGAAGGATCTTTTTTTGCCTAATCGCTCCGCCTCACCCGTAATGAAGAGCGTAAGCAGAAGCCAACCACTCCCTAGCAAAGAGACCGCGACAAAGGACAAGGTTACATAAAACAACTGTAATCCCGGATCATCCGTCAACGTACTCGCAAATTGACAGAATGGCCAGAGCATCATCAAACCATGAAACAGAAAGTAAACCTTATGTAAGTTCGTAACTCTAACTGTTGCAAAAACATATACGTATACACCAAACAATAGGACGAATAGAACAAGATCATACCATACTAATGGGCTCACGAATCTTCTCCTTTTTGGATGCGACAACTATAATGTCAATGGATTAGCATACTTCTTAATTGTTAAATGAACCTTCAAAAAAACGTTTAAAAGGTATCTCTACATTACTGCTATTGGTTAAATTAACCACATCTTATCACACCGCTAATGGGGTGAGTAGCCCATACAATGGCAATCCCACCAACCTCTGATTGAATTTTGCGTTATTTTTGCGTTTTTGTGAATGAATTTGAACGTTTGGGATGCAAACCGGGAGGAAAGAAGGCCTTGTTAGCTGTCGTAAGATGAAAGAAAATACGTATGTAGAGCCCTCCGTCACCGGACGGCCCTCTTCTCATTCGTGTACAGTAGCCAAAGGCAGATTATCCGAGAACAGATCTGGATTTTCTTGGAGCATGTCCGTGATCACTTTCGTCAACATGGCCGCATCACACACTCTGACGAGTGCATCGCCAAGCTGTCCCTTACGCATCGCGCCTTTACGTTCAAGGACGTCATCCACTTTCCAAAAGTGCTCCGACCACGACAACCCACAATGTCTGCGGGAAGGCACCGAAATCTCGGTTCCATCGGGTAAAACCGTGCGTAACATCTCAGGCTCATCCGTTAGTCTGCCCGGGATATCCACCCATTCTTCGATACCATGGATAAACGTGTTTCGTTTCAGATCAACGCCGACCAAAAGGATGGTTGCCTTCCGATCAAGCAGCTTGCCCCAGGCGGAGCCTCTTGCGCATGGTGTATCGAAAAGATGATCGTCCTTCGTAAATGCTTCAGCATCCCGTCCCAGGGCTGCTACCGAGTGTGTAGGGTGCCATGAACGGACCACTCCAGGTCGTTTGCGATAAAGTTCGGGCAGAATACCGACGCAGCAGGGCGAGGATTCCACGTGGAACATCGGATTGTTCGCATTGATTGTGGACCATGTATGGGTTGGCAACACCAGCAGTCCGTCCTTCATATACTCGGTCAACGCATCCAACACCGTATCCGCGCCGCCTTCGACTTCGCCCATACTTTTCATGGAGGAGTGCATGAGCAGCGTTCCCTGGCCGTCGATGCCCAGCTGGTGGAGTTGGTGAAGTAAACTTTCTTGGGTATGCATGATTAATGTATAACCTCCTTTGGGCTATTATAGCAAAATAGAGCGTAGTCGACGGTACTATCGTTATCCTGTGATACCAAGTTTAATGCTTGCGATTATACAACATAAATTTAACTTAAATCATAAATAATGTTAATTCTGTGTCACTCATATGTTTATTTGCTCTGATATAATTTCTGCTAGGTAGACGAAAGGAGATTATAGGGTTGAAAAAAGAGTTTGGTGTATTGATGTTGTTAAGTGTCGTTTTGCTTTCAGGATGTGGATCAGATAAGCCCACAGCGGTTCCGCAAGGTTCGGGTGATTCTCCCAGTAAACAAGTAACAACACAGCCAGTGCACGGTACGAATGAAAAATTGCTGGGATCTTCAGAGGATGAAAAAGTAAAATTTTATAAACAAACCGACGGGGTAACACTGGACATTAACGGTAATAAAAAAGACTTTCCTTGGAATGTCCCTGTTGATACTGGAACTGCCCCGCAGGTATTTTATACGGATGTTACAGGCGATGGAAAAGAAGAGGCCGTAATTATTATCCAGACTGGACGAGGAACAGGTTTAAACAATTATGATATTCATGTCGTTAGTGCCGAGGATTTAAGCGAAATTAAAGTCCAAAGCTATGAGGAGATTGTTGCTAATCAGATTGAGACGCATGTTGCTAAAAAGGGCGACGGTACACTAGCGATCTCCGTTAAAGCACAAGGAAAAGAATATGATTTCAATTATGAGTTTGATCCAGCGCCGGATTACAAGCAAGACAGCCTTGCTTTTGGTGGTGTAAATATTTATTCATTGGAGAATCAAAAATTAAAATTGAACCTTGGAGGATCTGTAGGTGTGTCTCCCACATATGTATGTGATTTCAATATCACTTATAAATTCGATAGTGCCAAGAATGAATTTCTTGCTGATCATATTGAAGTTAAACCTATTGAAAAATAAAAAAAGGCTGACCACAATTGGTCCGCCTTTTTTGGTGGGTAATTAGATTAAACGACATAATCAAAGAATGTGTGTCCACCGACTACAATTTTAGAGCTGACTTGCACCGTGCTTACACCTGGAAACTTATAATAGAGTTTGTTACCCGAAGTGTAACTCAGTTCTGAAAATCTAGTATTAACAGTGTAAAAACACTTACCGCCGATTGGATTTGAGTAGCTACTTAGGTTTGAAGCGAGGCTAACAATGTTTTTCCAAGCTGCACTGTCTTTATCAGGTTTCAGACATTCAGCCAAGTTAGGATTACCTTCGTTAAAGCAACTAAAAGCATATGGAGCAAGCACGACTGCTTCAATCGAGTTGAGATTTTTAAATTCGTTGTGCGTGGAATTATTTTTATTACCTTCATTAAGTTAAGTTTTTTGTGGATCACCGGCGTCTCATGATATAAAGAGAAATGAGTCTCGGATTTTACAACCATTCTCCAAATTTTATTTCAATTCACTAATATCAAAAGTTTGTATTACCTCAATCATTTTGACATAAGAGCTCCTGTTTTAGATCTTCACGATGATCGGCGGGTACTTGTAATAAGGGGGATTTTAGCTTTGGTGCCCCATTTCAGGTCACAGACCCTGCGTCTCACAGCAAGACAAAATGGCCGGGGAACCCCCCGGCCATAAGGAAAGAATTTTTTATGAGTTCATGAATGAGTCCATGAATAACCAAACTATTTAATCACAACGTACTCCAGGTTCACCAGCTTCGCATAGGTCACGATCTGGTCAGTTGTCAGGTTCAAGGAAACCACGGTATGGTGACCGCCACCATTCTCGATCCAGGCTCTAACCCCATCCTGGAAGTTAGGCTTCACGTTCCACAGTACACGGGCTACCGGCAGATTAGGCGCTGGAACCGTCGGTTCAAATGCGGATACTTCGTTGATCAACAATTTGTAATGTGTTCCGAAGTCTGCCATGGATACCACGACACCTTCTCCTGCTTTGCCGTCGAATACGAGACGTGCAGGATCTTCACGATCGCCAATACCCAGTGGGGACACGATGATTTTCGGTTTATTGCTGGCGAGTGTCGGGTCCACTTCAAGCATATGAGATTGAAGTATAGCTTCTTGACCGGCTGCCATCTCGTACGTGTAATCCTCCATGAAACCCGTGTTTTCGTTATGAGCCATGACTTTGAGCAGGCGATCGAGTGCAGCCGTTTTCCAGTCCCCCTCACCAGCGAAGCCGTACCCTTGAGCCATCAGGCGTTGAACCGCCAGACCCGGAAGCTGCTTCATGCCATGCAGATCTTCGAAGTTGGTGGTGAAGGCAGTGTATCCACCTTCGTCCAGGAAACGTTTGATCGCAATCTCATAGCTTGCTTGCACACGTACACTCGCTTCCCAAGCTTCCTTGCTGTTTGTGCCATAATCGAATTCATACAACTCCGCATACTGGGCGATCAGATCATCGATTTCTTGCTCCGTCACAGCACTCACGTATTGCACGAGGTCACCAATGCCGAAGTAGTCGACAGTCCATCCGAATTGGATCTGCGCTTCCACTTTATCCCCTTCGGTTACGCCCACGTTGCGCATGTTGTCACCGAAACGAGCGACCTTGATGTTGAAGCTTTCGTTGTAGGCTACAGCTACGTCCATCCAATCTGCAACCTGCTGCTGCACTTCTGGACGCTCCCAGTAGCCAACAACGATTTTATTTTGTTTTCTCAGGCGGGCGTTGATGAAACCATATTCGCGGTCACCGTGAGCGGCTTGGTTCAGGTTCATGAAGTCCATGTCGATGGTAGCCCAAGGAATGCTTTCATTGAATTGTGTTGCGAGATGAAGCAACGGTTTTTGCAGCAATTTCGTACCCCGAATCCACATTTTCGCAGGCGAGAACGTATGCATCCAGGTGATAACACCCGCCACTTCGTCGCGATAGTTGACTTCTTTCATGATGCTCGTGATTTTATCTGCGCTTACCGCCAAATCCTGCAATACGAGCGGGTAAGGCAGGACGCCGCTTGCATTGAGGGCATCCGTGATTTTCTGTGCGTTAGCTTTAACCTCGCCCAGTGCTTCTTCCCCATACAGATGCTGCGATCCTACGACAAACCAAAACTGTTTAGCTGCTGTTGCTGACATGTAATCATCTTCTTTCCTATATAGTGTGTTTAACTCCATTTACACTTGATCACTCCGATTGCAGTACCATCTTCCGATCGCTGTTATCCCCGGATTTCTTTTATCTCTATATAAAGGAGGAAATCCGGTGATAAAGGCGAACGCTTCGCTTCTACAGATTGGTTCTGCACTCTCCGTTATCGTGTAAATCTTAAATCCTAATATAGATCACTCAGTAACCAGAACATTCTTCAATTCGCTGTTTTCCTGCTCATATCATTTTTGTCCGTAGTACGCGTCTTTCCCGTGTTTCCGCAAATAGTGTTTATCCAAAATGCCTTGCGGCAGTTCTTTGGCGAAGTTATTTAGCTGCCGGGCATAAAGGTTCATTTTGCACACTTCCTCCAGCACAACGCTGTTCACCACCGCCGACTTGGCATCTTTGCCCCACGTGAACGGTGCATGACCATGCAGCAATACGGCTGGAATTGCCATCACATCGAGTCCACGCTGCTCAAATGTCTCAATAATAACGCGGCCCGTCTCCGCTTCGTATCCGCGATCAATCTCACTCTGGTTCAAGAAACGGGCACAAGGTACGGCTCCATAGAATGTATCTGCATGCGTCGTTCCCATCACAGGTACGTCCAGGCCAGCTTGCGCCCAGATGGTCGCCCAGGTGGAATGAGTGTGCACGATACCACCGATTTCGGGGTAATGTTTGTACAGCACCGCGTGAGTCGCGGTATCTGACGAAGGTCTCATTTCCCCTTCCACCACATTGCCGTCCAGATCAACCACAACCATGTCGCTTGGTTTCATCTTGTCATAGCTGACACCACTCGGTTTGATGACAAACAGACCACTGTCCCGATCCATTGCGCTGACATTACCCCATGTGAACTTCACAAGTCCGTGCTTCGGCAGCTCCAGATTCGCCTCATAGACCTCTTCTTTCAGTTGTTCTAACATGTGTTAGTCCCTCCCGTTCTCTACCAGATGATCTACCGCCGCCTGCTCAATCGCGAGGCCCTTCCGATAACGTTCGATAAATGTTTCAAACCCTTTGACATCCGATGCGTCCGGTGCAACTTCCTCACCCTCGACATCTTTGAAGACCTTCTGTTCCAGGAACACATCCAGGCTCTCCTGCTGATCCTTGTTGATCATGTACGAAGCCAGAAGCGCCATACCCCATGCGCCGCCTTCACCCGCTGTAGACATCACTGACACGGGCACGTTCATCGCCGCGGCTACAATCCGTTGTCCGACGACAGGGGTCTTGAACAGACCGCCATGAGCCAAAATGCTGTCAATCGCCACATGCTCGTTCTTCGTCAAAATCTCCATGCCGATCTTCAGCGCACCGAATGCGGTAAACAGATGCGTTCGCATGAAATTCGCCAGATTAAAGTTGCTTTCCGGTGAGCGGACGAACAATGGACGGCCTTTGTCGATGCCCGTAATGTTCTCACCCGAGTAATAACCGTAGCTCAGCAAACCGCCGCCATCCGGGTCGGCTTCCAAAGCCTTATTGAACATCACGCTAAACAATTTGCCGGTATCTACTTCATAACCCATGGCCTCAGAAAATTCACGGAACAATCCAAGCCAGGCGTTGATATCACTGGAGCAGTTGTTGGCATGAACCATGCCAACCGGACTGCCATCCGGTGTCGTAACCATATCGATCTCGGGATACACTTTGGATAGTTCCTTCTCCAAGACAATCATCGCGAACACGGACGTGCCGACGGAGATATTGCCCGTACGCTTCCTCACGCTATTCGTTGCTACCATGCCTGTTCCGGCATCACCTTCTGGCGGACAGAGCGGAATGCCCGCCTGTAAATCGCCCGCAGGATCAAGTAGCTTGGCTCCCGCTTCGGTTAACTCACCAGCGTTCTCACCTGCGAGATACACCTTGGGAAGAAGGTCCTCGACCTTCCACGGATAACCTTTGCCCGCGATCCGTTCATCGAACTGATTAATCATGGTCGGGTGATAATTATGCGTAGACTCGTCAATTGGGAAAATACCCGAAGCGTCTCCGATACCGATGGCTTTATTGCCTGTCAGCAGCCAGTGTATGTAACCAGCCAAGGTTGTCAGGTGATCGATACGAGGCACATGGGCCTCTTCGTTCAAAATCGCTTGGTACAAGTGGGCGATGCTCCAGCGTTCCGGGATATTGAACTGCAGAAGGTCCGTCAGTTCTCTTGCAGCCGCGCCAGTGGTCGCGTTACGCCATGTCCGGAACGGGACCAGCAGTTCTCCTGCGCTATCCAATGCGATATATCCATGCATCATGGCAGAGAATCCGATGGAGCCTACCTTTTGCAGCGTAATTCCGTATTTCCGTTCCACGTCTTGTTTCATCTCGCGATATGCGGTCTGCATACCTGTGATGATGTCCTCCTGGTTATACGTCCAATATCCGTCTTTCAGAAGATTCTCCCATTCATAACTTCCGGATGCGATGGTCTCATAACGTTCGTCGATCAATACCGCCTTGATCCGTGTCGATCCAAATTCGATTCCTAGTGAAGTGGCTCCCTTGGTAATCGCTTCTTTCATATCCACATGACTCATGATCACGTAATCCCCTCTCTGATCACAGTAGGTAAAAGTTATAAATATAATGGGCTTATGATGATTAAAATGAATTCGTATTTCGGTTCATTGAAAAGAATGCGCTTTCCTTTTCTGACAGCCTTAGTATATTTTTTGTACGTACATTTGTCAATAATATATAATAGTTATACCTACATTGGTTACCATATAACGACTTAAGAATCGAAGACCTGTGCTCAACAGGCTACGTTGTAGAGTACACATTTCTAGTTTGTGACTGAATTTGTACGGTTTATTTCGTAAAAAATGCTGTTACATAGCCATTCGATTCGAAGCATGCTAAGATATGTACGTACAACTATGTATACAACCCTATTGATATAGATAAGTAACGATGAAAGAAGTGGACTGCGTGAAGCCAAAGTATCAGGTCATCATTGACGATATCAAAAGCAATATTCTATCGGGAACCTATAGCGTGGGCGAACAAATCCCTACCGAGTCCGCATTGCAGGACAGCTACAACGTGAGCCGCCAGACGGTTCGTAAGGCCATTCTGGAGCTATCAAATGAAGGATTTTTGAGAAGTGAAAAAGGTTCAGGCACCTATGTAAGCAATCTGTATCGATCCAGAACCGGCGGGAACACGATGAAAAAAACCATCGGCGTCATTACGACGTATATCTCTGATTACATCTTCCCCTCCATCATCCGCGGTATTGAGGGCCGGTTGAATGAAGACAATTATTCATTGCTGTTAGCCAGCACCAATAATGACGTTGCGCAAGAGAAAAAGGCACTTGAGATGATGCTGTCTTACGGTGTGGATGGCTTGATCGTCGAACCGACCAAAAGCAATCTGTACAATCCCAACATTGCGTACTACCTGTCGTTTAAGGAGCAGGACGTGCCGTTTACGATGATCAATGCCTTTTATGAAGAGCTGGAGGTGCCTTTCTTCTGTCTGGATGACGTGCAGTCCAGCTATCTCGCCACCCGGGAACTGATCGCCAAAGGACATTCCCAGATCGGCATTATTTCGAAAATGGATGATTTACAAGGGAAGTACCGGATGAAGGGATACATCAAGGCGCTGGGGGAAGCTAAATTACGTTTCCACCCCGAGCAGGTGCTTTCGTTCGATACGGCATCGAAGCCGGACCTGTCTACCAATGTGGAGGTGTTCCTGGTCGAAAACAGGGATGCGCTGACCTCCCTTGTCTGTTACAACGATGAGGTGGGGCTGGAGGTCGTACATGCCTGTAGAAAGCTGGGGATTTCCATTCCGGACGAGCTATCCATTATCGGCCAGGACAACTCATACATGGCCAAGAACGCCAATATCAAACTCACGACGTTAACCCATCCGCAAGAGCAAATGGGCCGCGACGCTGCAGATTGGGTCATCAAGAAACTGCAAGGCAAAAAGGATCTGCCCACCAACACCTATTACCAGCCCGTGCTGGTTGAGGGAGAGACAGTAAAAGAAATTGAATTGGAATAGTATTAGGACTGAGATTTTGGTTGATGGGGATTGCGGTATACAAGGGGGAATCACAGCCTCAACCACCCGCCCTTTGTCCGTGGTCGCCATGTTCTTGCTGATATACGAAAAGGCTGCCGTAATGGCAGCCTAAGATGTTTTGCTTTAGTCATTCTTTTTAGCTAGAGCGGGAACTAGCTTATAAGAAGTGTCTCCCCCAATGGAGAGGCCTCCGTTATTTTTTGATACCATTCCAGAACGTCAACTCATCAATTGGCAGTCGAGTAGTCGGATGTCCCGGTTGCGAAGCTTTGCCGATGGAAATGAGAATGGTTGGAACATAACGATCGGGAATATCGAACGCTTCAATAAATTTATTTTTATCGTAACCAGCCATTGGAACTGTATCATAACCACGCGCTTTGGCGGCGAGCATGAACTGCATCGATATTAGACCACAGTCAAATATTACGCCGTCCTTGATATATTGAGGATCCATGCTTCCCAGCATTCCCTTCATGTTGGTAACCAACGAATCCTTAACTTCCTTAGTCATATAACCAGCTTCTACAGAAGCGTCGTAAACGGAATCCACCTGTTTGATATACTCCAAATCACCCAGCACCGCAATAACGGCCGAGGCATCTACCACCTGCTGCTGGTTGTTCGCGATGGGAAGCAATTGTTCTTTCAGAGCCTGATCATTAAAGACAATGAATTTCCATGGCTGCATATTTGCGCCAGACGGAGCAAGAGCTGCTTCAGTCAGAATATCTTTCAATTCCTCCTCTGAAATGTTGAATGCAGGATCATAATGCCGTACAGAACGTCTTTCCTTTACCACTTCCATAAAGCTTTGCTCTTGTTTTACGCTCTCCATCCCATTTTGCCTCCCATATTTATACTGTGTAATATTTGACACAGTTAAAGATAAAAAAATACACCACTTAACTGTGCTAATATAAGCACAGTATATATGTGGATGGGTATGTTGTCAATTCTCCATGATCGGACTCATTCTGTTGGCCATGTCGGCAATGGTGTATTTTCGCAGGATTTCCAAAACGCTATGATTAATTTCCTCCGTAATATCATTGAACATATCATGCATCTGCATGCCAAATGGGTGATCTCCTGTGGATTCAAGCATTCCTTCGCACAGCGATGCCTCGGTCTGAAGCGACATATATATATCGGCCAGTGTCACGGATTCCGGCGGCTGCTTCATGCAATAACCTCCATCGCGTCCTTCACGAACCTCCAGAATGTTCTCCTGAGCGAGTTTCGCCAATATTCGGCGAATCAATGTTGCTTCTGAGCATAAATGATCGGCGATATTGTTACTTGGATAGCGGTTAGGACTATCAGACATGAACACAAGGGCCTGCAATGCCAAGCCGAATGCCTTGCTATTGGAGGGACAGGTATGTTTGGCCTTTTTCATCGTACAGGGCTCCCTTCTTCGTTGCGTCCTGTGTGAATTATAGCAAACCCCCAACTCCCGTTCAACATGGCATCAATCATATCCTCTAATCCTGGCACAGTAGGCAAGTAATATAGCTATTTTGTTCAAAGAAACTTCAAAACATCATATAATAACCACTTAACAAACCGTCATAACTGGTATATTATACAATTTCAGCAAAATTTTATTATATTCGAGAGAGGATTTCGAACTTGAAAAAGACGCTTTCTATGGTTGTCGTAGTAAATCTATTTCTCAGTTTTGCCTTCGGCTTTCAAGCGTTTGCAGATGATGACATGGCCGAATCGGGAGTTCACCCTGATGCCCATGTCGCAGAACAGGTACTGCAGCCTAGTGGGGAAATTATATCCGAACTTACCAAGGATGCTTCTGAGTTGGATTCATCCAAACTGAAGGAGCACCGGGTAAAGACATCTGTAAATTTGGAATCAGCTACAGCGTCTTCAGAATTACAAAAGGGACTCATTTCGTCTCCACAATCGATTATCGCTACAGCCACAGCAGAGACTAATACATACACGGGCTACATCCAACAACAAGGTACGTCCAGTTTTTTATACCCTATCTATGTACAACCGGGGAGCATACTGCAAGTACAAATGGATAATCCTGCTTCGGCGCAGCTAGATTACGATCTATATCTCTACGAATTTGACATGTCCACTGGTGATTTGAACCCCAATCCCATTGATTATTCAATTTATGGCACGTATCTGAATAACTACGGAAATGGATCAAGAACCTTGTCTGAAAATGTCGGTACGAAAAATAGCACCGCCAGTTCCAAAGCCTACTTAATTGAAGCCTACGGCGCAGTTGGAGGCAGCATCAATGAACCATTCACGCTAACCGTCTCAACTAGCTCAACCTATGATTCGTACGAGACGGATGAGAATGCGCTTCATGCTTATCCTTTCACAGTTGCAACTGGTGGCTCTACTCTTTCAAGCCGCTCCATTAATTCGGAGGTCGATCAGGATTGGTATAAGATCACGGTTCCTGAGAGCAGAAATTACGACGCCATGCGTATCGATCTGGATCAAGCCTCTGTAGGTAATGGCTATAAGGCGGAATTGTATGGTGCATTAAGCAACAATCGGATGGCATTAATGCCCTCCACCAACGGCAATGTGTCTCTAGGCACGGGCACATATTATTTGCGGGTGTATACAACAAGTAATTATTCAGATAACAACTACTCATTACATCTTCAGCCCGTATTAAGAGCAGTAAAGTCGTGATCACAGGTTATAATTCCAATGGCGGTCCGAATGACTACCCCACATATGCCTATGGTCGCTACTATCGGATAACGGGAACCAGTTTTACGGTGACTGGCGTTGCCGCGACTTCAGATAACTATGCGGTAGCCAATGCGGAAGTCGAAGTCATTTGGGAGAATGATTATTGGTCCGAAGGCAGCAACAACAGATATCGGAGCGCCAAGGTGATGACAAACAGCAGCGGCCAATTCACTGCTACGTTATCTCTTCCTCCTTCCACCGGGAGCATAAGTCAATACTTGCCGGGAGCCATAAGCTTCACTCACTACTATGATATTTGTGGTGTGCTGGCGAAAGTAACGAGTCGTCCAAGTGCAAATGATACGGATATTGTGTATCACTTTGCCTACAGTATTTACGGAGGTTAAAACATAGCGAGAAAAAGCAATGGGCCATTCCTCAGCATGCCTGTTGCTTTTTTTGTCCAATCATATTAAAAATATGGAAGATTATTCCGATACTATGATGAGAAGAGAATATTTGGAATACATTAAACGAATAGGGGTGTGTAATTATGAAGGTTCAAAGTACGACTCAGTTTGACCTCAATACCTACATTCAATCGAAACAACGCGCGGATAAGCCCGCCTTGGTCACAGGCACGATACCCGAACTGTCACATAACAACGACACAGTGGAGATCAGTCCGGCTTCCAGACAGTTAGCAGCCTCCGATATTGTAAATCATGCCGCTACATATTTTGGAACCGTTCAAATCAATGATTCATTGAATCGTCTACTTACAGATCAACCCTCTGAGGTGAAGGAAGCTGTCTATGGCATCATTCAATCCAATTTCATTACTAACGTAACCGGGGAAGAGGACAGATCAGCATTGCTGGAATTGGGTCTCACTCAAGCAAAGTATATCGCGGACAACTATATGAAAGGGGATAAAGCGACGGAATTCATGAATACGATTCGTCAAATCGCCGCCATCTCTACAACCAGAACCGTAGACCCTGAGACGAAAGAAATCCATTACGAGATTCCTCCTCAGAGACCGGTCGGGGCTCCAGATGATTATGTCGATCTAACTTATATGATGAAGAAATTTGAACCGAAAACGCTGGACAAGCTCCAGGATGCAATTGTGAACGGGAAAGACTGGAACAGCATCCTGCAAAGCTTTGCCAAGAATGTATCGACTCAGCAGGATTGGTTGAAGGAATACAAAGAGGACGTAGCCAAACCGATTGGGAATATCGATGGGGAAAATAGATTCGAAAAAGCCTCTACTACCAGCTTGTCTGAGTTTGTCAAAAATATCAAAGACATCATTGCCCATGACGGATTAGGAGGATTACTAGCGGATAATATAGAAGCGTTTATGCGAACTTTGGCAAGCCCGAAATCCATACGATAATGGAAATAATTTACCAAAATGTCTGATCAGCATGCCACTGAGAATCAAGACAATAACGTTATACAACCCAAGATTAGTTCTCAGTGATGTCATGCTCTAAACCTTTTTTCCTATTTGAATTTAATGTCAGCCACTTGACCCCTTTCAACAAAACCTATATTTTGATAAACCTTATTCGCATCAAGGTTCTTCAAATCAGCATATAGCATCGGATCTTAACCCTCTGATTTGAGGATACAACTTAACTCTGCTACAATTGCACTTGCATACCCATGTTTACGAAAGGCAGGAATGAGAATAGCCGTACGGATCTCTGGTCCGTACGGCTATTCTCGGTTAATCATGTGCTTTTAACTTATGGATTATTTCCAGAGCTCTTCAGCAATTTCTTTAATGAAAGCAAGTTTGCGCCATTGCTGCTCTTCTGTCAGATGGTTGCCTTCTTCCGTGGAAGCGAATCCGCACTGCGGGCTCAGGCAAATCCTGTCCAGATCGACATACTGCTTTGCTTCTTCGATACGTTTCAGAATGTCTTCTCTGCTCTCAAGCTCACCGAATTTGGAAGAAAACAGACCCAGCACGACTTGTTGATTTTCCTTCAGGAAACGAAGTGGTTTGAAATCGCCTGCCCGATCCGTATCATATTCCAGATAGAAACCGGAATAGTTATCAATGTTCAGGAGCGTTTGCGCGATCGGCTCATAGCCTCCACCAACACCGGCATATGTCGAAACGTAATTGCCACGACATACATGTGTTGTTACAACGAGATCCTCCGGCAGACCAGATACAACTTCTTCATTCAATTTTGCAAGTTCGTTCGCATAGTCTGCCACATTCACGCCGATCTGCTCCATCACTGTAATGAACTGTTGGTCACAAAGTGCTCCCCACGTGCAATCATCAATTTGCACGCTGCGGCAGCCCGCATCGTACAAGGCCAGGATTGCCTCTTTGTATGCTTTGGCAATGTCTGCGAGAAGCTCTTGGCGGTTCGGGTAAATGGCTTGCGTGCTCTCTTTGTTTTCCTCCCGGTCCAGTTCGAACAGGAACTGTGCCGCAGCAGGGATAGATTGACGCGCTACGACGTCATCGCCTGCAATGCCTTTTAGAAACGCATAGTGAGAAACAAACGGATGGTTGCTGTAACTGATTTTTCCGGTCAGACTTGCTGTTTCAGGTCTGGATTTGGCACCATTAAACTGGTATCCTTGATCGATGATAGTCCGATCCACACCGTCGAATCCCCAGAAAAAGTCCAGGTGCCACCAGGAGCGACGGAATTCACCGTCAGTTACAGCTTGAAGGCCAACTTCCTTTTGTTTTTGCACAAGCTTAATGATTTCGGCGTTTTCTACTTCCTGTAGTTGGTCCGAAGTAATTTCGCCGTTTTGGTATTTCAATCTGGCCTCTTTCAACGTACTTGGGCGCAAGAAGCTGCCTACGATATCATATCGAAATGGAGTGACGGTCCGCTGTTTAGGTTCGGTTTGGATGCTCATATGTTAATCTCCCCGTATATCATAATAAAACTAAACATAACATATCCGATCGGATTTAAGTTCTATGAATGAACTATAGCAGGCTATAGTTATAAGCTATAGCTGAGTTCCATTTCCTTTACCCGTAAGCTAATTACATATCCATAAGGACAAATTTTATTTACCTTGTTGACTTAAACCATAGTTTAAGTCGTATGCTATTCCTGTCGACAGAGTTAGCACCCATTTGGAGGTCTCCAACATGAAGTATTTTTCTATTAGCGAAGCTTCAGCCCAATTGAATATTCCAGACTCAACATTACGTTATTATGAAAAAAAAGGGCTTCTGCCTTTAATCGAACGGGATGATGCTGGGAGGCGGTTATTTTCAGAAAACCAGATGGCGCTATTGGAAACCCTTGTTTGTTTAAAAAACACGCATATGCCCATTAGTCAAATTAAGCGATATATAGATTGGATCGTAGAAGGCAATCGTACGCTCGATGCCAGGCTTGAAATGATGCAAAAACACAAGCAGGCGGTGCTGGATGAGATTTCGATCATGCAGGAATCCCTAAAGGGAATAGATTATAAAATCACACGTTACACCCATCAGATACAGGAAAGAAACCAAGACGAGGACTAAAAGGAGAGATCATATAATGAAACTTTCAGGGAATACAATACTCATTACGGGAGGAAGCTCTGGAATCGGATTAGCATTTGCCGAGCGCTTCTTAAAAGCCGGAAATACCGTTATTGTTACGGGACGACGAGCAGATGTACTTCAACATGCGAAAGAAACACATCCTGGACTTATTACGTATGTGAATGATCTGAATATGGAATCCGAGCGTGCTGCATTGTTTGATTGGGTAACCGCGAACTATCCGGAAGTGAATGTGTTAGTCAACAATGCCGGTATCCAACAACGTTTTAATATGCTGACAACGGATGCGAAGAACGATTGGAGTTATTTCAATAAAGAAATTACAACGAATATTGAAGCTCCATTTCATCTATCCATGTTGTTCGCTCCTTATCTTGCAACCAAAGAAGAGGCGACGATTATTAACGTCACTTCAGGGTTGGCCTTCACGCCGTTTGCGATTGCTCCGATCTATTCAGCAACCAAGGCGGCCCTTCACTCCTTTACAATCAGCCTGAGACACCAGCTCTCGGATACGTCTGTAGAGGTCATTGAAGTTGCTCCTCCGGCAGTAAGTACAGATCTGGGTGGGGCAGGGTTGCATACACAAGGAGAACCATTGGATGCCTTCGCAGATGGAATCTTCAAAGGATTGGAAGAAGGTCACCAGGAAATCGGGTATGGTACTTCTGTCGCTCGCTTACGCATGTCCCGAGATGAAGTTGACGAGTACGCCTCACAGATGTATAACGCAACGAAAAGTCTAATTGAATAACTCGCATACGAGCCACGTGCTCCTATTGATCAGCGCTGGATAGTAACATAAAGGCCACTCCAAATATAAACTGTACCCTATATAAAGGACATTTCTAAAAAAAGACCTACATGGCTTGAAGAAGGTGGTCTCTGTACTCTACAGGGGTCATCCTTTTTAATATATGCTTTAATTTTTCGTTTAACCTCATCTAACGTGTTGCAATGCATCTGTGAAACTCCATCCTTAACTGCTGGTTTAGTTTGGCGTTTTCTTGGGAGTTGCTGAAGTGCTGCGTAAACCAGTAAGCGGAAAAACAGATGATAGCCAGCAGCAAGCCTAAATACAAAGCCAAGACGATGGCGTACACACGGAATAAAACCGTGTTTGTACGGAGCTTGGCAAATATCCCCGAAATCAATTAGGAAGAAAAAGGGAAGTAACAGCCAGTATTGTGAGACGCAAAAAGGAGGGGGCTGTCAGCCCCCTCCTAATCGGGAATACTAGTCGATCAATTTTGTAACTTTCAACAGTCTTTCAATCATAACAGCTGTTTCCGCGCGCGTCATCGCCGCTTTCGGGTTCAACTGCTGTCCACCGGTCCCTTCCAGGATGCCAGCCTTAATCAATTGAGCTGCGGACTCCCGGGCATATCCGGAGACTTTGTCCGTATCGCTGTAAGAAGCCAGAATCTGATTGATTTCCACTTCGCTCAGTGCCTTTTGGGACTGAACGAGATGAAGAGAACGGGCGATCATGGCAATGCCTTGCTCTCTTGTAATCCATTCGCTGCCGTGGAAACCACCGTCTGCAAAGCCTTTGATAATGTCAAATTCGCTGGTTATCGCTACGGCATCGTGGTACCAACTCGACGGTGCTACGTCGCTAAACGACGTGCCGGTTACACCCTGGCGCATTAAGCCAAGTCCGCTTGCCACAATCGTGGCAAATTCCGAACGGTCGATACTGCGATTCGGGGAGAAGGTATTATTGCCTGTGCCTGCAAGCTGCAGTCTGGCTGCAATATTGTTGACACTCGCCTGTGCCCAGTGACTCTTCACATCATCAAAATTTTGCGGATTCCAGATGACTGAGTAGCTGCCCTGGCTGCGCAGGTCGTTGATCAGTGCAAAGTAACGGTTGTTGATTTTCGTTACAACTGTCGGCACATGGAACACGGTACCGTCCGGATTAACAATGACGCCAGTCGTAATTTTGTTCGGATCAATGCCTTCAGGCAATGCGATATAGCGAGGCGCGTAGCCCGTCAGTTGATCCGGTTTAACAGATTGGCCTTTGTACGTGAAGTTGATCGATAGATCGACCGGGTTAACCAGCAGATCGTAGCCGCCTTTAGTCGCCTGATCCTTTGCTGCGTCTTTCAATGCGTCAGACGATCTCTTGATATCCATATCGACTGCAATTTCGCCAAGCGGCGTGCCGTTCCATTGTTTGGTGATCGAACCCAGATCCAGTTGTTTACTTGGAACCGGATAAATAGCAAGCAGGTTCTCGATGTTCAGCGTGGAGCCGGTATCGGACAACTGCTTCAGTGTTGCTGCGGTCAGACCCACAACCTTGACTTCACCGTCGCCAGGCACACGTACATTCAATTGCTGTCCGTTGCCTTTGGAAAGATAATCCGATAGTTTATCTTGATCAATCTCAACGGTTGTAACGTTGTTTGCCGTTCTGCCCGTAGCAAAGCTGCCCTCTTCATTGTTTACGGTTGTTTTCACGCCTGAAGCCGGAGCAGGTGCTGGTGTTGTTGGTGAAGACGTTGTTGGTGCAGGTGTTGGTGTCTGGCTTCCGGGCGTGCCGGAGTCATCACGAGGGGCACGCGTAACCGTTATGATGTACGTTTGCGTCGTGCCGTCCTGCGCCGTCACAACCACCTTGATCTTGTTGATGCCTACGCTAAGCGGCAGCGATTCGGAAACGACGCCACTCGTCAACGTAATCGGACCTTTTACCAATGCGCCTTCGCTATCGTACACGCTCGCCGTCACTGTAGCATAATCAGAATCATATACTGTAGCCGTTACTGTCGTGTCACTCACACCGTTCGACACGCTTGTCGCATAGTTTGTCATGTCTGTCGAAAACGCCGGGCTTAACGTGCCGCTCGACAGCGTCAAACCGTCCAAATCTGCGTACTTAGTCGCTGTACGAATGGATGTTCCTGTACTAATAGCAGACGCCGGCTGCGTCTCTGTCGCTTTCACACGAGTTACAATCGTATAGTCCGTATCCGGCGTCAATCCGCCGAACGTCGGGCTATCCTGCCACGTCACGCCGCCGTCTATGCTGTATTCCTGACCCGTTACGGCTTGCAACGTAATGCTCGTTGATGTTTTGCTAACTTCTACCGGTGCTGCCGGAGTCACTACTTCGTCCGCTGCAGCTACTGCCCCCGTTGCTGCGCTCGTAACACTACCTGACGCATGCGTACCGTCGGCGGTGACCATCACCGTGATGGCTGTGCCCAAGTCGTCAGCGGTCAACGTGTAGCTTGAACCTGTCGCATTGGTGATGGCGACTCCGTTTCGGTACCATTGGTAAGTCGGCACGTTGTCCGACGTATCAGGCGTGTAAGTGATCCCCGATAAGTCTGCAATCAACGTCTGACCAACCTGGGCAACACCGCTGATCGCTACAATACCGCCCATCGACGGAAGCCCGATATCTTTGGTGGCAGTGATGTTAGTAATAACACCGGAATTATACTCGACAATAACCCCCGGATCTTTCCATGCGCTGCTGCCGCCGTGTGTATTATTTACGCCTAAGTAACCTACTTTATTATTACTGGTGTCTAGCAGAAGTGTAAGATGGTCGTAAGCTCCATTAGACACATAATTAGTCGTTGACTCCAGACCTGTTTGCCAACCCGTTGATACATACCTTGTCACGGCACCAATAGAAGTGTTCCAATCAGGTGTGTAAGTTTTAGTGGCGCCTATAAAGGATAAAAAGTTCCAGTTTCCCAAATAGGGGTTTTTAAATTCTTTAAACATACTGGCAATCGCAAACATTTCTCCAGGATTAGCTGGTGCTGGCTCTACAAGATGTCCGTTAATGTTCGTTGCAATCGTCACAGCATCTTTAAAAGTCATGGTGCTCAATCTTTGCACATATACAAAATGGCGTCCATTGTAGGTACGAACCGATGTTTTCCCGTCGGACAATGGTACCCCTGGGGTTACATTTACTGTGACTCTTTGGGTTTTCCCTGCAGCTTGTGTAAATGTCATATCTTGAATAACAGCTTGAATTTCTTCATAAGTAGTCTCACTTGAAAAGTTGAATACTCTATTTGCAGGTGTAGATTGGTCAGTAACAATGCCACTGATTGATATGCCATTAGTCAACTCGGTAATACCACTCGGAGGAGTTACAACAGCAATGGAACCATTATTTACCTCCACGGTAAAGTATCCACCCGCTGCATTCACGACACCCGTGCTTCCAAATGTAGCATTTGATAGCTGATAGGTTGTTTCGGTTACACTAATAGGATCACCAAGATCAAGTGTTGGTGTTGCCGCAGCTTTTACTTCTGACGGATAAAAAGGCAGCATCGTCAATACCATAACGATTGCCAATAGAGCAGATAGCATTCTTCGATTTTTTAATTTCATATATTGTTTACCTGCTAACGAAAGCATATAGAAATTCTATATTTGCAGATTTCTTCTGTATAGCAGGTTCTCCTCTCTTCTTGGGAAATTTGTCTATTACATCTACTCAAGCGCCTCTGCACTCGCTGGAGTACAACGATCGTTCTTATTTTATTCCGCTTTCGTACTCGTCCCCCATATCTCGATACAATCCACTTTCTTTCGACAAATGTGATCATAACAAAAGGAACTTTACAAAATCTCTACAATACTACGCCTTATTTGCCTCTTTCAGCTTCTTCGATATCTTCAACAGTCGTTTTCGTGAGATCTGCATTTGCAAAATCTGCCGTGTCAGGAAGCACCAGGTCGAACTCAGACAGCTGTTGGATTTCAACTTTTGCGCTGTCAAACTTCACGTCGAGGATATGACCGCCCTTCTTCTTATCATCCGAAAGAAAATGCATATGGAACCCCGGAACTTGAATGGTTGAAGCATAATTCGGAGTATAGAAACCGATAATGGTACCTTCCACATTCTTCTCCTCGAAGACGGTTTGATGCGGGGTAACCTCCGTCAGAGATGGATAAGGACGCGTCTGCTTCGGGACGGATCTATTTTTAATAGAGTCGAACTTACCATGTATTTTGATCGCATAGAAGTGATTCTTGTTGTCGAATTTTGTCTTGAGCTTTTCGGAGAAATCTTGAAAGTCTTTTACGTTGGATAGAGTCACTGTCTTTTCCGCATCAAATTTAGTGGTGACTGCAAAAGGAGTTTTCACATTCCCCTTCAACTCTTTCACTTGACCTTTGCTGTTAACTTGATAGAACTTGTTGTCCAATTGAATCAATTCGCCGTCGAGACCATTAAGCGTTCCCAGCCCCATATCTCCATGCGTATTGAGTTCTTTCAAGGTCATTTCGCCGTCATACTGGCCCTGCATAACCGCATTGATCGTGGAGTATTGGAACAACTTGCCCTGATCGCGGCCGTTGTTCTCTGCAGCCGCATAGGCAACAGTGGAAAACACCAACAATGCTGTGAGGAGATAAACGGATAGTGCAGTGAGCTTCTTCTTCATAAACTACCTCCAAAAGACAAAATTTATAGTAGATTGAAAGATTCCCGAGAGAATTCTATCATTAACTATCCAAGTTTAAACTGCATGATACCGTTTTCCGCTTTATGCAGTCCATTAAAAATGCTTTATCGAGGTGCTCCCCAAAAGGCACACTACCTTTATCGGAAATTTTCTCCTTAATTTTAGAGGAATGGTTTGGCGCATGATGATTTAGGGTGATTTCTTGCAAAACTTTGTTCTCGGATTGACTCCCCATATATATCGATTGACTTTTGTAAAATCTATTTCCGTAGCCACTTTTCAAAATCACTTTGGATATGTAGTCTCAATTATCTTGTTCAAGAAACGTAAGTCCACAATGTTATTGCGTTCTCTGTAATGGTAACTCCCTATGAGAAATATATGGATAAAAAAGGTTATTTCTTCTTCGCCGGGATCCAAATCTCCTCAATTGTATGTTCTGCCGTTCCATAATACATTTCAATGTTAAGACCTTCAATCTGCTCGATTACCGTCGTTTTATTCTTCGAGAGGGGCATTGTAAGGACAAGGATATAACCCGCAGCGTTTTGGAGGCAAAAAAATCGCGTCCTCCAAGGGGAGAACGCGATATGAAGCAGATTGATTTCGTGTTTCAACCATCGTCATTAACGCTTTCGGGCGATCACTGCTAACCGACCATTTTCGGTCGAGTACTCGCACGTGGACAATACAATAAGCTTGTCGCCATGTTGGGCTGTTACGCCTGTGTCATACAGCGCGAGTTTTTTGATGTTCTGAACATAAGAATCGAACTCGGCGGGCGTACTTACATTCTCAATCTGGTAGTATTTAAAAACGTCGTCCGATTTGCGATAAACTTCTGACAGAATAACGGCAACAATCTCATACTCATCCTTCTCGTAAAGCGTGCTGAACTGGAACGTAGCATGCTCTTTATAAAAGCTTTCGTTCTTGTACTTCATTAAATCTTTAAACATCCAGCCGCTCTTCATGTGGTGTCCATGAATCAGCAAAATGTCCGAACCGCTGGCCCGACTATGCTCATCCAAAAAGGGGAGGCCGCCTTTGTTTTCTTTTTTATCGAAATCATGATTGAGATAGTACTCCGCATCCTGTGGATTCTGCATGACCGGGTACTCAATTCGGGTGCCGTCAATCTTCAGCCAGCCGGCGATGTCCGAGTTCCTCTCGTAAAGCTCTCGAAATTCGGGAAGCATGACCGGCTCATTCGCCTTATTGAACAAAAGGGAGGGAAATGCATCCCCTCCGCCTTTGTCTGACCCTTCCTCCCAAACCTTTGTCAGCTCTTCGATTTTCTGTTTCTCGGCATAATCCCCCAGAAAGGTTCTTGCCATATTAACGAGGGAAAATACCAACACAAGGGAGGAAACGGCGATAAGAAATTTTTTAGTTTTGCTCATTTTCTTACCGCCTTTCCGGTCACTGGATGTGCTTTTTCTTCTTGTTGCCGAGTAGACAGAACCCAATCGTCACCAAGGACATCAGCGCCAAAACCATATAGAGGATTGGCGATACGCTGTTGTCTCCGGTTTGCGGAGCATCGTCCAGCTCGTTATTTCCATTGCCCGCACCCTTATCGGCTAAGTCGCTGACATTACCAACTCCGTTGTCATTGTTATCAGTCACGTTGTCGATGTTGTTAGTCCCATTGTTGACGTTGCCAGGCTCGGAATTGCCCGGTTGGTCAGGAACAGGGCTGACAGGGCCTGGATTTACTGGCTCTGGTTCAGGGCTGACAGGGCCTGGATTCACCGGCTCTGGTGCAGGGCTAACAGGGCCTGGGTTCACCGGCTCTGGAGCAGGGTTAACAGGGCCTGGGTTCACCGGCTCTGGTGCAGGGTTGACAGGGCCTGGATTCACCGGCTCCGGTGCAGGGTTAACAGGGCCTGGATTCACCGGCTCTGGAGCAGGGTTAACAGGGCCTGGTACGCCACCGGTGTTTATCGGCTTCATTGGCACGTCTTTTCTGACAATGTCAAAATCGACAGAAATCGTATCACTCCTGTACGGCTCGTATCCGTCCTTCGTTACGATCAGATAGTAATCCGCTTCAGGAAACACCATGTATGCATAGAAGCCATTTGCGTCGCTATCCTGCTCCGGACTCTTGTTGTCGTGTGGCGCAAAATTCGGAACCGGAGGAAGCGTTACTTTCGTATCCGGAATGCGGCCTTTATCTCTATTCCGCTGCGTATCCGCATAATACAGGGTAACTGTGGCTCCTTCAATTTTCTTGCCAGTGATGGCATCTCCTGTCGTTTCATCATAAACCGTACCGTAAGGATCGACCAATGCCTCGGAAATATTCAGCTCTCCGTTAGCCTTCACGTTCAGCTTCGTCACGTTGAAGAGAAGTTCCTCGCCGGTCTCAGCTTGATAGCGAACTTCCATTGTGTACTGCTGCTCGCTCAGCCCTTCCACGGAGAAAGTTCCATTCGAAGCCATCGGAAACGCCTTGGGACGACCGTTCTCCTGAATATAATTGCCGTCCTTGTCCTTCAAATAGATATGCATCTGGCTGGTAAACGAATCGTTGAATAGATCTTTTGTTCCATCCAGCTGCTTGAACAGAACGATCCCTACGGCAGTAATGTCTGCCGGAACAGTCTCGTCCGTCACGCTGCCATCCACATTTGCTTTTTGCGTGAACTCGACAGGGACATCCTTCCCGCCTGCATGATACCACTTTGTATATGTGATCGTATAGTCAGTATTCGCTGTGGCTGGGACCGCATATTCACCCTTCTCATTCGTCGACGTCAGAAGCTCCTTACCGGTCTTCAGATCGGTCACCGTGATGGGCGCATTCGGAATGACTTCCCCTGTGTTGTTGTCACGCAGCACGCCTTCGAGATACGGGCGGGTATTAACAAAGTGTGCTTCGGCCGCTTTTTTCTCCGGAATGGTGCCTGTGCGAACGAGGCTTTCAGGATCCGTCACATAGCCGTCTTCCGTATAATCATTCTGGCTCACCGAATACTGGAGAGACGTCGGCAGTCCTTGCACAATGAGCGTCTGGCCGTCTGTAAGCTCGAAAATCTCTCCGCTCTTGAACATGCCTTTGCTGCCGTCCGACTTCTCATAGGCATAGGATTCGTCCGATCCCTCGCCTGTGAAGGCGACCGTGTACTTGAACAGTTTCTTCTTGTCGTCGTCTTTACCTTTAACTGTGTTGCTGATTAGCAGGCCGCCCTTCAAGACTCTTATGTTCGTGAACGGGGCAACTTCATCACTGCCTTCCATGACTCCCGTATAGTACCGTTCCTCAGGAGTAGTCGCGTATTCATCGATTGTGTAGTCTTTCTGGGTAACTGTGTATTTCAGATTCTTAGGGAGACCCGAAATATCCAGTTTATCTCCATCCTTGAGCCGGAGGGTATCGCCGGACTTGATCGTACCCGTGCTGCCGTCCGACTTATCGTAAGAGTAGCTTCCATCCTTTCCTGCATCTTCAAAGATGACGGTGTACTCGAACTCCTTCGTCTTCTCGCCACCGTTGCCCATGACTGTATTGCTGATGGTTAGCTTGCTGACGATACGTTCATTGATGAAGTCGGCCTTGTGATCGCCTTTATTCACAATTGAGCCAGACAGCTCTCTCGTCTCCGGCATGGTCGTATATCCGTCAACGGTCGTATAATCGGCCTCAGTTACGGCATAGACCAGATCCGCAGGCAATGCCGGGAACGTCACAGTTTGCCCGTGCTTGAGAGTAATCTTGTCACCGCTCTTGATCTTGCCATACGTATTATCTGGCTTCTTATAGTTGTACTCTCCATCCTTGCCCTCGCCGTTGAAGGTCACGGTGTACTCAAACTCTTTGTCCGGATTGCTGCCGTTTCCTTCCACCTTATTGGTGATGGTCAGCTTTCCTTGCGCCGGCGTAGGTACGACCAGCGGATTATCAGAGGTTACTTTTATGCCATCTACCCAGATGGGCTTCCCGGGCGTATTCCCTACGTACACCTGATAAATTTTTGTAGTCGGCAACCATGTCGTTGTGTCAATATACGTTTCCTTCAGCTCATAATACCCTGGATCTGGGAATAGCAGATTAAGTTTCCCTCCGCTATCGGTTGTTCCTTTGGCAACTTGAGTTCCGTCGTCTTTCTTATAGAGTGTAAACTCTACATTTTTTAACGGATTGTTGTCGGGATCCACCTTTTTCAGAGGTAAAAGGGCATTGGAGCTTGAACTTCCAGCAACGTCTGAATTGTCCAGCGTGCTTTCACTTTTGGCAATAACAGTTTTCAGCTTATCATCGCCCATAAGCTTTACCTCGTTACCCATTTTGTCGCCAGCTTTCGCTTTAGAAGGGTCAACCTCAGTTTGGTAGACAAACTGGTAAAACTGATTAGGGTCTTCCATTTTAAATGTTAGAACCGTCGTGCCGTCCGCGCCTGGTGCAGCTACTACCTGAACCCCACTATTCGGATCGCTGAGATCCAGCGCTTCGCCCTCTCGTTCCAGAGCACCACTGGCAGACAGTTTAGCCGGATAGACTGCCATACTAGGCGCTGTTAGCACAAGCTGTCCGTTTTCTTCATAGCGCAGATCCATACCTGCACCTATAGTATCCTGCAAATAAACGCCCTGTGTCATGTTGAAGGGAGGAGTATAGTTCACCGTCCATTCCAAAACTCCTGGAACTGGCTTCGTTACCGACTTACCTAGGGTCTGAATAGGTACAATAACTTTGCGTTGTTCAGTGAGGACCTTCTCCACTCCGCCCCATGTCATATGAAGATCGGCTTTGTTATACAGCACCTGCTTGTCTGTGCCGTTGGTGGTGTATTCATCCAGATATTGCCCTAGAGCTTCATTGGATGGTCTTGCCTTTACCAAAATAACATAAGGACTTTCCAATTTAGAAAAAGTGAACGTTCCCTCGTTTCCATTATGAGAAAAACTTACTACATGGGCACTAGTACCTGGTTCAATAAGTGTTTTGGCATCGTTTCTAACACCATATTCTGTACCCGAACCATTATCCGAAAATCCTTTCCAAAGCTCAAAATCCTTACCCTCAGAAAACGGTACGAATTCCCAGCCTTCGGGCAGTGTATCCACTAGTTTGATATTGCTAATGACTCGATTACCGCCGTCCTTAGCCATTTCTTCTGTGTTATATCCAGGCATATTTACCCCTAAACGGAATGTGACCGTCTTGGTTGTCCTGTCATAGGCAGAAATCGTCCATGCTTCATTGTTATCATTTCTAATGTAACTGCTAACGTTGTTCGGGTTAACATTTTCAGGCGTACCATCTGCCTTCAATGGTTTGAACGCAAAGAGCATATCCTTGTTTAGCATACGCAGGTGCAGGTTGACGCTGTTTTGCGCTTGTTTTACGGTTTCGCCGTCCATGAGCAAAGCCCGATTCCAGTTTGTTTTCCCTGCGTTTATATCCTGCCTGAAGAGGATGTCTGGGTTGGTCTCAAGTGCACGGAAGCTGAAGGATGCAGCTTTGTCGGTGTATCCGGTCACCTTGATTAAATCCGCCACGATTTCACCGTTCACTGTCAAAGGAATAACCTTCAGGGTTAAGTCGCTTGCGCTCTTGAGGGTACCTTCGTGATATTGCTTCCAAAGCTGAGCAGTATTAACATTTGCCTTGATTTTCGCAATCGTTTCTGCGCTCACCTCGCCAGTTGCATCCACAGCGTTGTCCAAGACGTTCAAATCACCGCCATGTACCAGCACATCGTATACCGCAGCATTTGGCAGGGCATATTGCGGCGTTAGATTAACAGTCCATGTGATGCCGCCCAGGCTGTAATCCTCCGTTGAAATAGCGCCTGTTTTTGTGAAAGTGTGCGCCCCAATGTTGACAATTGCCTCATCAGTCACTGCGTTAGGTCTTGTACCTGTCATGACACCGTTGTTTTGTATGCCATCTGGCGTATCCAAATTCCAGTTGGCACGAGGATCTATTCTGAAGCTGGAACCGCTTGTTACCTTGCTCTTAATCACTAACTCCACTTTACCGTTGATATCCCCAAAGGAATACACGCTGTTTGCATCCGGTATAATTGGCTGTACCTCAGATGCAGTGCTATCCACCCACGCCTGCCATTCAGCTGATATAAAGTCCAGCCCAGTAGGTAATACATTTGTGATAGTAAAGTCCTTTAACCCTTTTTTGTTATATTGGTTAACTATGACCTTCCATGTAATGGTTTCATTCGCGTGGTCATATGAAGCACTGGCTTGAATCCAGTCGGGAGCAAAAGAAATCTCCTGACTTGCCTGTACCAACATATTATTATCCTGTCTCAATTCCACTTTGCCATTCATATCCCGGTAACCGCGACCAAGATTGCCTGGCGGATTCCGATGCTCGTAATAATAAGCTTCCTTGGGAATCCATGTTTTATATTCAACCTTTGGGTTCAGACCTGTCCCCTCTGGAAATAGGTAAGTCAGCGATCCGTCGGCCCCAATAACTGGAGTTGCGTCCTGCCCATTGACTTTGAACGAACCCTCCATATAGATGCCGTGGGCGTTGCCAAAGCCCGTATTATAAGTGGAGGGATTTGTATAAAATATCTTCCCGTCCAGAGGCAATTGTACTGTTGTATCAAACTGATCGAATGCAGATACAGTTGACTCCCAGGTAATTGCACCCTCTACCAATTGAGCTGGTTGAATTCCGCGGTAGCTGTATTGATCCCATCTAATCATTCCAGGCGAGCTTAAAGTTATGCGATACGCTGCTGTAACATCCGGGTTTAATAATTCATACGCTCCCCCGAAAATTGTGATAGGCTTCGTATCACCGTAACTCATGCCTGTTATATCCGAATTGGCAGTGGTTTCGAAGCCGAAGGTAACCCCTCGTCCGACACCGTTGAAAAACCAATCGTCGCCATTAAATACAATCTTGATGCTATCCGGGGTGAAATAAGCGATACCAAGCTGTTTCGCTCCCAAATCAGTTGTTGCCATCAAGGGTTTGGTTGCTGTTGGCAACACCACTTCCTTGAAGTAGTCGTCCTTTTTTAGTTCGATCGAGTCGCCCTTCTGAATGTACTTGGTAGTGTCATTCTCATCCGGTGTATTTGCATAATCTCCCCTCACCGGAACCTTGAGGCCTTCTGATTTAAGGGTAAATGCCTGTCGGCCCTGGATCGTACCACCTGGGGCAATGTCAGTTCCCTGTGTCACCTTCAGCGGAAAGGTTGAATTAGTTTCCATGAACACCGCCGTTTTGTCCGTCGGGACTGCTGCCATCACTACGAAGTTGTTCGGCGCATCGTACACCGCCTCAGGTACCGACGACGGTTCGTCCGCGCTCGGCGAGTCGGCTTCACTTGCTGCCGTCACGTAATCGTCCGGCACGCTCTCCGCATATGCAGGAACAGAGAACATCACCGTCTGCAAGACAAGCAAAACTGCTAGGCAGAAAGATAGCACAGCTTTAACTACACTGCGTTTTCGTTTCAATACAAAATCTCCTCCTTTTCCGAAATTTTTGGCGATAGCAAGATCATCTACCCAATATAACAATCAAGCGAATAGACATATGCTGTTTGCTTGATCCCAGCGGCCCTTACATCATCGAAATCTTGCGGAGTTCCAGATGGCGGGTAAGTACCGTGGGCGTACAGGGCTTTGATCATACTCTCCTTCGATTACCTTCACCATTTACATACTCTAAATGGCAAAATACGCCAATTAGCCCAAGCGTATTTCTCCATTATATAGCCGGGGTCTATACAAAATCTGAACAACCATGCGACCATAAGAAGCAAAAAGCCCGACTCCAACCATTACATGTGGGTCGGGTCCGATTCGATCGTCAAACAACCGATCGCACAATGAAAGCAATGCCTCACCCCCGTCGATTTCCCGCATGAGACAATGCTCACAATATTTTTTGGTGCTCTCCAACATTTTGATGCCATCCAGTCCCATCACGACAAGGCGCCAAGCAGCTTTCGGGAACCGTCCGTTATGCAACCCATCCGTTCAGTTGGTTGGAACTCTCCATACGAAACAAAAAGCCGATAAAATTCTTGCTGTAACGAAAAAAAGCACCTCTTTCGAGATGCACAGCCCTTCAACTTGTTCAGTATGCTTTCTTTCAGACATCAATCTATGTAAGATAGCCTATCCAGGGGGCTTTTCTCAAGAGTTCTCACCGTCTCCGACCGGGTAAGCGTACAGGATATATCGCTCCGGCGCTTTCCAACGTAGCGAAACGGATAGCAAGTTGAAACAACCAAGTTGACGAGTAGCCTCACAGATGTATAACGCAACGAAAAGTCTAATTGAATAAGTGGCCTGCGAGCGACATGCGACTAAATCAATATCGCTGTATATAACAAAGAGGCCACTCCAACTATGGAACGGCCTCTTTGAATACATTCTCATATAAAACTCATGTATCCCTTTCTTATGCCAATGAGAACATCAAATCAATCTGATATTAACTTTGAATACATATGGAGATCGTTAAACTTCCCTTCTACTCCTTCATATTCTCTAAATGTTCCTTCAAATGTGAAACAGAGCTTTTGTAAGAGCTTTATCGAATTCACATTTTCGGGGTCAACCTTTGCTTCGACTCGGTTCAGCTTTAAAGATGAGAATGCGTGATCTACCAAAGTAGAGACCGCCTCTGAAGCATATCCTCTTCCCCAAGATGATTTAGCAATATCATATCCAATTTCTGCTTTTAAGTTGTCAAAATCCAAAGAATTATAACCGCATGAACCTATAATTTCGTTGGACTCTTTTTTAATTATGGAGAAACGAATAGCCTTACGATCCCGAGAAAGATCATCCAGAAGATGGATCATTTCTTTCGCTTGCTCTACGTCAGTAAAACAACTAACATTCATAAATTTAGTAATATCCGGATCAGACCAAATTGTAAACAAGCTCGGAGAATCCGATTCCTTCATTTTTCTCAAATGTAAACGTTCTGTGTGTAACTCAGTAATCAATACTTTTTCCTCCCATTAATAGATTAATAGCTAGGTTTAAGATATTGATATCTGCGCATAGTTCAGTCCCTTCATTTCCAGGCTAGTTACATTATACAAGGGCCATGACCGAAATCAAAGTTCACTGAGATGATCTCAGGTTAGCGTAAGAACGATCTGTTCCCCGGAACGGGTAATCTTATAGATACCTTCCTGCATGTCAATGCCATAGTGCTTTTTCAGCAACCACTTTGCGTTACGATCCGTCTCCACGACGACCAGATAATCGTAGCCGCTCAAGAGATTGTCCATATTATCCTCATAGAACAACACGATTCCGTCCACATGCGGAGCATACAAGAAATACTTCCCGACATACTGCATGTAATAATTCGTGACCTGTTGGTCCCTGTCCGAGGCGTAGAACAGATATCTGTTGTTGTCCTCCTGGCCACCTTTATACCACCGATCACCGGTAACCGCATGGATTTTGTAAGGGAGCGTCGTATCGTAGGTTTTGGCAATCGAGACGATCCCGTTGTATTCCGATAAAAGGATGGTGGCGGCAATCGCCATACAGCCGATAATTCCTTTTTGATAATGACCCTTCGTCTTGACCGTCTTAAAGGCTTGATAATCAGGCACTTCACCAATCCGATAGTGGAATGAACGTTCCAGGTCGATCGCAGCGCACAGCACCAGCCCCCCGGCGAACAGCACCACGATACTCGACGCATAACGCTCAAATCCTGCCAGCCTGATGGCTTCATCCAGCGGCATGGAAAAGAGATACAACGCCAGAATCCCTGCATAATAAAGCAACAATACGACATCAAGTGCAATCAGTGCTTTCCACAGATTCCACTTCTTCTTGAGCACCACATAGGCAAAGATCGAAGCTGCAATCGCTATAAGCTGGAAAATGACAATACCGATGACTGGCCTTGTCGTAATATCGGTGCTCGATTTTAAGAACAGCCACAGAATCTCATGCATCTGCTCGGCCGTTTTGCCGGATTGAATCCCTGAAGCAGCTACATCGAATTTGTTATCTACCCCTTGGAACACCGTTGCCATTCGCCAGCTCCAGGCGAAGTATGGAATCAGTGCGCCGCAGATCGTTCCCACCACAGCGAGTACATTTTTCCAACCGGACTTTTGCCGATGCGTCAGCCAGGTATACACCAGGAAGATCAGGCCGACGGCCGCGAAAATAATGCCTGTGCTTTTGATAACCGTCAGCACACCCGCAAGCGGGAGAACGACAATACACGCTCGTTTGATATCATGACGATATTGGTAGATAACCGCCAGAATGGCCAGCGCATAGATTGGGAGCAAGAAATCGACGAGCAGATTGGTAATCCGAATCGTTAGGTTGAAGAAGGACAGGGTAGATAACCCGAGTCCGAGAAACGCATACAGTAGAAAACGCTTCTTCTCGGAAACGATGCCAAACATGGCGTAAAAACAGGAAAAGATCAGCAGACCTTGTGCCAGAAGCATCACAGACTGGTCATGCCCCATAAAGCGACAGACAAAATAAATAAAGGATGAAGTCCCTAGCGGATAATTTTTAAAATCAATTAGATTCGAATTCGGGGTCGGAAAAGCATCTGTGCTGAGCATCTGCTTCAAGACAATCGCCCAGTGCGAAAAATTATCGTAATGCGTCAATTGGTTCTGGAAGAGTACCAGCAAGAAGATGAAAGTCCCTGCTAGGAATGAGAACTGGAATAAGGAAAAAGAAATGCGAAAGGATGCTCCTCGGCGCATTCCGAGAAACACCATTCTTCCATACAATAGTAATCCGACGAGAAGCAGGACAAGGCTGCCAATGTAGAGCTGCCCTGCCAAACCGCTAAGAAAGACAATACATGCTATGGAGGAAAACACAAATACAGGAGTAAACTCCCAACGTATGGACAGTGCCTTTCGAACAAACTGCATGTAACCAATAAAGGAGAATATCAATAAAACTCCCATCACAAATTGAAGCATAAACAGCATCTCTATCTCTCCTAACCCTCTCTGGTGAAACGCTCGGCATGTGGATGGGTCAAATCACTCAGCAATTGATCAATCAAACCGCGCTCCACGATGTCATCAATATTCTCCACCGAGAGAAGCACTTCACGACGATTGGCTGTTGTTTTCCCTGTATGCTGCAAAATGACTTCAATATTACTCTTCGTATAGAAAGTAACGATCGCTCCTGCCGCAATATCACCATGAAGACCCGTGGCGGAAAAGAAACGATAATTGAAGCTGCGCAACGTGCATCCAGCATTATTGGTGAAATTAACTGGAAGCTGAAGGGAAAGCCTCGGCATTTTTCGCTGATCCGATCTAGGTTGAACAATACGTTTCTTCACATTGCGAAGCATATCGTCGTAAGCCGTATCCCATAGATTCATTTGCTCTGGCAACGAGTGTTTACGGTCATAGATGATTTGCATATATTGGCGGTTATCCGTCTCGTCCATGGGCTGAACCGTTGCAGAATAACGCCAGCCTTCTCCGTCCTGTTTCACATAGACGATGACTGCATTAAGATTGGCCTCATACCGCTCCGATTTTACAGTAAGAGAGATTGTCTTCTGTTCCGGCAAATAGATGGGATATGGGACATAAAAGGCAATCCCATTCTCGGATACATCTACGGTCTTGGCCTGATAACGAAGATTCGTGTCCTGGTCGTGGATCGTTACATCCTCTTGTGCCCGAATCCGCTCCGTCTCCCGATACGCACGGCGGCCAATCATGAAGAACAGGGCATAACACAGCGCAATCATGTTGTGAATGAGCCAGAAAATAATGATACTGCTGAAGAACAGTGCGATACCATACTTCCCGTTAACATACCGAATCACCGCCGCAATCGAAAGAAGGAGCAGGAAGATATGCGGAAGTGCATATAACAGAGCAGACATCCATTTTCGACCCTTGGCTCTGCTTTTGTTCGTCACCTTGAATTTTTTCTCACGAATGCCCAGCGTCTCAAGGAGAACCGGCCAGATCAGGTAAGGCATAAATATGGTATCAATCACCTGACTCCACCGCTGATTCCGAATATTGCTGGACAAATAACGCATCGATACGCTGTAGAAGAAATAGGACGGAAGCCAGAATATTAAGATTTGCCAGAAGGTTGTGTTTACAATCTTGAAGTCAAATAGCGCAAATAAAATGGGTGCCAAAATGAAAATCAATCGGTTAAAGAAGGACCACCAGTATAAGAAACTGCTCAAATAGGTCACTCTCGTCCAGAAAGGAAGCTTCTCGGATAAGGGAGCACGCGTATTCTGCAGGCTCTGAATAATCCCCCTTGCCCAGCGAATCCGCTGTTTAATCATGCTCGGAACGGTTGTCGTGGTCTGTCCCGCAGCTTGAACCTCTTGAGTTGCGTAGGTAATATAGCCTTCCTGCTGTAAGCGGATGCTTGTCTCAAAGTCCTCGGTGATCGTATTCAGCGGAAAGCCTCCGATATCTTCCATGCCTTGGCGCGAAATGATCGTATTGCTTCCTGTATAGGCTACCGCATTGGAGGCATTACGCAGGATATTCACTTCTCTGGAGAAGAAATCTTGTTCATTCGGGATTCCTTGTTCTGCATAGAGGTTAAACTGGAATAGATCCGGATTGTAGAAGCTCTGAGGGGTCTGTACCAGCCCCAGCTTGAATTTCTTATCCTTTTCATCCTCACGGCGAAGCCGCCATTGCCCGTTCTCTTCTATAAAAGTGGAGAGCAGGAAATATGGGACGGTTTTCATCAAAAAGGTGTGTTGCGGAATCATATCTGCATCAAAGGTTGCAATGAGTGGGGAAGAGGTTTTGCTCAGGGCATTATTCAGGTTACCTGATTTGGCATGCTTGTTACCGGGGAAACCCATATACCCAACGCCAAACTGCTTCGCAAGCTCCTCCACCTCAGGTCTTCCGCCATCGTCACATATATAGATATGGACCTTTTGCTTGTCCGGATAGTCCATGAACGTACAGGCATTTACGGTTTTATACAACAGATCAACCGGCTCGTTGTGGGTGGCAATGAAAACATCCACATCCGGATAATATTCTGGAGGAACGATGGGAAAGTCGAGTTGTGTACGTGCCTTTTGCATCTTTTGAAAGAACAATTCAAAGGTGGTAAGTACGGTAACCGTCTCAGCCACAATGAGCAGAATGCCGAAGATAACATTCAGTACGCCTTCTCCCCATGGCAGTGTAAAGAACATCCGCCATAGCAAATAAATCGACATCAGGATCATGGTGATAATAAAGAAAATATGTTGCCTTTTTTCGTTTTGCACTACAGCTGCTTCCTCCTTGCTGCAAATACCCATCTTCGCTGCAATTGAAAACTGAGCAGGAACAGCAAGGCATCACAGACGAATTTCGCTATTTTCTCGTCCACGAAGAAAATCGTATGGAACAAATATACACCGGTACTGGACAGCAGGATGATTAATCCGCACAACGACAAATAACGCCATAGACTGCCCTGACTATCCTCTTTGCGGAATACAAAGTGCCTGTTCAGTACATAGTTGACGACAATAGAAATAATTCTCGCAATCACGGTTGCGAGCAGAATTCTTAGATAATCCTGCTGACCCAATATGGGCCGCAAAAAGTCGATCAAAAACCATGCAATCCCCAAATCAACTACAGAACTCGCAACCGAAGAGGAAATAAATCGCAGGAAATTGGAGAACAGCACACCCATCACCCGAGCACTGTCCCGGATCGCTTTAAAGTGTGTTCCTGCATTTCCATTCTCATAGATGACTTGAATCGGCATGGTATGAATCGGTATGCCGGACTGAATGCATGAGATGAGCATTTGCAGCTCGTATTCGAACCGGGTGCCGCGGACATCTTGCATGAATGCAAGCAGACCGGGGCCAAAAGCACGAAGCCCGGTCTGGGTATCTGACAGCTTTTTGCCGTAAAGCATAGCAAAAATAGAGGATGCCATCCGATTGCCCAGCAAAGACTTCGGCGGTATGCCTCCCTCGCTGAAGTCTCTTACCCCGAGAACCAACGCATCAGGATGACGCCTGGTTTCTTTGGCAAGTCGGTATACATCCTCTGGTGCATGCTGTCCGTCTGAATCTGCAGTGACGACAAAGGAAGACACATCGAACTGCTGTCCAATATACTGGAATCCCGTCTTGAGTGCAGCACCCTTCCCCAGATTTTCCGTATGCCGCAGCAGTACACACCCGCTCTCCCTAAGTTCCTCGAAAATCGGCTGGTACGCTTCACCAGACCCATCGTCCACAATCACAATATCGGTCAAGCCATATTCTCGCAATTGCCCTACATAGACCAGAAGTCTCTCATCTGGCTCAAGAGATGGAATAAGGATGATCGTTTTACCGTCTTCAATTTTATCCGTAATCATCCTATCTAGCCTCAATTCGACATGTTTTCACAATTTCTTTTGGAATATTGTGAGTATAACATCGAAAGTAAGGGGCGTAAACGACAAACCAGCAGCTATTCATGTAAAATATAGAACTAACATATGAATACTTAAAAGCTATACATGTGGTAATGAATAGAGGGGTATTACGGGTAGCCTTTGAAGGCCGTCGATGTGTGTTTTGCGAACTGCTGGCTCATACCGCTCTGTAAATTTTTATATCTACTCCAGCCTCGGCTTGCAGCCCTTCCCCGACCAGTATGTCACCATTTAAAAAAGACAAGGCTTTGCTGTTTGTAATGATTCTGGGGGATGTACGGAACAACACACCTTCCAGCTGTTCGTGGATCTCCCCATTATTCTCAATGTATAGTTCACAGTCCTGACCTGTATAATCCGTTCCCCGAAGCATGTACCTTGCTGACAAGCTATGCTTGTCCCCATGCTGTCCAATGATTTGGGTATCCGTTGCTCCACCAAGTACAATCCCCTGAAAGTACTTCCCTGTCGCATGACCTGTAAAAGAAATCATGACGACCGAGTCACCGCTGTCGTTCTGCAAATTGACGGTTTCCCCTATCACCACATGCACCGTAAGAACTTCTTCCCACTTCATGCTAATCCTCCCCAAATGTGAAACGAAGTCTTAACAGGTGATCTCAACTCCTCCAGCTATAGAGCATCAAACTCCACTCCGAATGCATGGAAGATGGACCTATACTTATTTTCGAATATTGTCCATCGATTTTCAGCTCCATACTTTTCCTGCAAATCTTTCAAATACCGTTTGGCCGTTGCTATCTCGTTGTCTTGTAGAAGCAAATGAAAGCTTTCTTCGCCCAGATGCAGGTACGGACCTGACATGTAATAATCCACAATCGATCTGGCACTGGTCATCGTATCATAAACATGAATGGCTTCGTCCAATCCGCCCAGCAACGTGTTTTTCAAATCATTCATACATGTGTCAGAATGGATCGCAAAGCGATCCGGCATATGGCCCGCAAGATCACCGATTCTGGCTCTGAAATGACATTCCGCTTCCTTAGGTTCCACCAAAAGCTCTTTCGACTGGATCTGCGCAAGCTCGGCTGCATAGATGCCGCAGTTCACATAAAACATGACGCTGTCCGCGGAATTGCCAGCCGATTTTTGAAAATTAAACATGTAGATGAGATCATCTTTTTTTCGATTAAAATTCAATCCCTTCTTGGTGAAACCGCGCTCGAAAAGAAATGGTTTTACATCCTGTTTCATCAGATCGTTAAATCGCTGCTGCAACTCAATCCCTCCCAGGAGAATGATCCTTATCATAAAGCTATCGTATACACACACTTATGACCGATGGTTGCAATTATTAATCCCAATATATCACACACTCTCTCGCCACTTCATTAGCTGCGTACAACTGGACAATAACTTTGTCCTCGGGAACACCCTTACAGAATCCTTAGAATTCCCCTTTAAACTGTGGAACTAGAAAGGATGATATACTATGTCGGATATTATTTTAGAAACTCATGATCTATGCAAAAGCTTTAAGCGCCAACCCGCCGTTAACAACGTATCGTTGAAAGTACCTTATAACTCGATCTATGGACTCTTGGGTCCAAATGGCGCAGGCAAATCGACTACGCTTAAAATGATCACAGGCATGCTGCGCCCCGACTCCGGAAGCATTCGCATTCATGGTCATGAATGGACCCGCAAGGATTTGAACGGAATAGGCGCACTGATTGAGGCGCCGCCGCTGTACGAGAATCTGACAGCCAGAGAGAATCTCAAAGTGCGTACACTAATCCTCGGGTTACCGCAGTCCCGGATCGAGGAGGTGCTCGCCATTGTGGATTTGGCTCATACCGGGAAGAAACGTGCCGGACAATTTTCCATGGGCATGAAGCAACGGTTGGGAATTGCGATTGCCCTCTTGAACCAACCCAAGCTGCTGATTCTGGACGAACCGACGAACGGGCTGGACCCGATTGGGATTCAGGAGCTGCGAGAGCTAATCCGTTCTTTTCCCAAGCAAGGGATCACCGTTATTCTGTCGAGTCATATTCTCTCCGAAGTTGAATTGGTAGCGGATCAGATCGGCATTATCGCCGGCGGAGTTCTGGGCTATCAGGGAAGCGTCCCTCGTGGCCCAGAACTGGAGACCTTGTTCATGCAGGTGGCAGCAGCCAACCGGAAGGAAGGGGGTCCACATGCTTAGTCATATTAAGGCTGAACGTCTGAAATGGCGGCGCACCTTCATCCCCAAGCTTGTCTGGCTCGCCCCTGTATTCACTTTACTCCTTTGCGCTGTTCTAATGGGCGGACGTCTCTTCCAGACGGGCGCTTACAACTGGTGGTACACGATGCTTTTGCCTGGGTCACTTTCCCTTGCCTGTTCACTTGCTCTACAAAAGGATGCCAAGATGAAATACCGTGGACTGTTGGCTCTGCCCATTGATCCAAGGAAACTTTGGGCTGGGAAAATCATCGCAATTATGCAGTGGCTCTTGGCGACACTTTTACTGTTCATGATCGGCATTACGTTAGGAGGAATGCTGTTTGGCCAAACCATACCACTGCTGAATAGCGCAGCTGGCAGCTTCCTGATCTTCCTTACTATACTGTGGCAGATTCCACTGTGTCTGTTCCTGGCTGCACGTCTCGGATTATTCGCCGCTGTTCTGCTTAATATGTGCGGCAATATCCTTGGTATCGTTGCATTCAATATCGGAGGAATATGGGATTATTTTCCTTATACGATTACTTTCAGGCTCATGTGCCCGGTTCTGTCCATCCTGCCGAATGGACTACCTGTACCCGCGGACAGCCCGCTGAGAAGCACCAGCATGATGCTTCCAGATGTCCTGATCTCCGTGGCCTGGTTCATATTGCTCTCCCTCCTTACAGCACTATGGTTTCACAAACAGGAGGCGAAGTAGCATGAATTCCATACCAGGATTGTTAAGAGCGGATCTGCTCAAAAGTCGTCTCACACCGTTTCTCTTCATTCATCTACTTGCTCCGCTGGTCGGGGTTAGCGTATTCTTAGCTTACTATTCGTACTCCCCATGGAGTGCAAATGATAAGGTGCTGGCGTTTATGCAGTCCCTGGGATGTGCATTTCCTATCCTGATCGGGCTGGTTTGTTCCATGGCGGTTGAACAGGAGGCTAATGCGGGACATTTTCAAGGTATGCTGGCACTACCAGCGAGTAAGATTGCAGCCTTTACAAGCAAGCTGCTGCTCCTGTTGATGTTTGGCTTTACCGCTGTCATGCTTTCCTACAGCCTGTTTGGACTCGGATTTGACCGGATTTTGCATCAGGACAGAATGGGAATGGCCTTTTACCTTGCCGGGGCAGTTATTCTGTTCGGCAGCAATATATTTCTCTATCTTCTTCACCTGACGATCAGCCTGTGCTTTGGAAGAGGCGCTTCTATCGGGGTAGGGATAGCGGGGAGTCTGGTGGCAGCTTTAATGCTCACCGGTCTGGGTGATGCCATCTGGCCCTACATTCCCTTCGCATGGGGCGTCCGCTTCATCTCGCTGTGGACAATCCATGCTTCAGACATCTCGTTATCCGCTGCTGTATCGGGACTGAATGCTGGAATCAGGGTGTGTATTCCGGGAACTATAATCCTTTTGTTCCTTTGCACTACCTGGTTCCAGCGCTGGGAAGGACGATCAACCGATAATTAGATACTACTTATAAATCGAGGGAACCGAATATGGCAAAAATACTGGTGGTCGATGACGAACCCGCCATTCTGTCGTTGATCCGTAACGCGCTTACTGCAGATCAGCATCTGGTAACATTAGTCTCCGATCCCAAACAGGTACGTCAGACTGACCTTGGGGTGTATGATCTTATTTTGCTGGATGTGATGATGCCGGGGGTGGACGGTTTTACCCTTTGCCGGGAGATCCGTGCCGCAGTGGATTGTCCAATCCTTTTTTTAACGGCCAAAACGCAGGAAACGGATCTGATGTACGGATTAGGGCTGGGAGCAGATGATTATATTATGAAACCCTTCGGGATAGGTGCGCTGCGGGCACGGATTAACGCACACCTTAGGCGGGAAATCAGGGAGCGGCGGAATGTTCTGTACCTGGACAATGTACGCTTCAACCTCTCCGGTAAAGAGCTGTTTATCCAAGAAGACAAGGTACCTCTAACCAAAAGCGAATACGAAATTTGCGAGTTTCTGGCCCGTAGTCGCGGACAGGTATTCTCCAAAGAACATATTTATGAAGGGGTCTTTGGATATGACGGAGCAAGCGACAGCAGTGCTATTACGGAACATGTCAAAAACATCCGTGCGAAGCTAAGCAAATGCGGAATTGACGCCATTGAGACCATCTGGGGGATCGGATATAAGTGGAAACTGTAAAACGAATCAAAAACGTGCGCCTTCGCACCTTTTTCCTGCAATATCTTCTGTTCCTAAGCTTGGGGACGATCCTGCTGCTAGGGGTATTGCTTGGATTGTTTGCACTGTCTCTTGCCTCAAACGCCGTGCTGCCTGCCAATTATGTTGAGAAGGAAATTGCTGCGTTCACGAATCGTCTTCTCTCAAGCCCTAATGTAACACCTGATATGGTTCCGGAAATGCTCGATTATGCAGTCTTCACCAGTAAAGGAGAGCTCCTCAATGGTAATATGAGTCATGACAAGGCATTACATCTCTGGGAGATGACGCAGCAAAGCGATAATCAGGGTTTTTATTTCTATAAAACGGCCCAACGTGGTCAAGAGGTCTGGATATTCCGGTATAGCCTAACGCCGCAATATGCATCATCCTTGCTGCGCAACTATCTGCCCAATCCTCAGCTATTGGGAGTCCTGTTCTTTATCTTCGGTATTCTGCTCCAGGCAGCATTACTCGCTGCCCTGTTCGGCAAAAGGCTCTCGCAGAAAATGGCCGGATTGGTGGAAGCGACAGAGAACATCCAGCGAGAGAATCTTGAGTTCACAGTCAAGCCCAGTGGGATCACCGAAATCGACGATGTATTGGCCTCACTGGATCGGATGAAGAATGCTCTGCATGCTTCGCTCAAACAACAGTGGGAGATGGAACGTTCCCGCAGAGAACAAATTTCCGCTCTGGCCCATGATATCAAGACACCACTTACCGTTGTCCGCGGAAATGCCGAGCTCTTGCAGGAGACGGCACAGAACGAGTTCCAGCGAGAGTACAACGGATATATCCTCCGCAGTGCCGAGGACATAGAGTCCTTCGTGCAGGAGGTAATTGATCTATCCAGCATGCAATCCAGATTATCTCGCCAGAAAGCACCTGTCCCTGTAGCAGTGATTATTGAAGAATTAGAGTTGCAGTTGAAGGCTCTCTCCGCCAGCAAAAATCTGTATACGTCTGTCCAGAAGGAGAATCTACCGCCATTCCTCTTCATAGAACAGGAGCTGCTTCAGCGTGGAATCATCAACATCATCGCGAATGCAGTCGAGTACACACCCCCACAGGGGAGTATTGCCTTGCTGGTTCGGGGCGACGACTCAGCCGTTCATTTTACAGTCACAGATACAGGAAATGGCTTCTCCCCAGCCGATCTGAAAGATGCGGCTAACCAGTTCTACAGAGGCGATCAGAGCCGAAATTCCGGCAATCATCATCACGGGATGGGGCTGTATATTGCCCAATCCGCAGCCCAGGAGCATAGGGGAAGTTTAAGCCTAGACAATGTATCCCCCTCCGGCGGAGCGAAAGTGACGATGAGCATCCCTGTTGCCGCTGCGGAGAACGACCGGGAAGGTTGTCAGCAGGAATAGTAGATGATAAGGATGTATGATGCAGCGGTGACGGTCGCCACTGTTTAATTCAAGAAACTCGCTGCTTTACTATTACAGTGGCCAATTCATCTCGAGATATGTAACGACAAGATTTTGAATAAAGACCCCCCGCACAAGGGGTGGTCTTTAGGATCATTAAATTACTTTGATTGCTTCGATATAGAGCTCGATGCTCACTTCATTTCCGACGACAATTCCACCCGTTTCCAAAGGTGATTTGAAGGTCAAACCAAATTCATTGCGTTCAATACGGGCTGTTGAATGAAATCCCACACGTTCCCGGCCACGAGGGTCTTGATTAAACCCTTCAAAAACAGTATGAAAAGTGACAGGTTTGGTTACTCCATGGAGCGTCAGATTGCCTGCAAGTTCATATTGCCGTTCGCCAGCAAGGACGCAGCTGGTGCTTTGAAACGTAATGACTGGATATTTGGCAGCATGAAAGAAGTCTTCACTTCTCAGGTGTTCATCTCGTTGCCGCTGGCGAGTTGTAATACTATTTGCTTCTATGGAAGCCTGGATGCCCATGGTTGTTACATCGTTGGGGTCAAAACTTAGGATCGCTTCGAAATGCTCGAATGCTCCTTTGATTTTATTGATCATTAAATGCGCCACCGAAAACTCAACAGAGCTGTGGTCCGGATCCACTTCCCATTGGATACTGCTCATCACCAATTCCCACCTTCGATAATCATATTATGAGAAAGGTCACCCTATCTCCAAAACGCTGCGTTATTCGCATACCGTTAATATATAAAATCGCTACTGACAACGTAATGTCAGTAGCGTTTTTGCGTTCCAGCATTTTTTAGTTTCTTCGTAAATCTGATGTCGGAATGACTCAGGCCCCTCTACCTTTACATTCCCTTCCCAGCCCAGTGTCCATTGCATCACATCGTCCAGCTGACGAACGCGTAAGATCTCTTCAGATCGAGCTCGTTTCCTGCTGGATCCGAATATTCTGCCCTATTCCCTGCTGCAAAGACAATTTCCCATCTTCCATCCGGTATACCTTGTCGCAATATTCAAGCATACGTTCATCATGAGTAACCAAAATCGCTGCTTTCTGACGTGAATTCACCTCTTGGGCGATGAGACTGACCACTTCATGGGCACGTTTGGTATCCAAACTTGCTGTCGGCTCATCCGCCAAGATGATGTTGGGATTATTAATTAGAGCACGAGCAATCGCTGTCCGCTGCTTCTCACCACCGGATAGCTCCTCTGGGAAGCTTCTCAACTTCGAGCCCAGACCCAGCTCTTCCAGCAACTTCGTGGCGAAAACCTTATCCTCCCTTTCAACCTTTCCCGACATCCTTTTTATGATGAGCAATTGATCCAGAACATTTAGATAAGGAACCAAATTCGAGGATTGCATAATAAATCCGATTTCTTGTAGCCTTACATTCGCCAGCTCTTTGGCAGTAAGTGTAGAAATATGATGTCCATTCAGCTTAACTTCTCCTTCTGAGGCTTTAAGTAGCGCTCCAGCAATAGACAAAAACGTACTTTTACCAGAACCCGACGGACCAACTACAGCAACAAATTCACCCGGCTCCACTGATATGGACACATGGTCAAGTGCTGCGATCCGATTGCTTCCTTCGGCATAATACTTTGTGACTTTACTCATTTGCAATCCCTTAGTCATTATTCAACCCTCCCGAGCGCCTTGAGCGGATCAATCTTTGTAATCTTTCGAACCGATATCATCGAACTTAACATAGCGATAATCAGCAAAATAACAGAATACGTGACGACAAGACTGGTTTCCAGCTTGAATGGCATGCCCTTAGGCATAATGGCTGCTGTCCCATAAGTAAGTAAGATTCCAACGACAATACTGGTCAGCGAAAGCACAAATACTTGCGATACAATGGATTTGCTCAAAAATCGGTTACTGGCGCCTATCGCTTTCATAATGCCGAACTGGTTAGTCTTCTGCATCGTAATTACATAAAAGAATACCCCAAGCACGAAGGCGGAGATAGCGAGCAGAAATGCAAGCATCATTAAAATCGTACCATTCTCTTCTTTGTACCCTGGCATTCCTTGAACTGCTGCCGTTCTAGTCACCGTGTCCGTACTTGTTAGCATGTTATTCATTACGTTTGGATCGATATCCTTGCCTTGCAACATAATTGCATTAACGGGCCCTGCAACTCCCTTATCCGAACCCGGGGCCGCAAAGGTAATCTTTCGCCATTCAGCCATCGGAGTAAATACCGACGCTACGTGGTTATATGTCTGGTTCTCGACAAATCCGATAATTGTCAATGATTCCGTCGTGCCATCTAATTGAAAAGTGTCACCAATGTTATAGCCCTCATCCTTCATGGTCGAATTCACCACGACACCAGTAGGGTTCGCAGAGGATAGGCTTTCCCCTTCCACGACAGCCGGTTCCAAGAAGCTGCCTGGGTTGATGCCTATAATCGCAATATCCAACTTCTCCTCATTCTTGATGCTATGTTCCTTCAACGCCGTTGCCATCGTGCTTCCCATAGGTGCGGCAGCACTCACATTTGGTAGTAGCTCCACTTCCGCCATTAATTGATCAGACAGTAGCGACTTGCTCATTGAAGACTGCGACCCTTCTTCAAAAATGACATAATCCGCCTTCATCGTCTTGAATGTTGACGCAGCTAACGTAGATAAACCATTCCCCAAACCGGATAAGATAAATACCAACCAAGCTATTAGTACAAAAATGATGATGATCATTAAAAACCTTGTTTTACTATGCATCAATTCCTTCAT
This sequence comes from Paenibacillus sp. NPDC056933, assembly GCF_042674385.1. Lineage (NCBI taxonomy): Bacteria > Bacillati > Bacillota > Bacilli > Caryophanales > Paenibacillaceae > Paenibacillus > Paenibacillus sp. NPDC056933. Next base: position 99,351 of record NZ_JBHUQN010000003.1, on the reverse strand, counting down.
AGCTAAAAACATTCCTTTTCCCAACTCCTTGCCCTTATTTTCTTGACACCTGTGTCAAATTAAAGTCGCTATTACACTTGCTAGCTACTTAATTAAACAATATAAATGACACTAGTGTCAAATTAAACCCAAGACCGAGGCTAGCTCTTGGCTCCTCCGATCCACATTTGAAACAACAGCTTTCCCCAATCAGGTGTAGGGATATTCAGCATATTTGGCGTATCAATCAAGTTAAAGAAAACACCAATAAGTACAGGAAGTGGCATATCTTGTCGCAAGCTTTTATCCTGTTGTGCGCGTTCAAACAATCGTGATAATTGAAATTTTAGAGTCGTATGTGCTTCCTCAATATATTCAAGATCTCTCGCTGCCGCCGAAGAATTAGTAGTATTAATTTTACTGGCATTTCCCAGAAGTTGATGAAGTGTAGATTCTTCTACGTAAACGAGAAGTAACTGTTCCAGAGCGTCCATAGGATCAGTCTCATCAATAGCTAATGCATTTTCTAGTACCGTTGCCATTACGCGCTTCATACAAGCAGCCACGATCTCTTCTTTATTAGAGTAATATTGATAAATAGTGCTTCGGGCTCCTGACAGATGCTGTGAGAGCAACTTGAGATGAAAACCGTCGTATCCATGCTCAAGCACTAATTTTTTTGTCGTATCAAGTAGCTCTGTCTCCGTAAAAGATTGTTTTCTTCCCATTGAATCTCTTCCTTTTTATCATTTAAGATCTGTTTTATTCGTTATCTTCACGTAATAGACTACTATCGTAAATTTAAAATGAGCCCTATCTCTGCTCTTATTTATTATCAGTTTAGCATATGTTTATGAGCATTTCCCAAAACAAGACTACCTTGCTCAAGAAGATGGAGGTGTTTCGGTCAAAAAACGTACTTGAGCGTGAATCCAGCTAATCCATTCTGTTATGTAAATAACATGATTGGTGAGATCCATGGTACAAGTATTTGGGGTTCTAAGCCGAGAAAGTACATAGAGAAACGCCGTTTAGTATTGAACTTCCATGGCGTTACAGCTAAATTCAATACCAAATTCCCTACCCGCGAGGACTTGCATAGCTTAACGGAATTAATAGCCGAAGGCACGATTAAAGCAGAGATCGATTCCATATTCCCGTTAAGCCAAGCGGATAAAGCGCTGGAGAAAAGTGAAGCAAGACATGGACGAGGAAGAATTTTGCTGAACATGAACTCCATCTAACAACGAAACAACACGAGTGCATAGCGCACAACGTGTTGTTTCTTTATTCCATAGAACCAAGCTGACTTCGATCGTATGGCTGCGTTTCCCACAAGGAAAAACTTTCCTTGTGGGAAACAACAATAGGGAGAATTGGCATACGAGCATTTAATGAGTTTCTGCAATCGTTGATCCTGGTGTGCCACTTTCCTCTTCTAAGGCATAGAAGAGATATCCACACTCATACGACTTTTCCATTAGTAACAGACAGATAAGCAATTCGCCAGGCGAGCCATGTTGTGTTGTAACATGGTTCCCATTCTTTATTTATGATACGCTACACAACAAAGAGAACAGCCCCCAGGCTGTTCTCTTTCGCAGTCTGTCTTAAAAGCACGTGAACGAGCTAATCCGATTCAAATCGATACCGAAGTATCCCCAGAAGAAACCGAACCATCTGAACCCTGCAACAGAATTACGCCCGACGAATACCGGGAAGAACCAGAATTGCTCGCCGTTGTTCAGCCAAATGTATGTGTTGCGGAACATGCAGCGTCTGATCCCGCCGGGGTCAATAGCAAATGTGGCGGTCTGCATTTGCGGTACGAACTGCGGTGGAGGAGCCGTCGGCGGTTGAACACCGCCGGGTGCACCCCCTGGAAAACTCGGCCCTCCTGGCCCTCCTGGCCCTCCCGGTCCGACTGGTCCACCTGGAAACCCTCCACCAGGTCCCGGCATTGGAAAAAATCCCATATGTGATCGCTCCTTTCAATGAGTAGGCATAATCATCATATGCATTCGCGGAAAGGGCGACTGGGCGAAGGTCAAAAAAATACCCGCCAAGCACGTCATTAACTGCTGGCGAGCAGCATGAAAAACACATCCTAAATGGGGATATAGCTTTCACCTGGAAAGCTTATTTAACCAATAGGATGTGTTTTCCTGTTTTAATATAAGGTTTGAATCAGTTCTACATTATGAAGCTTTTGCTGCAACAGCTTTTTGAATTATAGCTTTTGCATCGTTAGTAGAAAGACCTTGTTTAGGTTGAAGCAAGTTTTTCTCTGCTGCACTAAGAATACCTTTGTCAATCAGTTTTGCCATAGATTTCACTGCATAGGTAGAAACGGTTTTGCCATCTTCAAAACCTGCAATGATCGTAGCCGCATTTTTATCAGAAGCTTGATCTTTCAGCAATTTAGCAAGAATAGTAGCTGCTTCTTCACGAGTGATATCACGATCAGGATTGAAGTTACCACCGTAGCCTTGAATGAATCCAGCATGAGTCGCTTCAGCGATTGCATCTGCATATGCAGCGTTAGCAGCAACATCCTTGAATGCAGGTGCTGTAGCTACTTCGTTCAGTTTCAACAGGTCTACCAGAGCAGTTACAAATTCAGCACGAGACATGAATTCTGTAGTTACAGGTGTTTCTGTTTCCTCTGTAGATGCAGCTAAGTTCGTGATACGTCCTTCCGTGTTAGCCACAATGTTAGCGCCTTTAAACGTATCTACAATGTACTGGTAGAATACATCCAGATCGATAGGACCTGCCAAAGATGATTTAGCATCCACCAGCACTTTATAGTTATCTCCACCTGCAGCCATAAAGTTGTTCACTACAGCCGTATATGTTTTTGCAGGATCAATAGGTGTGCCATCTTCAAGACTAAGACTAGTAACACGTTCTGCCACTGGCTTATTGAAATCGGCAGTATATTTCAAACCTGAGATCTGTAGAGTTTTTGTGTTTGGTGTACCGTCAGCGTTGGTGCCCCATTGCTGCTGCAACAAAGTTTTAATTTGTTCGCCAGTCAGCTCCAGTTTCACTAAAGTATTGCCAAACGGCTGGATTTTAGCAAGATCAGCAAAGGTCACATCGCCTTTTGGCAGATCCGCACGAATACCACCTGGATTCATAAATGCAAAGTCAGCAGCGCTTGCTTTATCCCCAAAGTCTGCTTGACGCATGGCATCTGCAATCAGGTTACCTAGAGCGGCTTCGTTATTATAAGCATCTGTACGAGTGACAGAACCGTCCGTAGTACCTACCGGCTTAGTAAGCTCAGGATGCTTGTCTAATGATTTTTTAATAATAGCCAAAGATTCAGAGTCTTCTTTTACACCCTCTTGGAAAGTCGTTGTAACGGTAGCTGATTTTTCGGTTACATCCCCAGTAGCTGGGTCAATCATCAGCTTGATATCCTCAAATGCTGTACCATACGAATACGCTTGAACAATCAATTTTCCATTCACTTCACCGTTAGCCAAAGCATGATTGTCACCTGCAACGATAACGTCAACAGGGGAATCTGCTGGCAAAGCTTTTGCTAAATCAGCCGCTTCTCCAGTAGTTACGCCTTCTTTGGTGGATGCTGGATCATGCGCCAAGACGATGATCGTTTCTACACCTTGATCTTGCAATTCTTTTGCATATTTATTAACGGCTTCAACTTCTTCTTCTGCGCTTAAGAAACGCACACCAGCTGTCCCAGATGGGGATACTTTGGCAGGTGTGGATTTAGTCACTAATCCGATGAATCCGATTTTGACTCCACCCACTTCTTTGATCACATAGGGCTTAATCAATGTTTTTCCAGTGGCAGTTTCAATGACATTTGCATTGACGTAATCAAATTTTGCACCAGCATGCGTTACCTTGCCTTCTTTTGGATCAAGGCCACCAAAGATTTGTGCTTTTAATGCAGCGATACCTTGATCGAATTCATGATTGCCCAAAGATGCGACATCAAAGCCCATCATATTCATCCACTCCATCGTAGGCTCATCCCGATCCAAAGATGAGACTGGAGCAGATGCACCAACAGAGTCTCCATTATGGAAGAGTAGGGAGTGTTCATATTTTGCCTGAGCTTCTTTTAGATATGTAGCTAGAATTGGAGCCGTTCCTGCCTTTTTATCACTAACGATCGATGTGGTATCTAATTGACCGTGGAAGTCATTGATACCAATCAAGTGTACTTCTACATCTTTGCCTGCAGCAGAGACAGGACCTACCGCACCGAATAGTTGAGAAAGTAATAGTGCAGTAGTAGCCACACGAATGGTGCTTTTACCCAAAACTTTTTTCCAAGACATGAATTACAAAACCCCTCTCCAATTTCAGATCCTGAAATATTTTACCATAGTTTAATTCATAAATATCGTAAAATATATAAAATGGATGTAAAAAATTGAAAGATTGATAGAGAAGAAACCTAACGGACTGCAAAGAAATTTACATATACCTCTATCATGTTAAATTTAGTGATTTTAAATAGAAAATTATGGCTTTTATATTTCTTGGTTGCTATACTAGGAAATAAAGTATGTTCAGTTATGTGATGATATGGACTCATTGCTGACAATGAGCATCCTTTTCGAATCTCTCTCTCCTAAATACACAAATCAAACTACATAATATGTACCAGAAGCATGTACCTTTTCAGTTTTTCCACATGGGGGGAACATTGCCGCATGAACCCCCCAGTAAATTTTGACAAATAAAGTGAGAGAGTGCTAGATTCTATTTACACTTATTCTTTAATTTGGGTGGGCCTATGAGAAAAAAACTACAAATTTACATATCGTCTACTTACTACGATCTTATTGAGGAAAGACATACCGCTGTTGAAGCCGTACTTCAAGCCGGTCATATCCCTGCTGGAATCGAGCAATTTTTCAAGGAAAGTCCAATGAAAATTAGGAAGAGATGGATTGACGAGTCCGATGTATATCTCCTGATTCTCGGAGGATTCTATGGTTTAACGCTTCCTGATGAATCCAAGAGCTACACACATTGGGAGTATGAATATGCCGGAGAAGCAGGCAAACCTAGATTTGCTTTTGTTGTCACAGATGAAGCATTAAGACAAAAGCCATACGACTTCGCAGCAATTGAATACTATCAGAAGTTTCAAGAGTTTAAGCAATCGGTCATGGAACAAATCCCGATCTATTATGTTGAAGATGTACGGCACATTAAAATGGTACTTCATGATCAATTGCCGGAGTATGCAGCAAGAGACGATTTGTATGGCTGGCTTTCTGGCAAGGATGTCCCGGACGTTCAAAAGCTGTTGGAAGAGAATGCAAGATTAAAGGCTTAGTTGGAGAAAATGAAATGAAAGTTGGTTTAGAGGCGATGGCTCACAGCTATCGTCTTTTCCAATTTTTCAATAATTGAAGCTCCTGGTAATCCTCACCTATCACTTGAGGCCGCACTTTGTTCTTTACCGCATATTTCCATAGCCAGAACGCTATGCCCAGGTGACCTCTTACGTGTTCACTTTTCATTGAACTACCGCACACGTTAGCTTAACGCAAGTCGTAACGGTATCTTGTCGTTAAATCTCTCGTCCGCCATTCATGACCGTTCTATACATTTTTTCTGCTTCAATTGGGCTTTCTTTTGCCGTCATATGGTCCGGAATAACACGGTACACTTGAACCGGTCCACCGAACACGGCCGACCTATACTTGTCCACATGCTGCTTCGACAAGGGGCGGTTATAATAGCCAGGTACGTATTTATTGATCATTTCCTGAAGTACAAGGGTGGCTTCATCCAAATCAGTGATTGGCTCTGCTTGCCCAAATACCATTACGCTCATATAAGCCGTATCCGTTTTGGCAGGTACCGGGTCAGTGATGGTCCCATATTCCTCACATACCGTAAAACATACCTCTGGATTTTCACTCATGACATGATTACGCCTTCCATCTCCAGCCCCGTGAAAATAGAGCTTCTCCTCAGCCCACACATAATTAAGAGGTACAACATAGGGCAGGTTCCCATCAACCAACCCAAGATACCCAATTCTCGCCTGATGAAGGAAACGTTCAATTTTCTCTTGATCCCGGCATTCCCTGATCTTGTAACGAACCGAATTCATTTCAAAACCTCTCCTTTCACTCATAACACATTCATCCCACTCCAAACCCCGATACTCTTCTAGAGTGCAGCTACGACCAGATTGCAAATATCAGGGTTATTACGGTAGTATACCAGTGAATGGATTGCGTTAAAACATCCAAACATATAGGTTATGAGCAATCCATAATGAGCATTTATGATTGGAACTTCTATCTGGAGGTGTGTACGATGATGAAAGTAAATCGTAATGACAAGAGACCAATCTGGCAGCAATTGCTTGATCAAGCGATTCATAATATTATTAGCGGGATCTGGGCGCCAGGGGAATTGCTGATTCCTTCCCGCGAACTTGCTCATATGGTAGGTGTCTCTCGCTCAACGATACAGATCGTCTATGAGGAATTGCTAAGTCGAGGCTATACGGTTACATCTCGCCGAGGAGGGACGCGGGTTAGTAAATGGCAACAAGTCACTGAATCAACGAAGGAAATAATAGCAGATGGCCCCATTCCCCCCTCACTTCCTTTGTTGAACTCGGCTGTCGATCAATTACACGACTGGTTCGAAGGCCAGGAACATCCTGACGTGGATATTGATTTTAGTCCCCATGAACCCTATGTAGACGGACAATTTCAAAAGAACTGGCGACAATCGCTTCTGCACGCATCCGCTGCAATGGATTTATCCAACTGGGCTTACGGTAATCCCTGTGGTTTCACACCATTACGTGAGCAGATTCAGCGTTATTTATCACTTGAAAGAGGCATCCATATCCAAACCAATCAGATTCTGTTGACCTCAGGAGCTCAGCATAGTATTGACTTAATCGCACAATCGCTTTTAGCTGACGGAGACACTGTCTCTGTAGAAGATCCCGGTTTTCCAGCTGCCTGGATGGCGATGAAATATCGGCGTATGAATGTGGTGCCCGTTCCCGTGGATAAGTATGGTCTAGTGGTTGAGCATATTCACCCGCAATCCAAACTGATCTTTACAACCCCTTCACACCAGTGCGCGGTCGGGGTCGTTATGTCGGAGCCGCGTAGGCAACAATTGTTACATAAGGCTGCTCAAGAACAATTCTGGATTATTGAGGACGATTATGATAGTGAATTTCGATATCGCGGGGAACCCCTTCCAACGCTGTTTAGCCAGGCACCTAATAATACCTTGTACCTCATGAGTTTTTCTAAAATGATTGCTCCAGGCATTCGTATTTCGGCTATCGTTGGCTCTGTGGAGGCCATTGCTCAACTAGCCAGGGTACAGGAGCTGATTTACCGCCATCTTCCGATTATGGACCAGTTGACTCTAACCCACTTCATACAGAATGGGCATTTTATGCGCCATATGAGAAGAGTCAGAAATGTGTACCGACGAAGACATGAAGCCATGACAAAAGCTATAGTGGCAAGCGGTTTGGGAGAGCGTTTCACACTAAGTGGGGTAGAAACGGGATTGCATATGCTCCTTGAAGCTGAAGAGTCATACGACGAAGACACCGTAACAAAGTTAGCTCTTCAAAAGGGAATACGTGTATACCCTCTTCGACCTTATTGTTTGGAAAGCAAACGAAAAGGATGGGTGTTGGGGTTTGCAAAAGTAGATGAAGCATCGATTGAGCAGGGGGTTCATCGTCTTGCGGAGTTGATCTTATAGGGTCATCATGTGAGAATTGGTAAATTCGCAGGATTCCATTAAACCGCGATCTGGGACAGAATAAACTAAGGCTATGAGGTCATTAATTTTAATAGGAGAATCGGATCATGTCTGTCATACATGCCTACCTTACGAAGTCGCCAAGTCCTTACTCCCATGAGCGTCTTGCCTCTGAGTTAAGCGCCTATTTTGATTTTGAAACAAAAATTCTTAATCCCATCGAATAGAACAGGAGCGATCGCGTTGCAGCTTTCAGATTCCACTTACTCCGAAATTACCACTCTATGTAAACAAGGCGATGCTTTGGTGGAGGCAGGCGATCTTGATTTGGGCAAGCAAAAATATATTTCCGCCCTCCGTTTGTTGCCAGAAAATCATCGAGAATGGGAGGCAGCTACCTGGATATACGTGGCTATTGGGGATGTCCATTTTCGTATGGAGAATTACGATAAGGCCTTCAAGTGCTTTTTTAATGCTGTACAGTGCCCGAAGGGGTTGGGTAATCCGTATATTCATCTTCGGCTGGGGCAGTTGTATTATGAACAGGAAAGCTTAGAAAAGGCTGCTGACGAGTTAACCCGGGCTTACATGGGGGCTGGTATTGAGATTTTTATGGAAGATGACCCAAAGTATCTTGAGTTTTTGGAGACAAACATAGAGATTTGAAATTTCAGGCTGTTTCAGACAGAGGCTTGCAGTGGTATGTGCTTGGGATAGCTCTCTGAAACAAAGTAATTCGGATTTGTATATTACCAATAAGTCTCCAGCTCTGGAGACTTACAAAAGCACCACTATTCCCAAACTTTACAAAGGCCCCGTACTCAGTTAAATGATCGACTTTACAACTAATTACATCGCCCAATTTAGGTTACAGCCTTATTTTTACGCAATAGGAGTACCATTAGGCATTTCAGTATCCGGCTTTAATAGAATAACATCTCCTTTTTCCGGGACTCCTCCCAAAACTAATACTTCCGATTTGAATCCCGCAATGCACCGAGGAGCTTCCTTAATCGTTCCGACACGAATATCTAGTGCTGCAAAATCATCGATCGTTGCCAACGTTTTGCCTCCTCCACTAAAGTCTTTAACCGCTCACGAAAATATCTCTCACGCTTTCCGAACAGAAATTAATGAGTTCCGCTCGGTTTTGCATTTTACTGCGCTGGGCGGAACGGCTGCAGGAGTCGAATCCCTTCCTCAATAGATCCCTCCATCAGTTCTAAGAGCTGGGGCACCAGTTCCTGCATCCGGGGGGCGCTCAGGTGCCGATCGAGGGCATCCTGGTTTTCCCAGCGCTCGTAGATGATGAATGTGCCAGGCTGGCCTTCTACCTCGTGAGCCTCGTAGTCAATGTTGCCCAGGTCGTTGCGCGACGGGGTGACAGCAGCAGTCATGAATGCCTTCATCTCGGCTTCTCTCCCTGCCTTAGCTCTCGCCTCCCAGAGTACAGTAACGTAACGGTTCTTTGTATCGTTCATGCTAATTCCTCCTAATTTATAAACACTTCGTATTTTTTGCTTTACCGTTTTCTCAAATGGGGGAATTCCCCGTTTATGCTTGAAATTCCAGTGTATCAATGGCTTAGTTTAATGCTGTTATAATCGTCCAAAAGAACGATTAAAGCCTTGGCCCGCAAGAACATCTTGACGAACCACATCTAAACGACGTGTTTGGTATTCACCCAAAGCATTTGTTATCGAATTCGGATACTGTTTAATGGAGTCTATAATGGCAACCGTATCATCAAGTGAGTCATTAAAGCCTGCGCCCGTCATTGGTGACATGGTATGAGCTGCATCGCCGACTATAGCTATTCTTCCTTTTGACAATATATTAGGGATGTATTCATTAACAGGTGCCCCGATTAAACTGCGGTCCTTAATTGCGATTTGCAAAATAGCATCATCTTCTTTATTCCAATTGGCTTGGCTGGTTTGTGATAGTTCTTCCAGCAGCGAATCCGGAATAGCTTCACCGTATAAGGAATGCTGGGCAATCCCGCCCTTTAATACACCTAATTCAGACAGCAAATGATTATGCGAATGATCAAACCAGCAAAAACCAATCCATCGCTGGCCAGGATTAGTTCCCCCTTTTATACCTGGCATCACCGCAGTTGTTAATGTACCGGCAGCACTATTTTTGAAATAAGCACTCGAAAGTTGCCGTTTTTTCCAGTCTTTCTTTGGCAGCAGTTCTTCGTCCACCTTCCCTACCCAAACCAGATAGCCAGCATAATCTGCAAATGGTTTGTCAGGGTTTAAATAGCGGCGGACAATACTGCGATATCCATCTGAGCCAATCAAAAAGTCACCTTTAAACGTCTGCTCCTCTTCACTGGTAGCCCAAGCAGATGATTCATTTTGCCCAACACTAACAATTCGTGTATTGTGCTGAAGGGTAATACCAGGTTCTTTAGCAACCGCATTGCGCAAACGTTTTTGAATGGCTGACAAGGCTTCAACATTGTTGTTACCATTGGATGCCAAGTGTCTTAATTCTCGTTCAATTTCACTATTACTATAAGGCTTTGTGTGTAAACGAATAAAAGCACCATTTCTTAATGATGAATCTGCACGTTCAAGAATGGTAACTGTATAACCAGAACGAGTTAACGCAAGCCCCATCATTAGACCACCTAAAGATCCACCTACAATAATGGCATGTTCAAACTTGTTTTGTGGCATATTTCATTCCCCCATTTTAGCTTTCTGTCCAAGAGGATTCGTGAAACTGCCCGTTACTGCAGTTTCATCTGGCTGCGGAGCATCCGGTCGAGGAGTTTGTCTGGGAGAATACGGACCAGTCGGGTCAGCAGTGCCGAATCGCGACCGACCGTATAGCGGGTGCGTGGCTTACTTACGTGGATTGCTCGTGAAACCACTGCTGCCACTTTCTCGGGGCGGATACCGTCCGTTGCCCACGTTTCAGCCTGAGCCTTCACGGCGTCAAAAAGACGATCATGGCGCCTGTGCTGGTCCGGCGTCATTAACTTGGCCAGCCGCTCCGCTGTCCTAATCCCTTGTTCCGACAGGCCAGTGCTAACACCACCCGGAGTGATCATGATCACCTTGAGACCAAAAGAGGACATCTCCCTGCGAAGACTGTCATTGATCGCTTCCATAGCATACTTTGCAGCCGAATAAATTCCGAAACCGGGCATGGAGATCTTGCCCCCAACCGAACCGATATTGACCACGCGCCCGCCGCTGTTCAGCAAGGCCGGGGTAAGCGCCTGAATAACCGCGACCTGTCCGATCACACTGACTTCAAACTGGCGGCGAAATTCATCAAGCGGGACCATCTCAAGAGGTGCATTAACGGCGATGCCGGCATTATTGACCACTGCCCGCAAAGGGCGACCAAGCGGATCTTGCTCCACCCGTTCAGCCAGCGCCTTTAGTGTGTCGATATTGGTAACATCGACGATCACCGGCTCGATATTTTTGCGTTTGATTTTGTCGGCGTCTTCCTGACGACGAACCCCCGCCAAAACGTGAAATCCTTCAGCGGCCAGCTGCTCCGCGGTAGCCCTACCGATGCCGCTGGACGTACCTGTGACCATGACCAGTTCTTGAGTTTTGAATGACATAGTAACCCTCCTAGGTTTGATAAGATATGGATCACGGTATAGCACTGCTATACGAATATTATAGCACCGCTATACAAAGCTGTCTATAGCGGTGCTATATATTTTTTCGAAGTGTTGTCCTGCGGCCCGAACATCGTTTTGACGGGCGTTGCGTGATGCACTCGGCGCTCACGAAGTACCATGGCGGGAGGGGTTGAGATTTATCGTTGCGTTGAACTTATGGAAATGGGGGTCAGCCTCTTCAGCGCCAAGTCTGCCACAGGTTCTCCAAATACTTGGCACAAATTCAAGAGAACTAATGCTCGCATCCTCCAAACATAAAAAAGATCGCCATCCTCCTGGAGGTCCAGGTTGGATAGGCGATCTTTCTTTTACGTCTTCTAAATTAGGGCTTTACCGGAAGTCTCCAGGCTCTGTCATCGAATCCCTCATTTTGAATCGGCGTCCGGCCTTTGGATCAAAATGATCTGCATTACGCTTTCCCGAATGAGATCAACGACGTCGGGTTGGGGTGGGGGTGCCTTACGAATCTGGGCCGTCACATACAGCCAAGAGGCCGTATTGGCGGAAGCCCAGACCAGATCTGCCGCAGCCTGGGCTGACACAGCCAGTTTGCCTTCGACGGCGACTCTCTGAACATTTTGCACTAGTGCTTGGTACGAATGATCTGCCGCCTCGATATGGGCGCCCTCAAGCAACCGCCCCATCATCGCCGCATAAATCCGAGGACGGGTTGCCGCGAAGCGGACATAGTCATCCCATCCTTGACGAAGAGCCGTCTCTGGAATGGTGGACTCCACTGCGGCAATCTTGCTTTCCAATAACTGTTTGAACGCTTCCACTATAGCTGCACTCAGGAGTCCATCGGCATTGCCGAAATGGTGGTAGAGTGTAGGAGCCGTAACCTGCGCGATCGCTGTTACGGCTCGCGTCGAAAATTGGGCTCCGCCATCCTCTTCGAGTACCTTAAGAGCAGCTGCCAATATTTTGTCATATGTGTTCATATGTCCATTATAGCAGTGCTATATGCGTATGTCCATGACGAAGGTTGTACGCTGTGACCATTATCCCTGTAGCCCAAAAAGGTGCTGAGCATTTTTCTTTCAGATTAACTTCCTCATTGTACAGAAGAGATGAAGCTACTTTCGTGGATATTTTAAGTTGGGCAGAGCCAAACCTAAATTTTTATTGGTGCACTGGGACGCATCATGACGAAGAAAAGCTGGTATCCCTGGGTCGTTGCCATTGATATCATCGGACCCCTCTTGATTGCTATTGGTATGATTTTCTCCAAGCCAATTGAATACATTGGTGTCACTTTGTTCGCCTGTAATATTGTGGTTTACACTGCTTATCTCCTTGCTTACTTGAGGAAAAACGCTTTGGATAATAAGGCAACCTTCTTTTTAGGCCTATCTTGTCTAGCCTTTTACACGGTTGTCGTGCTTTCCATTTTATATCCGCTACTAAAAAAGATATTTTTCTTAATCATACTTGATTTCATTCCCGTTTACGGATCTCTGCATGCGTTGGTTTTGTTTTATGTGGACTGATTGGTTGGGTGTACACTGTAGACTTCATTAAGAAAAAGAAGATTGTCAAGGAGAATAGATAGGTTGATACATCTTTATGCGTAATTACATACAAAATCATGAATTGGTGATTGTGATTTTTAGGCTAACCAATCGGCTTCATAGGAGTAGTTTAGTCAGGTTCGTGCTATAATAGTGATCACATAAATAACATTCATCATTCTGCCGAGATGGCGATGATTAAGGAGATTGAATTTTGACGAACAACCATGATATTGGAGCAGTGAACGAACTACCGGAGAACTTTGAAGAGCTCAAACGAGCGGCTAACCGGACGTCAAGCTGGAGAGAAAGACTGAATGCGGTGAACGAATTGGGAAACTGGAATACAGCCACTACCATTAAATTGCTGCAGCATGTTTTGACAAGTGATCAAGTGTTCCAGGTGCGTGAAGCCGCATATTTCAAGCTGAAGCAGTTGGATGAAGATGTACAAATGCCTGCCAAAAACAAAGGTGAGCTGTTTAAAGGTCTTAACAAAATTTTGCTACGGATTAAAAAAAGCCTTCCTGAAGGTCATACATTTGAGCAATTTAAGGAAAAACTGCAAAAGACACGTTTGGATATCTATGATACTTACGAGGGCGACAAAGATGCTGAGTTTGACTCCTGGCTCCATGGAATTTGGGAGACACTAGGTAGAAAATAGCCGCTGTTCAAAGCCACTCCAGAAAAATGGAGTGGCTTCTTTATTCCTTATTATTTTGATTGTCACCAGAGCAAAGTTAGAGCCTACATTCCATTTCACATGTACGTTCCCTGTGTGATGCGAAGTTATGTGATATACAATTTATTCTGGTATATAAGGAAGATCCAGTGTCCTCGGAACGTTGATGACATGCTTTTCTGTATACGTGCGGATACCCTCCGCGCCGTATTCACGGCCAATACCCGATTGCTTGAAGCCACCGAAAGGGAACCGAACATCGAGCCCCTGCACAGCAGCTGTATTGATCATGGTCGTTCCAGCTTCGAGTTGACGTGCAATGGAGATGGCATCCTCTTCTTTCCCCCACACAGAACTTGTCAATCCATATATGCTTTCATTGTGTAGATGAATAACCTGCTCTTCATCGTCAAATGGCAGAATCGGAACCGTAGGACCAAACTGTTCCTCCACTACAATCGGATCATGAACATCGCAACCTAAAACAAGCGTAGGCTGTAGGTAGTAACCTTGGTCAAACAGCTTCTGATCAAGAATTTGGCCGAGAGGGATGACCTTAGCCCCGCGCTTTTGCGCACCTTCAACCAAACCAAGCACGACATTTTTTTGCTTCAGGTTATTAACCGGACCTACCGTCGTATTTGAATCAAATGGATCACCAATTCGAATCCAGCGATTTGCCGCCTCTATATATCTTCCCACAAACTCATCATAAATAGAACGGTGTACATACACACGTTTGGCGATCATACAGATCTGGCCTGCTGTCAAGAAATTAGAAATGACAATCCGACGCATGGCTCGCTCATCATGAACATCAAAGCTTTCCAAGAAGATTGCCGCATCATTACCACCAAGCTCAAGCGTCATATCCTTAATCGTTTCCGAAGCAGCTTTTATAATATGCTTAGCTGTTGCGGTTCCACCTGTAAAGGCGATTTTAGTAACAAGAGGATTACTAGTCAGTTCAACGCCCACATCCGCATCACCATGAACGACATTGATTACACCAGCCGGGAACTCACTCGCAATAATCTCTGCCACCTTCGCTGCCGCCAGTGGCGCAAATGGGCTTGGTTTAAGCACAATCGTGTTGCCTGCAAGTAAGGCAGGAGCGATCTTAATCGTAGATAAAGCAATGGGATAGTTCCATGGACTAATCGCTGCCACCACACCAATTGGATCATAGGAAAGAATCGTTTTACCATTCTCATGCTCTTTGATCTCTTCCTGTAGTGCCGATTTGGCTTCATTACAAGCAAACTCCATCCACATTAACGAAACATAAATTTCACCATGTGCATCATACAGCGGCTTGCCATGCTCTCTAGACAGCAAATGCACAATTTCATTCTCAGCTGCTCTAATCTTCTCTATCGCCTTGCGAATCATAATAATGCGTTCATCAATGGAGGTCTGCTTCCATGTTTTAAAAGCCCCTGCCGCCGCTTCAATCGCTTCAACCGCTTGTTCTTTCGTAGTGACAGGGAAATAACCTACGATCTCAGTTGGGTTTGTCGGGTTCTCTTTTGCTAACTGCGAAAGGGATTTTATATTTTGACCATTAATGAACGCTTCAACTATAATTGTCTCTTGGTCTGCTTGTATCGTCATTTTACATCCCCTCCGTTATTTAGATTGATTAATTCCAAACTTCTTCTGCAATTTCCTTCACATAACGAAGTTTACGCCATTGTTGTTCTTCCGTTAAAATATTGCCTTCTTCTGTAGACGAAAAACCACATTGTGGGCTCAAACAAAGTTGCTCAAGTGGTACATAGGTTGCCGCATCTGCAATCCGAGCTTTAATTTGTTCTTTATCCTCTAACTCGCCTGTTTTCGATGTGAGTAAACCAAGCACGATTTTCAAATCTTTTCGATTCACATACTTTAATGGCTCAAAACCACCTGAGCGCTCATCATCAAATTCTAAAAATAATCCATCTACGTTTAAGCCTCCAAAGATAACTTCAGAAGCGTAATCATAACCACCAGTTGAGAAATAGTTCGATTTATAGTTACCACGACAAATATGCATAGTCACAACTAAATCTGCCGGTTTTTGAGACAAGGATTCATTAATCATTCGCTGCATCGTTTTCAACTCTTCCGCCGGTTCCAGACCTTTAGCACGCAGCTTATCGTGACCAGCTTCTGAGAATAGGTCTGCCCAAGCTGTATCATCTAATTGCAGGTATCGACATCCCGCATCATAGAAGGCTTGAATTGCTTTTTGATACGCCGCAATCGTATCCTGAAGGAATTGCTCTCTGTCCTTATATATATTGGCGTCATTTTCCAATCGATATAGAAGCATGTTGGGACTTGGAATGGTCTGTTTCGCCACTGCGTCACCTGCATGCTTTTTCAAAAACTCAAAATCCTCAACAAAGGGATGACTCGAGAAATCAACTTTACCAACAACACGAATCCCGCCCTTGCGCGTTTGCATATTATGGAATTTCGGTCCATCTATTTGCTCATACAACTCTACGCCATCCATGCCACCCAGAAAATCAAAATGCCACCAGCTTCTGCGGAATTCACCATCCGTAACTGCAAATACGCCATTTTCCTTTTGCTTTTCAATAATTCGAATAATCTCTTTATCTTCCACAGCTCTTAATTCCTCATATGTGATGTTGCCTGATTTATATTGTTCACGTGCCTGACTTAAATTTGCAGGACGTAGAAAGCTACCTACATGATCATTACGAAATGGTATCATATATATTTCTCCTTCTAACTTTTTAGTCTAATGAGTATAGCATGGTCAAAAGGAATGCTTGTTATATGAAAAAAGCATGGCTAGTCATAGCTTTTAATAATAGCCAAAAGACCAGGCATTATAGAAATTGCCCAGAAATATATAGAACAAGAACACAACGTATGGAACAATGGGTCTTATAGAAGCAGTTACGGAAGAGCAGATTAGAAGACAGTTTGAAGTGAACGTTTTTGGGTCGGTATCTTATGAATTAGCATCATAAAACATCAAAGTAAAACTAATTGAACCGGGTGCTATTCAAACGGACTTTGGCGGAAGATCGATGGAGTTCTAATTTAATAATGCATTAACAGAATATAAGGTATTTACTACTGCATTTCGGAGTAAATTGGGTGAGATGGAGAAACACCCGTCTTACGCCTCACCTCCAGATATGGTTGCCGAAACCATATACCAAGCGGCCACAGACGGTACATATCAATGCCGATATGTAGTAGGTGCAGATGCCAAGATGCTCATTCATATGAAAGAAAATGCGGATGAAGTGGAATATCCAACAAATATATCCCAACATTTTCTTAAAAAGTGAAATGGATTTTGATTATGGATTAGGCAGTATTACTCTACTATCTTTCAGAACTAATCTAATAATATTACTACTATAATCCAGTAACTTCGCAGATCATGAAGAGAACTAATTTGCTGTCATGGAGAAAAATTAATACAGAAGGTAAGAAAGAGTATGGGATTTTAAATTGGTTCCTACGTCAAGGGAACTTTGAAAAAAGAGTTAGGCAGCAACCGACAAAAGATGACTCCTGTACTGAACAGGAGTCATCTTTTTTAATCCCGATTAATAGCCGTATGTAAGAAAGATAAAAAGTACAGCCATGTGAGAAATTATCCCCCGGTTACTACTAAAAACAAACTACGTATTAATAAAATTCAATATTTACTTCTTCCGCTTTATCACTATTTGTAATACGGTTCAGCGGCCCTGGGGCCGCCTATCCTTTGAGCGTATTGAATTGAGAGCCGAATGTCACTTATAACCGCAACCAGGCCGACCGGTTATACAAAAGTACGAATAACATCGATCGAAGCCTTATGTTCTGCTCCGATCTCCGTTCTCCAGCATATCAAGCAGCAGGCTGGAAAGCGGGGCTGGAACTTTTGCATTTTGCGCCGCCGACAGCAAGAGGCCGACATCTTTCTGCGGAATTTTACTTTCGGATATGGATGACTTCTCGGCTATCATTTTTCCATAGTTTTGATAAATTGGGGCGGTAAACAGTGTGCTGGTAAGCATATTGACCGCTGCTGTGGGATCAACCCCGCCACGCTCAGCTATTCCTAGTGCTTCTTCCAGTGAGCGTGCGGCGGAGACGATTAGGAAGTTACCGATCAGTTTGACGAGTACAGCCGAACCGGCTTCCTCGCCAAAGTCAAAGATCCCTTTAGCTCCCATCGCTTCCAGCAGCGGCCGCACCCGCTCCTTTGCTTCCTGCGGACCCGCTATTGGAATCCACAATTGCCTGGCAACGGCTGCCTCCGGCCGTCCAAAGATAGGCGCCTCAACATAGACGGAACCGTGCCGCGCGTGCAGATCCGCCAGCTTCCTACCCGTATCCGGCGACACCGTACTCATTGATACATGAATACCGCCTATGCCCAGGCGTTCTAAGAAATCTTCGCTTTTGACGATGTCTTCCAATGCTTCATCGTCCCATACCAAGGTGACGACGATGCCACCGGTTGTCACGGCGTCAGCTGGACGGATCGCCTGCAGCGCACCTTGGGCTACGAGCGGTTCCGCTTTTTCTGGGGTCCGGTTGTATACGGTCAACGCATATCCTGCTTGGAGCAGATTGGCAGCAACTGGTAGACCAAGCAGTCCGAGTCCGATAAATCCAATGTTTTCTCTCATGAATTTAACCTCCATAGAACACTAAACATGACGTTAACGTCATGTTTTGAGTAAAAAAAATTAATCGCTTTCATTGGTTTCGAGCCATCGCTCGAAACGTTCTATATTCGACTGCAAATCGCTGCGGAACTGCCCGAGCGCTTCAAGCTTCTGGTCCGTGTCGGCCAGATGCTGGCGCAGTATGCCGAGGACTTTCCGTTTCGGCAGCACCCCGCTCGTATCCGTAAAGTAAAGCTCGATTACGTCCCGAATTTCCTCCAAACTTAGGCCAATCTTCTTCAACTGATCGATCTTATGCAGACGAGCAACCGTTTCTTCCGTGTAGTAATGATGACCATTGCCTTCGCGCTCGCCAGATGGAAGCAATCCAATGCTCTCGTAATAGCGAACCGTGCGCTGGGTTACCCCGGCTCGTTCTGTCAAATCGCCAATGCGCATGCGGTTCATGATGTATCACTCCTTCCAAGATATAATATGACGTTAACGTCATGTTTGCATGATAGCATTTGGATTGGAAAATGTAAAGGCACCTGAAATTCGCCGCGGCGCTTAACCGCCAACCATCTTGGCTCATTAAATCAAAACAAAGCGTAATCCCAGGGCTACTATCAAGCTTTCGCAACATACTCAAAAGGCCGTTGAAGTAATCAGCGGCCTAGATGTTGGTAATTCAACTATCGTGTCCCGTCAGTTGAACAAAGGGCTACCACTGGGCAGTCCTTTCATTATTGAGCTATAAGTTACCCAAAGACTTCTTTTCCAAGTATTCCATCAACAAGATCAAATCATCGTCAGGTTTGTCATTCCTGTTCTTGTGATGTCTCTACTTTCACATTTCGTTCCTCAAACACACGCTTTGCTACAGAAAAAGCGTTGAGTACGCGTGGGAAACCTGTATAGGATATGCAATGGGTAATCGCTTCAACGACTTCATTCGTAGAGAGACCAACATTAAGAGCCCCGTGAATATGGGCATGAAGTTCTGGCTCGACTCCACCTTGGGTTGTCAGGGAAGCAATCGTCAACAGTTGCCGCTGTTTTGGGTCCAGTCCTTCTCTGGAATAAATATCGCCAAATGCAAACTCGATAATGTAGTTAGCAACGTCAGGAGCAATATCTTTCAGTGATTCGATTACACGTTCTGCTGCTCCTCCGCCCCCGCCTACTTCCATTAGTTTGTTCCATCCTCGTTGGTAGCGCTCTGCCGTCATGTTGCAGCCTCCTAGTAAGATTCAAGTGAAACGAATGGTGAAGCTAGTCGAGCAAAAGCAGTCCGCTTTCGGATGAGGAGCGAGCTGCTTTTTAGTATTCTCGATTACATTTCCAAATTAAATCTCGCTTTTACTCAAAAGCAAGGCTTTTGCAGGGCTCTCAAAGAGGGCACTTTTTTTAAAAAAAGTGTCCATCTCTTGGGTCATAGTTAGTTTTTCCGGCTACAGGCTTTATTAGTTTGGTGTTTGAAAATTAAAAATGTCCCGGTTGCAGTATAACGAGTTTTCGAGCATCTTCTTTCAATTGTTCTACAGTTAGAGCCGCGCAAGCAGTCTTCGGCATATTTAAATAAATCAACAAAGCTTATGACTGAGACAAAATTCCTTTAACAAACAAAGAGACACTGTGCTTGTAGAACTCTTCCTCGGTGACGAGTTGGGACTGATATTGCCGGTGAATCAGCTCGCTCATCTGAAATCCGTAGCACATCGAGAGAAAAGACATGGCGGCAAGACGCTCATCCTGTCTGGCTATAACTTTTTTCATCTGCAGGCGTTCAAAATATTCAACCAGCAAGGAGTGCAGCTTCACCGGCGGATCGGCCAGCACTCTGTCCAATTCGGGTAGCATTCCTTTGTCGCGGATGCCAATCAAAATGATGTCCGCATTTTTATGGAAAAACAAACGGTACTGCTGACTTACATTCAGCAGATCGACTTCCGGATTATCGGTCGCGCCCTCTTTTAACAGCTTCTCAAATTGCGGGATATCCGAATGTCTTTCAATGATGGCTTCCAATATGCCTTGCTTGCTTCCAAATTGCCGGAAAATCGTAGATTCATTGACTTTAGCTTCCGTTGCAATGGCTTTGGTGCTTACTCCCCGATAGCCCTTCTTTTTGATGAGCCGTGTCGCGGCTTCAATGATTCTGTCTGATGTTTGCATTGTATTTCTCCTTTTGCATATGTTAAACCTATTCTACTACAAGTTTTGCATATGCAGCAGGGTCGGGGTTCATCATTTTCATAAACGTTTATTTAAGGAAAATCGCTTCTTTTTTCCCAGCGGCTTGGTTCCGTAATCTTGACATGATCAGGCACCAATTGCGTGAGCGTGCCTAATTTATCAAATGTAATCTGGATTCGGTCAGAGGGCAACAGCCATTGTTCGGTCTCGATTGCGCAGCAATCCGGTATCGTCCCCATTCCTATAATCGTGCCCGGGAGCGGCGTGAAAACTTTGAGAACCTCCTCCATCACTTTTGCAGGGTGTGCAGAATACTCGGATGTGCTTCCCTTCCAGTGCAGTCTCTCCCCGATGCGTACATCCACATCCAGTACCAGCGGGTTGTCAATTTCATCCGGCGTAACCAGAAATGGTCCTATTCCTTTGCTGCGATCAAAATCTTTGCAGCGCGTCGGTCCGATCAGCGCCTGGAAATCCGGCCACTGCACATCGCGGACAGTACTGTCGTTGAAAATAACATAACCTGCAATGCAGTTCCCCTTCCCTGTAACAAAGGCCAGCTCCGGCTCGATATCCAGGTAGGAAGAGTACGAAGGCCAATGAATCGTATCCCCATCGCCAATTAATGCATTATGGTTACACTTGTAATAACTGAAAGTTACTTTATTCGGATCTTTCTGGAATTTTTCAGCAATTTTTCGTTTAAGCTCTTCTCTTTCCGGCCCTGTATATTCTCTTTGCAACAGATTTACGCCAGCATTTCTCAGATGTCTTGGCGTCAGCCCGAAATCGATAAGCGCAGCCGGATTCGGAACCGGCGGCAGCAGTTTTACCGCTGCAATCGGGCAGATTTCATTTTCATTGAATTGATGCGACTGTTCAACAGCATATTGCATCAATTCCTTAGCGGCATCATAACTTGCCGGCAAATAATGAAGATAGCTGTCTATACTTTCAAGACTGTCAATGAATGTTCCCTGCTTTTTCATGATTGCGGCAAAAGACACGACAAATTTCTCGTTAATTACAAGCCCAAACAAAGGTTCCTGGGATGTCTTGGCTTGAAAGGTTACTAGCTTCATGTTGCAGCTCCTCCATCCATGTAGTGTGATGTTGTTCTGTTACTATCATATAGCATAGAACAAATGCATGCAAGTGCTTGCTTGCATTTCTGTTTTCCATTCTCTATAATAAAGACATAGTCAGTATGCCTTACCTCAAAAACATATACGCAAAGGAGAATTTTTATGAAGTATGGACGTATTATCCAAAAACCTCGCGTTAAATTTTTTGAAGTCGCAGATGGCGTCTTTGCCGGTATTTCGCCGTATCGCGGGATCAGTTGGGCCAATGCCGGGTTCATCAACAAGGGTGAAGGGCTGGTGTATGACACGTTCTTCGATTTGTTCCATGCACGGGAAATGCGGAAGGCTTTTATGGAAGTAAGCAACGGCGGCTCTCCCGCATATGTGGTGAACTCGCACTATAACAGCGACCATGCCTGGGGAAACAAAGTGTTTGAAGATGCTTGCATTATTATGCACAAGGAAGCGTCCAGAGAGCGTCTCACCGAAAATATCGCCTGGATGGACAGCGTCATTAGAAGAGGAAAGGAGTCTCCGGAATCGACTTCGGGCGAGCGGTTTTTTGCAGCGGAATTTGAAGGATTCGACCTGGAAGGCGTAGAATGGGTGCTCCCGAATATTGAGATAAAGGACGATATCAACATCCGTCTTGGCGATACGGAAGTTATGATTTACAACGTAGCTCCGGCCCACTCTGACAGTGACTTGCTGCTGTGGATGCCAAAAGAAAAAGTGCTGTTCGCCGGCGATGTCGTGTTTAACGGTTGTACGGCATACAGCGAAGAGGGAACCCTCAATTGGGTTAAAGTGCTTGATCGCATTATTGATGAAATTAAACCCGAAATCGTTGTTCCAGGACATGGCGCCATCTGCGGCCTGGACTTCGTGAAGGAGCAGAGAGACTACCTCCTGAATCTGATCAGCGAGTTCAACAAGCATTACAATGACGAAATTGATTCCTTGTCCCTGACCAAGCAAATTGATATTTCCCGCTTTCTTCATTGGATTCAGCCAGAACGCTTGTATGTTACAGTGGATATCCTATTGAAAAGCAAACGAGGGTTACCACCCCTTCCAATTTGGAACGAGGTGCCTGCTAAGCTGGAAGACATGAAAGCTTTTTTGGCCGGAAAATATGGCAATCAGATCAAGCCATGGGACCCTATGAGTGTTTGGCAAGAATAGCAATTTGAAGCTAGCGTATGAAAAACGAAAAACGGCCCTGTCGCAAACGATGCGAACAGCGGCCGTTTTTTTTCAATTGTTCCACGGAATTAAAATCGGCGCTTAGAACCGATTATGAAGAAAAAATGGCTGATTGTTTCCTTGGTTTACGTCCTCAAATGCATTTATTCCCATAATTTTTCGCCGTCACTTATGGTACGGCTCATTCCGATTGATCTTCACTGCACGATAAATCTGCTCCACCAGCATTAGCCGCATCAGCTGATGTGGCAAGGGTTAATTTTAACCGGTTCGTAACTACCCGAATCTCTTCTATTTCCCAGTCAAAAAACTTCCGAAGGTTTCAGTTCAGGATTACTCCCTGTACGCTATTTGCTCCTGAGCGAGACGGATCAATTCCCTAACCATGGAACCACCAATTTTGCCGCCGACTTGGCCTGCTGATTCCGTTGTCAGTTGACCATTATTTCCTGGGTACAGAGGTACACCAAGCTCTTTCGCCACTTCATATTTTACATCGTCTGGTTGATTCGGATTTACGGTATATCCTTCGCGCTTCATTACATCTGCTTTGAACGCCTGCATTCCCTGTTCGACCCCTGGCACCGCATATTTTCTCCTTCTTCTTGCCATCATACAGCACTCCCCTCGATGTTATTCCCTAACTTGCCCGGAAGCACAAAATTTTATCCCTATTCCTCTTCGGTGCGAGTTCACTCAGGACAAGGATCTGGCTAAACTCCTCAAATAATTCGTTTTAGTATAATATAATAATAATAGTGGGTGAATGTCGGAAGCGTTCGCCGAATACGAGCATCAAATTCAACAAAATCTAATCGAGAACAGTTAATTAGATAAGGAGTCTTTCCACCAAATTTCGCCCGATTTTATGAGTTGAGTCATCATCACCTCTTAATCTCTCGATCAAAGAACTTTTGATTATTTTACTATAGACGAAGAAGCTGTTTTTGCTCTCAATTTAGCAAGGTTCTCCCCATGAAATCCCTTCACAATTAACCAGACTGCCAAGCTCATCTCGTAAACGCCCACAGGAAGCGCCATCAATCCTTTTACCGCCGAATAGGGTCCGATGGTCCCAAACATTTGCAGCAAACCAGCTAAAAATACCATAACCGCTGTAATCATTCCGAAAATCGCTAACGGTTTAGGCACATAGCCTGCTCGATAAAGTAAATAACTATACAGACTAGTATTTATGCCCAACATGAGATTTGGACCCAACATAGCCGTCCAGCGATAAATCGACTGCATCAACAGCCCTATGGGTTCAAAATTGGTTTTACTTGCTAAGTTGGTTGTATCATAATGTGAACTAAGTTGTAACAAACCCAATATACTTACGAGACCAATCGCAATAAAAACAGCTTCCATAAACCGGAAACAAAGATACCCTAGTGCAAGATGCTCATTCCAATGCCGAACGTAGGGAAACAGCATGGCTGCTGTACCAACAGCCGTTACCATAAGTAAGAGATCATTTAATACACCGATTAAGACCTTTGTTTCCGATCCATTTGCCACGGCCATCTGCCATTGTTCTGACAGAACCGGCCCATACAAAACAACCGCTATGATTGACGTCACTGCAGCAAGGATATAAAAAGTCCCCAGTATCCTTGCATTCCTTCGGTCTCGCGTCATCTATTTTTCCTCCTAAGACAATAAATTTATTTGCTGATGGACGTATGGTATACTTGCCACAAAACTTGATATAAGGAGTAATTATGGACCATAACGAAGTCATTGAACGTGCTTTGATCCATATCGAGGACCATTTACAACAGTCCTTAACCGTAGAATCCGTCGCCAATACCTTCAACATGTCTAAATACTATTTTCATCGGCTGTTTTCCGCTATGATGAGCTGTTCGTTAAACCAATACATTCTATCCAGAAGATTGAATGCATCTTTAACCTTTATTCAAAACAAAAACAGCTCTCTAACCGATATTGCCTATCAGCTCAACTTCGGTACACAAGCCTCATTCACTCGTGCTTTCAAACGACAATACGGCGTAGCTCCAAGTTCTTTAAAAACAGGACTTACAACCATCTCTCCTGTCACCATACCTACAGTGGTGAAGAGACCTATAAAAAACATTAACGGTGATATCGTCACGGATTTCACACTGACCGAATTCAAGGAGACCCGAATCAGTGGGATCGCTTTTGAAGTGGATTTAGCCAATGATGATTACAAGGAGAAGATTCGCGCACATTCAGAAATGCTGTTGAGTCATATTGATGAAACCATAAATGGTCCCTGTTATGTCATTTATTCAAACTGTCAACCCGATTCAACTCGGTTTAAGGTACTGTTTGGGATCCCAAGCAGCATTGAAATTGATAAACCTTATTTTTTCACGGTTGATGTGCCACAGATTTTTTGTGCAAGGTTCAACTATTGTGGTGAAATACTTGACATTGGGGATGTACTGGAAAACGACTATGCCAGATTTCTAAAGATTTCCAAGCAGGAAACAGCAGAAACTGATATTGAACTCATTCAAGCTTTTGATGACGTCCACCATCTGGATTCGACCTATCATATCTATGCGCCTATCAAAAAACTCCCTACCGATTCTGATTTGTAAGATCGCGGCTCGCTTCTCATTCTGTCTTCTCCTTTCTTTGCTCGAATTTGATCATTCCTTTTCTGCAAATAAAATAACATAACGGGTTTCGCTCGACTTTCCACATCTTGCTGTAATTAGGAACAAAAAAAACATCTCTCTCGAGATGCTCCCTGTTTTGGCTCTTGGATCTGTTGCCTTCGGCTTTTGCCGGTGTGTTCATTGGATTACGGCTGTGGGCTTAAATGAAAGGCAACATACAGAATCTGATCGTCTAATTTGGAAGCTGTGTAGTTACCACCAATTTTGCCTATGAACTCTTTAGTTATTATGGCGTTGGGCTGGCTGACTACCAACTTCTCGAATAACCCGAAATCCATTTTTTCAAATTTCTTACCCCAAGGTCCAATCGGAACCATTATGAGGCTGCGCAGCGAAGCCGTTGCCAATGGAATCACGATGGAACTGCTTCAGTCCAAGCTTCATGAGGAGAGCATGGAGAGAAAAATGGACGGGATGAAGAAGGCATACACAAAAGCACACCAGCTACGCAAGGAAAAACGTACTCACACTAAGGTAAAGATTAATCAAGAAATGGCAGACCAAGACAGCGCGAAACGCATCAGGCATGATCTGGAGTTGCTGGATGAGGTTATTCAAAGGGGCTGCAATGACCTATGTAAGATGGACATTATCACCCCTGTGATGGCTCTCAAGGCTATCGAGCTGAAACACAAGCTCTTCAATGGAGGTACAGGAGGACACACCATTTATGGCTTAGAGGAAATAAGACTGCGTGAAGCAGCGCGAAACGAGGCGATCATAGCTGTTATCAAAGAGTATATCCCAGAGGACTCATGGCCCGAAATACTTCAGCGTATGGAACATGTAACACGGGAATTCTACGAATCCATTGGTTTAGGTGAGGCATATGCGCAAATGGGAGCGCGGGAGTCTATGTAAGGTAAGAAAACGGTTCGGAAACACGTCCATTATTCCGTAAAGCAGCAAGGGAGAACGCCAAAATGGCCGTTCTCCTTTTAGTTATCCCGAAGAAAGCCAGTAGACGGCGAGTTTCCTCACATAAGTCACACAAGATTATTTGGGTCGATTGGTTTGATTATAGAAGGCATTTGAGAACATGGCGCACACTCAGCATGAAACTTCATCATAATTTTTCGCCGTCACTTATGGTACGGCTCTCCGTAACATCTTTAGGGCGAAATTTTCAAGGACAACTCTCCTGACCTCAAATCACTCTTGGATGATAAAACGTTAAATCTGTGAAGCGACTTCTTGTACTGCTAGTTAGTTTCCCCCTTCTAGTCTTCTACACAAGCAACAGTCTCAAGGCACCATATTCTATTCTATGATGGCAGTTATAGAAAAAAAACGGAGAAAGCCGTTTTTTATTAGGGAGGAATCACCTTGAGACAACCCCGAAGACTGTGGATTCTCACGAATGAATACGAGCCTTATATTATTGGGGGATTAGGGACAGCAGTTACTAATTTGACAAAGGCGTATGTGCGTAGCGGTGTTCATACCACCGTCCTGACCCAGAGCAGTAATTCCTCAATCAGTATTACGAAAAGCGAGCGGCTGTGTATCGTTCGCTTCCCGACAAGAGCACCCTACTACTCAATGAAGACACGACAGTTTAATCCCGCCGCTATAGAGCGATGGATTGAGCATCAAGGGATCCAGAAACCAAACGGAATTCACGTACACAGCTTGCAGTTCGCCAACTTATCGAAATATTATAAATCGAAACACCAGATTCCGATTATATATACTAGTCACTCTCTGGTTTCTCGAGAAAAGGGTGCTGTAAGCAAGAAAAAACAGATAAGGATTGATCAACAGGTCTTACTGTTAAAGAAGACAAGTAAGATCACCATCCCAAGCCGGTCGGAACTCTACAAGCTAAAGAAGCTATATCCCTTCGTCGCAGGAAAAACCGCTGTCGTCAACCATGGCATAGTCTTGCACAAATCAGAGACACGACTATCACGGCGACACCTTTTATACGTTGGCAGACTCGTTCCGTTAAAAGGGATAGAACCTCTACTGAAAGCTATTTCAATATTGAAACAAGATGGTAATAAAGTTTGGCTAGATTTGGTCGGAACAGGTTCTAACCGTTATGTACTACAACTGAAGGCGCTTGCCAGAAAGCTCGACATATCGTCCGAGGTGCGTTGGCTCGGGTTCCGCAGTCAAAGCCAAGTGCAGAAAATGTATGCTACTTATGGTGCAGTGGTGATGCCCAGTTCCCAGGAATCATTCGGGTTGGTAGCGCTTGAGGCGCTGGCCAGTGAAATTCCGTTGGTATCAACCCGGGCTGGAGGACTTGCCGATTTTGTGAACAACAGCGTAGCCCAAACGATATCCAGAGCGAACGGTACAGCAATTGCCGCATCTATTAAAGCAATGTGGAGCAACAAAAAGCTCACTGACAAGCGGGTTGCCGCTGGTAGCCGGCTTGCGTCACGTTATCAATGGCCGCAGGTTGCTAACCGGTATAAGCACCTATTTCGACAACTCCAGGGTAGTAACACCTCAGATAAGGGAGGTATGATCGACCATGCGCACTAATCTAGAAGTCGAACGGCTTTCCGAAAAATTCGGAATTCGAGCGAAACGAACGGAAGTTATTAAAAAAGGCGTTTATCGAATAACAGCTGCGGGCGGAGTAGATTATTGTTTAAAGAGAATGTCGAATTCTCCCAACGAGCTACGCTGGATTGACAAGACACTGCAGCGGATACAGCGCAAAGGATCAATTCAGCTCGGCTGGCGCAACCTTCGCGAAAATCCTGGCAAACCTTTGTTTGCCAAGTTAAAACAAAAAAGCCCAACTTCTTTTATTCTTACCCCATGGCTGAAAGGCCCCTGGCCCTCATCGGCTTCCAAGAAGCAAATGAGAGAATGCGGCATTTTGCTTGCTAAGTTTCATCAGAATGGTGCTCAGATTAGCATTCCAGCTCTCGGGAAGCAAAATATGCTGGGATCATGGCCCAGCTTACTTCGCGTTGAACAGAGAAAGCTGCTCGCCAACATCCGGAAGGCAAGAAGAAACGGCTTTAATAGTCCGCTTGACCGCTTGCTCCAAACGTATGGCAGCGAACTATTGAATATGGCGCAAACTTCGATGCGGGAATTACGAGTGGGCAGCTACCGCTCTATATGTAAAAAAACGAGGCCAACTTTATGCCACGGAGATTTCGGTCCAACCAATGTGATCAGAACGAGAAAAGGCAACGGTTTGATCGATTTTGAAACGTTGAGATTGGATCTGCGAGCGTATGATTTAAATCGTGCTATTTATAACTTTTGTCAGGGTCACAACTGGAACTTCTCCGTCGCTGAATCATTTTTGGATGGTTATCAGACTATCTTCAAGCTGAAGCGAGAGGACTACGAAATGTTGAAGGTGCTCCTTCGATTCCCCCGGGGCATATGTAGACTCATAGATAATTATGACAAGAGAACAGCGAAAGTGAAGCGCAAGGTCGAACTTGATTTCCCGCAAATTCTATCCCACGAACGGCAGAGGGCTGCGTTCCTAAGGAAACTCGATGCTTACGCGGGGGGGGGGAAGCAATAGAGCCGAGCCATTGAAATTACTGCGCTAAACAGAATATTCCATAAAATAATCACCACCAAACAACGGATGCTGACCACTGTCATTTGGAGGAGAAGACTCCCTACCCCTAAATTTATCGCTGTTAGCTTTTCGTTCTCCCAGATGAGCTAGGTCACTTCCAACTCGTAAATAGTTCATTTGAGTGGAACTTACGACATCTCAGTTATTTCTTTAAAAACATCTGTGTCTCTAAACAGCAAAAAAACGCTCTGGGAGCGGGTTTACACGATGGATCTGAGCCGTGGCTGTACAAAACCATAATCCACCGTCAGTATTTTCAGAATAAAGCATTTCTATAAGAAACACTTCGTGAATCTATTGACAATGCTCATGATTTCGGAGCTACGGGTATGGATATCTCCGCCCATACCCACGTTACAATCTTTCGCCCTACTTGTGGTAAGGTTCCCCCCGATTTATCTTCACCGCACGATAAATCTGCTCCACCAGCACCAGCCGCATCAGCTGATGCGGCAGGGTCATGTGCCCGAAGCTCAAGCGCTGCTTCGCGCGGCGCAGCACCTCATCGGAGAGCCCATGGCTTCCTCCGATGACAAACACGACATGGCTCGTCCCATACGTGCCGAGCTTGTCGATCTCCATGGCCAGCTCCTCGGAACTCCAGAGCTGGCCATCCAATGCGAGCGCGACCACGTGCGCCTCGCTCTTCACATGCGCGAGGATGCGTTCGCCCTCGCGCTCCTTTACCGCCCGCACCTCGGCTTCGCTCAGGGTGTCGGGCGCCTTTTCGTCTGCGACCTCGATCATCTGAAACTTGATGTACGGGGCGAGGCGCTTGGCATATTCCTGGATGCCCAGCGTCAAATATTTTTCCTTCAATTTGCCTACGCCAATAATCTGAATCAACATGAAGATTCATTCCTCCTAATCGTCTTGCGAAATCATCTATACGTAAAGATGCCTCAACGCATCGTTTGTTCCAACAGTTATAATTAACACCTTCTACAGTCGTCCCCTTACTTACCACACATTTACGTCGCCATCCCGTCTCATTCCTACAAGCTAATGAACCCCTCACACCCTATTCGACGCTTTTTCTCTTCCTTTAAATTCCAAAAAATCTGAAACACGCTATTCCGCATAAAACGTGCTTTCCCCACCACTTTCGAGGCCATTTCAGCAATATAGCTTGTCCATAATTCGTTAGATTTCAAACAGGCGGTGTATCCCCCGGATAAGGAGTCTCAGATTCGTTAGAGTTGCAACGCGCACCCTCGCGGCCCACGGCTTACCTACCCAATTCCCCCACAAACACAAAGAGAGCGCTCATCACGCTCTCCTTTGCTTCTTACTGTGATGTTCATACCGGATGGAAAGACGGGCCAGAATCGCCACCTAAAGTCGTGCCTCCGGCCGTCTAATTCCTACAGTACGCTAAACGACAAGGAATTCCGCGTGCTGTTCGCACTCGGCGCATTTCGCAGGCGGGTCCCAGTCGGCAAATTCCGTCTCCTTCAGATCAACGATATCTGGAGCGTCCTCATACTCATCGACAAACATGTCGATGGCAATGTCCACGTGTTCTTTGCATACAACGTACATCCGTTAAGCATCCTTTCTGTAACCAGCTATGTTCCCGATCCACAACCGCGTATCCCATTACAGGATAGCCACTTCTCAGTTCTATCACACCTGCCACCGAAAAGAAACCCCCAGCCCTAATTTATCGTGACCAACATCCACCAAACCTCTCCATACCGCAAAAATAAACACAAAAAGCATCTCTTGCGGATACCTCCCGGCACCACGAAAAGAATGCTCCTTAACATCACTCTACATAACGAATGAATTTTGCTCCTGGGACCTGAATTAGCAGAACCAGAACAGAGTTACTTATTAATCTACCCCGTTCTATAAACGTTCTCTAACCCACACTCTTTACTTCAATCCCGACTGAGCTTTCGTCAACAGCTTGCCACCTTGAAAAGCAATAACCGCATTGGCACCATTGCCAGCTGTGCCTTTATAGTTGTAAACCACCATATTCTCCGCTTCACTCAGCGCTTCACCTTCGCCGCCAAGGATCTCGATGACATCTTCTACCGACATGCCTACTTCAAGCTTCTCGTATTGGGCAAATGTAATCAGAATTCCGTCACCTTTCCCGGCCGATCCATTGTTGCCCGAGGCTGCAGACGTTGGACCACCAGTCTCATTTGCCGCGATCACAGTCGTACTCAGCTCACTCAACTTGGTCTCAAGCTCTGCAATTTTTTGTTCCTGCTCAATACTCTTGGCTCCCTGTTCCACCAGTTTCTTCTCCAGGCCAGCAATCTTCTCCTGCAAAGCACTTGTATCAACGGATGCTCCTGTTGTGGCTACCTCAGATCCACAGGCAGACAGCACAAACAGCGACAGTGCTACACTCGTTCCCCCAAGCATTTTTTTCCTCCATCGTTTCATTAAAAATACCCCTCCCATTCTGAAATAAAAAATCAGATCGACAAACGGATGTTATTTGCATCAGCGACCGTCTCCAACATATTGACAACAGTTTACCACAGCCAGAGTCTTGTGTATCTGCTCCTTAGGCTCCGGGTCTAACTAATCATGGGAACATAAAAACGATTTATCTACTCATTTAATGTCGAACGAACACGTCCACCCATAATGGGCCAATGCTATTCAGTTACCTCTTGTCTTATAACATATTGCTGAACTAACAACTAAAAAAGAGTGGTCAGATATCTGATCACTCTTCTAGCATTGCCATTTCAACCCACTAACCGTATACGCTCCGTTAAACCTGCCTTACTCCGGTTTATCCGTCAGCTTCACCGACACCTTCTCGGCGTTGCCGTCCCGGTAAAAGGTGATTTCAATCGTATCGCCGATCTTCTTCTTATCGTAGAGATATTTCCGCAGATCGAGCGTAGAGGTAATTTTTTGCCCATCAAATTCCGTGATGACATCATTCAGCTTCATCCCCGCATCGGATGCCGGGCCGGATGCTTCCAGCACGACCACACCGCTGTCCACGTGAGAGGGTAATTTCAGATCCTTGCGCTGCTCGTCATCCAGTGGCGCATATGGATTGCTCAGATCGACGGTATACACACCCAGATAGGGACGAGATACTTTGCCGTTCAGCAGCAGGGAATCTACGGTTTTCATCACTTCGTTCATCGGAATCGCAAAGCTGAGGCCTTCAACGCCTGTATCCGAGATTTTCATCGTGTTAATGCCGACGACTTTGCCGTTCAGATCGACCAGCGCACCGCCGCTGTTGCCTTCGTTAATCGCCGCATCAGTCTGGATTACGTTTTGTTCCCAGTCGTACACACCATCCTGATTAATGGATACCGGCAGTATGCGATCCGTGTAACTGACAATACCGGATGTCAGCGTGCCGCCCAAACCGAGCGGATTTCCGATCGCCAGTACTGTCTGACCACGCTGAAGTTTGCTGGAATCACCAAGCTCAGCAGCTGGACCGATGCCCTTATCATCTTGCACGGATAATACGGCAATGTCGCTCACGCGGTCTTTACCAACCAGCTTCGCCTTGTGCGTTTCTCCATCCACCGTTACAATCTCCAGATCACTGGCACCTTCCACGACGTGATGATTGGTCATAATGTAGGCTTTGCCATCTTCCCTCTTGAAAATGACCCCTGATCCCAACGCGGAATCCTCCATCGACACGCTGCTGCCTGTCTTATGATTCACGATGCTCACCACAGAAGGACGAACTTTCGCCGCAGCCTGAATGATCCGGTCGTATGGATCAGCGGCCTGGGTCGTCTGCGTGCCTCCGCCACCGTTACCAGTGGCATTGGCCAGCGGTAACGCTGTAGGCTGCGTAATAAAGCTGAACAGCGTTACCGTCACGATGGAACTAATTACCGAACTGATTACAGCGACCTTAACCGTAGAGCTAAAGCCTGTGCGAGACCTTCGCGGATTTCGCCAACGGTCACGTCCCCTGCCTCCAGGGCGAATGATCTGAAGTTTACCTTTCTGTTCAGGTTCGGCGCGTCTTGATACTTTGGTTGAATAAAAATCGTCTCCAAACAATCCCATCGTGATCCTCTCCCCTTCGTTGTCACGCATCAAGACCCTGACTGCCGCCCGATCGTTGTCGCATGGCCAACGACTGTGTCCTTACGTTACCCCACTCCGGCCACAGCCGAGCTTCCGATCGCTGTTATCCCCAGATTTCCTCGATCCCTTTCCAAAGGGTGAAATCCGGTGATAAAGGCGAACGCTTCGCTTCTCCAGCTTCGTTCTGTGTCCTCCGTTACGCGGTTACCGTAAATACCAACTCATTCTTCCATGCTTTCTTGCATGTTCTAAAAATCGTTTTGCATATCGCTGCCATCCCCATTAACTCGAAATGAAGCGTCTATGTACAGCAGAACGACATCCCATCCTGCCTGTAACTCTATCAGAAATGCTCTCGCATACTATAGCATACCATTGTGCGCACAAATCATCCTCTATTATAAAGCTCCTTATATACTAAACACGCCAAATCCCAAAAAGTTGCATAATTACGAAGATTAACGGGAATTTCCGCTATAACGCACTTAACAATAAAGGTCCATAGTATCTATCACCACAAAATCGGGTTCGCTAAGCGCTATTTTGCTTATTCGCAAGAACTTTTTCATCTTCTTATGCAAAAAGCTGCCCCTGGTTCAGCATACACGCCCCTTACGTGTAATTATAGCGGCAAAAAGAGGAATGTTTTCCACCCAGCCTGACTACAATAATAGTAAAAGACAATTCGAAGCTTCATAGAAGGAGGATTCCCATTATGGATCGCACGCGTACACTCACGGCCATGGATGAAGTTCATATGGCGGCCAAGCTGGCCGATCTCAAGGAGGAGCACTACCGTAATACCCTTGCCCTAAGCACCATTATAGAACTGCTCGTGGACAAAGGCATTCTGACCCGCGAGGAAGTGGAGCGCAAAGCCACCGAACTCGACAGCTTTATGGCTCACCCACCCTATCCCATGGCGTAGGCCGGTCGTAATACGTATCACAGAGCTTGAACTCATGATCCCGATAAAAGCAGCCACGGCTTTCCATCGCATCACGCACGGTCATTTTAGCCAAATCCATCATATTATGATCCCGGCTCAGATGTGCCAGATACGTGCGCTTGATGCGTCCGTTCATCAGTTCACTGAGTGCAGCTCCCGCCGCTTCGTTCGACAAATGACCAATGTCGCTCAGAATGCGGCGTTTGGTGTTCCATGGATACCGTCCCATGCGCAGCAATTCGACATCATGATTCGCCTCAAGCACGAGTACATCCGAATCCGAGATCGCATCGCGAACCTTGTCGCTCATATAACCAAGATCCGTCGCCACGGACAGCTTCTCGCTGCCATCATCGAACGTGTACCCTACCGGTTCCGCCGCATCATGGGAGATGCCGAAGGATTCCACGCGCAAAGAGCCAAAATCATGCTTTTCACCGGTCTCAAATACCCTACGGTTTTCCTCTGGAATCGCCCCAACGGACTTCTCCAGTGCCGCCCACGTATTCGTATTTGCATAGATTGGTAAATTATATTTCCGAGACATCGCGCCTAGTCCTTTAATGTGATCGGAATGTTCATGTGTAACCAGAATCCCGTCCAGCTCCGTTCCCGAAATCTCCCGTTCCAGGAACAATGCCTCCAGCCGCTTCGCACTGAGACCCGCATCAATCATGAGGGACGTGCCCCCATGCTGTATAACTGTGGCATTCCCTGTCGAACCGCTGGATAACACGGTAAAATAAATCCCCATAACGCATTACTCCCCTGGTTTGTCTGTCTTGGGACTGAATACATCCCCGCTGATGCCCTGCACGTACAACACTTCGCCACTTTCCAGCACGAACCGCCATGCCGGCATCGCCACCTGCATATCTGAATTGAACAACTGGCCGTAATAGCCCAGCTGGATGTCTTTTACAATTGCATCGTTCGGCAAAAAGTTCTCGATCAGCGTGCCCAGCGCCTTTGACGCCGGAAGCACCTGCTGATCGCTCTCCTCTGCTGTCGTAATCTGCACCGGAGTCTGACGGTAACCCGTCATTTTCTGATCGCTGTAGAACAGCTCCAGACTGACATTGAAGAGCGGCCATTTGCCATCCACCAATGGATGCAGCACAAATGCCCCGTCCTCCGCCATCAGCTGATCCAATCGATACGTGCCGATCTGGGGAATCTCGTCCTGCAATGCATCCTCCAGCTCGCTTTGCGAGAAGATCAGTTTGCTGTCCACAGGCTTTTCCAATTCAACCTCAATACCTGTCTTGTTATCTTCAATGAACTCATACGACAGCTTCGGCAGCTTAGGCGTCTCATTCGGGATAGGAGCCAGCACTTGAATGCCCTTTTCCTCCATCGCCTGCTGCGTATTATCCGCCAGCGAGGTGAAGTCCAGATTGGCTCCGGCCGTTTCCCGCGCATCCATCCAGATCTGGTATCCCAGCACCAGATTGAGCAGCAGGAAGGCATAGATCAACACATTTTTCGCCCGTCCCCAATCCAACCCATTCACCTCCATAAGTTCACTGTCTGCACTACTCTCAACCACTCTCAACCACTCTTCGTAAATAACTGCTCTATGTCCACGACAGCATTACGCCTTCACCACTGTAGACTGTCTACCTCAAAAATTCCGCTTCACCAACGATAATACATGTCCCTACATGTGGCTGGCCACTGTTGATCTGCAGCAGGCACCGCGCGCCGGGAACCTTATCGTATCTACTTTACATTATCTTGGATCGTCAACATGGAGATGACACGCTTATCGTTATTTCCGGCTAACGAACTGTATGCACCTAATTTACTCCATTTTCCACAAGTTTGTAATCTAACGAATCTGAGAGATCTTATTTTGTGGAATTTATAGGGTTATCGTTGGTTCTGACCCCTCTATCGCCGAAATAAAGTCGCTGAAGTTCGTTAGATTTCGAGTTTGATGCTAATCCAGCATTTAAGGTGTGTCAGATTCGTTAGCGTTCTAACCCGGCAAACCACCCTTGCAGCAGCTCATATATAGCGATCAGAAGGTTGTTCTTACCGCGAGTGGATAGTTGCAGCACACCCTTATGTTTAATAACGATAACCTATCAAGAAACTGTCGTTTCTTCCCCGTTTCCGAAACGGATTACCCATACCGGGATCAGCTTCAGCCCGTCCTCAATGCTGGATGGACGGTACGCCGGATACACATCTACGACCTTACGGTTGCTGCCCGCTACCTTCTGGATGAGAGCCTTAAGCTTGTCTCCACCAGGCAATTTGACCGACTTCTTGGTCTCGGCGCCTTCGTTCAGGTATTCGAGCGAACGTTCATAGCTGGACACCGTCTCCTGCTGCATCTCCATGCTGATGGTGCCAAACCGGAACTGCATCAAGTCCATAATCGGGAAGCTGCTGTAATATTGCTGGAACTGAAGCTTCGTCTTGCTATCGGTGGTATCCAGCATCATGCGCGATCTGCCCTTCCAGCCGCCATGCTGATTGACAAAATCAACTGCGGAGAGTGCATCCTTTGCAGCATCAATCTGTCCCGCAGGCGGTGCCGCTGGGTCGGTATAACTAATCCAGCGCTGTTCCTGTTTGACTTGCAGACTGCGTTTGCTGTCCGTATAGATCTCCGATCCATCCTTTTCCCGAATGTTCCGGGTCATGCTTGGATCAAAGAACAGGCTGCGCTGCATCTGCTCGACGGTGAACTGGCCTGTTGGCACATCAGCTTCAATCGTTTCCAACGATTCAGCCGGAATATAATATCCGCCATCCATCAACGTATAAGGCGTCCAGTTGCTGCCAAAGTCAACGTGCTGCTGCACGTCCTGTACCGTCAGATCCGCCTGCGTTGCCTCGTAGACCACATCGCCTTTGGCACTGAAGAACAGTGCGTGAGCCTTTGTTTCATTTTTGACTGTATAGATCGAGATTCGGTTAATCGTCTCTCCCTGGAAGAGAGAGTCTGTCCCGAGCCGCATCACACGCTGTAACAACGCTACAGGGATGCCCTCCTTGAACGACAG
This sequence comes from Paenibacillus sp. NPDC056933, assembly GCF_042674385.1. Classification (NCBI taxonomy): domain Bacteria; kingdom Bacillati; phylum Bacillota; class Bacilli; order Caryophanales; family Paenibacillaceae; genus Paenibacillus; species Paenibacillus sp. NPDC056933. Next base: position 62,383 of record NZ_JBHUQN010000003.1, on the reverse strand, counting down.
CTCAAAGCCAGGATTCTCCTTGCGAATCTGATCCCATTTGACGGATTGTACGCTACGACGCTGGAAATCATCAAATGTACGCCCCTGCAACCGTGAATAGATCAGCTGATAGAATGTATTGCCCGGATAAAATACCGTATGTTTATCCTCTCCCAGATGAATAATCATCTGATCGGGGAAAATTAGCTCTTCAATATTGCGTTCCTGGCCCATATTCTCAGTCTTAACATAGTTCGTCTCTGACGTCACAATCGAATCTCCACCACCGGGCAAACGATAGATCAGAAAGTAGCTTTGCACCAAACTGGCTACGACAAGGGAAGCAAGCACCAGGGATTTAATCCGCTCTTTCAAGGTGCTCCCCTCCTTCCTCGCGCATCGGCAGTGTGAACGTCACCGTTGTTCCCACGTCCACCTCGGACTCCAGTGAGATACTGCCATCATGGGCCTTCACAATTTCCCGGGCAATCGACAGCCCAAGCCCTGTGCCGCCCATACTTCGGGAACGGGCCTTGTCCACCCGATAAAAGCGTTCAAAAATACGATCCAGATCCCGCTGTGGAATCCCCATCCCTGTGTCCGTCACCGAAATGGCAAGCGTGTGTGCATCACTTCGTCTGGCTGCAATCGTAATCTTGCCGCCTTCCAGTGTATACTTCAACGCATTGGATACGACATTATCAAGCACCTGATCAATCTGATCCCGATCCAGTGGAACTGCCGGAATACCATTCTCAATGGACAATATCGGTTGAATATCCTTCTGATGCATTTGGAACGAGAACCGATCTGTCACTTCCTCCAGCATCTCCATAATGTCTGTCGGCTGTTTGCGCAGCATCGCTTCCTTGGAATCTAGCCTGGACAGATGCAGCAAATCCGTAACCAAACGAATCATCCGCTCCGTCTCATTCTGGATCACTCCAACGAATCGTCCCGCGAGCTGCGGATCTTCCAGAGCTCCGTCATCCAGTGCTTCTGCATAACTCTTGATCGTGGTCAGCGGTGTACGCAGCTCATGGGATACATTCGCCACGAACTCACGACGCGACGCTTCCAGTTCTTCCTGCTCTGTAACGTCCTGAAGCACAGCAATCGTACCTGTAATACCCAGCTCACGACGATGAACAGGTGTAAACGTCATGCGAATGACGACAGGCTCTTCCTGTCCCGCTGGTGCAATCTGAAGAAGTGTTGAGCCCGTGAATCCACTCGCGAGAGCTTCCGCATCCTCCGGATCAATACCGAGCAGCACAGCAAAATGACGTCCTTCAATATCCGTAGGGCGCATGCCCAGAATGCTGCTAGCCCTTCGGTTCACCAGAATGACTTTGCCATACTCATCCGTTGCCACCACGCCATCACTCATATTGGTGAGAATGGAGGTGAGCTTCTCCTTCTCCTCTTCGTTCTGGGAGAGTGCATCCCGCAGCCTGCTGGTCATATAGTTAAATGCCCGACTCAGCTGCCCAATCTCATCTGTTCCGAATACAGGGGTCTGCTGATCGAAGTTGCCTTCCGCAACAGCTGTCGCTCTTCGGGTAACTTCCTTGATCGGCTGTGTAATCGTATGCGACAGAATGACACCGAGCACTGCAGTTAATACCAGGGCAATCAAAATGCCCGAGATAAAAATCTTGTTAATGCCCTCCATTGTGGCATATAACTCATTCATCGAGGCCGCGATGTAGACAGCGCCGATAATCTTGCCGCCGGACAGTACCGGCTTGGCAACGACCTTTTTGCGGACATTATCCTCGTCCACGATATATTCCTCGTTGTCCCGAATGCCTTGCAGTGCACGGCTGACAACGGTTTGGGTGTTTTTGCGACCAATATAGTCCGAATGGGAACTTAGTGAGGTTGTCAGCACTTTGCCGCTGGCATCCAGCACCTGAATCTCGGCGCCGTTAATGTTGAACAGGTTGTTGACCAACACACGCAGGTTTTCCGTTTTGTCCTCGCCAGCCTCAGCTTCTCCACCGGCCATCGTCTCCCCCACAAGCACAGAGAGCATCTCAGCACGCGCCTGCAAATCCTCCGTGAAGTTGCTGGTCAGCGAGTTCTTCATCGCACTGACAAAATAAACACCGATCAATTGCATCGCAATCAGAATCAGCAGTACATAGATAATAATCAGTTTCGCCTGAATCGTTCGAAAGAACGAAAATTGCGAGAAACGCCCCATTATATCCCCACGCTTTTGGGACTGCGCACGAGATAACCCAGCCCGCGGCGAGTCAGAATCGTTTCCGGTTTGCTCGGGTTCTCCTCAATCTTCTCACGCAGACGACGAATGGTAACATCCACGGTACGTACATCCCCGAAATATTCATATCCCCATACGGCTTGCAGCAAATGTTCCCGTGTCATCACCTTGCCGGAATGCTTCGCCATATAATAGAGAAGTTCATATTCCCGGTGGGTCAGATCCAGCGGTTCGCCGCCTTTATAAGCTGTATACATGTCCATATCAAACGCCAGATCAAATAAACGCATGACCTGCTTCTCCTCGTCTTCCGGCACTTCAGCCGTGATGGCAGGCTTCTGCCGTCTGCGCATCTGTGCTTTCACCCGGGCGAGCAGCTCGCGCGTACTGAAAGGCTTCGTCACGTAATCATCCGCACCCAGCTCCAGACCGAGCACCTTGTCGATCTCGCCATCTTTTGCAGTCAGCATAATGATCGGCATCTCCAGATGAGCACGCACCTCCCGGCACACATCCATACCGTCCTTGCCTGGCAGCATCAGATCCAGCAGCATCAGATCCGGTTTTTCGGATAACGCCAGTTCAACCGCACGAATGCCATCAAAAGCGCAGATGACCTCGTATCCCTCTTTTTCCAAATTAAACTTCAGAATGTCCGCAATGGGTTGTTCATCGTCCACCACCAAAATCTTCCCCTGCATCGGCTGTCTTCACCCCTATATCCTGCTTGATCCGCCTGCGCGGTCTATCTCTCTTGTTCTTCTTATATACAATGGTGTTTCTCACGATTTCATAGACTATAGTGCATATCATATGGCTTGTTGCCTATAGTCTATAGTTTAACATACCTGAAGCACCGTCACATCCCGATCAGGGTCAATGTGCACCCCAAACTGAAAAAATTTTACAGCAGCAAAAAACAAGGCCAGCATCCTGTGCCAACCTTGCCTTAGATTGCAGTATAAAACTAGTTCAAGTATGTCAACGGATTTTCCACTGTTCCGTTCTTGATAATCTCGAAATGCAGATGCGTTCCGGTCGAACGGCCCGTGTTGCCCATTACTCCGATGCTTTCGCCTTTCTCGACGACTTGTCCAACCTTAACGCCAATGCTGTTCAAGTGCCCATAAAGGGTTTCGTATCCATTACGATGGTTAATAATAATAACATTGCCATAACCGCTTTTCTGTCCTGCAAAAGTAATCACGCCCTCATCAGACGCTTTCACGTCCCGGTTACCGACAAGATCAACACCTTTGTGCTGGCGACCCCAGCGTTGTCCAAAGCTGCTGCTCATCGTAGCATTCGATACTGGCCAAGCGAACTCACCTGTACCTTCACCAACTACCTTGGTTCCACTCAGGACCACTTCAGTAACCGCTGCTTTGATGACTTCTTGGCCCAGCCATTCTTCCTGAACGACTTCACCATTTTCCTTCGTTATTCGATATTGCATGCTTTTCAGACCACTTTGACCTGGACGCACCACTTTGGTTGTGCCTGCTTTGAGCTCAGCACTTTTGCGTACTTCCACCTGCGGCTTAATCTCAATCTGTTCAACCACCTGCTCCACCGATTTAACAGTAACGGCTGGCTTTGGCACGGTCAGCGTAAGCTCGTCCCCAATTTGCAGCGACGTTTCTTTGATGCCCGGATTATGTTTGCGAATTTCGCTCTGCGTAATTTCGTATCTGGCAGCGATGGATGAGATCGTATCTCCTTCACGCACGACATAGGTTACAGGCGCGTCTTTACCAACGGTTAAAGCTTCAACCGCCTCGGACACATCCCATATTTTGTTTGGATCAACCTTCACCACATCTGTCGCCACATCTTCCTTGATACCCACGGATTTTAGCGTAGTGCTTGGCCCCTCTGCTTTCTTGGAGGCGTTAGCAGATACCGACTTCGTCTTGAACGAACTGCGTACAGCCGATGCCGATATGTATTTGTTCTGCACTTGTTCCAGAATCGCGTCTGCTGTTGCCTGATCCTTCACAATGCCGATCACTTCACCGTCTACCTTGAGCTCTACACCCTTGGCATAAGCGGTAAGCATGTCTCCGAGCTTGTCCAGTGTCTCATCACTGTTCACAACGGGCTTGTATGCTTTAATAGTTTCAGTCGTGATGCCGTCTGTGTTCAGCACCATTTCCGCTTCTGGATATTTATTTTGGAATTCCTCGGTTTTGTCTGCAAATAATTTCTGTAATTGTGCCTCATCCGTGATGGTGCCAATCTCATTTCCTTTAACCGTCACTTTATAATACGGGACAGTGTTTGCAGCAACGTATTGTTTGCCTGCGAATCCGATCGATGCAGCGATGAATAAACCGCATGCTGCTGTAATGATCCATTTGCGCGAGGCCAGAACGCGCTTTTTATTACCACTGAAGTTGGACATGCTCATGTTGTTTTTGTCTTCGGCCGTCCGGTGTTCCCCGGATTGTTCGTGTTCCCGGTTCTTGCCCGGTTGGCGTATGCCTCTGAAACCTTTCATGATTCTCTCCTTTTCAGCACTTCTTAGTTCGCATTTCTGTTAAGACAACACCCATTGTGCCTGTCCTATGCTTGTCGATATTTGTATTCGGGCGTCCGAAAATCAGGACTTTGGCTGCGCTCTTAAAAGTGTCAAAATTTTAACCTTTAATCACACCCGTATACTTTAACACAGGTTTTACACTCATTTCAACTCTACTCGTCACAGTGCAAAGCCGCACCACGCATGGTTTTCCTATATTATCCACAAGATAGCAGGCCAGTATTCTTACCCATTATGCCTCTATCTCAGTCATACTATGTACTTTTGGTCACTTTTTGAGACTAGGTTCTAAGACCCACTGAAACTTGTTTTTATTTTCATAAAAATACAAATTCAAAAATCCCCACCAGATCAGATCCGGTGAAGGACTTTACGTTTTTTTGGATTGCCGCTATGCTATTATTTTCCGAGTGGACTCTTCAAGGGACCCTTGCTAGATTGCTCTCCTACATGATTTCCACGCAACCGTATCGAATGACTCTAATATGAAAATCCATTCATGGCAGGCATGTAACTCGGCTCACTCAGCTTGAAGGACCTCCATCAGGTTGTCATACTCCTCACTAGTCAGATACTTGGAGATCACCTGCTCAATATCGCTCAGCTCCTGTTCAGTCAGACCGCCTTCCATAGCGCCTGAGATCTGCTGCATCTCTTTCTGGGGCAGTTTGTTCATCAACAGGCTGAATATTTTCTCTTTTTCCTCCAGTGGCAGCTTGTCCTTCTTACCAGTAATGTCATCTGGAGATACCACAATCTCATCATTACCCGACGAAGCTATACCATTGGAATTTGTACCAGCTCCGTTGCCTGATGCTGTACCTTTACCCGTTGCTGTCCCTGAACCAGTACCTGCACTTGTGTTGGCATCCGCGTCTGTTCCCTTGTCTGAGTTCCCTTCTGAGCTCGATCCCGTAGCCGAAGAGTCTGTTCCTGAATCTGCTCCATGACCCTGGTCTGAGCCCGTAGATTCACCTGAGCTGTTGCCTGTGTCGCCAGATTCTCCTTTTTCTGTCCCGTTGCCCATAACCGATATCGCATCTTCTGGAACGTGTTCCTCCTCCGCTCCTGCCGGCTGATCTGTCGTGCCACCCGTTCCCTGCTTCTTCTCTTCACCGGACTTCCCTCCCAGTGCCCCCTGAAACATGGCCGTTAACCCCATTGGCTGGCCCTCCCACTGTATATTGAAACTCGCCAGCAGCGATTTGACATAAGACTGAACAATTAATCCGGTTGTCAGCAGAGTCAGTGAACTGACCAGCAGCACGGTAAGCAATACTTTAATGAACCATTGAAGCAACTTCATACCCGTTTTCCCTCCGATTTCCGACCCCCTATACCATTCGATATGCAGGGCCTATGAGTCTACTGTTAACCAGTATTGACGGAAATTCGAGGATTTATCAGGGTATCATGCGAAAAAAACCCCAGCCATCGCTATTCAAGCGACAACTGGAGCTCTATTCTGCTTCAACAGCAGCTTAAAGTTCAATTCTATCTTCACTTCTTCTCTTCAATTACTCGTAGATTGGAAGAACCTGGTTCGTTTGTTCACGGTTACGGCCTACAGAGAAGATCGCAATTGGAATGCCTGTAAGTTCCGAAACACGTTTCACATAGTTCTGTGTGTTCACAGGCAGATCTTCCAGCTTCTTCGCCGTAGTGATATCTTCACTCCAGCCTGGAAGCTCTTCGTATACCGCTTCACATTCTGCCAACATTTTCAAGCTTGCCGGATAGTGAGTGATAACCTCACCGCGGAATTTGTATCCCGTGCAGATTTTCACCGTTTCCAGGCCTGTCATCACATCCAGGGAGTTCAGGGAAAGGCCTGTAATTCCGCTAACACGACGTGCATGACGAACAACGACACTATCGAACCAGCCAACCCGGCGCGGACGTCCAGTTACTGTACCGTACTCATGACCAGTTTCGCGGATTTGGTCACCAATTGCATCATGCAGCTCTGTCGGGAAAGGACCGTCTCCCACACGTGTTGTGTAGGCTTTAGCCACGCCGATAACCTGCTGGATACGAGCTGGGCCAACGCCCGAACCGATACATACGCCACCTGCAGACGGATTGGATGAAGTAACAAATGGATAAGTTCCTTGATCAAGATCCAACATAACGCCTTGTGCGCCTTCAAACAATACTTTTTTGTCCTCATCGATATATTCGTTGAGCACAACCGATGTATCACGTACATACGGACGCAGAATTTCCGCATATCCCAGGTAATCTTTCAGAATTTCTTCAACATCTACAGGCTCGCCGCCATAGACTTGCTCGATTACACGGTTCTTTTCTTTGACCAAATGACGCAGCTTCAGTTCGAACTCTTCAGCATCGAGCAGATCAACCATACGAATACCGATACGGGCTGATTTGTCCATGTAAGCTGGACCAATTCCCTTGCCTGTTGTACCGATTTTGTTCGGGCCTTTGCTCTCTTCTTCCAATGCATCCAATACCATGTGATATGGCAGGATGATGTGTGCGCGTTCGCTGATGGACAGGTTTTTGGTCGTAAAGTCATTGTCATGAATATAGTTAATTTCTTCGATGAGTGCTTTCGGGTTGATAACCATACCGTTACCAATTACACATGCTTTATCCGTGTAGAAGATACCCGATGGAATCATCGTCAGTTTATATTTTTTGTTGTCGATCAGAATCGTGTGTCCTGCATTATTACCGCCTTGGTAACGAGCAACCACGTCTGCGGATTCCGCCAAATAATCCGTAATCTTGCCTTTACCTTCGTCTCCCCATTGCGTTCCCACTACAACTACCGTTGACATCGTACATACCTCCGTGGGTGCCTTGCGCACCTTTGTATTGGTCTGTCCGTCCTCTATCTCGGCAGGAATTAGAAGTGAAATTACCAGCGGAGAAGCGTGCTAACGGACAGTGAAAATCCCCCTCTATTTACATCCAAGGGAAGGTTTTCGCTGCTTTAACGCAGCAGTACTAGTGTACCAGTCCCTTTTTTCAAAGTCAAATCAAATGGCGAACAATTAGATATAGACAAACTCTAATGTTCGGAATTGACTCCAAATTCCGACGCAAAAAACCGGCGAAGCCAGTCAAAGCTTGCTTGACGGCTAACCCCGGTTATACCATGCGTATTCCAATTCAACGCTATATCTCGTATTCGCAACGTATTTATGAGTTCATATGATCTAATGGTTGATGCCAGGACAGACGATTTCACTTCCATATCGAAGCAGTCAGTGCCTGTCCCCTACATGGCAAAGGCATCATTATGTGCCCGCTCATAGTTAACGAATTTATTAAAGTTTTTCAAGAAGACCAGTTCCACCGTACCTACCGGACCATTACGCTGTTTGGCGATAATAATCTCGATAATGTTTTTCTTCTCGGTCTCCTGATTATAGTAGTCATCCCGGTACAGGAACGCTACGATGTCGGCATCTTGCTCGATCGAACCTGATTCCCGCAAGTCACTCATCATCGGACGTTTATCCTGACGCTGCTCTACCCCCCGGCTCAGCTGAGACAAGGCAATAACTGGAACTTCCAGTTCCCGGCCAATCTGTTTCAGTGTACGCGAGATCTCCGATACCTCTTGTTGACGGTTCTCGCCAGCTTTACCGCGTCCACTAATCAGTTGAAGGTAGTCAATCAGAATCATGCCAAGGCCTTTCTCTTTCTTGAGACGGCGGCATTTGGCACGAATGTCAGCCACGGTGATCCCTGGCGTATCGTCAATGTAGATGTTTGCTTCGTTCAAGGCTGCAATGCCCATCGTCAGCTTCTGCCAATCTTCATCACCTTTGAAGTCACCCATACGCATAACACCCGCATCCAGATTGGCCTCTGCACAGATCATACGCTGTACGAGCTGTGCGGCTGACATCTCCAGACTGAATATCGCAACCGTCTCCTGCGCCCGAATCGCTACGTTCTGAGCAATATTCAGGGCGAAGGCGGTCTTCCCTACAGATGGACGTGCCGCTACAATGATCAAGTCACTCCGCTGGAATCCCGCGGTCATCTTGTCCAGATCGATGAACCCGGACGGAATGCCCGTTGTAGTGCCCTTGTTCTGATGCAGCGTCTCTACCCGATCGAATACTTCCATCAGTACATCCTGAATGGCTATAAAACCGCTACTGGAGCGTCGGTTGGAAATCTCCAGAATGCGCCGCTCTGCTTCTCCTAGCATAGCCGCAACATCTTCACCGCCCGTGTATCCTTCACTCACAATCTGGGTAGCGGTACGAATCAGGCGACGCAGCATGGATTTCTCTTCAATAATCTGCGCGTAATAATCCACGTTGGCGGCGGTCGGTACACCATGAGCCAGCTTCGCCAGATAACTGACGCCGCCGATGTCTTCCAGCTCGCCTTTATCCTTCAGAAGCGAAGTCAGTGTCACGAGGTCAATCGGTTGATTTCCCTCGCCAAGCTGGATCATCGCTTCAAAGATTAATTGATGGGGTTTATCATAGAAATCCTCGGTTTGCACCCGTTCCATCGCTGTAATCAGGGCTTCGCCCTGCAACAGGATTGCACCCAGCACAGCCTGTTCGGCTTCCAGGTTCTGTGGGGGAATCCGGTCGAATAACATTTCGCCGCCCATCTTACTCCTCCGTTACCTGTACCTTCAAGGTAGCCTTCACTTCAGGGTGAACCTTGACGGTGACTTGCGTTACGCCGAGTGTGCGAATAGGCTCGTCCAGCTCAATTTTGCGTTTGTCGACTTTCAGACCTTTCGCTGCCAGAGCTTCTGCAATTTGTTTGCTCGTAATTGCACCAAACAGACGACCGCCTTCGCCGGATTTAGCTTTCAATTCGGTTGTTTCTGCTTCCAGCTTTTTGGCGAGTGCTTCCGCTTCTGCCTTCTCTTCCTGTTTGCGTCTATCTTCTGCAGCCTTCTGGTTATCCAGTGTTTTCATGTTTCCGTCTGTTGCTGGACGTGCGATTCCCCGTGGCAGAAGGAAGTTCTGTGCGTAACCCTCAGATACTTCCTTCACTTGTCCTTTTTTGCCTTGACCCTTCATATCTTTTATAAAAATGACTTTCATTCGAACAAACCCTCTTCCTTTTCGATTTCAGCCAGTACGTTCGTCAGCCGTTTTTCCGCCTCTCCAAGCGTTCCTTCAAGCTGCACGGCAGCATTCGTCAAATGCCCGCCACCGCCCAGTCGTTCCATAACCACCTGAACATTCATTCGCCCCAGTGATCTCGCGCTGATACCGATCAGCCCATCCGGACGTTCACTAATGACAAATGAAGCGACCACGTCGGTCATATTGAGCAAGATGTCCGCCACTTGGGCGATCATCATCTGTGGAATCTTGCTGCCAGGGTCCGTGACCGCCAGCGCAATGTTCCCGTATACCATTTTAGCATGCTTTATGATTTCTGCCTTAGCAATATATTCTGACAGATCCTCCTTCATCAGCCGCTGGATCATAATGGTGTCTGCACCACTACGACGCAGGAAACCTGCTGCTTCAAACGTTCTCGAACCCGTATGGAGTGCAAAATGCTTCGTATCCACCGTGATTCCGGCTAATAGCGCCGTCGCTTCCAGCGGAGTGAATTGCACCTTGTCGTGAATATACTGAAGAAGCTCCGTCACCAGTTCTGCTGCCGAGGAAGCATATGGCTCCAGGTAGATCAGAACTGCATCGTTGATGAATTCCTCACCCCGACGATGGTGATCCACGACCACTACACGTGTAGCGGATTGAACCAGCTTTGGCTCCATTGTCATGGATGCTTTGTGTGTATCAACAACGACAAGCAGGGTATGCTCTGTCATCATCTGGGTCGCCTGTTCCGGTAATACAAATGCTTTGGACAACTTCTCATCCTTGCTCACCTGTTCCATCAGGCGTTCAATGGAAGGGTTAGGTCCGTCGAGCACGATTCGTGCCTCCACGTTATACAAGCTCGCGGCCTTCCATACCCCGATTGAAGCACCAATCGCATCCATATCGGGCATTTTGTGTCCCATGATAATGACCCGATCGCTCTCTTGCATCAAATCACGCAACGCATGGGCAATAACCCGGGCTCTTACCCGTGTACGTTTCTCCACCGCGTTGGACTTTCCACCGTAAAAGGATAACCGCTGGCCCGACTTCACGGCAGCCTGATCGCCACCGCGGCCAAGTGCCATATCCAGACTGGACTGAGCCAGTTCACCCATCTCACTGATGCTATCCGAACCGAATGCCAGTCCAACACTTAGGGTCATCGGCACCTTAAGATCAGCAGTCATCTCCCGGACTTCATCCAAAATGATGAACCGGCTTTGCTCCAGCTCCTGTAAAGACTTATGGTTTAACATCATGAGGTAACGATCAGAGGACAGGCGACGCAGATATACTTCATACCGCTTCGCCCAAGATGTAATCTCACTCGTCACACGAGCAATCAGCGCCGTTCGCTGCTGATCGTCCATGCCCTGAGCTGCTTCGTCCAGGTTATCCAGCACTAAAATGCCCAGTGCAATACGTTCATTCTCATATTTGTCACGGAGAATGGCTAGCTCCGTAATCTCGTATACATATACATACCGCTCCTGCGGATTATGAATAACTCCATAATACCGATCGTCCAACTGAAATTCATCATGAAGTTCCTTGGACGGCTCCTTGGACCCATCCTTCTTCTCTTTTGGTTGAGGAAGTTTGGGAAACAAATTTTGCAGCGGATTGCCAACCATCGACTTCTCCTGGAACATGTCCGCGACGAAGCGATTGTGCCACTCTACCGTACGATCTTCGCTATACAGCACAATACCGAATGGGAGCATGCTGACCGCTTCCCCCTCCATCCGTTTGATCCGGATGGACAGGCCATTAATATAGTCGTTAAGCTCACGGCGGAACGCGAGTTCCGCCTTAATCATGACGATTCCCAGCGCCGAAGCGAGTATCAGACTAATCAAACCAAGCTCCCAATTATAGATGGTCACGAACATAACAAGCAGTAGCAGCAGTATGAACGCCCATACGGTATAGTAGCCGTGCCAGCGTTTCTTGAGAAATTTAGGCATGACTCATCACCCTATCGTTTTGGTTTCGATATTGCCTCGCGAAGCGGGAACGCCAGATCGATAATCCCGATAATCCGCAGCGGTCCGATAAAGAATACTGCCGCCGCCAGCAAATACGGTACAACCGGATTCCATTTCTTTGCATGCGAGAGAAAGAAAAAGAATCCGATGGCTTGAATCATGAAGCCGAGGTTAATCAGAGGCGACAGATTCATGGCAATCATGGTCCAGTACGTTCCGTCACTCTGTCTGGATATAACTTCGAACAACAATGCCAAAAAATAATACCAGATCAGGGCACGCGGCATACGCCATTCACGCGCAGGTGGAAATTTAGGTACAATAACGCCCATGACATTCAGAATTGGACGGGCAATCAAATGTGTAATTAGAGCCATGACCAGGGACGTGACCACCAAGGCGAATGGAATCATAAGTTGTGTCTGCCGAGCGACATCCTGAGTCATTTCAGGTGTCCATGCAAACCCATTCACCATCTGGTTGGATGTATTCGTCAGAGGTTCAATGGTCAGCCTGACCACATCATCAATATAACTCGACAAATCAAATTGGAAGATTACACTTCCAATCAACAGGAGCAGCAGATATTCGGCCAGCATGGCTCCACTTCCCGCCATTAGTGCGAACAGGGCCGATTTCTTTTTCTTGTACGCATTGCCCATGATGATGGCCGGCAGGGTGAACAATAGCAGTAGTAACAGATAAATCGGACTAAACACAGTCAAAATAATCGCCACAGGGACGAGATGCCATATAAATGATTTCACCGATAGAGAAGCAAACAAAATCACTCCTGGAATCATCATGAAAAATATGGCCAAGACCGATAAAGGCGTTAACAGCGAAAGTAGCAAGAGCAGATAAACGACGCTCCAGACAGCTGATTTAAAGCTAAATTTCAACAAATTCACCTCTTACGCATGTGATCTTCTAGCGCGGAAATATCCTGGTACCAGTCTTCCAGCTGGTGACCTTCTTGTTTATGCTTTTTCAATTTCTCAACAAGCAGTGCATCCAAATCCTTGAAAGGAATACCGAGCCTGCGGCCCAATATGTAACTACTCATCATCAAGCTGGCGAGACTGTCCCCGATCCGGGTCGTACTGCCTTCCCACAACGCTTTGAATAATCGGGATACCTGATCAAGCACTTCGGTTTTCAGCCATTCAATCACTTTAGCGCGTTTGGCTACATCCAGTTCTTTAGGCATATTGGCGAAAGTCACTCTCCCCGAAAAAGCTTTATTCTCCATTATAGCATAAAAAGGGGGGCCGCAAAATTACCCCAAAAAGCGGAGTCATCCTCCGAGACTCATCTAGGTACTTTGCGGGAACCCCGTACAACAAATCATCTCTTCATTAGTAGAAAATTCATTTAAGTTCGCTATTGTTCAGCTCATCTTAAGTTTAACATGATACCGGACGGCTTTGATTATCCGCGATAAGGCAACAAATATGAAATTTGTACGACTTACTTAGCCTTTATGGATTCCTTGGACACAATACCTTCGCAATATTCAATGATCTGACTCCGTCTTACAATACCAATGAACCGCTCCATATCATCAACAACTGGTACAAAGTTCTGAACTTTGGCCAGATTGATCAGATCCTCCATATTTGCGTCAATGGATACTGGCTTGATATCGAGTCGCAGCGGAACGTCCTTGAGCAGAAATTTTGAAGCGTTTTCAAATGAAATCTTTCCCTCAGAGTTCTTCATATACCACAGCAGGTCACCTTCGGTTACTGTGCCGATATATTTGCCTTCCTTATTCAAAATGGGCACCGCTGTAAACCGATGATATTCCATCCGTTCCAACGTTTGCCGCAGAGTAGAATCCGACGTTACACATGTAACTTCTTGTTTGGGCAGCAAAAAAAATGCGATGTTCATACCCTTACGTATCCTCCTTGTGAATTTCATCGTTCAACTTTTCTCGCTCAACTTACATAGTACGAATCAGAACGCAAGATGTTCCAAAAGGACATGATTTCTTCTACAAAGTAAAAAAAAACAGCAGCCCGCCAATAAACGCACTGCTGATTGTTGTCTGAAACCTAACGTCTGTATGGAATTGGTTACTCGATCTGCTGCCGGTCAGGAATCATCACTTCACCGGCTGGGGTCGATTGATCCATCCAGTTGTTAATCAGCTCTTTGGCATATTGGACGTCTTTCTCATCTGCCTTGCCGTAATAAATTCCGTCTTTCCGCATCCCCTCGCCCAGAATGGTGAAGCTTGAGATTTGCGGTTTCTCCTGAGTCAGTACCTGTTTGGCGAGATCAATAATAAAGGAAGGCTGCATATCCGTCTGGAAGCTGTCCCCCATAATCTGAATCAACTCCGGAATTTTACCGATGGCGTTAAGGTTAAGCATTTCATTTGCCATCGCATTCAGGAAAATCTGCTGCCGCTTGGTCCGATTAAAATCGCTATCCTCACGGTATCGTACATAATATAGTGCTTCCTGTCCGTCGTAGATCGGCTTACCACCTTCAATCGTGAACTGCACATGTTCCGGGTTCTTGTTCACAATGTCCTCATCAATGGGCAGCTTCACGCCGCCAAGTGCATCAACCACTTTTTTGATCCCGTCAAAGTTAATCGTTGCATAGTAACCTACATCCGCATTGAGAAACTTCTCCACCGTATTGATAGACATATTCTCCCCACCGAAAGCGTAGGCATGCGCGAGCTTGTCATAATCATCCTCACCATCCTTGTTGGCATCTCGTCCAACAATCTGCACATAGGTGTCACGAGGAATGGATACCAGGAGCACACGGGATTCTTTCGGACGAACAACGGCATAGATGACCGTATCTGAGCGACCACGCGTTTTCTCATAGGCACGTTTGTCCGAGCCTAGTAACAACACCGAGAACGGTTCTTTACGATAAACAGTAGGGTCTGGTGTATTATTTCCCTCTTGGGGAACATAGGAACGGGACAACTGATCTTCAACTGAACCAGCGAGAAACAGATCGAAGGCTGCTACAGCAAGCTGCTGACGAAACAAATAGCCCCCGATTAACAAAACTACGAGCGATACGAGCGTTATATATAGACCTTTTCTTCGTTTCTTCTTCTTATCTTTAGTTCTGCTTGTCATCCATCGATTCCTTCTTCACTGTCAAAATGAATTGCTCTTCATTCCTGCTAAACATCATTAAACTTTGGCGATGGCCTATGACACGGTGTCCTCTGAAGTTTTCTCTATTTGAAAGAGGATACCGCTCACGCTCGTTCTATTGTAATCATTGCTGGATGATGAAAAGTTACAATACGGTTAAATTGAACAGAACAGTGTATCCTTTTGGGGATCAAAAAAGGGCACTGTTCTATTCATATGAACTATTTATTCATTTATCTCGTTGATGCTGTCTCCACAAGATTCCTCTTCTCGTTATGACGCAGACGTCCTGTAATAAGCGCCGCCACCAGCGTGAGTATACTGAAAATGACTGCCGACCAGAACAGTCCACTATAACCCTGGCCTGTCGTATGGTGAACGGCTTGTAACAATACATCCCGAATGCCCGGATCAGGGATTTGAGACAGACCTTCTGTTAAGCCGGAGAGATCGCTGCCTGACGCTGCACTGACGCCGGAGGCATATTGCTGAAGCACCTCAGGTGGCACTTGAATGCCCTGATCTGCAAGGCCACTCTGAATGTTCGTGCCCAGATTAGAGAAGGAGCGAGCAAGAAAGCCGGCAAAAATGGTAGGCGCAATCGCCATAGCCATCTGACGGAACAGGGAACTGGTTGCGACGGCGATACCCTTGTTGTCCTCACCCGCCTGCTCGGTAACCAGCACGTTCACTGGTGCTCCCAGCATCATGCCAAAGCCGACCCCCACGAGTATGCTCGCAATTACAAACTGCCAGATATGCTCAACCCATAGCGGGAATAACAGGAAGCCAATAGCGGATAAGAGTCCGGCCACCGATAACGTCCAGATCGGCCCTTTGCGGTCCACAAGATAACCGCCTCCACCCGCTCCGATCCCGGAAGCCAGAGCAAGCGGTGTAAACCAATAGCCAGAAGCTGTGTTGGATACCCCAAGGTATTGTTCAACAAAACCGGATGCGAGAATGGCACCCGAGAAAAAAGCGATCAGCAGTGTCCAACGGAAGGACGCGATGCCCAGAAGCTGAGTGGATACGACAGGTTCACGTTGTGATCCTTCCAGTCTTTTTTCAAGAAAGTAGAAGAGAACCAGAATGACCACACCTGCCAGGAAGAAGCCGTAGAACATCGGTGAGCCGAGACTTTGCAGCATATTTACACCGTCCAGATTGCTGAAGCTATACATCAGACTGAGCACGCCGAGCGTCAGAACCGCAATCCCGCTCCAGTCCACCGCCGCACGACTCAGTTCCTGCTCTTCATGAATATAGCGGATGCCTGCAATAAACAGCAGAATGGCAATCGGTACATTGATCAGGAACAACCAGTGCCAATTCCCTGTAATATCCAGAATAAAAGCACCAATATTCGGTCCCAGAATCGCAGCAACACCGTTCATGCCACCCAGCAGACCCAGCGCTGTACCTTGCCGTTCTGCGGGGAACTTACTCAGTACATACGAACTGGCAATAATGAAAATGCCGCCACCACCTAACGCTTGAATGACACGAGCGATCAGGAAGAAGGTAAATGATGTGCTTAGTGCTACAAGCAATGACCCAACCCCAAAGAGAGCCACTTCAATCAGAAACAGCTTCTTGCGACCATAACGGTCTGAGAGCTTACCCGCAATCGGCACACTCACCGCAAGTCCGAGCGTATAGAGCGTGATCGTCCATGCTCCCCACGTGGGGGACACTTCAAACGATGCGTTTAGAGTCGTCAGGGACGAGGTAATAATCCCGTTATCCAGCGCAGCCATAAACACCCCAATAGCAAATAGGATAAGCGGCCATTTCATTTGTTTTTGCATCACATGTTTCCTCCCCGATCAAAATGCAATTTAGCAGCGTAAGGCTGGAATGTTACATATATATTAAACTGTATTGAATAATTATGACTCATTGGTCATTTTAGTGCAAATCCATTCCATATGTCAATTCAATACTATGTTACCCCCATCTGTTTAATCCCTGCTCCATAAAATAAAACCGTCCCACAGATTCACCATAGCCTGCGGGGCGGCTTTCATCTCTAACTCTACTGCTATTGCTTCATCAGATGCCGATTCAGGAACTTCTCAATTGCGCGGTACAGATCAAGCTGATTCTCAATATTTTCGAAGCCATGTCCTTCATTGGCTTTTAACATATAAGGCACATCCACGCCACGTTTGCGCAGAGCCTCCACAATCTGATCGGACTCCGCCTGTTTGACACGCGGATCATTGGCACCCTGGACTACGAACAATGGAGCTTTCATCTGATCGATATGGAACAGTGGTGAGACAGCTGTCAGCAGCTCCTTGTCTTTCTCCGGATCACCCATGCGCTCATAGAACATGCTGCGCTCCGATTCCCAGTAAGGCGGAAGTGAATCGAGCAGCGTGAACAGGTTGGAAGGCCCAACATAGCTAATGCCTGCGGCATAGACATCCGGTGTAAAAGCCAATCCTGCAAGAGCGGCATATCCGCCATACGATCCACCATAAATGGCTACACGCTTCGGATCAACTGTTCCCTCTTTAACCAGCCAATTTACACCGTCTGTGAGATCGTCTTGCATTGCTTTCCCCCACTCTTTGTTCCCGGCATCCAGGAATGCCTTGCCGTATCCGGTCGACCCGCGGAAGTTCACCTGTAGTACGGCATAGCCACGGCTTGCAAGAAATTGTGTTTCCGGATTGAAGCCCCACGAATCGCGAGCCCATGGACCACCATGCGGAACAACAACCAGTGGTAATTGCGAAGCTTCAGCACCTTGTGGCAATGTCAGATAACCATGAAGAGTTAAACCATCGCGTGACTTGTACGTAATGGGTTTTACATCCGACATTTTACTCTCATCGATCCAAGGAGCCGCGTCAGCTAATTTATCCAGCTTACCTGTCTTGGAATCGTAGAAGTAATAGGTGCCCATGGATTTATCGCTATACGCAACAAACAAAACCTGGCCTTCATCACTTATGTTTGAAATACTTATTTCTTTACCCTGAACCTTTGCCTGAATATCCTGCATCAATTTTTTGAAATCATTGTCTAAGTATTCATAGTTCAACTTGTCCGTCTCATAGACAGCTGCAAGGATTGTGCCCTTTTCTTTAGAAGGAACAAAACTGGATACATCCACATCTTTATTTTCATAGATGGTTTTCGTTACTTTTTTGCTGCTTGGGTTGTATTCGACAATAGCTGTTTTATCCCGATCCAAATTGGATACAGCATAGATGTTTTTGTTATCATACGTGAACATCACCGGAGCAAATGTTTCTCCAAGTTTGGTGGTCATCAAATTCTCAAATGGTTTATCTTCCGATTCACGATACATCAACGAAGAGACGTTACCATCACTCGATATGGCCACACGGATTTTACCCTCATGGTCCGTGAGCCATCCCGTAATATTGCCCGGGTTCTCTGCAGCAAGCACAGCCTCACCTGTCTTGATGTTAATCCGGTACACGTCAAAAATCCGAGGATCGCGTTTGTTCATTCCCACAAGAATCTCATCCGGAATATTCTCCAGAGAGTCTACCAGGATCGCTCTTGTATTCGGATATGGGGTCAGATCCTTGCTGTTTTTGCCATCGATATCCGTTACATAAATATGATAGTTCTCATCCCCAGCTTCATCTTTTACATACAGTAGCTTATCTTTCGTTGCCCACACAAATGCAGCTATGCTGCGCTCTGTCTCACCTGTAATACGTACCGGCTTGTCCTGACCATTCTCTTTCACCACAATATTCATTCGGTTGTTCCAAGGCTCCATGTAAGCCAGATGTTTACCATCCGGAGACATTTGGAATCCTTCTTGAGCCGGCTGTTTGAAGAAGTCTTCCAGAGGTGTAAGACCTTCTGACTGCACATCAAGTCCAAGAGCGAGGTACAGCGCATCAGCAAACTCACCATGGGTCACTGATTTTTTGGCGTTAAACGCACTGCCTTCAATAATAAAATGCTGCTTCAGACGAATGGCATCCTCCGTATGTACCTTCGGAATCTGCACCATATCACTGTATACAACCTGAATGCCATTATCCTTCAGTTCAAATGCCCGAGTAAACAACGATGCCATCTGTGCTCGTGTAAGTGGAGCATCCGGTGCGAATCCTTTGGCTTGTCCTTGAATAAGTCCGCTTTGCTTCAGCGCGTAAATCGCAGGAGCAGCTTCATCCTTAGCCAAAACATCTGCGAAGCCTGTAAGAGAGGCTGGAGCGTCCAGTTTAAGTACACGCTGCAGAATGATTGCCGCCTCGGCGCGAGTAATTGGTGTTTGTGACTCTTTCATTCCATCTGTTATGCCGTCTATGTATCCCAGTTGCTGTAGTGTCTGTGTTGCCTTCGAAGCAATGGTTTCTGCGACTGTCGCCGTCGGCTTCACTGCTTCTGCTGCCTGGACCGCTGGTTGAATCAGAGCGATGGACATCGCCATGCTAAGCGTAAGAGCATATACCTTTTTACTCATTGCGTCCAAACCAATTCCCCCTCTTAAAGTGAATTACAAGATAATTTGGAATTATACGTAAATCATTTTACCATGCTCAACCACAGGTTAACAGCGTAGAGCACCCCGAATATCGATTACGGGGTACGGGTTGTGTAACACCGTCAAGTAATGATCGAAATATGGTCTACTTAGAGCCGGAAAAACCATAATTGAACAGCTTGCGCGTTTCGATGAAACGCCCTTCTTGACTATCCGAACCTAGCACAACTGAAATCAGCCGCTTGCCATCCCGCTCTGCCGTTCCAACAAAGTGATATCCGGAATTCTCATCATAACCGGTCTTCAATCCATCATTTCCATCATAGGCATATGGTCCACCGATGGAAGACAACATCCAGTTGGTGTTACTCATGTACATTCCCTTTTGGTGCATCGACACCTGCATCTGGCTGGATACGCTCAAGAATTCAGGGTGATTATGGAGCAGATACCGTGCAAGCTTGCATGCATCTACAGCAGTCATTACGGTCTGCCCTTGTATTTCCTTTGGACGATTGGGGCCAAGCCGCTTTTCACTTAGACCTGTTGAATTGGTAAATTCCGTCTTATCAGACAATCCTAATTCCGCAGCCTTCTGATTCATCTTTTGTGCAAAAGTTTGCTCTGTCCCACTGATATGTTCAGCCAGAGCAACGGCAGCGTCATTCGCGGAATAGACGGCTACAATCTGGAATAGTTCCTGTACAGTGAACTGTTCTCCTTGTTTCAAAGCCAGATGGTTGCCTCCTACCGAGCTCGCATACAAGCTGATATTAACTGGATCGTCCCAACGCACCTCTCCGTTGATAACAGCTTCCATCACAAGCAGTTCTGTCATCAATTTACTGATCCCTGCAGGTGCAATAGATTCGGAACCATTATAGTTGATCAGGATCTGTTCGGAGTTCATGTCCATTAGTACTGCCGCTTCAGCTTTGATTCCGGGTTTGCCTACCAGCATGTCCGGTTTAACACCCAAATATATAATGACCAGTAGAGCCAGCAGCATGCCTGCTCGTATCCACCATTTTTTCATCAGAAAATCACCTCTTACTGATATAGACGAAGTGAAGAGGCATTTTGTCTGCAATTTTTATAAAAAAAGTTAAATTTTTTTTATTTTTTTGTAACCATAAAAAAACATGGACTCCATACCCCCATGCCAGAGTGTACAGAATCCATGTTTTTCAAGACTTTTTTTATCATAACCTAGAAGCATTTTTTAATTAGATCTAGCAACCGAACTCTTAAAAGGACCCCAATCCCTACCGTTGCTACGTAACTGAAAGTGACCTTTTACTGAAATCAGGACACTTAAAGTTATACAGAGTTTTTATTACTCAGCTACAACCGCTTTATCTGCATTAACAGCCAGATCGTTCAGGTAGATACCCGTTCCATCGCCAATCGCATAGTTCATTACACGTTTGTTCACCGGCACTACTTCTGCACGGTATAAAGTCGGGAATACAGGAACTTCATCAACCATGTACTGCTGCCATTGGTTATAGATCTCTTTACGTTTGTCTACGTCAAATGCTTCAGCAGATACACCTTGTGCCAGCAATTTGTCGTTTTCTTCACTAGAGAATCTGGAGAAGTTATACAGTGCATCGCGGCCATACAGACCTGCTGGGTCTACGTCAATACCAACGCCCCAAGCAGCTTGATACACATCAATTTTTGGATCATCTTTACCCGTGTTACCTACACGATCATAGAAGTTGTTGAACTCAACCATTTCCAGGTTTACTTTCAGACCGATTGCTGCCCATGATTGAACATAGTAACGTGCCAGTGGTTCAGCCGTGTCGCCACCTGTCATGGATACAAAGTTGATTTCAAGTGGGGAACCGTCTGGTTTCGTACGGAATTCACCATCCATTTTGTAACCTGCTTCGTCCAGTAATTTCTTCGCTGCTTCAGGGTCGTAAGTTACACCCGGATTGTTCGAATCATGGAATTCCGGGTGAGACGGTGGAATCAGCGTTGTTGCATTCCAGCGCAAACCGTTATAGAAACGTTTACCAACTTGGTCGTTATCTACTGCCATCCACATCGCTTTACGCAGATTTTTGTCAGCCATTTTTGCATCCGGGTTTGTTACCACTTTTCCATTGGCTTCATCCCATGTACCCAGTTTGAAACCGATGTACGTGTATGCACGATCGATCGCACCCAGGAATTCAACGTTGGACATATTCGCATTATCTTTATATTGATCTGTCGGGAACGAATCCACGAGGTCTACGCCACCCGATTTCAGTTCTTGAACAACCGTTGTTGGGTTGATTACTTTCAAAGTCACTTTGTCCAGTTTTGGAGCCCCACGCCAGTAGTCCTCGTTTTTAACGAAGGTTACGGACTCACCTGGAGTGATCGATTCCACTTTGAATGGACCAAAACCGATTGGTTTCTCACGTACTTCTTTGGAAGAAGACATCTTGGCTACATCCATATCACCAAAGATATGTTTAGCCAGCGGATATGTCCACACGCCACCTGTTAGCAGGGAAGGTGTAGATTCCTTATATGTGATGCTAATTTGTTTATCGCTAAGAACCTTGATTCCAGAGATCGTTTTTGCTTTTCCAGCATGATATTCATCCATACCTACTACACTTGTGAAGTTGGAATCGTAACGAGGACCATCGTAAGCCTTGTTACCGATCACTTCATAAGCAAACTGCAGATCTTCAGCCGTTACAGGCTTGCCATCATGCCAGTTTACATTATCGCGAATGGTCAGTGTGAACGTTTTGCCATCTTCTGATGTTTCATACGTTGCTGCACCGTCGTTGGTATATACATAGTCTTTATCCCAAGTCAGCAGACCTTCGTCAAACCAGCCCAGGACCATTGCATCCGGATTACCGGAGTAAAAGTTAAAATTCAGTGTTCCTTCAAATGCAGTATCGGATACAAGTCCGTAAGTAATGGATCCACCCTCAATTGCAGTACCTTCATTCGTTTTAACGTTGTTGAAGTCATCGATGGAGTAAACGCCCTCTTCATTAGCAGGCTTTTCCTCCGTTTTTGTTTCTCCTGAGTTCGTAGAAGGCGTTGGTGTTGCCGCCTCTTTCTCCGAGCACGCCGCAAGCGCCAGTACGAAGACCAACATCATCGTGAAAAATAGTCCCCTTGAAAAAATTCCCTTTTTCATGAACCTTTCCTCCCTTTTTTTAACCTCTTCTTTGTCTTGCATCAGTCGCACGCTTCAGGGCCTGTCCGACATTATTTATACTCAACATCAATACCAGAATAAGTACTGACGCGGGTAGCCATATCCACCATCTGGATTCCAGTGTTTGCGGATTACGAGCATAGCTTACGAGCGTTCCAAGACTGGGTGTGCTTTCAGGAAAACCAAATCCCAGGAAAGACAGCCCGGATTCGAGGCCAATGTTGGCAGCGAGGTTTAGCGTCATCGTTACGATGATAATAGAGCTAAGATTAGGAAGAACCTGTGAGAGCATGATCTTCAGATGGGAAGAACCTAATGTTTTTGAAGCTTTTACATAGTCCAGCTCCCGTTCCTGTAATGCCTTGGAGCGGATTAACCTGGCAATTCCCATCCAGAGAAAGGCTGTCATAATTAATGAGAAAGATACAATATTATATTTGGGCACTGCTGTTACAAACGCGATAACAATCATCAGCATCGGAAGAATCATAAAGAAATCAACAACGCGCATGAACAGGTTATCGATCATTCCGCCGAAGTAACCGGATAACAGACCGATCAATATACCTATAAATCCAGTCATTAGCGTTACGATAATACCAATGGTTAGAGAGTTACGCGTACCGATGACCAGTTGTCCAAATACGTCGCGACCACCGTAGTCTGTCCCTAGCCAATATTGCGCAGAAGGTGGTTCATATAATGCGAACAAGTCGACCTTAACAATTTCCGCTTGATCCAGGATCAAAGAAGTGCCATAGACCAGCAGTATGACCAGTCCCAAAAATATGAGCGAGATTAGTGCCACCTTATCTCTGACAAGCTCCCTCCACAAGATACTCAGGCTGGAGGGACTCTTATCAATCTTCTGTGAAGTTATAACGACATCATTGGTCTTGCTCATCTTATTTTCACCCCGAAATCTTCAAGTTCTTACTTGATCCGTATACGTGGATCAACAATTCCCAGAATAATGTCAGACAGCAGCGATCCCAGGATTGTAGCTATGCCATATAACAGGACAAGTGCAGTCACCACACTGAAATCCCGAAGGGAAATTGAATTCAGAAATAACTGTCCCATACCCGGATAACTGAATATGCTTTCAATGAAGATGGTACCGCCAATAAGTCCCGTAATCTCATAACCGAAAAATGCGGCGATCGGCAACAGGGAATTTCTTAAAATATGCCTGTTGTAGATTCGGGATTCCGAGGCGCCCTTGGCTCTCGCAGTAAGAACGAATTCCTTGTGCTTGATATCGATAATTTCACTACGCAAATATTGAACGGTAGATACCGTTGTAATCAATGCCATTGATAATGCTGGTAATAATAGATGATAGAATTTGCTAGCTACATAGTTGAACGTACCTGGCGTAAGTCCAGGTTCCACACTTCCCCCGGTTGGGAACCAACCAAAATGGAATCCAAAAATCCACAACATCACCAATGCGAAGATAAACAACGGGGCTGCAAAGCCCAAGTAAGTGTAACCTGTGATTAATCGATCGGACCAAGTATCGTTGTAACGTCCGCTGATAATGCCAAGTGGAATGGCAATCAGATAAGTAAACACAAGTGTCGCCAGTGCAAGCCAGAACGTATTGGCAACACGTTGCCCAATCAGATCAGATACGGGCATTTTGAATCGGAAAGATTGTCCAAAATCGCCTTGTGCAGCATTTTTGATCCAATCCCAATATTGCACATACCATGGATTGTTTAATCCCAGTCGTTCCCGCTGTTCCTCAAGTGCTTTGGGGTCAATACTCGGGTCGAGTAATCCGGTAAGTGCATCCCCAGGCATCGCTTTTGCCATCAGAAAGACCAACAGGCTAAGCAAAAAGATCTGAGGGATCATAATGATAATTCTGCGTACTATCGTTTTCCACATATGGTCTTCAACCTTTCTGAGGTAGAGCTACTCGGTGAGTATCGGAAATGGATTGGAGCGAGTAAGCCAGCCCTTCCTCATCAAAGAAATTTCGGTATGAATGTTCATACTCGGATTTGACCTGTTGACGGAAGGCTACCATTTCTTCACGTTTGGTTGGGTCCATATCCGGAATGGCTGCAATTAAACGCTTGGTATAGATATGTTGTGGATTCTCGAAAATATCTTCGGTTGTTCCCTGTTCCACATATCGGCCTTTATACATAATTCCAATCTGATCACACATATGTCGGATAATACCTAAATCGTGACTGATGAACAGATAGGTCAGATTTAATTCTTTTTGAATTTCCTGCATGAAATTAAGCACCTGAGCTTGCACCGATACATCCAATGCAGATACCGGCTCATCAGCGATAATCAACTTTGGCTTCAGTGCAATCGCACGAGCAATCCCAATCCGCTGCCGCTGTCCTCCGGAAAACTCATGAGGGTACTTATAGATCGACTCAGGGCTCAGGCCTACCTTCTCCAGAAGATCTCTGACCTGGCGTTTCTCTTCCGTAGCCGTTAGTCGTTCATAATTGCGGAGCGGTTCAGCAATAATGTCGATTACCCGTTTCTTGGGATTAAGAGAAGAGTACGGATCCTGGAAGATCATCTGCACATCCCGCTGCAGCTGTCGATCTTTCCGCCTCTCTTTTGCCAGATCTCTTCCATTAAAAAGAATTCTCCCGTCCGTCACATGGTTCAGACCGATAATGGCTCTGCCTGTCGTGGTTTTGCCTGAGCCAGACTCACCTACAAGACCATAGGTCTGACCTTGCTCAATGGAGAAACTCACATCGTCAACTGCCTTGATGTTGCCAATTTCACGCTTGATCAACCCGCCGCGAATTGGAAAGTGTATTTTGAGTCCTTCTACTTCGAGTAGTGCCATTATGTTATTCCTCCTCAGCTTGATCAGGAAAATGAAAGTGCTGGTAGCAGGTACACCGTACAAAGTGACCTGGGGCAATTTCATGCATCTGTGGGTTTTCTTCATGAGCCGAATCACTTATCCATGGAATTCGAGCCTTGAATCGGCACCCTTGGCGAGGAAGATTTTTCAGTGAAGGAACAATGCCTTGAATGACATGAAGCTTCGATTTTTCTTCAGAAATGGTAGGAATCGAGTTTAGTAGAGAACGTGTGTATGGATGTTTGGCATCCGTCATCAGAGTATAGATATCTGCAATCTCAACAATTTCACCTGCATACATGACCGCTACGCGATCAGCCATCTCGGCGACTACTCCCAGATCATGCGTGATCAGGATGATTCCTGCGTTAATCTCGTTCTTCAATTCCCGGATAAGCTCCAGAATTTGCAGTTGGATCGTAACGTCAAGCGCTGTCGTTGGTTCGTCAGCAATCAGCAATTCAGGTTTGTTGGCAATCGCAATCGCGATAACAACTCTCTGTCTCATACCACCCGATAGTTCGTGAGGATACTGCTTGTATATATGTTCGGGACGTGGTATCCCTACTTGGTTAAGCAAATCAATAACTTTGTCTTTCTTCTCTTTCGAAGATAACTTGGGTTGATGCAATGTCAGAATCTCTTCGATCTGGTCACCGATCAACATCAGAGGGTTTAGTGCGGAAAGTGGGTCCTGAAAGATCATTCCCATTTCTTTACCGCGGAGTTTGTTTAACTTGTTAGGCGATATATTCGCTATATTCTGCCCTTTGTACAGAATCTCACCGTCAATTTTGGCTTTGTTATGTAGCCCCATAATTGAAAATGCAAAAGCACTTTTGCCTGATCCTGATTCTCCCACAATAGCCAACACTTCATTTTTCTTAACCGAAAGGTTAACGTGATCAACTGCCGCATAATAGTCATCTTCAATTCTGAATGATGTAGTTAGATTTCTGACTTCCAGTAGCTCTGTATTCAAATCAATCACCCTAACCCCATAATTTCTGCAGACTGTATTCAAGTGTAGAAGAATGCATTCTCTGTATATTTCCATGTTCTTGAAGATAATGAACGAAAGTTTATACAAAATATCAATTCATTAGGAGAACCAAGTTTCCGTACTGGTATTTAGACCGATGGTCAATTAATGTTGATAATTCCTAGCGGGATTATTAAGCAAAATAATTAATGTAATCATACGTGTAAATTTAGGTGACGTCAATGCTTATTTTGAGATTTTTGGTATAAATGTTTTTAATAATACAGTTATGGATATTTGTTATACTTTAAAGGTAAATATCAAGGGGTTTTAGATACTAGGGTGTCCTTTTATGGGTCAGAGAAAAGTAGGCAGAAGCTTGATCTTTCTGAATATATTACATTAACATTACATAAGGTGTATAACTAAATGTTGAATATTGTTATATAAAAAATTATAATGTCATGTATGAGGAATGTATGGAGGTGGATTTCAATCTTGAAGTACATTTGATTAATAACTAAATTATGCAATCACAGATATGCTTTATATAATCTACCGTATCGTAATGAAAAATCTAGTTATTATAGTATAGTTTTATTTATTCGCGTATGTAAAGAGCAAATTGTAATCTTTTATCATTTATTTTACAAAAGAAAGAAAAAAGCCCTGCAAAATGCAAGGCATTTCTAATATTTATACAGTTACATGTATATATAATACCAATGTTCAATGGGGTTCTGGTGGTCTTTTACCACGCTTTAATTCATTGATACTAAGTCCGAAGTCCATTTGCAGATGAGGATAATCCGGAAAGTTGGCCCAATCCCCGCCCCATGTAAACCCCAATTCCTTGGCAAGGTCAACAACCTCCATCCAATCGGCCTGCCCATTCCCGTTATCATCACGATCCATGTCCCAGACCACATCACCTTCAGGAGTACGCAATGCAAAATCAATCGCTAGTCCATAATTGTGATAAGAGTCTCCTCCTTGCGCGTTGGTCACAATACTGCCCGCACTCGAACGCCCTTGATTATACAGCGCATCTTGTTCCTCCATGCTGCGGTAACCGTGTGTAACTACAATCTCTATTCCTCGCCTTGCCGCCTTCCGAACCAACAATTTCTCACTTTCTGCTACGACCGGGTGAAGTCCTGTAATTGGCATCGCTTCTTGCACGTTATTTCCTGGCCATATGTCATAGGTGTCTCCTTTTTGCTGTAGCCAGATATATATAATGGAAAGCAACAACGTAGCTACAATCCAGAATCGCAAACTACTCCTTCGTTGCTGTTTTACTTTACGTTTGGTTGTATTCATACTCTCTCCTGATGGTGGAATCTATATTCGTTTGAACGCACCCTACCAACTAGCCCAATACTACAATAGATTCTATTATAAAACATTTAAGCGTTAATTGCTTCATCACCGCAACCTTCCACGTCCTGCCATTAAGGAGTTCCCTCCCATTATTTTATATAAATATATGCAAAAAAGCAGCCGGCTATAAGCCGACTGCTTTGTATCCATACTGAGTAAGACTACTCAGTTGTGTATGGCAGCAATGCGATTTGACGGGAGCGTTTGATGGCAATCGTCAGCATGCGTTGATATTTAGCGCTAGTACCTGTTACACGGCGTGGCAAAATTTTTCCACGTTCGCTGATAAATTTACGAAGCAAGTCCGTATCTTTATAATCGATGTGAGTAATTTTGTTGGCTGTGAAGAAGCACACTTTACGACGTTTATTACGGCCGCCACGACGTGCCGGTCTTTTATCGTTGTCTCCGCCTTCTCTTTGCTTGAAGCCCATGCTTTTCAGTCCTTTCCTATCGTTAAACCAATCACTCTAAGAGTGTCGATTCACGTTAAAATGGCAAATCATCATCCGATATATCAATCGGTTTTCCGTCATCGGAAAAAGGATCCTGATTGTTGCTACGCGAATTATTGTTATTGTTCGCGCGCCCGCCGCCTCCATAAGAAGGCTCTTCACGCATCGGTTGCCCACCGCCGCCACCGTTATTATCACGGTTAGCTGACTCCAAGAAACGGACGTTATCGGCAATGACTTCGGTCACGTATACACGTTTTCCTTCGTTATTCTCGTAATTCCGTACTTGAATGCGTCCTTCGACTGCAGCTAGGCGTCCTTTGCGCAAATAGTTTGCACAAGTCTCAGCAAGCTGTCTCCAGGTTACGACCGGAATGAAATCCGCTTCCCGTTCTCCCCCTTGGCTTGTAAACGGTCTGTCCACTGCCAAAGTAAATTGCGTAACTGCTACTCCAGCTGGAGTATAACGCAACTCAGGATCCCGGGTTAACCGGCCGATCAGAATGACACGGTTCAACAATGTAATCCCCTCCTTCAGAGCGTATTGGTGCGTTAATCACGAGTTGTCTTAAGCAGACTTAACGTCGTTTGTAATGAGATAACGAATAACTTCGTCAGAAATCTTCATGAGACGCTCAAGTTCAGTAACAACTGCTGGTTCAGCAGTGAAGTGTACCAGAACATAAACACCATCACGGAATTTCTTGATCTCATACGCAAGACGGCGTTTACCCATAACGTCGTGAGCTGTAACTTCACCACCGCCGTTGGAGATGATGCCTTGGAATTTATCGACTGTAGCTTGAACAACTTCTTGCTCAACATCAGGACGAATAATGTACATCACTTCATATTTGCGCATAATTTTCACCTCCTTATGGACTCTGGCCCTCAATCTAGGTTGAGAGCAAGGAACGAGCACAAACTCGAACTATATTAATATAACAAAAATGCCGTCTCAATGCAAGCAAACGTTCCCTCTTCTTATTACACATGATCATAACTCCAATGGAGCACACTACAGAAGTAACATTGAAATCCATTATGCCAAGGAGGTTTTATCATGGGTGAAAAAACCGAGTTTGAACCAGGAGACAAAGCTCCAAACGATGGTGAGTACACCGAGGTTGGTGAGAAGAGCTTTCATACAGAAATTAACAACCCGAAACGGGTAACCCTGCAAAGGGGTGAAGCTTTCCCTGAAACAAGCAATCACAATCGCAAGTGGAAGAAGCTTACCAAGGCTCGTGTCCACTAATTGTAATGATTTTTTTCAGACTGATGTATACAAAACGTACTAATGCACATAATACAATTAGGCGGTGCACGAGAGAGGTGTGGTTCCGTTGGACAACGAAGCCGAACATTTAATGTTGGAGATTCATCACGTAATTTAAGAAGCAAGATGGTTGTGTGTAAGGCCTTTGTCTGAAACACGAGTATTGCGATAGCAGTACGTACGCCAGGTTTCTTGATCGTTACGACCGATTGTTTCCTAACAAACCGAATGCACCGCCGAATGAAGAGCCCTTAGGGGCTCTTTGTTTTGTTTAAGCTTGAATGATTAAATAAGAAAATCCAAACAAAAAAACCTCCCAATAATGGAGGTCATATTACATATATAAAGCTCGACTCACGTTGAGTAAATTACAATTTCACTAAACAAGATTGATTAGTGGCGGAAAGGGTGGGATTCGAACCCACGCACGCTGTGACACGCCTAACTGATTTCGAGTCAGCCCCCTTGGGCCTCTTGGGTACCTTTCCGCAGCAATAATGATTATAGCATGATCATTTACAGAACGCAATACCTAAGCCATGCCTCCATGTAAACGTTATTATGGGCTGCACAAAAAGTAAAATTCCCTTGTATTATTCCTAGGATTCAGCTGTATCTTCTGTCGAGCGCAGGACCTTTTTCATGTTTTTCTCGAATTTCGCTCTGGGAATTAGTACGCTGTGTTTACACCCTACACACTTGATGCGGATATCCATACCCATCCGGATGATTTCCATCTCATTGCTGCCACATGGATGCTGCTTTTTCATTTGTACTATGTCCCCAAGCTGAAAAATTTTACGCTCCACCTATGCCATCCCCCTCATCCTTCTCCTGAGCTGCTGCTTGCTCTAATGCTGCCTGATTGCTCATCTCATGATACTCCATTGTTTTCTTCACATCACTCTGAATTTGACGCTCTACAGAGGCTCTGGAGTTCGGCAGGCACTCAGCAACAATGCGAACCACATATTCCGAGGTAGACATCGACTGAATACCAAGCACATCAGGTACTTTAACGATATTCAGATCACGATCCTCAATTCCAGCCAATGCTCGTTTCACCAAGTGTACTGACTCGTCCAGGGCCTGTTCACCCTTCATCGGAATATCCACAACCGCAAGTGAATTCGACATCGAGAAGTTGGTTACACTTGCAATCGTACCATTTGGAATGATGTGCACCTCACCCTGCCAGCTAACCAGCTTGGTCGTTCTCAGGCCAATGACCTCAACAGTTCCTTTATAGGTTCCTGTTTGAATAACATCACCTACTGCAAATTGATCCTCCAATATAATGAAGAAACCGGTAATAACATCTTTCACCAATCCTTGGGCACCAAAACCAATGGCAAGTCCAAGCACACCCGCACTTGCTAACAAGGGTCCAACTTTCACATTGATCTCAGATAACAGTAACAGAATCATAATGAAATTACATGTTATGGATGTCGCATTTTTCATCAACTCTCCCACCGTTATAAATCGGCGCGGATTGACGCGGATCTTGCCTTCCTGCTTACGTGCCATCGTACGATCTATAATACGTGATACAATCTTGATCACAATACGCGTAATAATGAAAATAATAACGATACGGATCGAACTGAACAGAATATTAAACCACATATCTGCATCGGCGACTTTGTTCCATAATCGATCTGTCCAGCTTATAGCACTTTTTACAGTGTCTTCTATAGCGTTAGGGTCATCCACCGGATCAGTAGGAGCTGCAGCAGCAAACTTAAATGGCAGCATAGATCAAACCTCCTCTACATGGGTATGTTATCATAGCTGTCTGCAGTTTTGAAATAGAGGCCACGGATCTCAACAAACTCATTACGAATGATCTGCTTCACTCTCTCCAGGTCTTCTTTCGGAAATTGAATACATAGAGCACATCCCGCTGTGATCTCTTTGGGGGTGGGGAACAAATCAATCTCTATCTCGGCAAACTCCAACAACATCTCTGCCCGCAGTGCCTGCTGGGTAGAATCAAAAGCAATCAGCATCCAATCATCTATCCACTCGTCCATGTCCTGCTCCTTTCAATCCCTTTGAAAAAGCTTGTCCTTACGAAGTATAAAACGTTCTATCCTTCCATATACTGTTACTACCATTCCAAGGGAAAGGATAGATCCTATGAATCCCATCTCGCATTCCTTTTCATCTCAAGACATGACCAGTCTGAAAATCCCACATACAGATCCAGGCATTCACTCAGCCATCATTCATCGTTTAATGTTTCATCTCTATAAAGCCCATTCACTGCAAAATGTAGTCGTTGTCTGCATCGGTACAGACCGATCTACCGGAGACTGCCTCGGCCCCCTCGTTGGCTCGTCGCTTGCCAAGTGGGACAGCCCTCTATTCCATCTCTATGGCACACTGGATGAACCCGTACATGCGATGAACCTGCAGGACACCCTTCACAAAATCACAGCCACCCATCACAACCCTTATGTGATTGGCATTGATGCTTGTCTGGGACAGTCTTCGAGTGTAGGATGCATCCAGGTCGTGAATGGACCGCTCAAACCGGGAGCAGGTGTAAATAAAGAATTACCGCCGGTCGGCGATATCCATCTTACAGGTATCGTTAACGTCGGCGGCTTTATGGAATACTTTGTTTTGCAGAATACACGTCTCAGTCTTGTCATGCGTATGTCTGAGATTATATCCAGCAGTCTATACTCGGCCATTCGCGAATGGCATACACGCTCTACTCTGCTTGCTGTGCCAGAGTAATGGCTTCCTTCTCCTCAGGGGATAGTGTATACGTGGACTCTCCCCCCTTTAGAGGTTTGGCATATACATAGGAGCCGTCACGATTATAAATACCAGTAAGTACCATGCCGTCTTGGTTATCGTTCACCATGGCCATGGAGAAACTCAGGTCACTGCCAAGCTCTCCATAAGCGTTGTACCTTTTCACACCCACTTTACCCTGAATGCGGGTCAACTTCTGCATGACAGTCTTTAACTCATCCGTTTGCAGCTTATGTTCGTCCTCAATGCTGTCCATCTGAATTTTCAGATTGATCAACAGTGACTCCAGATCTTCCACTCCACTGCCAGCCATCATGGCTTCATATTTCCGTTTTAACTTTCGTAACTTTGCGCCTTGAGCGATACTTACGATGAGCAAGATCACCATAAGTAATGCCATGCCGCCAACAATCCATATCAGCTGTTCCAGAATCAGCTCATTTAATTCAGCCATGTAGTGCAACTACCCCTCTGTTGGTTTGTTCAGATTAACGTCTGTAGCATCAAGCCCGTTCCACTTCATCGATCATTGCATCCAGTATGCCATCACACGTTCAAATGATCTCTCAAGCATACCTATCATTCACCAGATAACCCTCGTAGTTAATCATCGTTTTACGCTCTTGAATCATGCTCTTTGAGCATTAGAAATTCAGGTTTTATTGGTGCTGCTTCATATGAGTTTTGATGCAGTTAATTCAATAACCGCTTCGATCAACGAGTCGACATCTCCTCTTGATGTACTGTACCCCACGCTCGCTCTGACAGCCCCACTTGCTGTTGTCCCTGCCGATTCATGGGCAAGAGGTGTACAATGGAAACCCGAACGCACAGCAATGCCATAATTCCGGTCTAATTGGAACGCCAGCTGAGCCGAATCATATCCCTCAACAGTAAAAGATAACAATCCGGTACGCGGCTGTCCAATTTCAGGACCAAGCATTCGAATCCCCTGTACCGATGATAACCCATTCATCATATGCTGAGTCAAATCCCACTCCTGTTTATAAATCGATTCAGGTGTCAGTTCAAGCACATGCTGGACTCCAGCTGTTAGCCCTGCTATACCTACAGTATTCGGCGTACCCGCCTCATATCGGTCAGGACGAACAAGCGGCTGCTCAATCGCCTCCGATTGGCTGCCTGTCCCTCCATGAAGTAACGGCTGCACATCCAACTCAGGGGCTATATACAGGCCCCCTGTTCCTTGTGGCCCCAATAGTCCCTTATGACCTGGAAAGGCGAGCATATCAATACCTAGTTGCTTCACATCTACCGGCATCACACCAGCACTTTGAGCAGCATCCACAAGTAAAGTCACCTGATGTTTTTGACACATTAGTGCAATCTCACCAATTGGCAGAATACTACCAAGCAGGTTCGAGCTATGTGTGCAGACAACCAATCTAGTATTGGATCGAAACAGGCGTGCGAATTGAACAAGATCGATCGCCCCAGCAGCATTAACAGGTACATAATCGATCTCTACATTTCGTATTCTGCGCATATACTCCAGTGGCCGCCTTACTGAATTATGTTCAGCCATGGTAGCAATGACATGATCGCCTTCTCTTAACCAACCTTGAATAGCCAGATTTAAAGCTTCTGTAGTATTAGCACCCAATGCAATGTCATTGGCATTACCAATACCAAAAAGAGTAGATATCGCTTTTCTGGCACCAAATAATACCCTACTCGCCTGTACAGCCATCCGATGACTGCCTCTGCCCGGATTGGCTCCTGCAATGTCCAGAGCTTTCATCATGGCTTCACCGACAGCAGGTGGTTTAGGCCAAGATGTCGCCGCATGATCCAGATAGATAACTCCCTCCACCTCATAACCACCTCTGTCCCTAATTGATTGTTCTTCTTCTTGGTAGGTACCTATAAACAAATAATGACATATCGTTTCTCCATGGTACAGAGGCGATATGTCATCACATGAAAAAGCCCCGCATGTTGTAAATGGATCATGGAATCATGACTATTATTGCAACAGTTCCAACAGTCGCTCCAGATCTTGTTTGCTGTAGTAGTTGAGCTCAATTTTCCCTTTATCCTTGTTATGCTTGATTTTCACCGTTGTTTTAAACCGTTCACGC
Organism: Paenibacillus sp. NPDC056933; assembly: GCF_042674385.1. Lineage (NCBI taxonomy): Bacteria > Bacillati > Bacillota > Bacilli > Caryophanales > Paenibacillaceae > Paenibacillus > Paenibacillus sp. NPDC056933. The sequence continues at coordinate 27,938 of NZ_JBHUQN010000003.1, read as the reverse complement.
AACGACTCTTCTAATGTATCAATAAATGGATCTTTTTTCTTCACCTTGGATTTGGCTTTGACCTCACCCGATTTGGAACGATCCAACTGTTGAACAGCTTCCTCAAGTTCACGAACACTCCATTGCTGATCGATGGTTTGTTGTGCTAGTTGTTTAACAAGGGCTTCATCTTTAACCCCGACAATAGCACGGGCATGTCCCATCGACAATGTTCCACGTGAAACATGATCCTTCACTTCTTCAGGCAATGATAATAATCGGAGGAAGTTAGCAATGTGAGAACGGGATTTGCCCACTTTTACAGAGAGCTCTTCTTGGGTTAACCCGAACTGGTCCATCAACCCCTGATAAGCAAATGCAACCTCCATCGCATTCAGATTTTCCCGTTGCAGGTTCTCGATCAAAGCAATCTCCATAACCTGCTGATCACTGAAATTACGAACTACGGCAGGCACGGTCGCGTTACCGCAATATTGGGAAGCTCTGAAACGCCGTTCGCCAGCGATAATCTCATAACCTCTTAGAACAGAACGTACAATAATGGGCTGTATAACACCATGTTGACGAATTGACTCGGCTAATTCATGTATTGCATCTTCATCAAACACTTTGCGAGGTTGGTAAGGGTTTGCCCGCAGCTGACTAATCGGGATTTCTACGACTTTATCATCGTCATTAATTGAAAGCGAAGGAATGAGGGCATCAAGGCCTTTTCCAAGCCGCTTACTCATAAGAAATCACTTCCTTTGCGAGCTCTAAATACACTTCTGCCCCTCGGGATCGAGGATCATACGTAATGATGGACTGTCCGTGAGACGGTGCTTCACTAAGCCGCACGTTGCGCGGAATAATCGTCTGGTACACCTTTTGTTGAAAATACTTCTTTACTTCTTCAATCACTTGAATGCCCAGATTCGTACGCGCGTCAAACATAGTCAGTAATACCCCTTCAATCTGCAGGGAAGTATTCAGATGTTTCTGCACCAGACGAACGGTGTTGAGCAATTGGCTCAAGCCCTCAAGCGCATAATATTCACACTGAATCGGAATGATCACCGAATCGGAAGCTGTCAACGAGTTGATCGTTAACATGCCAAGGGAGGGTGGGCAATCGATCAGTATGTAATCATAGTTTTTTTTCACCATGGCGAGTGATTTTTTCAGGCGCACTTCCCGTGATATCGTGGATACCAATTCAATCTCGGCTCCGGCAAGCTGAATCGTTGCAGGTATGATGTGAAGGCCTTCAATCTGAGTTTCCACAATCGCTTCCTGGGGGGGGACATCATTAATAATGACATCATATATACAATTGGCCACATCTGCCTTGTTGATTCCGACTCCGCTGGTTGTATTCCCCTGGGGATCAATATCGACAAGCAATACCCTTTTCCCGAGTGAAGCCAGTCCTGCACCCAAGTTAACAGATGTCGTCGTTTTCCCCACACCGCCCTTTTGATTTGCTACGGCCATAATCTTAGACAATTACTTCACCTCAAATAAAATAGGAGTCTTTTCTTGTAGGTTGTGAACTACAGTTAACAAAAAGCAGGTGGCTATCATCCACTCAAACATCAACTTCCGTTTTCTTCATGGTGCTCTTCTGCGCTGTTCAGAACATTCTCCACTTTATAGACAGAAAAAGCGGCCCATTGCCGCTGTAAGAGCTTCAACTATTTGCGTTTCGGGATATGAATAACGATCTCGTAATGGTCCTCATGATCTGCTTCCTTGGTCTTGATGTCCAGACCGGAGCCTGTTACCATATCAATGGATTGACGAATCGTATTAAGAGCAAGTCTAACGTCCTTGGTGAAAGAGACACGTCTGGATTTTTTGATCTTCGAGGCTTCCTTGTAAAAGGCAACCCTTGCTTCCGTTTGTTTAACATTTAACTCTTTATCAATAATTTCTCCGAGCAATTTCATTTGCAGCTCTTCCGTATCCAGCGAAAGCAATGCTCTGGCATGGCGCTCCGAAATTTTACGTTCCATCAATGCCGTCTTAATGCCGTCTGGAAGCTGCAACAATCGAATTTTGTTCGCAATGGTTGACTGACTTTTACCCAAACGCTGCGCAAGACTTTCCTGTGTAAGTTGGTGCAAATCAATCAATTTCTGATAAGCAACAGCCTCTTCAATGGAAGTCAGTCCCTCACGCTGCAGATTCTCAATCAATGCGATGGATGCTGCCTGAGAATCGTTGAATTCCCGTACAATGGCTGGAATGTGATCCAAACCAAGTTTTCGAACTGCACGCCAGCGACGTTCCCCGGCGATAATCTCATATGATCCATTTCGTACGCGGACGACTATAGGCTGAATAACTCCATGTGTCTTGATCGTCTGCAACAACTCATCAATTTTATCATCATCAAAAATAGTACGGGGTTGATATGGGCTGCTCACAATTTCATTGACCGGAATTTGTTTAATCTCATCTCCGTTATTGCGCTCCGCCAAACCAAACAACTTCGAAAATTGTTCTTTCATTCCGTATATTACCACCTAGTTTCGTAATAGCTCCCGCAGAGTTGCAGGTGCTTCTTATTCAATAAGCGACCCTTTCATATGCTGTCGTTGTTCGAATAAGTTGTGCCTTCCAAGACGCCTTGTGTAACCCACACAATAATACTCCAAAATCTATCTATACATATAATCTATGATCTCTGTAATCCAGAACCGGATACTTCTATTCTATCATCTTTTCTTCCATAATCCTATGTTTACCTATTCTTTAAACTCTTCTAATTTTCCTGCTTTTTCTTCATAAACATTAGCCATAAGACTACTCACACACAGTAAGATATGAATGACCTCTACACATAGCACTTGCTCATAGTAGCTGCCTTGTGTGCCTGCTGAATACAACTTGAATTTCGATTTTCCATTCCACCATGGGCAGAACAACCCTATGCTTTGCTGTCTCCCCTATATCTTTCTTTCTCCAAGAATAGCAATCCATACAACCGAGTATAGGTGTACCACAGAAATAATCTATCGCATGGTTCGTTTTTTCTTTAAAAATTAATTCTTGGCTTTCTTTTCTCAGTTCTATGTAATGAAGATGTAGAGGCTATCTATACAATGATGATAAAAAAAACACAAAAAGAGGATGTTTCACGTGAAACATCCTCTTTACTCTTATTCCATATTCTTCGCTAATAAAACGAACAATTATCATCTTACCTTTTAAACTATATACGATGTTGCATAGAAAACTCTGATCAAGTAAACCAGTCAACCTACAAGACTATATCAAAGGTGTTTTTAGTGGTGTTCCCGGTTTACGTGGATATTTATATGGAGTTCTGTCAAACTTCTGAATCAGAATGATATGGCGTTCCGATTCTTCAACCGGCAGCTGAAACGGATGTACTACTTTTACCCGTCCTTTCAGCTGATTAAAGCTAAATTCAGCTTCCTTCATTTCTTCGCGAGGGTCTCCGCCCTTCATTGCAGCGAATAATCCACCTTTCCGAACAAATGGCAGACAGAACTCGTTAAGAACCGCCAACTTGGCTACTGCACGCGCTGTAACCAGATCGTAGCTGTCACGGTACCCTTCCTTGCGCCCCAGTTCCTCTGCACGCCCGTGAATCAGTTCTACATCCGTTAAGCCGAGTGTGTTCACGACATGCTGCAGAAAGCCAATACGTTTATTCAGTGAATCAACGATGGTCAGCTTGATATGCGGGAAACAAATTTTAAGTGGCAGTCCAGGGAATCCTGCTCCTGAACCGATGTCTGCAAGCTTGGTTACCTTTGACATATCTGTATAAAACGCCAACGATACCGAATCATAGAAATGCTTTGTATATACTTGTTCACGTTCGGTAATCCCGGTTAGATTCATCTTTTCATTCCAGGTCACCAGCTCCTGAAAATACAATTCGAATTGTTCCAGCTGGCGTTCATCCAGCTCCAATCCATGTTTCTTCAGACGCCGTTGTAGCTGCTGTTGAATATCGTCCATTATTGTCCCCTTGCTGCGGTTACACGGTTATAATGCTCCAGGTAAACCAGCAGAATGGAGATATCCGCAGGAGTGACTCCGGCAATACGGGACGCCTGTCCGATCGAGATTGGACGAATCTTAGCGAGCTTCTGCTTTGCCTCCATAGCAAGGCCATGAATTTCGTCATATACAATCGTATCCGGAATTTTCTTTTTCTCCATTTTTAGCAAACGTTCCACGTGGATCAATTGTTTCTCAATATAACCCGCATATTTAATTTGAATTTCCACTTGCTCTTTCATATCTGGACTCAGTTCCACTTCAGAAGGTGAGATCTGTTCAATCCAGTCATATCCGATTTCTGGACGACGCATCAATGTAAGAAGTGTACTGCCATCCTGAATCGGTGTAGAGCCAATCTCTTCCAGCTTCGAATTCACCTCGACAGGGCGAACTTTCGCCACTTTCAGTCGAGCTACTTCCTGCTCAACTTTTGCCTTTTTATCCAGGAATTTGGCGTAACGTTCTTCAGTGATCAATCCAATATCATGACCGATTTCTGTCAAACGCATATCTGCATTATCATGACGAAGCAACAAACGGTATTCTGCACGGGAAGTCAGCAGACGGTAAGGTTCATTCGTACCTTTGGTTACAAGATCATCAATCAGCACACCAATGTAACCTTGGGAGCGGTCAAGAACGATTGGATCTTTCCCCTGTACTTTACGCGCTGCGTTGATGCCGGCCATCACGCCTTGTCCTGCCGCTTCCTCGTACCCGGAAGTACCGTTAATCTGCCCTGCTGTAAACAGACCTGGCAGACGTTTCGTTTCCAGTGAAGGCCACAGCTGTGTAGGTACCATCGCATCATATTCAATAGCGTATCCGTTACGCATCATTTCTACTTTTTCCATACCCGGGATTGAACGCAGAACCGCCAATTGAACATCCTCTGGCAGACTGGTCGACAGCCCCTGTACATAGTACTCCGATGTGTTTTTGCCTTCTGGCTCCAGGAAAATCTGATGCTTCGGCTTGTCGCTGAAACGCACAATTTTATCCTCGATCGATGGGCAATAACGCGGTCCAGTACCTTCAATCACCCCTGAGAACATGGGTGCACGGTGAAGATTATCGTTAATAATCTGGTGTGTTTCCACAGACGTATACGTCAACCAACAAGGCAGCTGCTCATTATCAGAAGATTCTGTTTCATAAGAAAAGAACTTCGGCTCGTCATCACCCGGCTGAATTTCCGTTTTGCTAAAATCAATCGTATCCTTATGCACACGCGGTGGTGTACCTGTTTTGAATCGAACCAGTTCGAAGCCAAGCTCCCGCAGATGCTCCGACAGTTTAAGCGAAGGCTGTTGATTATTTGGGCCACTTTCGTACATCAATTCGCCCATAATAACTTTACCGCGCAGGTACGTACCTGTTGTCAAAACTATGGCTTTGGCACGGTACTCTGTGCCTGTCTGCGTAACCACACCCACACAATGTCCATCCTCAACGATCAAGCGATCAACCATCCCTTGACGCATCGTCAGGTTGCGTTCATTCTCCATCGTTTCTTTCATCGTATGTTGGTAAGAGAATTTATCCGCCTGAGCACGAAGTGCATGAACCGCAGGTCCTTTACCTGTGTTAAGCATCCGCATCTGAATAAAGGTCTTATCGATATTCCGTCCCATCTCTCCACCAAGTGCATCAATCTCACGTACCACATGTCCTTTTGCCGGTCCGCCAATAGATGGGTTACAAGGCATGAAAGCCACCATATCCAGATTGATCGTAATCATTAGTGTTTTGGACCCCATACGGGCTGCAGCCAGTGCCGATTCCACACCAGCATGTCCTGCACCAACGACGATTACATCATAATTTCCGCCATTAAAAGCCATCCCTACTTACCTCCCTTTTGCCGCTGCACTTGTTAATACACGTACGCGAACTATGTTGTTTAAAACGCGAACACGCTCCACATACACGCGTATCCGATATATATTAAGCCATCAAGTCTATATTCACTTCAGACATTTTCGCGGATTCTTTGACCACCCACAGATGGACTTTATTATCATACTACTTTTCAGAGCGGGTATGTTTGTCCGGTGTTATTTTCCGAGGCAGAATTGAGAGAAAATCTGATCGATCAACGCATCATGTGCCGTATCACCTACGATTTCACCCAACTGCTCCCATGCCAGACGGACATCAATCTGGATCATATCAATGGGAATCAGCTGTTCGGCAGCTTCATAGGCATCAATGAGCGACTGTTTCGCTTTTTTGAGCAAAGCGATGTGACGCACATTGCTGACATACGTCAGATCGGCTGACTCCAGCTTGCCACTGAAGAACAACGTTGAGATGGCATCTTCCAATCGGTCTACGCCCAGATCATCTTTTACCGACATCGGAACAAGCCGTTCTTCCGGAATATAACGAAGCAGGACTTCACGGTCTGCCTGCGGCGCTAAGTCCATTTTATTCATTATAATAATGGATTGTCTACCGCGTATTTGTTCCAATAATTCAATTTCATCCTCATGTACCGGCTCCGCAGCATTAATGACCATCAATATCAGATCCGCCTCATTCACAGCAGAACGCGAACGTTCCACCCCGATCTTCTCCACGACATCCATCGTTTCCCGGATACCTGCTGTATCGAGCAGCTTGAGCGGTATATTGTTAATTGTAACAAATTCCTCAATAACATCACGTGTTGTACCTGGAATGTCCGTTACAATTGCGCGATTATCCTGGGCCAACGTATTGAGCAATGAGGATTTGCCTACGTTAGGTCGTCCAACGATCGCCGTTGTAATCCCTTCCCTCAGTATCTTTCCTTGTTCTGCTGTAACCAGCAATTTATCGATTTCAATCATGACCTGACTGGACTTTTCTTTAATAAAATCGGATGTCAACGACTCCACATCATGCTCCGGATAGTCGATATTTACTTCAATATGAGCAAGCGTCTCGACCAATGTGTATCTGAGATCACGCAGTTTGGATGACAATTTGCCTTCTACTTGCTTGAGCGCAACCGAGAATGCCCGATCGGACTTGGAACGAATGAGATCCATGACCCCTTCCGCCTGGGACAGATCAATCCGTCCATTAAGAAATGCACGCTTCGTGAACTCGCCGGGCTCAGCGAGACGAATATCCAGCTGCAACAGCAGATCCATGACACGTTTAACAGACACCACACCGCCATGAGCGCTAATCTCCACGACATCCTCTGTTGTGAAGGAACGTGGCGCCCGCATCACCGTCACCAAGACTTCCTCAATCTTCTCGCCAGTCCCCGGATCTATAATATGACCGTAATGGACCGTGTGGGATGCTGCATGTGTTAGTGGGGTTTTGCTGCGAAAAATCTTCTCCGTCTCCGACACCGCATCCGGGCCGCTCACCCGGATTACTGCGATTCCCGCCTCTCCGACAGCCGTTGATATCGCTGTGATCGTATCACTGATCATGGTTATCTCTCCCCTTGCTCTATTTTAAAATTGCGCCCCGCAGGACGCTATATTGATTTCAAATGGGTCAAGGCACATGCCTCTAAAGCCACTATTTAAATGTTCATAAAATGCTTCTGTACGAAAAAAGCAATGGCTTCTGCACCGGGCAGGAAGCCATTGCGTCTTCAATTCGTGTTATTTCGTCGTAATGACCACGCGCCGATTAGGCTCCTCGCCTTTGCTGTAGGTCTTAATCTGCGGGTTATTTTGTAACTTAGCATGAATGACTTTTCGCTCGAGCGGAGGCATAGGCTCCAGTACAACTTCTTTACCGGTGCGAATGGCTTGTCCAGCTAAGCGTTCAGCCAGATCCTCCAGCGTCTTGCGTCGACGTTGGCGGAAATTTTCTGCATCCAGTACGATTCGAACGAAGCTTTCCGAATATCGGTTCGCCACAATGTTCGTTAAATATTGAAGTGCATCCAGCGTCTGTCCGCGTCTCCCAATAATCATGCCCAAGTCTTCCCCGGCAATATTAAAGATATGTCCGTCACGCTGTTTTTTGATATGCACCTCAACATCCAGTCCCATACCTGCTGCCACTTCTTTTAAGAAAGCAGCCGCTTCCTCATAGGGATTTTTAGCTGCCACACCCTCAAGTGTCGTTTCAACCTGAGGTATATGTGCGGCTGGTTTGATCGGCTGTGAAACAGGTTCAGGCACAGGTAGAAGTTTCAGTTCAACTTTAGCGGCCTTTACCCCGAACAAACCCAGGAATCCTTTTGACGGCTGCTCTAACACTTGTATCTCGACCTTGTCCCGGCTTACGCCAAGCTCAGCCAATCCTTGGTTTACAGCATCTTCAACGGTTTTTCCTGACGCAATGACTTTGGTCATTTCGATTTTTTGGCCCCTTTCGACCCTTTTCCAGAGACAGTTGCCTTGCCACCGTTTTTGCGTTTAGCTCCATTTCCATTTTTGGAAGAGCTGTTCTGCTTCACGTTGACCTCAGCCACGATTTTATCATTATTCCGGTAAAGGAAATAGTTTTGCACGATCGTGTAGATGTTACTGTAGAACCAGTACAGCGGCAATGCAGCCGGGAACTGATAAGACATAACAAAGATCAATATCGGATACACCCACAGCATAAACTGCATCGGTCCGACCTGCTGTGCAGGATTCATACGCATCATCATCCACGTTTGCACAAATGTTGTGATAGCTGCCAGCACTGGCAAAATAAACAGGTGATCGGGTGATCCGAGTTGTAGCCACAAGAAATCATGTGTTCTCAGACTGGAGTTTCCGTAAATTGAGTTATAAAGTGCGATGTAAATCGGCATCTGAATGATAAGTGGCAGACAACCGGCCATCGGATTAACTTTGTTCTCCTGAAACAACTTCATTGTTTCTTGCTGAACTTTCTCAGGTGTATCTTTATACTTGGCTTGAATTTCTTTCAACTGCGGCTGAATAGCTTGCATCGCCTTGGAACTGCGAACCTGCTTCATTGTCAGCGGCAAGATTAACGTCCGTACAATTAACACCATCACAAGGACGGCCAGTCCATATTCACCGTTAAACCAGTTGGCAAATGTATCGAGCGCCAGTGAGAACCAATAAATAACATTGGCTTGCCAAAAAGAATCACTATTCTTCAGATCTTCCGTAGTAACCCCGGCTCCTTGTGGAGTACACCCGGCGAGTACAGTGACCATTGCAATGACTGCAATGAGGAGAATCCACTTCCCCTTTGATGTCTTCAATCGCGACACTTCATAACCCCTCTCTTAACCATTCCATTCCACCGTAAATCATACCATAATTAGGAGGACAAATAAACCGAAGCTTACCGCTTGCCCGACTTCAAAAGAGAGCCCTTGCGCATCGCATGCAGCAGGCTTTTTTCCATCTCCTTATAGGACATGTCCAATGCACCTTTTCTGACGATAAAGATCAGATCCATCTGCGTGACAATCTCTTTCTCATGATGGCGTACAATTTCCTTTATCATGCGTCTCATTCGGTTGCGAACGACAGCGTTCCCGATTTTCTTGCTACAGGATACACCGACTCGGAATTGTTCTGTATCTTTACGACGACAGCCATACACCACAAATTGATGATTGGCAAACGATTTCCCATACCGGTATACGCGACTAAAGTCGGCCCGGTTCCGTAAACGCAGTCTTTTATACACGGCGCTTCTCCTTGCTGTTCTCCACCATCATTATTGACGGAGGCCTCATTACTGATTTAGTATAGGCTTTCTTGAATAACGATAAACCGTCTTGGCGGCAACTTCATTCAGGATGATTGCTGACCGGCTATTTGAACCAGGCAAGCATTCATCCGGGATGATTGCTGATCGGCTAACTTGAACCGGGCAAGCGATCATCCTTATATAAGGAACGTTTTCGAAAAAACGGACAACTCATTCATCGAGCATAGATGTATACGCAGGCTTTTGCGCAGCCAATTCAGACCTGACCTATACGAGCATCCAGTCTGAAATGACCTATTTAAGAAAAAAAAGACCACCTCGGTGGTCTTCACATGCATTTAAGCACTCAGGACTTTACGGCCTTTAAGGCGACGTGCAGCCAGAACTTTACGTCCGTTGCTCGTGCTCATTCTTTTCCGGAAACCATGAACTTTTTTACGTTTGCTAACGTTCGGTTTGAATGTAGGTCTCAATGTATTGCACCTCCTTACAAGGAAATACTTATGTGATGAATCATTTTCATCTTCACAGAAAACACCTTTATATATTTAACCATGAACACCTGGAAAAGTCAACTGTGAGCCTCTTGACTCCCTCCTCCTTTTATTGCCTGTTCCAACCTCCCTTAGAACTTCACCCTGCCTATCTCTGTTTATAACCTTTCAGAATCGTATTTAGAAATCTCTAAAGTTATCCCCAATACCTGATTGGATTCATCAAAAGGTCCTTTTTATGTTTATCCACACCCTCTGAAACCCTCCATATACCATATTTGACTCTCATATAAAGTTATTCACATGTGGATAAGGATTTTTATTCGATATTTAAGCAATATGGCTCTACAGCCTAATGAATTTAAAATTTAATGTATCCGCTTTACTCTTATGGTTTACAAGTTTTCTAGAAAGGTGTAGGATAAAAATCACATCTTGTATACAAGTATACTTAAGGGGAGATATCTCACCTTGTAGCTCCTTGAAAAATCCATTTATATTTTTATACAATGTAAGACATTAAACATGCATGGTGCATTCTGGCGTTTTGATCGTTCTCCGGATTGGGACAAAATGCTTAACCCGTAAAATAGTTGTGATATGATCAGTATTGAACTGATTACTTACAATAGGAGCGTTAGCCAATATGCTATTTCCTTCTTCCTGGCTTCAGGGAGCTTCCCGCGGGGAAGCGATCGCCTGCGAATTAAGGCTGCGGATCATCAGCGGAACCCTTCATCCTGGAGAGATTTTGTCAGAAAATCGGATTGCCGCTGATTTTGACAGCAGTCGATCACCTGTACGTGAAGCGTTAAGAACCTTGTCGAATGAAGGGCTTATTCGGCTGGAACGCATGGGTGTAGTTGTTCTGGGATTGAAAATTAAGGATGTCGAAGAATTGTATGATGTCCGTTTCCTGATTGAGAGTTTTGTACAACAGCGACTCGCAAGTGATGTTCCAGAACCATTAATCACACATCTTCGCAACGTGTTGGACAAGATGGAACTCGCCGGGCGTCATCAGGATGCAGTTGAATTCGCTTACCAGGACCTGACTTTTCACGAGAGTATTATCGAAGCTGCCCAGCATGCTCGTATTTTACATCTATGGAAAAGCATCCGTTATGTCGTTATGACCGTCATGCTGCTGACGACCCGCAGGGTATTTGTTCAAGGTGAACAGAAGGTAAGCGCTGTAATTAACAAACATCGTTTGCTGATTGAGGCGCTTGAATCGGGTGACAAAGCACGGATTCAGGCTGGAGTCCACACCTATTTTAAGGATTCCGGCAAGACGTTGAATGAAAGCTTTGATTCCTAACAAAGCTATGATGAATTTCCATTCACCTATGGGTTGTTCATCTATAGTGTTGGGGGCTGCGCAATCATATCCATTGTGAATGATTGCGCCATAACTTGTCGACAAGTATACAAAATGCGATTTTGTTTTAATTTTTGGGTATATTAAGGGTGAATCAAGCTCACCTGAACTGCATGGTTCATAAAATTTCCGTTTCACTGACCGATGTTTATCTCACTTGTAAGCGTTATATATCAGATAAAAGGAGCATACCTCATGAGCACTCTTTTTGGACTATCCCACAATGCAACATTGTTGATCTGGACATTGATTGCGATTGTATTTCTGATCGTATTGATTTCCAAATACAAATGGAATCCCTTCATTACTCTTTTGATATCTGCATTAATGCTTGGTTTACTTGCAGGCATGAAGCCTGCCGACGTCATTACATCAATTACGGGAGGACTTGGCGGCACACTCGGAACAATCGCCATCGTTATCGGTCTGGGCACCATGCTCGGTAAGATGATGGCTGAGTCCGGCGGTGCTGAACGGATTGCCACTACGCTTGTGGATCGTTTCGGTATAAAACGTGTGCACTGGGCAATGATGATCGTTGGATTTATCGTCGGTATTCCCGTTTTCTTCGAAGTCGGCGTCATTCTGCTAATTCCGATCATTTTCACCGTTGCACGTAAAACCAATATGTCACTGCTACAAATCGGTATTCCGATTTTGGCAGGTCTCTCCACAGTACATGGTCTGGTTCCGCCTCATCCGGCTCCCATGATTGCCATCGAAGCATTCAGCGCCGATTTGGGTAAAACGATCCTGTACTCCCTTATTGTAGGTATCCCAACAGCCATTATCGCAGGACCCCTGTTCGGTAAATTTATCGGTAAAAGAATACATACCGAGCCGCCAGCGGAGCTGGCTGAACAATTTGCTGCGAAAAAAAGTAACAGCTTGCCCGGTTTCGGAATCACCCTGTTTACAATCTTGCTGCCGGTCATTCTGATGCTCATTGGTTCCATCGCCAATATTGTGGACCCGGATGCTACAAGCGGATTTACGGTCTTCTGTGAATTTATCGGCCATGAAATTATAGCTTTGCTGATCTCCGTTGTGTTTGCCCTCTTTTCACTCGGATTCTCACGCGGCTTCGACAAACATGAAATCTCCCGTTTCACCAGTGAATGTCTGGCGCCTACGGCGACGATCATCCTCATTATTGGTGGTGGTGGTGCATTCAAGCAGGTCCTGATCAATAGTGGTGTAGGAAATGCCATTGCAGAAGTGGCCACACATGCGAATATTAACGTCATTCTATTCGCCTGGCTTGTCGCCGCACTCATTCGGGTAGCCACCGGTTCAGCAACCGTTGCGATGACGACAGCAGCTGGTATTGTTGCTCCAGTTCTTGCGCTCACACCAGGGGCCAATATTGAGCTGGTTGTACTCGCTACCGGTGCAGGCTCCCTTGTTCTGTCCCATGTGAATGACGCTGGCTTCTGGATGATCAAGGAGTTCTTTAATATGAGCGTGTCCCAGACACTCAAGACGTGGACCGTTATGGAAACACTATTGTCTGTCGTTGGACTGATCTTTATTTTGCTGCTAAGTACAGTCGTTTAACTTCACTTGATATATAGAAGGAAAAATTCTGAAAGGTCCACTGGAAAGAAGGTTAATATAGAATGAACAACTATATGATTGGTATGGATATTGGGACAACCAGTACAAAATCCGTACTATTTACGGAACAGGGTGAAGTCGTAAGTACTTCAACTCAGGAGTATCCCTTATACACTCCGGCTCCCGATGTTGCCGAACAGGATCCGGAACAAATTGTGCAAGCTGCTATTCGCTCTGTACGCGGCGTCATGGATCAGAGCGGCGTACCCGCGGAACAAATCATGTTCGTTTCTTGCAGCTCGGCCATGCACAGTGTCATCGCTATGAGCCAGGATGGCAGCCCCCTGACCCGCTGCATCACTTGGGCTGACAACCGGAGTGCCGCCTGGTCGGAGAAACTGCAAGAGAATGGGCTTGGACATCGCATTTATTTGCGAACAGGTACCCCTATCCATCCCATGTCTCCACTGACCAAATTAATGTGGCTGCGCCACGATGAGCCGGAACTTTTTCAGCGCACAGCCAAATTCATTTCTATTAAAGAATATCTGTTCTTTCGTTTGTTCGGTCAGTATGTGGTGGATCACTCCATCGCCTCCTGTACAGGCCTGCTCAATCTGGAACAACTGGATTGGGATGCCGAGGCCCTTGAGGTTGCAGGCATTACACCAGACCATCTGTCGAAGCTTGTTCCGACCACACATACTATAGAGGGAATGGATACGACCTGGGCTGATAAAATGGCGCTTTCCCCCTCTACTCCCTTCGTCATCGGAGCGAGTGACGGTGTATTGTCCAATCTCGGGGTAAATGCGATAGAACCCGGTGTTGTCGCAGCGACCATCGGTACCAGTGGTGCCATTCGTACGGTCGTTGACCGTCCCATTACAGATCCAAAAGGTCGAACCTTCTGTTATGCTCTCACCGAAAATCTTTGGGTCATCGGCGGACCCGTGAATAATGGCGGAATGTTGTTCCGCTGGGTGCGGGACGAATTCGCTGCATCTGAAGTGGAGACAGCCAAGCGGCTCGGCATCAATTCCTACGACGTGCTCACCAAGATTGCGGAACGGGTCAGTCCCGGCTCGGAGGGACTTCTGTTCCATCCATACCTTTCGGGGGAACGCGCCCCTTTATGGAATCCGGACGCCCGTGGTTCCTTCTTTGGTTTGACCCTCCATCATCAGAAAGAGCATATGATCCGTGCTGTGCTGGAAGGGGTTATTTTCAACCTGTACACCGTTTTGCTCGCCATGGAGGAACAGATTGGGCAGCCTACCTCCATTCAGGCTACTGGCGGCTTCGCACGTTCCCCCCTCTGGCGTCAGATGATGTCGGATATTTTCAACCAGGAAGTCGTTGTGCCCGAAAGTTTCGAAAGTTCCTGCCTGGGTGCTGTTGTGCTTGGTCTCTATGCAACAGGGCGTATTAAGTCGCTTCATGCCGTTTCATCTATGGTAGGTACAACGCATAAGCATACCCCTGTTAAAGAACACGCATCGATCTATCAGGAACTGCTCCCCATCTTCATTCGCATCTCGCGAAAGTTGGAAGAAGAATATGCAGACATCGCGGAATTTCAACGCAAATGGTCCGTCCATACGAAGTAATTCCTTCCTCATATAACAACCCAAAAAGAGGTTATTCCCTTAGACCCCCATTCGGCCTTAAGGAGCAACCTCTTTTTGGTATGCGTTCAAATCCATTGAAAATGGTCCCGACCACTTTAGTGCCTCCAATTTTCTCAGGCCTCTTCTACCTCTTTTACTACCAGTATTCAAAATCTGCTTAGAAAATGCATTTCAAAAGACCTTCTATTCAAACAGGCTTTCGTTAAACTGCTCTACTTTCATGTTCACTGATTAAGGTGACCTCCATCAATTCGTCCCTTTCAGGCGTCTGATTCTGCCGTCCTTCTATTCTGTCTCTTTGATAAATGAAAATGAGGATGAAGATCAGCCCCCTGTTGAATCCCACATATACGATCATTTCCACATCACGGTTATCCACAGAGAGGTTATTCACAAACAGAGAATACTTTTACACACAAATCAGCATAATCTGACGGATAACCTGTGTATAAAATAATTTGGGTTTTTGGGTCATCTTGTCGAAAGTTAAACAATTTATAAACAATATATTGTGTTGTGATTAAAAATTATACACAAGTTATTGAATTTGTGGATAAAATCACGCGATACATTGAAATGCCGGGCTTCTTTTGCTATGATTGTATTACTTTTGGATGTGAATATGTGATCTGACCCATAATATTATCAACAGCCTGTGGATAAAGTTGTGAACAATTTTCCGTTGTTCATTCTTTTTTTGTTTTCGACCTGCGGGGGTTTGGGGATAAATTCAACAATATATCTCGTATTTCGACACTGCATCATGGCTTAAGCCACACTTGGAACATGTAAAAGGAGTGACAGTCTGTGGACAGCCATACTTCTGATTTATGGCAGCAAATTTTATCAATCATACAAAACAAACTCAGCAAACCCAGCTTTGACACTTGGTTCAAAGCAACCAAAGCAACCAAGCTGAATGATCGTTCGATCGTCATTTCCGCGCCAACCACGTTTGCCGTCGAATGGCTGGAGAGCCGTTACACGAAACTGGTTGGATCAACGGTATATGAACTGCTTGGCAAACAGGTCGATGTGAAATTTGTCATCGAAGAGAATAAGCCTGTTGAACCGGACCCTCAACTGCCGGCACCAACGCCTACGGTTGTACAGGAAGAAGCGGTACTCAGCATGCTTAATCCAAAATATACGTTCGATACATTTGTCATTGGTCCGGGCAACCGTTTTGCCCACGCCGCGTCGCTGGCGGTCGCTGAAGCGCCCGCCAAAGCATACAATCCTCTGTTTCTATATGGGGGGGTAGGTCTCGGCAAAACTCACTTGATGCATGCGATCGGACATTACGTACTGGAACATGATCCGGGCAGCAAAGTCGTTTATTTGTCGTCTGAGAAATTTACGAATGAGTTCATTAACTCCATCCGTGATAACCGTGGGGAGAGTTTCCGCAACAAATATCGTAGTGTCGATATCCTGCTCATAGATGATATTCAGTTCTTAGCTGGAAAAGAATCGACACAAGAGGAATTTTTCCATACGTTTAATGCGCTGCATGAGGAACGGAAACAGATCATCATCTCCAGCGACAGACCACCGAAGGAAATTCCGACACTGGAAGAACGGCTTCGTTCCCGTTTTGAATGGGGATTAATTACGGATATTCAGCCTCCGGATCTGGAGACACGGATTGCAATTTTGCGGAAAAAAGCACGTGCGGAAAACCTGGATATTCCGAATGAAGCGATGATGTATATCGCTAATCAGATTGACACCAATATTCGCGAACTGGAAGGGGCCCTCATTCGGGTCGTTGCTTATTCTTCACTGACGAATCAAGATGTGACCACGCATCTGGCAGCTGAAGCATTGAAGGATATCATTCCGTCCAGCCGTCCAAAAATGATCACTATTCACGACATCCAACAAAAGGTCGGCGAGTATTACAGCCTTAAGCTTGAAGATTTCAAAGCACGGAAACGGACCAAGGCCGTTGCCTTTCCAAGACAGATTGCCATGTATCTCTCTCGAGAACTAACAGACTTCTCTCTACCCAAGATTGGGGAGGCATTCGGAGGCCGAGATCACACGACGGTCATACATGCGCACGAAAAGATCTCACAGGCGATTAAAAACGATCAGGATCTCTATAAAGTTATCAACAACTTAACCGAAAAAATTAAGAATCCAACCTGAACAAGTCCCAAGCCTATGCACAACGTGTACACATGTGGATAGGCTTGGGATTACGGGTTTATACCCACTTATCCACATATTCAGTGCCCCTATTACTATTATTACTATAAAGATCTAAAAGATATCATCTCCAAAACAGCCATTTCGAAGCTCGGCCTCCGGCCTTTTGAAAAGTACAATTCAACACCAAACACCCAAAAAAACCGCTAGGAGTGAAACCATGAAAATCAGCATAATGAAAAACTACTTGAACGATTCCATCCAGCAAGTATCCAAAGCCATCTCAAGCCGTACAACAATTCCAATTCTGAGCGGCATCAAATTCGACGTGAATCATCAAGGCGTGACGTTGACAGCAAGCGACACCGATATTTCCATCCAATCTTTTATTCCGCTTGAAGATGGCGATAAAAGTGTTGTTCAGGTGGAACAACCAGGTAGCGTTGTGCTTCCAGCCAAGTTTTTTGTCGAGATTATTAAGAAGCTGCCATCACAAGAAGTGCACATGGAGGTCAAAGAAAACTTCAACACCTTTATCTCTGCTGGGGCCACTGAAATTCAGCTGGTTGGCCTAGATCCGGAAGAATTCCCTGTATTGCCAAGTATCGAAGAAAACCAAACCGTCTCCATTCCAGGAGATTTACTGAAAAATATGATCAAACAAACCGTGTTCTCCATCTCCACACATGAAACAACCCCGATTCTGACAGGCGTCCTTTGGAGTCTGGGTGATAACGAACTGAAATTTGTGGCAACAGATCGTCACCGGCTTGCTACTCGTTCAGCAATGCTGGATAATGCAGAGGGCATACGTTTCAACAATGTGGTGATTTCGGGTAAAACGCTGAATGAACTCAGCAAAATTGTGCCTGATCAAAATACCCTTGTGGATATCGTTGTCGCTGACAATCAGGTGTTGTTCAAAATCGATCGTGTTCTCTTTTATTCGCGTATTTTGGACGGAACTTATCCGGATACTTCTAGAATTATTCCGACTTCGTACAAAACAGAACTGGTTTTGGATACAAAAAAATTAAGCGAATCCATTGACCGGGCTTATTTGCTGTCGCGTGAAGAAAAAACAAACATTGTGCGGATGCAAACGATGGATTCCGGGTCGATCGAAATTTCATCAAGCTCTTCCGAGCTGGGTAAAGTAAGAGAAGAAATCGAGCCTGCCGACTTTAACGGTGAACCACTGAAAATCTCGTTCAACTCCAAATATATGCTGGATGTGCTGAAAGTGGTGGAGAGTGAGCAGCTGATGATCGCTTTTACCGGCGTCATGAGCCCGATCATCCTCAAACCACTTGACGACAGTCACAGCTTGTACGTCATATTGCCTTACCGGACAACCAACTAACGAAAGGAAGATCATAGTGAATCAAGTGCCGATTCGAACAGAATATATTAAGCTTGACCAATTTTTGAAACTGGCCGATTGTATACCAACCGGAGGTATGGCCAAAGCACTGCTTCAGGATGGACTTGTACGTGTGAATAAAGAGCCTGAGGAACGCCGGGGACGCAAGTTATACCCTGGGGATATCGTTGAGGTGGACGGAGAAGGTTCGTTCGAAGTTGTCGCACAATAAGAAAACCAGTTGGATCCTGCTGCCTCCTGACGGACGGGATAAAAGGGAGGGTACCGCGTGTTTGTCAACAGCATTGATCTGCAGCAATTCCGCAATTATGAACATCTGAGACTGGACTCTTTCGGTCCTGTGAACCTGTTGATCGGGCAAAATGCCCAAGGTAAAACCAATCTTGCAGAAGCCATTTTTGTGCTCGCACTCACCAAAAGCCACCGTACTTCCCGCGACAAGGAATTAATCCGTTTCGGAGAAGAACGTGCCAGACTTGCAGCAGAGGTCGACAAAAAGTACGGATCGGTCAAGCTCGAGTTATCTTTGTCGCAACAAGGGAAAAAAGCAAAGATCAACGGACTGGAACAGCGCAAACTGAGTGATTTTGTCGGAGCACTTAATGTGGTGATGTTTGCACCGGAGGATCTCGAAATTGTCAAAGGCACACCGGGGGTCCGCCGCCGGTTTCTTGACATGGAGATCGGACAGGTGGCCCCAGGCTACCTGTATCATCTGCAGCAATATCAAAAAGTGCTCGTCCAGCGTAACAATCTGCTCAAGCAATTATGGGGAAAGAGTGCTTCAGCCCAGACCATGCTTGAGGTGTGGAACGAACAACTGGTGGAGCATGGTGTTAAAATCGTCAAAAAAAGGAAACAATTTATAAAGAAACTGCAAAAGTGGGCAGAAACGATCCATCAGGGGATCACTGGAGGCGGAGAAGTACTGCGTCTGGCCTACCTTCCTTCCTTCAGCGAAGCTGCTGAGGAAGATGAAGCTGTCTTAATGGACCAATTTATGATAAAATTATCACAAATGAAAGAGCAGGAGATTCGCCGAGGCACAACCCTTAGTGGGCCGCATCGGGATGACCTGTCCTTTTTCATTAACGATCGGGAAGTACAAACATATGGCTCGCAGGGGCAGCAGCGCACAACGGCGTTGTCCCTTAAACTTGCGGAAATTGAACTGATTCATGAAGAAATTGGAGAATATCCGGTCCTGCTGCTCGATGACGTATTGTCTGAACTGGACCCTTTTCGTCAGACACAGCTGATTGAAACGTTCCAGAGCAAGGTGCAAACCTTTATTACGGCTACCGGGATCGAGAGCCTGAACGTTGACAAGCTCAAAGATGCCAGTATTTATCACGTTCATGCCGGACAGGTTGAACGCTAAGGAGTGAGGGCTTATGTACATTCATCTGGGCGGTGAGAAAATCATCCGTTCTTCCGAATTGGTCGCTATTTTTGATATATCGATTGAAAAATCCTCAAAAATCTCCAAGCAGTATGTCACACATGCCGAACAGGAAAAAACAGTGGAGCATATTGGCGAAGAGGAAGCCAAGTCCATTGTCGTGACCAAAAACATTGTGTACTACTCGCCTATTTCCTCAGCAACGCTCAAGAAGCGGGCTCACATTTTTCCTGATCTCTAGCATCTGCGGTACGAGTTATTGTGCCTTCTGCTGCTTGTCTTTATTTAGACAGCATGCCGAAATCAAGGGAAGATCCCCATTTCAGCATGCATTCTTAGTTAACGCATATTTACGATATTGAATCTATAGAAGTAGGTGAAAGCATGTCTATGAATCAACCGTCATATGGTGCAGATGAAATTCAGGTTCTTGAAGGACTGGAAGCCGTTCGGAAACGTCCAGGGATGTATATTGGTTCCACCAGTGCCAAAGGTCTGCATCATCTAGTCTGGGAAGTAGTGGACAACAGTATCGATGAAGCACTCGCAGGTTACTGTGATCATATCGAAGTTACAATCCATGAAGATAACAGCGTCACTGTAGTCGATAATGGACGTGGAATTCCCGTAGGCGAACATGCCAAAATGAAACGTCCTGCACTTGAGGTGGTTATGACTGTTCTCCATGCGGGAGGTAAGTTTGGTGGCGGCGGATACAAAGTATCCGGTGGTCTACATGGTGTGGGTGTATCCGTCGTCAATGCTCTGTCTGCAAAAGTTGTTGTCACAGTTAAGGTTGATGGCCATGTTTACCAACAGGAATACCGTCGTGGTGCTCCACAGTATGACTTGAAAACGATCGGGACAACAGACGAAACGGGAACAACGGTAACGTTCCACCCAGATCCGGAAATTTTCACAGAGACCCTGGTATACGATTATGAAACCTTGCTTACGCGTATTCGTGAGCTGGCGTTCCTGAACAAGGGCATTGGCATGACCTTAACCGATGAGCGTACAGGTGTAACCAACTCGTTCCTGTATGAAGGTGGTATTATCGAGTATGTCTCCTTCCTGAACCAGAAGCGCGAAGTGTTGCACGAAAACCCGATTTACGTGGAAGGATCAAGAGACAACATCCAAGTGGAAGTTGCGTTGCAATACAATGACAACTACACCGAGAATATTTATTCTTTTGCGAATAACATCAACACACATGAGGGCGGAACGCATGAATCTGGATTCAAGAGTGCCCTTACCCGGATTATCAATGATTATGCGCGCAAAGCGGGCGTAATTAAAGACAGCACGGGTAACCTCTCTGGGGATGATGTACGTGAAGGTCTGACAGCGATCATCTCGGTCAAAATTCCTGAACCGCAATTTGAGGGACAGACCAAGACCAAGCTGGGCAATAGTGAAGTGCGCGGAATTGTCGAATCCCTGTTTGCTGAGAAGCTGCAGGAATTCCTGGAAGAGAATCCTTCCGTATCCCGTCGCATTTTGGAAAAAGGACTGCAAGCAGCCCGTGCCCGTGAAGCAGCTCGTAAAGCGCGTGAACTGACGCGTCGTAAAGGTGCACTCGAAGTCAGCTCTTTGCCAGGTAAATTGGCCGACTGTTCATCCAAGGATGCTTCAATCAGCGAATTGTACATTGTCGAAGGTGACTCCGCAGGTGGATCAGCGAAGCAAGGACGAGATCGTCATTTCCAGGCGATTTTACCACTGCGTGGTAAGATTCTGAACGTGGAAAAAGCCCGTCTTGACCGGATTTTGGGTAATGCAGAGATTAGAGCAATCATTACCGCAATGGGTACAGGAATTGGTGATGACTTCGATATTGCCAAGGCGCGATATCACAAAATTATCTTGATGACGGATGCCGACGTCGATGGCGCTCACATTCGGACATTGCTTCTCACATTCCTTTATCGCTATATGCGTAAAATCATTGAGGCAGGCTATGTATACATTGCCCAACCGCCATTGTTCAAGATTGAGCGTAATAAAGTGATTCGTTATGCTGGTTCCGAGAAGGAACGCGATGAAATTATTGCAACTCTCGGCGAAAATGCGAAGTTCAATATCCAGCGTTACAAAGGTCTCGGTGAGATGAATGCCGGACAGCTGTGGGAAACAACGATGGACCCTGAGAGCCGTACCATGCTGCAGGTATCGATCAGCGATGCGATGTTG
The DNA here is from genome assembly GCF_042674385.1 of Paenibacillus sp. NPDC056933. NCBI lineage: Bacteria > Bacillati > Bacillota > Bacilli > Caryophanales > Paenibacillaceae > Paenibacillus > Paenibacillus sp. NPDC056933. Next base: position 6,076 of record NZ_JBHUQN010000003.1, on the reverse strand, counting down.
GCTGACGCCATGTTTGACACCCTGATGGGAGATAATGTTGAACCTCGTCGTGACTTTATTCAGGAAAATGCAAAATACGTGAAAAACCTCGACATCTAACGATATCGGAAGAGGCGCCTGCGAGGGCGCCTTTTTACATTATGGAGTCATGAAATAGAGAATATAAAGATGAACAGTTGTGTTTCTCCTATCGGCGTACACTGCTTTTGGCAGAAGAGGCCTTGGCTTTATGGGATGCACGAGACGTTTTCCCTTTTTTGGAGGGTAATCTGCCGTAAGCCCTCGCATAACGTTTGATCTTCCGGTACGTTTCTTTATCAGGGAGTAAGCCAAAAGCATAGATGCCCGGCAATGTGTTGACTTCTAGAATCCATGGCTGTCCGTCTTCATCCAGAGCGATATCGATACCAATCTCTTTGATTCTTGGAAATGACTTCTGTAACTGTACCGCTGAATGAATGCCTAAGCGATATAGCTCACTGCGCAATTGCTCGAATCGTTTCAGGTCAAAATGGGGGCGCACCAACTCGTTAAAGGTGGCCAGTCGTCCGCCGCCATGAATGTTGGTAATGATTTTGCCCGGCGCAGCAACTCTCCCCAGGATACCTGTCGTTTCCCAGTTGTGTTGTAGATTTTTCTGAGTCAGTACCCGGAGGTCAAAAGGCAACCCATTATGTTTCATCAGCGGGATGCCTTGCTGAATGATGTAATCCCGCTTCTGGATATGCTCATTAAGCGCCAAAGCCAGTTCATCGAGGGAATTGAAGTATTTCTCCTCTGTCCCATATCGAAGCTCATACGTTGTTATGGGGAACTCAGCAGAGATTTCGGCGTCAACTTCAGCTGTGGAAGGAGAGAGTCGTTCATCAGCGTTTTCGGATGTTGTTTCTTCCGTGTCGGAATTCACGGAATGGATCGGCAGCGGTTGTACACGGGTGGCTTTCACCCGCATTACGCCATTGCCGTAGGTTCCCCGATCCGGCTTGATGTAGTTTGACTCAAATAATTCAGTCATCCGTTCCAGGGTTTGGCGGCTATATTGTCTGGTTACCGGTATATATCCATTCACACTACGGCTGCGTTGTAACACAGCTGTCTTGGTCCATTTGCTGGAGACACGCTGGATGCCCAAGAGCCATCAGTCCTTTCCTGTTATGTGGTGCTTTCTAAGAGTGATAGACGCGGAGAAATCAAAGGACAAGAGATGATTTCAGTGGTATAATAGAGAAATATGGCGTTTTGTGCGGTTTAGTTGCACATTTGTAGTTTGATCGTAATACGGGAACGGCTTATGCCTGAATACACACGTACATCTGCCGCTTTTCTAGCATTGTATGTGTGAATGGGGAGGAAGGCAGGGCGAACCCCCAGACGCTCTGAAGTTCCCGAAAGAAAGGCTATTGCCCAGCGGACGTTTAATTGTTTACCTTTTGTGAAAGTAATATAATAAAGAGTAGCGTCCTTGTGCGGTTTTAGCCTTGTTAGGCTCTTCACATATAATCGATTTTGAATGACGAATGGAATGTTTGTTGAAGGACAAGAAGGAGGTCCAGCATGGCGGAAGAAATGAACTCGCAGATTAAAGATCGGGATATTGGCGTCGAGATGCGTGAATCGTTTATGGATTATGCGATGAGCATTATTGTGAGCCGTGCCTTACCTGACGTTCGTGACGGATTGAAGCCGGTTCACCGGCGTATTCTGTACGCAATGTCAGAGCTCGGCATGACACCCGATAAACCACATAAAAAATCAGCCAGAATCGTCGGCGAAGTTATCGGTAAGTATCATCCGCACGGTGACTCTGCTGTGTACGAAACGATGGTACGGATGGCACAGGACTTCTCCCTGCGCTACATGCATGTAGATGGACATGGTAACTTTGGATCGGTGGATGGCGATATGGCAGCAGCCATGCGTTACACGGAAGCACGGTTGTCCAAAATTGCCATGGAAATGCTTAGAGATATCAACAAGGATACGATTGACTTCCAGCCGAACTATGACGGTGAGGAAAGTGAACCTATCGTTCTACCTGCTCGTTTTCCTAACTTGCTTGTCAATGGTGTCGGTGGAATCGCGGTAGGTATGGCAACCAACATTCCCCCTCATAACCTGGGAGAGGTCATTGACGGCGTACAGGCGATGATCCAAAATCCAGACATTACATCCATGGAATTGATGGATTACATTCATGGACCAGACTTCCCTACATCCGGTTATATTTTGGGACGCTCCGGAATTCGCCAGGCGTATCAAACCGGACGTGGTTCAGTAACGATGCGGGCCAAAACCAACATCGAAGAAAATAATAACAAGGCACGGATCATCGTTACGGAACTTCCTTATCAGGTGAACAAGGCAAGACTCGTTGAGAAAATTGCCGAGTTGGTGCGTGATAAAAAGATTGATGGCATTACGGATCTCCGTGATGAGTCTGACCGTAACGGTATGCGGATTGTGATTGAGCTTCGCAGAGACGTGAATCCGGGTGTAGTACTGAATAACCTGTACAAGCATACAGCGATGCAGTCCACCTTTGGGATTAACATGCTCGCGATTGTAAATAAAGAGCCTAAGATTTTGAATCTGCGTGAGGTTTTGTATCACTACTTGCAGCACCAGATTGAGGTTATTCGTAGACGTACGCAGTTCGAACTGAAAAAGGCCGAAGCACGCGCACACATTCTGGAAGGCTTGCGTATCGCGCTGGATCATATCGACGAAATCATTGCGTTGATTCGTTCATCCAGCAATACAGATGCAGCCAGAGAAGGTCTGATTGAGCGTTTCTCGCTCAGTCATGATCAGGCTCAAGCTATTCTTGATATGCGTCTGCAACGCCTGACAGGTCTGGAACGCGAGCGCATCGAAAATGAGTATAACGAACTGATGGTCAAAATTAAGGAATATCGTGAAATTTTGGCCAACGAGCACTTGGTGCTTGAAATTATCAGCACGGAGTTGCAAGAAATCCGTGATCGCTTCAGTGACGATCGTCGTACCGAAATCACTGTGGGTGAAGAGAGCATTCTTGATGAGGATCTGATTCCTCGTGAAGAAGTTATCATCACCATTACCCATACCGGCTATGTGAAACGCCTGCCAGTATCCACGTACCGCAGCCAGAAGCGTGGCGGACGTGGGGTTGTGGGAATGGACACCAAAGATACCGACTTTGTTGAGCATCTGTTTGTGACCAATTCTCACAATTACCTCATGTTCTTTACGGACAAGGGTAAGGTGTATCGTCTCAAAGCTTATGAGATTCCAGAGCTTGGACGTACAGCACGGGGAACACCGATTATCAACTTGATTCAGATCGAGCAGGGCGAATCGGTCAATGCCGTGATTCCGGTTCAGGAATTCGAAAGTGACAAGTATCTGTTCTTTGCTACCCGTCAAGGGGTTGTGAAGAAGACACCACTTGAGGATTACACGAATATTCGCAAAGGCGGTCTGATCGGGATTTCCCTGCGTGATGATGATGCCCTTATTGATGTTAAGCTGACAGACGGACAGCAAGAGATCATTATGGGTACAGCTCACGGGATGTCGATCCGATTCTCGGAAGGAAATGTTCGTTCCATGGGACGGAGTGCAACCGGGGTTAAAGGGATCACGCTGGATGAGCAGGACGTCGTAATTGGTATGGACGTTGTAGATCAGGAACTGGATGTTCTGATTGTTACAGCCAAAGGTTATGGTAAACGTACCCCTGTCTGCGATTATCGGATGCAGACTCGTGGCGGTAAAGGGATCAAAACCATTAACGTCACAGATAAGAACGGTGCGGTAGTCAGCCTGAAAATGGTTAAGACAGAAGAAGATCTGATGATCATCACTTCCAGCGGTACGTTAATTCGGATGAGTATGGAAGGCATATCCACTATGGGTCGATACACGCAAGGTGTGAAGCTGATTCATATTCGTGATGAAGATGCCGTAGCTACAGTCAGCCGAATTGACAAGAATGAGGAAGAACCAGACGACGATGAATTGCTTGAAGGTACAGAAGCCGCTGATTCTGAAGGTCCAGAGTCAACTCTGGATGAGGGCGTGGTTTCCGATGCTGAAGTTGAGGGCGATGATTCAGGTTCCGACAACTAGGATCCATATTCTATAACGAAAAATATTTCATGATTGCAATGAAGTTGGAGGGCTCCCATATGGGAGCCCTTTGTTATTTACACAGCTTCAGGACCATTCTCCTTGAAATCGGGATGTACAGCCTGATTTTTGAGTAATATAATGGGAAATAACGTGAAAAACCAGGACTATGGTCTTGTTAATTATTATAGAAGAATGATGAGTGAGGGGAATAAACATGGGATTAATCACCCTGTCTGAAGTCAAACCAGGACTTAAACTGGGAAATGACGTGCAAACGCTTCGTGGCAATGTTTTGTTTCAAAAGGGCAAAGTCATTTTGCCCAAGGATGTGGAAGTGCTCAGAGCCTTTATGATTCATCAAGTGGACATTGAGCAAGAGAGAACGGGGGCAAGCAGTTCAGGTTCTAAGGCTTCATCAACGTCTTCAGGCCAGGCAGCAGGTAATGAGAAGAACGGAGAGCGGGGAGGTAAAGGCAGTAGCACTGTCTCTGCACCAGTATTACCGTCCCTGCACGAAGAGTATGAGAAGATGGTGGCATTAACTAAAAATGCGTTCCTATCATCTCTGGCAGCTGAATTGCCTGTATATGAGCTTCGGACACAGCTTGAAGTTTTGTTTACTCATCTCAAACAATATAATGTGCTCACCTTTAGTCCACGAGTCATGCAAGAACATGATTATGTTTATCACCATGCCGTATTAAGTGCGATTACGTCCTATCAGTTGGCCCAGTGGATGGATTTGCCGTCCAAGGACTGGATGCAGGTGGCTTTTGCAGGATTGTTCCATGATATCGGTAATAACAAGGTGGACCCACAGATCCTCTATAAGCCCTCAACGTTAACTGCTTCAGAGCAGGAGGAAATCCGTCAGCATACGAAATATGGCTATCAGGTACTTAAACAGGCGAAGGCAATCAATGAAGGAGCCAGACTCGCAGCATTGCAGCATCATGAAAAAGTGGATGGATCAGGTTACCCGCTGCAACTCAGCGGCACGCAGATACATATTTATGCCAAGATTGTTGCGATTGTGGATATTTTCCATGCGATGACCTTGGAGAAGATCTATCGCAAGGCACAGTCACCATACCTGGTATTGGAACAAATTCAAAGTGAGGCTTTTGGCAAATTGGATCCTGCCATCGTGAATGTATTCATTCAACGTTCCACACAGATCCATAATGGTATTCGAGTGAAGCTTAGCAATAATCAAATCGGTGAGATCGTATTCTCGGATCGGGATCATCCTACACGGCCGATGGTATCGGTAGAGGGAACGATTATCAATCTGATGCAACAAAGGCAGCTACATATCCAGGAAGTCATTGGCTAGCTTAATCTTCAGTTCATATATATGTGAATAGGGCCTTTCCAATATGGGGAGGCTTTTTTTATTAACTTAATGTGATGTAAAGTAAGAGAAGCATAAGGATAGCAAGTAAATGCGGGGTGAAGTAGTTCTCTCGCGATGTAATAAAGCAAAATAATATATAGATGTTTAGCCAGAGATAGGACCTATATTCGAGAGAGAGTAGAAACAGGTAAGTTTATTGAAAATAAAGCTTGCAATCGGAATCTGTACATGGTATATTCTAATTCCGGCCAAGAAAACACGAGAAACACGGTGCGGCAAGCAAATCAAATAAGCTTCGTAAGAAACTTAAGAAAAAAGAGCTTGCAAAGTTGGTTCGGATGTGATAAGATATAAAAGTTGCTGAGGAAAACAACGCTCGGCAGTGAAATAAGTTTGATCTTTGAAAACTGAACAACGAGTGAGTAACGATCTTGCTTGCAAGATCGACGCTGAGAAATCAGTATTCGTCTTCGGACGATATGATTTCGAAGCACAAATGAGATTTTTAATCTCGTCAGATTCAAAATGAGCTAATCGCTCTTTTCAATACTTTATTGGAGAGTTTGATCCTGGCTCAGGACGAACGCTGGCGGCATGCCTAATACA
>NZ_JBHUQN010000002.1:615377-1180083 GCF_042674385.1 Paenibacillus sp. NPDC056933 | reverse complement strand
TATCGGGAGAATAGACATCACCGCCGAGGAGCTTGGTGACTATAATTACTGGCAGAAACAGAATCTGACGGTCGAACAGAAGAAGTATCTTGCCCTGCGAATTATGGCTCCCATGAGCGAAGAAGAATTATCTACGCTTATGGGAGAGTTTGAGCAATACGAGATGACTATGAAAGGATTGGACGGGGAGTTCAATGGATTTACGAGCAGAGTAAGTACGAAAAAGGGTTCTTCAGGTGTACCAGAATCTTCAGACCATCCAGGAACAACGGGTTCTCCAAGTGCTGCTTCTAAAGGAACAACGGTGACAGATAAACCGGCTACAAGCAAAACAAAGACATTTGTGAAAAAGTCAAAAGATGTGATTGTTAAAGCCGTCAGCGATTATTATAAAGAGAACCAAATCATCCGGTTTCAGCCTTGGGGCAACTTGGGAAACAACAAGCCCAAAGAGTCGGGTAGTGCTGGGGAAGTTAGTTCAGGAGGGAAAACAAGCTCGAACGCTGGGAATAAGTCAAGCGATGGGGCAGGAACAAGTTCCTCCAGCAATGGCAAGAAAACGAATCAGACCCCAAGCACTAGTAAGAAGTCCCAATCATCGGGTGAAACGGATAGTACGGGTTCGAGTTCAGGTACAGGGAAGAAGCCTAGCGATGGTGAAGGAACAGGCTCATCAGGCAGCGGCAAGAAAGAGGATCCATCTCCGAATACCAGTAAGAAGACCCAAACATCGGGTGAAGCGGACACTACAGGATCAAATTCGGGTACAGGGAAAAAATCGAGCGATGGTGAAGGAACAAGTTCATCCAGCACTAACAAGAAAGATAATCAGATTCCCAACAGTCATAATCAGTGGAAACAAGATTCATCGAAGAAAAAAGGAAAAGGTAAAGATGATAAAAAGAAAAAAGAGGAGGAAAAACGTAAAAGGGAAGAGGAAGAAAGACAAAAAAGTGAATCAGAGGCTGAGGGACGGGAAAAGATACGAAGAGGTATGGTGATCCTCCCGAGGAAGAATTTAAATTTAAGATTGAAATTGCTGCTGAAAAGAAAGCTGAAGAAATAAGAAGTACAGGATTGAAAGATATAGAGGATTTTGCTAAGAATACAGGTTTGGAGTTACAGGATGCAATTGATTTAAAATCACATCTGTTTCTTAATAAATATGATCTTCCAGCTTACGATGAGAAAGGTTTATACTTTTATAAAACTAGATTAACACCTGATCCCGAAGTAATATATGCTTATCACAAAGTTCTGGATGGAGAACTGACTCCTGATCAGAAAAAATGGTTTCAACAGTTAAAAGCACATGAATTAGATGAAAAAGCACGAATGGATTCTGGGGCAGAATACTATAGGCATCCAGGTTCTTGGGATTTCGAGTCGAAAACCTGGAAATCAAAGCCTCCTGGTGCACATGATAATGCTGTAGCACAACCTGAATTTGGAACATTTCCTGGATATAAGGAGGAAAGTTCGAGATTTTATAAAATCAAAAAAGGTGATGAATATGAGATTGTCTTTTAGTAGTGCGGTGCAAAAAATAAATGAAATAGACTGGAATACAGGAGAAAAGCCCAAAGAATCACATTCAGCTCTGTTAGCTGAATACTTGAGAAGAATTGCTGTCTTTACAAGTTCTTATATTTCTAATCAAAGCCCATTAGGAAGTCCGGTTAGAGTCCTAAATATTGAAAACAATGATTTGCTGCTAGAAATTGATAGGGTTGTGGATGAAAGTTTGCCTGACATTAACAACCCTATACACTATAAAATATGTAGAAATTATTTAGAAACAGCATATGTTGTTGAAAAAGGCTTATCGGAAGTCTTAAAAGTAGCAAATATTTATGAACCTATTATTAAGTTTTTTGAAAGAGGTGGGAAACTAAGATTCGATAGCGACAGGGCTTTGAGCTGTGGTAGTGCTGCTTTTGTTCTTGAAAATTGGATTGATTTTCATAGCAGTAGGCTAGAAACCGATATAAGTGACTCTAATTTGGAGAGAATTGATCTTAATAATAATGATGTTTAGTTAATCTCGATATCGTACCTCGAACGCGTCAATTATGGTTAGATATTACCATGATTGACACGTTTTTTTGATTTGTACCTCCAACATCCATGCGCACCATGCACCGCCAATAAAGGAGAAGGAGATAACGAAGTCAAGTATATCACCGCAACTGACTTATTTTTTTGTTTCTTAGCTTTCTTGCGTTTCTCAAATTTACTTTCTACTGTAGAGGAACTGAATTTTGCACATGCAGAAGTGAATATCGAAGGTAAGCCCATGGAAAAATAAAATTGGCGATGGTGAAGGAGCAGGATCATCAAGTGGTGGCAAGAAAGAGAGTCATGATTCAAGTCATGCATCTAGTACGTCGGGGAAAAAGTCGGATAATGCCAATGAGTTAAGTTCGAAGTCCGCTCAGACAAACAAGGAACAAGTGGAAAGCCCAACTTCGAATGCTACAAAGAACGAAACTCCGAACGGAAAAAATGAGTGGAATAACTCTCCATCTAAGAGAAAAGGAAAAGGTGAAAATAATAAAAGAAGAAGGGAAGAAAAGACTCGAGAAACGGAAAAACCTGAAGTGAAACAGGGTGAAACACAACTTGAACACAGGTATACTATTGATCCTAATACTGGAAAACAAATTGATTTTGTATGGGTACCCTCAAGGAAGATTGATCCTATAGCCGACAAGGATGTACTTGACCGAGTATCAGAATTAAAAGGTATACTTTCAAATTCTGTACTTAAGAAAGTTGGTAATTTTGCATGGATGAAGGTTAATATCGAAGGTATCACAAAAAAAGAATTTTATGCCCACAGTCGAGTGAACACAAGGAGCGGAAATACAAAACTGAATGACATTTCAATTATAGAGGAAGGGAGAACTCCAGTATTTAAAGCTACGGAAGCTCCAGGACCGGATGGAGTGCCTTATTCGAGAAATCCAGATTCAGAATATAAAATGTTTAATGATTTAGCCTATCAACTCGGTGATAATGTAAAGGTAAAGGGCCATATTAAACTTTTTACTGAAAAAGATACATGTGGTAGTTGTAATAATATTATAAGTCAATTTAAGGCGAAGTATCCGAATATAACAATTGAAATTATTCATAATGGGGGCATCCCTGTTATTCCAAAAAATTAGTGGAGGTATTTATATGCACTGGGAATACGAGGAATTGTTTGAGGCAGTAAATGAAACATACCATGAATTTAAGTTAGAAAATATGAGTGGCACTAAAGCATTATCTAGAACACTTAGCGAATTTGAAACAACAATGAATCTCGGTATTTTTGAAAAATCTATAATAGTTATAGCTTACGGAGAGATATTATTAACTCATGTAGAGGTGTTTCATAAATCTAAAGAGTATTTGTTAAAAGAATTGAAAGGTTTGAGTCTACATCAACTAAAGGATAAGTTGCCTTTAGAACAATTTAACGATCTTAATACACGCAGAAAGGTAATATTAGAAAATATTGAACAGAAGCCTGTAACAACTATACTAGATTAGAATTGGCAGTAATGTTGTTGATTCATTTTATTTGTGATTGCACAGATATTCTTTACAGTGTACAAAGCCAGAATGTGATAGTTTCTATAAAAGTTTTTAAGTTTCCTTATTTAGGAGGGTGAAAAGCGCCGAATAAGCCCGATAGCTAGTTACTAGCAGACTTAACTTAGTCATATTTGTATAAAGGTTTTGTCGTCTCAGTTCTGTGCACACTTAGAATTTGAGGTGAAGTTATGCTTTTAAATGATGTTGTGTCTAGTGTTAAGAAGCTTGACTGGAGTTCCGTTGGAACAGTGATTTCTAAGGAGAATGAGAGATTAGGATATGAATTTTTCAGAAGATTGGCTTCTTTTTTTTAAGTGGAAAATATAACACCCATTTCCCCTAAGTTTACTGATACATCTTGTCTTTTAGGTGACACTAGTGAACTAATAGATTTTAAATTATTTTTCAATGAGGAAATAATAAAATATATGAATCAATTTTCTGATGTAGAATTATTTTTAAATTTTTATTTGAAGTTGGGGAAATATGTAGAGAACCATCCCCAACACTCCAAGTATATGTTCGTGTATGAACCATTGTTGAAAATCCTAGAAAGAAAGGGGGCATTCGTGTTTAGAGTAAATGAGTTGGAAATTATGGGGGTGAGTCATCTTCCTTTAGGAGGTTGGTATGAGAGATTTTTAAATAAACCTCCATGCGAGATTGACGACTTATAATTACTGATCAAAGATATCGTAGCCTATATGTGTTAACATCAAGCTTTAATAGAGAATTAGAAATAGGATTACATTGAACAGGTTGATTATGGATGGAAACAACCATGATTAACCTGATTTTTGTTAATCTCGTTCTCTCATAGGTTTTTTTAATCAATCAGAAGAGTTTTTACAGTGTAGGGTTAAAAAAAGGTTACTGCTGTTCAATTTTATGTAGAAGAAATGATTTATTTTGAAAGTTGCCTCCAGTTTAAACAAATTTTAATCCAAGTTTATATCGTCTACCTATAAATGATTATTTTAAAAAATCTCCATATGCTTTTAATCCGATCCAAAATCTAAATTAGGAATTAATATTGGTTTAAAGAGGATGAAAGGTATAGGTTTTAGTGAAAATCAATTACTTTAGATTCCATTTTTATACAGGACACGATGATATACAAAAAACTTATTCCAACATGAGTCTTTCATAGAATAAGTGTGAGATTTATTCTAATATCGATTTCCAGAAAAAAGATGACGTAAGAAATTGCGAGGAAATGTTTTATGAGCTAATGGAGGTATAAGGACACATGGTGAACATTTCAAATTTTGTTTTTAAAGAGAACATGCCGGCAAACGTCATTGAGAAGTACCAATCTGTAATACCTATTCAACTAATTGAAGTATGGAAGGAATATGGACTGGGTAGTCTTTCCAATGGATATTTGAGAATTATTAATCCTGATCAGTATATAGAATTATTACAGGATACCTACAGTCGAGCAAAATTAGCAATTCCTCTATTTACAACAGCAATGGGAGATATATTGATTTGGGAAGATGGATACTTAATGGCGCTTAACTTCAGAAAGCATGAAGTAAATGTTATAGGGAAAAATTTCAAGTACTTTTTTGGGGACATAAATGATGAATATTTTTTGAATAAAGCTCTTGACTGGTCTCCCTATCTTGAAGCGCTTGAAAAATATGGAGAGCCTGCTTACGAAGAATGTTTTGGCTATGTGCCTCTTTTAGGATTAGGTGGATCAGAGAAAGTTGAGAATTTAAAAAAAGTTAAATTTATTGAGCATATATATATAATCAATCATTTTATGGGACCAATGGAATGAAAATAAAAAATGGAGACCGATATAAATGTTTAACCGTAGGTATTATCTTCTATACGGGGCATCTATAGGAGGTATATAAAAGCTAATTGGAGAATGGAAAATGAGAATAATTTGGAAACGTACGGTTGGAGATATTAGTGAAGATATAATTAATAAGGTTGAAAAAAAATATGGTATACAATTTCCTGATGACTATAGAGAATGTGTTAAAAACTATAATGGTGGGCATCCTGTACCGAATATATTTTCCTATGATGATGGAGGAGAGGGAGTTTTTGACCATTTACTAAGCTTTACAAGTGAGCCTAATATTGTTGTAGTTTATGAATTTATAAGTGATTTCATGCCAAAAGGGATATTTCCATTTGCAATAGATCCTTTTGGCAATTAGCTTTGTTTTGATTACCGAAAAAGTGAAAATTCACCTTCAGTTGTTTTTCTTAACAATGAAGAATTTGGTGAGGATTCCATTACAGAGGTATGTAACAGTTTTTCTGAGCTTTTAGAAACATTACATGAGGCCAGCGATGAATTTTATTGACTTTCTTGATAGGTGGGTGAATAAGTATCAATATAGATGAAAATATTATTAAAAAAAGTTCATATCCTCCTGTAAGTCTCCAGGAGATCGAGACAGTCGAGAAAAAGTATAATATCATTTTTCCTGATGACTATAAGAAATTTTTAATGTTACAGAATGGTGGCAACACTGGTGCTAGAAGAAGATTTACTACAAATGATGACCAAAAAGAAGGTGAAATAGAGTCTTCTATTTTGATGTTTTTCCTTTGTCTCATAATTTAAATAATAATTCAGAACAAAAGTATCGTCTGTACACAGAAGCAAATGTTTTATCGAGAATTTATTATCCAATAAGTGAGACACCGAGAAATAATTTAGTGTGTATTGTAGTAGAAGGACCTAATAAAGGGAATGTATATCATTTCGATATGGATTATGACAATTATATTGAAAAGAAACTTCCTCTAGAGGAAGCACATATCAGACTGATCGCCAAAAGTTTCATTGACCTTTTGGATAGTTTATTTGTTTCCCGGACGTAGGAATAATCATAATTAAGAATTAATAGCTACGAGTTGCAATCAAAGGGCCTATTCCATCAGAACAATTTAGATGGGATAGGTATTTTTGTGAGAACAGACTTCTAAATTGTCAGTTCCTCGTGAAAGATCACACACAGTTCCTCGACTACCCTGATGGGTGAATTCGAGCAACATGAGATGACTATGAAAGGATTGGACGGGGAGTTCAATGGATTTACGAGCAGAAAAATTTACCAGAAAACATAATGAAATTGGTTAACAACGGATCTTATACATGGCATCACACTGAAGTACCGGGGAAAATGCAATTAGTTCCCTTTTGTATACACAACATTACTACTCATAATGGTGGTAGATCAACCGGAATGTGGGCAGATGCATTCCTGAAAGACGTTCTTTTAGTTGTAATAGTCATAATTACTTAATTACTAGATTCTTGTGCATTCTTGAAGATCCAACCGACAATGAACTTGGAATATTTGATATTGACGCAACAAAATCCCAACTTGATGAGGACTTAATAGGAGTTGCCTTGTTACCAGTAGCTGTTCTATTTTCTGGTGATTTTCTATGCTTAGATTTTCGTGAATCTAGAAATTCTCCTAATGTTTGTGTCTGGGATCACGCAAATTCTGGTGAATTCGATCCAGTGAGTTATTTTTTGGCGGAAAGTTTTAAAGATTTTTTGGCATTGTTAACTAAATAAACAAAACAATATACAATCAATCATTTTATGGGACCAATGGGATGAAGGAATGGTAGATTCATGATTCACTATGATTATACAAATTGGATTGGATACGAATTACAGTTTTGATGATCAGTTACTTATTTGGTGATGTGAATATTTTTGTTATTTACCATATAATGAATAAAGTAGAGGATTGATAATTATGTATCCAGAAAAGTATCCTGATAATCCATTATGAAACATAGCAGATTGGGTGGGACTATGAGTTTTAGAGCTAAATAAAATATAGCAAAACACAGGTTAGATCGAGAATACATAATTTCCAAAGTTAGTGTCCAGGTGGTGCATGCCAAAAGATAAGAATAGGGAGTGGAAAAAGTGAGATTGGATGCTAATACGATTGTCTTTCCATTGCCAATCGATAAATTATTAGATGTAGTTGAGCGAAGCTTGAGAGTTTCATTTCCCGAAGCTTATAGAATTTTTATTAAGGAGAATAATGGAGCTGTACCAATCACAAATATCTTTAGTTTTAATCAGCAAGAATACACAATTGAAAAATTTCTTTGTATATTGAATGACAGTGAGTCTGATCCCATAAATGGTTGGTATGATATTGAAGCTACTATTGCACAAATAGAGGATAGATTAACTGACAATGAAGATTTAGTGGGAATGAATGTAGTTCCTATTGCGGCTCTTTTTTCAGGAGATTTTATTTGTTTGGATTTCAGAGAAACAGAAGAGCCTGCTGTAGTTATTTGGTTTCATGAAGAATCAGAGAAGTTTTCTCCTGTGACACAAAAGGTCGCCCTCAATATATCTGAATTTTTTGAAATGCTAAATGAATAAGGTTACTCTAGTTCATGTTAGCACGTGGTCAATTCACCGTATATCTGTAGACTATAGTCCATTAAAAATATCTGGAAGAATTCGATTTAAACGATGTGGCTGAACGATTAACAGAAGATGAGAAGATAGAGCTATCTTTTGACAGATGACCAAAACTAGTTAGGAAGTGACCCGATGGAATTTGAATATCATGTAACCATGAGTGATCTGAAGCATAATGAGAAGGAAACCTTTATCAACATCTGTAATGACCAGAACGTGAAGCACGTGTTGATCGTCTTGGACCAAGGTGAATATATTAATCAACCGATGATTACAGGTATTGTACATAGCACGGATTATGAAGAAGTAAAGGATGTTATTGAAGAGGTTACCACGAAATTCCGGGTTAATGGATTCACGGTTGTTCGGACCAAAGTGGAAATTCCCGCAAAGGAAGAGACGTATTTTGATCAGCCGATGCTGGCGCAGTCCAAGCCTTATTTCGAATGGCACGGTAAAGTATATGTTGATGATGTGGGCAGGTTGAAGCAGTTGTGCCCCGGATCAGGCGGACATATCTCACGGAACTCGTTGAATGCGAATGGAAAAATTAGATTCGTAACGGTCCGAGAATATGAAAGTGCAGAAGATTTTTATCGGAGAGTTGAAGAGATTCATGCCATTTTGCATATGAACAAGATCGAACTGTTAAAACAGCAATATGAACTGTGCATCTACGATAGCCGGGAAGAATTGGATCGTGGATGGATCTAACCGGATGTTGAGTACGATGAATTGAGGAGGAGAACGGTTGTCTGGAAAAAACATAAAAATGCACCTCTTAAATGAGGATGAGAGATTCATTGTGGTGTTAGAAGCCTTATTGAAACGTGCCACTCTAGTAGATGGCCCATTTATATTAAAAGGTAGCTTGTTAACCAGACAGTATTTGGAGAATCCAAGTATTCGGTATGTTGATGATATTGACTTTTTGTATGCAGGTCGAATTGAGACCGAGGATGAAGCCAATGAAATTTTTACAGATTGGATGATTCGGGTAACTGAGATGGATCTGAATGACGGTATCGTATTCCGAAGCTTTCGGGAGAATACCTTTTGGCGCAGAATAGACTACGCGATGGCGGATGATTTTCCCACGGTGAACACGGAGCTTGCCTTTTATATTGATAGTGAACCAAGGAAAGAAGATATGTATGAGGATGAGCTGCACCTGGATATATCTTTTAATCTGGACTTGGAAGAGCAATCTGTTGCTCTATTGTATCAACCTATGGTTGGTGAAGCTTTTGTCGTTCCTCACACCGTACCACTCTCTATTCAGATTGCATGGAAGCTACATCAATCGATAGTGAGGCCCCGGTTTAAAGACCTGTACGATTTGCAGCATCTGTTGTCTAACCCGTCATACGATCAACAGGCTCTCCAGGAAACCCTACAGACCTTGGTCAACGAGTGCAGTATGGATCCAGCCATTACGAGAGAGGATATGAAAAAGGTACTGGTTGACGATCTTCATGATGTATATTCGAGGTTAAACTACGATTATGACCTCCAGTATTATGCAGGAAGTCGTAGTTCTGAAGTGTATTTTCTGGACTTTGTCTCGGAGCTGCGCCAAACGATGAATCACGTCGGGATTAACAGTGAGGCATATGAACACTTACCAAGTTGCACTACGCATAAATAGCCTTCTCATTTACAAGTAATCTGAAACATCGATTGTGGATTTGCAAATGGATTTGAAACGAACACCCAAACTTCGATACAATGTTGTCATAGAGTCTGAGAGAATGGATCCAATACGGCTCAGAAATGGAGAAATACAACATGACTGATTATATCAACGCTGAAGATATTAACGACGTAATTTTGGCTGGGGCGGCTTCAGAGCTGGAGCAGATGGTAGGCAAAATTTGTGAACTGATCAGTACGCCTTTGGAACAGACAACGGAACTGGAGCGTCAGGTGATTGCTGCTTTTGGATTTGGCGCTGTATATGGCATTACCCATCGGGATCAACTAGGGGAGTCGCAGGCTCATGCATTGAGCATCCGGATGCTGATTAAGCCGTTTAACTACAGTGAACAGCAGGCTGTCGATTTTGCCGATGACTTGATTCGGGTGGCTTCCGATCGTGAAGTTCATCCTGTGATGAACACGATTATTCATCGTGGGATTGATGGACACCGTCAATTCAACCAAGAGGACGATGAAGGGTTGGCTGGCAACATTCAGGAGATTTTGGCGGCAGTACAACCGGAAAGAAACTGAAGAAGCAGAGCGTTCAGCCTTTCACGTAGTGGTTACAGATAGTATAAATTTCTAACGAATTGTTTAACTTGTTTGGGAGATGATCGCAATGGATCTGATGAAATTAAGCAAGGAACTTTCCTACGTCTTGCGTCACGCCCCTTGGGAGTATGAGTTAGAGCTGGACGAAGAAGGCTGGGTGGAGATTCCCCAATTGTTAGTGGCTTTACATGAAAGTCCACAGTGGAAGGAAGTCACGGAAGCCGATCTGGAGCAGATGATTCAAGCCTCGGAGAAAAAGAGACATGAGATCCGTTCTGGCCGCATTCGGGCATTATATGGTCATTCGACTCCGCAAAAGATATCCAAAATACCTGCTGATCCACCGGAGATACTCTATCATGGTACCCCATTGCGGTCGGTTGCTTCCATTATGGAACAAGGTTTGCAGCCTCGCCAAAGGCAGTATGTACATCTGTCCGCAGATATCGATACTGCCAATCAGGTGGGAAGAAGACGTGATGACCAGCCGATAATACTGAAAATTAATGCCAATCAAGCGGCCAAAGACGGAATACTCTTTTATCATGGAAACGAAAATATTTGGCTGGCCGATCATATCCCGGCACGTTACATCGAGCAATAATCACTGTCTCGAAGTCCAAGCCGGCTAGTAGACCCTTTTCTAAGGAACTCAGGACGTCTTATTTCGCCTTCAGATGCTCTTTCTAAAAAGTAAGGAACCTCAGACACGTTATTTCCTGAATTTCCTGACAAAAACGCTGTAAACAGCTGTTTATTCTGATATAGCGTGTCTCAGGTTTCTTAGATTTCTGTGGTCACTTTAAATCCCTGAATAAGACGCCTCCGATTCGTTAGTACTCGCTTACTTGTACATTCAAGATGCCATGCCCTGACACGTTCATGTCGGCTTACGCTTTCAGTGGGTTTGAAGACACGCACTTGTATAAGTGATCTGTTCAGCTTCCAGATGGTGTTATAGTTCTTAACTGCACAAAAAGGGACACATTCAACATTCGTTGATGTGTCCCTTTTTGATTTCCATTACTTCTCCTCTATGTATACAGAGAGAGAGTTCGGATCTGGAGAGTTTTCGTACCCAAAACTTACTTGCCCAAAATCGCTTTAACACCCTCGCTCAATGGTTGAGCCGGACGGCCAAGTAATTTCTCCAATGTGTCGCTTGCTACAGCCAGTGCACCTTCACGGATGGCACTTTGCATATCTACGAGCATGGAGACAACAAAGTCTGGCAGACCTGCACCTTTCATGATCTCAGCGTATGCGGCATCGTCCACGTTTTGTACGTTGATCTCCTGTCCCAGCACTTCACCAACAATGGCAGCCAGTTCAGCCTGAGTACGCAATTTGCCGGACAGCTCATATACGGTATTTTCATGTTTCTCCCCAGCAAGAACAGCTGCAGCAGCATGAGCATAATCGCTGCGAGTAGCCCAGCCTACTTGGCTGGAGTTAGTTGCATGCACCCAAGGTGCGCCCTGGGTAACTGCTTGCACACTACCTGCTTCATTTTCCAGGTACCAGTTGTTGCGCAGGAAGGAATAAGGAATGCCGGATTCGCGGATCGCCTGTTCTGTGGCGCGATGTACTTCAGCCAGGGAAAGAGTGTTATTCTCTGCATTCACAACGCTGGTATAAGCGATGAATCCAACTCCTGCTTTCTGGGCAGCGTCCACGGCAGTCTGATGTTGGCGAATACGCGTTTCATTGTCACCATCGGTGGAAATGAGCAGCAAACGGTCCACGCCAGCAAACGCTTTTTCCAATGTTTCCGGTTGATCGAAATCACCGTGACGAACGTCAACGCCCTGAGCACGAAGAGCTTCCGCTTTCTCGGGGCTGCGTACACTTACAGCCAGATCCCCAGCAGATACCGTTTTTAACAAAGCCTCTACGACCAGTGAACCCAAATGACCTGTTGCTCCCGTAACTAAAATTTTCATTGATATTTCCTCCTATGGGGTGTGTTTTGTATCGACACTAATCTGAAATGTCAATCTACATGAATGGATGTAATCGTAGATGTTATAACAGGTGTGATTACAACGAAAGGTTAAAAAAAGCTCATAATGAGCTTTTTTTATTCAGAGACGTGAACCTGATCCATCATCTGTTGTATCGTTACACGATTCAAGCGCTGCTCCATGGCTGTCTGAGCCTCAATAAGTTCGGCACGCAAAGTTTGTTCGATCATGCTGCCAACCGGACAATTTGGATTCGGATGTTTGTGGAAGTTGAACAACTCCCCATCCTCGACGACTTCAAGAGCTCGATATATATCCAAAAGGGTAATATCCGCCGGGTCCTTCAACAAGGAAGCACCGCCGACACCGGGTCTAACCTCAATCAGGCCGGCCTGTTTCAGCTTGGACATGATCCGTCGAATAATCACGGGATTCGTATTCACGCTTTTGGCGATATAATCTCCAGTGCACTCATTGGGCACAACAGCGACCAGAGACAGCGTATGAACCGCAATGGAAAAGCGACTGCTGATTTGTTTCATAGATGATCACCACCGTTGTAACTATAATAGTTACAAAAAAAGACGTTGTCAAATTTTTTTGTTTAAACGGCAATTTACATTTGGAATATTTCGTAATTATAGATGATGATAATAACCAGAATAAATAGAAAAAAATATGTTAATTGACAAATATTTTAGTGAATATATAATCTGATTATCTACACAAATGTATATATTGAGAAAATCGTTCTAAGACGAAATGCAGGGGGAGTGATACCTATTTTTAAAAATTTTTAAACGAATTAGCTTCTCATAACTTCTAGTTATAAACATGTGATTTGAAATAATATTTGTCCATAATGATCTGACTCCAGATTAACTTCAAACTACCAGTTTATGGGAGGAGCCATGTTCGTTTATGCTGCTACGAATGCTGAGAAACGATATAACGAGAAAGAAAGGGATTACGGCTGCGTTATTTATTTTTGTACTGCTGGCCGCCTTGCTGGTATCTTCGGGGTCAAGGATGATTATGGAACTAACGAGTTCCATTCAATATCTGTTCTCTGAATCCAAAACACCGCACTTTGTACAAATGCATGCCGGAGAGCTCAATCAGGCCAAAGTGAACACGTGGGCCGAGGAAAATGCCATGGTTGAGCATCATCAGATTGTGGAGATGGTCAACATTGACGGCTCTAACCTGTTTCTCGGAGCGGAGTCTGAAAAGAACAGCGTTATGGACATTGATTTTGTTACACAGAATCAGGGTTTTGACTACTTGTTGAATCTGAACAGTGAGATTATACAGGTTAACGACGGCGAGATCGCAGTACCGGTATATTACATGCAGCAAAACAAATTGAATGTGGGTGATCAGGTCCGGGTAGGTAATGGACAGTTTGAGCGTTCCTATACGATTGTTGATTTTGTCCGTGATGCTCAGATGAATCCGTCGGTTGTCCACTCCAAACGTTTTATTGTGAGTTCAGGGAATTTGCAGGAACTGAAACAGAGCATCGGGGAAATGGAGTATCTCATTGAGTTCCGGTTGACTGATCCCGGACAGACGGGAGATTTCACCCAGGCTTACCAAAATGCCGGGCTTCCCAATGCCGGGCCAGTTGTAACCTACGGGCTGTTCCAGGTATTGAATGCCATGACCGACGGAGTTATTGCAGCCGTCATTATTCTGGTCAGTCTTGTGCTGATCCTGATCGCGATGCTCTGCATCCGATTCACGATGCTGGCGACCATCGAAGAGGACTATCGTGAGATCAGTGTCATGAAAGCGATTGGTATCGCCGAGAAGGATATCAAGAGACTGTATCTGATGAAGTATATTTTCATGGCCGGATTAGCTTCCGTGCTGGGTTACATTGCATCGCTCGGAGTTAACAGACTATTCGTTTCAAACATTATGTTGTATATGGGAAAAGCGCCTGCAACCCTGCTGCATTTTGCAATTCCTTTAGTGACAGCCGGATTGATATTCACAATGGTGGTTCTGTTCTGTCGAACGGTACTGCGGCGTTTTCGTTCCATCTCCGCGGTGGATGCTCTCCGTACCGGAAGCCTGGGAGACACTCAGCTCATTCGGAATCGGCTTAGTTTGTCCCGCAATCGCTGGTCTTCCGTACCCGTCTTTCTAGGTCTGAAGGAAGTCATACAGCGAATAAAGATGTTCCAATTATTATTATTCGTCTTTGTGGTCAGTTCATTTATCATGATTGTGCCGGTCAACTTCCTGAACACTTTACAGGCGCCAAGCTTTATTTCCTATATGGGTGTTGGACAAAGCGATATTCGCATTGACTTGAGGCACACAGACGATGTAGAGCAGCGTTATGCCAGTCTGGTTGCCCAGATCCAAAATGATAAAGATATCAAAACGTATTCCCCATTGGTAACGAGCCAGTTCAAGGTTCGGAATGCAGAAGGAAGTTACGACAATCTGAGTGTGGAAACCGGGGATTTCAGTATTTTTCCATTGTCCTATGTTAGCGGGAATGCGCCAACAACCGAGAATGAAATAGCGCTATCGGATGCAAACAGCGGCGAGCTGGGTCTGAAGACAGGTGAGCAGCTTACCCTGCTGGTTAATGGCAAGGACCAGGTGATGACGGTCAGTGGCATATACCAGGACGTTACGAATGGTGGGAAAACGGCGAAGGCTTTGTTGCCCTACAACAAGGATAGCGTTTTGTGGTACGTGGTCAGTCTGGATCTGAAAGATCACGGGGAAATGGCTGCCAAAATAGCTGAGTATGAGACGTCCTTCTCTCCAGCCAAAGTAACGGATCTTCAAGGATATCTGGATCAGACGCTTGGAGGAACCATCCAGCAATTGAAATTGGTTACGATGCTGGCCTTGGTCATCGGTGTCTTCATATCCATTTTGATTACATCTCTGTTCCTTCAGATGTTAGTAGCCAAGGACAACAATGACATTGCTGTATTAAGAAGTCTCGGCTTTGCCTTGTCCAAGATCAAGTTGAAGTATGTCGTGATGTCACTTGTCATATTGATTGTTGGGGTTGTTGCTGGAACGATATTGTCCAATACATTGGGTCCGTTACTGGTCAGTGGCATCATGTCGACGTTTGGTGCTTCGAATATTGTTTTTGTTGTTAACCCGCTGCAGGCTTATATTTTGTGCCCATTGCTGCTTGCAGGCACGATCGTACTGACAGCATGGGTCAGCATACAATCGATCAAGGAAACTAGCATATCCAAAATGATTGTGGAATAGGGAGGATTAACGATGACAACTATACTTGAAGCCAAAGAAGTGAATAAATCCGTAGCGATCGGCGAGAATGAAGAACATAGCATCCTGAAAGATATCAACCTTCAATTAAAAAAGGGAGAGTTTGTTTCCGTCATGGGTCCGTCCGGTTCAGGCAAGTCCACGTTATTGTACAACATTAGCGGCATGGATCAGATTAGTGCGGGCAGCGTCTATTTTAATGGCAAAAAAATATCCGCATTTCAGGAGAGAGACCTGGCAAGTCTGCGTCTGACCAAGATGGGGTTCATTTTTCAAAATATTCATCTGCTCAAGAATCTGAATCTGTTGGACAATATCGTACTTTCCGCATATCTTGCCAAGAACAGCAGCAGAGAAACGATCAATACACGGGCGATGTCACTGATGAAAAAAATGGGGATTGACGGGCTGGCTCAGCATAACATCACCCAAGCCTCGGGAGGACAGCTGCAGCGGATCGCTATCTGCCGCGCGCTTATTAATAATCCGGATATTCTATTCGGAGATGAACCGACAGGGGCTCTGAATTCCAAATCGACGTATGAAATTATGGATATTCTGGGCGATATTAATGCAGCAGGTACAACCATTTTGCTCGTAACCCATGATGTCAAAGTCGCTGCCAGATCGGAACGAGTGCTGTTTATGATGGACGGCAAACTGGTTGCAGACAAAAATATGGGGAAATATGCAAGAGAACGTCAGGATCTGAAGGCAAGAGAAACCCATCTGGCGCAATGGTTGACTGAAATGGGGTTCTAAAAAAAGAAATTAATGACTACAATAGACCGACAGTCGGTCGACGTATCGGAGGCAAGGATATGAGATTGATGAAAAACCCGGAAGAACGCAGGAACGAGATTTTGGATGCGGCAGAGACTCTGTTCGTGACCAAGGGATATACCAAAGCAACGGTCATGGATATCCTCCAGGCGTGCAACATTGCCAAAGGCACATTTTATTATTATTTTCAGTCCAAGGAAGAGGTTATGAACGCCATCGTCATGCGTTTTATTCTCAGTGGGGAGGCATCAGCCAAGCGCGTGGTATCCGATCCCAAACTGAACGCCCATGACAAAATTTTTCGAATCATGATGGCACAGAATCAGCCTGACGACAGAAAGCATGATCTCATCGAGCAATTGCACAGTGTCCATAATGTGGAGATGCACCAAAAGAGTCTCGTGGAGACGGTAATTCGGTTAAGTCCGATCTTGGCTGAAGTGGTGGAGCAGGGCATTCAGGAAGGGGTGTTTCACACACCTAACCCCAAGGAATCCATCGAATTTCTGCTCGTATCGTCCCAATTTTTGCTGGATCGAGGCATCTTTCAATGGGAGGAGGAAGAACTCCAACAAAAGGTTGAAGCCTTCACGCATATTATGGAACGTGTTCTGGGAGCAGAAAAAGGAAGCTTTGCCTACGTCACCCGTCTTTATTTTCCACATCAAGCTTAACCAAGAAAGGCGTGCTATCCATGGAACATACCGTTCAAAAATCATTTCGGAAATTTCTGGTTGTATGGTTCGGTCAGCTTATCTCCATGATCGGGATTGGTCTTACAGCCTTCTCGCTGGGGGTATATGCCTTCGAAAAAACGAATACCGCAACAAGTGTTGCGCTGATTACCTTGTTCACGTTTCTGCCGAACCTCCTGCTTCGACCGATTGGAGGTGTGCTGGCTGATCGGTTCGACCGTCGAACCATGATGATCATCGGCGACCTGGGATCGGCGGCGGGTTTGATTTTCATTCTGTCGATTATGCTTACGGGTGATATCCAGTTATGGCATATCTATGTGGGAGTGGCCTTTAGTTCCGTGTTTTCCGCACTGCAAAGCCCGGCATATAAGGCCTCTGCCACCGACTTGCTGGATAAGGATCAATTCTCCAAAGGAAGCGGTCTTGTGCAACTGGCTGAATCCTCGAAGTTTCTGTTTTCACCCATCCTTGCGGGTATTCTGCTGAGTATAACAACCATTGAAGTCATTCTGGTCATTAATATTCTGACATTCCTGGTTGCTATTCTGGCTGTGTTGGTTATTCGGAAGAGCATGAAGGTGGAGCGAGAGGATAAAGAAGACAAAAACTGGATGACTGATATTCAGGAGGGCTGGAGAGAAGTTGTAACCAACAAGGGAGTACTGCTGCTGGTCATGATTATTTCTCTGGTCACCTTCTATCTGGGATTCCTGGAGACACTTATTGGCCCGATGCTGCTGTCCTTTACAGATGCCAAAACACTGGGGACGTTTCAGTCCGTTAGCGCGATTGGCATGCTGATCAGCAGCTTGTGCATCGGCATATTTACGATGACGAAGAAATACGCAAGTGTACTGGTAATGGGTCTGATTTTGTGCGGCCTGTCCTTCTCGCTTCTGGGGGTATCCACCAACATTTATTTTATTATCTTCGCAGGTTTTCTGTTCCTGTCATCACTGCCGTTTGTCAATATGAGCGCAGATGTGCTGGTACGTAACAATATCGCCAACGAAAAGCAGGGCAGGGTATGGGGCATTATTGGTATTCTGTCACAGCTCGGGTTCGTGATAGCATACAGTTTGGCTGGATTTCTGGCCGACCATGTGTTTAATCCACTGATGATGGAGGGTGGAGCACTGGCGTCTTCCGTTGGTCAGATCATTGGAACAGGGCCGGGAAGAGGCATTGCCCTGCTGTTCATCATAGCGGGTCTCTTCGTTATTTTGATCGCGCTTATCACATCCCGTTTGAAAATGATCAAGTCGTTGGAGCAAGACACCGACATCGCTCCGCCCGATTCTGCCGGTTTGGCGCACGATTAATTCAGAATGAATGTGTGACGGTTAAAGATCTCCACAGCGAAAGCCCTCGTCCGAAGCAGGTGAACGGTCTGGTTGAAGAACCAGACACACATGCTTTGCAGACAAGGGCTTTTTGACTGTGAAGTCAGCAGTTTTTTATAAAAAAGGTTTGGGATATCGTCATTCAAGTGATCTTATCCCTTCACCGCCCCGGAAGTGAGACCGCCAACAATATATTTCTGCCCAATCAGGAACACAATCAACACAGGCAGGGAAGTAAGCACGATATCCGCACTCACCAGATTCCACTGAGCACTGAACTGCCCGAAGAAGTTATATACAGCCAGTGTCATCGGCCACATCTCGACAGTATTGAGCATGTAGAGCGGAGCGGTAAACTCATTCCAGACACTCAGGAAATTAAGAACAAACACCGTCACCAGTACAGAGGTTAACAGAGGCACGATAATTCTGAGAAACAGCTTGATCCCGTTGCACCCGTCCATTATGGCTGCCTCATCCAGTTCTTTTGGAATATTGGACACAAACGCATACGTGATGAATAGCGAGATCGGAATGCCCATCGCTGTGTACAGCAGAATCATGCCCATATGCGAATTAATCATGCCCAGGGATTTCATCACTTCCATTAAAGGGATGTAATTGAGCGGCAGTGTGATGCCGAGAATCAGGAAGAAGTACAGGAACTGACTGAACTTCGAATGATTGCGCGACAATGTAAAGGCCGAAAACGCCACAACAAACACAAGCAGCAGGGAAGAAGCCGTTGAATGCAGCAGACTGTTGAAAAAGGAACCTCCCAAATGTCCCTGTTCATAGACAATTTTATAATTTTCAAAGATAAACTTCTCAGGCAGGGTCAGTTTCAGTACTTTTGCTTCGGCATCGGACTTGAATGAATTCAGGACAATGACGACAAAAGGAATCAATACCACCAGGCTAAGCAGCCAGGCGAGTACATTTAATCCGATGGAAACCAGCTGTTTTTTCACTCGCATCTAGAATTCCACCTTTCGGTTCATCAAGCGGATAATGAAGAAGGAGATGATCGCCATAATGACAAACAGAATCGTGGATAACGCACTGCCGAGTCCCCAATAGCCTTTCGCAAAAGAGGAATACACCGCTGTGTTAATCACATCTGTCGCGTTGCCTGGTCCACCGTTAGTCAGCACGTATACGGCATCGAATACCCGCAGCCCGTACGTAATATTAAGCACCGTGGCGATTGTGATCGTAGGCATCAGCATCGGAATGGTGATCCGAAACAGCTTCTGCCCGAAGCCGGCACCATCAATGGATGCCGCTTCATAATAATCACGGGGAATGGCGAGCAGTCCGGCGATGAACAGGACCATGATGTACCCCATCCCTTTCCACGTATCCACCGCCATGATGGATGGCATGGCCCAGGTCAGTGAGCCCAGCCAGTTCTGGGCCAGAACGTCCAGACCGAGCGAACGCAGCGTCACGTTAACGAACCCGTTGTTGGGATCGAGCAGGCTTTTGAATACCAGGCCGACGATCAGGAATGACAGCACCTGGGGTGAAAAAATGATCATCCGATGCAGATTGGCGGCCTTTACACCGCTGACCAGCAGCAGGGCAAGGAAGAGACCCAGCACCGTCTTGGCGATGGAGGTAATCAGGGTAAAAAGTACTGTATTCTTAATAAAAAGTAAATACGTGGGATCACCCGCCAGAATAGTGCGGAAATGTTCCAGGCCTATAAAGTTCTTCTCCGAACTGTAGCTGTTCCAGTCGGTGAAGGAATAGTAGATGCCCAGCAGGGCGGGAGCGACGATGAACAGTAGATATAATACAATCGCTCCGGATGAGAAATACCAGGGATAGATCTTGTTCGCATTCATAATCCGTTACACCTGTCCTTCCTGCCAACATCCATGAGCGGGCGATGCCCGCTGCATGCAACACTGGTCAGCCTTATATTATAGGTACCGGCCTATACGCTGTTATTGCCACGCTTCATCCTTCAGCACTTTGGCTTGCTCAGCCCGGCGTTTATCAATATTCTGCAATATTTGATCCGGGGTCATTGCTCCGGCGAACATGCCGGAAAGATCCTTGCCGATATCCATCCATTGCGGATCAATGTACTTCACGGCTGCCTGCATCACCGTACCCTTTTCATGATTTTTCTCATAATCGATATAATCCTGCGTCAGCTTCGGTTCGATTTCTGGCCAGCAGATCGTCAGATTGCCTTCACCTTCATCAAAGACACGCTGCAGATGATCATGCTCCGTAATCCAGCGGAAGAATTTCAGTACTTCCTCAGGATGTTTGCTGTTTTTGTTGCCAAACATGGCTGCTGAACCACCCGGGTTCACACCAATGGTCTGGTTGTCTCCCCACGGCATGACGAAGAATCCCATATTGTCCGCCATCGCCGGATAAGCCTCGGACACTTCCTTCTCCGTACCTGGAACCCGCAGCAGCATGGCTGCTTTCTCCTGACCGAAGGCCTCGATTCCCGCTTCAACGGTATTGGATAGGAAATCCTTGCCGAAATAGCCGAGGTCCGCAAATTCTTTCAACTGTTCAATGACCGTCTTGAGCTGCGTCAAATCTTCGACTTTCATCTCATTGTTGTTCAGCTTCTCATACGTTCCCGGCGCAGACTGCTCATAGTTAGGCCCCGTTTCGAACAAAGGCAGAACTTGATACCATCCACTGGCAGGTGCCTGATAGAAAGGGATGATGTCTTTATCCTTGATTTTCTGGCTGATCGCCTTGAATTCTGCATATGAAGTTGGCGGCTCAATGCCAAGCTCTTCAAAGATGCGTTTGTTATAGTACACATACCAGATTTTTGTGGGTGCAAAAGAAACGCCATATACCTTGTCCTTGTGACTGACTGTTGGTAAAATCTCCTCCGACATGCGACCCGTAAATTCTTCCTTGGTCAGATCAATCGCGTTTTCTTCCGGTCTTACGTTGGCAGGCATGCTAAGCGGGTCCACATCAACGTTGAAAATATCAGGAGCTTCACCGGAGGCGAGCTTCACCTTGATCAAGTCACGCCACTGGGCGTCAGGTACCACCTGAAAGTCAATTTTGACGCCAGTTTCCTGCTCATACTCCTTAGCCATCGTCTGCATGATCCCTGTACGTGGAATACCGGACTGGCTTGTTCCGAAGGTGAGTGTTACCTTGTCATTGCCGTCCGCATTTTTACCGGAGTTGCATCCGGCAAGCAGCAGGGTGGAGAGCAGCAGCACACTTGCAAAGAAAAATAGAAATCGTTTTCTCATGATTGAACCTCCCAGAATAAAAAGAATAATTGACACTTGCCGAAACGCTTAATGTAAGCGTATTCTTATGTGGATAACTTTACTGTGAACGACGAATGTGCTCAATAGACAAAAGCGTTCTGTTGAGTGGACATTTTCGAATGACGCAATAGACTTAAGTCAAGAGGATGAGGTGTGAGATGGTTCGTTATCGCTTTAGAACGCTTCAGCAAAGTCTGTTTGCCTATTACTCTGCGGTGTTTATAATCTTTTCGCTCATTGTAGCAGGCCTTCTGTATGTTTTTCTCGCAAGCGATATCCGTAATCGTAGTGAGGAGCAGCAGAAGCAACTGGGGGTATCGATGGTAGGCAATCTGGATCAAGAGGTTGTCAAAATGAACAATTTTTCCATGAACATTGTGTATTCCAATCTGGTGAAAGAACATTTCAGTCATTATTTGTCTCCGGCGGAGGACAGTGAACAGACACTGGGGAGTGATCCGGCATTTTACAAGGATACAACGACATTGATTGATGTCATTCTGGCGATTATTAGCAGCTCCAACACGGCGAAACAGGCGAATATCTATGACGTGAATGGCAAAATGCTGGGGGCAGGGGCTTTTAACGGTCAAATGTCGGTAGACCTCACTCAACGACCATGGTACGAGGAAACGTGGGAGAGGAGTGGCTGGCGGGTCATCCGGCTGTTGGATGGGGGAAGTCTGCCTATGCCTACAGAGGAGGGGAAGTCCGGGAATCCGTATATCTCTCTCACTCGCGTATACAAAGACGGGAATTACGTCAGTCAGGGAGTCGTTGAGATTCTGCAGGATGCGGGTACCTTGTTCCAGCATTTGAATGAAGTACAGGGTGGTCATGATGATCTTCGCATTTATGTGATGGACGAGCGAAATACACTATTATATCCTTTTGCTTCTGATGATCGAGAGTTGATTGAAAACAGTGCCTACGTTGTAGAGAGAGTTCGTAATGGTGACGAGGCATCAGGAACGATGCAGGAAATTGCTGATCCGTATGGGAATTCGAAACAGATGATGACATACACCACCTCACAGGAGACAGGATGGACCGTTGTCGTTATGCAGTCCAAGCAGTCCCTCTTTGCAAATCTGAATCGCATGGCTCTTCTGTTTATGGGGGCTACTTTGGGTACATTGATGCTTATTCTGCTTCTCTCCTACCTGATCTCGAAGCGTGTCACTTTGCCGCTCCATCGTTTGCAGCGTATTATTCAGAAAACAGGTGTGCATGATCTAACCACGGGTGAGGACTCGGGTCAGTTGTTTAAGCTGGATCGCCCGGGTTCCATCCGCGAGATGGATGAACTGAATGATACATTTATCAGACTGAATCAACAGCTTGTACAGTCCTTTCAGGATATGATGGCCATCAAATCACAGGAGACGGATGCCAGATTGCTGGCCTTGCAGTCCCAGATGAATCCTCATTTTCTGTATAACAACATTACGAACATCAGTATTATGGCGGAAGAAGGCATGAATGGACAGATTGTTGCGTTCTGTGGTCATATTGCTTCCATGCTGCGTTATATCTCGGCCCCGAACAAAAACGGTGTCCCATTATCCAAAGAAATCGACTATTGCGAACGATACCTGGAGTGTATGAAAATCCGGTTTGAAGATGATCTGGTCTATGAATTTCATATCCCTGATGCAATGAAAGACATTCAGGCTCCGATGCTTCTGATTCAGCCTCTGTTGGAAAATGTCATGAAATATGGACTTGGGGATACGCCACCCTGGAGGATACATATCATTGGAGAACTGGACACAATAGCAAAGGCATGGCAAATAACAGTAGAAGATAACGGACCTGGCATGGAACCCGAGGCGCTTAACGCCATACAGCAATACATGAAGAAATCACAGGAATGGGAGCGTATGCCTGAGCTGGAGATGGGCGGGATGGGCCTCCGGAACATTTGGATCAGACTGAAGTTATGGTATGGCCCCGCAGCTCGTATTCATATTGTAAACAAGCTTTCTGGTGGAGTGAGCATTACCATTGGAGGTTCCATTCGAAAGGAGCACCGTTCAATCCATGACGATGACGTATAGAACCATTATTGTCGAGGACGAGGCATTGATTCGCCGCAATGTATCGCGTAAATTCAGGGAGCTCAGCACACGTTTCGAGGTGATTGGTGAAGCGAGGAATGGACAGGAAGCATTACAGCTGATTGAACAAATGGTGCCTGATCTGGTTGTTACCGATATTCAGATGCCAGTTATGAATGGGCTGGAACTGGCGAAACATCTGTATTTTGCCTATCCACATGTCAAGATTGTAATCCTGAGCGGCCACCACGAGTTTGAATATGCACGTCAGGCGATCCGTTATAAAGTGGAGGATTATCTCCTCAAACCACTCACGGAGCAGCAACTTCGGACGCTGCTGGACGCGATGGAATTAAAACTCGGCAGTGCAGAGGATTCGCTGGCCCATGTCAGCGCAGTGCAGGACGAACAGGTAAAGCCGGAAGATATTGCAGAGGCTGTCAAACGGTATCTGAAACAGAACTATATGCATGAAATCACGTTGCAGGATATGGCAGGACAGATGCATTTCAGTGTGGATTACCTGGGAAAGTGCTTCAAAAAAGTAACGGGCGAAACACCGCTCAAATATATGACAGGACTTCGAATCAATGAAGCGAAGCGCATGCTCGTGACTCGCGAAGATATGGATATCAAAATCGTAGGCAAGGCAGTGGGGTACAGCGATTCTCATTATTTCAGTCGTATTTTCAAAAACAAAACAGGCCTGTATCCGAGTGAATATCGTCAGCAGTCACAACAACGAAAAAAAGCCCTGTCCCTGGATCATGAGAACCAAGATGACTTGGGCTGATTATTGGGACAAGGCCTCTTCCGTGATTTGGCGGATATCAAATGGGGAACGGTTGCCTTCCTCAATGATGTCGGGGAGAATATGCTCGAGAAAATAGTGTACACAGTGGAGGTCAATATTTTTGATTTTGATCAGGGCATATCGGTACATCACGATAAATTCCTTTTCGGTGTTGCCACGTTGCAGTTCAGCAAATGCCTCGTAGACCTGATCCATTTTGTCGGCCACTTCCAGAATGAGTCCTTCGACAGAGTTGTCTTTGCCTTCACGCAGTTGTTTGCGGAAAATGTCCTTGAATTCTTCCGGGATATTTTCGTTGATAAAATGTTCAACCATGCCTTCTTCCACCTGTTGCAGCATGGAGCGCAGCTCAAGTGAATGATGTTTGACGGGTGTTTTGATATCGCCGATGAATATTTCGCCATAATCATGGCTGCTGGTGATTTCGTAAAGCTTCTTCCAATCGATGGTAACCCCGTTCATTTCCTCAATATCGGCCAGGCTTTTGGCGTATTGCACCACTTTCCAGGAATGGGCGGAGACGCAGTGCTCTTCAAACTTAAATTTTCCAGGGGTCCGAATAATGCGTTCAAGATCATTCAGTGACCTAAAGTACGTGTGAATTCCCATATTAGCGATCATCCTTTGTTAGTTTGGTAGTATGGTAGTATGAACCGACTATACTCCAGTTATATTAACCCTGGATTAACAATGTATACATGAAAGGTAAAATGGGCTAAACAGAAAAAACCACCATGTCCTTTTGAAGATAAGTCAAAGGAAGAATGGTGGTGAAGAAATGGTAATGAAGATGTACAAGCAGATTAAACTAAATGTTGGTATACATCTGAGCTCCTGCAAAAAGACTGTTAACGAAAGTGAACTATATCGTAGGCGATCTAGCCTTTTTTTCTCACAGGGGAAACAAACCAGTAGGCCATGCCGACAAATAGAGCTCCTCCGATAATATTACCGAGCGTGACCGGAATCATGTTATGCATCCAGCCTGCCAGAGTAATCGTATCCGGGTGGTTTGGCAGCAGCCAGGACAAGGATAGCAAGGTCATATTGGCGACACTGTGTTCATAACCACTGGCGATAAAGGCGTACAGACACCACCAGATGAGGACAAGTTTGGCAATATCCTCTTTCGAGCGGGCGGCCATCCAGATCGCCAGACAGACCAGCCAGTTACAGAGAATGCCACGGAAGAACAATTCGCTAACGGGAGCGGCCATCTTTTTGGCAGAAACGACAAACAGCAGATGTTCCGGTGTAGCCGTCTTGAAGAGACCACTGCCCACAATGAGCAGACTGAGCAGAACAGCACCGATCAGATTGCCCAGGAAGACAAGCCCCCAGTTTTTGAGCGTATCTCGAACGGAAGTCCGGCCTGCCAGCGTGCTCATGGTGAAAAACATGTTATTACCTGTGAACAGTTCCGATCCGGCAAAGATAACGAGTGTGAGGGCGAGTCCAAAAGACATGCCCATCAGCATCATTTGCAGTGGTGACTGAGCAGCAAGCAGCGGGGCACCGATACTGAATATCAGAATGATGCCAAGACCTACATAAGCACCAGCCATCAAGGCTGCAACCATGTAACGTGGCAGGCTGGCATTCATTTGATCCCGTTTTTTAACTGCAGCTTCAATAATGCCTTCAACATTGGGTGTATACATGACGATTTCCTCCATTTGGTGCATCTATCGTTGACAGTGAAAATATATAGCTATATAGCGATCCAAACCTGCCCGTTCTCGATTTTCACAGGATACATCCGCACTTGGCCCTGATCGGGGGCCTGCACAAGACCTGTGTTCAGATCGATTTTCCAATCATACAGTGGATCGTACAGATCATACCCGGAGACCATCCCTTCTGCCAGCGGTCCACCTTTGGGATGGGGACTACGATTTTCTGCGGCGAAGATGGTGCCATCAGAGGTCCGAAATACGGCCAGTGATTGGCCTTTGACCTCAACCACTCTGCCAATCTGCGGCAGGAATTCTTCAATCTCTCCGGCAGGATAATAGATGGCAGATTGCTGTGTTGTCATATGAACAACTCCTTCATTTTCAAATTACCTTACAGAATCAATAAAGATAGCTCATAATGGCCGAGAAAGGGGACTATGGTCGAGCTGACACTTCTATGCCATGGAATAGTTTGTTCTGGCCTTCCTCGTTACGCAGTGCTTTTTTCCAAGGGTCTTCCACTTGCTCAAGAGCGAATTCGATTCGTTCCATAAGTGCCTTGCGCTCTTTCACATCATCGACAACAACGGCTCGAATCTGCTCTAGACCCAGACGTTCCACCCATTCGGAAGTCCGCTCCAGGTAATTGGCTGTCTCCCGATAATGCTGCATGATCGCTCCGCAAAGCTCAACTAATTCTTCATCAGTCTTCACCTTGCACAGGGAGTCAGCGAGTCTGGCCTTGATGCCACCGTTACCGCCAATAAATATTTCCCAGCCGCCGTCATTACCTACGATACCGATATCTTTCGTACACGACTCCGCACAGTTACGAGGACAACCGTTTACGGCATATTTGAACTTGGCAGGCAGATCCAGACGTTCGAACTTGCGCTCGAGCAGAGCGCCCATCGCCATGGAATCCTGTGTGCCGAAGCGGCAAAATTGTGATCCGACGCATGTTTTGACCGTTCTCAGCGACTTGGCGTATGCGTAGCCTGAAGGCATATCCAGCTCAGCCCACACGTTGGGCAGATCTTCTTTTTTGACTCCAATCAGGTCCAGACGCTGACCTCCTGTTACTTTGACGGCTTTTACATCGTATTTGACCGAAATGTCAGCAATGCGTTTCAAGTCTTCCGGTGTTGTGACCCCGCCATACATGCGCGGTACAACGGTATATGTGCCATCTTTTTGAATATTGGCGTTCATGCGTTCGTTGACAAAACGGGATTCCTTTTCATCCACATGGGTATCTGGTGCAATCATGCCAAGGTAATAGTTAATGGCCGGGCGGCATTTGGAACATCCTTCGGGCTGGCTCCATCCCAGGACATGCATGACCTCTTTGGTCGTTTGCAATCCTTTTTGTCTAATCTCGGCTACGATTTCATCCCGGCTGAGGGAGGTGCAACCGCAGATTCCCTGTTTGGCACCTGTTGTGAAGCTGTCTCCAAGCACATATTGCAAAATTTGTTCAACAACCGGTTTACAGCCGCCGCAGGAGCGGGTTGCACCCGTACAGGCTTTAATTTCGTCTACGCTGGTTAATCCTTGATTCGTAATGGCATCGACAATGGTTCCTTTGGTTACCCCGTTACATCCGCAGACAATTTCGTCTTCTGCCATGGTTTCCACGGAGGCAGCCTTTTTGTGCCCGCCACAGCCTGTACCCATCAGTGAAGCATACAATTCATCGGTCATTTCGGCTTGTTGTTTGATCAATTTCTGTAATTCGGCAGAATCCGTAATGTCACCAAAGAGTACGGCACCAACTAAGATATTATTCCGAAGCAGAATTTTTTTGTACGTGCGTTTCCAGTCATCCTTATGAGCAATGACCGTATGTTCGGGACTGTCGATGAATTCACCGGTCGAAAAGACGTCCACGCCCGAAATTTTCAATTTGGTGGATACAACAGAACCTTCATAAGGAGCGGTCTCCACGCCGCATATATGTTTGGCCAGAATCATGCCTTGTTCAAATAGTGGGGCCACGAGGCCGTAACATACACCGCGATGTTCAGTACATTCCCCGACGGAATACACGTTATCCAGTGAAGTTTGCATATAGTCGTTTACCACAATGCCCCGGTTCACTTCCATGCCGCTTTCACGAGCTACATCCGTGTTGGGTTTGATGCCTACGGCCATAACAACAAAATCGGTGTTCAGCACGGAGTCATCGGCAAAACGAATACCTTCTACCCGTTCGCCACCAAGAAGCTCTGCGGTTTGTGCACCCATCTTGAACCGGATGCCCTGACGTTCTAGTTCGGCTTTTAACATCGCGGACGCCTGCGGATCAAGCTGGCGCTCCATCAGATCCTGCATCAAATGCACAACTGTGACTTCCATCCCGAGCTGTACCAGCCCTTTGGCAGCTTCCAGACCTAGAAGCCCGCCCCCAATGACAGCCGCTTTTTTGTATTGTTTCGCAGCTTCCAGCATGACGTTACAATCGGCTATATCCCTGAACCCAACAACCCCTTGTTTGTCATGACCGGGTACGGGAAGAATGAAGGAACTGGAGCCGGTTGCGATGATGATTTTGTCGTAAGGGAAGCGTTCGCCTTCTGCAGTAACGACTTCATGGGTCTCGGAATCAATCCTTGTTACAGTTGTACCCGTATGGAGGGTAATACCATAATCCTCATACCAATGCAGATCATTGAGCACAATATCATCAATTGTTTTGCTGCCTTCCAGCACATAGGACAGCATAATCCGGTTGTAATTTGGATAGGGTTCAGTACCAAAGACCGTAATGTCGAACCGTGAGCTCAATTTTAAAATTTGTTCAACTGTACTGATGCCTGCCATACCGTTACCGATGATAACCAATTTTTCCTTATTTCCGTTCATGTGTGTATGCCTCCTTGAATGGACACTTTACATTACCATCATTTTTAGTGATTTATATTTGAATCATACCGTTCATTGGTGACATTAAATGTGACTAATTTCACTAATTACGATAGAGGCGTCACAAATTTAAAAGTGTGATCCCCGTCACGGAATCTTTTTTTCTTCTTTATGAACCCCAATGCAACTAAGAGTGAATGGATACAGGTTAAGAAATAACAAAATGAGAAATGCGAACTATTGTTCTTGTTTTCTTTTCGTTGTAATATCGGAAGTGGGCCGATTATGTTCCCTATTTCGTCGAAAGGAAGTTTTTGCACCATGATGGGAAGATCCCACCTGATTATCGGCACAGGCGTATCGCTGTCTGTTCTTCAATTGGTCGGCATACCAGTGACTGCACCGGCAATTACGGTTGCCTTGATCGGTTCGCTGCTGCCGGACATCGATGAGCCTAATTCGCTGCTGGTATCGAAGGCACTGCCGAACAGCCTGATCAGGCTGTTACAGATGATCCTTTTGCCTACAGCCGTGTTTGTGTATTTCTACGTTCAGGCCAAACCCTGGAATCTGCTGCTTGCGGTTCTGATTGCGATGGTATCATTTCTACCGTCCCGTTCGCTGCGCAAAGTACTGATGTTTGCGATTGGATTGGGACTCGTCATCTATGGTCATGCATTCGCACCCTGGAATCTGATCGCGGGCAGTTTGTTAATGCTGTGTACGACGTTAACCCACAGGGGGTTAACACATACCCTTTATGGAACGGCCGTATGGGCTGGATTGCTCTACAGCACTACGAATCATCAGGGACCAGAGATTTGGGTAGCTGGAGGTACGGCATACGCCATGCACTTATTGGCCGATTCATTGACGAATCGCGGGATTCGTCCTTTGCCACCGCTTAAGTGGCGTATACGTGTGAATCTGATGAGTACAGGAACCAAACACGGGGCCGTTGTGGAAAATGTCTGTATTGTGCTTACTCTCATTTTGGCCTGGTTTGCATTCTCACCGTTATTTCTGTAACCCAAAAAACGTCAGTCCTTAACTCCGGACTGGCGTTTTCCTGTATATCTTCTTTGAGATCACGACGCATGCAATCGGATGGCGGCTTAGGTCGTTGTAGGCTTGGTAGGCGTAGAAGAGAGTCCTTCAATATCCGTGGAGCCAAATACGAATAACATGACAAGGATGACTATAATTATCAGTTCGGCGAAGCCAGTTCCGTCAAAGTCAGACATTATCCCTACCTCATTTCATGATATCTAGGAATTCATTTTTTGCTGAAATGCTTTCATAACATCATCCAACGTCATATCCCCATTCTGGTTCAGAAATTCCACCAGTTTATCTGTATTGGTTGGTGTGAGATTTTGCAGTGTTTTGTATTTTCCGGTTAAACCGACAACCAATGTTGCTTCTCGAAATAACGTTACATTATCCACTCTTAATTTCCCGC
Organism: Paenibacillus sp. NPDC056933; assembly: GCF_042674385.1. Classification (NCBI taxonomy): domain Bacteria; kingdom Bacillati; phylum Bacillota; class Bacilli; order Caryophanales; family Paenibacillaceae; genus Paenibacillus; species Paenibacillus sp. NPDC056933. The sequence continues at coordinate 1,149,594 of NZ_JBHUQN010000002.1, read as the reverse complement.
TCACCAGCAAGGCCGCGACGATAATTTCCAGGTTCTTTCCTTTAAGGTTGCCGTTGAGAAGGGTGTTGGGCAGCATTTGTTTTGGTGGAACCTTTATTCGATTTTCCGTTCCCTCTCATTGCCATAACAGGTCCCCCACTGCTTGTTGTTTAGTTCATCTACCGTTGTTATATCTTATGAATCTTTTCTATATATGTTCTAGCTATTAAACTAGTTGCAGAAAAAAAGAGACGTCCTGCTGAAGTCAGAACATCTCTTGGAGTATTCATTTAGAAGGGGGGAGCAATGAAGCTCACGTCATTCAAGATCCTCTCCTGAATCCATCCTTACGCGTTTTCGATAATCGTATTCAGTGTGGTCTGATCCAGACCCTTCACCAGTTTCACGAGCAGCTCTTTGGCTGCATCATAGTCATCCGTGTGAATGATGGAAGAAGAGGTATGAATGTAACGGGCACAGATCCCAATTACCGTTGAAGGTACACCAATACCACTCATATGAACCGCTCCGGCATCCGTACCGCCGGGAGAGATGAAATATTGCATTTTGATCTGATTGGAAGAAGCGGTATCTTGAACATATTCCACGATGCCACGATGGGTGAACATGCCCGGGTCGAAGATTCGCAGCAAAGCGCCTTGACCGATATGTCCGAAAGATTGCTTGTCTCCGGTCATATCGTTCGCCGCACTGCAATCCAGTGCAAAGAAGATATCCGGCTCAATCAGATTGGCAGCAGTGCGTGCACCGCGGAGTCCCAATTCCTCTTGGACCGTTGCACCGCAGTAGAGCGTATTTGGCAATGTTTCCTTGTGTAGTGCTTCAACTAACTCAAGTGCAAGTCCTACCCCGTAACGGTTATCCCAGGCCTTCGCCATAATTTTCTTCGGATTGGCCATCGGTGTGAATTCACAGATCGGTACGATCTGCATACCGGGGTGAATGCCCCAAGACTCTGCTTCTGCACGGTTATCCGCGCCAATATCCAAGTACATATGGCTAAGGTCAACCGGTTTATTGCGTTGGGATTCATCCAGCAAGTGTGTAGGTGTTGAACCGACAACCCCTGTAATCCGGCGATCCGGAGTGATGATCTGAAGACGCTGGGACAGTACAGCCTGACTCCACCATCCACCGAGTGGACGGAATCTGATCATGCCTGTTTCCGTAATGCCTGTAGTCATGAAGCCAACTTCATCGAAGTGACCCGCAACCATAACTTTGGGACCGGACTGCTCGCCCCGGAGTACTCCAAAAAGGCTGCCCAAGCGATCTTGGACAAATTCATCCGTATAAGGAGACATTTGCTCCTTCATCCATCCGCGAAGCTCGCGTTCAAACCCGGAAACGGAAGGGAATTCCGTCAACGTGCGAAACATTTCCATCGTTTTTTGATTCATGTGTCGACAACTCCTCTGCTTGTATGTAGATCGGTCTCAGCAGAACGGCTGCCGGACGGTTGTTCTTCGGAATGAGAAGAACGATTTATTTAACCACTGGTCACACTATAGTATGAACCTTGCGCTAGTAATTGTCCATGGTTATGTCACGTATCTAAGGCATGAGAGGTTCCTCTTCATATCATTTTCTCCACGTCCCAAAATCCGCACAATTCATTGTCCCAAAGCAGTTGTATTGAATATGCATATAGTGAGGAAGTGTCTGCTTACCCTGCATTATTTCACTTGCCTGACAACAGGAGGGAGTTGGGAAACAAATGAGGCCGCCCGATGAAGGCAATGAAACCATCCTTTGTATTGTTCTTTTTATTTTGCTCGTGATTGTTCTGCTTTATTTATAAATGAATCAGAGTTCTGAACCGGCTGTGTAACTCATCTGGATTCGGCTACTTCATGGAGCTGGAAACAAATGCTGTCATTCGCCGGATACATAACCTTCCCAACATTAACAAACAATGAATATAGGGTTACACACAGTACAAGTCGTCATTAGCTGTTGACTCATTTTGATTTCAAGGGAGGTTCTTAATCTTGCCAGCTCAAGAGAAGTCAGGTAGTGGGAAAAAATCTGCATCCCTGTCCATCAGCGAACAGGAATATAAAAAAGTCGCCAAAAAACATGAGCCTGCCCGTCCAATCTGGGCAAATTGTATCAAAGCTTTCTTCGTTGGCGGGTTCGTGTGCGTCATTGGACAGGCGATCCAGGAAGCTTTTATGGCCGGGTTCCATATGACTTCCAAGGAAGCGGCCAGTCCAACCGTTGCGGTTATGATCCTCATTTCGGTTATACTGACCTGCCTTGGGGTCTACGATAAAATTGCCCAATGGGCCGGGGCAGGAACAGCCGTACCGGTTACCGGATTTGCCAACTCGATGTGTTCGGCCGCGCTGGAGCATCGCGCTGAGGGATTGGTGCTGGGTGTGGGGGCCAACATGTTTAAACTCGCCGGCTCAGTTATCGTTTTTGGTGTAGTGGCAGCGTTTATTGTAGGCATCGTCTACGCCTGTCTTGGATTCGGAGGTGGGCATCTATGAAACGAATCGGCCGTCAATCCTGGCAGTTTGAGAATCGTCCGCGCATTATCGGCAGAGCAACTGTAGTCGGTCCCGATGAAGGACAAGGTCCCCTGGCATCCGATTTCGACTACGTGTACGATAACCTGGAGTTAGGGGAGAAAACCTGGGAAAAGGCAGAGCGCAAGCTGCTTGAACAGGCGACTCAAATGGCATTAATCAATGCGAATATTACAAAGGAAGAGCTTCAGTTTTTTGTCGGAGGGGATCTGATGAACCAGATTATCAGCAGTTCATTTTCGGCTCGTAAACTGGGCGTTCCTTATCTCGGCGTCTTTGGTGCCTGTTCCACTTCCATGGAGACACTGGCTCTGGCTTCCCTCATTGTGGATTCTGGTGGCGGAGACTATGTACTCGCTGGCACGGTCAGTCATAACTGTACGGTGGAGAAGCAGTTCCGTTACCCCACGGAATATGGCTCTCAGAAACCGCCTTATGCCCAGTATACCGTAACTGGCTCAGGGTGCGGCGTGGTATCCCGAACAGGTGATGGCCCTGTTGTGACCCGTGCAACCATTGGCAGAGTCATGGATCTGGGCATCAAGGACCCGTTTAACATGGGGGCAGCCATGGCTCCAGCGGCGGCGGACACCATTGTTTCCCATTTTCGTGATACAGGGCTTGAACCCGGATATTACGATCTCATTGTTACGGGGGATCTTGCCTCGGTTGGATTACCGATCGTTAAGGAGCTTTTGCACAAAGAGGGCATACCAATGGAACAGACCGTGTTCAATGACTGCGGCCTGATGATTTATGACCTGGAGAAGCAGCCTCAGGTTGTGGCTGGAGGAAGCGGCTGCGGTTGTTCGGCGAGCGTGACTTATGGTCACATCCTGAACCGGATGCAAAAAGGTGAGCTCAAGAAGGTGCTCGTCGTTGCTACCGGTGCGTTGTTATCTCCGCTTTCATACCAGCAGGGCGAGAGCATTCCTTGTATTGCTCATGCTGTAGCCATAGAAAAGGAGGGGTAAAGGAATGCAGTTTTTATGGGCATTTATTGTTGGTGGGTTGATATGTGTCGTGGGACAGCTGCTGATGGATGGTGTCAAACTGACTCCTGCTCACACAATGAGTACACTTGTTGTTGCCGGTGCTGTGGCAGATGCGTTTGGCCTGTATGATCCACTTGTCAAATTTGCAGGTGCGGGGGCATCCATCCCCATTACCAGTTTTGGTAACTCCCTCGTGCACGGGGCATTGACGGAACTGGAGAAAGAAGGCTGGATCGGGGTCATTACCGGAATATTTGACCTGACTGCCGCCGGGATTTCGTCAGCGATTATTTTTTCGTTTCTCGCGGCATTGGTCGTTCGACCCAAAGGGTAATCAGGCGTGCAGGGGCAGCCGTTATATTAGTAGTCAGCAGAGGCTTCGGATAACTTCTATCCGGGCCTCTTTTTGTCGTAATCATGCGAGAACTGCGGTGAATCTGACGGCTGGAAACAAATTGTGAGTCCCTTCGAGTGTACTCGCGACCGTGGATCATGTACAATAAAAGGAAATCTGTATGCTTTTTTAGGAGGTTAGACCACATGCCTGTGCGCAAAGAGTCGATCCAAATCATTTCAGCTGTTCGTTCTAATTTAGAATCATGCATAATGGGGAAATCCTTTGAAATTCAACTTTTGCTCACAGCTTTGCTTGCAGGCGGACACGTTCTAATTGAAGACGTACCGGGAACAGGCAAGACGCAATTGGTTAAAGCATTATCCAAGTCCATGCGTGGTGAGTACCGTCGTATTCAATGTAATCCTGATATCTTACCAAGTGACATTACGGGAGTTTCCGTGTTCCACCCGCGTGATGAGCGATTTTACTTCCGTCCGGGTCCGGTCATGACCAACATTTTGCTGGCAGACGAGATTAACCGGGCCACAACGAAAACGCAGTCCGCATTGCTGGAAGTCATGGAGGAGCGCAGTGTAACCGTAGACGGCGATACGTATGATCTGCCCCATCCATTTATGCTCTGCGCAACCCAGAATCCAATCGATTTTGAAGGTACGTATACATTGCCGGAAGCGCAGCTCGACCGGTTCATGTTGAAAATAAGTCTGGGTTATCCAGACAAGGATATCGAGAAAACGCTTTTGAAACAGCATCAGTCGGGTCAGCCTGTTGACCGGCTTGAATCCGTAACCCATATGGATCAGATTTCTGCGATTCAGCAGGAGATCAAGGAAGTGTTCATCGGCGATCCGGTGATGGATTATTTGCTTGATGTGGTTCGCCAAACTCGCTCCCACCCATCCGTATTGCTGGGCGCCAGCCCGCGGGCAGCCATTTCATTCATGATGGCCGTGAAGGCTTTTGCCTTTTTGCAGGAACGTGATTACGTGCTTCCGGATGACGTGAAAACGATGGCGCCTTACGTTATCTCCCATCGGATCGTGTTGCGTCCCGAATCGAGACTGGACAGCATGAGCTCTGAAGCCGTACTGAATTCCGTTCTTCAGCAGGTTCGTGTGCCCGTCTCCATGGGACAATAATTGATGAAGCCGCTTTTGAGTACAGTCAGAAGGGGAATCCGCCACCCCCGCGTTTGGAGCATCGCGGCGGTGTGGATGTGCTGTTTGGCTTATGTTTTGTTCCAGGGTGGGAAGACCTCCCTGATGCTGCTGTCCATGGTGACCCTGCTTTGTCTTTATCTGGCGATTGCCGGGTTTGGCGGAGTAAGGCGTGTCCAAGGCGTGCGCAAGCTCTCTTCCGGTCAGGATCATGAAGAATTGCTGCATGCAGGTGACCAGGTACAGGTGCAATTAAGTCTGAACATTCCGGGATTTTTGCCACTTCCTTATGTCGTAGTGCGAGAAATGCTGCATCGGCATAACGGCGAATCCTGGTCTTTCAAAGAAAGCCTGATCCCGAACATGCGAGGGTATGGGAATTTATCGTTTCAAACCCCACCGCTGGAGCGGGGGAAGTATGTCTTTTCAGAGACGGAATGTGCCAGCGAAGACATCTTTGGACTGATCGAACATCGAGGAACATTCAAGGCCAAAGGAGAGTTTCGGGTGTTGCCGCGAACGGTATTTATTCCATACTGGCAGCTGTATGACCGCAAATCACGGTTATCCGGTCCGCAGACGGCTCTAACCCGCTCGCGAAGGGAAACGACCCAGATCAATGGCGTGCGTGATTATGTGTACGGAGACCGTCTTTCCCGCATCCACTGGAACGCTACTGCGAAGACGGGAGCGTGGAAGTCCAAGGAATTTGAACATGAGTCTGTGCCGAAAACGATTCTGGTGCTTGATGCGCTTGCAGGCAGCTATGAACATGGAGAGACCTTTGAACTGGCTGTATCCACGGCTGCTTCCCTGCTGGAGTATGGCTCAAGAGAACGAATGGGTATGGGACTGCTGACACTGTCGGAGAATACAGCATTTTTTGCACCAAGCGAAAGCCTGCTGGAACGGCAAAAGATGATGCATCATCTGGTGGATATCCAATATAACGGCCAGGACAATCGGCTGCTGCCAGGTGTGGAGAAAATGATGCGCCAGCTGCCTCAGGGCGCTTATTTTGTAGTGATTTCTCCCCAGAAGGATGAAAAGGTATTGGAACTGCTGCGATGGGCGGATACGCGGGGGATGACCCCGTGCCATATTCTGACGGACACCAGTGAATCCCGCCGGAGTGCTGAATGGAATGCCATGCTGCGCGGAAGAGGAACCAGATCCTTCACGGTTTCCCATCTACAGGAGCTTCCAACGGTTATGGGGGGAGGTAGTGTATGAGTACTAAAGGCAAAGAGCTGGCAGCGGGAAAAAGATCCTGGTATCATGCAGCTTCGTTGCTATGGATATTCCTGATTGGGATGCAGTGGATTTCATTTACACAGGAAACCTGGTATACCGAAACAACTTCATTGGTGCTATGGACGCTTGCAGCGGTCAGTTTACTGGAAATTATACTCCCCTTCAAAATGATGATTCGAACCATAATCAAGGCTGTTGTCATTGGTTATATTTTGCATAAGACATTAATCGATTACGCGGTTTACATTCCTTACGGCACATTAATGGAGCGTACAGAGCAGTTTATACTGCACCTGACTCCATACATCTGGTTCTCCCTGTGTGCATGGGTGATGCTTGAAGCAGCCCTTCGTCTGGTGACCACAACACCACGCATTCTCGTTTTCCTGGGCATTAACATTACTTCGATGGGAATTCTTGACTCCTTCACCCAGGTTCCACTCTGGATTGAAATCGCATGGGTGATGTTTGCGGGAATGGGATGGCTGGTATGCCAGCACTTCCGTAATTTCCAACTGCAATATCCACAAGGGTGGAAGCGAATTATCCGATATCCTTATAAAATTCTGGCCAACATTGCCATCATATTTTCTTTGATTATCGTAGCCAGTGTGAACATGCCGGAAATTCCTCCAACCTTGACTGACCCGTATACCGCATGGCGTAATTATACCGGAAGTTCGGCAAGTCAGGCGGGCAACGGAACACTGGACATTCCGGCAGCGACCGAGTCGGGATACAGCAGGGAAGACAATAAGCTGGGCGGAGGATTTAACTTTGACTATACACCTGTCATGTCCGTCACTACCAATGAGCGCAGCTACTGGCGCGGTGAGACGCGTGCCGAATATACAGGAACAGGTTGGGATGATCGGGGACGAAGTGGGACAGAGGATGTTGAGGCAGGACAGGCTCTGAAGAATGACGAATCCGGCAATGTGGATACCAAGCAAGTCACTCAAAAAATAACCATGTTGAATGACAATGTGTATCCAATCCTCTTCGGAGCCTATTCCATTGCTGAAGTCACTTCAGTCAATGGAGAGGCCAATTCGGACCGGATGTTATGGAATCCGGAGCAGGCAGAGCTGCATGTCGTAACAGACCGTCAGCAACCGCAATATCCGAAGACATATACGCTCGTATCCGAAGCTCCAGTCATTGTGGAAGACGAACTCCGGACAAAGTCTTTTGATGATCTGTATTCGAGCAATCCGGCAGATGATATGTACCTGCAGCTCCCATCCCGATTCCCTGATCGGGTGACGGACCTGGCCACCGAAATTACAGCATCCGCAAATACACCGTATGAAAAAGTGGCATTACTGCAAAACTATTTACAACAAAATTTTGATTACACGAACAATCCGGATTTATCCCGAAAAGTAAGCAGTGACTTTGTTGAAGGGTTTTTATTTGACATTCGTGAAGGGTATTGTGATTACTTCTCGACTGCGCTGGTGATGATGGCGCGCTCCGAGGGCATTCCCGCCCGCTGGGTGAAAGGTTATGCGCCTGGTCAGCTGTCGCTGAATTCTGATATGCAGGCTCCGCGCCAACCAGGAGCCGAGATCGAGACGACCTACACCGTTACGAATGCAGATGCGCATTCCTGGGCTGAAGTTTATTTTGGCGAGTATGGCTGGATTCCGGTGGAAGCGACGCCGGGCTTTGACATGCCGCTGCTCACGGAACAACCGGATGTACAACCCGTAGATGAGCCTGAAGAACAACCTGAAGAGGAACCGGTACAAGAAGAAGAGCCGACTCCTTCACCTGAAAAGGCTGCATCCAGCATCCCGGCTTTTGTGATCTGGGCTGCGGGAGCCATCATCGTATTGTGGGTTGCTTACATGTTCTGGCGTAATCGTTTCTCGCTTCGATTCTTTGTGCTTCGTCTTCGGACAGGCGGTCCGCTTACTCCTGAACAAAAGGTAGTGGCGGAGACCGAGCGCTGGATTCGTTATGCGAGACGGAAAGGGCTAACCCGGAGCGGGGACGAAACACTTCGTGAATCGGTAACCCGCTGGAGCCAGGCAAAACCGGCTGCAGCAGCGACTTTTCATGAACTTCTCGCGAAGTTTGAACAGACTCGCTATAGTCCAGCGTCTGTAACAGCAGATGACTGGAAAGCAGTCTACCAGACAGCTTCGAAGCTGCGTAAGGAACTCAAAGCGGAACGGGCATAGATGTCGCCTGTCCCGTTTTTCCTTTTTTCCCATCCCATCAGGGCTGTATGCATTTTCAGGAAAGACGGATTTGTGATATAGTGTGTCGTATGAAACTGAGGTGACTTCTTTGTTTGAAATGTTAATGCCCAAGCTGCGTGTAGACACGGTTTTTGACATTAATCTGGAAGAGCTATACGCTCAAGGCTACCGTGGAATTATAACTGATCTGGACAATACACTCGTTGGGGCCAAAGCCCCTGACGCTACGCCCGAACTGATCGAGTGGTTCGCACGTGTGAAAGAGGCTGGTTTCCAGCTCATGATTGTGTCCAATAACAATTTGAATCGTGTATCCCTGTTTGCGACGCCACTGGATATCCAGTTTGTGCATAGTGCACGCAAACCATCGAATGTTCCGTTTCGTAGAGCAATGAAAATGATGGAGTTAACTCCAGAAAAAACGATTGTAGTAGGCGATCAGATGCTTACGGATGTCTTTGGAGGTAATCGACTGGGACTCTATACGGTTCTGGTGTTGCCGATTTCCATTGGAGATGAAGGCTTCATGACCCGCTTCAATCGGCGCGTGGAACGGATTGCTCTAACGAGTTTGCGCAAGAAAGGCTTATGGCTTGAGGAGGAAAATAAGAAATGACAGAACCGCATAACGGCAATATTGCCGTAAGATGCAGCGGATGCGGCGTGCATCTGCAAACGGAAAACCCTGAATTACCAGGCTTCATCCCCGAGAAAGCGCTGGATCGTGAACCGGTCATTTGCCAGCGTTGTTTCCGTATCAAAAATTACAATGAGTCATCATCCGTTACAGTGGATCAGGACGAATTCCTGGCCCTGCTGAGCAAAATCGGGGATAAGGATGCACTTGTCATCCATATCGTTGATCTGTTTGACTTTGATGGCAGTATCATCTCCGGTTTGCAGCGTTTCGTAGGTAACAATCCAGTATTGCTTGCCGTGAACAAAACGGACCTGCTCCCCAAAGTAACCAACTGGAACAAGGTTCGTAACTGGGTGCAGAAGCAGGCCAAAGAACAAGGTTTGCGTACGGTGGATGTCGTTCTATGCAGCGCAAAGCAAAATCAGGGCTTCGACCGACTGCTTGAGCTAGTCGGGACGTATCGCGGAGATCGTGACGTATATGTGGTTGGAGGTACTAATGTGGGCAAATCCACATTGATTAACCGTCTGATCCGTGACTACAGCGATCTGGAGCAGGAACTTACGACCTCCCGTTATCCGGGAACGACGCTGGATATGGTTAATATTCCGCTGGATGATGGAAAAGCTATTATTGATACGCCGGGTATTGTATACCCATGGCGTTTCAGCGAGATTGTATCCCGGAAGGATCTGGCTGCCATTATGCCGGAAAAACCGCTTAAACCTGCCGTTTATCAATTGAATTCTGGTCAGACGCTGTTCTTTGGCGGCATGGCTCGTTTTGACTTTGTGGAAGGGGATCGTCAGTCCTTCACTTGTTTTATCAGCACTGCGCTTGATATTCACCGGACGAAGCTGGAACGTGCAGACGACTTGTATCGTGACCATCTGGGTGAATTGTTGTCTCCACCGACGCGTGAAGATGCAGCGGACATGCCTGAATGGACAAGACATGAATTCCGTATCAAACGTGGCAGTCAGTCGGATATATTCATTTCCGGTCTGGGCTGGATTAAGGTTAACGGTGAGAATGGGGCGCTTGTTGCAGTTCATGCTCCAAAAGGTATTCGTGTACTGATCCGTCCTTCCTTGATCTAATGTAATCTTAGAAGCATGTTCATCAGATCGGAGGCGGAAGTATGTCAGAACAAAAAAATGCCAATCCCTCACTTCCTGTCTTGCTCGGTGTAATGGGCGATCCCATTGCGCACTCCAAATCGCCTGCAATGCATAATGCGGCTCTTCAGGCTGCAGGAGTGAACGGAATGTATATGCCATTGCATGTTCGTCCCGAGCAGCTGGAATCAGCCATTCGAGGTATCGTGGCGCTGGGATACCGTGGTGTGAATGTAACTATTCCTCACAAAGAACAGGTTATGCAGTATCTGGATGTGATTGATGAAAGTGCACGCCTGATTGGAGCGGTGAACACTATTGTCAATGAAGAGGGCAAGCTGACAGGGTATAATACGGATGGTATTGGTTATGTGCGTTCTTTGAAGGAAGAAGCTGTTCCGGAACTTGCGGGCAAGCGTATCGCTGTTCTTGGGGCAGGAGGTGCAGCAAGAGGCGTGATATATGCGCTTGCTTTGGAGAAGCCTGAACAGATTAGTATTCTTAACCGCACAGCCGACAGAGCTGTTGACCTTGCTTCCGATCTTCGAGCTCATGGACTGGGTGACATCACAGGCAGTGGCATGGAAGAAGCCGCTGAGGTGTTGGCATCGGCTGATATTGTCATTAATACAACAGCCGCAGGCATGCATCCGCATGTAGATGACGTACCTGTTGATCCTGCACTCATTCGAGCAGATGCAGCAGTGAGTGACCTCATCTACAATCCGCTGGAAACACGCCTGCTTCGCGAGGCAAGGCAGCGTGGATGCACCGTGCATGGTGGTCTGGGCATGTTTATATACCAGGGCGCCGTAGCATTCGAACACTGGCTCGGCATTCCGGCTCCCGTGGAGACGATGAGACGAGCGGTGTTAAACAGTTTTTAATATTGTAAAATGAAATCAAGATTACACGATGACGAAGAGTGCAGAACCAATCAGAAGAAACGAAGTGCTCGCCTCAAAGCTTTCTGTAGGAAAGCTGCTTCGGAAGCATAAGCTATCACCGGATTTCCCCTTTATAAAAATGAAATGAAGAAATCTGGGGATAACAGCGATCGTAAGATGGTACTGCAATCGTAGTCACACTGTGTAAACTTTGTTAGTTCGTTTTATGAATGTGAAAATATAATTGAACGGTCAAGCCCCGGACAGACATTGTGCTGTTGCTGAGGTTTGCTCACCATAAGGAGTATGGAGTATTCATGTTAAACGGTAAACAAAAGCGCTTTTTGCGTTCACAAGCACATCATCTGACCCCTGTATTTCAAATTGGTAAAGGGGGCACTAATGAGCATCTGTTCCGTCATATCGAAGATGCAATCGAGAAGCGTGAATTGATGAAAGTACAAGTGCTGAACAACTGTCTGGATGACAAAAACGAGATTGCTGAAGAGGTTGCCCGTGAAACAGGCAGCGAGCTGGTGCAAATCATCGGAAGTACCATCATTTTGTACAAAGAATCGCGTGACAACAAACAAATCGAACTACCTAGGTAAGGGAGAGTGACGCGGGTGAAGATCGGCATCATGGGTGGCACGTTTGATCCGATCCACATGGGGCACCTGCTGGCAGCGGAAGCAGCAAGGGATTCACATGCACTGGATGCGATCTGGTTCATGCCTTCCCATGTTCCACCTCACAAACGCGGAGCCGGAGCATCGGGACAGCAGCGTCTCGATATGACGGAAGCTGCGGTGAAGGAAGTGCAGCAATATGAGGTGCTTGCCATTGAGATGGAGCTTGGTGGTGTGTCTTATACCATTGATACGATGAAGGAGCTGTGGCGCCGCTATCCCGAGCATGAATTCTACTTCATTGTCGGGGCGGATATGGTGAACTATCTTCCCAAATGGGAACAGATCGAAGAACTCGCCGAAGGCTTAACCTTCATCGGTGTGGGGCGGCCGGGATTCCAGTTACATCTGGATGACCTTCCGGATGCGTTACAGGATCGGGTCCTGCTGGCTGAGATGCCCCTGGTGGATATATCATCCACAGCAGTACGCAGACGTCTTGCCAAGGGGCATTCCGTGCGCTTCATGATTCCCGATGCGGTTCATCAATACATTGTAAGGAGCGGTTTATATGGAACTAAGCCGTGAGGAACTGATCCGAGCTGTTTCCGGGCAAATGCCGGAGAAGCGCTGGAAGCACACTTTGGGTGTCATGGAGTCGGCCGTTATGCTGGCTAACCAATACGGTGCTGATCCTGTAAAAGCAGATCTGGCAGCCATATTGCATGATGTGGCCAAGTATTGGCCCGTAACCGAGATGGAAACTGTCATTCGTGACAATGGATTGAACGAAGAACTTTTGCAGCATGACAAGCAGCTCTGGCATTCCGAAGTGGGTGCCTTTGTTGCACAGCGTGATTACGGCATTACTGATGCCGAGATTATTAATGCCATTCGCTGGCATACCTCGGGTCGGGTGGGCATGAGCCTGCTGGATAAAGTGGTATGTCTGGCGGATTATATTGAACCGGGAAGAGACTTCCCGGGGGTAGATCATATTCGCGAACAGGCTGGGCATAGTCTGGAAGAAGGTTTAATTGCCGGTTTTGACTCGACGATCAGCTTGCTGATCTCACAGCGCCGTGTTATTTATCCTTTGACCATGTTGTCGCGAAATGACTTGATTGCACATTTATAGATTAGGGAGGTTGGTTCATGACAGTATCATCGAAGGAACTTATGAATATGGCGGTTGCTGCCGCTGACGATAAAAAGGCATCCAACATTGTGGCACTGGATCTGGTTGGTATCTCGCTGGTAGCAGACTATTTTGTTATCTGTCACGGGAATTCCGATACACAGGTACAGGCGATTGCAACGGAAATTCGCAAACAGGCTCATGCAGCCGGCGTGAATATCAAAGGCATTGAGGGCATGGATTCTGCCCGTTGGGTATTGATGGATATGGGAGATGTCGTTGTTCATATCTTCCACCGCGACGAGCGGGAATACTATAACATTGAGCGCCTGTGGTCTGACGCCAAAGTGGTGGAAACGGTATGAGTTTGATCGCTGGAACAGTCGTCAACCTGCCGGTTTCACGTGAGGTGCCTCCGTTTGGCTACTTTTTGACGACAGGATCGGAAGATGTACTGCTCCACTATACGGAACTCACACGGGACGTTAAAATTGGAGAAACGCTGGAGGTATTTCTGTTCTTTGACACAGAAGACCGTTTGGCAGCAACCATGAAAAAACCGTATCTCACACTCGGCGAAATGGGACGACTGGTTGTGGCGGATATTCATCCACGCCTCGGATGTTTCCTTGAGATGGGGCTTGGGCGGCAATTGCTGCTCCCGATTCGTGAATTGCCTGAATTGGAAGAGTTGCGTCCCCATGTGGGCGATGAAGTTTTTGTTATTATGGAGCATGACAAGCAAGGACGTCTGCGGGCGAAATTGGCTGGGGAACGTGAGCTTGCGCCATTGTCCTTCCATGCGCCAACCTCTTGGGTGAACGAATGGGTTGAAGCTATAGTGTACAAGCCGCTGCAGATGGGTACTTTTGTACTCGTGGAAGGCGGAGTGCTTGGTTTTGGTGCCATTGGCATGATCCATTCCTCGGAACGGAGCCGCCTGCTTCGTCTCGGTGAAAAAGTGAAATGCCGGGTGACACTGGTGCGTGAAGACGGTCGTGTCAATCTGGCAATGTCTCCTCTCAAAGAGGTGGGTCGCAACGAAGATGCAGACAAGCTGCTCGCTTTCATGAAAGAACGCCCTACAGGTGGCATGCCTTATTCGGATGCAACCCCGCCGGATATCATCAAGCAGCGATTTGGTATCAGCAAATCCGCTTTTAAGCGTGCATTGGGCAAACTGATGAAGGATGGTCTGGTGACGCAGAAGGAAAGCTGGACCTATCTAACAGAGTCTGCACCGCAGGATCAGAGCGAAGACAAGTAAGCAACAGGTATCAGGTATCATGGATCAAGAATAAACTTGAATCCACAAGTAAAGCAGGGCAAGGCTGGGTGAACTCCGGACGCCCCTGCTTTTTCTTTTGTTCAGATGGGGATTGGAAAATGAAAATTGAAAGTGCGGTGCCTGACATGTCTTACCGGAAATTTGCTTATGTTTACGATGAATTAATGGAGGATATGCCTTATCCGGATTGGATAAGGTTTGCGAGAACAGCTTGGGAACGGCATGGCATGCCGAAAAGTGTGGCTGAACTCGGCTGCGGAACGGGCTCAATTACGATCCCGCTGGTGAACTCCGGCTTCGAAGTTACAGGTATTGACCTGTCAGCAGACATGCTGTCTGTCGCACGCAGTAAAATGGAGGCTACGCCTCAAGGTCACCGCTTGTATCGGGAAGGCAGTGTTCGCTGGGTGCAGCAGGACATGCGAGACTGGAGAGTACCGGAGCCCGTGGACTCGGTTATATCGTTCTGTGATTGTGTCAATTATCTGCTTGAAAAAGAGGACGTCGTTCGTACATTCCAGCGTACATACGAGATGCTGAAGCCGGAGGGCACGTTCCTGTTCGATGTGCATCATCCGAACACACTTATTCGATACGAAGAGGAGCAGCCTTTTGTATTGGATGAACGATCCGTATCGTATATTTGGACCTGTGATATGGATCATGATCGGTGTGAGATTGAGCATCATCTGAGTATATTTTCACGAGTGGCTGAGAGCGGCAAGGATATGTACCAACGGTTTGAAGAGGTTCATGTTCAGCGTGCGTATGATCCGGACTGGATGAAGCTGGAGCTGACAAAGGCTGGTTTCCGAGATGTCCGTGTATATGCTGATTTTGAGTGGAAAGAGGCAAAAGAAGGCGCACAGCGTCTGTTCTATGTAGCCGTGAAATAGAATGAAGATGTAGAACTGTCCTTATAATGCATAAGGGCAGTTTTTCTTATGTATTTTGAATCTCTGCTTACAGCGTTAACACTGTAAGAAAAATAAAAGTTTTTTGTAACAATGGGTATTGTCAGTCTAGGTAAATGGAAGCCATAATAGTTGAATGGAAAGAGTTCTCTAAAATGTATCCTCAAACCTAGGCCTAAACGGGCAAGCAAACGATCAAGATACCGTCAAAGCAGGTTAGCCCTTCTCCTTGAGGTCCTTCGTATCAGCGCTATCTGTGGTCATGTTCCTAGTTACGAAGGGTTTAACTTTGACGCAGAGGGTGGAGCGCTAACGAATCTGAGACGTCTTATTTAGGGGGTTGAAGCTCCTTCCGAAAGCTAAGGAACCTGAGACACGTTATAACAAAATTAGGGTCCTTTTGTAGCGTTTTTTAAAAGGTTTTTAGAAAATAACGCGTCTGGAGTTCCTTACGATTGAAAAGGAAGGTCTGGTGGCCAAATAGGACATCCTCGGTTCCTTAGAAAAACGTTTGGCCACTTGCTAGGATAAGTTATGGGTACTTCAAGGCTTTTTGGAAGCGGGCAGCCATACTGGGTTTGCCATATTTGAGTTTGAAGATTACGCCCTGGTAAAATTAATCCGAAAATTAAAAGTTCAGGTGAGGTGCAAAATGGAAAGTACATACAAAACGAGGCTGACTGCCGACCAGCTAGACAAGATTGTGAAGCATCACTTTAACACCGTTATCAAAGCTTATAAGGAAATGGTCGACGGCTGGGCAAACCACGCTTACTTTATTACACTGAATGACGGACAGAAGGTAGTACTCAAAATAGCTCCTTCTAATGGCATTAAGCTGATGCGCTGTGAGCAGCATGTCATGGTTGCTGAGGTAGAGGCACTTCGACTCGCGGAAAAGCTTCAGGATGTACCCGTTCCCCGGGTATTGGCCTATGATCCTTCCCTGAGCCTGGTGCCGGCCGAATATTTTATTATGGAATATATGCCTGGAACGCCCTATAACAAAGTCAAGGATCAATACCGTGTGGATGAACAGGAATCTATTGAGCAGCAGCTGGGTGCATACAACCGCCGAATGAATGAGATTAAAGGCGAGAAGTTTGGTTACTTTTCCGTAAAGAAACCGAAGTATGCCACATGGAAAGAAGCTTTTCTAAGCCTGATGGATGACATGCTTGCAGATGGCAAAGAAGCGGGTGTGGAATTGTCGATTCGTTATGAAGAATTGGAGCGTTTGATTCAGGAGAAATCGGATGTGCTGGATGATGTCAAAGAGCCTGTGCTTGTGCATTGGGATTTGTGGGATGGAAATGTATTTGTGGAGGCGGGAAAAATCACGGCCATAATCGACTTCGAACGTTCTCTCTGGGCAGATCCTCTCATGGAGCACTATTTCAGTCATTTTAATAATACACCGGGATTCCTCAAAGGCTATGGAAGAGCAGCTACAACAAATAGCGAACGAAAAAGAAGAAGTTTATATGATCTGTACTTTGATCTGGCGCTGAGAATCGAGTGTCCGTATCGTCAATATGATAACAAGGAACACATTCAGTGGACGATTGATAACCTAGAAGAAGGAATTAAGCGATTCCAGTCGTCATGATGTGTAAACTGATGAATAGCGCCATTTATAGGCAAAAGACAGTGTAATATTGACTTTAATGCTGTTTTTTTATATAATGGTCCCGATATTGTATACATATTTCGATGATAAGGATCAGTAGTGAGTCCTGTACATGACAGAGAGCCGGCGGTTGGTGCAAGTCGGTTGACAGTATTTCACGAACTCGCCTTGGAGAAATGCGGTGATTACACCATCCTGTGACCGACCGGAGCAACACTCGGGTTCAGGAATGGAAATCCGCATCGGTTAACCGCCGTTACAGGTCCAAAGGGAGTGGATGACGAAGAACGTTCGTCCGCTAACTAGGGTGGTACCACGGGAATTCAACCTCTCGTCCCTAGCGCTGCAAACGCTACGGGATGCTGAGGTTTTTTTGTTGCAATAAAAGTGAATAACCAGAGGAGGAACAATAGATGAGTGAGAATCAACAGCCAAAACACGGCTATCAGCCACAAGTCATGGAGAAAAGCTGGCAGCAGTACTGGGATGCGAATAAAACGTTTAAAACGGGTGAGGACCCGGCTAAACCGAAGTTTTATGCATTGGATATGTTTCCATATCCATCCGGTTCCGGTCTGCACGTAGGTCACCCGGAAGGGTACACGGCAACGGATATCGTTTCACGCTTCAAACGTATGAGAGGATACAATGTGTTGCATCCGATGGGTTGGGACGCCTTTGGTTTGCCTGCCGAGCAGCACGCCCTGGATACGGGCGAACATCCGCGAGAGATTACATTCCGCAACATTGACAATTTCCGTCGTCAAATCAAATCCCTCGGATTCTCGTATGACTGGGATCGGGAGATCAGCACGACTGACCCAGACTACTACAAATGGACGCAATGGATCTTCATCCAGCTGTACAATAAAGGCCTGGCTTATGTAGATGAAGTACCTGTTAACTGGTGCGAGGCTTTGGGTACAGTCCTGGCGAATGAAGAGGTTATCGACGGCAAGAGTGAGCGCGGTGGACATCCGGTCGTTCGTAAACCGATGCGCCAATGGGTATTGAGAATTACGGAATATGCAGAACGTTTGCTGGAAGACCTGGAAGAGCTGGACTGGTCGGAAAGCATCAAGGATATGCAGCGCAACTGGATCGGCAAATCGACCGGGGCGGAAGTTACTTTTTCCATTGAGGGTCATGAAGAAGTGATCAAAGTGTTTACGACACGTGCAGATACGTTGTTCGGCGCAAGTTATGCTGTATTGGCACCTGAGCATGAGCTGGTGGAAGTCATTACAACGGCAGAACAGCATGAAGCAGTCAAAGCATATCAGGAACAGGCTTCTCGCAAGAGCGATCTGGAACGCACCGATTTGGCTAAAGATAAAACGGGTGTGTTTACAGGAACTTATGCAATCAATCCGGTAAACGGAGCGAAGGTGCCTATCTGGATTGCCGATTATGTACTGGCTGGCTATGGCACAGGGGCGATCATGGCCGTTCCGGGACATGATGCTCGTGACTGGGAATTTGCAAAACAGTTTGGTCTGGACATCATCGAGGTGGTACAGGGTGGCGACGTGACACAAGAAGCGTATTCCGGAGACGGACCGCATGTGAACTCCGATTTCCTGAACGGATTGAACAACGAAGAAGCGATTGCGAAGATGATTGCCTGGTTGGAAGAGAACGGCAAGGGACAAGGCAAAACAACGTACCGTCTGCGCGATTGGTTGTTCAGCCGTCAGCGTTATTGGGGTGAGCCAATCCCGATTCTGCATCTGGAAGATGGGACGATGAAGACAGTGCCGGAGGATCAACTTCCTTTGCTGCTGCCTGATATCGATCAGATCAAACCTTCGGGTACTGGAGAGTCGCCACTGGCAAACGTTACGGAATGGGTTAATACGGTAGATCCGGAAACGGGAATGAAAGCACGCCGTGAGACAAACACGATGCCGCAATGGGCGGGCAGCTGCTGGTATTACCTGCGCTTTATCGATCCGCACAATGACAAGGAACTGATCTCTCAAGAGAAACAGCAGCAGTGGCTGCCAGTTGATCTGTACATTGGGGGAGCAGAGCATGCGGTGCTTCACTTGCTGTACGCTCGTTTCTGGCATAAAGTGCTGTATGATCTGGGTGTGGTGCATACCAAAGAGCCTTTCCACAAACTGGTGAATCAAGGTATGATCCTCGGAACCAATAATGAGAAAATGAGTAAATCCCGTGGTAATGTCATTAACCCGGATGAGATCGTCAATGAATTTGGTGCAGATACATTGCGTTTGTATGAAATGTTCATGGGACCATTGGAAGCGACAAAACCGTGGAACGCTAACGGGGTTGAAGGCATGCACCGCTTCCTGTCACGTGTATGGCGTCTGTTCATCAATGAAGATACAGGTGCGGTCAATGACAAGATTACAGCAGATGGTGGTACGGATGAGTTCAAGCGGACTGCACACAAAACGATTAAAAAGGTTACCGATGATCTGGAACATTTGCGCTTCAACACAGCCATCAGTCAGCTGATGATCTTCATCAACGATGCGTACAAAGCAGATACGCTGCCGCGTGAAGCCATGGAGAATTTTGTACAGCTGTTGTCACCGCTGGCACCACATATGGCGGAGGAACTGTGGAGCCGTCTCGGTCATGAAGGTGGAATCTCTTACGTAGCTTGGCCTGAGTATGACGAGTCCATGACAGTGGATGCAGAAGTCGAAATTGTTGTTCAGGTGAATGGCAAAATTGTAACCCGTGCTACGATCGCGAAGGATCTGGATGCACAGGGCATGCAGGACTTTACGATGGAACTGGCACCTGTGAAACAGGCACTGGAAGGCAAGACCATTCGCAAGGTCATTGCCGTTCCAGGCAAACTCGTTAATATTGTTGCCGGTTAATCTCACCGGCTTTGAATAGTTCATCCAGCTTCAACAAATCTTCATCATATTTGTCATGCGTCGTATGGATCAGGTTGTCAAAAACACCATTCAGACTAACCTTCAGCAGGGCAAGTGCCTGTGCGGTGATGCCGCCAGGTACAGCCACACGAGCTTGAAGCTCTTGCGGGCTGTATCCGCCTTCGGTGAGCAGCTTGCCTGTTCCCAGAAGCATTTCGCCAGCAAGAGCGCAGGCATCAGCTCGTTTGATACCTGTTAGCTTGACGGCACTTTCAATCCATTGCTCCAGAAAGAACGATATGAATGCAGGTCCGCAGCTGGAGAAGTCGGATGTGATTCGGGTACAAGCTTCATCCACTTGAAAGGGTCTACCGATATGACTTAGCAGCCCCTCCAGTACAGCGCGGTCTTGGGTGGTCATTCGTTCACCGTGTATACACAGGGATGCTCCGCTGCCGACCTGGTGCGTAACACTCGGGATAACTTTGGAGACTTTGCAAGGAAGTGAAGATTCCAGATGTCGCAGCTGCACGGGACTGGTGATCGAGACGACCATATGATTGGGATTTACGACAGGCAGGATGTCGTCGATAACATGTTTGAATTCAAGTGGCTTCACGCACAGGAAGATGATATTGCTTCGGATGACGGTTTCCCGGTTGCTCTGTGATTCATGCAGACCAGGGTAACGGAGGGATAGCTGCCGTACTTTGGAAGGTGTTCGATTGCTTGCGCTGATCTGCCGAGGCTCGAGTGCACCGGATTGAATCAAGGCATAGATCAGCAGGCTGCCCATGCTGCCGGTTCCGATAAATCCAACCTTCATTGTTCAGGCCTCCTTTCATGCTTTACGGTAATGGCGCAATTCTTTCCCTCTAGTGTATGCGTCAGGACCTGTGTGACATGACATGAAAAATGTACTGCTTGGTCTATAAGGCAAGTCCAACGGTTCGGAAGCACCGCCCGTGTTCAGAATAGATTATTTTGAATTAGGGAGAGGTGTGGAAGGATGAGATGGAATAAGGGGCTGACCATTGCTGCTGCGGTGGTTGGAAGCATACTGATATTATGGTCGGGCAAAAGTGAACAGCCACCTTCTGGCTGGGAACCTATACAGCTCGCCGCCGAGAAGCCGACGATAGAGCAGCAAACCGCTGCTGTACAGTCGGCTACTTCGGTTCAGAAACAAACGAACAGCACAGCCGATACAAACCAGCAACAGTCACCAGCAGCTGCGACTTCCGTAGAGCAAAATCAGGTTGATGCTGCAATGGGGAAAGAGGCTGATCAGGCCGTTGCAAGCAACCCAACGAATGCTTCTACTGCGGGGACAGAGGTGATATCGGATGCATCCGCCGCTCCGCATGACAATAATCAAGCATTAGTGAGCAGTGAAGCTACAGACAATGGCAAAATTGATGTCAATACTGCACCTGCTGCCAAGCTCATGGAACTTCCCGGAATTGGGGAGAAAAAGGCACAAGCTATTATTGACTATCGTAATTCGCATGGACCTTTTACCAAAGTCAGCGATCTGACCAAAGTGAAAGGAATCGGTATGAAGATGCTGGAGAAAATGGCTCCTTATGTGCAGATCAGATAATAATAAATATGATGATAGAAGTTGAACTTGAAAATGACATAACCGCAATCGGAAGGTTTTCTGTACGCAGGGAGTCTAGATGTTCATTTTTAATTCAGCTTGTATCGGACGGGAGGGAAACGGACATGAGTACTGCAGACGTACGCAAAGACTGGGATACGTATTTTATGGACATCGCCTATATGGTCTCAACCCGTTCCCGCTGTTCACGCCGTCATGTTGGCGCCGTGCTAGTCCAGGGGAAAAAGCTGCTTGGAACAGCTTACAACGGTGCACCCATGGGAGTTCCGGATTGCTCTGAAGCAGGATGCATGATCTCCGAAGAGTATGAACTCGTGGTAACCGACGGTCAGGAGGAAATGGTCAAAAAGCAGCGCTGCATTCGAACCATTCATGCAGAGCAAAATCTCCTTTTGTTCACGGACCGGATTGACCGCGAAGGCTCTTCTGTATATGTAACGGATGAACCTTGCTGGACTTGCTCCAATATGCTTGCAAATAGCGGCATTACAGAAATTGTCTTTCATCGCCCATATCCCAAGGATACAGGCAAGGTCACCAATATGATGAAGCAAAAAGGCATCACGTTCCGCAGACTGGAAAGTTATCAGCCTCCCCGTGAGACGATGATGACGGTAAGTGACTAGAACACTCAACATAATATTAAAATTCGCGGGGAAGAACCTCCGGTTGCTGTCACAGCTGCCGGGGGTTTTTCTGCGTTCTTACGGATGACTCGAAGGAGGAGAGAGAATGAAAGGCAGACCTTTGCTGGTATTTACAGTCTGCTGGTTATGCGGTAGCGGGATAGCATGTGCGTTATCTGGTTGGTCCCTGATCGTGGGAATGATCGGCGCGCTCGTCTGTCTGCAGTTGTTGCTGCGAATGATTGATATACGAGGTTGGTCCACCTTGTTGCTGATTGGGGCACTCCTTGGCGGCGTCATGCACTGGGAATGGAATGATGCAAGGAATCGGAGCAGTCTGCCCGAGATTATACATACAACTGTGGAGGACTTGGACGGTTTAGCAGCTACATTTGAAGGAAAGCTTATGTCGGATGTACGCATAGACGGGGACCGGGCAGACTTTGAGATGCAGATCATGTTCATGCACCCATCATCCGATACACTGCCCTCATCAGTTTCAGAAGGGCGATCTACGTCTGAGTTGAAAGAACGTTTGATGGTCCAGGTCCGCTTGGTTGAGGAAGAGGAACAGCAAGTAGCGGCAGGCTGGAAACGAGGAGATTCAGTGAAGCTGACCGGTTCGCTTTCCCTTCCCGGCGAAGCCCGAAACTTTGGTGGTTTTGATTATCGAAATTACTTAAGAACTCTTCACATCCACTGGTTGTTTAAAGTGAAGGGTGCCAGCTCGGTAACAACCATCTCACCCGAAGGCTGGGAGAAATTCAATATACTGCGGTGGAATGACATCATCAGGCATAAGCTTGGTACGGCGGTTGATCAGATATTTCCTGAGCCACATGGGGGCTATATGAAAGGTCTGATTATCGGCATGGCAAGTGATATCGATCCGGATACCTACGGTCAATTTTCGCAGCTGGGCTTAACTCATATATTGGCGATTTCAGGTACACATGTCGCGGTGTATGTGGCATCACTGCTGCTCCTTTTATCCTGGCTCAGGTTAACCCGGGAAACATCGCTCACCATTGTGTTGCTGTTAATCCCTGCATATGTACTGTTGTCCGGCGGTTCGCCATCGGTCATTCGTGCCGGCATCATGTCCATGATTGGTTTGTACATGGCGCGGCGCGGCCTAGCCAGGGACGGATTGCAGATGATCAGTGCAGCGGCATTGTTAATGATGTGGTGGAATCCCTACTTTTTGCTAAGTGTCAGCTTCCAGCTATCTTTTCTTGTAACAGCCGGACTGATGATTTACATGCCATTGATTAATCGGTTATTTAGCAGTTGGCCCAAAGCGCTTGCAGCAACAGCCTCCGTAACGGTGACGGCACAACTCATTTCTTTTCCGGTAACGATTCTGTATTTCAACCAGTTCTCGCTGCTTTCTTTTGTCGCAAACTTCCTGCTTGTATCCTTAATCAGCGCTATTGTTCTGCCGCTTGGGACGATTGCCCTGATTGTATCGTTTCTCTGGTTACCTTTGGCTAAACCCTTGGCGTGGATTGCCATTCTGCTAAATAAACTGACTTTTGCAAGTGTGGAGTGGATGAACAGTTTGCCTGGTTTTGTGCTGATCTGGGCTACACCTTCGTTGCTGTGGATTGCAGCATATTATACTGTGCTGTATGCCCTGTTATATCTGCTTCATCGGGGAAAAGGTGCGAAGCGAGAAACAAGGTTTGTTGAGGAGGATACAGCTCCGCTGGATCGTCGATATGTTGGGGGAGTGCCCAGAGGGGCTCTAGGGTTGTCTTCACGATCTACTTTATCATCATCACATGACAGAAGAACAGGTAGGCTTGAAGCTAGTCCTGGTTCGATGACGACATTAAGTGCAAGCATTGCCTGGCCGGAATATACCAGTGCTTTTGCAGTGCGCGGGGCAGGGTTTTACTCCGGTGAACGGATGGGTTCGTTCCACAAATGGATGTGTGCGCTGCTGGCTCTAAGTTTTGTGGCTGGTTTATGGTGGGCATACCAGACACCGCAGCCTGCGGGGACGGGAATGGTGCAATTTCTGGATATCGGACAAGGAGACAGTACATTAATTACCACACCGGGAGGTAAACATATTTTGGTCGATGGTGGAGGTACGGTTCGATTCGGGAAGCCTGACCAATCATGGAGAACACGGCGTGATCCATATGAAGTAGGGGCCAAGGTCGTGGTTCCCTTATTAAAAAAGCGGGGCATTCATCGGCTGGATGCCATGATTGTCACCCATGCCGACCAGGATCATGCGGGAGGGTTACAGGCAGTACTCGAACAGATTCCGGTGGAACGATTCATGTTCAATGGGACAACCAGCGGAACAGACAATTTTGAGAAATTGCTGGACACCGCTATAGAAAAGGAGATTCCCTTATATGCGATCCGACAAGGAATGTCCTATGCACCGGATGGAGAGACCAATCTGCATTTTGTATATCCTGATCTGGAGAAGGAGGTGGAGACAGGAGAACGGTTGCCGGTGTCTGAGCATCAGAACCATGATTCGGTTGTCTTTTTGCTGGACATGGCAGGAGCCTCTTTAATGTTCACAGGGGATATGGACGCAGCGGCTGAGCAGAATCTGCTGTATATGATTCAGGACGGATCGCTTGCAGCATCATTTGGACAGCATGATGCAAACAACGTATTAGCAGCAGATATTTCCATTCAGGAGATGTTATCACCTCATTCGCAGGAGAATCATGAGGATATGATGCCAGTCTCCATTGATGTATTGAAAGTTGCGCATCATGGCAGCAAAACCTCGTCAACAGAAGCATGGTTACGGTATTGGAATGCCAGAACCGCCGTAATATCCGCTGGGGCAAACAATACATATGGACATCCCAATCCTGGGGTGCTTGAACGTCTTGTAGATTCGGGTACAGACATCTATCGAACAGATCAAATGGGTGAGATCCAGATGAGAATTAAAGATGGGAAGATTGATATTCGGTACAAATTGTTGAGTAATGAAACTTGAGTTTCTACTGTACACCATTTAAAACATTACGATGACAAATGAATTATTGTTGTAAAGTCATTGAAACGGTTGAAGCAGAAGAAACCATTCGCGAATATCTGAACGGGCAGCATAGTTTCAATGTTCTTGTATTTACAAACTCAACATGTATTTAGTAAATTTACACAAATGCAATGACGAGAAGAGAAAATAAGGTTTACTTTAACAGAGAGCTCTCGTATCTGAAAAAGAGTATAGGGGATCTTATTGAACCAAATCTCTGAGCATCACATCGGAACTTGAACCAGTTCGGGAGATGTTGTGACAGAAGCTCCTGTTACAGAGCTAGAGTATAAATATGTGTTGGTATACCGTACTCGATGAGGCTAATCTGAAGACAGATTAGCGAACTGGGGGGGTACCACAACGAGATCTCGTCCCCAAGAATTCGTGCTTGGAGGTGGGATTTTTTTATTTTTTCGGAGAAGCAGAAAGCTAATTATTATGGAGAGGAGATATGAATTCAATGATGGGGGTTTATGGAAATTTTTTTTATACACCTTTAATCCCAAATTGAATGTTGGAAGAAAGGTTTGTATATTCAAGGGATTATTCATGATGGATCAGTTTATTTAAACTTTCCAGAAGCGGAAGTAAGATCTGTTCACTTTTATTCTGGACTGATCAGTTCAGATATGTTATATTTCCATGACGGGAGGTGTTACTAATCGCCAGAACAAAAGAGTTTAACAAAGATCAAGTGCTGCACCAAGCGATGCTGTTATTTTGGGAAAAAGGATACGAGGCCGCCAGTATACCGGATTTACTGGAAGTGATGGGCATTAGCCGATCCAGTCTTTACGATACTTTTTCTGACAAGCAAACCTTGTACACGGCTGCCCTGGAGCATTATAAAGAGGGGAGCGTCTATAAACAGGCTATTCTTGAACGGGCATCCACCGTTAGAGATGGAATTTTTCAATTTTTTGAGCATCATATTGCTTCAGCATACGATACCAGTCTGCCGGGCGGGTGTTTTGTAACGAATGCCGCTACTACAGAGTCGCCAGATGAAAAAATAAATGAGTTGATAAAGACTAGTTTCTTGGATTTAGAACTAGCTTTTTGTGAGCTCTTGGAAAAGGGTCAACAATCGGGCGAAATTGATAAAACGACTGATATCAAAACATTGTCTTATTTATTGCTGAATTTACATCAAAGCATTAATATTATGGCAAAAACAGGTCAAGATCCAGAACGCGCGAAAGAAATGATAAGTTTTGTGATTGCAGGCGTATAATTTTTTTTTGGCCATATTGGAACAATCGTTCCGTTATCGTGATTCATCATAAGTATGGAGGTAATATTTTGAAAGGAACTGTAGGCATATTATTTTTTTTTGCTCATACTGGAACGAACATTCCGATATGAGGTAATCCATCCTAAATAAGGAGATGAGACCCATGAAGGTATCGTTTATCGGGCTTGGGAATATGGGCTTACCCATGGCACAAAACCTGTTGAAAGCAGGTTATGAATTAACCATTTTTAATCGAACTCCTGAAAAAGTCGAATCATCATTTAAACAAGGAGCGCGATATGTCGAAACACCGCTAGAGGCAGCAAAAGAAAGCAATCTTGTAATAACAATGCTTTCTGACGATGCCGCTTTGGAGGAGGTTGTTGAGGGGCCGAATGGTGTCCTGAATGGATTATCGGAAAATGGAATTCACGTATCTGCCAGTACGATTAGCGTAGATCTGGCTCGGAAGTTATCCGCCGCGCATGCGAAGAGAAAGCAACACTTTGTATCCGCCACGGTGCTGGGACGTCCGGATGCCGCTAAAGCAGCTACATTACGCATCATTTTGGCAGGTTCGGAACAAGCAAGACAACGGGTACTTCCAGTTTTATCAGCATTGGGTCAAGAGATATTCGAGATTGGAGATCACGGCGAAGAAGGAAACGTTGTAAAAATAGGGGTTAACTTTTTAATTGCTTCGATGCTGGAAGCTTTGTCGGAAGCACAGCTAATGGTAGAAAAGCACGGTATCGAGCCAGCCCGATTTATGGATGTCGTGAATGCTCTTTTTCAATCTCCGATATATAAGAACTATGGAGCGATCATGACCGAACAGCGTTTTGAACCGGCTGGTTTTAAAATGAAGCTTGGAATGAAGGACGTTGCACTAGCTATAAAGGCAGCTCAGTCCGTTCAAGCTCCTCTGCCTTTGGGAGAACTAATCCATCATCATTTGTATGAAGGGGTGGCCCGTGGTTATGGTGAGCTGGATTGGACTGCTTTAATTCGTTGTCTGAAGCACTCTTATTGAAAATAGGGTTGAATCACATCTGCTGGGTGAATTTCAGGAGAAAAACAAAAAAAAGGATGAGATGAATTATGGAAATAGGCGTTACTTCGTTTGTAGAAACAAAGCCTGATACGGGGACCGGAATTGTGATGAGCCACGCACAGAGATTACGCGAAGTTGTCGAAGAAATCGTTCTTGCCGATCGGGTTGGATTAGATGTCTTCGGTATAGGTGAGCATCATCGGGAAGATTATGCAGCTTCTTCACCCGCTGTGGTATTATCCGCTGCTGCCCCCCTTACTAGACGGATTCGATTGACGAGTGCTGTGACAGTCCTTTCATCGGCTGATCCTGTGCGAGTGTTTCAGGATTTTGCCACGCTTGACGGCATCTCCAATGGACGGGCCGAGATTATAGCGGGCCGGGGTTCCTTTGTTGAATCCTTTCCGTTGTTTGGATATGACTTACATGACTATGAGGAATTATTCAATGAAAACATCGAACTGCTTCTGAAAATACGGGAATCCGAGAAAGTAACATGGAGAGGAGGCCATCGGTCAGCAATACATAATCTGGGTGTATATCCGCGGCCCATTCAGTCCCCTTTACCCATATGGATTGGCAGCGGGGGTAACCAAGAGTCAGCCGTACGTGCAGGACTTCTCGGCCTGCCGATGGTCCTCGCTATTATCGGTGGAAACCCCACGAATTTTGCTTCACTTGTACAACTGTATAAACAGGCAGCAGCCCACGCTGGGCATGATGTATCGCGGCTTCAGGTGGGTTCACATTCAATCGGGTTCGTCGCAGAAGATACAGAACGTGCGGCGGATCTCTTCTTTCCGTCAACCCAGTACGGCATGAATAAGCTCGGCAAAGAGCGGGGATGGGGGCACTACGATCGTTCAAGTTATGATGCCGCCCGACGCTTTGATGGTGCGTTGTATGTTGGTGATCCGGAAACAGTCGCTCAAAAAATCATCCATCTGCGCAAGCATGTAGGGATTACACGATTCATGATGTATGTCCCACTAAGCACAATGCCTCATGAATTGGTTATGCGGGCTATAGAGCTGCTCGGTACAGAGGTGGCTCCACGGGTGCGAGAGGAAATTGCCAAGTGGGAAGAAGAAATGAAATAAGATTGATCTATGGGGAAAACGTGAACGAACAAATTTTATTTGGAGGGGTTTTCATGCGTACTGAAGCACGTATACGACCAGAATTAAGAGAAGTATATTCTCAATTTCCAGGGTTTCAGTTGGAGGAGAATTTAGAGTGGAGTAGAGGCTTGGTGTCGGCTGCTCCCTTGAAGAGATCAGAGGACGTAAACACAACCAGTCGGAAAATTCCGGGGGTTGGAGGCGAGATACTGGTGAAAATTTATGAGCCTGCCGGGCGGACGGGTGACTTGCTTCCAGCTATGCTATGGATTCACGGAGGCGGGTATGTGTTGGGACATCCTGATATGGATGACGAGTTGTGCGAACGCTTCGTTCAGGCAGCTGAATGCATTGTGGTATCGGTCGATTATAGACTTGCTCCCGAACATCCTTATCCGGCTGCGATTGAAGATTGTTATGCAGGCTTGGTATGGATGACGACGGAGGCGGCGGAATTGCTTGGCATTGATGTGAATCGGGTTGCCATTGCCGGTGCTAGCGGTGGCGGTGGGCTGACAGCAGCACTTGCGCTGATGGCACGTGATAAAGGAGGTCCGTCTATTATCTTCCAAATGCCGTTGTACCCGATGCTTGACAACCGTAACATCATGCCTTCAAGCCATGAGATTACAGAAGAGGGCGCAGTCTGGAACAGAAAGGACAACTTGGCAGCTTGGAACATGTACCTGGGCGAGGAGAACGATGTTAGCGCGGAATCTCCCTATGCGGTACCGTCGAGAGCGGACAACTTGGCAGGATTGCCGCCTACCTATACCTGTGTAGGTCAACTCGATCTATTCCGTGACGAAACGATCGAGTATGTAACACGACTTGCACAAGCGGCTGTGGATGTCGAATTTCACCTGTATCCCGGTTGCTTTCACCTTTTCGAAATATTCGTCCCAGAAACGGAAGTGAGTCAGCGCGCCATTCATGGCTATATGGATGCAATGGCCCGAGCACTTCATCCCTAAAAAGCCATTGTTGATATCTATCATGCATTATTCATCGTATCAGGACCTTTTATCTAACGGAAAAAATTAGTTCAAAAAGCATGGGGCAGTCTGCAGGTCGGCAGGCTGCTTCTTTTATTTGTCGAGCTGATGGGCAGGAGTTTAATAAAGTTTTCCGTTAAGGAAACCAAGATCGTGTGGTGTTGACGTACTGGAAGCACAGCCAATAAAAAACCTTGAATTGCAGGATAATGGGTAT
The DNA here is from genome assembly GCF_042674385.1 of Paenibacillus sp. NPDC056933. Classification (NCBI taxonomy): domain Bacteria; kingdom Bacillati; phylum Bacillota; class Bacilli; order Caryophanales; family Paenibacillaceae; genus Paenibacillus; species Paenibacillus sp. NPDC056933. The sequence goes on along the minus strand of NZ_JBHUQN010000002.1, from coordinate 1,120,088 downwards.
ATTTACCGAATAGTAGTTAGGCACAGGTTAAACTAGTACAACAGTGGCACTAGGGCACAGAAAGAGAAGGGGAACAGACACATGGATAGTTTACAGACTACAGAAAAAAAGACTAATGCAACAAAAGGGTATCAGGTTAAATGGTTTAGGCTGGCACTTGGTATATGGATTGGAATGATGATCGCCAGTATATTTGTTGGTTCATCCTCTGTGAATGCAGCGTCATCTTCAAGCAGTTCAATCGTCTCTGTCATCGACAGGAACAACTATGTATTGGACAATGGTACCATCTGGTCCAAAGGGAGCACCAGTGGTATCTGGACGCAAAGTCGAAACCTGATCGGTATCTCCAACGCCGACACCCACTCGATCTTCGGCTGGAATGCGAACGGGGAGGTCATTCAATGGGATAGGGATAATGCAGATAAACCAGAGTTTAACCAATACAATGGAATAGTGAAGGTATATGGACATGGATTGGTTCTTCTTCAAGATGGAACACTTCATACTAAAGGGGAACCAATTAAAGGCTTGGAATCCATCATTGATGTTGGACCATATGTGGGAAGTCGGGAATATTTTTATAGCGCATTATCCTCGTCTGGAGATGTGTATTACGCCGACTATCGAAACAAAGTGCGTAAAGCAGGCAATGTACCTAATGGTAAAGCTATCGCACTAAACAGCGCTTATGCGGCAGTATTGAAGAATGATGGCTCTGTAGTGATTGTAAGCGTGTTGTACGAGGATGAACAGGTAACTATTGCTAGTGATGTCCAATCCATGATCTGGTGGGGAAGTACACATAAGCTGCTCACGGTGAAGAACGATGGGACCGTATGGAGTTATGATCGAACCGCCAAATACAAGTCAGAACAATTGCCAGGATTAACTAATGTGACTAGGCTTGTACATTCGTATGATCTGGATGAATTATATGCCCAGTTACAAGACGGGTCTTGGGTCATTTATGACAATGGGAAAATAACCCCTCTCGTAGCTCCTTCTTTAAATAAAGTAACATTGACTGCATCTTCCAAAGAAGCAGTTATTGGAAATGAGATTACACTTACTGTTCAGGAGAACTATAGCAACGGGTTCAAAACCAAGCGCACACCTTTGCCAGAAGAAATTATAATAGAGCAACCTCAAGTTGCACAAATTCAAGGAGGCAAACTAAAGGTTAGCGGTATGGGGACAACCCAAATAACTTTAAAGATAGGTGATCTGACTTCGAGTCTTCAACTGAACGTTGAATCACAGCAAAAGTTGACAGGCGCTACATTGTTGGACGGAATTGTATATCTACCAGTGCAGTCCGTTTTTAAGACACTGGGAGCTAAAGTTGATGTTAAAGGTTCATCTTTTGAGATTCAATTCGGAGATGAAAAAATTACTTTGCAAAAAGGAAGTGCAATTGCACGCTTTAACAACAAGGATCTCAAGATGAAAGGTAAAGTGCAAACCTTTGGTGGACAAACGGTATTTCCTGCGAATCTGTTAAGTCAAACGGCGGGTATTCAAGTTCAATGGGATTCAGAGTTAAAACAGGCAAAAGTGTTGGTTGGAAAGTCATCCATTCATGTTGAATCGAAGGATACATTCGCTTTAATCAAGAAAAAAGAACTGGGCAGCCTTAGTCGATTGATTGGTAAGTCCTATTGGATCAATGATTATACGGATCTTGGACGACGTTTCAGCAAAGTGACCATAACAGACATTAAGATTGAGAAGTCTGACTCTGGAGATAAGAGCTACTCTGTTGTATTCCGTAATGCCAAAGGAAAAACGGTTGTGGCTTATGCAGGAGGTACTGCATCTACCGTGACGGGGATGCTGTCAGATACCAATCAATTCTTCCCGAATGATCCTTATCAGAAATATAAATGGTCCCAATCCACGTGGAATAAAATTATCGCTGGGGAAGTAGACTTGGGGATGACTACAACACAGGCTCGTTTGGCCTGGGGAGATCCAAATAGCATTACGCACGAAACGAGTTCAAAAGGCAAGATCGAAGTTTGGGTGTATGCTAGCTCCGCAGGAATAAGAGCTTTAGGTTTTGTCGATGGCAAACTGATGGTGAGGTACTGAGGTTGTACACTCATTAGTCATTTCATTTGATAGCAGACGACAGCCCAAAAAAAGCCCGCTTTCCGTTACTCTCCACCAGAGAGCATATCGGAAATCGGGCCATTTTTAAAATATTGGAATAATAAAAGAATTATTCAACGCCGTCTTTGAAATGTTTACTCCAATGTTTGTCGCCTTTATGCAACAGATCCTCTACGGTTTTCTCAAGCGTAAGCAGGAGCTGTGCTCTTACGTCCAAGACGGTTTCCCTGTACAAGCGTTCTTCCGACCCGACGATTTTATCGCCGTATAATGCTTGTGCAGCGGTATATTTTCGATGTTCCTCAACCAGCGTATCAATAGACTGCAGTGCATGTTCCACAAAATGGGATATGCTTTGATATTCTTTAGGCATTTGTTCTTTTAACGCTTGAATTTTTGCAAGAGCTGGCATGCTCATCACCTCGTGTTATGAATGTAAATTTACAATAAACTATTTTCATGAAAATTACATTAAAATGAGCTTAAATTTGAACAAAACTTGAATTTTTAAATTTTCAATGCCATAAATGTTGTTAGCTATAATGTATGCCATTGTAATTAAATTGAGTCGTGTAAGTAATGGAATGACTTTTGAGGTTGGCTTGGTGACTCGTTATGCAATTTCTGTTATTCTAAGAGAAGATTTCAGCGGCCCCAATACATAAGCCGTTATTTTGTTATGGCAATATAAAAAAAATACTTAACTTTGCAACAATTTTATTGATGGTCACGTCTGTAAGGTTGCAGGGAGAGGGGGATCCTTTGTGGTAGAGCCGGAACTCATCAGAGCCGCTCAATCGGGCGATCGCGACGCTCTAATTACCCTATTGCGGGACATTGAACAGCATGTTTATCGAACCGCATATTACATTCTAAATAATGAACAGGACGCTTTGGATGCTGCTCAGGAAGCGTTGATCCGAATTTACACCAAGATTAATTCATATGAGGAAAAGGCCCAGTTTAAGACGTGGGTCCAGCGCATCGTCACGAATATCTGTATTGATAAATTCAGAAGAACCAAGCCCGCCGTCTCCATTGACGAGCATGAGATGGTTTTTCAGGACAATCAGGATGTTGAATTCGAAGTCATGTCCACGTATGTGGCAAAGGATATTCAGGATGCGATCAACAAGCTGCCTGAGCATCATCGTACCGTTATTGTTCTACGATATTTGCAGGACTTATCCTATAACGAAATTGCGGATTGCCTTGATCTTCCGTTGAATACGGTTAAATCTTATTTATTTAGAGCCAGACAGCAATTACAAAATCTACTACAGGAGTATCAGAAAGGTGGTGTGACAGGATGAAATGCGAAGAGGTGGTGGAATGGATGCACCGGTATCTGGATCATGATCTGGGCGAGGCGGAAACCGAGCAGATGCTACAGCATGTGGCGAAGTGTCCGGAGTGCGCCGAAAATTTTAGTTTGCTCAGAGCTCTCTCCAGAGAACTGGAAGATTTGCCGCAGGTAACCCCGAGATTCAGTCTGGTTGATGCCATTATGCCGCAACTGGATGCAATCGACGAAGCGAAGAGGGAACAAAGCAGTACATTACAGGAAATGAGTCCTGTCCCTGCTGCATTTGAGAATTTACAGCGATCAAGTGAGCGAAAACCGAAGCAAAAATGGCTCAATTCCATGGCAGGCCGAATGTCCGTGGGTGCTGCCGCCGCAGCTGTTGTTCTGGGCGTTGCAATCTTCGGATATCAGCCAGAGAAGATAGAAAATGCCGAAATGATGATGAGCACAGGAAGTAGCCAAGAAAGCGGGAACACGGATCAAAATCCGCTGAGCAGAGAGATCAACAATGAAGGATCTTCTTCCCCAGAGAGCGATGACAGTATGGGGGCTGACCGTTCAGATAACCAGCCGTCGATTGAAGATGAGCAAGCCCAGGATGCTGCTCCTGAAGCAGATGGCTCGGAACAGGTGAAAGAGCCTGAAATCAAGGAAGACATCACTCCTAAGCAGCCAGCTGTTGGTTCAGAATCGAACAAGAGCAGTGAAACAAAAGATACCCCTTCAAGTTCCAAGTCCGGGGATAGCTCAAAGAATGCAAATCAGCAGGAAAACCAGGATTCTACAGCTGGGACCGTACCTCCGGCAGTTTCTGAGGACCGTAAAACAACAGAGCCGGAACCAAGTGATTCGGAAGTATTCACTTCTCAGGATATGCCTGATCTGAAGGTAGAAGATCCGACAGAGAGTGCAACGACGACACCGGATTCGGAGACGGGAATGGATGCGTCTGGCGGGAATAAAGGATTTGCCGCCACAGATCAGGGTGCAGCGACCACCACGGCGCCAAAAGAATGGAAATCACCGGATGGAACCTACCTGGTCATGCTGATCGGTGACCAAATCAGCATGTACTCCAAATCTGCCGCTGACTCGGATGTACTCAATCTGGTTGAACAGCGCAATATGGAGGGCACACTGAAATCTGCCAGCTGGTCCAATGACAGTACCGTATTCAGTTATGAGACAGATCAAAATGGGACAACTATAAAGAAATCGTTTAATGTGTCTACTGCTTCTAACGGAACTTCTGGCAAATAGGCTGTATATCAGATGTTTACCCTTTAGATTTGCCGAACACTCCAGGTATGACAAGAATATAATGGAATTAACCAAAACGTCCTATCTCAGTTGGAACAACTGACGTCGTATGACCGCGCACCAACCTTTTCTAGAATCGTTGGTGTCCGCGTTTATATAGATGTAGGACAGGGGCCTTATATCCGTTAATCGGATGTAAGGTCCCTTTGTTGTCTATCACGTTTTCTGGTAGGATAAGAGGGATAAGGAGGCACCGTGATGGATGTAAAGAGTGCGACAAAGGCAATACGTAACGGAGAAACGGCTCCGATATATGTGCTGTACGGAACGGAGAAGTACCAGATACAGCAATTTACGGATATGCTAAAACAACAGGTGATTGAAGAAGAGCACCGTGAATTTGCGATCATTCCGTATGATCTGTCTGAAACAGCTGTGGAGGTGGTTATTGAAGAAGCGGAGACGGTTCCTTTTCTTGTCCCGCGTAAACTTATTATCGTTCGTGATGCCAATCTGTTCACAGCTGGCAAGGATTCCAAGATTGATCACCAGATTGACCGACTGCTTACATATATGGACAATCCGGCAGATTATAGTATTATTGTTTTTCTGGCTCAAGGGGATAAGCTGGATGAGCGTAAAAAACTTGTGAAGGCAGCCAAGAAACAAGCTGTTGTCCTGGCATTCGCTCCGTTAAGTGGTGAGGAGCTGATTCATTGGATTTTGAAGCTGGCCAAGCAGCGGGATGTATCATTTGAGGCTGGAGCAGCGGATACGCTTGTAAGTTATGCAGGGACAGGTCTGCAGACATTATCTGCGGAAGTGGACAAATTATGTTTGTTCGCGGGCAACGGGGGTACAATCAAACGCGCGGATATTGAGTCATTGGTGGCGCGAAGCACCGAGCAGAATGTGTTTGCACTGGTGGAGGAGCTGGCTAACTTGCGCCTGGAGAAGGCTTTGGGTCTCTTTTATGAGTTGCTCAAACAGCGTGAAGAACCTATCAAAATTGCAGCGTTGATCGCCCGTCAGTTTCGGATCATGATCCAAGTGAAAGAGTTGGGGCAGCAGAGCTATTCCCAACAGCAAATTGCCAGCCAGCTTGGTCTGCATCCCTATGCTGTCAAAATTGCTGGTGAACAGGCCCGGAAATTTCAGGCTGAACGGTTGAGGCTGATTCTGAGCCATCTCAGTGAGCTGGATTATCAGATGAAGACGGGCGCAGTGGATAAAGTGCTGGGACTTGAGCTGTTCTTGTTAAGGCTTGGGGCATAAAAGGCAAACGATACAACAAAGCGGCCTCTCATTCGTTGACGGTGAGATCTTCGAATGAGGAGCCGCTTTATTTGATTGCTTATAGAATCAGATACTAAAAAATCCTGAAAGCTCGTGCTGTTCAGGATTTTTCCATTAGATCGTATAAGTAACGCTTCTTACGCTTGTGCGGAAAGAGCGTTCAGTTTTTTCGCCAAGCGAGACTTTTTGCGGGCTGCAGCATTTTTATGAACCAGACCTTTAGTTACAGCCTTGTCCAGCTTTTTGGAAGCAGCTTGAATCGCAGCTTTTGCAGTATCAACTTCGTTACTTACCAGAGCAGCATCAGCAGCTTTAACAGCTGTACGGAGTGCAGATTTCTGGGAAGCGTTGAGTGCGCGGCGCTTGTCGCTCGTTTTTACGCGTTTAACAGCGGATTTGATGTTTGGCATTACATTCACCTCCTGTAAGGCATTTGCATGAATACAAACGTTTCACAACTTAAAATATTCTAGCACGCTAGCATGCAAATTGCAACCAATTTTCCTATGAAGTTCGACAGTGCTGCATAAAGCACATCATTTTCCCACACAATATGCTCAAATGCGGTAAGGGAGGCAGGGACAGATGACACTGGATTTGCAAAACTATACAATTCGTACAGACTTGGCAATTGACTCCAAGGAAATGGCTCAGGGTAAACAGAAACAGACGATTCCCGGGCTACGGGAAGATGTGGATCAGAAAGACGGGATCACTATTACTCGTATTGATGTGCTGAACGATGCTGCCGCCACAGCCATTGGGCGTGTGAAGGGGCACTACGTCACATTGGAGGTCCCCTCGCTTCGTAACGGGGATACCGAACTTCAGGAGCGGGTTGCGGCAGAATTCACGCGGGAAATGGAAGGTTTTTTGGCCAAGGCGGGCATTAACAAGACGTCCAAGATACTGATTGTGGGACTGGGCAACCTGAAGGTAACGCCAGACTCCCTTGGTCCTTTGGTGGTAGAAAATCTGATGGTTACCCGTCAGTATTTTGAATTGGTACCGGATCAGGTTGCCCCCGGTTATCGGGAAGTCAGTGCGATTGCTCCTGGTGTGCTGGGTACAACGGGCATTGAGTCCAGTGACATTGTGCAAGCCATTGTGGACCGAACCAAGCCGGATGCAATCATTGCCATTGATGCCTTGGCTTCACGTTCCCTGGAGCGTGTCAACACAACGATTCAGGTCGCGGACATCGGTATCCATCCTGGCTCAGGCATCGGTAACAAGCGACGCGGATTGACACGGGAGATATTGGGTGTACCCTGCATTGCGATTGGGGTGCCTACCGTATGTTATGCATCGACTATCGTGAATAACGTTATCGAAATGATGCGTACCCATTTTCGGCAGGAGACGGATCAGACGAAACAGATTATGGGCATGCTGGACGACATCAGTGAGAATGACCGCCTCAGTTTGGTAAAGGAGGTTTTAGAGCCACTGGGACATGATTTGATCGTTACCCCCAAGGAAATCGATGAATTTGTCGAGGATATTGCCAACATTATTGCAACAGGACTGAACGCTGCGCTCCATGATGCGGTTAATGCTGAGAATGTAGCGGCCTACACCCATTGATTTATTTTTGATATTGAAATTTAAATGTCTGAAACTCTTAAGAAGAAGGTTCGAATCTATCGGACTTTCTTTTTTTTGGGGTGCAATCTTCTTTTTCCTGTTCTATCAAATCTGGCAGGCTCATAGAGTTGAAGTATAAGCGTTGTCCAGCAGGGAAGGAGACAGAGGCATGAACAAAATATTGGCCTGGAATATTGGTAAATGGAAAAAAAGATGTCTGCACGTGCTGGCCATGGGCCGTACGTTGTTGTTGCTTATGATCATATCTGCCTTGTTTTTTGTAATACTCGGTCTAGGGGGAATGGCAGAAAAACGTTTGAATAATTCACCGGTTTCCTCCATGAAAGGATTTGCGGGCGCTGTTTCAAGCCGTTTTTTTGTGGACATGCTTGGCATGGAAATGCCGCACCTCACCCAAAAGGAACAGACCTCTGCGTTTTCCGGTGAGAACCTGACTTCCTTTGTATTCCAGTTGCTGACGAATGTGAATCCGCAGGACCCGAAGAGCCTGATTGCTAGAGAAATGCCGGGTATGGGTTCGAATCAGCCCGTATTGTTGCGACCTGGTTCGGGAAATGAAAAAGGGGAAGCGCCAGAAGACTACCAGCCGGGTCCTGGACTCACGGATACTGCATCAGCAGGTGGGGGGAAGTCGGGCGGCGAACAGCATGTTCCTCCAGGTCAAGACCATACCGAGCCATCTGATCCGCAGGGGTCTGGTGATGGCGAAGTGAAGGAAGATCCGCCACCGAAAAGTGGCGGGAAAGATGATCCAAGCACACCGACGACAGGAAAAAAGGCAGTGCTTGTCTACCATTCTCATCCGCGTGAAGGGTATAATCCGCTTCTTGGCACGAAGAGTGACAACCCGTCCTCTGGTAAATCTACAGGAAACGTTTTTCAAGTAGGTACCTACTTGTCTGACAGTCTCGAAAAGCTGGGGATCGGAGTGGAACATGCCAAAGAAGATTATCCTACGAAAGTTAAGGATTACAACTGGAACTATTCTTATAAATATTCCCGTCAGACCGTAAAAGCTGCGCTGGCTCAAAATGAAGATCTTACGTATCTGATTGATATTCACCGTGACTCACAACGTCATAATAAAACCACAACAACTATTAATAAGTTGGGCTACGCCAAAGTATATTTTATCATTGGACATGAAAATCCAAACTGGCAGCAGAATGAAGCCTTTGCGGCCAAAATTCATAAGAAACTGGAAGCGAAGTATCCAGGGGTGTCTCGGGGCGTCTGGGGTAAGGATGGCGGCGGGGCAAACAATGGCGAATATAACCAGACGCTCTCACCCAATAGCATTCTGATCGAAATTGGTGGCATCGACAATACAGCTGCTGAATTGGAACGAACCTCAAAAGTGCTTGCCGACATGATTGCGCAAGTGTATTGGGAGGAACAGAAAGTGGACAAAGCGAGCGCAGTTAAAACGTCAAAAGGTGGCTAATTCATTTTAATATGTAAGAACTAGAAATAGAGACAGGAGGCGAAGATGGTGTCCAGATTCGGTAAAAGATTATTTTCCATCTGCGTATTAATGTTGCTGGGTGTTCTGTTCGGAATGCAACTGGCTGGCAGCAACTTTCATATGGGTAATGATTCGGGAGGCAGCCCGGCAGTTGTAAAAACAGCTGTGTCACCGACAGCCGAGTCTGTTCCAGTCAAGCCTGTACAACAGGAGGTTAAGGAAGCGCCAGTTGTACCTGTTCTCTCTCCGAGTCAGGTACTTGGTGCAGAACAGAACAAGGCCCCTGTCGATGTGCTTGCCGACAAAACGGCAGGGCTTCTTCAGAATCTATCCCATAACGGAATGAAGTGGGTCGTTTCCTTATTTAGCGGTGTAGCTGAATAAAACGCCATGGAATACAGGCAAACTAAACCCTTGGAGTTTGCTACTGTAACGGTTATGATAAAGTTGGGGCAACGCGGGATTGATGCTCCTTGCATCAACTGTTATAATGAAGTGATTGACACTAGGCTGTTTCTGGGGGTAAGGAATGACTGACATTCGGGCAAGACAACGTAAAATTCGTAACTTTTCAATTATTGCACATATAGATCACGGCAAATCAACACTTGCGGACCGGATCTTGGAGTACACAGGTGCGCTTACTACACGGGAAATGCAAGAACAAGTATTGGACCAAATGGAACTTGAACGTGAGCGTGGTATAACGATCAAGTTGCAGGCGGTAGCGCTGACTTACAAAGCCGATGACGGCGAAGAGTATCTTTTGAATCTGATTGATACACCTGGACACGTAGACTTCACGTATGAAGTGTCCCGCAGCCTTGCAGCATGTGAAGGTGCTTTGCTGGTTGTGGATGCGGCCCAGGGGATTGAAGCCCAGACGCTGGCTAACGTGTACCTGGCATTAGATAATGATCTCGAAATTTTACCGGTCATTAACAAGATCGACCTTCCGAGCGCTGATCCTGATCGGGTGAAGCAGGAAGTGGAAGATGTCATTGGATTGGACACAAGCAATGCGGTACTGGCTTCAGCCAAAGCGGGCATCGGGATCAAAGAGATTCTGGAGCAAGTGGTACAAAGTGTGCCTGCACCACAGGGGGATCCTGACCAGCCATTAAAAGCGCTGATTTTTGACTCGCACTATGACCCATACAAAGGTGTCATCGTATATATCCGTGTCATTGATGGTAAAATCAAGTCCGGTTCCAAAATCAAAATGATGGCAACGGGAAAATCATTTGAAGTTATCGAAGTGGGCGCGTTTAAACCACGCATGACTATTGTGGACGAGCTGAACGTGGGTGATGTTGGTTTTGTCGTTGCAGGTATCCGGCATGTCGGTGATACCCAGGTCGGTGATACGGTAACAGACGCCAAAAATCCAACATTGGAACCTTTACCGGGTTACCGTAAAATCAATCCAATGGTTTACTGCGGTCTCTATCCGATCGAAACATCGGATTATGTGGACCTGCGTGAAGCGTTGGAGAAATTACAGTTGAACGATGCGTCGCTCAGCTTTGAGCCGGAGACTTCCAGTGCACTCGGTTTTGGATTCCGATGCGGATTCCTTGGACTGCTTCACATGGATGTTATCCAGGAGCGGATTGAACGTGAGTTCAACATTCCGTTGATCACGACCGCACCAAGTGTAATCTACCACGTGACACTGACTAACGGTGAAGTCATGCAAATTGATAACCCGTCCAACTATCCTGAAGTAGGAAGAATTGATTTTGTTGAGGAACCGTATGTGAAGGCTTCGATTATTGTACCGAATGATTATGTGGGTACGATTATGGAGCTTTGCCAGAATAAACGCGGTGAATATGTGAATATGGAATATCTGGACACAACTCGGGTTACCATTACGTATGAGATCCCGTTGTCCGAGATTGTATATGATTTCTTCGACCAGTTGAAATCAAGCACCAAAGGATATGCATCGTTTGACTATGAGCTGTCCGGTTATCGTCAGTCCAATTTGGCGAAAATGGACATCTTGCTCAATGGTGAGCAAGTCGATGCCTTGTCCTTTATCGTTCACCGTGACCGTGCGTATAACCGCGGGCGCATTATCTGTGAGAAGCTGCGCGAGCTGATTCCACGGCAAATGTTCGAGGTGCCGATCCAGGCATCTGTAGGTACCAAGGTTGTAGCTCGTGAAACGGTAAAAGCGATGCGTAAAAACGTACTTGCCAAGTGTTATGGCGGTGACATCTCGCGGAAACGGAAACTGCTTGAGAAGCAGAAGGAAGGTAAGAAGCGGATGAAGCAGGTCGGTAACGTAGAGGTACCGCAGGAAGCGTTTATGGCGGTGCTGAAAATTGATGATTAAACAACCTATTTTGAGGTACAACACTGAATGTGTGTATTCAAATTAGATTCAAAAGACGTTTGCTTGCAAACGTCACGTGAATCCTTTTGGTACATCAATAATTTGTGTATGAAAGGATAAAGGATATTTGGTTTTTGGGTACATCACGGAGTGTGTGTATCAAAATTGAATTGTAAGACGTTTGCTTGCAAACGGGGTACAGCACAGAATAAAAAATAAACCAAGCTGAAAGGGAAGCCGGATGGCTTTCCTTTTTTCAAATAGAGGGGGACTTGCCATGACATTGGCAGCACACAGCCGGAAAACAGTTGCACCCCAAGCGGTGTATCTTCACATTCCCTTTTGCACAAATAAATGTTTTTATTGCGATTTTAACTCCTATGTATTGAAGGACCAGCCTGTTATGCAATATCTTGAAGCGCTGGAACGGGAGATGGAACATACGGTCCAGGCGAATCCGCCGGGAGAAATAAAAACCATATTTGTGGGCGGCGGCACGCCGACTGCACTGAAGCCGGACGAAATGGCCGTATTCCTGAAATCAGTTAAGACCTATTTTCCGAACTGGGCAGACGATATCGAATTTTCGATGGAAGCAAACCCTGGGACGACTGATGCAGAGAAGCTTGCAGTCATGAAGGAAGGCGGAGTTAACCGCGTCAGTTTTGGGGTACAGGCTTTTCAAAATGATCTGCTAACAGGCATTGGCCGCATTCATAATACAGATGATGTATACCGCAGTCTGGAGAATGCCCGAGCTGCCGGATTGCATAACTTGTCTATTGACCTAATGTTTGGTTTGCCAAACCAGACGGTTGAGATGCTGAACGAGAGTATCGACAAAGCGCTGGAACTGGACCTCCCTCACTATTCTATCTATAGTCTGAAGGTGGAAGAGAATACCCTTTTCCATACGTTGTATCAGAAAAATCAACTTCCCCTTCCTCATGAAGATGACGAGCTGCAAATGTATCTTCTATTAATGAAGCGCATGAAAGAAGCGGGCTACGGACAATACGAGATCAGTAACTTTGCCAAACCTGGCTTTGAGAGTCGTCACAATATTACGTACTGGCGGAATGAGGACTATTATGGTCTGGGTGCAGGTGCGCATGGATATGTGGGCCGTGAACGTCATATGAATATTAAAGGTATAAACCCTTATGTTGAAGCTTCCAGGGCAGGGCTCCCGCGTCTCGATCATTTTGAGATCAGCCGTGCTGAGGCGATGGAAGATTACCTGATGGTTGGACTGAGAATGCTGGAAGGCGCTTCATCGTCGCGGTTCAGCAAACAGTTCGGGGAGTCCATGGAGGAAGTGTTTGCGAAGCCTTTAAGCAAAATGTTGAATGCAGGACTGCTTGAGAAGACGCCAGACGGCTTCCGGCTTAGTGAGCAGGGCATCCTGTTCGGAAATGACGTTTTTGCCGAGTTTATCGGGTCGATATCGCTGAATTCGTAGCTTGAAATTATATACGCTCTGTTGTATATTTATTCATATTGATTTTACAGAGCGTGTGATTTATACAACTACGAAGTTGGCTTTCCTCTGGAAAGCTTCTTATTAGGAGGAGAGCTGGATGTCGGCCATATGCAGAAAAGCCGTACCGGAAGATGTTGAACCATTATTTGAAATGATTAAGGGCTATGCAGAGCGTGGAATCATGCTTCCGCGTTCAAGGGAAGTACTGCATCGGCAGCTGGAGCACTTTGTTGTAGCTGAAGTGAATGGTGAAGTTGTAGGATGTGGATCCCTTTGCCGTCTGGGGAATGATTTGGTGGAAGTCAGGTCCCTCGGCATCTCGGAAGGTCACAAAGGCATGGGCATTGGCTCACTGCTGCTGGAGCGGCTGGTAGAAGAAGCGGAGAAACAACAGATTCCCAAGGTCATGGCGTTGACATATGAGGTCTCTTTTTTCTTGAAAAATGGCTTCGCTGTTGTGGAAAAGGAGATTTTCCCGGAAAAAGTATGGACCGACTGTGTTTATTGCAGTAAACAGGATTGCTGTGATGAGATTGCCGTATTGAAAGAGTTGAACGTTTCCGCCTAATAAATAATGAACCGCATGGATCGAGCAGTACACTCAATCAGATGCGGTTCTTTTTAATTCATTAGATGTGCAGCAAAGTTGTTAGGACTTGCATATATTGGTCTATACTATAAATAGATGAGCGTACTCATCAAACTCACTTGACAACGATCACGTCAGTTTGGTATTTTTGTATTACCGCTTAGCACTCATCTAACCGGAGTGCTAACGACATGGGACAGTACAGTCAGAAGGAGGGAATACTCACCATGTTAACTGAGCGTCAACGAATGATTCTGAACGCTATAGTGGATGACTATATCCGTTCAGCTGAGCCCGTAGGGTCCCGAAGCATTTCCAAAAGGGGAGATGTTGGATACAGTCCGGCTACGATCCGTAATGAAATGGCAGATCTTGAAGACATGGGTTTTCTGGAACAGCCACATACATCGGCTGGTCGCATTCCTTCGCATAAAGGCTATCGATATTATGTCGATCATCTGGTTCCTTGGAATCAAGTGGAACCGCAAGAACTGGATGACTTAAAGTCTTTCTTCGCGGAAAAGCTGAACGTGATGGAACAAGTTATTCAGCATGCCTCAGTTATTTTGTCACATATGACGAATTATACTTCGATCCTGCTTGGACCGGAAGTCTTTCATACGTCACTTCGTCATTTTCAACTGCTTCCGCTTAACGAAAGCGAAGCCGTTGCAATCATTGTAACGAATACGGGCCAGGTGGAGAACAAGACCGTTCAGATTCCGCCTGAAATCTCGGTTGCCGAGATGGAGAATGTGGTTCGTTTGTTGAACAGTAAGCTGGTTGGTGTGCCGATTTACAAGTTGAAGTCTCGTCTCTATACAGAGCTTGGACAAGAGATGGAACGGCATATTACACGTTATGAGGAAGTCATGCAGGTGCTGAACAGTGCCTTTGACAATGAACATGACAATCGTCTGTTCCTCAGTGGTGCAACCAATATGTTGACCCAACCTGAATTTAAGGATATTGAAAAAGTAAAAGATATATTGGATCTGTTGGATGAGACACCAACACTCATGAAATTGATGATGCCCGTGCAGGGTGGATCTGGTATTCAGGTGCGAATTGGTACCGAGAATGATCATGAAGCCTTCGCCAATTGCAGCCTGATAACGGCATCCTATTCATTGGATGGAGAAGCTTTGGGCTCCATCGGAATTTTGGGACCTACGCGAATGGATTACGCACGTGTCATTCATATTTTAAATACATTATCCCGTGATTTGACGGCCATGCTAACGCATCGTTTCAAATAAGGGAATGAATCCAAGAGCATTTCATTCTTATAAGGAGGTGAACATCTTGAAAGAGGAGCAATCATTCGCAGCAGAAGAACAGGAGCAGCAATCGACTACAGCAGCGGAACAGGAACCTGTCAACGAAGCCGGAGCTGCAGAAGCACAGGCGGAAGAGATGGCAGATCAGGAGCAAGATGAGATTACGCGTTTGAAGGCAGAAGCAGAGGAACAACAACAGCGTTTTGTCCGTGCGCAAGCTGATTTTGACAATTTCCGTCGTCGTACGCAGAAGGAAAAAGAAGAACTGGCGAAATACGCTTCGATGAAGCTGGTTAACGAACTGGTACCAGTTATTGATAACTTCGAGCGTGCCATGGCTACTGTACCGGAAGGTACTGAAGTTGAATCTTTCTCCAAAGGCATACAAATGATCTTCCGTCAGCTGGAAACGGTGCTGAATAATGAAGGTCTGACTGCAATGGATACGGTAGGACAACCGTTTAATCCTGAATTCCACCAAGCGATCATGCAAGTGGAAAGCGACGAGTATGAAGAAGGTACCGTTGTTGAGGAAGTCCAAAAAGGCTATATGCTGAAGGATAAAGTGCTTCGTCCGGCTATGGTTAAAGTGAGTTCATAATTTCTGTAGCAGAATGCAATGGGTTAACTACATGATTGTACGAGGCCAGCGAAGCTTAATATAAAGGTTTGTACACACATAGAGCACGACTAGTGAAAAAATAAAATAAGGATCAATCTGATCCATTTAAATTGTCGAGGGAGGATATTTTCCAATGAGTAAAGTAATCGGTATTGACTTAGGAACAACAAACTCATGCGTAGCGGTTATGGAAGGCGGCGAGGCTGTCGTAATTCCAAACCCGGAAGGCGCTCGTACCACACCATCCGTAGTAGGTTTCAAAAAAGACGGAGAACGCGTTGTTGGTGAAACTGCCAAACGTCAAGCGATCACAAATCCAGATCGTACGATCATCTCGATCAAGCGTCATATGGGTACATCCCACAAAGAAACAATTGACAGCAAAGACTACTCCCCACAAGAGATCTCTGCAATCATCCTGCAAAAACTGAAATCCGATGCTGAAGCGTATCTGGGTCAAACGGTAACTCAAGCGGTTATCACGGTCCCAGCTTACTTCAATGACAGCCAGCGTCAAGCAACGAAGGATGCAGGTAAAATCGCAGGTCTGGAAGTTCTGCGTATCGTCAACGAGCCAACTGCAGCAGCTTTGGCATACGGTATGGAGAAATCCGAAGACCAAACGATTCTCGTATATGACTTGGGTGGCGGTACATTCGACGTATCCATCCTTGAACTGGGTGACGGCTTCTTCGAAGTTAAAGCGACCAGCGGGGATAACCAACTGGGTGGCGATGACTTCGACCAAGTAATCATTGATTATCTCGTAAGTGAATTCAAAAAAGATCAAGGCATTGACCTGAGCAAAGATAAAGCAGCAGTTCAACGTTTGAAAGATGCAGCGGAAAAAGCGAAAAAAGAACTTTCCGGCGTGTTGACTACAACGATTTCCCTGCCATTCATCACTGTGGCTGATGGCGTTCCTCAACATTTGGAATTGAACCTGAGCCGCGCGAAATTCGAAGAAATCTCTGCAGGTCTGGTTGAGCGTACGCTTGAACCAACTCGCCGTGCACTGAGCGACGCGGGAATGACTGCTAACGATATCGACAAAATTGTATTGGTCGGTGGTTCCACACGTATTCCTGCAGTACAAGAAGCGATCAAAAAGCTGACTGGTAAAGAGCCTCACAAAGGCGTTAACCCGGATGAAGTTGTAGCTTTGGGTGCTGCTGTACAAGCGGGCGTACTGACAGGTGACGTGAAAGACGTTGTATTGCTTGACGTAACTCCATTGTCCCTGGGTATCGAAACAGCGGGTGGCGTATTCACTAAAATGATCGAGCGCAATACAACGATCCCTACAAGCAAATCCCAAGTATTCTCCACTTACGCAGACAACCAACCAAGCGTTGAGATTCACGTCCTGCAAGGTGAGCGCGAGATGGCAGCGGGTAACAAATCGCTTGGACGTTTCATGCTCGGAGATATTCCTCCAGCGCCGCGTGGTGTTCCACAGATCGAAGTTAGCTTCGATATTGATGCCAACGGTATCGTTAACGTTTCTGCAACAGACAAAGGTACAAATAAAACTCAAAAAATCACCATCACTTCTTCCAGCGGTCTGAGCGATGCTGAAGTTGAGCAAATGATGAAAGACGCTGAGCTTCACGCTGAAGAAGATAAAAAACGCAAAGAACTCGTTGAAGCGAAAAACAGCGCAGATCAACTGATCTACTCTGTTGACAAAACGATCAAGGATCTTGGCGAAAAAGCAGACGCTGGTGAAGTTGAAAAAGCCAACGCGGCAAAAGAAAAACTGCAAGGCGTCCTGGCTTCCGACAACCTGGAAGATATCAAAGCCGCTACAGAAGAACTGACAGAGATCGTTCAACAACTGTCTGTTAAACTGTACGAGCAAGCACAAGCTCAAGAGCAAGCAGCTCAAGGTGCTGAAGAGCAACAAGGTTCCGCGAAACGTGACAACGTCGTAGACGCTGATTACGAAGTTGTGGATGAAGATAAAAAACAAAACTAATTCACGATTCTTGGTGAATTAATCATCGGTGACGTTCGGAACGAGGGGAAAGTCATAGCCGGGGCTCCCGTGCTTTGACTTTCCTTTTGTCACGATGTGCGATAAGGTGAATGATATGGGGGTGGAAGAGTGGCTGAAAAACGTGATTATTATGAGGTACTCGGCGTCAGCAAAAATGCCAGCGACGAGGAAATCAAAAAGGCATACCGCAAGCTTGCCCGTCAGTATCACCCTGACGTAAACAAGGCTGCTGACGCGGAAGCCAAGTTTAAGGAAGTTAAAGAAGCTTATGATGTGGTCAGTGACGGCCAGAAGCGGGCACAGTATGACCAATACGGTCATGTTGATCCAAATCAGGGCGGATTCGGCGGCGGTGGCGATTTTGGCGGCGGCGGCTTTGGCGACATCTTCGATATGTTCTTTGGGGGTGGCGGCGGTGGACGACGTGATCCGAATGCTCCGCAACGGGGGAACGATCTGCAATACACCATGACGATCGAGTTCAAGGAAGCGGTATTTGGCAAAGAAACCGACATTACCATTCCGCGCACCGAAGGCTGTGATACTTGTCATGGCTCAGGTGCCAAACCGGGAACCAAGCCCGAAACTTGTTCGGTCTGTCAAGGTAGCGGTCAACAGGAAGTAGTCCAGAATACACCGTTTGGCCGTATGGTCAACCGTCGTGCTTGTTCGAACTGTAACGGATCAGGGCAAATCATAAAAGAAAAATGTACAACGTGCAGCGGCAGCGGTAAAGTGCGCAAACAACGCAAAATTCATGTTCGCATTCCAGCGGGTGTAGATGATGGAGCTCAACTGCGTATGACCGGTGAAGGTGAAGGTGGTTTGCGTGGCGGACCAGCAGGAGATCTGTATATTGTCATCCGTGTGAAATCACATGATTTCTTTGAGCGTGAAGGCGACGATATCTATTGCGAAATTCCGCTCACGTTTGCTCAGGCGGCATTGGGAGATGAAATTGAGATCCCAACGTTGAGCGAGAAAGTGAAGTTGAAAGTACCTGCCGGTACACAAACGGGAACGTACTTCCGTCTTAAAGGCAAGGGTGTACCACGTCTGCGTGGTATGGGGCAAGGCGATCAGCATGTAAAAGTGGTTGTAGTCACGCCAAGCAAGCTGAATGACGAGCAGAAAGATCTGCTTCGTCAAATTGCTGCGCTGGATGGAGAACAAACGCATGAACATGAGCAATCCTTCTTTGACCGGGTGAAACGGGCTTTCCGTGGAGACTGAGTTTTATCATGAATGTAAAAGGACACCACAGCGGTTTTTCCGCTGGGTGTCCTTTTTTGCATAATAAGGGCACGGTTGCGGAAAGATACCAGACATGAGCATTCAGTGGTTACTGATGTGCCGAAAACTAGGGAAGCAGGTGAACCGGATGACCGAAAAAAATATTTTGGCTTATTTCCATAGCCCGGAGCAAGCGGAGGGGGCAGCCAAAAAACTGGAGGCATTACGTGTGGAGGACCTGTCAATCAATCGATTCAGTCGTTATGCAGGTGTAGGACCAAGTGGAGCTTCCTATACGTCGGGTGTTTCCGGCAGTTTTTCTTCCTGGGTGCCTGGTGCACTAGGCACGAATGCCAGTGCAGGAATCATGGCTGCAGCAGATCCATCTGCGAGTGGTATGAGTGACGGCGGACAAGAGGGCCCGACAGGCCGAGATGTATTACTGACCGTTGTCGTAGACGAGGCGGTGCATCATCGCGCCCTATCTATTATCGAACAAGCTGGCGGTATGATTTAGTTTTGAAATCCATATAAGTTTCAACCAAAATATTTACACGATAACGGAGAGGACAGAAAAAAATTGGAGAAGCGAAGCGTTCGCCTTTATCCCTGGATTTTCTCTTTTAAGGGATGGAATCAAAAAAATCTGGGGATAACAGCGATCGGAAGTTTGTTCTGTCATCGGAGTGCCAGTGTAAATACGCTTAGTTGGACTTATACAATTTGAAGGAGGAGCATAACGATGGCAGAACATGAACGTCCAGGCAAGATTTTGACGAAAACAGAAAAGATGAAACGAATGCAGTCCGCCAAAAATGAGGATGTGGAATTCAGCGCCGAAGCTGCAGACCATGAAGATATAGAGGCTCTGCGCCGCAGTGAAGCAGCTGATCGTCGCCAGGGACGGGAGCTTCATGACTGAAGATCGCTCCGCAGTGATCATTGAGGCCGTGTTTACAAGCTGGTCCGAGGCCGAATCTGCACGGAGAGCTCTGGCATTGCTGCACCCGAATCAGCTAAGCATCGAAAGCCTTCAGAATGAAGCAGCTCGCTCGAATCTCGAAACGCCTGATGCCAGTTACAGTTCCCCTACAGCTATTGTCGGAGGATTCAGTGGTGAGTTGAATGTACTTTCGCTCATTAGCGATAAGATTGAAATCCTGTCTGGTGGCCAAGTATATGATGATGTGGAAGATGGCTCTGCAGGCAGGCCGAGACAAGAAATTTTGTTGACTGTTTCTGTATCCAGTGACTCTCTCCCGCAAGCTGCAGAGATGATTACTCAGAATGGTGGACGTTTTTGCTGAACAACTATTTAAAGGGTTTAAATCGATTGAAGACAGGATATTCAAGCAGTTAGACTGCGGGTATCCTGTTTTTGTTGTTTCTTTTACTGGCGCGGTTTTGTACACCTGCTTGCTTGTGTAGTACAATAGTTGGGATGTTTGAAAAATGAGGAGGAAAAATGAAGTATGTTATGGCATGAACTAACAATACATACCACAGAAGAAGCTGTGGAGATGATTTCGAATTTTTTACATGAAGCGGGTGCTGGAGGGGTCTCAATTGAAGAGTCCGGTACTTTAAATAAAAAACGGGATACGACGTATGGCGAGTTGTACGAATTTCCTTTGAATGATATTCCTGAAGGCTTTGCAGTGATCAAAGGATACTTTTCCGAAGGTACGGACATGGAGGCCCTGCAATCTGAGGTTAGTCCTCGGATTGAGCAGCTTTCAGAATTCGATATTGATGCGGGAGAAATACGTTTTGAGATGCGAACAGTGAATGAAAATGACTGGGCGAATGCCTGGAAACAATATTTCAAGCCGGTGCGTGTCTCGGAACGTCTGACCATCAAACCGACATGGGAAGAGTATACGCCGCAAGGTCCGGATGAGAAAATTATTGAGCTCGATCCAGGCATGGCGTTTGGTACGGGAACACATCCAACCACTTCGCTTTGCCTCCGTACACTGGAATCGGTCATTCAGGGTGGCGAAGAGATTATTGACGTAGGCACAGGATCAGGTATTCTGGCTATCGGCGCTATTCAGCTTGGTGCCAAGCATGTGCTGGCGCTGGACCTTGATCCGGTTGCAGTAGCCAGTGCCAAGGAGAACGTGGAATTGAATGGATTGAACCAGCAAATTACAGTTAAAGAAAGCGATTTGCTCTCTGTTCTGGGCAGTCAGGACCCTGCGCTGGGCGTGAAGCTTCCGGTGAAAGTCATCGTTGCGAACATTTTGGCCGAGGTTATTATGCTGTTTGTGGATGATGTCTATCATGCGCTTGAGTCTGGAGGCGTTTATATTACCTCTGGCATTTGGAAAAATAAAGAGCAGGTGGTGCATGATGCGCTGGTTGCATCCGGCTTTGAAATCAGTTCGGTACACCGCGATGAGGACTGGATCGCGTTTGTAGCCAGAAAGAGGTAATCGATGAATTTGGAATCATTTTTTCGTTACCCGCTGGATCAGCTTCCATTTTTCCTGCTGACCATCCTGATTGCTTTTACCGTGCATGAATTCTCTCATGCGTATTTTGCCAACAAATTTGGTGATCCGACGGCCAAGCTCTTAGGTAGGGTCACACTGAATCCGGTCGTACACTTTGACTTGTTCGGTGTACTGCTGCTCGTTATTGCCGGTTTCGGCTGGGCCCGCCCGGTTCCGGTCAATCGGGCCAATTTTGACAAACCAAGACTGATGGGTGTCATTGTATCCGTAGCTGGGCCTGTGAGCAATTTGCTGCTGGCCATCATCGGTACTATTATCTATGCTTCGTTGGTTGGTTCGGGAGCGCTGGGTGGCATTGAAAATGAGCGTTTGCTTACAGCAATTACCATGTTTTTCTCCATATTTAACCTAACGAACTTTTTCCTGTTTCTCTTTAACCTGATTCCGTTGCCTCCATTGGACGGATATCGAATTCTGGAGGATATTCTGCCGCCTTCAATCAGCCGGAAGCTGCAAGGGGTAGAGCAATGGTCCATATTTATTTTCCTTTTGATCCTTGTCATTCCTCCATTGCAAAATGCGACGATTCAACCTTTATATCAATTTGCCCAGAATATGTATGTGGATCTGGCAAGGTTAATCATCGGTTTATATCGTTAGAAACGTATAGTGTATGGGACTGAAATACTGGTCAGAAGGACATAAAAGTTGTATGATCATCTGTGGCGATTGGATTCACGCCTGCCGTCAGGCGGGGTGAATTTCAATCATAACAGGATAGAATGGGTGGACAGACTTATGCAGCGTTATTTTGTATCTGCAGAACAGTTTAATGAACATTCCGTGGTCATCACGGGTGATGATGCGCGCCATATTGGCAAGGTGATGCGTGGTAAACCTGGAGATAAACTGATTGTCAGTGACGGAAACTCCAAAGAAGCTTTGGTAGAGATTGAAAGCATCGAAGCTCAGCAAGTAACAGCGACTATTGTGGAGCCGCTTGAGATGGACCATGAAGCACGTATTCGTGTTACAGTGGCCCAAAGTTTGCCGAAAGGCGACAAGATGGAGACGGTTATCCAGAGATGTACCGAAATTGGGGCTGTCTCATTTGTTCCCTTCCTTTCGGAACGTACGATTGTGCAATATGACGCCAAGAAAGAGGGCAAACGGTTGGATCGGTGGCGGAAAATCGCCAAGGAAGCCGCTGAGCAGAGTCATCGGAATCGCATCCCATCCGTCGAGCAGCCACTTTCCTGGAAAGGGCTGCTATCTTCTTTTGAGGCCTACAATTTGGTATGTTATTGTTATGAAAAAGAAAACGGCAAGCAATTAAGAGATGCATTGAAGCCGTTTGTGGAGCAGCTTGCACCTGATGCAAGGGCCGAAGTGTTGATCGTTGTTGGACCTGAAGGTGGATTCTCCGAAAAGGAGACGCTTGAAGCCGATCAGGCGGGCGCGGTTTCCGTAGGATTGGGCAAACGCATCCTGCGGGCAGAGACAGCTGGAATGGCGGCGCTCACTTGTGTGTTATATGAATCCGGAGAAATGGGGGGGATGTAATTATGCCATCCGTGGCGTTTTACACCTTGGGCTGCAAAGTTAACTTTTATGATACAGAGGCGATTTGGCAATTGTTCAAAAACGAAGGATATGATCAGGTAGACTTCGACGAACAGACAGCGGATGTATACTTGATTAATACTTGTACAGTGACCAATACCGGCGACAAAAAGAGCCGTCAAATTATCCGTCGTGCCATTCGGCGCAACCCGGATGCGATTGTAGCCGTAACCGGCTGCTACGCGCAGACTTCTCCGGCAGAGATTCTGGACATCCCTGGTGTGGATCTGGTCATCGGTACACAGGATCGGGACAAAATTTTGCCATATGTCAAGGAAATTCAGGAATCCCGTCAGCCTGTTAACGCGGTGCGCAATATTATGAAGACACGGGTATTTGAAGAGATGGATGTACCTGATTTTGCTGATCGTACACGCGCATTCCTGAAAATTCAGGATGGCTGCAATAACTTCTGCACATTCTGTATTATTCCGTGGTCGCGTGGGCTCTCCCGTAGTCGGGAAGCGAACAGCATCATTCAACAGGCTGTTCAGCTCGTACATGCCGGATATAAGGAGATTGTCCTTACTGGTATTCATACTGGTGGATACGGGGATGACATGGAGAATTACGATCTGACGGATCTGCTGTGGGACTTGGACAAAGTGGAGGGTCTGGAGCGTATACGTATCAGCTCGATTGAAGCGAGCCAGATTGATGACCGGATGCTGGATGTAATCAAACGTTCAGATAAGCTCGTTCGCCACTTCCATATTCCGCTGCAAGCGGGCGATGACACGGTGCTGAAGCGTATGCGCCGCAAATATACGACCGAAGAGTTTTACAATAAAATGCTTCGCATTCGGGAAGCGATGCCGGATGTAGCGATTACAACCGACGTTATTGTAGGGTTCCCGGGTGAGACGGATGAGATGTTCCGTAACGGCTACGAGCTGATGAAGAAAATCGGTTTTTCCGAGATGCACGTATTCCCATATTCCAAGCGGACCGGAACACCGGCAGCGCGTATGGAAGATCAGGTGGACGAGGATGTCAAAAATGCCCGCGTACATGAACTGATTGATCTGTCGGAGCAAATGCAGCTGGCATACGCTAAGCAGTTTGTGGGACAGGTACTGGATGTCATACCTGAAGGCGAGGCCAAGGGCCGCGAGGGTAGTGGCAAACTGCACGGATACAGTGACAACTACATTCAACTGGTCTTCGATGGATCCCTGGATATGGTCGGTAAAGTGTGCCGCGTCAAAGTGACCGAGGCAGGCGTGAATGAGAGCCAGGCAACGCTGGTTCGAGTGTTGGAAGAAAATCTGAAGTCCGCAGCGATGTAATCGAGCGTTGGTAACAAGGATTTCATTTCCTTGGGGAACGTATACCCGGGAGATGAGGTCCTTCTTTTTCCGAAAAAGATGAAGACTATTCCGTTATTGGGGGAGAGCAAGATGAACAAAAAAGAAATTTCGGCAGGCGGCGTTGTGTACCGTACTGGGGAAGACGGGAAGCTTCAAATTCAATTAATTGTAGATCGTTATGGCAAAACGACTCTTGCCAAGGGCAAGATGGAAGATGGAGAAACCATCGAACAAACGGCTCTGCGCGAGATTCTGGAAGAGACGGGTATGGTGGGCCGGATTGTAGAGCCGGTTGATATTATCGCCTATACGTATCAGCATGCAGAGTTTGGTCCAGTGGACAAGGAAGTTCATTATTATCTCGTTGAAGCGGAAAGCGGCGATCTCCAGCCTCAGATTGAAGAAATCAAAGGTGTGGATTGGTATGCTCCGGAAGAAGCATGGTCCAGACAGCAGCAAAGCGGGTACGATAATAACGATGATATACTACGTGAGGCGCTGAATAAGTTGGGCATTAACGTATAATACAATAAAAGACTGACTAATTTTGTAGGTGTGGCACGTTGGGCTACAGTTTGTCGAGCGGGTTCAAAACATCAAGCCATGGGTGACTTCGCCACTGGGGTGGAGACCGGTGGTTTTTTGTGCCAGATGGGCAAGTAACAGAATGGCAGGGCAAGCAGGGAACTGGTGACGTTAAAAAGGGTCTGGGCATGCGCAATCTGTGCCCCGTTATCCGCTGACAGCCAGGCCGAAGCTGCATGCAGCTGGCCGATCAGCGGCATAAACAGCAGCGCCCCCGCGATGTTTAATACGACATGGGAGGCTGCGACAAATTTGCCTGCAGATGCTCCGCCAGCGGCAGCAATCACGGCAGTGATGCAGGTCCCCACGTTGGACCCTATAACAATGGCGATACCGATCTCCACAGGTAATACCCCTGTGGCTGCAAGCGTAATCGCCATGCTGATGACGGCTGCACTGCTATGGATGAGTGCCGTCAGACACGCGCCTGCCAGGAAGCCCCACCACAAACTGTCGGCTGAGCGGTCCAGGAACCACTGAAATACGCCCATGCTTCGCAGCGGTACGGCTATGGACTGCATTACTTGTATGCCTGTCATGACGAGAGCAAATCCGGCAGCTGCGAGGAAACTGTATTGCATGTTGAACAGAGTCCGGCGCATGCGCTCTGGAGCTGCCTGATTGCGTTCACCAAGCACAACAAAGACAGCCCATCCCGTCAGGGACAGGGCAAGCAGAGGCAGGGAAGCACGCCCGATCTGCAGTCCAACCAGTTCCGTTGTCAGGCACGTCCCGATGTTCGTGCCGAGGATAATGCCAAGTGTGCGTCCGTACGTAATCAATCGGGCATTAGCTAGTCCAATGGTTAGCACGGTGACCGCGGTACTGCTTTGCAGCAAGGCTGTTGCACCTGCACTGAAAGCCATGCCTTTCCAGGGAGCTGAAGTGGCCCGGTCCAGCCATCCAGCCAGCAGGGGCCCTGCCATTCGTTGTAAGGCGGTTTCCATCAGCTTCATCCCGCCAAAAAAGATAAGAAGCCCGTATAACAGGGGCAACACAACATCTCTGAACATGAGTTCATCATTCCTTCCGTGCATATCCTTATCTCATCCTATGAGTAAGTAGGGACAACCATGACAGGCTAACTGAATTACTAATTAGGTAAAAGAATCGGAGAAATAATTCGTCGCCGAAGCATCACCCCAATTACCGCACCCCGGATCAAAAGATACGGAGATTCCGCAAACGCAGCGGAGGGGATGGAATTGGAACAGTAGAAGCGAAGCGTTTATTGTAATAGGGGTTGAATTAAAGATTCACACGGAACGGAGAGGGCAGAAAAAACCTGAAGAAGCGAAGCGCTCGCCTTTATCCCCGGATTTTCCCTTAAGAAAGGGAATCAAAAAAATCTGGGGATAACAGCGATCGGAAGGTTGTTCTGTCATCGTAGTGGCAAGTGTGAATTTGAGATTCATCTATAACAATGAAACAGCGATCGAAAGTCCAATCCATACCCGCAGCGGTCTCCTTTGCACCAAGCCTATCTTTTGAACAATAAATTAAAGGAAGTGAATCGATCTTGCCATCCGTTACACTGGAACGCAGTCGCAAAAAGCGGCTTGAACATGCTCATCCATGGATATTTAACAATGAAATCGCCTCCGTTGAAGGAAACCCCGAGCCGGGAGATTTGGTCAACGTATTGAATCATCAAGGTCGCTATTTAGCGACGGGTTACTATAACCCTGCATCTCAAATTACCGTTAGAGTCGTAGCCTATCAGCCTTTGGAATTTGAACAGATGGACACTTCTTTTTTTGCAGCGCGTTTTCGTGATTGCTTGCGCCACCGGGAGCGTTTTATCCGGGATGGAGAGGCGTATCGTCTCGTTTATGGGGAAGCTGATTTTCTGCCAGGTCTGATTGTTGACCGCTTTGGCAGTGTTCTTGTTGTACAGTTGCTCACACTGGGCATGGACCGTTGTCGTGAAGCGATCGTACAAGCTCTCGTGGAAGTGATGCAGCCTGAGGGCATCTATGAACGCAGTGATGTTCCCATTCGTGAACTGGAAGGTTTGGAGCAGACGAAGGGACCTCTATATGGGGACTGCCCGCGTCATGTCACGGTAACTGAGAACGGATTGCTCATTAAGGTCGATATCGTGGAAGGCCAGAAGACTGGCTACTTCTTCGACCAGCGCGAGAATCGTGCAGCGATCGAACCTCTTATGAAGGGTTGGGGCTACAAGAGTGGCATTACGCTCCAACAGACTGAGCAGGATGGTTCGGAGCAATGGCTTCCTGTGAACAAAAGCGGCAAGGTAGTGACGTTTCCTTATTGGGACGGGGCAACGGTGCTGGAATGTTTCTCACACACAGGCAGCTTCACGTTGAACGCCTGTAAATATGGAGCCAAAAAAGTAACATGCCTTGATATCTCAGAGCATGCGATTGAAAGTGCACGAATCAACGTAGAGCTGAACGGTTTCACTGACAGGGTCGAATTTGTCGTTGCGGATGCATTCCAATACTTACGTGAGCAGGTCAAAGGCCTCGATGATCGTAATGCACGTGCGCGTGCCGGAGAACAGAAAGTGGATACTTCCAAAGCGCTTGCAGCCGGTGGTAAAACGTTCGATGTGGTCATCCTTGATCCGCCGGCATTTGCCAAAACGAAATCAGCGGTCAAAGGTGCGTGCCGCGGATATAAAGACATCAACCTGCAAGGGATGAAACTGGTGAACGAGGGAGGGTATCTGGTAACGGCAAGCTGTTCTTACCACATGCGTCCAGACCTCTTCCTGGAAACGATTGCGGACGCAGCCGAGGATGCAGGCAAAGTACTGCGTCTGATTGACTGGAAAGCAGCCGGCAAGGATCACCCTCAAATTTTGGGTGTAGACGAAGGTCATTATCTGAAATTCGCCATTTTTGAAGTGCGCAGTAAAAAGAACTAATCTTGCGATTTCAATTGTGGATCCAACATATCGATATATATTCAGGCAAAGAGCCTACAGTTTGGATAAACTGTGGGCTTTTTGTTGTGCGCTGCTGAGGGTCTATGAAATTACCGGATAGTGGCAAACGTATGTTCCGAACCAAGCCAGATATGTTATACTGGAATTAAAATCTTGTTCGTGATGGTTTGGAGGATTAAACATGTCTGTACGCTTTATTATTGGCCGGGCAGGCAGCGGCAAGAGTGCGCTGATTACCCGGGAAATCACATCCTTGCTTCAAAAGGAACCGCAAGGCGAACCACTTATTCTGCTGGTCCCGGAACAAAGTACGTTTCGAACCGAGCAGTCATTGGTGTCTTCCGGGGCGGTTAAAGGTACCATGCGTGCTGAAGTGCTTGGTTTTCGCCGATTGGCCTATCGGGTAATGCAGGAGGCAGGTGGTTCTGCACGTATTCCGATTGGGGCTGAAGGAAAAAAAATGCTGCTCTATAAAGTGCTTCAGCGTCGCAAAGAAGAATTGAAGCTGTTTGGAGCATCAGGCAGCCAGCTGGGATTTATAGGTGACTTAAATGATTTATACAGTGAGTTTAAACGTTATGAACTTAACCCCACTTCACTGGAAGAAGGATTTTCCGCATGGAATACTTCATCCTCGTCTGCACCGATTCTGGGGGAGAAGCTGCATGACTTACTTTTAATATACGGTGATTATGAAAAGGAACTGACTGGACTATATATTGATGATGAAGATACGTTGACTGATCTGACAAAGCGATTGTCAGAGAGCGCGTTGCTGCAAGATGCACAGATCTGGATCGATGGATTTCAAGGATTTACGCCGCAGGAAATGAGCGTTATTGGAAGATTGATGATGCAAGCATCTTCCGTGACGATTACACTGACGTTGGATCGTGCCTATGACCACGGCGCACTTCCTGAGGAACTGGAACTGTTCCATCCCACAGCGAGTGCATACACGCGCCTCAAAGGCATGGCTGAGGATCTGGGTGTCCTTCATGAGACAACTGTGCTTCAACCGGAAGTTTTGCCAAGATTTGAAGGCAGTCCTGGACTCGCTCACTTGGAAGCTGGCTTCGATCGCCGGATTCGGTGGAAGAGTGAGGGGCGTGATGCGGGTGTCAGACTTTATGCAGCTGAGAACCGTCGGGCTGAGATGGAAGGGGCACTGCGTGAGATGCGTCGTCTGGCGCAAGATGAAGGTGCGCGTTACCGGGATATGGCAGTACTCGTTCGTCAGCTGGATACATACGCCGACATTGCTGAGCCCCTGTTCAGAGACTATGACGTTCCTGTCTTTCTGGATCGGAGAAGAAATGAACTGCATCATCCACTATCTGAATTTATTCGTTCTGCACTGGATATCGTTCGTCGCCGCTGGCGTTACGAGGATGTATTTCGCTGTGTCAAAACGGATCTGCTGCTTCCGCGTGATGGCTCCATCACACGTGAAGATATGGATCAGCTCGAAAATTATATATTGGCTTGCGGGATTCACGGATATCGCTGGACAGATGGTAAGCCATGGAAGTATGTACCCAGCCTCTCCTTGGAAGACAACGGTCAGGAGGGTCCCAGTCGGGGACGGGAACAGATGCTTTCTTTAATGGAGAAATGTCGAGCGGTGATTGTTGATCCACTGGGTGCTTTTGAGAAACGAATGCTTAAGGCAAAGACAGCCAAAGACCGATGCGCGGCGCTTTACAGGTTGCTGGAGGATGCCGAGATTCCCTGGAAGCTGGATCACATGTCTGCAGAAGCCAAGGCACAGGGGGACCCGGAACGTTCAAGAGAGCATCGCCAAATGTGGGGTGCTGTCCTGGATCTACTGGACCAGATGGTCGATATGATGGGGGCCGAACGGCTGGATATGGATCTGTTTGCCGGGTTAATGGAGACCGGATTGACTGAACTGAAATTGGGCCTTGTTCCTCCAGCACTTGATCAGGTATTGGTTGGGTCGATGGATCGTACACGGCTTCAGGATATCAAGTATGTATTTATTCTGGGTGCGGTAGATGGTGAACTGCCCGCTGTCCCTCAGGATGATGGTGTATTAACCGAGCAGGAACGACAGCTGTTGACGGAAAGAGGTTTGGGGCTTGGACCGGGGGCAACAAGACAAATGCTGGATGAGCGCTTTCTGATCTATACGGCCCTGACAGCGGCGAGCAAGCAGTTATGGCTGAGTTATCCTGTCGCAGATGATGAAGGGAAGGCACTTCTTCCTTCAGAAGTTGTTCGGCATATACGCAAGATGTTTGGTTTGCACGAGCAGCCACTACTGGCTCAGCCTCCTGTTGCGGGTTCAGAAGAGTCACACTGTTCTTACATTATTCATTCTGGTCAAAGCCTCTCTTATCTGATTGGACAATTGCGCAGATGGCGTCGTGGAGAAGATATTCCTGAAATGTGGTGGGCGGTATATAACTGGCATGTCTCTCGGGAGACGAGCAGACCTCAGCTGGAGCAGCTGCTTGGATCGATCTTTTATCGCAATCGGGCGCTACCCCTTCGTACCGCTACCAGCCGCAGATTATATGGCACAGAGGTAAGGACCAGTGTCTCGCGAATGGAGCGTTTTGTGGCGTGTCCGTTCTCCCATTTTGCATCCCATGGACTGCGGCTGAAAGAGCGCCAACTATACCGCTTACAGGCTCCGGACATCGGACAACTGTTCCATGCAGCCTTGAGTCAGCTTGCGATACGTTTGCGAGAGGAAAATCGCAGTTGGGGCAGTCTGTCTCCCGAGGAATGCCGAAAGGAAGCGGAGCACACCGTGGAGCAGATCGCACCACAGTTGCAGGGAGAAATCCTGCTTAGCACGAAGCGGTACGGCTACATTTTCCGCAAGTTAAAGGATATTGTTAGTCGGGCATCAGTTATTCTGGGTGAGCAGTCCAGACGCGGAAGTTTTGAACCGATTGGGCTGGAGCTTGATTTTGGACCGGATAAACCCCTGCCACCGCTGCGTTTTGAACTGGAAAATGGCTGCGTGATGGAGATTGTGGGTCGGATTGACCGTGTGGATGTAGCTGAAGGAGAGAACGGTCTGCTGCTGCGAGTCATTGATTACAAATCCAGCCAGACTGATCTCAAACTGCATGAGGTGTATTATGGCCTGTCATTACAGATGCTCACGTACCTGGAGGTGCTGCTTAGCGCTGCCGAGGAGTGGCTTGGAGAATCGGCTATGCCTGGAGGTACATTGTATTTCCATGTGCATAACCCTCTGCTGCAATCCGCGAACGGCATGACATCGGAGCAGGCAGGACAAGAACTGTTGAAACGGTTTAAAATGAAAGGCTTGCTGCTGGCAGACCGTGATGCGATCGCTCAAATGGATAATACCCTGGACAAGGGCTATTCAGCCATTATTCCGGTTGCCCTTAAGGCGGATGGCAGCTTCTACAGCAGTGCAGCTGTAGCTACGCCGGAGCAATGGGATACGTTGCTTGCTTCCGTGCGCAGAAACATACGCGAGATTGGCACCCGGATTACGGATGGGGATGTGGCGATTGAACCTTACCGTATCCAGCAGGAGGTTGCATGCACCTTTTGTCCGTACAAATCAGTCTGTCAATTTGATGAAACGATCGAAGGTAACGAATATAATCTGCTGTCCAAACCGGGCAAACAGCAAATCTGGGACATGCTGTCTCACCACAAGGGAGGGGAAAACTCATGACGAATATGCCAAAACCGGAGGGGAGCTTCTGGAGTGATGACCAGTGGAGTGCCATCTCGCAGAGCGGGGAAGACATCCTGGTTGCCGCTGCAGCCGGATCAGGAAAGACAGCCGTATTGGTTGAACGGATTATTCGCAAGATTGCAGACCCTTCCCAGGGATTCAGCGTAGACCGCCTGCTCGTCGCTACGTTTACCAAAGCGGCTGCTGCCGAAATGAAGCAGCGGATTAGGGAAGCGCTGGAACGTGCGCTTGAAGAACAGCCTGCGGAAGATCATCTGCGCAAACAACTTTCTCTGCTTGGACGGGCGTCTATTACAACGCTGCATTCATTCTGTATGGAAGTAATTCGCCGTTACTATCAGCAAATTCCGTTGAACCCGGCTTTTCGAATTTTGAATGAAAATGAAGCGGAAATTATGCGTCAGGAATTGTTGGAGGAACTGTTTGAAGAGAAGTACGGCGAGGAAGATGAAGGCAGCACATTCCGCGAACTGGTGGATTGGTTCAGTGGGGAACGAAACGATGATGCCATGCATCGACTTGTGCAGCGTTTGTATGATTTCTCACGAAGTCATTCCTGGCCGGATCACTGGCTGGCTGAGATGACAGCTGCTTTTCAAATGGAAAGTGTCGAGGCGCTTGGTCATTCTGCATGGGTTCAGAGTATTTTGCGCGATGCCGCTCTTTCCCTCAGTGGTGCGGCTGGTCTGCTGCGTCAAGGGATTAGCATATCGATGCAGCCAGAAGGCCCGAAACCTTATGCAGATACGTTAAAAGAAGATTTGGCGATGGTGGAAGAGCTTCTGTCAGCTGTTGAGGTGATGCCATGGGAAAGATTGCCTGAGGTGTTTCAGCCAGCAGCTTTTGGCAAGTTGAAGCCTTGTAAAAAGGACCAGACGGACCTGGGGTTACAAGAACAGGCAAAGGAACTGCGTGAGGCTGCGAAAAAAGCCGTGACCGATCTGAAAGGGTCATTGTTTGGAAGAAGTGCGTTTTCTTTCTGGCAGGAGCTGGAGCAGGCGGCACCACTAATGCAGGAACTGTCCAGGCTGGTCAGTGCATTTGGAGAACGATATCGACAGGCCAAGCAGGAGCGCGGTCAGGTCGATTTCAGTGATCTGGAGCATTACTGTCTTCATATTTTGCGTCATGAGGATTCTACACCTGAATTGTCCATGCCTTCAGATGCAGCCATGGAATACCGGGCACGGTTCGATGAAGTGCTGCTGGATGAATATCAGGATACCAATACGGTACAGGAAGATATCGTCAGATTGATCTCCAGAGAAAATCCGGGGAATCGCTTTATGGTCGGTGATGTAAAACAGAGCATTTACCGTTTTCGTCTGGCTGAACCCGGTCTGTTTTTGAACAAGTACCGTCAATATGCATCGAATTCGGTTACGGGTGAAGTTGGAGAGGGCGTTTCTTTGCGGGCAGGACGACGCATTGATCTTGCACGTAACTTCCGTAGTCGTGCAGAAGTAGTCCATTCAGTCAATATGTTATTCAAGCAGCTCATGAACGAAGGGGTCGCCGAGATTGCCTATGATGAACGGGCGCAGCTCGCTTATGGGGCTACTTTCCCGGCAGAGACGCTTGGGGATGAGGCATATACACCTGAACTCATGCTGATTGACCGCCAAGGCGGAGGACCTGATCTGACGGAAAGCACGGACGAGAATGGGGATGCGCTGCCTTCTGCTGAGCTGGAGAGTGCCGAGCTCGAAACCGCCCAGCTGGAAGCTAGGGCCATGGCTCGCCGTATTCGTGAAATGGTCGGAGATACGGATAAACCAGCCCTTAATGTTTATGATAAAGCCCTTCAATCCATGCGACCTGCCCGTTACGGAGAC
This sequence comes from Paenibacillus sp. NPDC056933, assembly GCF_042674385.1. NCBI lineage: Bacteria > Bacillati > Bacillota > Bacilli > Caryophanales > Paenibacillaceae > Paenibacillus > Paenibacillus sp. NPDC056933. The sequence goes on along the minus strand of NZ_JBHUQN010000002.1, from coordinate 1,087,047 downwards.
ATTGTCATTTTGCTGCGTTCTGCTCTGATGTGGGCTCCCCTCATGATCGAGGAATTCAGACAACAGGGTATTCCTGCTGGAGGAGAGCAGAGCAAAGGGTATTTTCAGGCGACGGAAGTTGAAGTGATGTTGTCCCTGCTGCAAATTGTGGATAATCCAAGGCAGGATATTCCGCTTGCTTCCGTGCTTCGTTCGCCGATTGTAGGACTGGATGAAGAGGAACTGGCTCAGATTCGTCTTGGGGGCAAGAGACAATCTTTCTATGATGCTGTTGTATCGGCCGCAGGAGGCTTACCTGACTCGTTGAACGACTACAGGCAGCATGCCGGGCAGACATCAGACCCCGATTCATCTGCAATCCAGCTGCAATGGCCGGAAGTCTGGTCAGAAATGGAACAAGGGCTGCGGGAGTCGGCAGTATCCGTTGAGGCAGACATTATCGAACGTATGGGTGAACCCGATGTGGGAGCGAATGCAGAAGGTGGAGTCATTGATGCTGCTGTACGTGCAAGTACGGTTGAACGTATAAGCGAGGATGTGGATGGGGAGAACGGTACCGGCACAGAGCTGCAACAAAAGCTAATTCGCTTTATGCGTCAACTGGAACAGTGGCGGCTTGAAGCCAGACAAGGCAGTCTGAGCGAGCTGATTTGGCGCATGTACAGGGAAACAGGTTATTTGGACTGGATAGGCGGCCTTCCTGGAGGCATGCAGCGTCAAAGCAATCTGAAGGCCCTGTATGATCGCGCGCGACAATATGAGGAGGCAACGGCCAATCGTGGCTTGTTTCGCTTCCTGACCTATGTGTCCAGACTACGTGAGAACGGGGGAGATCTCGGGACCGTAGCCGGTGGTTCGGGAGAGCAGGATAACGCAGTACGCATCATGACGATTCACCGGAGTAAGGGCTTGGAATTCCCAATCGTTTTTGTCGGCGGCATATCCAAGATGTTCAATCAGCAGGATCTGAACTCGCCGTTTCTGATGCATAAGGAGCTGGGGTTTGGCCCGAGGTTTGTGGATCGTGAGAATCGGGTTGCCTATCCAACCTTGGCGAATCTGGCGATTCGCCGTCGTGCCCAGTTTGAGCTGCTTGCCGAAGAGATGCGGGTACTTTATGTGGCTCTGACCCGTCCGAAGGAGAAAATGATTTTGGTCGGTACGGTGAAAGATGTGGTTAAAAAGGCAGTGGCCTGGTCTCAGATTAAGGACAGTCCGGAACGGATATTGCCTGATTACCTGCTTGCAGCAGGACGTAGTTATTTGGACTGGATTGGTCCATCCCTGATGAGACACCCAGACGCGGTTTTGCTACGTGAACTTGCAGGAGGAAGTGATTCGTTTGCTGCCTGCCTTGTGGATGATGAATCACGCTGGAATATATCTGTCATCTCTGCTGATCACGTATCCCGAGACCTGTTCGTGGATCAGATGCATGGTGAGGAAGGCGGCATAACCGAAGTACGGAAACAGCGTGTTGCTGCCCTAAAAGCAGTTCAGCCTGTGGACTTGTTACCTTCCTCAGTTGAAAAAGAGATGCTCGAGTATGAACAAGATGCCATCCTGCGAGATAGTCCGATTGAACAGGGGGGCACACCAGGCGCGCAAGAGGGTGTACAGCTAATACACGAAGTCGAACGCGAGGTAGATAGAAGGTTATCCTGGACATATGCTCATCACGCAGCAACCCAGGTGGCTGCGAGTACATCGGTTACCGAGCTGAAAACATGGCTTGCCATGCAGGGTCATTCGTCGGTTCAGGTCATGGAAGAAATGCTAGAGCAATCTGAGGCATCTACGATGTATGAGATGCGGGAAGGATTAACCTCAGACGAGACGTTAACAAATGAGTCGATGAGGAAAGATGTGTTAACTCCAAAAGAGGGCATGTATGAGCAAGGTTCGGAGGAGGCTTCGTCCTTTAAATTGCATTTGCGTCGTCCTCAATTTATGGAGGAGAAACAATTGACCGGGGCCGAGCGGGGAACAGTGTATCATACGTTGATGCAGCATCTTCCTTTGGATGGCTCACCCGTTGATTCGCAAATCGTGGAAGAGACCATTCAACGGTTAGTGGAGCTTCAAATCATGCTTCCACATCAGGCTGACATTATTGAGTCTGAACAACTGGCGGAATTCTTCAATACCGAACCTGGGACAGAATTGCTGCGCGCGGATTGGGTGAAGCGGGAGATTCCATTTATCTATGGACTTCCTGCCCATCATTCTCCTGCCGAGTGGCTCCATGAACTTTCACCAAATGCGGGCATGCAGACGTTAGAAGAAGACGGAAAGATGCAAGCATCCCTTACAAATGAGACCGTGCTGGTTCAGGGGATTATTGACTGCCTGTATGAGGTGAATGGCGAGCTTGTTTTGCTAGATTACAAGACAGATCGCGTGTTGGAGCATCGCGGAGGATTGGACAAGCTGACAGAAAACTATCGTTTTCAGCTAGAGCTGTATGGCCGGGCTATTGAAGATATTCTGGGTCGGAAAGTCGATCGGAAATGGCTGTACTTTTTTGATAATGGACATGCCGTGAAACTATAAAATGACATGTTAAAAAGGCCAGATGAGATTCGTAACATTGATTTAACAGGAGAGAGGGGTTGAACGGACAATGCGTATTTTGCACACAGGGGACTGGCATCTCGGGAAAACGCTGGAGGGACGGAGTCGGCTGCGGGAGCAGGAGGACTTTGTGGATGAGCTTGTCAGACTGGCGGATGAGCAGCAAGCAGATGCCATCCTGATGGCCGGAGATGTCTATGACTCTGTGAATCCGCCTGCATCGGCGGAACAGCTGTTTTACGAAGCAGCTGCGCGTCTGACGGAAAATGGGAGACCACTTGTGGTCATTGCCGGAAATCATGATCAGCCGGAGCGGGTGGCTTCGGTGACCCCACTTGTGAATAGACAGGGAATCACACTTGTAGGCATGCCTACTTCAGAAGTCGTAACCATCCATACAAACCGAACTGGAGAGACTGCGCAGATTGCCGCTTTGCCCTATCCCTCGGAAGCGCGGCTGAATGAACTGTTAACAACGGACGGGGATGAAAATGTGCTTCGTCAGGCATACAGCCGCCGGGTGGGGATGTTGATGCAGCGTCTGGCGGCTTCTTTTCGTCCAGATACAGTGAATTTGGCCATGAGCCATATTTATGTCCTGGGTGGGGTTGAAAGTGATTCGGAGCGTCCGATTCAGGTTGGAGGCGCGTATACGGTTGATCCGTCTGCATTGTCGACAGGTGCACAATATACAGCGCTGGGGCATCTCCATCGTGCACAGGCGGTGAAAGGAGAAGGTGTGATTCGGTATAGTGGTTCTCCGCTGGCCTACAGTTTCTCCGAAGCCGGGCAGAGCAAGTCCGTCACAATGGTGGACCTGGTACCTGGAGGGGGCGCACATGTGGAAGAAGTGCTGTTGACCTCCGGACGTCCACTTGTGCGCTGGAAGGCACGCGGCGGTCTGGCTGAGATCTATCGTTGGCTAGATGAAGGACGCGATCCCCAGGCTTTTATCGATATGGAAGTGTGGCTGGATGACGCCATGTCCCTGAAAGAAATCCAGCAGCTCCGCAAGTCGCATGACGGGATCATCCATATTCGCCCAGTGTATCCCGAGATGGCAGCTGCAGGGCTTCTGGAACAACGATCCGAGCTTCCGGTACATGAGCTCTTCCGCAAATTTTATCAGCGTCAAACAGGTGGAGCATTGCCTGAAGACAGTCTGGTACAACTGTTCCTGGAACTTGTCGATGAGGATGAGCAGGGTGTGCGTGAGGAGGTCGAAGGACAGTGAAGCCGATTCTATTGAAAGTTGCAGGTCTGCAAAGTTATCGGGAGACCCAGGAGATTGATTTTACCGTACTGACGGAAACAGGATTATTCGGCATTTTTGGTCCAACAGGCAGCGGCAAATCATCCTTGCTTGATGCGATTACGCTGGCGATGTACGGAAAAGTGGAACGTGCGGTTAACGGTACCCAGGGGATCATGAATCACGCCGAGGATTCCTTGTCTGTTGCATTTACCTTTGAACTCGTGTCGGCAGAGGGAACAAGACGATTTCGGGTCGAGCGTCGTTTCAAACGAAACAATGAGGTTTCGGTGAGCAATACCATCAGTAAATTCATTGAGACCGTCAACGGAGAGGAACAGGTGCTGGCTGATAAGCTGGCAGACGTGAATCGATGCGTTGAAGATGTCATTGGGTTGAAAATGGATGACTTTACGCGGGCTGTTGTTCTTCCGCAAGGGAAGTTTGCCGAGTTTCTGTCGCTGAAAGGCAGTGAACGACGCCAGATGCTGCAACGTTTGTTCCATCTGGAGAAGTATGGAGATCAGCTGGCCATCAAGCTCAGTCGGCGGGTGAAGGACAATGATATGGTTCATCAGTCACTGGCAGCGGAGCAGCAGGGACTTGGCAATGCCAGCAAAGAGACATTGGCGGAAACGGTGCTTCTTCTACAGGCTGCAATGAAGCAGTCGGAAGTGTCACGCCAAGCGCTTGATGAAGCGATGAAGGAAGCCGAACAGCTCGGCAAGGTCCGTGAGTTAAGCCATGAACGCCAAGCTCGTATGGAGGAACATCGCAAGCTGCAAGCACTGGAGCCGCAGATCAAGGCTGGTGAACAGCGCTTGAAGCAGGCCGGGGCGGCAGACGGTATCCTGCCTTCATTGCAGACAATGCGTGATGCAGCAGCACAGCAGAAGGTGCGTCAGGACGCAGCCGGGATGGCTCGCCAGCAAGCGGTTGAACATGAGAAACTGGCTGTTCTGGAGGCCGAGAAGGCCGAAAATGCCCGTGTACAGATGTCTGAGGAAGAACCCAAGTTGCTGCTTCGGCTGGAACAGTTGGAGCAGGCCAAAGAGTTGCAGCGGGAACGGGACGGGCTCCGAGAGGACGGTATCCGTCTCAAGCAGCTTTTGGACAAAGGACAGGGTGAACAGAATGTCATCGGGCAGCAGCTGGAGAAGGAAAAAGAACTGCAGCAGCGAGGACGCAAGCGCCGGGAAGAATTGCAGGAAAGTCTCAAGCCGAATGAAGTGAAGTCGGAAGAACGCAGGCAGCTGCAGGCTGCACTCGAATTGAAGCACCGTCTGGATACTGCGACCGAGCAAGTGCGCCAGAATAAGGCGGAGATGGAGACCTACAAGCAAGCAGCTGCACAGGGGGCCGACAGGCTGAAGACGGCAGCTGCGGAAGAGAGCCGTCTGAGTGAACTGCGACAGCGTCTGATCGAGCAGGCGGCAGCGGGTCTTGAGGCCTTGCTTGCCTGTGAGCAGGACATTGGTCGCGAACAGAGCCTGCTGGCCAGTGCGGAGGAGCAGCTGCGCGGAACGATGCGTGAGCAGGAGCTGCACCGGCTCTCCTCCGCCTTACGCGCCGAGCTGCGTGACGGCGAGCCATGCCCGGTGTGCGGCTCCGCACACCATCCGCTCCCGGCTGCGCCGCCGGGAGAGGGTCCGCCCGCAGGGGAGGCGGACCTGGAACTGCTGCGCAGCCTGCATGCGGAGCTGCAGGAGCTGCGCTTTGGGCTGCGCCAGCAGCTGCACGAACGTCGCAGCCTGCTGACGCAGCTTGGCGCAGCGGCCGGCGAAGCACCGGCCGCAGCCGAGGCCGCGCCTGCGGCTGCGGAGCCGGAGTCCGCCGGGTCGCCCGCACACGGGCGCTCCCCGGCGGACTGGGCGGAGCGTGCCGCCGCACTGCGCGAAGCCGCGCGGGCGCTGGCCGCTGCCGCAGCGCCGCTGCAAGCGGAAGCCGCCGCGTTGCAGCAGGCGGCTGTGGGCGCGCAGCAGCGCCGCATGGAAGCGGCAGCTGCGCAAGAGGCCGGCCAAGCCGGGCTCGCTCAGGCGGAGCGCAGGCTGGCCGAGAGCGAGGCCGTCGCTGCCGCATTGCACGGCCGCTGGGCCGCGGAACTGCCTGGCATCGCTCTGGAGGAGGCTATGGCCCTCCACCAGGCGATGCAGGAGCGCGACGCGCGCGCAGAAGACATCAAGGAACGGTTGAATAAAAGTGTAACGTTCCTTGAAGAAAAGGAACAGCTGGTACAGTCTCTCCAGCAGAAGCTGGTTGAATTGGACAAACAGCTGATCCAATGGCAGACGGAATGGCAAGGCAACAACAAACAGCTTGCGGAGAAGGAAGAACGTTTACGCCAATGGGTTGGCGAGCAACGGGTCGAGGATTTAATTGCTGCTGCCCAGACACGACTGGATGAACTGCGCAAAGCTGCTGCAGATTCGGCACAGCGCTTCAAGGAAGCCGATGCGTTGAAGCAGGAATCGGCCAAGAAAGACGTCATGGCCCAGCAGGCAGCAGCCTCGGCAGCAGAGCATTTACAACAGGCACAGGAGCGCTGGAGGCAATTGCTGGAGCAATCCCCGTTTGTTACGGAAGATGACGTTGTTGAGGCGGCGATTCCTTCCGAACAAGCTGAGCGACTGGCAGCGGAAATTCAGCAGCATCGGGAACGTGATCGTGAGCTTGCATCCCAACTTCGTGAACTGGAACAAAAATTGGGCGGAGCAATTGTATCCGAGGAACAGTGGTCAGCTTGCACAGAACGGCTGCAACGATCCCGTGCAGAGGATGAAGCGGCCCTCCGAGCAAAGGCACGCGCAGAACGTGATCTGGAGGATGTTCAGCAGCGACATGTTCGCTGGACCGAGTTGGAGAACAAACGGGTGGAGGTTAGTCGTCAAGGGGAGATGCTTAGCAAACTGCAAGCGGCTTTCAGAGGTAACGCATTTGTTGAATATATTGCAGAAGAACAGCTGATGCAGGTGAGTCAGGCTGCTTCACAGCGCCTGCGTTTCCTCACCAAACAACGCTATTCACTTGAGGTGGATTCGGGTGGTGGCTTTGTCATCTGTGATGATGCAAACGGTGGGGTTAAACGACCTGTGTCCACCCTGTCCGGTGGGGAGACCTTCCTGACCTCGTTGTCACTGGCCTTGGCATTATCTGCCCAAATTCAGCTGCGTGGCCAGTATCCGCTGCAATTCTTCTTCCTGGACGAAGGGTTCGGTACACTGGACCCTGAACTGTTGGATACGGTCATTACATCGCTGGAAAAATTGCATGATGACCGCCTTGCTGTCGGCATCATTAGCCACGTTCCGGAGCTGAGAGCACGCTTGCCACGCAAACTTGTAGTCATTCCAGCAGGGGAGGCTGGCGCCGGGTCTCGTGTGGTGCTGGAAACATTATAGGTACGGAAGTGTTCCGTGGTTGAATGAGTTGATAGGAAGAACCCAGCTTTTAACCAGTCCTACAAAATGGATCTGATGGGGGTCTCCACGAATGAATTGAGGAGTATGGGTTTGAATTTTATTTATATATTCCGTTGAAGCAGTGAAGTGAGTTAGATCACAGATACAGGTTCATCCTGTTGTTATACTACAGTTAAGCCGACAAACTTTATGTTAAGTACCCCGGCGGACGTCTGATCAGGAACGCTCCTGGATAGACGTCCGCAATTGCAGGCTTCCACTTGGAAGCTGCAACGGGGTGCTTCTTTTTTATTTTTCAGCGTTTACTCCTCCTTCACAGGTGAATCATGTACACGACTTTACTTAGAAACGGCCATAATCCTGAAACTCTTGTCATTCATATAGTGTCATTTCGCCCAGATCTGAATACCATGAAAGGGTGATGAAGAGCAGACATATCTGGAGGCGATGAAACGTGGAAAAGATGGAAGCGAAGAAACTATGTAAGGAACACATGCATCGCTATGTGTGTGTACAAATGCTTGACGGTACCCATTATGATGGCATTGTGGAAAATGTGGATGATGACATGATTTATTTGGCTGTTCCCGTAGGACATGAAGCTATGGCTAATCACGCGAACTGGGGACCGAATATGATGCCAGTTACTTATCCTGCTCATGCACGCGGCTTTTTTCCGGGCTATGGCTACCCGTACCCTTATTACGGTTACGGTCGCAGACGTTTCAATAGGCTGATACTTCCTCTGTTTGGCCTCGCTGCCTTATCTTTATTGCCTTATTATTAACAAAGTTTCGTGATGGAGTAATGCGTGGATGCAAATATGACCTTTTTCATCTTTGGTGTAAGCTCAGTAGTTCACTAAGATGTGAAAGGTTTTTCTGTCTATTATTGTGATTATAAATAAGATAACTGAACATGTTAGATTGGACGTCCCTTTTCAGTTCCGGTATGATAGAAGGGTATACATAATTTTAAATTCAAAGGAGGGTATGAACAATGGATTGCTTGTTTTGCAAAATTGTAGAGGGCAGCATTCCCTCCAATAAGGTACTGGAGAATGACCATGTCGTTGTCTTTCATGACATCCAGCCCGCTGCACCGACCCATGTACTTGTTATTCCAAAGAAACATATTGCTTCCATGAATGAAGTAACTGCAGAAGATCTGCCGTTAATTGGTGAGATTCATTTGGCTGCGCAGGAAGCGGCCAAACGTCTTGGTGTGGAAGAGACAGGTTACCGACTGATTAATAACTGCGGCAAGGACGGGGAACAAACCGTACATCATCTGCATTATCATTTGCTTGGCGGTACCCGACTTGGCGTGTTGACCAGCTTGTCCGACTCACACAAATAAATGAGCGTTGTTACTTTAGTTCAGGACTTGTCCATAATGCATGAATAAGCATGAATATGGGGTTGAAGTTCACATAAAATAAATGATCATTACGTTAAGGTTGACACCTTTATTACCTTTCGCCTATAATGAAAGGTGATGAACCGTGTTATTGCTCTTGGACGGTCTGGTCGGAGGGAGGGAAAACTGGTGTCTGAAACTAAAGTTCGCAAAAACGAGACTATTGATGCTGCACTTCGTCGGTTTAAACGTTCCATCGCAAAAGATGGCGTATTGGCTGAGGTGAAGAAACGTAAGCATTATGAGAAGCCAAGCGTAAAGCGCAAGAAAAAGTCCGAGGCTGCTCGTAAGAGAAAGTTTTAGGAGGATTTTAACTACATGAATCTTAGCGAACGATTGAACGAAGATATGAAGCAAGCGATGAAGAGTAAGGACAAGTTCAAGCTCTCCAACATTCGGTTGATTCGTTCGACGATCAAGAATCTTGAAATAGATTTGAAAAGAGATTTGGATGATAACGAAGTGCTTGATATTCTGAGTCGTGAAATCAAACAGCGCAAAGATGCCCTCCAAGAATTTGACAAAGCGGGCCGTGAAGACCTCGCGGCAAATGCAAAAGCGGAAATTGAAATACTCAGTCAGTACCTTCCCGCACAGCTTACCGAAGAAGAAATTAAAGTTATTGTACAGCAGACCATCCAGGAAACCGGTGCTTCTTCGAAAGCCGAGATGGGGAAAGTCATGTCTGCCCTTATGCCGAAAGTCAAAGGCAAAGCGGACGGCAAACTGGTAAATCAAGCAGTTCAACAATTTCTGCAATAAAGCAAATCAATGAACACCTCCTGACTTGTCAGGGGGTGTTTTTTCCGTTTCCATTTTACTATTCAGCATGGGTTTAATTGAAAGGGGTCACGGAATGTTCAGTGAGCTAACGCGAATAACATGCGGGATTATTCTTTGTGCGTTCACAAATATTGCTTTTAAATGGTTAATTAACATGAATATGGATTTTGTTTGTTGCAATTGGTCTGGGTTTCAAATATAATTTTAAGATTTTGAAACGAAATGTTGCATTGTACGTAATAAATACCATAAGCTGGACAGTATAACATTAATGGAAAAGGGGGGACTATTGTGAAGGGAAAGCGCCGGAAGAAGCTTACGGGGCCATTGTTGCTCTTGATGCTGCTGACGCTGCTGCTTCCTGTCTGGATTGGGTCACCGTCAGCGCATGCAGCTGAGAAAAGTGGCGCCGTATATATCATTCCGGTGGATAAACCAATCGAGCAGGGGCTTGGCAAGTTTATGGAACGCGGCTTCAAGGAAGCAGAAGAGATGAATGCTGGCCTGATCGTTCTGGATATTAATACGCCGGGTGGGCGTGTCGACACGGCAGAGGAATTAGGTAACCTGATTAAGGAAAGTCCTATTGAAACCGTTGCATTCGTTCGTGGAGATGCTGCATCGGCCGGAAGTTTTCTGGCTTTGAATGCAGATAAGATCGTAATGTCGCCAGGCAGCATGATCGGTGCGGCAGCGATGGTGGACAGCACGGGTAAACATGTGGACGATCCGAAGCTGGTTGCGTTCTGGAAAAGCAAAATGCAGGGAGCGGCTGAGAAAAGTGGCCGTAACGGCAAAATTGCAGCTGGAATGACAGATGTTAACATGGTCGTGGAGATGCCAGAGATTAATAAAACGAAAGAAAAAGGTGAGATTATTGCTCTCTCGGCCGAAGAGGCGCTGAAAGTGGGCTATGCGGACCATATCAGCAGCACGCCGGAAGAAGCTGCAGCCTGGCTCGGATACAGTCAGGATGATGTGTTCACTGTTCAGAGAACTGCTGCAGAGAATATATCTACATTTCTGACCAATCCTGTCGTCATGACGATACTGCTATTCCTCGGAATAGCCGGTGTGATCATTGAGTTGATTGTGCCTGGATTTGGAGTTCCTGGTATTGTTGGTATCGTCTGCTTTGTGCTTTATTTCTCAGGGAATTATATTGCCGGTTTTGCCGGAGCGGAGACATGGGTATTATTCACTGTCGGACTGATCATGATGATTCTGGAGATGTTTATCCCAAGCTTTGGCATTTTGGGGATTTTGGGATCGATTGCACTTGTGGCTGGTGTTGTGCGAGCTGCTTATGATACAAGTGATGCATTTATATCATTAGGTATTGCTTTTGGTGCAGCTCTGGTGGTCATTGCAATCGTCGTTATCCTGTTCAAGGATCGAGGCATATGGAATCGATTCATATTAAGCGACAAACTGTCTGCTGATCGTGGTTACTCTTCTGCAACAGAACGCAAAGAGTTGATCGGCTTGCAAGGAATTAGTCTGACTCCGCTTCGTCCTTCGGGAACAGCGATGTTTAACGGGGAGCGGGTCGATGTGGTGTCTGATGGAGACTTCATTCCGATTGATACGCCGATTATTGTGATTAAAGCGGAAGGTACCCGGATTGTCGTTCAACAGGCTTTGCCGGTATAACCCGCTTTTTGCCGGAGCTTGATTAAAGCTTCGGCAATGTACATAACCACTCTACAGAAGCTGCCTGTGGAGTGGAGCAAATTCATGAACAGCAGCGAAGTTCCACCACATGGTCTGTTAATATGTTTTTTTCACAAATTAAATTGCAAATGGAGGAATTTTGACTATGGAACCAACCTTGATCACGGTTTTGCTCATTGCGGTAGTTGCGATTATCGTATTGAGCGTATTTTTCAGCTTTTTCCCGGTAATGCTCTGGATCTCAGCTCTTGCATCCGGTGTACGTGTGGGAATTATCACATTGGTAGCGATGAGACTAAGACGTGTAACACCTAGCCGGATCGTAAATCCACTGATTAAAGCAACTAAAGCTGGACTTCAGTTGACCATGAATCAATTGGAGAGTCACTTCCTGGCCGGTGGTAACGTAGACCGAGTTGTCAACGCCCTGATTGCTGCACAACGTGCGAACATTCCACTTGAATTTGAACGTGCTGCTGCGATTGACCTTGCAGGTCGTGACGTATTGCAAGCCGTACAGATGAGTGTAAACCCACGTGTTATTGAAACGCCGATTGTTTCTGCGGTAGCCAAAGATGGTATCGAAGTTAAAGTAAGAGCGCGGGTTACAGTTCGTGCCAATATTGACCGTCTCGTCGGTGGTGCGGGTGAAGAGACGATTATTGCCCGTGTCGGCGAAGGTATCGTAAGTACGAACGGTTCCTCGAATTCCCATAAAGACGTCCTGGAAAATCCGGATCTGATCTCCCGCACGGTATTGTCCAAAGGTTTGGATGCAGGTACAGCTTTTGAAATCCTGTCTATTGATATCGCGGACGTGGATGTAGGTAAAAACATTGGTGCCTTCCTGCAAACGGAACAGGCAGAAGCTGATAAACGTATCGCACAAGCAAAAGCGGAAGAGCGTCGTGCGATGGCCGTAGCTCAAGAACAAGAGATGAAAGCACGCGTAGTGGAAATGAGAGCACGTGTGGTTGAGTCTGAATCCCAAGTACCTCTGGCAATGTCTGAAGCACTTCGTAGCGGTAAAATTGGCGTAATGGACTACATGAACCTGAAAAACATTGAAGCGGATACTCAAATGCGCAACACATTAGGAAAACCTGGTGAAAGTACAAACTCCAACGATCAGGGTGATTCCAAAAACGGAAGATAGGCGGTGAGTGCATATGGGCCTATTTGAATGGATTTTTAACAATCTGTATATTGTAGCAGTCGTCGCTTTTGCACTCTTTTCCTTCCTTGGCAAAGTATCCAAGTCGGCTGATCCGAACAAAAAGCGTCCTGATAACGGGATGCCAACATTTGGAGGAAATGGTGAATCGGACCGGGATAATCACTCGCCTAGGGATACCGCACCGCAGCAGTCATCGGGTCCTTCAGATCCCCGCTATGACGAGCAGTATGACGAACGGTACGATGATGACGATCCGTATGATGATCGATATGATCAACCCTATTCGGAGCCGGCGACGACATCTGCCCGTTCCGTTAATGACGATTTTGGAGGACAAGGTTCTCTGGGTGGAATGGAAAACTCCCTTGAAGAACAGATGAAAGTCATGGAGCAACGGCAACGCGAAATTCGCGAGCGACTGGACCGTATTTCTACTGCCAATACACCGGTTGTATCTGATTCCGGTTGGGATGAAGTTTCAACTGGCGAGTTTGAGCAGTTCCAGCTTCGACGAGAAGACATTCGTACGGGTGTGCTGTGGGCAGAAGTTCTTGGTTCTCCTCGCTCTAAACAGCCTTTTGGAACACGAGGCAAACTGTAACTTTATACATTTTTATAAGTGATAAGCCGTCTCTGGTGAGCATGAATCCAGACGACGGCTTTTTTCTGTCTCGGCCTCTTTTTATTTTCGCATCTAACACGGTCCGTAGTTTTCATAATTTCAAGAATCTGCGCATAAGTTGAACTGTAGAGGAAGGGGGAAGACCTTCGAATGACCCGGATCAGCCGCAAGCTGCGCAGATGGACCAGCGAAGTGCTGGATTTGCCGCAGGATGTGCTTTACGATATGCCACGGTTAACCCTGATCGGCACAAAGCAATTGTATATAGAGAATCATCGTGGCGTCATCCATTTCACACCGGATCGCATCGTCCTTGCACTCTCTCAAGGTCAACTGGAGATCAAAGGATTTGACTTGATGATTCGCAATATTTTGCCGGATGAAGTAGCGGTTGAAGGAACGATTCTGGATATTCATATGAATGGAGCGGAGGGGAACGCATGAAGCAGCCCAGTCTGTACAAACTGCGAGGAGCAGTCCGTATCACGGTCACTGGGGGGGATATTGAAGCATTAATCAACATGGTGGCAGAGCAGGGACTGGAAGTGTGGGACCTGCGTGCCCATGACGGACGCATGGCAGAGATGAACATTCTGCTACCGCATTTCTTCAGGCTGCGTCCTTTGGTGAAACGGACAGGCTGCCGGGTGAAGGTGACACATCGGAGCGGATTTCCATTTTTTGCAGCCCGGTTGTTGAAAAGAAAGTTCTTTCTTGGAGGTATGCTGTTTTTTTTAGCAGCTTTGTTTGTTTTGTCATCCATGGTTTGGGATGTGGAAGTCAAAGGAAATGTGACCATTCCGACGGATGAAGTGCTTGCGGCTGCGAAAAAAGAAGGTATCTACCCATTTCAATGGGGGTTCCGTCTTCAAAGCCAGGACAAGCTCTCCAGACAGCTCGCACTCGCTCTGCCGGATGTAACCTGGATTGGAGTGACCAAAGAAGGGACGACTATCACCATTCAGGTCGTGGAGTCGGCACAACCCAAACGTGAACCGCTACTGAACCCGAGACATCTGGTCAGTAAATCGGATGCCGTGATCACGCAAATCTACGCAGAGCAGGGACGCCCTGTCGTCCAGAAGAACATGCGTGTCAAAAAAGGGCAGGTATTAATATCGGGTATTTTGGGGGATGAAGAGAACACAAAGACCATCGTAGCCAAAGGCGAAGTTCGCGGACTGGTATGGCGTGAATATCAGGTGGAAGTGCCACTTGTTCAGAAACATAACACGATGACCGGGGAAAGCAAGGAACGATTTTACATTGTTCTGGGGAAATGGGCGATACAACTTTGGGGATACGGGAGTACGCCTTTCACCTCATTTGACACCGCTAGTGATCATAAACCACTAACCTGGCGATCCTTCGCACTTCCTATGGGATGGCTGACAGAGAAAGATTTGGAAACGACGGAACAAGAGGAGCAGCACACGATTGAATGGGCCAGAACGAAAGGGCTGGAAGGAGCAAGAAACGATATTATTGCCAAAAACGGCAAAGGAACCAAAATTTTAAGTGAAAAAATTTTGCATGAGAAGAAAGAGAATGGTAAAGTTTATATGAAAGTATTATTTGAAGTGGAAGAAAACATTGCGGAAGAACTTCCGTTAGTCCATAGTCAAGGAGAATGAGGCTATTTGTCAGAGCAAACACGCAGCATACGAATCTCCCTCCAAAGTGCGGGAGAGGGTCAATCTCTTTTTGGACCCCAAGATATTTTTCTAAAACTGATTGAATCCGAGATTCCAGCCCAGATTGCTTCCCGTGAAGCAGAGATTGTGATCCATGGCAGCATACAGCATGTTGAATCGCTTGAACAATTATTTGATGTGTTGTTGCAATTGGTACGTAACGGGTATGTGTTAACCGAAAGGGACGTCAAGTATGCCATTGAGCTTGCCAAGGAACTGCGTGCAGACCAGCTTCTGGATCTATTCAAAGGCGAGATTACAACGACATACCGCGGAAAGCCGATCCGGGTTAAAACGATTGGACAGAAACACTATGTAACTACAATTAAAAAACGTGATGTTGTATTTGGTATCGGTCCTGCCGGTACAGGTAAAACCTATCTGGCGGTTGTATTGGCTGTGGCAGCACTCAAGGAAGGCAGCGTCAAACGAATCGTGCTCACAAGGCCTGCCGTTGAAGCAGGAGAGAGTCTGGGCTTCTTGCCTGGTGATCTTCAGGAAAAGGTGGACCCTTACTTGCGTCCCTTGTATGATGCTTTGTACGATGTTATGGGACAAGAGCAGACCGCCAAGGCCCTGGAACGCGGCTTGATTGAAATTGCGCCTCTGGCCTATATGCGGGGACGTACACTGGACGATTCATTCATTATTCTGGATGAAGCCCAAAATACGACACCGGAACAAATGAAAATGTTTCTAACCCGTCTTGGTTTTGGTTCCAAAATGGTCATTACCGGTGACGTGACACAAATTGATTTACCCCGCGGCAAAAAGTCGGGTCTTGTGGAGGCAAATACGATATTGGGTCAAGTGGAAGAGATTGGATTCGTTTACTTTGCCGAACAGGATGTTGTAAGGCACTCCCTCGTCCAGAAAATTATCGTTGCCTATAACCACGCCGCAGAAAATCAAGAATAGAAAGGGATTGTCTCGATGACCTCGAAGGAACTGTCAAAAGGCAAATCTTTTCAGAATAGAGCTACAGGATGGAAGTATAGCGTGTGGGCGCGCTATCTTCTGTTTTTGTTTCTGGTGATCCTCTTCTACGTAGGCCTTGCTTCCAAGCTGCTCCCTGAGCGGTATGATATTCAGGAAGGCACACGGAGCGAAGTGGATATTGCTGCGCCCATGCAAATTCCGAATACGAAAGCTACACTGAAAGCGCAAGAAGAAGCGGCAGAACGTGTACAGCCAATGTTTCAGATCGTGCAAATGCGGAACGAAAATCTGATGACGACTCTGCTTGACCGTATTGATCGACTGAACCAGGATGATCAGATTTCAAGTCAGGACAAGATTGACATCTATCGTGATGAAATACCGCAGCGTCAGAAGGACTTTGTGGCCAATTTTATCAACAACAACCGGAAAGCGGGTACATACTCCGAAACTCTTTTGGAAGAGATCAGAAATGTGGTACAGGAGCAAAGCTATCGTATCCCGGAAGAGACATACATTAAAATCTCACGTCTGACCTCAGATGATATTCAGGAGATGAAAGCCGTTGCCCGGGATATCGTCTCCAGATTAATGACAGACCAGATTAGTGATGCAACAACAGCACGTGCGAAAGTGGCCGAGATGGTGAGTGTAAGCTCACTAAGCAAACGAACACAGCGTGAGGTTGTACAGGAACTCGCTCGTCTTGTGGTGACGTCCAATCGTTTCTATGATGAAGAGGGAACAAAGGAAGCCAAAGTGCAGGCTCGTGAGAATACGCAAACGGTCTTTATCAAGCAAGGGGACACGCTTGTAGCCAAAGGGGAGTTAATTACCCCTGAGATGTACACCCTTCTGGGTGAGAATGATTTGCTGAAAAACGAAGTGAACTACTGGCCACAGCTTGGATTACTTATGTTTTCCTGCCTGTTGTCTGCAGCGATTCTAATGTATATTCAGCAGTTCAGCGGAACGCATTTTAAATATAACAATGCGCAGTTGCTGATGCTTGTTATTATATTTATTATTACCATTGTGGTTATGCATGTTACAGCGATCCTCCAGACCAGTGAGAATTCATACGTAGGCTTTCTTGCACCTGTTGCCGTAGGCGCAATGTTGATTGCATTGCTGCTGGATACATCGCTTGCCTTTGTCTGCTCGATCATTATCGGCATGTTGTCGAGCATTATTTTGAACACACATCAGGGTCAGATTTTTGACTTTGAACTTGGTTTCTTCGCGGTGTTGGTATCGTTTGTTGCGATCTTCGCCACCCATCGGGCGAGTCAGCGCTCTACCATCCTGAAAGGTGCGATTATGGTCTGCCTGTTCGGGTCGATTGCGGTCTTCACGCTCGCTTTAATTGATTCGGGTGACTGGAACCGGACAACAACGCTGTATGGTATTGGATTTGCGTTTGCCGGAGGTGTGCTGACTGCCATATTGGTTATTGGACTGATGCCGTTTTTTGAAACCTCATTCGGGATCTTGTCTGCGCTGAAACTGGTGGAACTGTCTAATCCGAATCATCCGCTACTGCGCAAGTTGCTAACGGAGACACCGGGCACGTATCACCACAGTGTCATGGTAGGTAACCTGTCAGAAGCCGCAGCAGAGGCGATCGGTGCCAACGGGCTGTTATGTCGGGTAGGTTCCTATTACCATGATATTGGCAAGACCAAAAGACCCATTTATTTTATTGAAAATCAGAACAATATGGAGAATCCGCATGATTCGATTGATCCCAAGCTGAGCAAGTCCATTATCGTAGCTCACGCACGGGATGGTGTGGAAATGCAGAAGGATTACAAGTTGCCGAGACCTATCCGGGACATTGCCGAGCAGCATCATGGAACAACCTTCCTGCATTATTTCTATCACAAAGCGCTTCGTCAGGCGGAGGAAGCTGGAGTGGAACCCGATTTCACGGAAGAGGACTTCCGTTATCCGGGTCCCAAGGCTCAGTCCAAAGAGTCGGCGATTGTTGGCATCGCTGACAGCGTGGAAGCTGCGGTCCGTTCCTTGCGGAAGCCTACTGTGGAACAAGTGGAATCCATGATTGAAAAAATAATTAAAGGTCGGCTGGACGATCACCAGTTTAACGATTGTGATCTGACGATGCGTGAACTGGATATCGTCGCCAAGACCCTTAAAGAAACCGTCATGGGCATATTCCACTCCAGGATCGAATATCCGGAAGAAATGAAGAAACCGAAACCAACCTCGCCAGAGGCGGGTTGATTCGCTAATATGAGCAGACAGGAGTATGAAAGAATGAGTCTTAACCTAGCGTGGAATAATGAACAACAGAATAAAGAAATTACTGAACCGATGATTGCAATGCTGGAGCAACTGCTGAACCTTGCCGGAGAAGCGGAAGGCGTTGAAGACGGGGAAGTAGCTCTGACTTTTGTGGATGATGAACAGATCCATGAGTTGAACCGTGACTATCGCGGCATTGATCGTCCAACCGATGTGTTGTCTTTTGCGATGAATGAGACGGTGGATGAGGAGCTTGATATTATCTACGAGCTGGATGAGGACGAAGAAATGGAAGAAATGCCGGATGTTTTGGGAGATATTATTATCTCTGTTCCCCGGACGATTCTACAGAGTGAAGAATATGGACATTCATTTGAACGTGAGCTCGGGTTCCTGTTTGTTCATGGTTTCTTGCACCTGCTCGGATATGATCATCAGGACGAAGCCAGCGAAGCCGAAATGATGGGCAAACAGGAAGCGGTATTGGCCCAAGCCGGGTTGACACGATAATGAAAAGGCGCTCCTGGGGGATGGTATTCCGCAATGCTGCGGAAGGAATCGTATACGGGCTGCGGACTCAGCGGAATGTAAGAGTTCATACAGGAGTCGCCATTTTGATGTGTGCAGCCGGCTTTTTTTTCGGGATTTCGAGAACAGACTGGATGTTTGTACTGACAGCTGTCTTTCTTGTTCTTGTGACGGAGCTGATGAATACAGCAGTTGAAGCTGCTGTGGATCTCGCGCATCCGCATATACATCCGCTGGCAAAAGCGGCGAAGGACACCGCGGCCGGTGCAGTTTTACTGGCTGCGGTGTTCGCCGTCATCATTGGGTGTATCGTTTTTATCAAGCCAGTGATGAGATGGCTGGGTTTGTTCTGATTTTGTTTTTAAAATTACACACAATTGTATAGTTACTTGATGCAAACACGATAACGGAGAGGTCAGAAGAAACCTGAAGAAACGAAGTGTGCGCCTTTATCACCGGATTTTCACTTTGAAAAAGTGAATCATAAAAATCTGGGGATAACAGCGCTCGGAAGGTTGTTCTGGCAGCGGAGTGTCCAGTGTAAAATGCACTAGTTAACTTTATATTACACCCCAAAGGGAGAGATTAATTATGGATGATGGTTTGTTGATGCAGGAAGCAATTAAGGCACGTACGAAGGCGTATACGCCTTACTCACATTTTGGTGTAGGCGCAGCTTTGCTTGACAGTGAAGGACATGTGCATCATGGTTGTAATATTGAGAATGCTGCTTATACGCCAGGCAACTGTGCTGAGCGTACAGCCATGTTCAGTGCGATTGCTGGAGGACAGCAGCCGCGCAGTTTCAAGGCCATTGCGATTGTAGGAGATACGGACGGCCCGATTGCTCCGTGCGGCGTATGTCGTCAAGTGATGTACGAACTGTGTGATCCGGATATGAAGGTCATTCTGGGAAACATGAAAGGTGATCTGCAGGAAACTACCGTTGCCGAGCTATTGCCATGGGCTTTTGGACCGTCAGATCTGAACTCTGCCAAAAAGTAAAAACCAATACATTCCAGGCCTAGGCGCCTGAGGAGGAACATATGAAAAAACAAGCATTCAAATCCGGCTTTGTAGCCATTATTGGACGTCCCAATGTAGGTAAATCCACACTGATGAACCAAGTCATTGGACAAAAAATTGCGATCATGTCGGACAAACCACAGACGACACGAAATAAAATTCATGGTGTATATACTTCGGAACAACAACAAATCGTTTTCCTGGATACACCTGGGATTCACAAACGTCAATCCAAGCTCGGCGATTACATGAACCAGACCGCTTTGAATACCCTCGGAGAAGTGGAAGCTGCTTTGTTCCTGATTGATGCTTCGGAAGGCATGGGTGGTGGTGATCGTTATATTGCTGAACAATTGAAAAATGTGCGGACGCCTGTCATTCTTGTCATGAACAAAATTGATAAAATTGAGCCGGAAGCCTTGCTTCCTTTGATTGAGGAATATCGCAAGCTGCACGATTTCGCTGAAATCGTTCCTGTTTCGGCCATGCTAGGCAGCAATGTTAGCACTTTGCTGGAGCAACTGGGCAAATATTTGCCGGAAGGTCCACAGTACTACCCGGACGACCAGGTAACTGACCATCCGGAGCAGTTCGTTTGCGCCGAGTTGATTCGGGAGAAAATCTTGCAAATGACGCGCGAAGAAGTGCCACACTCCATTGCGGTAACGATTGAGGATATGAAAGTACAGGATAACGGCGTCGTTTATATTTCAGCCGTCATTTTTGTGGAGCGTGATTCGCAAAAAGGAATCATTATCGGAAAACAGGGTGCCTTGCTCAAGGAAGTGGGGAAGCGGGCACGTCAGGATATTCAAAACCTGTTGGGTTCCAAAATTTTCATGGACTTGTGGGTCAAAGTGAAAAAAGATTGGAGAAATCAGGAGCGTGTACTGCGGGATCTCGGCTTTGGCCGCGAATAATACATTCATTATCCAGTAATTGCAACACATAGTTTACCTTGCAAGACTCCATCCTATCTGGTAGAAGCAGACGTCATTTCTGAAGAGAGGATGAAATTCCGATGCGAGATTTTTCGTGGAAGGTTTTTGTAATGACGGGGGATTTGGAGTCCTATCTGTTATATGCCCAGGCATGTGGCTCGTTGGCACAGGAGTCGGATACGGCAAGGGAAGTGATCGAAGATGAAGAAGCCGAAGGATAATTGGCTGATTCGGGAATGGTTAGGTGACGAGGCATGCTATACAGGGTGGAAGGGATTGTCATCCGCAGCATGGATTACGGCGAGGGAAACAAAATCATTACGCTTTGCACCGAAAGCGGCGGGAAAGTAGGGGTACTCGTTCGTGGTGCAAAAAAGCCCAAAAGCCGACATGCTGCACTGGTGCAGCCATTTACGTACGGTCAATATGTATATTTTCGCAACACCGGTCTAGGGACACTAAATGCCGGTGAGATCATCGAGTCTTACCATGAGCTGCGCGAAGATCTGGTTAAGGCTTCCTATGCATCTTATGCTTGTGAACTGCTGGATCGGGTGTTGCAGGATGAAGAGACGGGGACATTCTGGTTCAAACAGTTAAAAGCCTGTCTCCAAGCGTTAAAGGAAGAGAAGGACCCGGTGGTCATCACAAGCCTGTATGAAATGAAAATATTACAGGCAGCCGGTTATGGACCTCAGCTTGATGATTGCATCTCTTGTGGTCAGGAGCGACCGGATGAACAATTATTTGTGAGTCCAAGGCTTGGAGGCGTTCTGTGCCGTGCTTGCAAACACTTCGATCCTCCGGCGATGTCCGTGAGCCCAAAGGCATTGAAGCTGTTGCGTTTGTTTGCGCAGTTGGATCTGCAAAGACTTGGTAATATATCAGTGAGTGAAGGCACCCGAGATGAGATCAAAAAGATTATGCGGGCCTTTATGGATCATCAGCTTGGATTGAATCTGAAATCCCGTTCTTTTCTTGATCAAATGGAAAAGTACGGGATTTGAGTCGTCATGTTGTGAAATAAGTAATATATCTTGACTTCGTACTTATTTTTATATAATATGAACTATAATTTCTCTTTTGGAGACATGCATTGAACGAGAAAGTAGGAGACTTGATTTATTACATTCAAGAGAACAGGTCGGTTGACTTGCTAAATCTTGTATGAGCGAGCCGGGGATGGTGGGAGCCGGGTTGAATCGGTCTGTGAAATGGCACTCGGGAGCATGATTGGACACGGAAAAGTGGGCTTGAATGAACAGGATTTCCTGTTTGTATCTTAGCCAAGTAGGGTGGAACCGCGGGAATAGCTCTCGTCCCTATGTCTGTATAACAGGCGTAGGACGGGGGCTTTTTATTGTCTGTACCGTTCTGGGCTTGTTCATCACAAACCATCGAAAAGGAGCATGATTATGAATTTTCAGCAGATGATTCTCACGCTGCAACAATTCTGGGCCGAGCACAACTGTATTATTGTCCAACCATATGATACGGAAAAAGGGGCAGGTACAATGAACCCAATGACCTTTTTGCGTTCGCTTGGACCCGAGCCTTGGAAAGTAGCTTATGTAGAACCGTCCCGCCGTCCTTCGGATGGTCGTTACGGAGAAAATCCAAACCGTCTCTATCAGCATCATCAATTCCAGGTTATTATCAAGCCTTCTCCGGACAATATTCAGGAGATTTATCTGGAAAGTCTGAAACAGTTGGGCATTGATCCGCTCAAACACGATATTCGGTTTGTTGAAGACAACTGGGAGAACCCATCCCTCGGCTGTGCTGGTCTTGGCTGGGAAGTATGGCTGGACGGTATGGAAATCACCCAATTTACGTATTTCCAACAAGTCGGCGGAATCGAGACGAATCCGGTAGCGGTTGAAATTACGTATGGTATGGAGCGTCTTGCTTCATACATTCAGGAAAAAGAGAATGTGTTCGAGCTGGAATGGGTCGACGGTATTACATACGGTGATGTGTTCCGTCAGCCTGAATTCGAACATTCCAAATATACGTTTGAAGTATCTGATGTCAAAATGCTGTTTACTCTCTTCAACATGCACGAAGAAGAAGCGAATAAAGCGATGGCTCAGAACCTGGTTTTCCCGGCCTATGACTATGTGTTGAAATGTTCACATACGTTCAACCTGTTAGATGCGCGCGGAGCAATCAGTGTAACAGAGCGTACCGGTTACATTACCCGTGTCCGTAATTTGGCTCGTCAAGTTGCTGCGACATATGTGGAAGAGCGTGAGAAGCTCGGCTTCCCGCTGATCAAGAAAGGGGGAGCTGAGCATGTCTAAGGATCTGTTATTTGAAATTGGTCTGGAAGAAGTGCCTGCACGCTTCATGCGAGCAGCAATTGAACAGCTGCAGGATCGTGTCGTGAAATGGCTGGATGGATCACGTATTGCTTATGGTGAAGTGAACGCCTATGCCACACCGCGCCGACTGGCTGTTTTGATTAAGGATGTTGCCGAGAAACAGGAGGACGTGGAGGAGGAAGTAAAGGGACCTTCCCGTAAAATTGCACTGGATGACAGTGGTAACTGGAGTAAAGCTGCACTCGGATTTGCCCGTAGTCAGGGGGTTGAACCGGATCAGTTCACATTCAAGGAACTGAGCGGTGTGGAATATATCTATGCGACCAAGAGCAGCAAAGGTGTAGAAACATCCTCTGTAATCGGTCAAGGTTTGTTGGCTATACTGCATGCCATGACGTTCCCAAAATTCATGCGCTGGGCTTCGTATGATTTCAAATTTGTACGTCCGATTCGCTGGATTGTCGCTCTGCTGGGCAGCGATGTTATTGAGTTGGAAGTTGCAGGAGTAAAGTCTGGTAATGTAACACGTGGACATCGTTTCCTCGGGAAAGAGGCAGTCATTTCAGATCCTGCTTCGTATGTGGAAGTGCTTCGTTCCGAGAACGTCATTGCGGATATCAAAGAACGTGAGCAGATGATTGTAGCCCAGATCCAGGCACTGGCTGCCGAGAAGAAATGGGATATTGCGATTAAGGAAGATCTGCTGGAAGAAGTCTTGTTCCTGGTGGAGACACCAACGGTGCTGTTCGGAACATTCGAGTCTTCATTTTTGAATATTCCACAAGAGGTATTGATTACTTCAATGCGTGAGCATCAACGTTATTTCCCTGTGCTTGATAATGATGGGCAATTGTTGCCATACTTCGTTACGGTTCGTAACGGCGGCAGTGATTCACTGGATGTCATTGCGAAGGGGAACGAAAAGGTACTTCGTGCACGTCTGTCTGATGCCAAGTTCTTCTACGAGGAAGACCAAAAGCTGGAGATTAAGGACGCATTATCGAAGCTGGAGAGTATTGTCTTCCAGGAAGAGCTCGGTACGGTTGGAGATAAGGTTCGCCGCATTCGCAAAATTGCGGATGGCTTGGCTGCCAAGCTGCACGTATCTGCTGATGTAGCTGAAGCGGTGAGTCGTTCTGCGGATATCTGCAAATTCGACCTTGTTACACTTATGGTGGGCGAATTCCCTGAACTGCAAGGAGTAATGGGTGAGGATTATGCACGAAAAGCTGGTGAGAAAGAAGACGTGGCCAAAGCGGTATTTGAGCACTATCAACCACGCTTCGCCGGCGATCAGTCTCCGGCTTCGCTCGTTGGTGCCATTGTAAGTGCTGCGGATAAAATGGATACAATTGTGGGATGCTTCTCCATCAATATCATTCCTACAGGATCTCAGGACCCTTATGCGCTGCGCCGTCAGGCAGCAGGTATCGTACAAATTTTGCTGGATCACAATCTTCCACTTACCTTGTCCGACGTGTTTGGGGTTGCACTTCAAGTGCATGCCCAGATGAACCTGTTGAAACGTGCGGATGAAGAGGTTCGTAAAGATTTGCAGGACTTCTTTGGTCTCCGCGTGAAGAAACTGTTGTCCGAAACTGTCCGTTATGATGTGGTGGATGCAGTGATTTCTTCCGGATTTGATGATATTAGCGCTGTCGTTCCAAAAGGTGAGGCACTAATGGCAGCTGTCCAAACTGGAGATGCCTTCAAAACAACCGTAGAATCCTTCAACCGTGTAGGTAATCTGGCTGCCAAAGCATCCAATGCGTCGGTACATTCGGAACTTTTCACAGAAGAAGGAGAACGTCAGCTGCATGAGGCATGGAGCCAAACCAATGAGGAGTACCGTCAGGTACTATCTAAGCATGCTGCTGCTGAAGCACTCGCGATTGCATCGTCTTGGAAGGAAGCGATCACCATATTCTTTGATTCGGTTATGGTTATGGCTGAAGACGAGGCTGTCCGTGCAAATCGCTTAGCACTGCTTGCAGCCATTGACCGTGATCTGAAAGCATTTGCTGATTTCTCCAAACTCGTTTGGTAATGGAGTTCATTTTTGCTCCAGAAGGACAGATGATCTGCGGCAATGCATAAATTCAGTATTAAAGAAGGATATATGAGGGTATAAATATACGGAACGGATTGTGAGAAATTTATATTTACAGCCGTTCCGTATTTTAGCCTTTGATTTCCATAGACTCGTCAGAAGGATTTTGGCTTGCTGGGGTCGTATATTACAATATGCAGCTATTTTATGAAACCGGGTGGTCTGGGTTTGAGTGAGTTGAATGTACGCCACATTGTTGTGGATGGTGATGCTTGCCCGGTCAAGGCCGAGATCGCAGAAACAGCTCTTCGATTCAACGTTCCTGTATTGATGGTTTCTTCATTTGACCATTTTCTTCAGGGTGGAGAAGGAGTGTGCACTGTTCAGGTTGATCGAAGTGATCAAAGTGCCGATCTGTACATTGCCAATCACATTAAGCCATACGATGTGGTCATTACACAGGATTATGGACTGGCGGCGCTCGCACTTGGCAAACGTTGTTATGTTTTATCATTTCGTGGTCGTGAGTTTAATGATCGTGACATTGATTTCATGCTGGATTCCCGTCATACTGCGGCCAAAGCACGAAAAAGAGGGCATTATGGAAAAGGCCCAAAGCCTTTCACAGAGCAGGATCGGGAAATGTTTCAACATAAACTGACAAAACTTTTGAAAGATTTGCAGGAGAATGTGTAAGTTTATCGAATAATATTTACGTGTTAAGAGATGAAGGTGGCCCAAGATGAGTACCGGACAAGGCGGTATACCCGAAACTATTATTGAATCGGTGTTACAGCAGCATGATATCGTCGATACGGTGAGCCGATTTGTGCATCTGACCAAGCAGGGGAAGTACATGAAAGGCCTCTGTCCTTTTCATTCGGAGAAGACGCCTTCGTTCACAGTTACACCTGAGAAACAAATTTTCTATTGCTACGGTTGCGGCACGGGTGGAAATGCCATCAAATTCAGGATGGAAATCGAAGGGTTATCCTTTCCCGAGGCTGTCAAGACGATGGCAGAAGAAAGCCACATTTCAATGGGTGACTGGCAAGGGCGTGAATCGGCTCATGTTAATCCTGAGACTGAACGTTTATTGGAAGCATATGAGCTTACCGCGAAGCTGTATCATTTCTTATTGAAAAATACAGAGCATGGTAAAGCGGCTATGGAATATTTACGCTCACGCGGGTTTAGCGACAAGCTTATTGACCAGTTCCAGATTGGCTACGCGCCGAATCGCTGGGATACCTTGGTGCAATTTTTGGAAAAGCGCGAATTTCCGCTTGAGGAGATGGAGAAAGGTGGTTTACTGTCACCGAGAAACGAAGGTCAGGGGTATGTTGACCGTTTCCGAGACAGGGTCATGTTTCCGATTAATGGCAGGAGTGGTAAGCCGATTGCATTTGCAGGTCGCATTTTGGGAGACGGGCAACCAAAGTACCTAAATTCACCGGAAACCCGGTTATTTAACAAAAGCCGTGTTCTCTACAATCTGCATCATGCCAAAAATGCGATTCGCAAACAAAGGCAGGCCATATTGTTCGAAGGATATGGCGATGTTATCTCCGCCTGGGATCAGGATATACAAAATGGTGTAGCGGCAATGGGGACTGCGCTCACTGAGAATCAGGCACTGATGCTTAAAGGCATGTGTGATGAAGTCATTGTATGTTATGACGGTGATCGAGCAGGACAGGCTGCGGCACTTAAAAACTTCCCTATTCTAGAGGAAGCGGGATTGCAGGTCAAAATTGCTCTGATACCGGATGGGCTCGACCCGGATGATTTTATCCGCAAGCACGGTGGCGAGCGGTTCCGAAACCAGATTGTGGACGGCGCCGTAACGACTACAAAATTTAAGCTTATAAACCTAAAAAAAAACCATATACTGCTAGAAGGTGGCGGACAAATCGCTTACTCCAAGGAAGCGGTGAAACTTATTGCTCCATTGTCTTCTCCTACGGAGCGGGAAGTATATCTTCGGGAACTGGCTGCGGAAGTCGATGTATCATTTGAAACACTGAAGCAGGAGTGTAACGAAGAACGGGAGGCTATGAAAAATAACCTTCAGTATGGGGATAATAACCCGAAAAGGTGGAATAATGGTAGGCAACAAAATAGGCAGGTACCTACGCCCAATCTGTTGCCGGCTTATCACGTTGCTGAACGCAAACTGCTTGCCTGGATGCTTCAGGATGAGGAGGCTGCCCAGTACGTGAATGAGCATCTTGGTGAAGCTTTTAACTTAGATGATCATGCAGCTATAGCTGCTTATCTATATGCCTATTATGCGCAAGGCAAACCGTCGGATACAAGCCGTTTTATGTCTTCACTGCATGACGACCGACTGGAAAAGACGGTTAGTTCAATCTCGATGATGGATGGTCCAGGTGAATGGAATGTTCAAATACTCGATGATTGCATCAGGGAAGTGCTGAAATATCCGCGTAAGAAAGAGTACGATTTGAAAAAAGAAGAAATGATTGCTGCAGAGCGGGCAGGTGATTCTGTACGCGCGGCACAAATTGCAATTGAAATGATTGCCCTAGAGAGACAGTGAACGTCTGAATGTTGGATGTTTCTAGGGAGGAGGGAGTCGAGTTATGGCGAATGATCAGCATACTGAACTAGAAACAGAATTGACGCTGGATCAGGTTAAGGATCAATTGATTGAATCAGGTAAGAAAAGAGCTTCGTTGAACTACAAGGAAATTATAGAAAAGCTCTCCCCATTTGAGCAAGATGCAGAACAGATGGATGAGTTCTATGAGCAACTGAGCGACCTGGGTATTGATGTCGTGAACGAAAATGATGAAGAGGTAACCCTTCGCCCTAGTGAAGATTCCGAGAACAACACCAGAGAGGGAGACGATGAATTCCACTTTGATGACGATCTGAGCCTTCCACCAGGAATCAAAATCAATGACCCAGTTCGGATGTATCTCAAAGAGATCGGTCGAGTACCTTTGCTGTCTGCGGATGACGAAGTAGAACTGGCGAAACGGATTGAAAATGGGGATGAAGAAGCGAAACGTCGTTTGGCTGAGGCTAACCTTCGTCTCGTGGTCAGTATCGCCAAGCGTTATGTTGGACGCGGCATGTTGTTCCTGGATCTGATTCAGGAAGGTAACATGGGTCTGATCAAAGCGGTTGAGAAGTTTGACCACAAAAAGGGTTACAAATTCAGTACGTATGCGACTTGGTGGATTCGCCAAGCGATCACCCGTGCGATTGCGGACCAGGCGCGTACCATTCGTATCCCTGTGCATATGGTGGAGACGATTAATAAGCTGATCCGGGTATCCCGTCAGCTTTTGCAGGAACTTGGGCGTGAACCGACACCGGAAGAGATCGCTGCCGAGATGGACCTGAGTGTGGAGAAAGTTCGTGAGATTACGAAGATTGCTCAGGAACCGGTTTCCCTTGAAACACCGATTGGTGAGGAAGATGATTCCCATCTGGGTGATTTCATCGAGGATCAGGAGGCACTGGCCCCAGCGGATGCTGCTGCTTATGAGCTGCTGAAAGAACAGCTCGAAGATGTCCTGGATACCTTGACTGAGCGTGAAGAGAACGTGCTTCGTCTGCGTTTTGGTCTGGACGATGGACGTACAAGAACGCTGGAAGAAGTGGGCAAGGTATTTGGTGTTACGCGTGAGCGTATTCGTCAAATTGAAGCCAAGGCTCTTCGTAAATTGCGTCACCCTAGCCGCAGTAAACGGCTTAAAGATTTCCTCGAATAACATCACTATGGGAGACTTTCCGCAAGACGCTTAAGCGGCGGCGGGGTCTCCTTTATTTTTAAATGGAGTATCTAAATTTCTTAGTTTTGGTAATTCATCCTTGAAATGTTTTATTGGATTTCATTTTATCGCTTTTTGTTGTTCAATGCAAATCAATAAATTAAATGAATGGTGTAGGTGCTTCATGAAACTTTCGAATCGATTACAACGAATACATGATCAAATTCCCGAAGGCAGCCGCTTGGCTGACATCGGTTCAGACCATGCTTTACTTCCGGTAGCAGCCGTACGCAGTGGGAAAGCGGAAGGTGCAGTAGCCGGAGAAGTTAACCCGGGTCCTTACGAAGCTGCACGCAAGCAAGTTAGCGATGCAGGCCTGAAGGAGCGAATTACAGTACGACGTGGTGATGGCTTGGATGTCATCTCTGCAGGCGAAGTGGATGTTATCACGATTGCTGGTATGGGAGGGGCGCTAATTGCCTCCATTCTGGATCGTGGTCTTTCCAAACTTGATGAGGTCAAACTGCTTATTTTGCAACCTAATGTGGGTGAGGATATCCTCAGACGGTGGCTGCTCGCGCATCAATGGGTTGTAGTTGCAGAGCAGCTGCTTGAAGAAGATGGCAAAGTATACGAGATTATTACAGCAATGCCGCAAGCCCTCAGTCCTATCGCCAACGAGGAAGTGTATCGAGCACGTCCGCTTGAAGGCGGAGTGGAATTGACATCCGATTTGCTGCTGCGCATGGGGCCTTATTTAACAGACCGTCCAACAGATGTGTTTTTTGCCAAATGGGAGAGCGAAATCGTCAAGCTGGAAAGTGTTGTGCAGTCGATCTCCAAATCCGATCAGGAATCTTCACGGGACAAGGCAGCTGAGGTGGAGCATTTAATTGTGAACTTGAAGGAGGTACTCTCATGTTTGCCAAAGGTCAAACGGTAATTCAATGGATGGAGCAGCTTGCTCCCAAACATCTGGCCGTGCCGGATGATCGGATTGGTCTTCAACTTGGCAGTTTGCAAAAGGAAATTACGCACGTTCTTATCGCGCTTGATGTTACAAACGAAGTTGTGGACGAGGCCATTCGGATAGGAGCGAATCTGATTATTGCACACCATGCTATTATTTTCCGCCCGGTCAAATCATTGAATACCGACACACCCATGGGGAAACTGTACGAGAAACTGATTAAGCATGATATTGCGGTGTACATTAGCCATACCAATCTGGATGTGGCCGAAGGCGGAATGAATGATTGGATGGCCGAGGCCATTGGAATTGAGAGCAAGGAATCACTTGAGGATGTACATACAGATCATTTGTTCAAACTGGCTGTATTTGTACCCTGCACACACCATGAGCAGGTCCTTCAGGCGATTCTTGAAGCAGGTGCTGGCAGTATTGGTCAATACAACAAGTGCAGCTTCAATACGGAAGGCATAGGTACTTTTGTACCGGGAGAGGGGACACAGCCTTTCATCGGAACAGAGGGACAGATGGAGCGTGTAGAGGAAATGCGAATCGAGACCATTGTACCGCAAAGTATGCGCAGCAAAGTTATTCAAGCCATGCTTAAGGCTCATCCTTATGAGGAAGTGGCCTATGACCTCTATGCAATCGATTTAAAAGGCCGTACGTTGGGTCTGGGGCGCTTAGGACCACTTAAGCAACCAAAGACACTCGGTGAGCTGGTGGAGGTCGTGAAGGCCAAACTGGATGTGCCATACGTTCGTGTAGTAGGCGATCTCAACCGGCAGATCAAAAAAGCAGCAGTACTTGGCGGTTCAGGTAGCCGTTATACCCTTCCCGCACGCTTCAAAGGTGCTGATGTCATCGTGACCGGGGATATTGATTATCATACGGCTCACGATGCACTGATGGCAGGCATGTGTATCATTGATGCCGGTCATAATGCTGAGAAAATCATGAAACCCAAAACTGCGGACTGGCTGCGTTCCCGTTTGGAAGAAAAACGTTATGACACACAAGTAACTGCATCTGAGGTAAACACGGAAGTGTTTCAGTTTATCTAGAAAAACATGTAAATTCGTTGCTGCCTGTAAATAATTAAGCTTGTTTGTAAACTCAAATGCCTGTATACTATGTAATGTTGTTCGGAAAGCTTGACAGACAATCGCTGGTGGCCTTTGTTGCCACGAGAGGAAAGTCCGGGCTCCACAGGGCAGGATGCTGGATAACGTCCAGTCAGCGCGAGTTGAAGGATAGTGCCACAGAAATGGACCGCCGATGGCCGGATTTTTCCGGCACAGGCAAGGATGGAACCGAGGTGTAAGAGACCCCGAGGAACGCTGGTGACTTCGTTCCTGGTAAACCCCATCTGGAGCAAGACCTAATGGGACACAGTCGACTCTTCGGAGAAGGCAGCCTTAGCCCGAGGTGTGTCTAGGTTGGTCGCTTGAGCTGTGCAGCAATGTATGGCCTAGATAGATGATTGTCGCTTGTGGTGGGAGGGTAGTTCCCGTCTGAACCACGAAGAGCACAGAACCCGGCTTACGGTAAGCTTTCCTAACTACAACACAACAGCAATACAGTGTGGTCTACTATCAGTCGAGGAGAACCAGAGTGATTGAATCTGATCCTGGCTGATCAGAAAGACGCCATCGCATCATCAACTACAAAAGATACCTGTTCAATCAGGTTATATAAATAAGGCGGCAGATTCCGAGTTTTCTCGGTCTGCCGCCTTATTTTTGTTCTACAGTGTGACTGAGGAATGGTTTCTAATGATACAGTTGATGACAGTTCGTTACAGTGTTACTACACTGTCCGACTGTAGTGATGCATGCCACCGTTGAATGGCGCGATCCATACGCTCTACAGCCTCAGGCAACAGGTCTGGATCGGTATGGGTAAAGTTGATCCGCATACGGTTCAGCTCCGGTGAACCTGCATAGAAGGAATCACCTGGTACAATGCACACTTTTTCCTGAATTCCATAGGTAAACAGGTTGCTTGCCAGCATACCCTCAGGCAGCTGCAGCCAAAGGAACATTCCGCCTTGCGGTGAGTTCCAGGAGATACCTTCCCATGATTTTGCTTCCATGAGCGCGGTCAATTTTTTCATCCGTTGTTCATAATCCTGTGAGATATTGCGAATATGCCCGTCCAGGTCAAATGATTCCAGCAGTGCATGAAGTGCTCTTTGGTCGATGCTGCTGGAATGCAGATCTGCACCCTGTTTGGCACGGGCAGCAATTTTGACTACATCGGGTGCGGCCAAAATCCAGCCAGTGCGAAGGCCGGGGGCTACGGTTTTGGAGAACGTGCTGGTGTAAATGACATTGGATGGACCCTCATAGGATTCTGCATCCAGTTGTGCCAGTGCGGGAGCGTCCAGCTGTTCCGGATTAAAGCGAATTTCCCCATAAGGATCGTCTTCCAGAATCAATACTCCATATTTACGACACAGGTCCACAGCTTGCTGACGTCTGGCACGACTCCATACTTTGCCCGATGGGTTGGAGAACGTAGGGTTGATGTAAACGAGTTTCGGATGACGCTGCTGAAGCTGTTCTTCCAGCGATTCAGGCAACATGCCTTCATCATCACAGGCGACTCCATGCGCCTCCGCCTGATAGGAATGGATCACTTGAAGGGCAGCCAGGTAGGTTGGGGATTCAACCAATACGCTGTCGCCCGGATCAAGCAAAATTCTGCACACCAGGTCAATGGATTGCTGAGATCCGGTGGTCAGAAGCATATGATCAGGTGAAGCGGGAATGCCCTTGGATTCAAGACGTTCGGCAATCTTGGCACGTAACGGTCGATAACCTTCCGTCTCTGCATATTGAAGAGCCGCTGCGCCGCCCATAAATACCTTATCATATGCTTCACGAATGGCCTCAAGAGGGAACGATGTCTGGGCGGGTAAACCTCCGGCAAGCGAAATCATTCCAGGTGCCTGTGCAGCCTGAAGCATGTCGCGAACGACAGAGGAAGGGGTGTTTAGTGCCATTTTGGACCAAGGGATATTCATATTATTCTCATCTCCTGTTATTCACTGTTATACTGATGTTATTAACTATAATAGACGAAATGCATTATAACAGTAAAATGCGGATCATAACAGTTGGGAGGCACATGTATGCATATTGAACTGAAGCGGGGGAGCAGCACCAAATTATATATCCAGATTGCCCTAACCCTTGCGGACCGGATAAGATCTGGGCTAATTGAGCCTGGAACCCGTCTTCCCTCTGTTCGAAAAATGACTGCGGATCTGGGCGTCAGCCTGGTGACCGTGTCCAAAGCATATGCCGAACTGGAAGCCATTCAACTGATCACCTGTTCTCAAGGAAAAGGATGCTATGTACGCGGGGTACAGGAGCTGGAGACAACAGAAGACATGGAGAGAACTCACCGGACGCATCCGAGGACTGAATCAAGCACACCCTGGAACTGGCAGATGGCCCTTGTCGATTATTTGCCCCGTGCACAGCTCTGGCGACATTTTGACGCGTCTCCTCAAGTACAATATGAGCTGCATATGTCGGCCATTCAGCCTGAATTGTTGCCAACACAGGAGATTATCGACAGTGCTTACCGCCTCTCTTTGGATCACCCACAACGGATGGCGGCTTACGGCTCTTTTCAGGGAGACCGTGAACTTCGGCAGACGTTTGCAGGGCATTTTGCAGAAAGAGGGCTTAGAGTACCACCTGAGCGGATGCTGATTACAAGCGGGACCCAACAAGGAATTGATCTTGTCGCCCGGACCTTCGTCGGGCCTGGTGACGTGGTGTACATGGAGGCACCAAGCTACACCGGTGCTATCGATGTGTTTACAAGCAGGGGAGCGAAGATAATTACGGTACCCATGGATGATGAAGGGATGCGTATTGATCTGTTAACCCGGTTATGTGATACATACCCTCCCAAATTGATATACACCATTCCCACATTCCACAATCCTACAGGCATTACGATGACTGCACAGCGCCGTGCGCAACTGCTGAATCTTGCTCAGAGTTATCACTGTCTCATCCTGGAGGATGATCCGTTCGCTGATCTGTACTTCCATGATTCGCCGCCCGCATCGATTAAATCCATGGATGGAACAGGACATGTGGTATATATCAAAAGTTTTAGCAAGGTGCTGTCTCCTGGTTGCCGTGTGGCCTGTGCAGTTGCAGATGGAAGTGTGCTCACCCGGCTTGTTGCTGCCAAATCCACTGCGGACCTGGGGAGCCCGCTGCTCACGCAGAAGGCATTGCAATCGTATATTCAACATCATTACAGTTCGTATACAGCTCGTCTGAGGGAAGAGTTATATTCCCGTCTTTGTGCCGCCTCTGAGGTCTTGGAGGAATATGCCCCACTGGGGATGTACTGGACTTTGCCTGATGGAGGATTGAACTTATGGCTTCAATTGCCTGATGGTTTGGATATGCGAGAGCTGCACCGCCAGGCCCTTGCTGCAGGTGTTTCATTTTTGCCGGGTTCCGCCTGTTATGTAGGGGAAACGGATACGGCGAGTCTGCGGATTTGCTTTACGGTAACGAATCAGGAGCTATTATGTGAGGGGCTGCGTGTATTGTGCAGGGTCATTGAGAATGTTACACCCCAAAAAGGCGGGGCAACGGCGGACAGGCTACCGCTTATTTAATTTTTCAGAAATGGACATACATCCAATCCACAATGGTCCATGTGCAATAGGTTATAGTATCACTTGAAAGGGAGTTGGTTTGAAATGAACCATTTCTGTCCGCCGCTTTGCCCGATAGTTTGTGACCCGATCCAGGTTGTTGAAGATTACTACATTCCACAAATCGTACCTGTAATCCACCCCATCGAAGTCATCAAAAAACATCACTGTGTGCCAATTCATCATCATATGTATCCTGTCGTAGTCAAAGAAGAAGATCCTTGTTATATTTCAAGCCACAACGCCAAGAAAAAATCCGTGAAAAAATCAGGCAAGTCCCGCACAACTTCTCGCAAACGCTAGTGGCAGCGGATGCCCCGGGGGAATAGGTAAATATACCAAAGAGCAGCATACGCCCCGGGGCGCAGCTGCTTTTGTTTTTATATGGAGAGCTACAGTCATTATTTGGTGTACTTTTTCATCGCATTGTCCATTTGCTGTCTCACATGCTGTGGCCAAAACTGAAGTGGTGCGCTATTCCCTGATGCCGCCTCCAAAGCTTTAAATACGTCGATCTGCCCATATCCATAATATTTGTCATGGCCGGGATCGCCAAGGTCAATAACGCTTTGACGCATCAAATCCATAACCTCCGTGTTGGTCAGATCCGGATTTAATGAGCGGATCAAACCCGCAAGTGCAGCTACATGGGGGCTTGCCATTGACGTTCCGGACAAGGCCGCATACTGGTTTTTCGGATACGTACTTGCAATACTGGAACCTGGTGCCGTAACGTCTACGTAATCCCCATAGTTGGAGTAGGAAGCTTTGTTCATATCCGGATCCGTAGCAGATACGGCGAACACTTCCGGATAAGCTGCAGGGTATCCCGGTCGCTCTGTATTATCGTTACCGGTCGCTGCAATTAAAACGATATCCCGGTCAAACGCGTATTTGATCGCATCATGAAGAAATTGGGCGTCGGCGTAATTGCCCAGACTCATATTAATGACTTTGGCTCCATGATCGGCTGCCCAGATGATGCCTTCTGCAACAGCATAGGTTGTCCCTGAACCTGAATTGTCCAGTACCTTAACAGGAAGTACCTTGTTGTACCAGCTCATGCCCGCCACACCTTCATTGTTATTCACAACAGCGCCGATAATCCCTGCGACGTGTGTACCGTGGCCTACATCATCAAGCGGTTTGCTTGCGGGATCGACGACATTGTAACCGTTCAGCAGTTTGCCCTTCAGATCGGGATGGGTCAGATCGACACCGGTGTCCACCACGGCAACGATAACATCCTTGTTGCCCTTTGTAATATTCCAACCACGGTTGGTCTCAATTGCGGGCAGATTCCACTGATAGTCAGAGAATAAAATATCATTGGGCACGGTTACATCTGTTTGTTCAGATACGGTTTCATTGGTTAAATACATGTAGTGGGGTTCCATATATAACGGATTCCATTTACGTTCAAAATAAGCATGCAATTGCTCATAATTCATGGTTTCAGACCGGAAAACATACGTATATCCCAGCTTGCGTACTGATTGAGTACGCAGATCAGATTTAATGATGCGCAAGTCCCGCTCACCCGGGTCCTGCCGGAAACGGATGACAATCTCATTTTCGTAAAAGTGACTGGCATTAGCGTTATCATGACCTGTTTTCACTGTGATTTCTTTGAGGGTATCCGGGTGCACCGACTCAATTTTGAATTTACCTTCACGTGGATAGGGAATCATGCGCAGATTTTTGCGTTGATGCTGCTCTACGGCGTTCAGCACATTCTGGCTAAATAGTGCAATGACCGCTCGTTTCCCATCCTTGGAGGGCTGTCCCATCACAAAATACTTTTCTTTACCCAGAGGGAAAGAAGAGGATTCGAAACTTTGACGTTTGCTGACGGCTTTCTTCGCAAGGGTAAGAGAATGTTCAAGTTTTTGCTGTTCCAGCTTGCTTCCTTTTGCTGATTTTTTTTCAAAGTGCCGTCGGTTTGCTCCATCGGTACTCATCACATCGATGGAGCAAATATGATCATGTGTTTGTTGTAATTCGTTGATGTAGCGTTTGATTTGCGAATCAGTCATATTGGAGGTTTTCTCAAGCATGATGCTGAGATGCTGTTTGGCATCCATACGTGTCAGCAAATCGGTTGCTTTTACATCCTGGACTTTGAGGCGTTGCTTGCTTGCTTGCTCTTTGTGTGGAGAATCAGGCATGGCACTTGGGGTTGGAACAGGGCGATTGGACGTTGGAAGCAGCAGCGTCAGGGCAAGTGCGCCCGCCCCAGCGGCGATGGCCCAGTTAACCCATTTCGGTCTGGACATAAGGGATGGAACCTCCTCAATTATTTTGACAATCATTCGTAACCGTGTTCTGACTTCATCATTGTCACTGGTTATATCTATCGTTAGGAAAAGGGCATTTTTTTATGCAACTGAACATAAGGTTGAATCCGTCTGCAAGCATGTTCAGTAGCAGAAAGGGAAAGCCTGATTAAGGGATACCGCTCGTCATCTTTTTATGGTAGGATAGTACCTGAGAATTCAAGGCTAGGGGAGAACATCCCTATGGCCGATCTATATGTAAGGACTTATTTAAGGGGGAGCTACCTTTATGTCAGCAGCCAATGTACAGAAAACATGTGAGTCAACTAGGGAAAAGTTAAAACCGGCTATCGATCGGATCGAACAATTTTTGAATGAAAATGCCTTGCCTGAACTGGATCAGAATCAGACAGAGGAATCAACAACCTTCTACAAAGGATTTCTTTCGGATCTTCGTCATTTGCTTGTTTTTTCTGAAGTTTCTTACGAAAAACTTGGCGTTGTGCTGCGTCGTGCCAATTTTGATGTTGATTTTGCCGAAAAGGCTCTCTATAACACGTATCACCAATGCGTAAACAGCTTTTTCTATCCCAAAAATGAATGTTATTCTGAAGACGGTAGATATGCTTACACGGGTCAGGATGCAATCCGCTTCCGTGATAAGCCAATCCGTGCAGTACGGGATGTTATTCTTGAGGTGTCAAAAACCTATGAAGAACTGCGTGATGATCTGG
The DNA here is from genome assembly GCF_042674385.1 of Paenibacillus sp. NPDC056933. Taxonomy (NCBI): domain Bacteria; kingdom Bacillati; phylum Bacillota; class Bacilli; order Caryophanales; family Paenibacillaceae; genus Paenibacillus; species Paenibacillus sp. NPDC056933. The sequence goes on along the minus strand of NZ_JBHUQN010000002.1, from coordinate 1,049,938 downwards.
CCTTTTATGAAAGTGACTACCTAACGCAGCGTCGGATGCAAAATCAACGCAATCACGCTTAATTAACGTTTTCAACTTATATGCAAATTGGACAAAACCGCCCTTGTGGCGGTTTTTTTACTTTATTTTTAATCCTGAATTACTCAAAAGGATGTCATCATCTGGTATTTCCGCAGGGAATAGTCGATTTGAACAGCGGGGACAATAGGTGTCGAGGTGATAAAAAAAATGAGCCATGAGAAGCCAATTGTAAAATGCAGTGTTTCGAATTGTCACTTTTGGGGAGAAAACAATTTCTGCCAGGCCGATGCCATCATGATTGACATTGACCAACATGCCACTCGCCGTTTACATGAGGAATTTGCCGGAGAGACCTTTGATTCCGATCATCATGACCATGCCCGTACTTCTTCTGCGACATGTTGCCACACATTCAGACCCAAATGAGCAGTCATTCCCATTCATATGGAGGTGCTTTGCATTGAATAATGACCGTAAAGAGGATCACCCGTTGCAACGTCAAAAAAAGACTTCCTCCGAAGAAAAACAGCGTAAGCGTGTAGATTATCCAAGACGAAGTCACAGGGAAGAGTATGGTGCTGAGGTAGCCCCACCAACAGGTTCCATTCGCACAGAATCGACAGAAAGAACAGATCATACACCAGTGAAGCATGAGGATGATGGTGTAATGAAATCTACGGGTAGAATCTCGGGATATATGGGGCTGGCATTTGGCATAGCGTCCTTATTCATGTGGTCCATTGTCCTTGGTCCTGCTGCGGCGGTGCTTGGTTATTATGCCTATGTGAATGGCCGGAAAACAGCAGGTGCATGGTCTATCGGACTTGGTGCCGTGGCAACACTCAGTTACTTTTTCATGATTCCCTTTGCACGTTAATAAAGTAAGACTAAACTAAAGCATTGCACGAACCGGATATTCTGAACAGAGAATAATGGCCTGATCTAAGCCTTCTACTTTCCCCGTAGTTAACGGGTGATTGAAGAAGGTTTTTTTCGTACATATGCAAGAAGTATGCAAATAAGAATTATTTTTTTGAAAACAATGGAACCTTCATGTAAAACGATGTAGAATAAAGTCATAATATACGTTTACAATATACGGGAGTGGGTATAACTCATGCAGATTGATCCGCGCGGGTCGCGGCAGTTGCTGGAACTGCAATTGTCCAATAGTCTTAACGAAACGAATGCATCAGATGCAACTTCTGGTTCAACAGTGGATTTTGCCAGTGTCATGGATGGGCTTCTCGGTACGAATTCAAATTCTTTGAATAATACCGTAGGGGAAACTGTAGACTCTGCTGCGCTCTCCAAACGTTCCAGTGACGGTCTGTTATGGTTGCAACTTGGTAGCATGTATAACCCGGATGCAAGTTCTGTTTCAACTTCAAATCGCGATGTAGGCTCTTTATCTTCCCTCTTAAATAAACCATTAGTGGATTCCGGAGCATCTGTACCTACGGATTTTGAATCATTGATTGCTTCAGCGAGTGCGAAATACGGTGTGCCTGAATCTTTGATTAAAGCTGTCATTGATACAGAATCCGGTTTCGATCCGAATGTGGTATCATCCGCAGGTGCCAAAGGGTTGATGCAGCTCATGGATGGGACGGCAGCAGGTTTGGGGGTAAGCAACGCTTATGATCCTGCTCAAAATATAGATGGCGGAACCAAATATCTTTCTCTTCAGCTCCAGCGTTTTGGTGGCGAGGTGAAGATGGCACTTGCTGCATATAATGCCGGGCCAGGACGGGTTTCGAGCCTCGGTGTATCCAGTGACGCTGAACTGATGAGTGTACTCAACCGTCTGCCTTCCGAAACACAGGCTTATATCTCCAAGGTGGAGAAGGCACAGTCGAAATATAGGGTATAAACGATAGGTATGGAAATACAAACGTAATGCAGGAAGAGATCAAACGCGGGAACAGCAGAGCTCCTATGAGCTCCGTTCCTGTTTGGTCTTTTTGTGTTGAACGGAGATCATGATACAATGCTCACAGTAGATTCCACAACGAAGACTAGGAGGGGAACCTCGTTTGAAATATTTTGATTATGCAGCAACGACGCCTCCTTATCCAGATGTCGTTCGTACAATGGCCGAGATTATGGAGGCACAATATGGGAACCCTTCATCGATTCATGGTTATGGTGAGCGTGCCAACCAATTATTGCGCCGAGCACGATCCGGTTGTGCTGCAGCTATTGGGGTGAAACCAGAAGAAATCGTATTTACCTCAGGCGCAACCGAAAGCAATAACCTTGCCATTAAAGGGGCGGCATTACGCTATCAGTCTCGGGGCAAACACATGATTACTACTGCAACGGAACATGCTTCGGTGTATGAGAGTTTTAAGCAATTGCAGCAATGGGGATGGGATGTCACCTGGTTGTCCGTGGATTCCGACGGCCTGGTGAGCGCCCAACAGGTTATGGATGCGATCAGACCCGACACGGTGATTGTAAGTCTAATGCATGTGAACAATGAAACCGGAGCGATCCATCCTATTGCGGACATTGGTGAACGTCTCAAGAAGGAAGTACCAAGAGTACTTTTTCACGTGGATGGTGTACAGGGGTTTGGAAAGATTGAGGCTAAACCTGCGATGTGGGGCGCGGATCTGTATAGTTTGTCTGCTCATAAGATTCGTGGTCCCAAAGGGGCAGGTCTCCTTTATGTACGAAGCGGGGTGGAGCTTACACCTTTGCTGTCAGGCGGCTCGCAGGAGCAGGGACTGAGAGCGGGTACCGAAAATGTACCTTTGCTTGTGGGTATGGCGAAGGCGATGCGTCTCGCAGCGGAACGTCAGGCTGACTTTGCGCGGCGTACAACGATTTTGCGAGATCGTATTATGGAGATCATAGATGCGATTCCCGGATTTGTGTTAAATAGTCGCAAAGAGGGTGCACCGCACATTGTTCATTTTTCCTATCCCGGAATGAAGGCAGAAGTGGCGCTGCATACCCTGGAGCAACTTGGAGTGACCGCTTCTACACAATCTGCCTGCTCTTCGCGATCAGCTGAACCCAGCAGGGTATTGCTTGCCATGGGCAGGGATAATGCTTGTGCTGCTGGCGGACTGCGTATTAGTCTTGGAGATGAACATACAGAAGAAGATGTGGCTCTTTTGGAGCAAGCGTTACATCAGATGGTGGCGCAGCTGCGCCCGATGGAAAGGCGGATGTGATTTTAGATGAAATATGATATGCTGCTTCTCCGTTTCGGAGAGTTTATGTTAAAAGGGAAAAATCGCGCCCGGTTCGAAAAAACAATCATCACCCAGGTACGTTCTCTCCTTAAACCTTATCCAGGCGCAAGTCTGCGGAAGGAATTTGGACGGTTGTATGTGGATCTGGGCGGCGAATCTCATACGGAACTGATTGCTGTACTTAAACGAGTGTTTGGAGTGATGTCGATCAGTCCGGTTAAAGTTACGCCATCGAGGCCGGATGATATCGTGGAGACGGCTGTTGCTTTTATGGATGAGAGAGAGTCTGAATTCAAAGAAGGTACCACATTCAAGGTTAATGCACGTCGTGTGTGGAAAGAGTTTCCTAATTCTTCGCATGAAATGAATCATCTGGTGGGTTCTCCGATTCTTCGGAAATTCCAGCAGTTAAGTGTAGATGTGCGTCAACCAGACATAGAACTGCGTGTGGAAATCAGGGATCAAGGCACGTATATTTTCAGTGAAGTCATTCCAGCTGTAGGTGGATTTCCTTTGGGGACGAATGGCAAAGCGATGCTCTTATTATCAGGTGGCATTGACAGCCCGGTAGCTGCATGGTCTTCGATGCGTAGAGGACTTGAAGTGGAATGTGTACATTTCTACAGTTACCCATTCACAAGCCAGCGTGCCAAAGAAAAGGTCATTGATTTGGCGCGTGCGCTTGCTGATCATGCGGGCACAATCAAGCTGCATCTGGTTCCATTTACGGAAATTCAAACGGCATTTACCCAACTGGGACAGGATAACCTGATCATTACATTGATGCGGCGCTCGATGTTGCGGATCGCTACCAAGCTGGCTGAACGTGAGCGTGCACTTGCACTGATTACGGGAGATAGCCTGGGTCAGGTAGCAAGCCAAACGCTGCCGAGCATGAATGTCATTGGACGTGCGACGGATCTGCCGCTACTGCGACCGCTTGTCATGATGGACAAACAGGAAATTATAACGTTATCCAAACAGATCGGAACGTATGATATATCGATTCTGCCATATGAGGATTGCTGCACTCTATTTGTACCGAAATCCCCAACAACGAATCCGAATCTGCGCATTGTGGATAAAATCGAAGCGACCATGAGCCAGCTGCCTGAATGGGTGGATCAGGCGGTGGAGCAAACAGAAACGATTACCTTGCATGCAGGTGAAACCGCTATGCTGACTAATCAGCAGGATCAGGATAACGAAATGAAGGAAGAATGGTTCTGATCATTCATCTTCAGGACCGAATGACATAATAACGACTATGTTACCCCATATACAAAAGGACTGGCCGAATTCCTATCGGTCAGTCCTTTTGTATATGTCCTATGGTTAAAGTGGCAGACTTTTAATTTTTATGAATAGGAGTGTTGACGCTCCCCGCCTGGCTTATTGCTATTTACGCGTTTGCGATATCCGGCAAACACAACACCAACCGTAACCAGAACAATAAATAAGATCCGCAATGCCGGATGTTCGGTAAAGAAAGGCATGAGACGGTGCTCCTCTGTAATCATGTTGGAAGCCGTATAACCCAGTACGATGGCTCCAAGGTAAATGATCCAAGGGAAACGGTTGATTAATTTTATAAACAACGTGCTGCCCCAAACGATAATTGGCACACTGATCAGGAGTCCAAGTATGACAAGTACCAAATGCTGCTGTGCAGCACCAGCAACGGCGATAACATTATCTAAACCCATGGCAGCATCTGCGATCACAATTGTTCGCACGGCTATCCAGAGAGAACTGCCTGCCTTGATGTCCGAATGATCCTCTCCTTGATCTGCCAATAGCTTGTAGGCGATCCAGATTAGAAGTAATCCCCCTACAAGAAGCAACCATGGCACTTTCAGCAGCCATAACACAATTACGGTGGCCACAATACGTATCAATAGAGCGCCGCCTGTTCCGTAGAGAATTGCCCTTTTCTGTACAGAGGGGTGCAAATTTCGAGCTGCGAGACCAATCACGATGGCATTATCGCCAGCCAGAATTAGATCAATAAATACAACGTTCAACAACGCCAGCCAAAAAGCGGGGCTAAACAGCTCCATACGATGTCACTCCTTCTATTTATCCAAACCTTAGAAAGCTTGTTCAACGTTTAAGAATAGCATGGACAACTTTGACATACAAGTTAGAGTGGGGGGATGAGAAGCATGGATACGCTATGGCTGTTGACCGAAATCTTAATGATCAATCTGGTTCTAAGTGGAGATAATGCGGTTGTCATCGCACTGGCAAGCAAGGATTTACCAGCACCACAGCGCAAGAAAGCGGTGTGGTGGGGGGCATTTGGCGCGGTTGTCTTGCGTTGTGTATTAACCTTTGCAGCCGTTTTGTTGTTGGGTATTCCTTTTATCCAGGCGGCAGGCGGGCTGCTGCTGCTCTGGATTGCCGTTAAGCTTCTGCTTCAAAATGAAGATGAAGTACATATTCGGGAAGCTTCTACGACCTGGAAAGCCATTCAAACGATTTTGATTGCTGACTTTGTCATGAGTCTGGATAACGTTCTCGCAATTGCTGCTCTGGCGGATGGGGATCTCGCATTGACGGTGATTGGTATTGCCATAAGTATTCCGATTGTGGTGTGGGGTAGCGGGTTAATTGTCGGTTTGTTGAAACGATTCCCGATTCTGGTGTTCGCAGGTTCAGGTATTCTGGCCTTCACAGCAGGTGAAATGGTCATGAATGATCCGAAGTTGGGGCAGTGGCTTGGCGGCATGCCTGCTGAGGCGCACACCTTGTTACCTGCCGCTATGGCCTGTCTTGTGATCGCGGTTGGGGGAGCGCACAAGTTTGTTCGTCGAAATATGTAGGTTAGATGTAAACAGGTGAAATGTAAGTTTTGCTGGCAACTGCCCCTTCAAGGGCAGTTTTTTGCTGTATTCATATGTTGTCTGCGGTTGCGAAGAACAGAGCTACCTTGGAGAAGTAATAGTAAAGGCATTTTAGGGTAATAAAGGATATGGAGAGAGGCGAAGTGCGACATAAAGTGTAGTTTTTTGCATACACATCGGCTACACTAGAAGCAGGCTGGAGACAGTCAGTCATCATCGAATGCTTGAGCAGTTTAGCTTTCGGGGTACATAGCCAAATGTATAAGAGGTGATTGTAGATGAAGATGAGAAACGAAAAAGCAATTGGGATTTTCATTGTAGTGGCGGGTTTAATTATTTTACTTGGCAAACTTGGTGTGTTTGGCTTCATTGGACGGCACTTCTGGCCTTTGCTCATATTGTTGCCTGGTATTGCTCTTCATGCATTATACTATGCAAGGCTTACGCCATCATGGTCACTCGTTCCAGCAGGCACGTTAACGGTCTATGGCCTGTTATTCGGAATCACGAATACATGGGGCGGTGGATTGATGAGTAATCTATGGCCTGCATTTTTGCTGGGAATTGCAATTGGTTTGCTTGAATATGCACTGATCGATCACCGAAGACCTGACTGGGTACTTCCGGTTGCAGCGGGCGTGGGAATCCTTTCAATCATTTTATTCGGATTTACACTGCTTCACACGGGTATTATCTACGTACTGGCAGTACTTTTGATTGTAGGCGGAATGTGGTTGTTGTTTGGCCGAGGACGTCAAGGGAGAGGCTGGTAACATTCCCAATGGTCTTTCAAGCGAAATATCTTGATTTTTACCTATGATCAACTATAATATAAGGGATATAGACATGCGTCGGGATATCACCGACGCTTATTTTGGGTGAGTAACCTGCGAAATTGCGGGAAGTTTAGTAGATAAGAATTGAAATTGGAAAGGATATGGATACAAACCATGCATTCAAGAGAACACATTCGCAATATTGCGATTATTGCCCACGTCGACCACGGGAAAACAACACTCGTCGACAAGTTGCTCCAGCAATCCGGTACTTTCCGTGATCACGAAACGGTACAGGAGCGCGCAATGGACTCCAACGATTTGGAGCGTGAACGCGGTATTACGATTCTGGCCAAAAACACAGCTATTACCTATAAAGATTACCTGATCAATATCGTGGATACACCAGGACACGCCGACTTTGGTGGTGAAGTGGAACGTATCATGAAAATGGTTGACGGTGTATTGCTCGTTGTTGATGCTTACGAGGGCTGCATGCCGCAAACGAAATTCGTATTGCGTAAAGCATTGGAGCACAACCTGACACCAATCGTTGTCGTAAACAAAATTGACCGTCCAGCGGCTCGTCCGTCTGAGGTTATTGATGAAGTACTGGACCTGTTCATCGAACTGGGTGCCAACGATCAACAACTCGAATTCCCAGTTGTGTATGCTTCCGCATTGAACGGAACATCCAGCATGGAAGATGACCCTGCGAAACAAGATGACAACATGATGGCTATCTACAATACCATCGTCAGCCACATCCCACACCCTACTGAGAATGTTGAAGAACCACTTCAATTCCTCGTTACTTTGATGGACTACAATGAATACCTTGGCCGTATTGCGATCGGTCGTGTAAACCGCGGTGTAATCCGTCAAGGACAATCCGTTACGGTTATTATGCGAGATGGCAAAAGCAAAACAGCACGCATCGAAAAACTGTTTGGTTTCCAAGGTCTCAAACGTGTTGAGACAGAAGAAGCGGGAGCGGGCGATATCGTTGCCATTGCAGGGATCAAGGACATCAACATTGGTGAAACCATCGCTGATCCTAACCACCCTGAAGCTTTGCCAGTTCTGAAAATTGATGAGCCAACACTACAAATGACGTTCCTCGTGAACAACAGTCCTTTTGCAGGTCGTGAAGGTAAATGGGTAACTTCCCGTAAACTGCGCGAACGTTTGTTTAAAGAGCTGGAAACAGACGTATCCCTTCGTGTAGAAGAAACAGACAGCCCGGATGCATTTATCGTTTCCGGACGTGGTGAGCTTCACTTGGGTATCCTCATTGAGAATATGCGTCGTGAAGGATATGAACTGCAAGTATCGAAACCGGAAGTTATCGTTAAAGAAGTTGACGGTAAGAAAATGGAACCTGTTGAGCGCTTGTTGATTGATATCCCTGAAGAAAGCATGGGTTCCGTAATGGAGAGCCTGGGCGCACGTAAAGCAGAGATGGTTAACATGATCAACACAGGTAGCGGTCAAGTACGTCTGGAGTTCCTGATTCCTGCACGTGGTCTGATTGGATACAGCACCAACTTCCTGACATTGACTCGTGGTTATGGCGTAATGAACCATGCATTTGACAGCTACGCTCCAGTAGTATCCGGTCAAGTGGGTGGACGTCACCAAGGTGTACTGATCTCAACTGAAACTGGTACATCTACGTTCTATGGAATGATGGGCGTTGAGGATCGTGGTACGCTCTTCCTGGAACCTGGAACAGAAATTTACGAAGGTATGATCGTTGGTGAGCATACACGAGACAATGATATCGTTGTCAACATCTGCAAAGAAAAACAACTGACTAACGTTCGTTCTTCAGGTAAAGATGATACGGTTAAAATTAAAACTCCGATTATCTTCTCGTTGGAACAGGCGCTTGAATATCTGAATGAAGATGAATATTGTGAGATTACACCGAAATCTATTCGTCTTCGTAAGAAGATCCTGAACAAATCCGAGCGTGAACGTGCAGAGAAACAACGTAAAATGGCTGCAAAATAACGCCTAACTGCAACTAAAATAAATGATATAAGTTAATGTTTTGAGGGTACACGGAGAGTAACGAAAGGTTTGTACAGCAAAAGTAGTGAAGGGATCGGAATCGATTCTGAAGAAGCGAAGCGCTCGCCTTTGTCTCCAAATTTTAACCTTTGAAGATTCGTTCAAGAAAATTTGGAGACAACAGCGATCGAAAGAACGATCCGAAACCGAAACGGTCACCTCGCATGTACTTCTCTTGAGTCATCGAAAGGGTTGCATCAACCAGTTAACTTATATCTAGCATGAACACGAAAGGAGTTGGCTGTGCATGCAAGCATGGTTCGCATCAAACCCGATCGTAGCCTACATCGTCATCTTTGTATTGATTACTTACGTATATAACAAGGTGTTTCGGGTACGTCAGAAATTGCCGCTTGGTAAGGAAATCGTTCTCTATGTATTGATGGCGATGGGCACATTCATGCTTCTTATTTTTCAGATCGACAAACTGCCCATCATTCAATGTTTGTTGGTGGCTGTCGGTTTGATGCTGTTAGTGCGAGTGCGCTATTTCATTGAAGGTCGTCAAAAGAAAAAGGCAGAAGCTGCCGCTCGAAACTCATAAACTCTGTCCTTGTATAGACCATCCGTTTTCCTTAGGGAAAGCGGATGTCTTATATATAGGCCAAAACAGATGTGATAAAGGTGTTGAAGATATGAACTCAAATTCGAATGGACTGCCTCCACGGAGACAGGCACCGGCTTCATCCGGTGCTTCTGGATCGAAGAATGGAAAGGGTAAGCAACCAAAGAAGAAGAAACGGATGCGTACCTTTGGCAGACTGGTTTTAAGTTTATTGGCTATTGCTATTTTGGTAGGCGGGGGATATATCTATTGGGTATATAATCAGGTAGCTGATACAGGCATCGACAAGCCGGTACCGCCTGGTATGTCAGCCAAAACCAAGCCCATTACGATGTTGTTGCTAGGTACAGATAACCGTCCTGAAACAGGCACGTATCTCTCCGATGTGGTCATGGTAGCTGCACTGAATCCGGAAACCAAGTCGGCAACTATAGTATCATTACCTCGGGATACACGTATTCAGCTGGATGGGTACAAGGCGAATAAATTGAACTCTTATTATCCCAAATTTAAAGCGCAAGAAAAAACCTCTGGCAAGAATGCAGAAGATCAAATGAAAGAAATGATGGGCAAATATCTGGATGTGGATATCAACTATACCACCGTTCTGAATTTCCAGGCATTTCGTGATGCTGTCAATGCCGTAGGTGGCGTGGATGTGACCGTGGACAAAAACATGTGTTACAAAGATACAGCCGATGGCACGGATATTAATCTGGTGACCGGAGCGCAGCACCTGGATGGCAAAGAAGCACTCGATTTCGTTCGTTACCGTAAATCGAACTGTAATCCGAAAACAGCCGAGTCCAATGACTTTGACCGCAACAAACGTCAGAACCAAGTGCTGAATTCCATGCTGGATCAGTTGAAATCACTTGGCGGCGTAACGAAGATTAGCAAAGTAATTGGCGCGGTTGATAAAAATATGACGACAGACGTTGAATCGGAGCAGATGAAAAACTTTATTGCTACTTACTGGAATATTTCCAAATCGGATGTACATTACACACCAGTAACCGGAGAGTGGAGAAGTCCATATGTATATATCAACGAAACGGAATTGGCTAACGCCAAGCAGGCGTTGCAGGATACCCTCTCAGGTAAAGTAACAACTTCTCCATCAGCCGAGTAATATCCATTTTCTTTTGGGATTGGAAGCAAGATTGGTGGTATGTTATAATAACATCAATAACGCATCAAGAATTGCATAAAGAAGATTAGGGGGCTGGTTGGATGTCCGAAGCCGTCACACAATTGACTGAATCTCTTCTACAGCAATTCAAGAACGAAACATTTGTGCTCCTGAGCACCGTGGACATTGAATCTGGAGGTCCGACATCAACGGCTATCTCCTGGATCTATGCGGAGAATGCTTCCACCCTTCGTGTGGCGATTGATCATCGTTCACGTCTCGTGAACAATATGATTGAGAATCCGGCCATTACCGTCACTATATTTGGAGAAGAAATGGTGTATGCTGTAAACGGACGTGCTTCGGTACGACAAAATCCGTTACAGGATGTTCCCTTTAACATGTGCTGCTTCGACATTTCCATTGAAGCGGTAAGGAATGCCCTTTTTTATGGAGCCCAACTGTCCTCTGTGCCGCAATATGTCAAAATATATGATCAGCGTGCTGCTGAGAAATTAGATGAGCAGGTGTTTTCTGCCATGAAAAAAGCCTAGTGAGAGATCACTGGGCTTTTTGTTGTCTTTTGTCAGATGAATGCAGCTGCTGCATTTGTTGCTTATGTTCATCTGGATTTTGACGGACTTTGACATCTTTCGGCAGTTGAGGGATGATTCGTCCCACCATGTCGGCGAGCTCTGAAGCAAAGCCGGATATCGGGTGTCCTTGACGAATATGTTCACCAACTTCCTTAATACGTTCGGTAACATCGGCATCTGCGGTTACAATGGAATCCAAACCTTCCGGATCTTTGCGAAGGGCTTCGGCTACAGCATATTTGATCGTACCGACTTGTGCACGTTCCAGTTCACCATCCACATCAATGCCAACGACGGCTGTATTGCCAAGGATAACACAGTTGGCATCTTTGACACCTTCCACTTGCTTGGCAAGTGTTTTGAGGTGGGTGACCCTTTTTTCGTTTGGCATCCGCCCAGCCTTGGTGTTGTCCATGACGTTTTTCTCATGAACCTCACCTGTATTTTCGGTCAGGTGGTCCACAGCAGAAGGGTGCATCCGATCTTCCTGTGTATTGAGCATGTGAGATCCTTTCCGTTGATCTTGCTGAGTTGCTACATTTCCTCCGTATCCTTTCGCATGTGTCCCCTGATTCGGCGAAGCGTTACGAGTTGTGTTGCAGCCTGTAAGTATAAAGATCATAAGCAGCGTGCACACCCATATTTTCATAAATGTTCATCCTTTCTTGGAGTTTTTCAGAATGGTTGACAATTATTTTGTCCTAGTCGAATACATTTATGTATGGGAGCATGATTGTCCATGCCGCTGCTGAAGATCACACGATCAAAAACGAACTCGGGAAAGAAAAAAGGACTGCCCATGCATGGTGAAACAATTGTATAATCTGGCATTCCTGAGTTCACGTTCTAGCCCATGCCTTTAACGACGCCGCTTTGGAGGGGATTGAATGAAAAAGATTTTTGTATTGGATACCAACGTGCTTCTGCATGACCCCAATGCCATATTTGCCTTTGAAGAACATGAGGTAATCATTCCCGCGGTTGTACTGGAGGAGATCGACTCCAAAAAAAGGAATGCCGATGAAATTGGCCGGAATGCCCGTAATGTATCGAGACTTCTTGATGGATTGCGTGAATTAGGACATTTGCACAGTGGTGTACCTCTGGCTAATGGAGGCAATCTGAAAGTGGAACTGAATCATCGCAGCTTTGTGAAAGTTCAGGAAATGTTTGGTGAGGTATCGAATGATAATCGAATTTTGGCCGTGGCCTTAAATTATCAAATTGAGGAAAATGAAAAAGAGATAGTTGAACGTCAGGTTGTACTGGTCAGCAAGGATGTACTTGTTCGTATCAAAGCGGATGTACTTGGGCTGTTTACGCAGGATTACTTATCAGATCGGACCGCAGGACTGAGTGAGTTGTACCCGGGCTATACGGCCCTGAAAGTCCACCCTTCGGTTATTGATGAGTTTTACACATATCGTTTTCTGCCAATCAAACCATTACAGTTGTCTTATTCGCTTTACCCGAATGAATTTGTAATTCTCAAGGATGAAATGGGAACCAATAAATCGGCTTTGCTCAAAGTAAATACAGAGGGAACGAAACTGGAGCCGCTTTTCCTGAGCAATGATAATGTGTGGGGCATTGGCGCACGTAACGCGCAACAGCGAATGGCCCTGGAGCTGCTGCTGAATGATGATATTCCCCTTGTTACGATTACAGGAAAGGCGGGAACAGGGAAAACCTTGCTGGCGCTTGCTGCAGGTTTGCTTAAGGTGGAGGATGATCACAAGTACAAAAAATTATTGATCGCCCGTCCTGTCGTTCCGATGGGAAAAGATATTGGTTATCTTCCTGGGGAGAAGGAAGAAAAACTTCGACCGTGGATGCAACCGATTTATGATAATCTGGAATTTTTGTTTGATACCAAAAAAGCAGGCGACATTGATAAAATTTTGATGGGGCTTGGCAGTATTCAGGTTGAAGCCTTGACCTATATTCGTGGACGGTCCATTCCAGGACAGTTCATCATTATCGATGAAGCCCAAAACCTGTCTCGTCATGAAGTGAAGACCATTGTATCAAGGGTCGGTGAGGGCAGTAAAATTATTCTGATGGGGGACCCTGAGCAAATTGACCATCCTTACCTGGATTCAGCAAGTAATGGTCTGACGTATATTGTGGAGCGATTCAAGCAGGAGGGAATCAGCGGACACATTATGCTGGAAAAAGGAGAACGCTCCAAATTGGCTCAGCTTGCAGCGGATTTATTGTAAGGTTGAGGAGAGTTTATTTCCCGGAAAATGTTTCTAATGAACCGGCTCTTAGAGCCGGTTTTTTTGCTGAAAAATTAAAAATCAGTTATTACACAGAACTCGATATGCTCGAAGTATGCAAAATATCGGAAAACTGTTTTTTGGCAGGATAGGACAAGAGCACTACTTATTTGTTACAATGAGTGTTGCAGGAAAAAATTAGGGAGCAAGGAGGAGAAGTTAATGAAGCGTAGGCATCAGGTTATTTTGTTCGCAGTACTGCTGCTTTCGTTAACGATTCTGTCTCCCAGTTTTGACTTTAGAGGTTCACAGCTGAATCAGGAACGAGACCAGGAGAAAGATGCATTTCCCAACACTTCATCGCGCAGCGAGGACCAACATGCCCCACTAGAGATTGTAGTCTCCATGCCAAAGACAGACTTCCAGTCGTTTGAAAGATTGGCTAATGAAGTAGCAGCTTCTCAACAGGTGGAAATCAGTCTTCGTAATTTGGAGCCAGATACATATAAACGAGTGCTTGATAATCAATTTTCGGTAGGGGAGAGCGGGGATATCATTCTTCTGGATAGTTCGGAGGTTCAGTATCATGCCAAAAAAGGACATCTGTATCCGTTAAATGGTACAACGCTCTCCAAGTCTTTGGGAGGAACCGTGGTCGGCTTGAGAGAAATGACAGAGTGGAATGGTTACCAATGGGGTATACCGTTTGACTTTGACGCCTACGTACTCGCGGCTCGATCTTCATTCCTGGACGAAGCCGACTTGGCAGGTTTACCCGAAAATAAGGACCAGTGGATCAAACTTGTACAACAGGCAGCGCAAGATGGAACGGATTTGATAAGAATAAACTTAAATGATCTTCATGCGGTAAGTGCATGGCTGAATCAGTTTGACCCAGGTATGGCCCCCGACAGAATTAAGAAAGCGCAAACTTCTTCGCAAACGGAGGCGTACCAACAGATCATACAGTTACTGGACCAGATCCAGTCGCATATTACGGTCGAATCAACAAATCCGACGATCTCTGCTTCTGGTGAGCAAACGGGGGCCCCTATGGTAGTCACGTTGCTGTCTCGTTTGTTGAGTGGAAATCAAGGCGTGGCAGGCGAAAAGGCTTCAACAGACAGGATAGCCCTCGATGCGTTAGAACCGCTAAGATCAAGAAGTCTTGTTATCGCAGCTGGCTCACTTGAGGCGGAAGAGGCCAGCCGCTGGATTGAAGGTATGACTTCCTCTTCCGTGCAATCGGAGTGGTACCAACAGGCTAAGTATTTACCCGCAAAGCAACAGGAACTAGATCTTGAGTCACAGAAACTAATAACGAAATATGATACGACTGATGTGAAATCCTGGTTTCCAGCTGAATCTTCACAGGCTGTAATAACCGAAAGCCTTATACTGACTTCTGCTTTTCAAAAGAAGATCCAACAACTTCTCGCGGGAGAGATTACGGCTAATCAATACGTAAAAAGCATTATTGCCTTGCAAAGCTCGTCAAAATGAAATGGCGAGCTTTACTTCAAGTATGCCTTCGCTTGTGGATACCTCTGTGGCTTTGACAAAAGATAGAATTTTCTGTGGGTAAAATCCGAGATCGAATTCTCGTTCCAGCATACGGCGTGTAGTATCAGGTAGTTCCAACTGATTAAATACAAGTTTATCTACATGAAAACGAATGGAGTTTTGCGGTTCATTCTCTACCGTATAATGTCCTTCAATACTTAATTGCAGCTGATCACGCTGTCCAGAGGCCGTAATTCGATCCTTTTCAAACTCAAAGGCGAAGTCTTCAAAGATGGGATTCTGGGACCGCAAAAACGTGTTCAGTTCATCTTGCTCAATTCGAATCGTGTATGTCTTTCCAGTAGTTGATATTCCTCCGTTCTGCTCCTGAATGAACTGTGGCAGGTTCTGCATGGCCGCTGCCAATGCTTTGAAGTAGTGCTTGACCTCATATATGCCGATATTCTCCCAATAGCTGGTCAGTTCATCCATCAATTTTTGCATGACCGCAGCATCTCCGCTGGCGGCTACTTTTCCGTCTACCTCTTTCTGCAATGCAAGTACACGTTCCCGTTGATGCTGAAGATTGATTTTTAGTTCAGACAATTCTGCACGGGTCTGACTAATCTGTGAGGACGTTTGTTGCAAGCTCCGGTATCGGTCCTGGTACTTGTCCAGTACAGCCTGGTCCCTTCCCATGATGATCTGATAGTAGTCGAATAGAATAAACAGGTCTTTGAAAGATCTTGCTCCAAGTACAGTCATCAAGAGACTGTCTCGCTCTCCAGTATAGTAGGACCTTACAACAGCACCTGCCCGATCTTGCTGAATATGTATCTGTTCTTCCTGTTCCTGAAGCTGTAAGGACAACGCTTGGCGCTGTTCATCCAGCTGTTTTTGTCTTTCTCCAATTCGCTCGATTTCATGATCGATTTCGACGATGGATAGACTTTTTTGCAATAGCTCATGAGTATCTTGAGGTGAAGACTCTCCATAGGCATATGTCGATGGCAGTTGGATAAATAATATAATACATACGATGAAGGCAGGAATGCCGTATCGGTGTTTCACCAATCATTCTCCTCTCGGTTAATATCTCAGGTACAGGCTATCTCTTTCAGACAATATATGAAACAAATACGTGAAATATCCTTAGTGGTTACATAACATAAAAGAACAATCATTTAATCTGAAATAACAAAAAAGCAATCCGACTGTAGCCGGATCGCTTTGATGCTGCTGGCGGATTAGAGCGGCAAATCCATTTGGAATACGGTCCAGTAGCTGAACCCTGTGAATGTCACGATCATATAACCCCAGAAGAGCAATATGTACGTTCGTTCGGTAAATTTCAAATATCCCAAAATGACAAAAAACGCAGTCTGCAGGAAAAAAAGCAAAGCCATTTCGACCAGGTCTCCCGCAAAAGCCATCAGGCCAATCGCAAGCGTGAAGAACCCGAGTACCCGAAACATGCGCGCCACGGTAAGTCCTCCTCTCCTATGTACGATCATAGATTGTCTACACAACATTATACCGGGAAAGGAAAAAGGTGTAAACAAAATTGGATATGAAAGCGAATTCTTTTTTTGTTGAAATGAATTAAAGTATGGCCTGTTTTGCATATGTCACGTATGAGTAGACTCAAATGTGGAAATACATTTTAGTATGAAATCAATTCTATGAACTCTATGAGAGGCATAAGAATGAATGAAGCAGCTTTTATACCTAATTCACAGGCCGGAAATCGGTCATGGGGACGGTTATTTTAGGATGTTGTTAGGAGGGTATTATAGCATGACTGCAGTGAGACAGGATGCTTGGAGTACAGAGGACGATTTGATTTTGGCAGAGGTTACTTTGCGTCATATTCGGGAAGGGAGCACACAACTGGCTGCTTTTGAAGAGGTAGGCGAAAAAATAGGCAGAACTTCAGCCGCTTGCGGTTTTCGCTGGAACAGTTGTGTTCGTAAGAAGTATGAGTCTGCTATTAGCAATGCCAAGGCTCAACGTCAAAAACGGAGCTATCTTCGCAAGCAGCCAGCTTTGCTTGGACCACAGGTGGCAGCATTGTCCACACTGGATACAGAAGATAATCTGTACAAGGCAGATGGAATCTCTGAAGACTCTCTTTCCATTGATGCCGTAATTCGTTTCTTGCGTCAATGGAAGGGTACAGCCCAGGAGAATAGTCGCCAGCTTAAGATGCTTGAGAAGGAGCTGCGGGAAAAAGAGGATGAACTTCATGAACTCCGCTGCGAGAATGATCGGCTGTCCAAGGAAGTAAATGAAGTGCAGACAGACTATCGTGTGGTGAACGACGATTATAAAGCGCTGATTCAGATTATGGATCGCGCTCGCAGACTTGCATTTTTGACAGAAGAGGAAGAAGAACTCAAAACAAGATTCAAAATGGATGCCAACGGAAACCTGGAACGAATTGAATAACAACAAAATGTGTTTGATTCTCTGTTTAGATCAGGCCCGTCACACCTTCGTTATATAACGGCAGGGATGACGGGTTTTTTGTTTGCTGTTTTTGTTCTATTATATATGAAAGAACTTTTTGAGCAGAGGTAGGGATGCTGCATGATCATTGACGTTGTAGGAGCAGGGTCGCTGGGTCTTTTATATGGAGGGAAACTTCTTGCTGCTGGTTACGAGGTTCGATTCTGGACCAGAACGGCTGAACAGGCAGAGAAACTGAATAGAGAAGGCTTTAAAGTGATCGAGGGGGGAAGAATCAAACAAATTCCTCCTAGCCTGATTCAAGCCGATGAGATTAAAGCCTTATCCCGAAGACAAGCACAACCTGAACAGTTACCTGGGGAATGGCTGCTTTTAATGGTGAAGCAGACGGCGGTACATGATGTCATTCGTGAAATAAAGGCCTTGAAGACCAAGACCCTGAATATAGCATGTTTTCAAAACGGTATGGGGCATTTGGAGGACTTACAATGGAGTATGCCGCATTGCAATATATGGAGTGTCATAACCACTGAAGGTGCAAAACGTGAGCAAGATAGGGTCATCAGGGCAGGCAGGGGAGAGACTTGGTTGGGCAAGAGTGCAAATGTATGTCCTGCATCCCAAACTCCGGCGGATCAGAATGAGTTAATTCATTTAACGGGACTTTTGCAGCAGGCAGGATTTGACTGTACAGTGTCGAATGAAATCGATAAGCTGATATACAGAAAACTTTTAATTAACGCTGTCATTAACCCTCTTACTGCCCTGTGGCGTATACCCAACGGTGAGTTAATCACGAGGAAGGAACGGATCGTGTTGATGCGTCAGCTATATGACGAGGCAATGATGACATATGAAGCAAGCGGAATCGTTTTGGACGTGGATGTATGGGAGCAAATCCTGTCTGTCTGTCATTCTACTGCCTCAAATACTTCCTCCATGTTATCGGATGTTTTGAATGGAAGACAGACAGAGGTCCGATCCATTAACGGGCAAATTGTAAGCATGGCGCGTCGGTGTGGCTTGACTGCTCCGATGCATGAATTACTGCTTCATCTGATTGAAGGCATGCAACCGGAAGGAGTGAGTTGATGGGATTTTTTATTGTGCTGAGCATACTGCCGTTTTTTCCGTTTTTACTTGTTTACTGGATAATGTACGGGTGGAAGAAAGATAAGCGAGCAGCGTTACGATCTGCAATGGATGTGACAACCGTATTTCTTATTTTCTCCGTTTCGGCGTTATTCAACTTAACATTTGATTCGAATTTCGGATTTTATTTAACGCTTTTACTCATACTAATAGCCCTTGGATTTATCGGAGGGGCTCAAAATCGCCTAAAAGGAAAGGTCGATGGGGGTAGAATGTTCCGGGCCGTTTGGCGCATGGCTTTTGTAATGATGAGTTTTGGGTACATTTTGTTTACTATATTTGGATTATTTAGATACTTCATGAAACAGATGTAAGGATACATAACGCAAGAGGACTAAAAAATGTGTCGATTTTGTCGAATACTGAAAAAAACATTACTTTCTGAAAAAGTAATGTAGATTTTTTTGACCGGTGGTTGTATAATCTATAAACATAAACCATATCAATTTAGGGGGAAAGTGTTAGATGAAAAGGAAAAGTCTATTAGTCCTTTTGACGCTAATTTTGGCGTTCGGTACCGTACTTGCAGCGTGCGGATCGAAAAACGAAGGCACAGGTAACACCGATACTGGTTCTGCAGGCGAGAGCAATGGTCTTGCGAAAGATCAAGTGCTGAAAATTAACCTGACAGCTGAACCTCCTACGTTGGACCCGGCTCAAGCTAAAGACAGCCAAACCAACACTGTTCTGAAATTCTTGTATGAAGGTCTTGTTCGTATCGACGCTGATGGTAAAGAAGCTCCGGGCGTTGCAAAAGACTGGGTAATTTCGCCGGATGGTCTGAAATACACGTTCAACCTGGACCCTGAAGCAAAATGGAGCAACGGTGATGCAATCACTGCCGAAGACTTTGTACGTTCTTGGGAACGCGCTTTGAAACCGGAAACAGCTTCTCCATATGCTTACCAATTGTACTACATCAAAGGTGCTGAGGGTTACAACCTGAGCAAAGACGAAAAATATAAAGGTACTAAAATCACAGATTTCTCTCAAGTAGGTGTTAAAGCTACTGACGAGCACACGCTGGAAGTAACGTTGGAAAACCCAACACCTTACTTCTTGGGTCTGACAGCATTCTACACGTACTACCCAGTACACAAGTCTGCTGATACCAATGACAAATTCTTCACTGATTACAAAAACATGATCGTTAACGGACCATTCACAATGGATCAGTACGCTAAAGGTCAAAAAATCGTTGTTAAGAAAAACGAAAGCTTCCATGCAGCTTCAGACATCAAATTGTCTGAAATCAACATGTCTTTGACAAGCAGCAGTGCTTCCGAACTGCAAGCTTATAAGTCTGGACAACTGGATTACACTGGTGCACCTAACGGTGAAATTCCAACAGACCAAATTCCTTCTGTAAAAGCGGAATTGCCTGACGAGTTTAAAGCTACTGGTATTGCAAGTACGTACTACTATCAGTTCAACGTTAATGAAGCTCCATTCAACAACGCTAAAATTCGTAAAGCATTTGCAATGTCTATCGAGCGTCAGTTGATCGTTGATAAAGTAACACAAGGTGGACAAATTCCTGCATTCGGCTTTGTACCTCCAGGTATCCGCGGTGAAAAAGGCGAGTTCCGTGATGAGCACAAAGACGACTACTTCACTGAAAATGTGGACGAAGCTAAAAAATTGCTTGCTGAAGGTATGAAAGAAGAAGGCTACACAACGTTGCCTGCAGTAACTTTGATCTACAACACTAGTGACAATCATGCGAAAATCGCTCTTGCCGTTGCTGACATGTGGAAGAAGAACCTTGGTGTTGACGTGAAAACGGAAAACCAAGAGTGGGGCGTATTCCTTGAGAACCGTCAAAACCAAAACTTCCAAATCGCTCGTGCGGGCTGGTCTGCTGACTATAACGATCCGTACAACTTCTTGGAAATGTGGACTACTGGAAACACAAACAATGATTCCAAATTCAGCAACGAACAGTATGACAAAGATGTTAAAGAAACTGTAAAATCTGCTGATCCAGCAACACGTATGGCTGCATTTGCTGATGCTGAGAAAATTTTGGTTCAAGATGAAATGGGCGTATTGCCGATCTACTACTACACTAACGTATCTTTGACTAAGCCTTATCTGAAAGGCGTACAACTTGATTTCAGTGGAGCTATTGACTTCACTCGTGCATATCTGGAAGAGAAATAAGTTGTTCTGAAGTCTAATATGATTGCTTCGGGATATATATGTGGAATTCCATATATATCCCGATTTTTTTGTATGTACACCGATTTTCCTTATAATTCTTGAAATTTCCGATAAATGGATTGGACTTTATTTCTGTCTAAATCTACAATCGATTTGTATACAAAATATTGTTTGTGGAGGTGTGCA
This sequence comes from Paenibacillus sp. NPDC056933, assembly GCF_042674385.1. NCBI lineage: Bacteria > Bacillati > Bacillota > Bacilli > Caryophanales > Paenibacillaceae > Paenibacillus > Paenibacillus sp. NPDC056933. The sequence continues at coordinate 1,029,025 of NZ_JBHUQN010000002.1, read as the reverse complement.
AGGGTTGGTTAAGTACGTTTTGAAAAAACTGCTATTTGTGCTGCTATCGCTTTTCATACTCGCATCAGCAACCTTCTTCCTGATGAAGGCCATTCCGGGTGACCCTTTTACATCCGAGAAAAAAGTATCACCCGAAATTCGGGCACTTTTGGAAGTGAAGTATGGTTTAGACAAACCGATGTATGAACAATACCTGAAGTATATGGGCGGAATCATCAAAGGTGATTTCGGGGTTTCGATGAAATACCTGAATCAGGATGTATCTGACATGATCACTCAAACGTTTACAGCATCATTGAAGCTGGGAATCTTTGCGATCATTATCTCAATTATTGTGGGTGTTCTGCTGGGACTTCTTGCAGCGGTTTATCACCGTAAACTGATTGATGATGTAACGATGATTTTAGCTGTTATAGGTATTGCAGTTCCGAGCTTTTTGCTCGCTTCGTTGCTACAATACGTCTTCGCCTTTAAACTCGGCTGGTTTAACGTTATGGGGTTCGATGGCCCACTCGACTATGTGCTGCCAGTTGCAGCCCTGTCAGCATCTCCAATTGCCTTTATCGCGCGTTTGACGCGTTCAAGCATGTTGGAAGTGTTGCATGCAGACTACATCAAGACAGCCAAAGCCAAAGGCTTGAAATGGCCTGCTATCATGTTTAAACACGTTTTACGGAACGGGATTCTGCCAGTTGTTACTTATGTTGGTCCGATGACGGCGAATATTATTACAGGTTCCGTTGTTATTGAGCAGATCTTTAATATTGGCGGAATTGGTAAAGTATTCGTAGAGAGTATTACGAATCGTGATTATACGATGATTATGGGGATTACAATTTTCTATGGTATTCTCTTGATGCTTGCACGTTTCCTGACAGATATTGCTTACGTTTTGATCGATCCTAGAATTAAGCTAGAAAGCCGGAAGGGGGCATAACGTTGTCTGGCACGAATAACAACAATAAAGAAACAGCGAACACAGGCCTGGATAGTCAGGCAACGTTGAAATCGCAAGAGAGTGTATCGCTATTCAAAGACGCTATGTACAGACTTGCAACCAACAAGGCCGCTATGATTAGTTTGACTGTTCTAGTCCTTGTTGTCATTTTCTCAATGATTGGTCCAACTTCGTTATTCTCAAGCTATAATTATTATTCCAATGATCTATTGAATGCTAATGCTTCACCGAGTGCTGAACACTGGTTTGGGACAGATGAATTGGGTCGTGATGTATGGGTAAGAACCTGGGTAGGTGCACGTGTGTCTCTTACTGTAGGTTTAGCCGCTGCTTTAATTGACCTTATCATCGGTGTGATTTATGGGGCAATTATGGGCTTCTATGGTGGACGTGTTGATGGTATCATGAACAAGTTCTCCGAGATCTTGTACTCCCTGCCTTACATGCTCGTTGTTATTCTGTTGCTTGTTGTATTGGAGCCAAGTTTAACGACCATTATTATCGCCCTTACCATTACAGGCTGGATCAGCATGTCATGGATTGTACGTGGTGAGATTATGCAACTCAAAAACAGAGACTTTATTCTTGCGGCTCGTTCCATGGGCGCAAGCACAGGACGTCAGCTTTTCCGTCATTTGTTGCCAAATGCTGTCGGACCCATTCTCGTTACATTGACGTTGTCGATTCCAAATGCCATCTTTGCAGAAGCGTTTCTGAGCTTCCTGGGCTTGGGTGTTTCGGCACCAAGATCTTCACTTGGGTCAATGATCAATGATGCCTTAACAGGCTGGACGCTGTATCCTTGGCGGATGTGGTTCCCTGCAGGTCTGATGGTTATGACAATGCTCGCATTTAACTTGCTTGGTGACGGCTTGCGCGACGCGCTTGATCCGAAATTACGTAAATAGAAATAGGAGGTGGGATTATGGAGCCGATTTTAACAGTCAAAGACCTAAGTGTGTCGTTCACGACACGTTCTGGTGAATTTGATGCCGTTAAAAATGTGAGTTTTGAACTTGGCAAAGGAGAGACGCTGGGGATCGTAGGTGAATCTGGTAGTGGTAAGAGTGTTACTGCCCAAACCATCATGAAATTGATTCCCTCCCCGCCTTCGAAGGTCAAAAGCGGAGAAATTACTTTTCACGGGCAGGACCTGCTGAATAAGACAGATAAACAAATGGAAGCCATCCGTGGTAAAGATATCGGCATGATCTTCCAGGATCCAATGACTTCTTTGAATCCTACCATCAAAATTGGTAAACAAATTACCGAAGTACTGCGCAAGCATCAGAATATGTCCAAAAAAGAAGCTCAAAAAAGTGCATTGGAAATGCTTGAACTTGTAGGCATCAAAAATGCGGAAGCGCGTATGAATCATTATCCGCACCAATTTTCCGGTGGTATGCGTCAGCGTGCTATGATTGCGATTGCCCTGGCATGCCGTCCATCCCTTCTGATTGCGGATGAACCAACAACTGCACTCGACGTAACGATCCAGGCACAAATCTTGGATGTGATGAAGGACATGCAGCAAAAGCTGGGAACTTCGATCATGCTTATCACGCATGACCTTGGAGTAGTCGCAGGAATGTGTGACCGTGTTGTCGTTATGAAGGAAGGCGAAGTTGTTGAAACAGGAACAACTGCCGAAATCTTCAGTAACCCTCAGCATCCTTACACGATTAAATTGCTGAATGCTCTTCCTCGTCTGGACGAGCCTAAGAAAGAAAAGCCTACTCCAGTTGGTATTATCAAAGGTGCCAACAAGCCGCTGGTTCAAGTGAAGAACCTGAAACAATACTTCAATTTGGGTAAAGGCAACATTCTCAAAGCGGTTAATGATGTTAGCTTTGATATTTTTGAAGGCGAAACACTTGGAGTTGTAGGGGAGTCTGGCTGTGGTAAATCCACAACTGGCCGTACGATTCTTCGCCTTTATGAGCCAACAGGCGGAAACGTTAACTTTAACGGAACAGATATCTATAAGCTGTCCCCACGCAAAATGAAAGAAATGCGTAAAGATATGCAAATGATTTTCCAGGATCCTTATGCGTCCTTGAATCCGCGTTTCAACGTTATGGATATTATCGGTGAATCCCTCGATATTCATGGTCTGGCGTCAAGCCGGACAGAGCGGAAGAGACGTGTTGAAGAACTGCTTGATCTTGTAGGTCTGAATCCTAGCCATGCACTCCGGTATCCACATGAATTCTCAGGTGGTCAAAGACAACGGATCGGGATTGCCCGTGCATTGGCTGTAGACCCTAAATTCATCATCTGTGATGAGCCATTGTCTGCACTGGACGTGTCCATTCAGGCTCAGGTCGTTAATTTGCTGGAAGAACTTCAGCAGCGTCTCGGCTTGACATACCTGTTCATTGCGCATGACTTGTCCATGGTTAAGCATATCAGTGACCGTGTAGCTGTAATGTACATGGGTAAAGTGGTGGAGTTGGCAGAAAGTGAAGAACTATATGCTAATCCGATTCACCCTTACACCAAAACATTGCTGTCTGCGATCCCTGTACCTGACCCGGAAGTAGAAGCGAGCAAACGTCGCATTTTGCTGCCGGAAGAACAAGCAATTAAAAATGGATCTGGTGGGCCTGCAAATGATCCGTACAACCTGCAGAATGCTCAATTGATTGAGGTTTCCAAAGGTCACTGGGTTGCAGAACCTTACGTATAAAAAGTATAAATTTTCATTTGGACTTATCCATAAATATCAAACCGCCGACTTTGTTCGGTGGTTTTTTATTTTTTGATGCACTTTCTTTTGACGAAGAGGGCACTCATTCGGTACAATCAAGAAAGGCTCTTTGAAGCAGATAGGAGGCAGACCTCATGAAAGGTATGACCGAGGCACTCCGCAGCGGAACGCGACTTGCAGAAGACTATGTCTGTTCAAGGGATGCTGCGCGTGGCCTTTACGAATATGATATACGCTGGGAATCGGGGCTGCATACACGTGCCGAGTGGCTGGACCAATCGGAAAACACACGTATACCCCGTCAAAGCCTGGCAGAATATCTACGTATATATAATAAGCGGGTGAACGATCATAGTGCAGTACATGAGTCCATCACTCGTCTCGCGGAACAAGGTGCGTTGGTTGTTACGGGAGGACAGCAAAGCGGTCTGCTTACAGGTCCGTTGTTTGTGATTTACAAAGCGGCAAGTGTAGTTGCAGCCGCAAGGGAAGCAGAGAAAAGATTACAGCGGCCGGTAGTTCCCGTATTCTGGATTGCAGGGGAAGACCATGACTGGGATGAAGTCAATCACACGTACTTGCCTGACGCCAGCGGAGATATGGCGAAGATCAAATTACAAGGGCGATTCGCAGGAAGGGATTCTGTGAGTTATGTTCATGTGGAAATGGATCAGTGGATGACGGTGTTGAATCAGGTGGAGCAGCTGTTACCGGATACAATGCACAAACCAGGTTTAATGAAGCTGATTACCGAGATACATGAATCCAGCTCGAACCTAAGTGATGCATTTGCCCGATTAATTTCAGCCTTGTTTGGCAGTACTGGACTTGTTCTGATGGATGCTGCAGATCCAGACTTGCGCAGACTGGAACAGCCTGTGTTTGAACGTCTGGTTCGTGAGAATGAGATTTTACGGAGTGCATATGCAGATGGTGCTGCCAAGTTGGAACAGGCAGGCTATGCCATGCCTGCTGAAGTCACGGAAGATGGAGCCAATCTATTCTACATCCATGAAGGCGCACGGTTGCTTCTGATGTTGAAAGATGGCTTGTTCAGCGATCGTAAAGGTCTGGTTTCGTTTACAGAAGAGCGGTTGCTTCAGGAACTCACTGAACATCCCGAGCAGTTTAGCAACAATGTGTTAACACGCCCATTGATGCAAGACTCCATATTGCCTGTAGCGGCTGTTATTTTGGGTCAGGGTGAGATTGCCTATTGGGGATTGACGCGTGAAGCGTTCCGGCAGTTCGGATTGCAGATGCCTATTTTGCTGCCGCGCTTGTCCTTTACCATTTTGGAAGATGTTCATCGCAAACATATGGAGCAGTACGGTCTTTCTTTTCAGGACGTTCAATATCATATGGAAGATAGGAAGAAGCAATGGCTGGCACAGCAGGAGACCTTCCGGGTGGATGAACAGTTTGGGAGAGTTCAACAAGCGTTCTCCGATCTATATCAACCATTGCTTGACCAGATTGCAGAGATTCATCCTGGTCTGGACCGAATTGGAGAAACCAATGTAGGCAAAATTAGCGAACAGATACAGTACCTACAACAGCAGACCCATAAGGCGATCAAAGAAAAACACAATGTGAGCCTAAGGCACTGGAACGGAATTCAGAATTCACTTTTCCCCATGAACAAACCGCAGGAACGAGTACATAATGCGCTCTTTTACCTGAATCGTTATGGAACAGAGTGGATTGGGCAGCTGATTGAAAGTCAGTGCGAATTCCGTGGACAACACCAAATGATCACACTGTAGTGACCTTTATAATAGTAGGAATATATTGAGGGGGAGAAGGAATGAAAACACCTGCTTTGCAAAACAGTATTGTGAAGGATATGGGACTTGCTTCGGAAGGTCATTTAAAAATTGATTGGGTAGAAGCGCATATGCCGGTATTGAACCGCATTCGTCGCCAATTTGAAGAAGACCTGCCGTTTAAAGGCTTGAAAGTAGCAATTTGTCTCCACCTTGAGGCTAAAACGGCTTATCTGGCAAAAGTCATTCAGGCTGGTGGTGCAGAAGTTACCATTACGCATAGTAACCCATTGTCAACACAGGACGATGTCTGTGCAGCTCTGGTTGAAGATGGAGTTACGGTGTACGCCAAACATAATCCGGATCCTGTTGAATTCAAGGAATTGCAGCTTCGTGCACTGGAGGTAAAACCTGACCTGATTATTGATGATGGTGGAGATTTCGCCACAATTATTGCATCGGAGCGTCCGGATCTTGCTGCCACCATTCGTGGTGGAGCAGAGGAAACGACAACGGGCATCATTCGTCTGAAAGCTTTGGCGAAAGAAGGCCAACTGCGATTCCCGATGGTTGCAGTCAATGACGCTTATTGCAAATACCTGTTTGATAATCGTTACGGTACAGGTCAATCTGCATTTGACGGGATCATCCGTACAACGAATCTGGTCGTTGCAGGCAAGAATGTGGTTGTAGCGGGTTACGGTTGGTGTGGTAAAGGCGTAGCGATGCGAGCCAAAGGATTGGGAGCGAATGTAATCGTAACGGAAATTGATCCTATCAAGGCTGTAGAAGCGCATATGGACGGATTCCGTGTCATGACCATGGTGGAAGCAGCCAAGCTGGGTGATTTTTTCATCGCGGTTACGGGCAATAAAGATGTGATTACTGGAGAGCATTACGATGTAATGAAAGATGGAGCGATCCTGAGCAATGCTGGGCACTTTGATGTGGAAGTGAACAAACCTGAGCTTGCCAAACGTTCGGATTCAATCCGCACAGTACGCCGCAACATTGAAGAATATCGTTTCAAAGATGGTCGTAAAATGTATTTGCTGGCTGAAGGACGTCTTGTAAACCTGGGTGCAGCAGATGGACATCCTGCCGAGATTATGGATACGACGTTTGCTTTGCAGGCGCTGGGTCTGCGTTATGTAAGCGAGAACTATGAGAGCTTGGGTAAAACCGTTGTTAATGTACCTTATGACATCGACCAGCAGGTCGCAAGTTACAAATTGGAAAGCTTGAACATTGCCATCGACTCCCTGTCAGTGGAGCAAGAAAAATATCTGGATAGCTGGAAATTCTAAGAGGCATCCATTAATTACAAGCTGATAAAGTGATTCAAAGGGTTTACAATGGTTAATTGATGAATGGCTCATATGCGGTGTACGTGCGATTGTTCGTAAACGGGAAACGTCTTTGATCCTGACTGACAGGATCAAAGACGTTTTTTTGCGATTACGAAATTAAAAAAGTAAAGCAAGCAAGAAGGGTTTTGATTTTTTTGTGCGAATCTATTATGCTTAGGTGGTGGAAAGTGGGGCAAAGTGGGAGAAACGGGTGAGGAGTGAGTGGGCCAATGTTTATGGGGGAGTTCCAACATAGCATTGATGATAAGGGTCGGGTTATTATTCCGGCTAAATTCCGCGAATCTCTGGGGCCTTCTTTCGTTGTCACACGGGGTTTGGACCAGTGTCTTTTCGTGTACCCCATGGAGGAGTGGGGGGTCATGGAACAGAAGCTCAAAGCACTGCCATTAATGAAATCTGATGCACGTGCTTTTACCCGGTTTTTTTTCTCGGGTGCTACCGAATGTGAATTGGACAAACAGGGCAGGGTAAATTTGCCGGGCAATCTTAGAGAGTATGCCAAGCTGGACAAAGATTGCGTTGTCCTTGGTGTGTCGAACCGGGTGGAGATTTGGAGCAAAGGCATATGGGAGAGTTATTTCAATCAATCCGAAGAAGCATTCAACGACATTGCCGAAAAGCTGGTCGATTTTAATTTTGATCTATAAAGTCAGGAGGGGTGCAGGTTGTTTCACCACATAACCGTACTCAAAGAAGAGGCAACAGAGGGTTTAAACATCAAGCAGGACGGTATATACGTGGACTGCACTTTAGGCGGCGCGGGACATAGTTCCGTGATTGCTTCCAAGCTCGGTCCGGAGGGACGTCTGATCGCACTTGATCAGGATGATTGGGCTTTGGATAACGCACGTGAAAAATTAGCTCCGTACAGAGAGCGAATTACATTGGTCAAAACCAATTTTCGTGATCTGGAGCAGGTTCTTAAGGAACTGGATGTACCGATGAAAGATGGCGTACCACAGGTTGATGGGATTTTGTACGATTTGGGGGTATCCTCTCCACAATTTGACGAAGGGGAACGTGGATTCAGCTACAATCACGATGCTCCTCTGGATATGCGTATGGATCAGGATGCATCCCTCACTGCCAAGGAGATCGTTAACGAATGGCCGGAAGAGGAGATTGCACGCGTATTGTATCGTTATGGTGAAGAGAAATTCTCTAGAAGAATTGCTCGTGTCATTGTAGAGAAACGTAAGCAATCGACGATTGAGACGACTGGTGAACTGGTAGAATTGATTAAAGAAGGCATTCCTGCGGCAGCGCGTCGTACCGGAGGGCATCCTGCGAAGCGCAGCTTCCAGGCGTTGCGAATTGCAGTAAATGATGAGCTTGGTGCGTTCGAGGAAGGATTACATCAGGCGGTTCGGTGTCTGGCGCCAGGTGGACGTGTCTCTGTTATTACCTTTCACTCACTTGAAGACCGGATTTGCAAACAGATCTTTAGCAGTTATCTGGAGAAATGTACATGCCCTCCCGATTTTCCGTTGTGTGTATGCGGTGGTAAGGGTGTCTTGCGTTTAGTGAACAGAAAGCCGCTAAGTCCGACGGAAACGGAACTGGCCGAGAACTCCCGTGCTCGTTCAGCGAAGCTGCGCGTAGCCGAGAAATTGTAAAAACAGAGTGGAGGAGCCTTTGTATGGCATATACACGTGGTAATCTGGCAGTGAAAGAAAAAGCGTCCCAAGAGCGTGTGACCCAGCAGCGGTACAAGGAAACCACCAAAGTGGTGACCCGTCGTACCGGTCTTCCGGCACGCGAGAAATTTTTGTATCTGATTACTCTGATTGCTGTCATTGTTGTCGGCGGTGTAATGATGTCGCGCTATGCTCACATCTATGAGCTTAACAAGCAGGCACAGACGACGTTGTCCGACGTGAGAGAAGCAGAGAAAACCATTGCAAATCTGCAAGTGGAAAAAGAAAAACTGAACAATTTGGTCATCGAGAATGCTCGCAAACTTGGTTATGTTGAGTCTTCCGGCAAGGATGTCATTTTTGTACCTCGCTCAACGAGTACATCGAACTCGGCAGGTACTGAATCATCCTCGGATCCAGCCAATAAGTAGAACATTTTGTATCCATCCATACAAAATGCTGAAGCAAAAGAGGTGTACCGATGGTAAAAAGAATAAAGATGCGCACGTTGCTTATAGGGGGATGTATTACCCTCTTTTTTCTTGTATTAATAATCCGCATATTTTTTATTCAGGTTGTTAATAGCGGTTTTTGGCAGGAAGAAGCCGCTGGTTTGGTAGAGCGCGAACAAACTATCAAGGCTAGTCGTGGTTCAATCACAGACCGGAATGGTAACATTCTGGCGACAGATTCTCCTGCATACACCGTGTCTGTGAATCCGGAGCTGATTAATCAACTCGGGATTGAAGATGTGGTTATTGACAAATTGTCTGGTTTGCTGGGTAAAAACGAGAGCGAAATGCGTGCTCTTGTAACAGCCAAGGATAAGGATGGAGAGTTCTACAAGCAACGTGAAGTACGCAGTGAAGGGTATAAAATTAGCCCTGATTTGGCTGCTAAAGTAGAAGAATTTCGCGAAGAACTGAAAGATAACTACAAGGGTCAAAACGCGATTGTCATGACACAGGAATCGAAGAGATATTATCCTGAAGAAACGCTAGCCTCGCATCTCCTGGGGTATATGAGCCGTGATGGGAAGGCTGTCAACGGTCTGGAATTATCCTACGATGAACAGCTTACAGGTACAGATGGTTATCTGAACTATCAGAAGGATGCCAAAGGTATTAAGCTTCCCGATTCACAGGATAGCTATCTTCCTCCGCAAAACGGGAATAATCTGAAGCTAACAATCGATGATACCATTCAGTTCTACATCGAAGATGCAATGAAAGAAGCAGTAGCTCAGTACAATCCGCTGAGCATGACTGTCATTGCTGCAGATCCCAATACGATGGAAATTCTCGGTATGGCCAACTGGCCAACCTTTAACCCTAACACCTATGGGAAAACGCCAGATCAGAAAAATTTTATTAACCATGCTATACAATCGATCTATGAGCCAGGGTCTACGTTTAAAATTGTTACCTTGGCAGGTGCGGTTGAAGAGAAGCTGTTTGATCCTAACGCCACGTTTGAATCCAAGCGGATCTATATCGGTGGTTACCCAATCAGTGACAACGGTCACGCTTATGGCCGAATTTCCTACTTGGAAGGTGTTAAACGTTCAAGTAATATTGCGTTTGTTAATCTGGGCTATAACATGCTTGGCGGTGAACGTTTGCGTCATTACATAGACCAATTCGGTTTTGGTAAAAAGACGGGCATTGATCTGCCGAGTGAATCAGCTTCACCAATCAAGCCGCTGGTTTATAAATCGGAAATTGCCACAGCCGCCTATGGTCATGGTCTTGTACAGGTAACGCCAATCCAGCAGGTAGCAGCTATTTCGGCCATTGCCAACGGTGGGAAACTCATGGAGCCGCACTTGGTGAAGGAGATTATCAATCCAAATGACGGTTCATCCGAAGTGATCAAGCCTAAAGTCGTTCGTCAGGTCATTTCCAAGGAATCTTCCAAACTGGTGAGCGGGTACCTGGAGCAGGTTGTTGCAGATCAGACGATTGGTACAGGACGTAATGCTTACATTGAAGGGTATCGTGTGGCTGGTAAAACCGGTACGGCCAGAAAAGTCGTCAACGGGGATTACAGTAAATCCAAAGACGTCGTTTCGTTTATCGGTTTTGCACCCGTAAATAATCCTAAAATTGCGATCCTGGTAGTGATTGACCAGCCGGACGGTGCCAATATTGGCGGAGGGACAGCCGCCGCACCGGTATTCAAAAAGATTGCCAGTCAAGCTCTTCAATATATGGGAGTCCCGAAAGATACGGTGAAGACCACTGACAAAAAGTCTAAAACAACTCCAGTCGTTCAAGCCAAAGCTCCTGATCTGTCAGGTAAGACAGCGAAACAGGCCAGAAGCCAGCTTTTGAACGCAGGGATTGCCTATGAAACGCTCGGTCAGGGTGAAAGTGTTATTCGTCAGTACCCTGTAGCGGGTGCGTCCATGAATCCGGGTCAGCGAATCTATCTGCTGACCGAAGAGAGTAGCAAGATGAAAATCCCTGATCTGACAGGTGAATCTCTCCGGGATGCACTTGAAGTTCTTTCTCTTATGAAAGTGGGCGTAACCGTTAAAGGCGAAGGGTATGTCGTGAAGCAAACGGAGCAGGTGTCAGGTGAACAGAGAACGGTTCAGCTTAGCTTGCAGACAGCCAAAGCGGCGGTAACCGGTATAGCAGATGAAGCTCCTGAGTCTTCTGATCCAACGTCAGAAGATAAGGCTAACAACCAAGTGGAATCTGATGAAGCGGTGAACACGGAAGGAGCGGGCAAAACAAGTACGACAACTACACCTTCAAATGAGACCGAATCGTCTGCCGAGACATCGGATGAGGCTTCGCTTCCATAGGGATCACTGACAGCTTGTTCTAACCCCCGGTTGTCCTGAATATTCATGAATGGAACACAATCATGATTTTGGGACGAGTGGGGGGATCTTTTCGTGAAGGGATCAAGCGTAAGTCTGCGGCGCAGACTGCTGTGGAGTTTAATGATTTTAGTGTTGTTATTTTCTGCCCTGGTGATCAGGCTTGCTTATGTACAACTTGGGGAAGGCCCGGAATTGTCGGCGAAAGCGGAAGAATCCTGGCGGCGCAACATCCCTTATTCAGCCAAACGGGGAGAAATTCTGGATCGGAATGGAACTTCTCTGGCCTATAACGTGACAACTCCGACCATTATGGCGATTCCTGCTCAGGTGAAAGAAGCGGAAACAACAGCAAGAGCGCTTGCTCCTTTGCTGGGGATGACCGAAGAGAAAGTGCTGGCAACCATCAAGAAGAGAGAATTAATTGTCCGACTACAACCCGGTGGCCGCAAAATTACGATGGAGAAGGCTCAGCACATCCGTGATTTGAAGCTTCCGGGTATCGTTGTTGCCGAGGATAATAAACGCTTTTATCCTTATGACGATCTGGCGGCTCATATTCTTGGATTTACGGGCATTGATAATCAGGGGCTGACGGGCGTCGAAAAAAAATATGATGACAAGCTGAACGGTTTGAATGGCAGTGTGTCCTACTTGTCCGATGCGGCCGGAAGGCTTATGCCGGGCTCATCTGAGAAGTATGTGGAACCGAAGGATGGTCTGAACCTGAAACTGACTATTGATAAATCGATACAGTCCATCATGGAACGAGAGCTGGATCAGGCCATGGTCAAATTCCAGGCCAACTCGGCGCTTGCCATTGCCATGAATCCCAAAACGGGCGAAATTCTTGGCATGGCCAGCAGACCGGGCTATGAACCGGCGGATTATCAGCAATATCCTTCCGAAGTATACAACCGGAACTTACCGATCTGGATGACTTACGAACCGGGTTCAACGTTTAAGATCATTACGCTCGCAGCGGCACTGGAAGAGAAAAAGGTCAATCTGACCCAGGATCAGTTCTATGATCCCGGATTTGTTGAAGTCGGGGGCGCTCGCTTGCGCTGCTGGAAAAAGGGCGGCCATGGAAGTCAGACCTTCCTGCAGGTCGTGGAAAACTCCTGCAACCCCGGGTTTGTTGCTTTAGGGCAGAAGCTTGGCAAAGAATCGTTATTTTCTTACATTAAAGACTTTGGATTCGGCACGAAAACAGGCATTGACCTGAGTGGTGAGGCCAGCGGTATTCTGTTCAAACTGTCACGTGTAGGTCCTGTAGAACTTGCAACCACTGCTTTTGGTCAAGGGGTTTCCGTTACACCGATTCAACAAGTAGCTGCTGTGTCAGCAGCCATTAATGGTGGCAAACTATACAAGCCCTATGTTACTAAGGCATGGGTTCATCCGGTAACGGGAGAAGTGATGGAAGAAGCCAAGCCGGAACTGGTTCGACAAGTGATCTCGGAAGCTACGTCCAAGCAAGTGCGTGAAGCTCTGGAAAGTGTAGTTGCCAAAGGAACGGGACGTCCCGCGTTCATCGATGGATATCGGGTTGGCGGCAAAACGGGTACAGCCCAGAAGGTCATTAATGGACGTTATTCTTCTACCGAGCATATCGTATCTTTTATCGGTTTTGCTCCAGCTGACGATCCACAGATTGTTGTGTATACTGCGGTGGATAATCCGAAAGGGATTCAGTTTGGTGGCGTGGTTGCGGCTCCGATTGTGCAGAACATCCTTGAGGATTCGTTGCATTACATGAATGTTCCTGTTCGTAAGGATCAGGTAGCCAAAGAATACAAGTATGGAGAGACCAAAATCGTGACGGTTCCCGATCTGACAGGAGCTACGGTCGAAGACTTGTATGAGGATCTGAATATGAATTTTATGCTGGCCAAATCCGGCAGTGGCAAATATGTTATTAACCAGGCGCCAAAGCCAGGAGCACGGGTGGATCAGGGATCTACCATACGGATCTATATGAGCGATGTGCTGAATGATATTCATGATCATACCAAGGAGGAAGGACAAGAGCCCTGACGGGCTCTTGATCCCCACACCGCAACAAAATTCACTAACTTGCGTTTCATTAATGGGCTGTATTGACGATAGTATGAATACAGACAGATATCGAAGTCGAAGTAAACTTGGAAAAGTGAGGTTATTCATGTGCTTTTAAAACAACTTTTATCAACGCTGACAACCGCCCGTGTTATTGGCGAACCAAATACAGAATGCCAAAACCTACAGACAGATTCTCGCCAGGTACAACCGGGAGATCTGTTTATCTGTCTTCCGGGACATACGGTCGACGGACATGATTTTGCGGAGAAGGCCGTAAACGCTGGAGCTGTTGCTCTGGTAGTGGAACGTGAGCTGGATCTGCCTGTTCCGCAACTGTTGGTCAAAGACAGCCGTTTTGCAATGGCTGTATTGGCAAATTCCTTTTTTGACTCGCCAAGCCGCAAGATGAATATGATTGGTGTAACGGGAACCAACGGGAAAACAACGACAACCTACTTGATTGAAAAAATCATGAGTGATTTTGGTCAGAAAACGGGTTTGATCGGGACCATTCAAATGCGTTATGACGGTCGCACATACCCAATGTCAGGGACAACGCCGGAAGCGCTCGACTTGCAGCGCAGTCTGCATGATATGGTTCAAGCAGGTACGAACTGCTGTGTTATGGAAGTATCCTCCCACGCTCTGGAGCAAGGTCGTGTTAAGGGAACGGAATTCCGGACTGCCGTGTTTACCAATCTGACGCAGGATCATCTGGATTACCATCATTCCATGGAAGAATATCGTGCAGCCAAAGGATTGTTCTTTGCAAGGCTGGGTAACGGTTATACGGAGGATGCTTCGAAGCGCAAATTTGCTGTGATCAACGCAGATGATCCTGCAGCAGCATATTTTATATCTGTTACAGCGGCCGAAGTGATTACATACGGCATGGAAGACCATGCAGATGTTCGCGCATCCCAAATATCCATTACATCTCAAGGTACTTCTTTCCATGTGGACACCTTCCGTGGCAGCACGGATATTCGTCTACGGATGGTCGGCAAATTCAATGTGTACAACGCAATGGCTGCCATTGCTGCTGCTTTGGTTGAGAATGTTCCGTTGGAAGAGATCAAACGCAGCCTGGAGACGGTGCCTGGTGTAGATGGACGTGTAGAGGCTGTGGATGAAGGACAGCCGTTTGCTGTTATTGTTGATTATGCACACACTCCGGATGGCCTGGAGAACGTACTGCGGACAGTGAAAGAATTTGCTGAGGGACGTGTAATCTGTGTATTTGGGTGCGGTGGTGACCGAGATCGTACGAAACGCCCGTTAATGGGCAAAATTGCAGCGAAATATAGCGACATTGTATTGGTTACTTCCGATAATCCGCGTACAGAAGATCCTGATTTGATTCTTAAAGACATTGAACAGGGACTGATTGAAGATGGCATTCAAGCGGATCGTTATACCATGATTGTGGATCGGCGCCAGGCGATTCATGAAGCTATTGAAATGGCAAGCCCTGCCGATGTAGTATTGATTGCGGGCAAGGGCCACGAGACATATCAAATCATCGGTACAACCAAAACGGACTTTGACGACCGGATCATAGCGAAAGAAGCGATAAGGGGCAAATCCAATTGATAAAAAAAACATTGGCACAAATCGCCGAGATGTGTGGAGGAACACTAACTGACGTTGCCGCTTATGGAGATGTGTCTGTTGAAGGTGTATTTACAGATTCACGTAAGCCCACCCAGGGAAGTCTCTTTATCCCGCTGGTTGGCGAAAGGTTTGACGGACATGAATTTGTGCAAACCTGTGTAGAGAAGGGTGCTGCCGGGACCCTATGGCAAAGGGACCATGGGACTGAACCACGAGGTGCTGTCATTGTGGTAGAGGATACCCTTGTTGCATTGCAGGAGCTCGCTTCATCCTATTTGCGGGAAAGCGATGCATCAGTCGTGGGTATTACGGGCAGCAATGGCAAAACAACAACGAAAGACATTGTGGATGCCATTCTGTCTACCACGTTCAAAGTGCACAAAACCCAAGGCAACTTTAATAACCATATTGGCCTGCCACTCACCGTACTAAGCATGGAGCCCGATACCGAAATTGTGATTCTTGAAATGGGCATGAGCGGCCGGGGGGAGATCGAAGAATTGTCTGTGATCGCCCAGCCGGATGTCGCGATCATCACGAACATTGGGGAGTCTCATCTGCTTCAACTGGGGTCCCGATTGGAGATTGCCCGTGCCAAGGCTGAAATCGCTGCTGGCATGAAACCAGGCAGTTTACTGATCTACAACGGAGACGAGCCTTTGCTCGCGCAAGTATTGGCAGAGCCGGCCACAAAGCAGCCTGAAGGCCTTCGGCGTTATACTTTTGGCTTGCAGGCAGATAACGATGATTATCCTACGGGACTCATGAATGTGCAAAACGGGGTTGCTTTTACGACCAAGCAGTTGGGAGAAGCTGCTCTTACATTGCCATTGCTGGGGACTCATAATGTGGTTAACTGTCTTGCTGCGCTAGCGGTTGCACGTCATTATGGAGTGGAATCCGAGCAAATTGCAGCAGGGCTGTCCGGATTGAAATTGACAGGCATGCGCATTGAAGTTCTTCAGGGTGTGAGTGGTCTGACCCTGCTCAACGATGCATACAATGCAAGCCCGACCTCCATGAAGGCCGCAGTGAATGTTCTAGAAAGCCTTAAAGGATATCGTAATAAAGTAGCTGTACTTGGCGATATGCTCGAACTGGGACCTCAGGAGCAAGAGCTTCATCGTGGCATCGGGGAGTACATTACACCTGACAAAATGGATATGGTGCTGGCATATGGCCCTTTGTCATCAAGTATTGCTGAAGGGGCGAGACAGAACATGCCTGCGGAAGCCGTACATGCGTTTGAGAGCAAAGAAGAATTGACCCGTTTTCTGCTGGAGAGGCTCCATCCCAGAGACGTTGTCTTGTTCAAGGCCTCACGGGGCATGAAGCTGGAGGACGTGGTCGAAGCGCTAAAAATAGCTCCATTACAGAATTGAGTAGACTAGAGGGGTGAACCCATGGATTTTCAGGTATTACTGTTAACAATCGGTGTTTCATTTATTTTGGCGGTGATTGCCGCACCGCTCTTGATTCCGTTGCTGCGTCGAATGAAATTCGGGCAGCAGGTTCGGGAAGATGGTCCACAGAGCCATTTGAAAAAAAGCGGTACACCCACAATGGGCGGAGTAGTCATTTTACTCGCGTTCGCATTGGCCTTTTTGAAATTTTCAGCGGTCAAAAATACGGACTTCTACGTCCTGCTCGTAGCTACACTTGGCTTCGGTCTGATTGGCTTCCTGGATGATTACATCAAGATTGTATTCAAACGTTCGTTGGGACTTACAGCCAGACAAAAGTTGTTCGGTCAGTTATTGTTCAGTGCGGTGATGTGTTACTTGCTGATCCAAAATGGACATAGTACGGCTATATCGGTTCCAGGTACATCTTTATCCTTCGACTGGACGGGATGGTTCTACTATCCATTCGTTGTGTTCATGATGCTTGCCATTACGAATGCAGTCAACTTCACGGACGGTCTGGATGGCTTGCTGTCCGGGGTGAGCGCCATTGCATTTGGCGCATTTGCCATTGTGGCCATGCAAGCAACATCCATGCCAGCAGCAGTATGTGCAGCAGCAATGATCGGTGCGGTGCTTGGTTTCCTCGTATACAATGCACACCCTGCCAAAGTATTTATGGGAGATACAGGGTCCCTGGGAATTGGCGGTGCGATTGGTGCAGTCGCTATTGTGACGAAGACAGAACTTCTTTTTGTTATTATTGGCGGCATTTTCGTTATCGAGATTCTGTCCGTTATTATTCAAGTGGTATCATTTAAAACACGTGGCAAACGCATATTCAAAATGAGCCCGATTCATCACCACTTTGAACTGAGCGGCTGGTCGGAATGGCGAGTTGTCATTACTTTTTGGGCGGTAGGAGCCATATTGGCCGCTCTTGGACTTTATCTCAACAAGGGGTTGTAAACAATGAACCATCCTGAATCATATCGTGGACAAAAAGTGGTTGTACTTGGACTCGCGAAGAGTGGTGTGCAGGTTGCCAAAGTATTGGATCGTGCCGGCGCCAAGGTTACAGTTAATGATAAAAAAGAGAGAGAACAGTGTCCCGAAGCATCCGAATTGGAGGCTTTGGGAATTTCTGTTGTGTGCGGAGGTCATCCCGACGACTTGATTCAAAGTGATGTGAAGCTTGTGGTCAAAAATCCGGGCATTCCGTATCAGGCACCTCCTGTGCAGCAGGCGCTTGCATTAGGCATCGAAGTAGTGACCGAAGTGGAGGTAGCTTATCATCTATGCGCTGCCCCTATGATCGGAATTACGGGTTCCAATGGGAAAACGACTACAACAACGTGGGTAGGCAACATGTTGGAGGTTGCCGGTTTGAAACCTATTGTTGCCGGTAATATTGGAACGCCATTGAGTGAGGCAGCAGAGCAGGCTTCTGCGGATAACTGGATGGTGGTGGAGCTTAGCAGTTTCCAACTCAAAGGAACAGCCGATTTCCGGCCGCGTATTGCCAGTTTGTTAAACGTAGCGGAGACTCATTTGGACTATCATGGAGACATGGATGATTATGTGACTTCCAAAGCCAAATTATTTTCCAACCAGCAGCCGGAGGATGTAGCTATCCTGAACTGGGATGATCCGGTATGCCGCGGACTGGTTCCTTATATCAAAGCAAAACTGCTCCCATTCTCGCTGACAGAGAAGCTTGAAGCAGGGGTATATGCTGATCCTCCATACGTGGACGGGGAAGAGGATGATGTGAAGCGCCAGGTGATCTATGCAGACGGTCAGGGCAACCATCACGTCATTATTGATGTGGAAGACATCGGAATCCCGGGACGATTCAATGTGGGAAATGCATTGGCAGCAGTAGCTATTGCTGTGTCCGCTGGAGCCGATCCATCTGTGCTTGCTGCGCCTCTGGCTGACTTCAAGGGGGTTGAACACCGTCTTGAGTTTGTACTTGAACATAACGGAGCCAACTATTACAACAATTCCAAAGCGACCAACTCCAAGGCAACCGTAATGGCGCTGAACTCATTCAAGGAACCGGTCGTGCTCATTGCCGGAGGACTGGATCGTGGTTCAGACATGATGGAATTGCTGCCACTGTTCCAGGAGCGTGTAAAAGCTGTAGTTGCTCTTGGTGAGACACGCACCAAAATTGCCAAGGTCGCAGAACTGGCGGGATTAAAGCAAATTAAGGTCGTCGATAATGAGGAGGACGCTGCCCAAACGTTAACCGCTGCCGTGCAGGAAGCTTCGCAGCTTGCAGCTCCGGGTGATGTCGTCTTGTTGTCACCGGCATGTGCAAGTTGGGACATGTTTGCTTCCTATGAAGAGCGAGGACGCATTTTTAAAGAGGCGGCGCATAACTTGTAAGTAGGGGGGTGGAAAAGCCCCTACTTCCATGCAAGGGGTGGCCTCCTGATGAAACAGTCGCGACCGGCGCCGGATATCTGGCTCCTGATTTGTATTCTGGCATTGCTTGCCATCGGCATTATTATGGTCTATAGTGCGGGCTCGGTGCTGGCTTTCCATGACTATGGTGATTCATTTTATTTTGTCAAAAGACAGCTGTTGTTCGCCGGACTTGGGCTTGCTGCCATGTTTGTTACCGCAAATGTGGACTACCGGGTCTGGAGAAAATATGCCAAACCTATACTGATTGCCTGTTTTATCATGCTGATTGCGGTGCTGATTCCCGGCATCGGAGTAGTTCGTGGGGGGGCGCGAAGTTGGTTGGGCATTGGCTCGTTCGGCATACAGCCTTCGGAATTCATGAAATTGGGCATGATCCTGTTTCTTGCTCACTGGTTAAGCAAAGAACCTGGTAAAATCAAAACGTTCACCACGGGGCTTTTGCCACCGCTTGGATTGATTGGTTTGGCCTTTGGTATTATTATGCTTCAGCCCGACTTGGGGACAGGCACCGTAATGCTGGGTGCATCCATGCTTATTATTTTTACAGCAGGAGCACGGATGAAACATCTCTTGCTGCTCGCCCTTGGCGGGGTAGCAGGGTTTGCCGCGTTGATTGCAGCAGCTCCTTACCGATTGCAGCGAATAACGGCTTTTTTGGACCCGTGGTCTGATCCACTTGGTGCCGGATATCAGATTATTCAATCGTTATATGCGATCGGCCCCGGAGGACTTGCGGGCTTGGGGCTGGGGATGAGCCGACAAAAATACAGCTACGTTCCCGAGCCGCAAACGGATTTTATTTTCTCCATTTTGGCAGAAGAGCTTGGCTTCATTGGTGGAATGATTGTATTATTGCTGTTCCTGGTACTGGTTTGGAGAGGGATGCGCGTAGCGATGACAGTACCGGATGCTTTTGGAAGTCTGCTGGGTGTCGGGATTGTGGGTATGGTGGCTGTACAGGTCATCATTAACATTGGTGTCGTTATTGGGCTTATGCCCGTTACGGGGATCACCCTTCCCCTTATTAGTTATGGCGGATCCTCTCTGACATTGATGTTGACAGCGCTAGGTATATTATTAAACTTATCCCGTTATGCGAGGTGAATCTACGATGCGAGTCGTTCTAAGCGGCGGCGGTACAGGTGGTCATATCTACCCGGCCGTTGCTATAGCAAGACAATGTGAGGCGGAGAATCCCGACTCGACATTTCTATATATTGGTGGTACCCGGGGGTTGGAAAGCAAACTGGTGCCACAGGAAAATATTCCGTTTCAATCGATTGATATTACAGGTTTTCGCCGGAAGTTATCCATAGACAACCTGAAGACGGTCATGAGATTTCTTCAAGGTGTTCGCAAATCCAAAAAAATGCTCAAGGAATTCAAACCCGATGTCGTTATAGGTACCGGTGGTTATGTGTGTGGACCTGTCGTGTATGCGGCAGCCAAACTCGGTATTCCAAGTGTCATTCATGAGCAGAATGCCATTCCCGGATTAACGAACAAGTTCCTGACCCGGTATGTGGATACGGTAGCTGTTAGTTTTGAGGGATCGGAAAAAGCATTTTCTGGAGCTAAACGGGTCGTGTATACCGGGAATCCAAGAGCTACCACGGTTGCTCAGGCCAGCCGTGATCGTGGCTTTGCGACGCTGGGTGTACCGATGAACAGCAGAGTTGTTCTTGTGGTTGGCGGCAGCCGTGGTGCGAAAGCTATTAACAAGGCCATGGTGGACATGGCACCGATGCTGGAACAGCTTGATGATGTGCATGTGGTTTACGTCACAGGCGATTCGTATTTTGATGAAACACGTGAAGCCATTCGCAGTTCACTTGGCACCATGCCGAATCATCTGCATGTGCTGCCCTACGTACACAATATGCCAGAGGTTCTTGCTTGTACGTCACTGATTGTGAATCGTGCAGGGGCTTCATTCCTTGCCGAGATTACATCTCTTGGCATTCCGTCCATCCTGATTCCTTCACCGAACGTGACGAATAATCATCAGGAGGCGAATGCCCGCACGCTTGAGGGTGGCGGTGCATCACTCACCATGCTGGAGAAGGATCTCACAGGGCAGGCGTTATATGAAGCGGTTGCTGGAATTATGAAAGATGAACCGGCACGCAGAAGGATGGCTGAAGCCTCCCGAAAACTGGGTAAACCTGATGCAGCCGAAGTGCTTGTGAGCGAGATTCGGCGTCTTGCTGCAGGGCGGTAAAGTGCGTTTTGGGCGTTTGTCACACACGCGGCGGGACTGACATAAGATACCGTATAAATTGTGACAATCGTTCCATGGGAGCGCAGCACGGTCTGCAGAAACGAAAACAGCAGCCTGCTCATCGGTTTTGAAGTAAAGGAGGATATAAATATGCAGCAGTGGATATCGCTATTATCCCAGAACAATGTCGGCAAAGTTCTTGAAAACGAGCCGCTAGCCAAATACACCACATGGAAGATCGGCGGTCCTGCAGATGCGCTGATTATACCGGAAAACAAGGAGCAAATGGTCAATCTCATCCAATTGCTGCACGAGCATCAGATTCCATGGATGCAGCTTGGACGGGGTTCCAACATGCTGGTGTCTGACAAGGGGATACGCGGAGTTGTCGTGAAACCGGGAGAAGGCTTTGATTATGCCGAGTTTCATGAGGAAGGCGTAACGGCCGGAGCGGCACATTCCATTGTCAAACTCAGTGTGGTTGCTGCCAAAAAAGAGTGGACCGGTTTGGAATTCGGCAGCGGCATCCCCGGAACGGTCGGCGGAGCCGTATACATGAACGCTGGTGCCCATGGATCGGATGTGTCACGGATATTTCAATCCGCTGAGATTGTCTTGGAGACAGGAGAATTGGTACGTTACAGCAAGGAGGACATGGAATTTGCGTATCGCCACTCTGTTCTGCACGAGCGGAGAGGCATCGTGCTGGAGGCTACGTTTGCACTCCAGCAAGGGGAACGCAAGGTCATTTCGGAAACGATGGCGGCTTACAAAGATCGCAGGCGACGTACACAGCCACTACAGATGGCGTGTGCAGGTAGCGTATTCCGAAATCCACCCGGTGATCATGCTGCCCGACTGATAGAAGCAGCTGGGCTTAAAGGTATGACTCAGGGAGGCGCACAGGTATCCACCATGCATGCCAATTTCATTGTCAATACAGGGCAGGCGACAGCAGAGGACGTTATCACCCTAATGCAGCAGATACAGAGCACTATATCATCTCAAAACGGTATAAACCTGATACCGGAAGTCTTTGTAGTGGGTGAGCGGTAAACCCCGGAGGTGATACATTGGACAAATTGGTGATTGAAGGCGGGAAACCCCTCTCAGGATCCATACGCATCCATGGAGCAAAAAATGCCGCTTTACCGATCATGGCCGCAAGTTTGTTGGCAGATGGAGAAGTTACGCTGCACAACGTACCACACTTGTTGGACATTGAAGTGATGCTGTATATCCTGGAACGGCTTGGATGCACGTGTCGGCATGAACAAGGAACAGTGACGATAGATACGTCGTCCATTCGGTCATATGATGTGCCTGAGGATCTGATGAAACAGATGCGTTCTTCCATTTTTTTGATGGGTCCATTGCTGGCTAAGTTTGGGCAAGTATCCGTGTACCAGCCAGGTGGCTGTGCCATAGGAGAACGTAAAATTGATCTTCACCTCCGGGGCCTGGAAGTGCTCGGAGCTTCAATCGAAGAGCAGGATCAGCAGATCATCTGTCGCGGGCGCAAGCTGGTGGGGACAGACATTCATCTGGACTTCCCCAGTGTAGGTGCCACTGAGAATATTATGATGGCAGCTGTCACGGCTGAGGGTACAACAACGATATATAATGCAGCGAGAGAACCTGAAATACAGGATCTGCAACATTTTCTGAATGCTATGGGTGCACGAATTATTGGTGCCGGTACGGATACGATTACGATTAACGGGGTGGAGAAACTCAAACCTTGTTCTTACGAGATTATACCTGATCGAATCGTTGCAGGAACGGTGATGATTGCAGCCGCAGCAACAAGAGGGAATGTAACGCTTACACACTGTAATCCGGCCCATCTTACTTCACTTATACATGTGTTGAAGCGTACTGGTGTTCAAATCACAGTCTGCAATGATATAATGACGGTGAGCTGTATGAGTCGTCCAAAATCAGTAGACCGCATTGTGACTTCTCCGTATCCTTCATTTCCCACAGATCTGCAGTCACAAATCATGGTGCTGCTCAGTCTGGCGGACGGGTTCAGTGTGATGAAGGAGACGGTATTTGAGGGCCGGTTTAAACATGTGGATGAGTTGAATGTCATGGGTGCCGATATTTCGGTGGACCTGAATGCAGCGTTTATCCGTGGTGTTCCCCGATTGTACGGGGCTACAGTGGAAGCAACCGATCTGCGTGCAGGTGCAGCCTTAGTCATTGCTGGCCTTGCTGCTCAGGGCAAGACGGTTGTGGAGCAAGTGCATCATATTGACAGAGGGTACGATCGCATCGAGAAGCTTTTTCAGAGTCTTGGAGCTTCCGTGGAGCGACAGTCCCCCGTTTCGAAACAGCTGGATTTTGCCAATTAACGTCCTTTGAGTCCCCTTCTTAAAGGGAAGGGGGCCAGAGGCTTTGTGGAGCGCGACCTATGCCTAAAAGCCAAATTCCGGTTCTGAAGAAGAATCGGCCCAAACGAAACACAAGCCGTAAAATTGTTTTTATTCTCTTACTACTCTTTATTGTATTACTTGCTGTACTTTTTTTTCGTTCTTCGATGAGCCGGATTTCGGCAATTGAGATTACGGGTAATGTATATACTACGACTTCGGAATTGCTAGAGAAGAGCGGCCTGAAAGAAGGCGAACAGTTTTTTGGGACAAGCTCAGCTGATGTGATTGGGCGGCTGAAAACGATCAAGGCGGTATCGTCTGTAACGGTGGATAAACAATTCCCCGGCATTATTCATATCAAGGTCCAGGAATATCCAACGGTAGCGTATGAACTCGCTTCAGACGGTACGCTAAAAGCCATACTGGCAAGCGGGACGAGCCTTACGGTTCCTGCCACGATCGGAGTTGCCGTAGAGAAACCGATTTTGACCCAGTGGAAAGCAAATGATCCGCTTAAGACCAAACTGAGTGAAACATTGGCGAAGATCCCGAATGAACTGACGACGGATATTTCGGAGATTATTCCGAATCCTACGCCTTCATTTCCGGATCAGATCCGGATGTATACCAAGTCACAGTTTGAAGTCATTACAACCGTCTCTCTATTATCCGATAAGGTTGAATATCTTAATCAAGTCATTGAGACTGAGCGGCCAGGGAAGATTACGATGCTGGAGGCCGATACGTACGTGCCTTTCGTTCCGGACAACCCAGAAGAAGATGCTGAGCCAGGAGCTACACCCTGATTTTTACCCTCATTGGTTAAACTGTATTGCAAAACCAGGCGGGAGCGGGGTTTAGCCCCTGTGCACCACTGAAAGTTATTCTTTCTGAGATGAAGAAAAAATGATACACTTGAACTTATGGCACCTGAGTTGCCTCCTTCTTTTTTCTTCAAGGTTTTATGTCTCGCAACCAGATCTTGGCACCCAAAAAAATTGTAGAAAAAAGAGGGAAAGCCTAAAGTGTGTTGAATATGTTTTAAGAGTATTTAAACCCGAACGTATTTTACTATTGGAGTCAGGAGGTGCCACAGACTTGAGCAACAATGACATCATTGTTAGTTTGGACATCGGTACATCCAAAATTCGCGCTATTATTGGGGAAATGAATAATGGAACCTTTAATATTATTGGAGTTGGATCTGCCGACTCGGAGGGAATTCGCAAAGGTGTAATCGTAGATATCGATCAAACGGTGCAATCGATCCGCAATGCAGTGGATCATGCAGAACGTATGGTTGGTATTCAAATATCCGAAGTATATGTTGGAATCTCAGGAAATCATATCGGACTGATGAGCAGTCACGGCGTCGTGGCAGTGTCTAACGAGGATCGTGAAATCGGAGAAGAAGACATGGAGCGGGTGTTGAAAGCAGCCGAAGTGATTGCGGTTCCGCCGGAACGGGAAATTATTGATGTTGTAGCCAAGCAGTATGTTGTAGATGGCTTGGAGGGCATACAGGACCCCCGTGGGATGATTGGAGTTCGTTTGGAAGTTGAGGCAACGATCATTACGGGTGCAAAAACCGCGATACATAATCTTTTGCGCTGCGTGGAAAAAGCGGGTCTGAAAGTAAGTGATCTGGTACTCATGTCACTTGGAGCAGGCCAGCTCGCATTGTCGAAGGATGAAAAAACGATGGGTTCCGTGCTTGTTGACATTGGAGCAGGGGCGACAACCATTGCCATCTTCGAAGAAGACAGTCTCGTTGCAACTTCAACGCTGCCAATCGGCGGAGAGTTCGTCACCAATGACATCGCTTATGGTCTTCGCACTTTGACAGATCAAGCCGAAAAGGTGAAATTGAAATATGGCTGCGCATGGCTGGATGATGCTGCTGCAGACGTCATGTTCAAAGTAACCCGGATTGGCAGCAATGTTGACAAGGAGTTTTCTCAAGAGGATCTGGCGGCTATTATCGAACCAAGGGTTCAGGAAATATTCCAGATGATTTCTCAAGAAGTGAAACGTCTTGGTTACAATGAGCTTCCTGGAGGTTATATACTAACTGGAGGTACGGTCTCAATGCCGGGTGTTTTGCAGGTAGCTCAGCATGAGCTTGCTGCTTCGGTACGCGTTGCTGTGCCGGATTATATTGGTGTGCGTGACCCGGGATACACAAGCGGAGTCGGTATTTTGCACAGTGTAATCCGCAGTTTACGTATTCGTCCCTCGACCAACAGCAGCGGTGGAAGTAACAACAATAATAATAACAACAAAAAACCGACCAACCGCCCTAAGCCGAATACGGCTCAGGAATCGGAGCAAAAACCGGGTCTGTTCGAACGGCTGAAAAATATGTTCAGCGAATTTATATAACAGGTTGAATCCATTTCATACATTTCTTGAAGCCGTCTGAATGCGCTTGTTCTAAAATAAACGCTTTCGTTCGTAGATATATGAAATTGATTCGGTTCAATCAACAATTGGACGGGCCATCCATGCACATTGAGGGGGAGATGGAATAATATGTTGGAATTTGATTTCGAGATGGAGAGCTTGGCTCAAATTAAAGTCATCGGTGTAGGCGGCGGCGGAAGCAATGCGGTTAACCGAATGATTGAAAATGGTGTACAAGGTGTAGAATTCATTACGGCAAATACGGATGCGCAGGCATTGCACTTGGCGAAATCCGAACATAAATTGCAGATTGGCGATAAGTTGACACGGGGCCTCGGTGCCGGTGCCAACCCTGAAGTGGGTAAAAAAGCCGCCGAAGAATCCCGTGATCTGATGATGAACACCTTGAAGGGTGCCGACATGGTTTTTGTAACTGCCGGAATGGGCGGGGGGACAGGAACAGGGGCGGCTCCAGTCATCGCTGAGATCGCCAAAGAATGTGGTGCTCTTACAGTAGGTGTAGTGACCCGACCATTTACGTTTGAAGGACCGAAACGTTCTAGACATGCCGAGCAAGGCATTGAAGCGCTTAAGGAAAAAGTAGATACGTTGATTGTGATTCCGAATGATCGTTTGCTTGAAATTGTTGACAAAAAAACACCGATGCTTGAAGCGTTCCTTCAAGTGGACAACGTTCTCCGTCAAGCCGTTCAGGGTATTTCTGACCTAATCAAAGTCCCGGGCTTGATCAACCTTGACTTCGCAGACGTCAAAACGATTATGACAGAACGTGGATCGGCCCTGATGGGGATCGGTGAAGCGACTGGGGAAAACCGTGCCGCTGAAGCTGCACGCAAGGCTATCATGAGCCCATTGCTTGAAACTTCGATTGAAGGTGCACGTGGTGTCATCATGAACATTACGGGCGGAATCAATCTTTCCCTGTATGAAGTAAATGAAGCAGCAGAGATTGTCACTGCGGCTTCCGATCCGGAAGTGAACATGATCTTTGGTGCGATTATTGACGAAAACCTGAAAGAGGAGATCAAAGTTACGGTGATCGCAACGGGATTTGAAGACAAACCTGTTTCCCCACCACCAGGACGTAAACCAGCTCCAGCAAGTGAGCCTGCGGATAACCGTTCACCAAATCTGCGTCCATTCGGAAATCAGCCGAGCAATGATCAGCTGGATATTCCGACATTTTTGCGCAATCGTTCCCGTAACAATAACAACGATTAATACTTCAATAGATCTCAATGAAGACCCGATGCTCCTTATGGAGCAATCGGGTCTTTTTTTATTTTGCTTATCATCATATCATACCGTAACTGAACAAATTCTGAACAACAGGCCTGAGTAATTCCGACAAAAAAAGTTGAAACGGTCCCCCCATGATTAGACAGACTTTGAAAAGTGCGCTCCGTATACTTGTGAATATGCTCATGAATATCGGGATAACGTTATTTCGATATGTTGCGCGCAGGCAGGTGAAGAGTGTGGTTGTTTATGTGGATCTTATTTTTTTGACGAACCTGTGTATTGACGGTGCACTCATCGGGTTGACGGCCTGGATGCGCAAAACGAAGCTGGTTTGGTGGAGATGGTTACTGTCAGCGATCGTGGGTGCATTGTATGTTGTCATGATGTTTGTGCCGGAGTTTGATTTTATGTTCACCTTTTTGATCAAGTTTGGATTGTCTCTGGTGATGCTGGTTATTGCATTTGGGTTTAAAGGTCTTCAGGCATTTATGAGGACTTTGGGTACCTTCTATGTGATCAATTTTGTCGCCGCAGGGGGAATTTTGGGTGTGCATTACATGCTCCAGAGCTCTGGGGAACTGTTCAACGGCATTTGGTTTACGGCATCGGGTGGAATGTCATTTGATCTGAAAATCGCTTTCTGGTTCACGTTTATCGTATTTTTTGCCATGCTTTTTTTATTCAAAACCGTGCAGAGCTCGAAACAAAAAACAGACCGAATGACAACGTACTTGGGTAAAGTGGAGGTTTGCATCGAAGAGGTCAACATTTCTTGTACAGGCCTTCTGGATACAGGAAATCAATTAACGGATCCCCTTTCGCGCATGCCTGTCATGGTAATGGAGGTATCGTTGTGGCAAGACATGCTGCCTGCCGCATGGAAGGGCAGGTTGAAGGATGAGGCGCCGGACAACCTTATCATGGAGCTGGATCAGGAGGATTTTCACTGGCAGGATCGTTTAAGGCTTGTGCCCTATCGAGGCATCAACAACAAAGGAACTGCGTTTATGCTGGCGATTAAGCCGGACCGGGTGAAGGTTACGATGGATGAGATGTGTTATGAGACAACAAAGGTACTAATAGGGTTGGACGGGGGCGTACTGTCATCCGATGGAAAATACCAGGCCGTGATTCACCCTGAGCTTGTGCAAGACGCTGCTTCTGCGCAGTCTACGGCTATCTCTGCGGGAGCAACAGAAAAGCCGCTGAATGTGGTATAGGAGGAACGTACATGCTTGTAAAATGGAAACTGGTGGCACAGCTGCAGTACTATCGTTTATTATTTCTGCTTGGTTTGAAAAGTGAAGAGATCTATTATATCGGAGGCAGTGAGGCGCTGCCGCCCCCATTAACACGTGAAGAAGAAGAATTTTTGTTGCAAAAGCTGTCTTCAGGGGATTCGGCGATTCGTGCCATGCTCATTGAACGTAACCTGCGACTCGTGGTATACATTGCACGTAAATTTGAAAATACCGGAATTAATATCGAAGACCTGGTCTCCATTGGAGCCATCGGACTGATCAAAGCCGTTAACACCTTTGACCCGGAAAAGAAAATTAAGCTGGCAACTTATGCTTCGCGTTGTATTGAAAATGAAATATTGATGTATCTGAGACGCAACAGCAAAATTCGTACAGAAGTTTCTTTTGATGAACCACTCAACATTGATTGGGATGGAAATGAACTATTACTATCGGATGTACTTGGTACAGAGAACGATACAATCTATCGGAATATTGAAGAACAGGTAGACCGGAAGCTTTTGCATAAAGCGTTGGAAAAATTAACCGAGCGGGAGCGAATGATTATGGAGCTTCGCTTTGGCTTGACGGATGGGGAAGAAAAGACGCAAAAGGATGTCGCCGATCTGCTTGGAATCTCCCAATCCTATATCTCTCGTCTCGAAAAAAGAATCATTAAAAGACTCCGCAAGGAGTTCAATAAGATGGTCTGAACAAGAGCATTTTCCATAATGGGTATTAATGGCAAGGATGCCAAGTGCGAATAAAAAAGCCTGCCCCGGAGATAATGTACATTAATGTTTCTCCTTGGGAGGTAAATCACGATGACCCGAAACAAAGTCGAGATTTGTGGCGTGGACACCGCAAAATTGCCTGTCCTCACCAACACAGAAATGCGGGAATTGTTTCATTCCCTTCAGCAACACCATGATCGCTCAGCAAGAGAGAAATTAGTGAATGGCAACCTGCGTCTTGTACTCAGTGTCATTCAGCGCTTTAACAATCGGGGGGAGTTTGTCGATGATCTGTTCCAGGTTGGATGTATCGGCCTGATGAAAGCCATTGATAATTTTGATTTATCCCAGAATGTCAAATTTTCAACCTACGCGGTGCCGATGATTATCGGTGAAATCCGTCGATACCTGCGCGATAATAACCCGATTCGGGTATCTCGCTCTTTGCGGGACATTGCTTATAAAGCACTTCAGGTGCGTGACAGCCTGACGAATAAAAATTCCCGTGAACCGACGATATTCGAAATTTCCGAGGTACTGAATGTGCCGAAGGAAGATGTGGTTTTTGCATTGGATGCCATTCAGGACCCGGTTTCGCTCTTTGAACCGATCTATCATGATGGCGGAGATCCGATTTATGTAATGGATCAGATCAGTGATGACAAAAACAAGGATGTGTCGTGGATTGAGGAGATTGCTTTGCGTGAAGCGATGCATCGTCTTGGTCAGCGGGAAAAAATGATTCTGTCGATGCGGTTTTTCGAAGGGAAAACTCAGATGGAAGTGGCTGATGAAATTGGCATTTCCCAGGCTCAGGTATCCCGTCTGGAGAAATCAGCGATACAACAAATGCAGAAACATGTGAAGTCGTAGCATGATGTAAACCAAGAGGACGACCAAAGGGAGAGAAATATTCCTTGGTCGTCTTTTGTTTTTTCGATTCGAGATGAGGGGGATTGTTCTTTGCCTTTGAAAAACAGGACATTTTTCGCGTCTTGAACATATATTGTATAGAAGCGTAGAACGGGCAGAAGCGGATGAAGGCAGGGGGGCGGAACCGAGTGAAAGTAAACACAGGTGAATCGGCAGCACGAGGTATGAAAATTTCAGATTTTCAGACGAAAGATGTGATTAACATTACAGACGGCAAGCGTCTGGGACAGATCAGTGATTTGGAGCTGGATCTGAAGCAGGGGCGGATTGAAGCGATTGTTGTACCAGGCTACAGTCGTTTTATGGGGCTGTTTGGAGGGGGAACGGATCTGATCATTCCCTGGCGGAACATTGTGAAGATCGGCTCGGATGTGATATTGGTTAAAATGGATGAAATCAAGGAGAGTACCTATGATGAACGAGATCGTGAAGCGCGTATGTATGATGAACAACATAACAGTCGCGCAGACCGTGTGGAACGTATTGAGCGGTTAGACCGCAGTCAGCGCCGGACGATATAACCGAGACAGAACAGGGTTCATTTGGTACACTGGAAGTTGTGAGGTGAGATAATGGAGCCATTTATGTTGGATCAGGAAATAAGCGAACGGTCAGGTAACCAGAATTCCAATTTGGGTCCTGACCCATTGTTATTATATGTGGAGCCATGGAGACAACGGTTTGAGCACATGAAAGCCGGTTTCACGACAAGGCAGGGAGGGGTTGGAAGCACGCCTTATGCCAGTCTCAACTGTGCCTATCACGTGGGTGATGATCCGGCAGATGTATTTAAAAATCGTAAACTTGTGGCTGAAAAGCTGGGTTTTTCCTTGGAATCATGGACTTGTGGTGAACAGGTGCATGGCAAACATGTCGCTGTAATTGCAACGGAAGACAGAGGAAGAGGATTGTTGGATCGACAGTCTGCTTTGCAGGATACGGATGGATTGGTCACGAACGTCCCGGGTGTACTGCTGACTTCTTTTTATGCAGATTGTGTACCCCTATATTTCTATGATCCCGTACAACAAGCGGTGGGGCTTGCTCATGCCGGATGGAAAGGTACGGTTGCTGGTATAGCGGAGTCGATGGTCGAAACGTTGGAGCGGGAATATGGAAGCCGCAGACAGGATATCCATGCTGCAATTGGTCCCTCAATTGGGGATTGCTGTTATGAAGTGGATGAGGCGGTTATGCAGCATGTGCGGGTTTGGCTGGATCATTCCTCGGGTAATGATGAATACAAGAACTCTGCATCAAATCAAGTATATCGGCCAGCCGGAAATGGCAAAACGATGTTAAACTTGAAAGAATGCAATCGACACATTATGATGAAAGCAGGAATATTGCCGGATCATATCGAATGTACAACTTGGTGTACAAGCTGCAATCCCGGGCTGTTTTTCTCATATCGTAAAGAAAATGGCATAACCGGGAGAATGGCGAGCTGGATTGGGCTGGAAGAGAGGTGACCCTCTGTGTCTTTGGAGGAGCGTATACAACAGGTAAATCAGAAGATCGAAGCCGCATGTCAGCGCAGTGGACGTCAACGTGAGGATGTAAATGTGATTGCGGTCACGAAATATGTCTCACTTGAAACGACGGGATCTGTGCTGGACTGCGGTCTTGAGCATATTGGAGAAAATCGCTGGCAGGATGCACAGGCCAAATGGGAAGCATTCGGTGGGCAGGGTATCTGGCATTTTATCGGTCATTTACAGACGAATAAGGTGAAGGACGTCATCGGTAAATTTCGTTACATTCATTCACTGGATCGTTTGTCACTGGCGAAGGAATTGGATAAAAAGGCCGCTTCTCTTGGCATACAGGTGCAAACGCTTATGCAGGTAAATATTTCAGGTGAAGAGAGCAAATATGGCTTGCAGCCTGAACAGGTGAGTTCTTTTTTAAATGAAATCCGTTCGTTCAACAACCTGAAGGTTATCGGCTTGATGACCATGGCACCTCATGAGGAAAATCCGGAGCTAACCCGTCCCGTATTTCGCGGTCTGCGTGAGCTTAGAGACCATTTGAATGGACAAGCGTTGACAGCAGAGCCATTGACTGAGCTGTCGATGGGCATGTCCAATGATTTTGAAGTGGCGATTGAAGAAGGGGCAACCTGGGTTCGACTGGGATCGATTCTCGTAGGAAAAGAGGAGGGTTCACGATGGGCGTAATGAATAAATTTATGAATTTCCTCGGGCTTCAGGAAGAGGAAGAGATTGTGGAACGTGAGCGGCTCGCGGCACAAGAGGAAAATGAATCTGACCAGCAGGAAGCTGAAACCTCAAGTCTCGATAAACGTAGAAACCAAAGGGGGAATAATGTGGTGAGCATTCATTCCCAGAAAAATGTTAAAGTTGTCCTTTATGAACCGCGTTCGTATGACGAAGCTCAGGAGATTGCTGACCATCTGCGCTCCCATCGTACGGTTGTGGTTAACCTGCAGCGGGTGCGTCAGGATCAGGCACTGCGCGTTATTGATTTCTTGAGTGGCACAGTGTATGCACTGGGCGGCGGTATTTCAAAAATTGGCGGTAACATTTTTCTCTGTACGCCAGATACGGTTGAAATTCAGGGAGCAATTACGGAAATACTGGCTGACAGCGAGCAAGATTATAACAGAATGAGGTGAGCCGCTTTTGCAACAGATTGAAGTTGTGTTGTATACGCTATACCAGATTTATTTTTACATGGTCATTGTCTACATATTGATGTCATGGCTTCCCAACGCACGGGAGAGCTTCATCGGTGAATGGCTGGGCAAGTTAGTGGAACCTTATCTGAGTCCTTTCCGTCGATTTATTCCGCCTTTGTTCGGTATGTTGGATATTTCCCCGATTGTGGCGTTGATTGTTCTTCAACTCGCGCTTAATGGGCTGATCTCCATACTCCGGTATTTGGTATATTAGGGTAGGGTGAACATAGATGAGCGGTGAAATTTACGAGCATTTTAGTCACGACGAGCGGGATTTCGTGGATAAAGCCTCAGACTGGATTGAACGTGCGGGCAAGCTTCATGACATGAAGCTAACTGACTTTCTTGATCCGAGACAGGTCTTTATTTTACAAACACTTGTGAACCGTCGAGATGATGTACAGATCCGTCTAGATGGCGGTTATGAAGCCGCTGAACGCAAACGTGCGCTGATTGCACCGGATTATCGATATCTGGATGATGAAGATATGGGTATGCAGGTGATGAGCATTACATCTGACGATCAGAAGATCAAGGAGCTGGAGCATGGGGACTATATGGGTGCCCTGCTCGGGCTTGGCATGAAACGTGGCAAGATCGGTGATATTCAAGTGCTGGAGGACGGGTGCCATACTGTGGTGGCGTCGGAAACCGGCGCTTTTTTATCGCTTCAACTGAATCAGGTGCATCGGGTACATGTATTTACGGAGCTACTGGAATTGGACCAAATGAAATGGTCCGATAGCAAACTGGAGATCATGGACATCACAGTCGCTTCCCTTCGTCTGGATGGAATCTGTGCAGATGTGTATCGGCTTAGTCGCAGTAAGGTGTTGGTTCCGATTAAGGCTGGTCGTTGTCGTGTGAACTGGAAAGTGGAGGAAGATCCGTCCAAATCGCTGAAAGCCGGGGATGTGGTATCCATTCAGGGTTTTGGTCGATTCAAGGTACTGGAACAGGATGGGTTGACCAAAAAGGGACGCTGCCGCGTGAAAATCGGCAAATTTGCCTAAGTGTGTTGCAGGAAAACCTGCTTTCTTGTCGAAATGTTTAAGATAAAGGTGCAAAAAACATTCGGTGTTTCCGATATACATTGAAGTGTTAAGGTTGATATGACTGCCAAGGATCAGAGTCTGATCCTGCATTCCGTATTAGTTGCCAGGATTGGGCATCACACATACGGCCCCTTGGGTGGAACCCATATGCTGCAAACCTTCTCGGTACGGGAAGGAACTTTTACAGGAGGTGGACAGCATGCCATTAACGCCGCTGGACATACACAACAAGGAATTTTCCCGACGCTTACGCGGGTATGACGAGGATGAAGTCAATGAATTCCTGGATCAAGTCATCAAAGATTACGAAGGCGTCATTCGCGAGAACAAAGAGCTGAGCAATCAGCTGCTGTCCGTTCAGGAGAAGCTTGATCATTTTGCAACGATTGAAGAGACGCTCAGCAAAACCATTATTATCGCGCAGGAAGCTGCCGATGATGTGAAGAGCAATGCCAAAAAAGAGGCACAGTTGATCGTGAAGGAAGCGGAGAAAAATGCGGACCGGATCGTAAATGAGTCTTTGTCTAAATCACGTAAAATTGCTTTGGAAGTGGAAGAACTGAAAAAGCAGGCATCCATCTATCGTGCCCGTTTCCGTACACTTGTGGAAGCGCAGCTTGAACTGTTGTCGCAGGACGGCTGGGAAGCGCTGGAGAGCCGGGAGCAGGAAGTCCGTGATCGTGAGCGGGAAATGAAAGAAATTTATTAGTTTATCCGCCCGGTTGACTTTTGCCTGTAAAGAGGCTATAACTATATTCATAATGAATAGTGATTCCATGACGGGTTCAGTACGTTATGATCTCATCCCTCAGAGAGTTGGCGATCTGGTGCAAGCCAATGGATGAGTTATAGCCGAATATCTCCCCGGAGAAGTGACGCTGAAGCGGTGAACAAATTGCCGTGTGTAAGCGAAACCGTAAGCCAAACGTTATATTGGCACCCTGCGGTAGTTTAGCGGGGCATAAGTGCTGTTGATGACAGAACATACCCAGCTTGTATTGGATGTGGTTTGTGATGAACAGAATTAGGGTGGTAACGCGAGCACAGCCTCGTCCCTTTCCAGGGATGAGGCTTTTTTGTGTCCAAAAAGAAGCGAACGTGCATGAGGCCCGAAGGGTCCTCAAGGAGAGAGCCACCCCCGCCGGAGGAGCGAAGCGTCCGGCAGCGGGTTTTCCCCAAGGCGAACGCCCATGAGGCCCGAAGGTGCCTCAAGGAGAGAGCCACCCCGCTGGAGGAGCGAAGCGTCCGGCAACCGGGGTTTCGCCAAGGCGAGCGTCCATGAGGCCCGAAGGTGCCTCAAGGAGAGAGCCACCCCCGCCGGAGGAGCGAAGCGTCCGGCAACCGGGGTTTCGCCAGGGCGAGCGTCCATGAGGCCCGAAGGGTCCTCAAGGAGAGAGCCGCTCGCCGGAGGAGCGAAGCGTCCGGCAACTCCCTTCTCGCAGTGAGGCCATGCGGCGTTCCCGAAGGGGACAGTCGCAAAAGGGCCGACTCCAACATACACACAGCCTCACCGAAGCCGCCGCAGTTCCCGCCAAAGACAACACATTCCGGGTGTCCAGAGGGCGGAGCGCCTATGGGGTCCCCCTTGGCAAGGGGGATTTAGGGGGATTGAAACGCTTTTTGTGGACGGTCCACAATTTAACACAGCTGAAAGGAAGAGATGATCATCATGCAACGAGTAGACGTCAAAGAAAAAGCACGTGCCAGAGAACTACGCGTGTTAAACAAATGGAAAACCGAGAATACATTCAAAAGATCCATCGAAAACCGGGAAGGCAAGCCGAACTTCGTATTTTACGAGGGACCGCCTACAGCCAACGGTAAACCGCATATCGGTCACGTACTGGGACGGGTAATCAAGGATTTCGTGGGACGGTATAACACGATGAAGGGATACCGCGTCGTTCGAAAAGCAGGATGGGATACACACGGTCTGCCTGTAGAGCTGGGTGTTCAGAAAAAGCTGGGCATCTCCCACAAGTGGGAAATCGAAGATTACGGTGTGGAGAAATTCATTAACGAATGTAAAGCGAGCGTGTTCGAATACGAACAGCAATGGCGCGATCTGACAGAAGGTATCGGCTACTGGACAGATATGGATAACCCATACATCACACTCGACAACAACTACATCGAAAGTGTGTGGAATATCCTGGCAACAATTCATGAAAAAGGCCTGCTGTATCGGGGTCACCGTGTGAGTCCTTACTGTCCGTCTTGTCAGACTACACTCAGTTCCCATGAAGTTGCACAAGGGTACAAAGACGTCAAAGACCTCAGTGCTACAGCCAAATTCAAGCTGGATGACAGCGGCGAATTTGTGCTTGCCTGGACGACGACGCCTTGGACATTGCCTTCACATGTTGCGCTTGCCGTGAATCCGGATATGGACTACTCCCGCGTTCGTCAGGACAACGAAGTGTATATCATGGCGACCAATCTGGTTGAGAAAGTTATGAAAGACGCCAAAGGTGAGTATGAAATCATCGGTGCCCTGAAAGGTTCTGACCTGGTTGGCAAAACGTATGATCCTCCGTTCAACTACGTGCAGGCTGAGAAAGCAAACATCATCCTGGGCGCAGGCTTTGTAACCGATGCAAGCGGGACAGGGATTGTACACATGGCACCTGCACATGGTGAGGATGACTATCGTGTATGTCGTGAGAATGGCATCAGCTTTGTGAACATGGTGGACCTGGAAGGCAAGTTTGTCCCACAGGTAACTGATTTTGCCGGACGTTTTGTGAAGGATTGCGATATTGATATCGTCAGATACCTGTCGGAAAAAGGACGTTTGTTCAGCAAAGAAAAATATGAGCACAGCTATCCGTTCTGCTGGCGTTGTGATACACCACTTCTGTACTATGCAATGGACAGCTGGTTTATCCAAACAACAGCAATCAAGGATCAGCTGATCGCCAATAACAGTGAGGTAGAATGGTATCCAGGTCACGTTCGTGACGGGCGTTTCGGAAAGTTCCTTGAAGATCTCGTGGACTGGAATATCAGCCGTGACCGTTATTGGGGAACGCCACTGAACATCTGGGTATGTGAAGAGACGGGCGAACAATTCGCTCCTCATAGTATCGCTGAGCTGCGTGCTCGTGCGATTGGCGACGTGCCTGAGAATCTGGAGCTGCATAAACCATATGTAGATGATGTCAGAGTCATGAGCTCTTGTGGCAACTATGAAATGAAACGTACACCGGAAGTGATCGATGTCTGGTTCGACAGCGGCTCCATGCCGTTTGCCCAACAGCACTATCCATTTGAAAATAAAGAAACATTTGAACAGCAATATCCGGCTGACATGATCTGTGAAGGGATTGACCAGACACGTGGCTGGTTCTACAGCTTGCTGGCGGTATCTACGCTTCTCACAGGCAAAGCGCCTTATAAAGCAGTGATGGCAACAGGCCACGTTCTTGATGAGAACGGCCAGAAGATGTCCAAATCGAAAGGTAACGTTATCGATCCATGGGAAGTCATTGAAGAATATGGTACAGATGCATTCCGCTGGGCATTGTTGTCTGACAGCGCACCATGGAACAGCAAACGTTTCTCCAAGGGCATTGTGGCCGAAGCAAAATCCAAAATGGTGGATACGCTGGTCAACACCCATGCATTCATGACGCTGTATGCTACCATTGATGGATTTGATCCACAGGAGCATCCGTTCAAACGGTCTGCACACAAGCTGGATCGCTGGATTCTGTCGAGACTGAACAGCCTGATCCTCGTAGTGGAAAAAGCGCTGGCGGTTAATGACTACCTGAACTCTTCCAAAGCGATTGAAGCATTTGTGGATGAGCTCAGCAACTGGTACATCCGTCGTTCCCGTGACCGTTTCTGGGGCAGCGGATTGACAGAAGACAAACTGGACGCATATCGTACACTTACCGAAGTACTGGTGACTACAGCCAAGCTGGTGGCTCCGTTCACACCGATGCTTGCAGAAGACATCTATCTGAACCTGACTACTGGCGAGAGTGTACACATGGATGACTATCCCGTTGCCAATGAATCCCTGATTGATCTGGATCTGGAGCAGGATATGGAGACAGCACGCAGAGTTGTTGAGCTTGCCCGTAACGTTCGTAACGAAACAGGAATCAAAACACGGCAGCCATTGTCCGAGTTAATCGTTTCCCTGGATAAAGGCTTCGATCTGGCGAGTTATGAAGAGATCATCAAGGATGAGATCAATGTCAAAGGTATCCGTACCGAGCATAATGATGCGGAATTCGTTGATTTTACATTGAAGCTGAACCTGAAAGTAGCGGGTAAAAAATACGGTAAAAATGTAGGCTTCCTGCAAAACTTTTTCAAGGGAATGTCTGCGGATGAGACACGTAAAGTGGTGACAGAAGGCGTCCTGAACGTCGTATCTCCGGAAGGCGAAGAGCTGCAAGTGACGGATGAAGAACTGCTGGTAGAGAAACAAGCCAAATCCGGTTTTGCATCGGCATCTGGTTATGGTCTGACAGTGGCTCTCAATACTGAAATCACGAAAGAGCTTGAACAGGAAGGCTGGGTCCGTGAAGTCATTCGTGCAGTACAAGACACGCGGAAGAAGCTCGATCTCCCGATTGAGAAAAGAGTACGTTTAACCTTGGATGTGGACCCGTCTCTCCAAGAAGCGATTCAATCCTTTGATGACGTGCTGCGTGATAATGTTCTCGTAACCGAAGTAACCTTCGGTACGAACGAATCAATGGAGCGCATTGAAGCTGGAGGTAAAACTTTCGGCGTATACATCGAGGGATAATAGAGTATTTCATACGTAAAGCGTTCCTTTGGGAATGAGCAGTTGTCCCAGACTTAACGGAGACAGAGTAACTCCATTTCAAATAGGACAGAATATAGAGACAGATATGCCAACGAGCCTCAGATGCAGGAGATGAATCCTGTATCTTGGCTCGTTTGGTTTTTCTGCAAATGGGCAATGATTTCTATTGTGTAGACACTCTATATACATCAAAGGAACTGAGTAAATTTATGAACGAACAAGATACCCAATCGCCATCTAGTCCAGAATCCACGCATTCCAAGAATGCGGAGGACAAGATTGAAGAACTTCACAAGCTCACTAACCGGATCGCCAATGAACTCGAACGTTCACGAATCGCACAGTATACAGAATTGTTGAACCGGCCGTGGAAGCTGATCGGACTTAATTTGTTGTCTGGTGCAGCAAGGGGCGTGGGGATTGCCATCGGTTTCACTTTTTTTGCAGCAACGATCATTTACGTGTTACAAGTGCTTGGCGCGCTTAATCTGCCCATTGTGGGTGATTACATCGCAGATATTGTGCGGATTGTGCAACGACAACTGGAGTTGAACACGTATTAGTTGCCCCGTGCGCTTAATACGAATCGTCTGGTTCCATATCCGGTTCTAACAGACCATCGCCTTCACGGTTCTCCAGGTACTGTCGATATTGCCGATTGCGTACGATGGACACATCGTGACCATAAATGTCGGTTGCGACAAAGCTCTCATACGCTTCAACGCACCCTTCCACTTCATCTGTGGCTTCAATCGCCATGACGTCATAACTGTCGATGTCCCGTCCCTCTGCCATGGCCGGCGTGTTGGAGGTGCCCCAGCTTTCAACGATCTGCCATGCATCTTCGCCGTCGAAGCCGTTCTGGTCATCACGTTCATCCAGGCTAGTGCGGCCAAAGGCTGGAGCGAGAAATTCTTCCTCGATTGGGCGATTTTCGGAGACAACGGTTTCCGGTTGATGTTTTTTGCAGTATTTGGTGTATGGAACAGCTTGCATGCGCTCATAGGGGATAGGCTGTTGACATACGGCACAAGCCCCATAATGGCCTTCTTCAATGGAATGCAGGGCAGAATCAATGCGCTCCAGTTGAAATTCATCATGCTCCAGCAGTGAAATATCCTTTTCGCGTTCATACATCTCGGTAGCTACATCACCGGGATGGTTGTCAATCGGTGATAATTCACCTGTCTGGAGCTTCATGGAGTCACCAAGACCATAATGTTCGTTTTGCTCCAGTCTATGTTCAATATCACGCTTTTCGGTTATCAGTTGGGAACGTAACAATTGCAGTTGTTTGGCAGTGAAATGTGACATCGTTTTCCCCTTTCTGTTCCTTGTGAACTCCGGTTTTTGAGTCTGTTGTAGGATGTACCATTTCGTGCACAATTACAGAAGGAAAATGTTATCGTTTTTGCCATCCATGCAGCGACTAACGCGTCGTGGACGATTTCCAAACAGCTGTGCTACAATGAACAAGTCTGGCGTTAGGCCTGGTATCGTTTGGAAAAGACAAGAACGGAGTGACAAACAAACGTGGTGTATTATATCCTCGCTTTTATCGTATTTTTAGTGGATCAGGGAACGAAGTTCCTCATAGCAACCCGGATGGAACTTAGAGATGAAATTCCGGTGATTGGCAATTTCTTTGTCATCACATCACATCGCAACTCAGGTGCAGCTTTTGGTATTTTGCAGGATCAACGCTGGTTCTTTATTGTGGTTACCCTGGTTGTCGTGGTGGCTTTGGTGTGGTATTTGCAAAAAGTAAAAGATACTCCGCACAAATTGCTGCCTGTGGCGCTTAGTTTGGTACTTGGCGGAGCGATTGGTAACTTTCTGGATCGGGCTTTGACCGGAGAAGTTGTCGATTTTATTCAGCTTAATTTTGGAAGCTACACGTTTCCCATTTTCAACATAGCCGACTCGGCCATCTGTATCGGAGTGGTACTGATCATTGTGGAAACGTTGCTTGAAGGACGGCGCGAAAAAGCAGCCGCAAAGATCGAAGGGAATGAACATCATGAGTAAAACGCAAAATGAAGATCAGACTAACGGAGACATGTCAACACATGACGATGAGCTCCTGCTGAATGACAATGACCGTATGGAATGGACGGTTGCTGCAGAACATAAGAAAGAACGAA
Source organism: Paenibacillus sp. NPDC056933 (assembly GCF_042674385.1). Lineage (NCBI taxonomy): Bacteria > Bacillati > Bacillota > Bacilli > Caryophanales > Paenibacillaceae > Paenibacillus > Paenibacillus sp. NPDC056933. Next base: position 988,375 of record NZ_JBHUQN010000002.1, on the reverse strand, counting down.
TTGACAAATATATTACAGAATCCATGGATAACGTATCGCGCTCCCAAGTTCAATTGTGGATTGGAGACGGATTCGTAACGGTAAACGGGGCTAAAGTCAAAGCCAACGCCAAATTATCCGAAGGTGATCTGATAGAGCTCCAAATTCCTGAGCCGGCAACTGTGGAGATCATTGCTGAAGATATTCCGCTTGACGTGGTATATGAAGATAGCGATTTGATCGTTATTAACAAACAGCGCGGCCTTGTTGTACATCCTGCACCAGGGCATACGTCTGGAACACTCGTTAATGCTCTGATGTATCATTGCAAGGATCTCTCAGGCATTAACGGCGAGTTGCGTCCCGGCATTGTGCATCGGATTGATAAGGACACATCCGGCCTGATCATGGCTGCAAAAAATGACCGAGCCCATGCCTCGCTGGCAGCCCAACTCAAAGAACATAGTGTGAATAGACGATACATTGCACTCGTTCATGGACATCTTAGTCATGATCAGGGTACCATTGATGCGCCAATTGGACGAGACACCAATGATCGCAAAATGTACACTGTTACCGAACGTAACAGTAAACATGCCGTCACGCATTTTACCGTCTCGGAGCGTATTAATGACTATACCCTGTTGGAGTTGAAACTGGAGACAGGACGTACGCACCAAATTCGTGTTCACATGAAGTTCATTGGTCATCCGCTTGTTGGAGATCCGACGTATGGACGTAACAAAGGGATCAAAATGCAGGGGCAGGCTCTGCATGCCGCGATTCTTGGCTTTGTTCATCCGACCACCGGAGAATATCTTGAATTTACAGCTCCGCTTCCGCAGGATATGGAAGATGTGCTTGCCTCATTACGCAGCCGCTGACAGCTCGTGAAAGTACAAATGTTCGGAACATTTGTCCATGGTTTTGAACGCGCAAATGCTTCATATTTAAGTGTAGAAATTTGCGTCAAATGAGGAGATGAACAAAACCATGAGTATTGATAAATATCAGGAAACGTACATTCAGACTAATTTTGCCGACCGTATTGGCGGCTCCAACTATGGTAAAGACACGAACATCTATAAATTCGAGAAAATCAAACGTGCCAAAGCTTCGGCTAAAAAAGATTTTCCTAATGTAGAATTGATTGACCTCGGCGTAGGTGAGCCGGATGAGATGGCAGATGCAGGTATCGTCGCTGAATTGGCGGAGCAAGCCTCCAAACCCGAAAACCGTGGTTATGCGGATAACGGTATTCCTGAATTCAAGGAAGCAGCAGCGGCTTATCTGAAAAATGTATTTAATGTTGAAGGTATTGATCCATCAACTGAAATCGTGCATTCCATCGGTTCTAAGCCAGCTTTGGCTATGATGCCTTCTTGCTTCATTAATCCAGGTGATGTAACGATCATGACGGTGCCTGGGTACCCGGTTATGGGTACACACACCAAATATCTGGGTGGCGAAGTATTCAACATCCAATTGACCAAGGAGAACAACTTCCTGCCTGACCTTAGGGCCATTCCGGAGGATATCGCGAAACGTGCGAAGCTGCTCTATCTGAACTATCCAAATAACCCAACGGGTGCGAGCGCAACGGTTGAGTTCTTTACAGAAGTGATTGAATGGGCGAAAAAATACAGCGTTGTTGTTGTCCATGATGCTCCATACGCTGCACTGACATATGACGGCAAAAAACCGTTCAGCTTCCTTTCCGTACCTGGTGCGAAGGATGTTGGCGTGGAACTGCACTCCCTTTCCAAGTCGTACAACATGACCGGCTGGAGAATTGGTTTTGTAGCAGGGAATCCGCTTGTTGTTAAAGCATTCAGTGACGTGAAAGACAACAATGACTCCGGTCAGTTCATTGCAATCCAGAAGGCTGCTGCCTATGGTTTGAACCACCCGGAAATCACTGAAAAAATTGCAGAGAAATATTCCCGTCGTCACGATATGCTGGTAGCAGCATTAAATGAGCTTGGCTTCCAAGCGGAGAAACCTAAAGGTTCTTTCTTCCTTTACGTAGAAGCACCAAAAGGGGTAGTAGGTGGACGCAGATTTGAATCCGGAGAAGACTTCTCGCAATTTCTGATCCGTGAGAAACTGATCTCATCGGTACCTTGGGACGATGCGGGTAACTTTGTTCGTTTCTCCGTTACCTTTGAAGCTAAAGGAGAAGAAGAAGAGAAACGTGTTATCGCTGAAATTAAACGCCGCCTGAGCGACGTTCAATTCGAATTTTAATACAATTCACATAACCATAATGATGTAGTGAAAAAGAGACCGTTTCCGGTCTCTTTTTTATGCTCTAAATATAAAATTCTTCTTGTAATCCCTTTACAAAATTATACAAGCAACATATGATTAGATCTTTACGTTATTTAAATAGACAGAAGTTGCTTTTGAAGGGAGTTATGGGAATTGTTATCATCACGTACCGATACGGTGTCATCCCCTGCTGCAGGAATGAGTAATACCATCACAGGTTTATTCAAACTATTGAGGCCAAAACAGTGGACCAAAAATGGGCTATTGTTTGCTGCGCTGCTTTTTTCTTTTGAGGAAATTCGGACTGAAACCATTCTATCGACTTTACTAGGTTTTATTTTATTTAGCCTGGTTGCGGGCTGCGTATATATTTTGAATGATTACGTGGATCGTGACAGGGATCGTCAGCATCCGGTGAAGAGGTTCCGGCCACTTGCCTCCGGACAGGTCAACCCAACACATGCCTTGTTGTTTGGAATTGTACTGCTGCTCCTTTCCGTAAGTACAGCCTTTGTGCTGAATTCGCTATTCGGTGTTCTGTGTATCGTTTACTTTCTATTGAATGTGTCCTATTCATTTGTACTGAAACATCTCGTTATTTTGGATATGATGACCATTGCGGCTGGATTTGTGCTTCGTGCGATTGCAGGGGGTGTACTGATCCATGTGCCATTTACGCCCTGGTTTCTCATTTGTACGATGCTGCTTTCCCTGTTCCTGGCAATTGGCAAACGGAGGAATGAACTTACTCTGCTTGAGGGTAACACGGGTTCACACCGTAAAGTATTGGACAACTATTCGATAACGTTATTGGATCAGTTCAATACGATCGTCACGACTGCCACCATTATCAGTTATTCACTCTTTACCTTCACATCTGATCGCACCATTCATCTGATGTGGACCATTCCTTTAGTCATATATGGCATGTTCCGTTATCTGTATCTGATTCATATGAAGAACCAGGGCGGTTCGCCTGATCGGGTTCTGTTTGAGGACAAGCCCATCTTAATCACGGTTATTTTGTATGTCATAAGTGTTATTTCGATTTTTGCTATTTTCGAATAAAAGCTAGAAATCTGGAAGGTAGAGGGGGATCAGGGTGAGAAGCACGAAAGTCGCCATTTTCGATATTGATAAAACAATTATACGCAGAGATTCCATGTTTCAGTTTGTGCATTACGGCGTTCGTCGATACCCGTGGCAGGCATGGAGATTACCTGTAATTGCATTTCATACGGCGCTGTTCAAGGCAGGTCTGATGACCGTTGAACGTGTCAAACGTTCCTATTTCAAAAGCATTGAGCGCATGACCGAAAAAGATCTGGAGCATTTTTTTGACACTCGACTGCGTACTGCCATTTTTACCGAGGCAAGTGTTGAGATGCAGCACCGAAAGGAAGCGGGATACCATGTGTTACTCGTAACTGCATCCCCGCATGCCTATATGAAATATTTTAAAAACTTTCCCTGGGTGGATCATGTCATTGGTACCGATTTGGTTCGTCACTCGAATGGCTATACCTGTAGGATTGAAGGCAGCAATTGCAAAGGCGATGAAAAGGTTCGCCGAATTCAGGCCTATCTGGATGAGAAAAAGATGGTGATTGATTATGAACAGTCCTGCGCCTACTCCGACTCCTTATCCGATCTTCCAGTCATGCAGCTAGTAAGTCAGCGGTACTTTATTAACAAACGAGTACCAGAGATGGAGGCATTAACGTGGGGGAAATAAAAGGGAGTCACACAGGCAAACTGTTGATGCTGGTCTCCGCTTTTCTTACAGCGACAGGCCAATTGTTCTGGAAATGGGGTCTGACCGAGTGGATCTATCTGGGCATCGGCTTTCTGTGTTATGGACTGGGTGCGATTTTGATGATTAAGGCTTTTGCTTTGGAAAAGCTGTCTGTGGCCTATCCTTTAATGTGTGCCAGCTATGTGTTTGCGCTGATCTATGGGTACTTTTTGCTAGGAGAAGAAATTACGGTGCAGAAGCTGGCCGCTGTTGTGCTGCTTGGAATCGGGGTGACGTTGACCAGTGTTGATCGATAGCTGGATGATTGTTGTACTGATCGCAATGACCCTGTGTGGGGCGGTGGGGGGAGCGGGGTTGAAAGCCTACGCCACCAGCCGCAAAAAGCTGCATGTTCTAATGGGCCTTGGATTCTACGGTACAGGTGCGCTGCTGAACATTGTTTTGTTGAAATTTCTTCCGTTAACGGTTGTACTGCCTGCCAATGCGCTAACGTATGTGTGGACACTCATAATTGCGAGCTTTGCCTTTAAGGAAACAGTGGGTCCTTTACGCTGGGTGGGTGTCGCTTGTATTATGGGCGGGTTGTGTTTATTGGTTTTCTAGAATTTTGAAACTGGATGTGAATGTATGAAATTTTTGGACTACATATTTTATAATCGCAAAACGAATTGGACAGCATTCTGCCTTTTTGCAGGGTTTGCTCTTTTCTACGGATTGATGAACGGCTCCTACGTAACGTACGTTGCAGAGCATATTGAGCTTCTTGGGTCATACACGCCATTTAGTACTACGCAGTTTCCACTTAATATATTTAACTTTGATCCTTCCATGTATTATGGAGATAACAGTTCTTCGGTTATTCATCCATTGATTTCGTTTCTGGCGGTTACGCTTGGAGCGGGTGCTCAACTGCTAGGTGGGAATTGGTTTTTTCTAATCCTGCAATCACTTGTGAATGCAGTCTCGGTTGTGCTGGTATTTCTGTTTTTGAATCAAAAAGATAAACAAATCACCATACCGTTGCTTTTCGCTTTAATGTTCGGTTTCAGCTCGTATCTAATGTTTACCGCGTTGATTCCGGATTCTTATTCGTATGTACAGTTTGTTATCCTGCTCTCTGTACTATATATGCAATACAGCCGTGAGCGGAAAGATGTCCGTTATATACCGAATGCGCTCTTGGCATCCATTAACTTCGGACTGACGTCGACCAACATTGTGCCGTTTGCAGCCGCCATGTTTTTCAACTTGCGCACATGGCGTAACAAGTCTGGGTGGAAAAAGTATATCGGGATTATGGCACTGGCCGTTGCCTTCATTGTGGTATTGACAGGGATTCAGTACATCGCGTTTGGTGGACGAAGTTGGGTTAGCAATTGGCTGCTTGGTATTCAAAATGGAGGCACAAGCTATGCCACTCCATTCCAGTTTGCAGTTCATTGGAAGGCTCTAAGCTTGCTAACGATTAATCCGATATTGTCTCCCAAAGTGCATTTGCTTGATCCGGGCATGGTAGCGTTTGTAACGGATCTGTCCCGTTCCAACCCAATTTATGTTCAGCTCACGGGTATTTTTATCCTGTTGCTGGCACTCACTGGGTTTATCAAGGGCATCCGTGAACGGGAAGTATGGACTCTTGTTCCATACATTCTGTTTGCATTTGTACTTCATATCGTTGTTGGTTTCGGGCTGGCGGTATTTCAATATGATATGTACCTGTATGCAGGACACTATCTCTTTGCGTTTTTCCTCCTCGGTGGGGGCTTCGTGATCGGTCTTCGTCAGGGGTTGGGTAAAAAAGTGCTAATAGGCTTGATCATGCTGTGTGTACTCGTTACCGCCGGAAACAACATCTATCGTCATGTAGAAACGCTGACAACAATCAAGCAATCCTATGAACAGTTGGAACAGGAACGTACAGTGAAATAATCAGAAATTTTAATAAACCTATACAACAAGACAAGGCCATTGGATCTACAGTCCGATGGCCTTGTCTTGTTTAGTGTGATTCCTTCAATATGTGCAGGGTGGTTTAAAACAAAAGATCCTCTGCGTTCATGATGCAGAGAATCGCTTGAACGGGTTAAGCAATAATTTTGGTCTTCTTGGCATTCTCGGCTGAACGTTGGGTGAGACGGCTTAGTGGACGTTTCAAAGCGAGGGCAACGATGAGACTCAGCGCGATGAACATGCATAACCACAGAATATCCTTGAGGGCAGTAGACCACAAGATGCCGCCGACCGACTCACGCAGCAAACTGATCGCATACGTGAAGGGCATGAACGGATTCAATGCCTGGAAAAAAGGTGATGTCATGCTGATCGGAAACGTACCACCGGAGCTGGAGAACTGGAACACCATGAAGATGATCGCGATCCCTTTTCCGATATTCCCAAAAACGGATAGCAGGGTGTACGTTATAGTGACAAATACGGCACTCACCAGCATGGCAAACAGGACAAACCACAGTTTATCTGCGACATAGGTACCGAGGATTAAGATGTCCCCCAGGGTTACACATACCGCTTGCAGCAATCCAATGGTCAGAAAAGTAGCAAGACGTCCGAGATACAACTCGTATCCCCGGAATTTCCCTTCCGGGTTCTCAGCTTCGGCGCGAAGCAGGGAGATCAACAGCGTTGAACCGACCCACAATGACAGCACGCCATAAAATGGTGACATTGCCGATCCATAATTCGGAATCGGGTAAAGCTGCTGTTCCTTGATTTGCACGGGACTTGCCAGGAAAGCACTCTCTTCTTCGATGTCGCCGCGCAAAAGCTTGGCAAGTTCGGCAAACTGGTTATTGCCTTCAACCTCCCTGAGTTTGTCCGCAGCCTTACTGATGGCACTCTCCAACGCGGGCAGGTCATCACGTACAAGCGCGGCCACACGATGGACTCCTTTTTCGACCTCCGGCAGCTGGTTCTGCACAAAGTTGGATGCTTTGCCTATCTGTTTCTCGGCATTAGGCAGATCATTACGAACAAAATCAGCCGCTTCGTTCAGTTTGGTCCCCAGCTTGGGCAGATCATTGCGGATTAATGAAGACACTGCGTTTAAAGCTTGGATAAAGCCTTCACTTTTGTTCGCGAGTGTCTCTGATATTTCGTGGATCTTAGATTGGATTTGCGGCAGCTCGCTCTGGATCTTCGTCAACTCGGTCTGCCCAAACGTAATCCCTTCTTTGGCTGATGCAAGAATGTCCGCAATATCCGGAATTCGATCCCTTGCTCCCTGTAATGTATCTGCTGAAGTGGAGAGAATAGATCTCAGCTTATCCACACCAGCTGCAAGTGCTGGCGAGATTTCGCTCTCGTAGGTGTTCAGGATATTGCCAATACCGCTGCTAATGTCCTTGGAGAGAGCATTTAACTGAGCGATGACGTCTGCCGGCGGAGTTGTATTGCGACGCATCGCATCACTGATGATCCCCGCCAGGCGGATTTGCAGCTGAAGTTTATCTGAAATGGTGTTCAGTTGTGTAATTTTATCGCTCAGTGGATGGCTTGGGAGCCAATTGTCGATTTTGCTGAGTAGTTCCGCCATACTGTCAACGAGTTTCACGGCAATCGCCAGGCGGGCAGCGATGCGGTCCAGATCCTCTGCTGTCGGCAGTTTACTAAGGTCCGAATTTTGCAATTGCCCAAATACGTCTGCCGCAGCGTTTGCGATTTGCTGCACCAGCAGCAGGTTTTGCCGGATCGCCGGGCCGATAGCCTGAAACGCTTCTTCACTTGAATCCACAAACTGGTTTAAGCCCTTGGTCAGTTCAATCCCGTTGCCCGCAATTTGGGATACGTTGTCCAGATCTTGCTCTGCGGCCGTTACGATTGACAGAGCCTTGTCGGTTTTATCCAGGGCCGTTTGGATGACGCCTGATACCTGACCAAAGTTTGCATCCACTTCCCGAATACGTTCAACGGCTTTTTGAATATCGGGAATCCGTCCCTGAATAGCAAGCACTTCGGAAGCTGCATCATTAATCTGTGGCCAGTACTCCTGCACTTTGAGCACATACTGTGCGGCTTCATTGATTTCGGGCAGTCTTTTTTCGATTTCAACGATCTTTTGAGCATCTTCTACAATACCGGGCATGGCTTTCTCAACTTCCAGTACCTTTTGACCTGCGGCTTGTATAGCCGGAAGGTTTCTCTCCAGGGTAAAAATGCCATTTTCCATTTTGCGCAAGGTTGGAAGCTGGGCATTGATTTCAACTCCGGCTTCCTTCAACTTGGTTAAAACAGCCTCACTGACGGCTTCAGTGAAATTTTCATTAATTTGTGTTGTTATTGCAGATACACCGGAACCTGTGATTTTTGGAGCAATGGCATTAACCTTCTCATTAACGGTATAGATTACCTCCGGGCGCTCCAGTTTACCATCAACGATACCTGTAATTTTGGATGAAAAGTCCCCGGGGATGAGAAGGCTTGCATAATACTCACCTGTTTGCACACCACGATCAGCTTCAGCTTGGCCGACAAAAGTCCATCCCAATTTCTCGTTCTGCTTCAGGCTGGATACCAATTCGTCTCCGATATTGACGTCGGTTCCTGCAACAGTCGCACCCTTGTCCTCGGTTGTCACCGCAATTTTGATCCCTTGGGTGTTACTGTACGGGTCCCATACGGATTTCACGTTGACCCAGTCATACACTCCGGGAAGTAAAATAATAGCCACAATTAGAAATATACCTGTGGGAACTTTCAAAATATGCAACCAGTCTGTCTTGTAAACATGCCAAATGTGACGCATAACTTCCTCCTAAATGTAAATAAATGTAGGTCTTATCTTATTTCTATGTCGCATATTTGTAAATCCTTATGTATATCGGCTTTATAGCAGCATCAAATGAATGGTTTCATGTTTATAAACTTTACCCATTTTACTGGGTACTAATGCAGAGCCTTCATGTATTCCGTGTTTCTGGACGTTGAACTTTAAATTAGAAGGTATCGACATATTAAACTGCCATCAAAACTAAAGGCAGTCATGAGGGAATGCATTGCATATTCCAAGAGGGCAGAGCCCTGTATCAATGTTTAATACAGTCAGAGGATTATTTTGGCCGTAAGGTTTTCCGCAATTGCCTATGGATAAATATGCAGAAACATTGTATAATTATGAATAACGAATGAAATGTGATGTGTTTGGATGTTTTTCAGCCGAACTGCTGATTCTAAGGGGAATACAGTAGAGGAATTTCGCCTGTGATGTTGAGGTGTTGACAGAGGGTTGTCTTTCTGTCATAATTCATGAAGACAAACGGACATATTGAGTATAGAACCCTGTGAGGTCCTTCAATATGAACGACATGAATAGCACCTTTAAATCAGTCCCGTGAGACTGGCAAGGTAACGTGAACGATACATCGTTTTTTTGCTGCGGCAAATGAAGCGATGCATCCCGAGAGTATACTTTCTTCAGAGCGGTCTGAAGTTCGGAGACTCCTTGCCAATAAACACGGCAAGGAGTCTTTTTTGTTCTCCTCGTCACGGGGCCATGATCTGAAAGGGAAATCCTGAGGAGGCTGAACGCATGAGCACAGAAACACATGTCATTATGGATGAAACCGCGATCCGCCGCGCATTAACACGGATTGCCCATGAGATTTTGGAAAAAAACAAAGGCATTGAGGGCTGTGTACTGATCGGTATTCGAACACGGGGTGTATACCTCGCAGAACGGATCGCCGCCAAGATTGAAGAAATCGAAGGTACGCCAATCCCTTGGGGAGAGCTCGATGTGACCCCTTATCGCGATGATCGCTTGGATGAGAATAAAGCGAATCGCAAGGAACTGTTGACGATGACACCTGAATCACTTTCGATTCATAATAAAAAAGTGATTTTGTTCGATGATGTGCTTTATACCGGACGGACGATTCGCGCAGCGATGGATGCCCTGATGGACTGTGGAAGACCACAGAATATTCAGCTGGCGGTTCTCGCAGACCGCGGACACCGGGAACTTCCGATTCGACCTGATTTTATCGGCAAGAATGTGCCGACTTCCAAATCAGAGGAGATCGAGGTTGCACTCATAGAAACGGACGGACAGGACGAGGTCAAAATCATTCAGAACCGGGGGGAACAAGCATGATGATTACACAATCAGCATTGAAGGACCGGAGCCTGCTTGGCCTTAAGGAACTTAGTCGTGATGAGATTGAATCCATTCTGAACAGAGCAGCATACTGGGAAGCGCAGAAGGAGAAACTGGTCCCGATACTGGAATCCCACTTCGTAGCCAACATGTTCTTCGAGAACAGCACACGCACTCGCTTCTCATTTGAGATGGCAGAGAAACGTCTGGGTGCACAAGTACTAAACTTCACGGCGGCTGCATCCAGCGTGGAGAAGGGTGAATCCATCTATGATACGGTACGCACACTGGAGTCCATGGGCATTGATGCAGGGGTAATCCGGTTGAAACCGTCGGGTGTTCTGCAGCAACTGGCTCAGAAAGTGAATGTTCCACTGGTGAACGCCGGAGACGGGAATAACGAACACCCTACACAGGCGCTGCTGGATCTCTACACGATGCGGAAGGCATTCGGTGAGCTGAAAGGCTTGCGTGTGTCGATCATCGGAGACATTCTGCACAGCCGGGTAGCCCGCTCCAATCTGTGGGCTCTGCAAAAGTTTGGTGCGGATGTGCGCTTCTGCGCACCACAAACGATGCAGGCACCGGAGCTTGCAGAACACGCACCTTATGTAGGGCTGGAAGAAGCACTCGATGCGGATGTAGTCATGATGCTCCGAGTTCAACTGGAACGTCATAAACACGGCCTGATTACTTCGGCTGAGGATTATCGCGAACACTACGGATTGACGGAAGAACGGGCGTCACGCCTGAAACCAAGCACAATTATCATGCACCCTGCTCCTGTGAATCGCAATGTCGAGGTAGATGACGCGGTAGTGGAGAGCGCAGCATCGCGGATCTTCCCGCAGATGGCAAACGGTGTTCCCATCCGAATGGCGGTCATGGAACGCGCGATGAAACGGTAACAGGGTCTGGCTGTGGGTCATAGGCTGACGGGGTGGAAGTTCTTATAGAGCAATGAGAGAGTACACGATAAAGAAAATCATCCGGCTTGCCTGGCAAGTCGGACAGAACCGAAGCGGAGGGCAATTATGCTACAGATTATAAAGAACGCGAACGTCTTGAATCAACAAGGGGAACTTGAACGGAAAACGATCATTATAGATGAAGGGAAAATTCAAAAGATCGCTGGAGTGGAAGACGAAGCGGTACTGGAAGCAGAGCAATCAGCGCATAGCGTAACCGACGCTTCAGGCAAACTGGTTATTCCCGGGTTGATTGATATGCACGTGCATCTGCGTGAACCTGGATTCGAGCATAAAGAGACGATCGAGACGGGTGCCCGTTCGGCAGCACAAGGCGGTTTTACAACGATCGCCTGCATGCCGAACACAAGACCGGTAACAGACAACGCGGATGTTGTGAAGCTGGTTTTGGATAAAGCCAAAGAAGCCGATCTGGTTAAAGTGCTGCCTTATGCAGCGATTACGAAGAACGAGCTTGGACGTGAACTTACGGATTTCGCCGCATTGAAAGAAGCAGGCGCAATTGGATTCACGGATGATGGCGTGGGCGTACAAAACGCTCAGATGATGAAAGATGCCATGAGCCTCGCAGCAAGCATGGATATGCCAGTTATCGCTCACTGTGAAGATGATTCATTGGTAGTCGGCGGATATGTGACGGAAGGCGAGTTTTCGAAGTGTCACGGTATCAAAGGTATTCCAAATGAATCCGAAGCCATCCACGTAGGCCGGGATATCCTGCTTGCAGAAGCAACGGGAGTTCACTACCATGTCTGCCACGTAAGTACGGAGCAATCGGTTCGCCTGATTCGCTTGGCAAAGTCCATCGGTATTAAAGTAACTGCAGAGGTATGTCCGCACCATCTGGTATTGTCGGATGAGGATATCCCAGGCATGGATGCCAACTGGAAGATGAACCCGCCTCTTCGCTCACCACGCGACGTGCAAGCTTGTATCGAAGGTTTGTTGGACGGAACACTGGACATGATCGTTACGGACCACGCACCGCATAGCGAAGAAGAGAAAGCAAAAGGCATGGAACTGGCACCATTCGGCATCGTCGGATTCGAAACAGCCTTCCCGCTGCTGTACACGAAGTTTGTGGAAACAGGGCTTTGGAGCTTGGAGTTCCTCGTGAAACGCATGACAGCTGATCCGGCACGGGTATTCCGACTGGATACTGGCAAGCTGGAAGAGGGAGCACCTGCGGACATCACCATGATTGACCTGAGTCAGGAACAAGCGGTTGATCCAGCAGCTTTTGCTACCAAAGGAAGAAACACGCCATTCACAGGCTGGAAGCTGAAAGGCTGGCCGGTACAAACATGGGTGGACGGCAAAAGCGTGTGGAACAACACTGTACAGCAATAAACAGGTACCATAGTAACTCATTAAATCATTAAATCATTAAATCATTAAATCATTAAACCATTAAACCATTAAACTTTAATTTTTACACCAGTAACATCTTTTCAACTAACTCGAGGCAGATCATGCCGAGAGTCCAAACATACGAAACAAAGCAAAGTCGAATGTATGGTTTTGAACTTGGGCGCTACAGTAGCTTACGAAGTGGACAGAAAAGACCCGAAGAAGCGAAGCGTTCGCCTTTATCACCGGATTACATCATTTGAAAAAATGATAAAAAAGTACTCCGGGGATAACAGCGATCGCAGGGTTTTCTGTCCACGAAGTCACCGCCAATGTAGCACGCACCCCACGTTCAACGAAATGCATTCGACCTGATAAACACAGAGGAGTGAAATGGGATGCAGGCACAGGCAAGATTATTGTTGGAAGACGGCACACTGTTCACCGGGAAAGCGTTCGGTGCTGAAGGTGAAACAACAGGTGAAGTCGTTTTTAATACGGGAATTACAGGCTATCAAGAGGTGCTTTCGGATCCTTCTTATTGCGGTCAAATCGTAACCATGACGTATCCGCTGATCGGAAACTACGGCATTACGCGTGATGACTTTGAGTCCATTCGTCCATACGTTCACGGTTTCGTTGTGCGTCGTCATGAGCCAACGCCAAGCAACTGGCGTGCGGAATACAGCGTAGACAATCTGCTCAAGGAATACGGTATCGTAGGAATCAGCGAAATTGATACACGCATGTTGACTCGCCGGATTCGTCACCACGGCACAATGAAGGGAATTCTCACAACAGGATCGAAGCCTGTGGAAGAGCTGCTGGAGATGATGGGAGATACCACCATCGCCGAACTGCGTAACCAGGTGCCATTGACTTCTACAGAACATGTCTATAACAGCCCGGGAACGGCTGAACGTATTGTACTCGTGGATTATGGGGCCAAAACAGGCATCTTGCGCGAACTTAGCAAACGGAACTGTGACGTTGTCGTTGTTCCGCACGATGTAACAGCAGACGAGATCCGTCGCCTGAATCCGGACGGAATTCAACTGTCCAACGGCCCTGGGGACCCGAAAGACGTACCTCATGCGGTGAAAATGATCAGTGAACTGCTTGGCGAATACCCGATCTTCGGTATCTGCCTGGGTCACCAGTTGTTCGCACTTGCGGCAGGAGCAGACACCGAAAAACTCAAGTTTGGACATCGCGGAGGGAATCACCCGGTGAAAGAACTGGAGAGCGGACGTTGCTTCATCACATCCCAGAACCATGGTTTTACCGTAAACGAAGAGTCTGTGAAAAACACGGACCTGGAAGTTACACATATCAACAATAACGATAAGACCATTGAAGGTCTGAAACATAAATCCTTCCCGGCATTCTCGGTTCAGTATCACCCTGAAGCAGCCCCGGGTCCGTACGACAACAGCTACCTGTTCGACCGCTTCATCGAGATGATTCGCGAGCACAAAATCACTAACCCGCAAAAGCCGCGTCAAGCCGTACTGGCAGCCGCAGTGAAAGGAGCACAATAACATGCCGATTAACAAAGATCTCAAAAAAATCCTGGTGATTGGTTCCGGACCAATCGTCATCGGTCAAGCGGCCGAGTTCGACTATGCCGGTACACAAGCATGCCAGGCACTGAAAGAAGAAGGCGTGGAAGTTGTACTCATCAACAGCAACCCGGCTACGATTATGACGGATACGAACATGGCTGATAAAGTATACATTGAGCCGATTACACTGGATTTTGTAACGCAAATCATTCGTCAGGAACGTCCTGACGGTCTGCTGCCAACCCTTGGCGGTCAAACAGGTCTGAACATGGCCGTGGAACTGGCACGCGCCGGTGTCCTTGAACGTGAGAATGTCAAATTGCTCGGAACACAGCTCACTTCCATTGAGAAAGCGGAAGACCGTGACTTGTTCCGGGATCTGATGCGTGAACTGGAACAGCCTGTACCTGAGAGTGTTATCGTGACAACACTTGAAGAATCTCTTGAGTTTGCAAATGAGATTGGTTATCCAATCATCGTCCGTCCAGCCTATACGCTTGGCGGAACAGGCGGCGGGATCTGTGCCAACGAAGAAGAACTGCGTGAGACAGTCGTAGCGGGCATTCGTTATAGCCCAATCGGCCAATGTCTGGTCGAGAAAAGCATTGCAGGCATGAAAGAAGTCGAGTATGAGGTTATGCGGGATAAAAACGATAACTGCATCGTGGTCTGCAACATGGAAAACTTTGACCCGGTAGGTGTTCATACAGGAGACAGTATCGTTGTAGCACCAAGCCAGACGCTGTCTGACCGTGAATATCAAATGCTGCGGTCAGCTTCCCTGAAAATTATCCGCGCCCTCAACATCGAAGGTGGATGTAACGTACAGTTTGCGCTTGATCCGCACAGCTTCCAATACTATGTTATCGAAGTGAACCCACGGGTAAGTCGTTCTTCGGCACTAGCTTCCAAAGCAACGGGATATCCGATTGCCAAGATGGCTGCCAAAATTGCCATGGGTTATACACTGGACGAAATCGTGAATCCGGTAACGGGCCAAACGTATGCATGCTTTGAGCCAACACTGGACTATATCGTGAGCAAAATCCCACGCTGGCCGTTCGACAAGTTTATTTCGGCGAACCGCAAACTGGGTACACAGATGAAAGCGACAGGCGAAGTTATGGCGATTGGTCGGACATTCGAAGAGTCGATTCACAAAGCCGTTCGTTCCCTGGAAATCGGTGTACACCGTCTGTATCTGAAAGATGCCGAAACACTTGATGAAGCAACGCTGAACGAGCGTCTGGTCAAAGCCGATGATGAGCGTATCTTCCTGATCGCTGAAGCCTTCCGCAGAGGGTATACCTTGCAACAGCTTCAAGATCTGACGAAAATTGACTGGTGGTTCCTGGATAAGCTCGAAGGTCTGATCGCATTCGAAGATCGCATTCGTGAGGAATCGGAACTGTCCTCCGAGACGCTATATCAAGCCAAACGCCTTGGATTCACTGACCGTGCCATTGCTGAGCTTCGTGCACAAGGTCAACCTGGAGGTACGTTAACAACTGAAGCTGAAGTAAGAACACGCCGTGAAGAAGAGAACCTTCGCCCAGTTTACAAAATGGTAGATACGTGCGCAGCTGAATTTGAAGCAACAACGCCATACTATTACTCCACGTACGAAACGGAGAATGAAGTCATCCCTTCAGACAAGAAAAAAGTCGTTGTACTAGGTTCGGGTCCAATCCGGATCGGTCAAGGGATTGAGTTTGACTACTCGACAGTACACGCCGTATGGGCTCTGCAAAAAGCAGGCTATGAAGCGGTAATCATCAATAACAACCCGGAGACGGTGTCTACGGACTTTAATACATCGGATCGCTTGTACTTTGAACCCCTGTTCTTCGAAGATGTCATGAACGTTATCGAACAGGAACAGCCTGTAGGTGTTATTGTACAGTTTGGTGGCCAAACAGCAATCAACCTGGCAGCACCTCTGCGTGCCGCTGGTGTAACGATTCTTGGAACGGATCTGGAAAACATTGATGAGGCGGAGGATCGCAAGAAGTTCGAGCGTTTGCTCTCCCGTCTGGAAATTGCACAACCAAAAGGCAAAACAGTCATCTCGGTAGATGATGCGGTTGAAACGGCTCAAAGTCTGGGCTACCCGGTACTGGTTCGTCCTTCTTATGTACTCGGCGGTCGTGCAATGGAGATTGTTTACTCCGATGCTGAATTACTGACATATATGGAGCAGGCCGTTAAAATCAATCCGGAGCATCCGGTCCTGATCGACCGCTACATGATGGGTAAAGAGGTTGAGGTTGACGCGATCTGTGATGGTGAAACGGTATTGATTCCGGGTATTATGGAGCATATCGAGCGCGCAGGGGTTCACTCCGGTGACTCCATCGCGGTGTATCCGCCACAGCACCTGTCCCAGGATCTGAAAGAGAAAATTGTAGAAATTACAATCAAGATTGCAAAAGAACTGAAGACGATCGGTTTGGTTAACATCCAGTTTGTTATTCATGATGGCCAAGTGTACATCATCGAGGTGAACCCGCGTTCATCCCGTACCGTACCTTTCCTGAGCAAAGTAACCAACATTCCGATGGCTAACCTGGCAACACAAGCCATTCTGGGCGTGAAGCTGAAAGACCTCGGTTATGTCGATGGTTTGTGGCCTGAGTCGGATCATGTGTCTGTAAAAGTTCCAGTCTTCTCCTTCGCGAAGCTGCGTCGTGTGGAACCAACGCTTGGACCTGAGATGAAATCCACAGGTGAGGTTATGGGGCGTGACCCGAACTACGCCAAAGCGTTGTTCAAAGGTCTCATCGGTGCAGGCATGAAGATTCCAGCCACCGGAGCAATCGTGGTAACGGTAGCAGACAAAGACAAAGAAGAAGCGGTTCCCCTGCTTGCAGGTTTCTACAGACTGGGATACAAAATTATGGCGACCGGAGGAACGGCAGCTGCGCTTGAAGCAGCGAACATTCCGGTGACGACGGTTAACAAATTAAGTGAAGGTTCGCCAAACATTCTCGATATGATTCGCAGCGGCGAAGCAAACTTTGTGTTCAATACACTGACCAAAGGTAAAACCCCACAGCGTGACGGATTCCGTATTCGTCGTGAGGCAGTAGAGAATGGCATTGTATGTATGACTTCACTGGATACGATCCGTGCCCTGTTGATCATGCTGCAAACGATCAATTTCTCCTCTGAGGCTATGCCGGCCCTTGTAAAATAAATAAGACGATTTGTCACTGATCAAGGACATCAGTCAGCCTTCGGGCTGGCGGGATGTCCTTTATATCGGGCAAAAACGGAACGATTAAGCTTGTGGAAGGAGCGCTGAATTATGAATCACCCGAATTTCAACGAAATGGCTGGCCGTCTGATGGTGGCACTCGATTATCCTGGAGCGGAGCAGGCGCAGGAGTTGGTACAGGCTCTCGAAGGTATTCCCTGTTATCTGAAGGTGGGCATGCAGCTGTTCTATGCGGCTGGCCCGAACTTCATTCGAGAGCTGAAGTCAAAGGGATACTCGGTATTCCTTGATGTGAAGATGCATGATATTCCAAACACGGTACGTGGAGGTGCTGAAAGCATAACCCGTCTGGGTGTGGATATGTTCAATGTGCATGCAGCAGGAGGTACAAGCATGATGCGTGCTGCCCGTGAAGGTGCAGAGGCCGCTCTGGCTGCTGATCCTTCCCTATGCAGACCTGAGATCATTGCAGTTACCCAGCTGACCAGTACCAGTCAGGAAACGATGAATGCCGAGATCGGCATCCAGGGAAGCGTTGAGGCAGCCGTTGTCCGTTATGCAGGACTGGCCCGTGAGGCAGGACTCAATGGCGTTGTGGCTTCCCCGCTGGAAGTACCCGCAATCCGCGCAGCCTGTGGCAGTGATTTTCACACGGTCACACCGGGCATTCGCCCAGCAGGAAGTGGCCTGGGAGATCAGACTCGTGTCCTGACGCCGGGTGAAGCCATTGCTAGAGGCAGCCATTACATTGTCGTAGGCAGACCAATTACGGGCGCTCCCCATCCGCGTGAAGCGGCAGAAACCATTTTGAAGGAGATGTTGAACGCATGATCGAACTTACTGAGATTCCTAACCATATTGCTTCCCAACTGTTGAAAATTAAAGCGGTGGCGCTGCGTCCGCAGCAGCCATTTACCTGGACATCCGGCATCAAATCACCAATCTACTGCGATAACCGCTTAACAATGTCTTATCCCGAGATTCGCAACGACATCGCTGAAGCCTTTGCTGCGATTATTCGTGATCAATATCCCGACGCAGAAGTCATCGCAGGTACAGCAACCGCAGGTATCCCGCATGCTGCATGGGTGGCGCAGAAGCTGAATCTGCCCATGGCTTACATTCGTGATAAAGCGAAAGGACACGGTAAGGAAAACCTGATTGAAGGTCTGATTACTGAGGGTCAGAAAGTAGTTGTCATTGAAGATCTGATCTCCACAGGTGGAAGCTCGATCAAAGCAGCAGAAGCTGTACGCGTAGCAGGTGCAACACCGCTCGCCGTACTTGCCATCTTCAGCTACCAGCTGGATAAAGGGGTTAAAGCATTCGAAGAAGCTGGAATTCCGCTGCAAACTCTGTCCAATTACACCGCTTTGATGGATGTGGCTTTAGCTGAGGGGACCATTCAGGAGAGTGATTTTGAACTGCTCAAATCCTGGCGTGAAGATCCTTCTTCATTTGGTAAATAATATCATTCACAGCGGATTGAACAGTTTGCTTGTGAACGGTATCAAAATTGTAACGATTGCCGTCATAGCGGCAAATTCATGGAATATGCAAGAGGCATCCCGTTCGTTGGGGTGCTTTTTTCGTTTGTTCATCAAAATATTAACTTTTTCACTGGAACGTTGTAAAAAGCTTGTAACTTTTAGTTGTGATCCGTCGTTTATAATGCAGTGTAGTATGGAATAGATTTCTATTTTTAGTGCCTTGATGAAGTGAAAGGGAAATGAAGAAAGGATGAGCGTGATTGCTGGCATGAAGAAATTATTTTCCAAAATCAGACCTGCCAAGAGCCAGTCAGGCGAGGACAGTGCAGTCGGGCAAACGGAGCAGCAAGATTCAGTCGGGCAGGATGCCACGACATACATAAGTGAAACGCAGCACCCATCCATTGACTCGCACGACATAACCAGTGAAACCAGCCTGGATGAGATCGCCGTTGCAGCTGCTGAACCGGAGGCGAAGCCCAACTCCTCTCAAAAGGATCTATTGCCTCCATATGACGGACCTGTGCTGGAGGTTCGCAATGTTCATCGCAGTTTTCAAACAGGAAGCCGCATTATTCATGTACTCAAAGGCATTGATATGGAAGTGAATCCGCAGCAGCTGGTGATGTTGAAAGGGCGATCAGGCTCAGGGAAAACAACGCTGCTCAATATGCTGGGTGGGCTGGATCAACCATCAAGTGGAGATATTCTGTTCTCCGGCCAGCCTCTTCAGGATTGGGGAGACCGGCGGCGGACCGCTTTGCGGCGTAAGGAAATCGGTTTTATTTTTCAGGCGTATGCGCTGATGCCCCTGTTGTCAGCCTGGGAAAATGTAGAGCTGTCCTTGCGGATGGCGGACGTGCCGCGTTCGGAATGGAAGGACCGGGTAGGTCATTGTCTGGATCTGGTTGGACTAACCAAACGGGTCAAGCACCGTCCATTCGAGATGTCCGGGGGAGAGCAGCAGCGGGTGGCCATCGCCAAGGCAATAGCCCACAGACCGAGATTATTGCTCGCAGATGAGCCGACAGCGGAACTCGATTCCAAAATGGGAGCACAGGTGATGGCAGTATTTCGCAATATTATTGAAGTTGAACAAGTGACCATCTGTATGACTACACACGATCCTACGATTTTGGAGGTTGCGGACCATGTTTATGAAATGGCGGACGGCAGATTTATCAAGTAAAGGGGCCGCTCCGAAGAGGGGGAAACGCGCAGCGCTTATTGTGCTTAGTGCGATAGTGGCTGCAACGATGTCCGGCTGTTCTTTGCTGCCGGCAGAAACAGAGGAAGAAGTACTTCCGCCAATTACACCGCCAACGATCTCCAAGAAGCCGGAATATGAAGTTCGGACAGAGACGTTGGAGAAGAAAGTAAGCGGAAGCGGCAAGATGATGAGCCAGCGGGAAGAAAAGGTATATTTTACGCTGGACGGCATGCATATCAAAGAGTTGAATGTTAAACCGGGAGATAAAGTGAAAAAAGGTCAACTTCTCGCTGTTCTTGATGTAGAGAGTGTGGAGAAGGAAATCCGGGCCAAAAACCTGCAGATTCGCAAATCGGAAGTTCAAATGAAGGAAACACTTCGCAAACGGGATGAGATGGACCCGGTGGAGTTCGAAGAGTCCACGATTGCCTTTGAAGAGCTTCGTCAGGAACTTGCCGATCTGGAGGAACAATTGGGTAAAGCCACATTGACCGCTCCGTTTGGGGGAACGATCATTGCCGTGCAGGTGGAGAAGGGTGCAGCCGTTAAAGCTTATGACCCGATTGCGACCATAGCGGACACTTCCAATCTGGTTGTGGCGGCTACATTTGCCAAGGAAGATCTGGAGAAGTTCTCAGCAGGCATGAAGGCGGATGTGGACATTAATGGTGCAGGCAAAGTAGCTGGTAAAGTTAAAGTTATGCCTGTAGCTCAAGCATCGGAAGGTGGCAGCGGCAGCGGCGAAGGTACGGGAGAAGGCGGAACACCTCCAGCGAAAGAAAGCCTGGATAAATATGTTATCGTCTCGCTGGCGAAGATGCCCAAGGGTGTTGAACGCGGCACACCGCTGACGGTGTCGATTGTCACCCAGCGTACAGAGAACGCGATTGTTATTCCGGTATCTGCTCTGCGCTCCATCGGTTCAAGAACGTACGTGCAAGTGGTGGAGAGTGATGGAAGCAAACGTGAAGTGGACGTGGAAGTCGGGCAGCAGACGTCTACGGATGTGGAGATTCTGAAAGGTCTGACTGTCGGACAGAAAGTAGTGGGCCGCTAATGGGGCTGCCATTGCTTCGACTGTTGTTCCGCAAAATGTGGAACACTCGCTGGATGACGTTCAGCACACTGATCGGACTGATTGTGGCGGTAGCGTTCACCGTCAGTATTCCGATGTATGCCGATGGTGCGCTGAAGCGGGTCGTGGCCCAGACGCTGCAGGATAACAGTGAGGGACTGCCAGCCGGCTCGTTGCTGATGAGTTACCAGGCACCTGGTGGTGTGAAGACAGACACACGTGGTCTGGAAGAAGTGGATCGATATATTCGCGAGGATGTGCCGCGCGATATTGGTTTTCCTTTTCATACGTATGTGAACACCCGTTCCATCCGCAGTACGGAGGTGAACCCGGAAGATCCAACCAAAGTGGATGCCAGCCGGGTCCGCAGTATGAGTCTCGGCACGATGACAGGCCTGGATGCACAGGTTAATTATTCTTCGGGTGTGAAGCCGGGCAACCAGGTCAAGGACGATATCATTGAAGCGGTCATGCTGGAAGAGGGAATGTATCGCAACGATCTGCATATCGGAGATGTTCTGGAATATCCGGTATACAGCGGTCTTGATATTACGTTGCGTGTGAAGATTACAGGTTCATTTAAAGCGGATGATCCAAGCAGCCCATACTGGGTGCAGGGATTTGACGGCATGATGAATGGGCTTTATGTGGATGAATCGGTATTTAATGATGTTTTGCTGAAGGAAAAAGGGATTCCGCTTCAAAATTCCCGTTGGTATTATGCATTTGATCTGAAAGAAATTCAAACGAGCCAGCTTCCGGGGCTGACCTCTGTACTGGAAAGACTCGATATCGATCTGTATCAGCGATTGAAGGATACAAAAGTGGATATTACCTTTGGAGATCTGCTGAAGCAATTCCGCAGTCAGAGTCTGCAATTGCAGACCATGCTGTTCACGCTGGCAGCACCGATGATTGCGATGGTCTTTTATTTTATCGCCATGAATGCCAGACAGTCATTGCAGAAGCAGGAAAGTGACATCGCAGTCCTGCGCAGTCGCGGAGCTTCTGCCCGGCAGATCTTCTCTCTCTATCTGCTTGAAGGCATATTTTTGGGAGCGATTGCGCTCGTTATAGGACCTTTTCTCGGATGGTTTATGGCCAAAAGTATCGGTTCAGCCAGCGGATTCCTGGCGTTCGTTGATCGGAAATCTATTCCGATCGGGATATCGAAAGAAGCGATCCTGCTTGGCCTGATCGCCGTATTGGTGGCCATCATAGCCTCGCTCATTCCGGCAATAACCTATGCGCGGGCGACCATTGTATCAGCCAAGCGTCGGCAGGCCCGCACGGATCGTGCGCCGGTATGGCAGCGCTGGTTCCTGGATATTGCGTTGCTGGGGCTGGCGGGATATGGATATTATCTGTTCTATGAACGGCAAATGTTGACCTTCCAGACCGGAATGACGACAGATCAGCTTCAGGTACAGCCGTTTCTGTTCTTTGTACCGGCACTGGCCATCTTTGCGCTGGGGCTTTTCTTCCTGCGGTTGTTCCCGTGGATTCTGAAGCTCATTCAGCTGATCGGGCGCAAGTTTCTCCCAGTTCCACTGTATCTGACACTGACACAGCTTTCGCGTTCGTCATCTTCTTATTATCCTTTGATGATTCTGCTTGTTTTGACACTCGGACTTGGTGTGTATAACTCGGCAGCGGCTCGAACCATTGATCTGAACTCGACCGAGCGCACATTATACCGATATGGTACGGATGTTATTATGCAGACGGTGTGGGAAGGTACACCTGAGGTTAAGCCAACTGGTTCCGGACAAAGCGGGGGCTCAGGTGGTGGGCAGCAAGGTGGAGGTAATGGTAGTGGTGGCTCTGGAGGCGGAGGGAATGGCGGCGGAGGTGGATCAGGTGGTGGCGGTGGTTCTTCTCAACCCACCAAGATGATCTATTCCGAGCCACCTTTTGAAGTGTTCCGCAGCCTGAATGGTGTCGAACATGCAGCAAGAGTGCTGCAGACGAAAGGCAATATTATTGTCTCTGGCAAATCAGGTGGACAGGGAATGCTGGTGGGGATCGACAATGTGGACTTTGCCCAAGTGGCGTGGTTCCGCAACGATCTGTTCCCAGCACATCCTTATAAGTACCTTGACTTGCTTGGGAAATATGAAGGGGCCGTATTGATCTCTTCCAAATTTGCAGACAAATTCAAGCTCAAAACCGGAGACCTTGTCTCCATTGGTGTACAGGGTCAGGCGATTGAATTTGTGGTCTTTGGCATTATACCTTACTGGCCTGCTCAGTACCCGGATCAAATGCCGTTTTTCATTGCCAATCTGGACTATATCTATGATCAGGTGCCTCTGATTCCATATGAGGTCTGGCTGAAGATGGAGCCGGATGCCAAAGTCGCTCCTTTGATGGAGAAACTTGCAGCAGAAGGTATTGAGTTATCGTCTGTACGCGATGTGCGGACAGAACTGGTATCCCAGGGCAAGCATCCGTCAAGGGGTGGCGTGTTCGGCATACTGAGTCTTGGATTCCTGGTGTCAGTGATTATTTCTCTAATTGGATACATTCTGTACTGGTTCTTTAATCTATCCGGGCGTGTAGTGCAGTTTGGTGTATTGCGGGCAATGGGGTTATCACGGGCGCAATTGAGCGGCATGCTGCTGCTGGAGCAGGTGTTTACGGCGGGTCTTTCGATCATCCTGGGTATTGGCATTGGTCAAGTATCCAGCCGTCTGTTCCTGCCCTTCCTGCAAACCACGGATAATGTGTCCGCACAGGTACCTCCGTTTCGGATTGTATTTGAAGAGAAAGACATGTTGCAACTGTACGGCGTGACCGTGGTCATGCTGGTCATTGGCGCAACGATGCTGCTGTGGCAAATCCGCAGGCTGCGTGTTCACCAGGCAGTCAAAATGGGAGAGGAGAGGTAAACGTGATCCAATGCGAAGGACTTGTCAAAATTTTTAAATCCAGCGATGTGGAAGTCGTTGCCCTTCAAGGTCTCAATCTGACTGTCAATCAAGGTGAAATGATGGCCATCATCGGTAATAGTGGCAGTGGTAAATCCACATTGCTCAACATTTTGGGTGGACTGGATCGTCCAACAGCCGGTACAGCCGTTGTCGGAGATTGGGATTTGCTGAAAATGACGGATGCCCAATTGGTTGAGTACAAACGTCATACGGTAGGGTTTATATGGCAAAATAACGGCCGTAACCTGCTGCCATACCTCACAGCACTGGAAAACGTGGAAACGCCCATGATTCTTGGAGGCAAGCGAGATCGTGCCTATGCCATGCAGCTGCTGGAGTGGGTTGGACTGAAGGATCGGATGCACAACAAGCTGCATCAGCTGTCCGGGGGAGAGCAGCAGCGGGTGGCGATTGCCATCTCGCTATCGAATCGTCCCAAGCTGCTGCTTGCGGATGAGCCGACAGGTTCGGTGGACTCGGAGACTTGTGATACCATCATGGGTATTTTTCGCAAAATGAACAAGGAGCTCGGGGTCACGATTGTGATTGTTACTCATGATCTAACCCTGGCTGGCAAGGTGGACCGGATCGTGGCGATCCGGGACGGCTTGACCAGCACCGAGTTCGTGAAGCGCAATCCGAATCTGGATGACGAACATGACTTGTCGGAGGCGGGAGCCCAGGACATTCATGAAGCCTTTGTCATCATTGACCGGGCGGGCCGGCTTCAGGTGCCCAAGGAGTATCTGGAGGCGCTGTCCATTGATAATCGTGCCACATTGGAATTTGACGGTGAACGTATTGTCATTACACCGCCAAGATAATTTTAGAGGGGGAATTGGGAGATGAAGAACAGGTTTTGGGGAAAACGGGTGCTGGCCGTGCTGGCTACAGCCAGTCTGGCATTGCCGCTGCTTGCGGGTTGTACAGCGAGTGAGTCCAAGGATAACGAGCAGCGTGTATTGCGTGTAGCAACGATGTGGGGGGGCCAGGATGACAGCTATTTCCGGCAGCAGTTTACCGATGCTTTTGAATTGACACATCCGAATATAACGATTGAAGTTGTTCCTGCCGTAGATCAGGGCAGTATGTATGGATATGGTAACCAGGAAGAGCAGAAGGACGTTCCGGATACCATGGAAAGCTTGAAGAAGATTATGACAGGGGATAACCCGGTAGACGTCATCGTGGCGGATACGTCGACAATCAAGTCGTTAATTCAGGAAAACATGGTGAAACAACTGGACCCACTGATCCAGGAAGACAAGTTTGATACTTCGGATATTGTGCCAAGTGTTCTCGAAGGAATCAAGGATTTGGGAGATCAGAGCATCTACGCTTTGACACCAACGTTCTCCTCTTCAGCATTGTTCTACAACAAGAGCATGTTTGAGAAAGCAGGCGTAGAGCCTCCAACGGATAATATGACGTGGGACGATATTTTCAACCTGGGTACCCGTCTGACCAAGGGTGAAGGTAAAGACCATGTGTTTGGCTTCTCTTTCAGTACCTACCAAGGTGGCTCTCCATACTATACGATGTCACAGTATTATAACTCTCTGCAGCTGAAAGTTTTTGATGACAAAGCAGAGAAAATGACTGTAGATTCTCCTCAATGGGAGAAAGTATGGAGTACCATTAGCAAACTTGCCATAGATAAGGTCATCCCTAAAGGAGATGAGCCACAGGATCAGGATGATGGCGGACGTTATAATCCGCTTCAGGGTGATCTGTTCCTGAGTGGCAAAGCAGCTATGGTGATTGGAGATTACAGCTACATTAATCAATTGATTGATGCCAACAAAAATGCGGATAAAATGAAAGACTTTACGAAGGTAGAATGGGATGTTGTCACACCTCCGGTTCATCCGGAAGCCCCCGAAATCGGTGGCAATATTTATCTGAGCAACCTTATGGCCATTAGTAGTTCAGCCCAGAACCCGGATGATGCATGGGAATTGATCAAGTATATGAACAGTGAAGACTGGGCCAAGATCAAAGCGCGCAGCAGTTATGAGATGGTTTCTCGGAAGAGCTTCATTAAACCAAAGGATGGTTTGGATTACAACATCCAGGCATTCTATACACTGAAGCCGGTTCCTCCGACCAATACCAATATGGATAAAATGTATCAAAAAATGCCGAGCCTGTACCAAGTGAGTGATAAGGGAATGGAGTACTTCAATCAAGTACTTGCGAATAAAAAGACCCCAAAAGAAGCACTTGGCGAGTGGGCTGCAAAGGGTAACGAAATGCTGGAGAAATTGAAGAAGGACCCTAAAGCCACGTTTCAATGAGCGTTGAAGGCCTTGTAATATAATTACAGATGTTGCCGCTGGAGATTTATTTCTTTGGCGGCTATTTTTATGGAATTGGGGTATTCTACAAAAGCAGGGATAAATGATGACTCCAGGAAAGGACGAATGGAATGCACTGGGTATATTTCAGCAAATTGTATGCAACCAAATTTCAGGCAGGATGTCTTGCGAAGCGGATGGAGCAGGATGGGTGGATTTATGGTCATAATGAACCGGCGGAAGTGGAAGTGTATCGATCACGCAAAGGAAGATATGGTGTACGTTTTATTCCCTGACATTACCCCTTGACTTATAGATGGGGTATGGTGTATATTAATTAAGTCGCTGTTTTAATATTTTTACTGGCGCGGGGTGGAGCAGCCCGGTAGCTCGTCGGGCTCATAACCCGAAGGCCGCAGGTTCAAATCCTGCCCCCGCAATTTAGTTCTACAGGATGATTCACAGCCATCATCTGAACGTTATACATTTTTGTTCAGGGCCCTTAGCTCAGTTGGTTAGAGCGGTCGGCTCATAACCGATTGGTCACAGGTTCGAGTCCTGTAGGGCCCATTCTCTCAAAACCCTTGCGCAGCAAGGGTTTTTTTCTATTGTTACAAACTAAATTTCACTAAGCCTTAAACAAGCCTGTACATGTTCGGAAATGATGAGCATAATCATTCCTTGCTGTTTTTAGTAAGGATTTTTTGTTGTATTCCCATTTTAGCACAAAGAATTCGTACTACTTTAAATGATAAAAGCGTACAAATAGGGTAGTTAATCTGCGGTTTAAAGAGGAAGGGTGGTTCAATTGCCAAACTCTACAGGATTGATATACAATTCACCAACGAGTGGAAATGTGGCTACACAAATCCTTGTAACTTGTTTAAATGACTCACTTAATATTCCTGCGAATATCGAGATTGAAGTTTTTAAGTGGGACACTACGCAAACCGCCAGAATTCCAGTCGGGCACGATCTATTTCAAGTCATACCCCAGGCATCCCGGACCCTGATTTATGCCTTAACCAATGCAGCGTTTTACGAAGTTCAATCGGACTACTTTAGCGCTACGAGTACAATTATTCATGTGTACGGTGTGGATTCTACAGGTGGGATTATTCAGCGGGTGTTGCAGTCAGAAATGATATTGGTTGATCGGTTTACGAATATCACCTAATTTTTGATGGAGGTGAGTAGCTTGCCCGTTGTAAATATTACAGGTGCACTCGGTGGAAATCAGTTCGAACCTTCGATTGCTGCCAACGAGTTGCTTCCGAATATCATATGTGCGGTTGCAGTAGATACAAGTACAGGCCCTACGCTCATTGGGTTTTATCGTTCTGTCGATACTGGCCAGACATGGACAACGACAATTTTGCAGCAGCCTGCTGGATACGCGGGCGCTGAAGCGCCAACCATTGATTACACATTTCCGAGTACGTTTATAGCGACAGTTCATGTATTTAACGGTGAGAATGATGGTACAATCATCAGTTACACGTCCTTGGATGATGGGGTGACCTGGTCTCCTCCAGTGTTTGTGAACAGGGGATATGGTTCTATCGTTCATAATGATGAGCCTTTTATCGCAGTGGATCGCTCCCCGGGTAGTCCGTACAGGGGAAATGCTTATGTCGGCTACACTCCACTTGCAACGATTGCTTCCTCTATTTTTGTCCAAAGATCTACTGATCAAGGGTTAAGCTGGCAGACACCTGACCGAATATCCGATCCACGAGGGATACATGACCGCTCATCAATAACTGTAGGTTTTTCAGGCCAAGTTTATGCAGGATATATTGTCACTGGCCCTGCCAGCCCTTCGGCGCTATTACGCATATCCTATGATGGAGGAATTTCCTACCAACCTCCTGTCCAGAGACAGTCCACTTTCATCTCTTCAGTAGTACCTGCGCCATCCCCTTTACCTGTTACGAATTATGCTTTTCGAGTTCAGACAAATTTGAGTTTGGGTGCTGACATATCGAATGGAGCCAATAGTGGTTCTGTCTATGCAACCTGGAATGATGCCCGGAATGGCTACACCGACATATTTTTGTGCAATTCACCGGATGGGCTTCTGTGGTCAGATCCCGTTAGCATTACCGGAGCACCCGCTGGTTCGCAAAACTTCTTCCCCTCCATTACCGTATCACCATTCACGGGAACTGTAAGGGTTATTTATTATTCTAATCAAATTAACGGGTTCCTTTTAGACGTGTATGTTGCTGAATCTTTTGACGGAGGAACTACCTTTACCAATCGCAGACTCACGACAACTTCGTTTAATCCCAACGGTAATTCCCCGGTGCCTACAGTATTAATTGGTGATTATATCACCGCTACAACGTATGCACCCGATAATTTGGCTGCAGTTTGGATGGCAACCACTCCGCCGACTGGAAAACTGGATGTTTATTTTGGAAGTTGATTACTCCAATGCATGGGGACAATTACACATAATTCACTGTAAGAAAGCTCTGTTAGCACAATGACTTCAACCCTCCAATCACCCCTCAATTGATGTACACGGCGCTCATCAACTCTAACTTGCTGGGAACGATTCGTGTAGGCCCTGAGAACTTTGATGGAGCAATGTATTCGGACTAATGTTTAGAGCCGTTCTCCTGGCTCACAGCCTCGTTACAGATCAAGCATTAACCTATTAACGGATCGTTTATCACCCTGCCTTGAGAAAGGCAGGTTTTTTTCTAATGATGAGAGTACATATAGCACTTTCATGGATCTGGCATCGTTTGTGATATAATGCGTTAGAGATTAAGGGAACGGTCTGTAAGGGTGAGAAACGGAAAGTCCAAGAGACCGATGAAATTTTGAATGGAAAGCAGGTTTACAATTCATGATGCAAAATGAAGTACAGCGATACCGCTTCAGTGAAGCCCCTGTATGGGATTGGCAGCGAGCCTATTATGAACAGAAGGGGTTACGCGCCTGGATGGATAATCAGGTACCGCAATATATTACGAGTAATCCGATGATTGCCGCGGCTTATGCCGAGATGATTTTTGGTTTTCTTCAGGACCTTGCGAGCAAGGGACAGACAACTGAGACGGTGACCATTCTCGAACTTGGAGCGGGCGTAGGGCGTTTGGCGCATCAGATCCTAATTAAACTGATGGAGTTACAGGATTTTGCAGGGGTGGAGTTACCTGCTTTTCGATATGTAATGACTGATCTGGTAGAGAATAATGTAATGGGGTGGAAAGAGCATCCTTCCATGCAATCTTTTATTCAACAAGGGATACTGGATTTTGCACGCTTTGACGCCATACAGGATACGGTATTGAATCTGGTGGTAGCAGGTACGGTTATCCGGCCAGGTGATCTGAAGCAGCCCTTGCTATTGATTGCGAATTACTTTTTTGACAGTATTCCTCAGGAGTTGATTTACATCAGTGAGGGTGAGATCTATGAGTGTGACATACTCCTCCAATCGCCAGATCCCTCTACCTACCCTGAACCTGCTCAATTGCTGGAGAACATGACAATGAGTTATGAGTACCGGCGCGCACCTGAATACAGTGCAGAGGATTACCCGTATCAGGAACTAATTGAATTGTACAAGGAAGAACTGGAAGATTCGCACATCCTGTTCCCGGCGATCGGCCTGTCTTGTCTGGACCGATTAAACAGGCTGTCGGAGTCTGGATATGTGTTAATTACGGCGGATAAAGGAGATCACCGATTGGACAACTGGAAGTTTGCCGAGCCTCCTGAATTCGTTCTTCATGGGAGTTTTTCTTTGACGGCTAATTATCATGGAATTCAATATATATTGGAAAGCCAAGGGGCGCAGACTCGTTTCACAACACATCACTACAAGGATCTGAATGTTGGATATATGTTAATGGTGGACGAACCGATGGCGTATGTGAATACACGGCTCGCTTACCATCGATTTGTTGAACGCTTTGGACCAGATGACTTTTTCAGTATAAAAGAGTGGATGGATCAACAGGTTGGCACGATGCAACTAAAGCAGATTTTACCGTTTTGGCGTCTCGGCGGATATGATGCAGAGTTCTTGATTCATAGTGCTAACCGAATCTCTAATCTTCTCCCTGAAGCAAGTGATGAAGAGATGCTTGATATTCAGCATGGAATCCACACCATGTGGTCTTCTTACTATGTAATGAAGCATCAAGGAGACGTGGCCTTTCTGGCAGGACAATTATTGTATGAGATGTATATGTATGAAGATGCCAAGCGGTTTCTCGAGCTTTCGTTGAACACGGATGCAAGGAAACGGAATACGGCTGTACTTTATGACTTGGCCGTGTGTTGTTATGAACTTGAATTGGAAGAAGAGACGCTGGCATACACCCGGAAAGTTCTGGCTTTGGAACCTGATCATGAAGAAGCGATGGCTTTGCTGAGAAGCTTTGAGTGATATTTACTTGAAACCTTCTTCTCTAATTAACGTATTAATGGGATAATCATACATTAATTTCCGACAAAAGGAATAGGGGGTTCAGTAAATGAAGAAGGTTCTGACTATTTTGCTATATCCATTTGCGTGGGTATTGGGGGCGTGGGGGATGTTGTCCGGGAATGCGGATAGCGCACTTTTTGCGAAGGATGTAGCTACAGATCGTGGCTATGATGGGCAGGAGCTTTATGATAGAATTGAACACAGAAATGCCTAATTACATACGATCTGAACTGTAAAGGTAATTGTCTCACAGAGCGATACGTGAAGTCAGTTACTCTTGAAGCGAGTGCAAGGGGCAGAAAAACTGCCTGTACAACCTTTAAGCCGGTTTCGTACCTGATTCAGGTATGAACCGGCTTTTATTAATGAATGGGGGATGAACGTTGAAGATTATTATTGGACAACCCAAGCTGGAGCAACAACTGTTGCAACTGGAAACGGAGTTAAACCAACATCCGGAAGCAGATCTGTTATTTTTCCCGGAAGGATATCTGAATCAGAACGTAAACGAGGCGAGCCGTCTGGCGGCTGCATACGGAACGATGATTGTATCAGGTCATCGCAGATTGGATGAACGTCCCAAGGATCGCTCAATCATTATTAATAAGGTAGGAGAGACTATACTGGAAAAGGCGAAGTATACACCTGCTGAGGTCGTTCAGGAGCAGGATTGGATCATAAGTACTTTATTATGCGACGAATTGGTGCAGCAAGGTTTTCGCAATGAAAATATAGGAAAAGTGGATATCATTATGCATTCGATTGGTGTGGGGATGTTCAGTGAGGAGCAGTATGCGGAATGGATTGAAAAGGCACGACAGATTGCATTACAAAATCAATGTATCGTTATGGGCACCAGCCACGCGGACGGCTCGTATCGTGACAGTGCAATTTCAATCCCGATCGCTTATTGTATCGCTCCTGACGGAGGATTGGTTCTGGAAGCCAAGAACGATACCAGGACGCGATTAATCGTTCTGAACAAGGGGGAAGTAACTGGTGCGCCTCATGGAGCGGAACCAAGACGGGTGAATATTCAAGTAACTCCCTACTAATAGCACAACGGCAAAATGGCAATGAAATGGGCTGGTGAGCTTGCCAAATCGCCCGGTCATTTGGATGGATAGCGCATATGTTATGGCATACCTTGAAATTCAAAGGAGGCCAAATGAAATGAGTGAAGTTGGATACGGTTGTAATAATGTTGGAGGAATTGGAAACGGTATGTGTACTTCTACTGCCGCAATTCTGGTACTCTTCATCCTGCTCGTTATCATCACGAAATCTTTCTGGTGCTGAGTCGGATCTAGTTAAGAAAAGGATGGTTAAACAAAGCTCCGCTGAAATTTCGGCGGGGCTTTCCTGTGTGAGTCAGATGAGCAGCAACGAGCTTTCATTTGACAACCGAAAACAATGTGCTTAAAATCACATAAGAGACTAATAACATAGATTGAAGGGATAGCAATGCCGTTTATTCGCTTTAAAGGATTCACAGGACCCCAACTGGAGGAAGTTGTACCCCGCATTACGGAACAGATGGCCTTGATTACCAATATTCCGCGAGAGAGAGTAAAGGCAGAACGTCATGATGTACAAGCTCTTACGCCTTCTCCGGCTTCAGTAGAGATCCTTATGTTCCAGCGTGATCAGGAGATTCATAATCGGATTGCATCATCCATGCAAGATATTTTGGAACAAGCAGATCTTCCTGATGTGCATATTTTCTTTAATATATTGTCACCCGCGCTGTATTATAAACAAGGCAAGCCGCTGACAGATTATCGTTTGGATTGAGAAAAAATAGCTGCACCGAAGTGTTTCGGAAGCAGCTTGGGACGAGCAGATGACTGCTCGTCTTTTATTTTTGAATCAAGAATTATGCGAGTGTGTTGTCGTATCCTTACTTCGTTTAACTCGGTTTAACGAGAAAGAGCAAAGCGCTGACACCATGAACAGAGCGCCGCCAATCACATATACCAGTCGAACCCCAAGCTGATCCGCAATAAGACCGAAAATGACTGTAGATATGCTCATGGCAGTAGATAGGATGATTTGATGTGCCGCGTATACCTTGGAGAGGGATTCGACAGGCACACTGCTCTGAAAAGCTGTTTGCTGAGCGACATCACGAATCTGGTAAGCAGGACCCATAAGTACGCACAGCACCAGAGCAAGCCAAGGAAGGCTGTTCAAGCCGTAAATGACGGTCAGCAGGCTGAATACAAGAGAACCGATGGCCATGCTGGAGATCAGATGTCTTTGTATGCGAGTCGCCAGTACGATAGCCACAACACCTCCAAGAATGGTACCCGCAGCATAACTGGAGTTGATAAGCCCCCACCAGCCTTCTTCTTGGCCGAGAGCTTCTTTCACAAAAGCAAGCGTAATCGCGCCAATCCAGATGGAGCCAGCCAGACCTTCAACCAGATCCATGAATGTAATCAGTCGCAGGGACCGATTTTTCCAAAGCATAATCCAGCCTTCCCGCAGCGCATCCCGTTTGGATGCGGATTTCTCCATTAGTTCCTGATTGTCGCGGGTCAGCGAGCTAATCATACTCATTAGAAGCAGTACGACCCATGACAAGGTTGCAGCCGCCCAGAATGTCTGTGAAGCTCCCCAGTGCATCACGATGAATCCTGTCATCGCATAACCGATGATAGTCACCGTCTGATTGGAGAAAGAGAGCAGGCTATTCGCTTTTACGAGATCTTCTCCTTGAACTAACCGCGGTGTTAAGGTGTTTAACAGCGGAGATTCCCATCCGTCCATAAACGACAGAATCGTCACTCCTACGAGAAGGAGAGGGATATGAGCAGTGAGATCGGTAAAGGCAATGGCGATTCCGGTGATCAGTAACGTTTTGGTTAAAGGAATACTGATGATAAGCCGGGAGAATACAAAACGGTTCACAAGCAATGGAGCAGTAAGTCCTGCCACGATACGTGAGGTCATTTGAATAAATGGAAACAGTGCAGCATACAGGACCGACCCGGTCTGTCCGTAAATAAAGGTTGTAATAACCATGATATATATGACATTAATGAGAGAGAGCAGCGTTTTGGCAGCCCAGTATGGATAAAATGCGATGTTCATGCTTAGGTGTCCTTTCCACACAACGATAAGTATATATTACGAGTACCGTTGTGAATGCACCACAAACAAAGTTGTCATTTTCCCATCATTGAAGTACCAAAAAAGGGCTGTCCAAGAAGGACAGCCATGCTCTCATTCCTATGTTTCAAGCCACAACGAGCGTAAAAGCAACAAGCAGCATCAACAGACTGGTCATTCTGGTTATAGCCATATAAGGAGGGCTAGGCTCAGTTTCGCCCCGGGAAATCCAGCCGTAGCGCAGGTACCAGCCGAATTTCGGAAAGCACAGATTGATGATACAGAGTGTCATGAATATAAAAAAGAGGGTTTTCATACCCGATCTTCCTTCCTCATTGTACATGACCGGCTCAAAATTAACGCTTACGTCTCGTGAAGAAGAAAACAATCAAAATAAGAATAATGACGATTAACAGAAATTTCATGAGGGTCCCTCCTGATGACATGATAAGTTTTGTTGTAAATGTTATTTAACAGACATTACCCAAGGAACACATGAATTGAATAACTATGTTACAATTAATTATATTGTCATTATATAATCACATACCATCGGGTTAATCTATAGCTTCATTTGGAACATGAACACTAAAGATTGGTGAGATGAAGGAGGAAGCATGACCAAATACAATCAACTCGCTATCCAATGGGAGTTTATCATCTCTAAAATTAAATCTTCCGTGACCGTAGTCGATGCAACCTTACCTGAATTTCCACTGATGTTTGTAAATGAGTATTTTACTCAATTGACTGGATACAGTGCGGAGGAGTCAATTGGACAAAACTGTCGGTTCCTTCAGGGGCCGGAGACAGACACGGATACTGTAAAGCAGATTCGCGAAGCGTTGGAAAAGCAACAGTCCATGAAGATTGACATCTTGAATTATACGAAAAATGGACAGAAGTTCTGGAATGAACTAAATATCGATCCCATCTTCAATGAATCAGGAGAATGTCTCTTTTTTGTAGGGATTCAATACGATATTTCAGAACGGAAATATGCTGAACAGCAGCTGCAAATGGCCGCGTCACTGGCAGAAATGAACAGCAGGGGGCAATTGGAATTCATCGGCAAATTGAACCATGAGCTTCGCACTCCCCTGAACGGAATTATGGGGATGATCGAGCTAATTAGTATGGGTGAAAGCAGCGATGAGCAAAAGGAATATTTGGAGCTGGCACGTGAGTCAGGTGAAGCCCTTCTAAATATTGTCAACAATAGTCTCGATATGGCTAAACTGGGCAGAGGGAAAATGATGTTGGAACAAATTGAATTTCAACCGTTGAAACTGGTACAACAGATCATCAAGACACATGAACCTGCCGCGCAGAATAAACAAATCCGCTTGCTCTGTCACGCAGACCTGAATCTTCCTGACGTACTCACAGGAGACCCTCTTCGTCTTCGGCAAGTGTTGGATAACCTGCTTAGTAACGCCATCAAATTTACGGAACAAGGTGAAGTGCAATTACAGATGGATGTGGAGGAGCATCGCGGGGATATGGTCACCTTAGTTTTCACTATACGTGACACAGGGATTGGCATTCCGGATACTCAGATCAATCATTTGTTCGAAGCCTTTACTCAGACCGATGTCTCTCATTCACGGAAATTTGGCGGCACTGGACTGGGGCTCACCATATGCAAAGAGCTGCTTGAACTGATGAATGGTCAAATTTCGGTAGAGAGTGTGGAAGGGAAAGGTACGAAGTTTGAGGTTACTTTGCCGTTGCTTCGACAACAGGCCATTCCTAACGTGGGTTAGTAGCAGCAGAACAGCCGGAGATTTCGGCTGTTTTTTTATGTTTTGCATTGTTTTACGAACGAACGTTCTGGTATAATGCAAGAGTTGAATGGGGGAGAGACAACATGAGTAGAAGACGCAGAAGGAGAAAGGGCACGGGGAGCCAGCGATTCAAAAAGCAGGTATTCACGCTGGTAGCCATGTTAATGGTTGCACTCTATGCTTGGGTAGGAGGAGAGTGGTCACTGGATCTTCCATCTCAATTAGGAGGAAGCAACAAGCATGTGGATCATACGATCACTTTCCCGTCAGAGCGGTATCCCGAAACGGCCAAACACATCAAAACGGCGATTAATTCAGGGCATTCGGATGTATGTACCATTGATCGAAGTGGGGCAGAGGGTAATCGGGATCTATCCCTTAAAGGTGTGCCCGTCAAAAAAGGTAAAGATCGGGATGAATGGCCAATGGCGATGTGTGCGGAAGGTGGAGCGGGTGCAGATATTCAATATATTAGTCCTAAAGATAATCGTGGTGCAGGCTCATGGGTTGGAAACCAGTTAAGTACATATCCGGATGGGACACGAGTGAAGTTTGTAGTGAAGTAAACGATGGGGGAAGAACTGTAAGAGGCACTAATACCGGAAATTTTAAAGTACATTGTAAAGTGCAAGTTGTGAAAAACATAAAACCAGACGTTGATGCGTCTGGTTTTATGGTGTGACTGAAGATATGAACACACGTCTTGTTTGCCTATAAATAGAGAGGTGCTTCATCTGGAATTACAGCTCAGCTGTACACAGATGCATTCCACTTGAATGATGAGAGCGAATGCTTAACAATCGTGTGACTTGTTCAACTTCGTCGAATGGAATCCACAGGCTTCCGTGGACGGTACGCAAGGAGAGAATGGACGCATCGGCTGTACGTTCCGGGAATCCTGTCACGGTTTGCCCGCTTGTATTGCGGACGATGATTTGCTGTTTACGGCGAATGGCAATTTCTACCTCTTTTTTCATATGTCATTGCTCCTGCTTATGGAATAGTAATTCGATATGTCAATAATTTCAATGGTTAATTTGTCTTCTTTATCTAGTCTATCAGAACTAGGTATGGATTTCCAGATACGAAATTAAATTTTACATAGGTGATTGGGCTTAGTGTGGACTATCGGTTTTTGAAGAAGCTCCTGGGGTTATATAAGGATAAGAGGGAGGGGATGCAAGTGACACAGTTATTGATCGGACTTGCGCGTACGGAGAATG
Source organism: Paenibacillus sp. NPDC056933 (assembly GCF_042674385.1). Classification (NCBI taxonomy): domain Bacteria; kingdom Bacillati; phylum Bacillota; class Bacilli; order Caryophanales; family Paenibacillaceae; genus Paenibacillus; species Paenibacillus sp. NPDC056933. Next base: position 951,557 of record NZ_JBHUQN010000002.1, on the reverse strand, counting down.
AAGCCATTATCCTGTTAAATAAACTGAAAGAGGAAGGGATAGCAAATAAATATTTGGGAGCGGTAGCCAAAGAGCAGGTCAATCTTGAAGTGGTAAGCGAGAAGACCGGTCTGCCGATGCCTCTGAAGGGTGCAGGGACGGATGGAGCCTTAGGGGCACTTAAAGGTGTACTTGCTGGTCTGGGAAAGCGGATGGATCAGACGATGACCATAGGAAAAGCGGTACGAAAACTCGCAGGCAACGAGATTGGAAGTGAGACGGATGATCTGGTGCTAACCTTGACAGAAGCAGGGGTCTCTGAAAAGGATGCCAATTACTATGAAGAATGGCTGGTGCAGGGGCACATCCTGGTGGTAGTGGAATGCAGTGACGAAGATGCAGACCGAATTGCACCTATTCTTCTTTTTTAGTTTAATTTAAGCCTGATTTTAGGTTTCTTTAATGTTGGGGAGGTATTCTTACTTTACACCTCCCTTAATATAGATGGTTTATAGAAAGTTCGGGACCGCAACTCGAACTTTCTAGGCACTGCTTGCTCACGCTGGCAGTGCCTGTTTCATTTTTTTTGAATTATTTGTTGTTAGGGTATTGCAAAGTTATAAATTTCATGGTAAGATATTTCTTGTCGCCCGAAGTGATGAAGCAATACATACATATGCCGGGGTGGCGGAATTGGCAGACGCACAGGACTTAAAATCCTGCGGTAGGTGACTACCGTACCGGTTCGATCCCGGTCCTCGGCATCCATTAAGAAAAGGAAACTCCTTGATACATAAGGGGTTTCCTTTTTTTTATAGTTTGGATTCAATTTCCTGAGTCACAGGGATTGAGCGTCTTTTTTTCCGTTGGGGACGATTTACTACTATAATAAGGCATGTGTTTTGAACTCAATTCAGTTAGCCAGAATTGGGACATAGTTCAGACAATGAAAAATCAGTAAAAAAGCCTGCTCAAGTGCAGGCTTTCTTACATTAAGCAGCAACAGATCGGTGGAACCCAGAACATAGGGACGGGATACCTGAAGTTCAATTGAACTCTTCTATTAAATCCGCTGCACCACGGACTGGACAGCTCGCTGCCAGCCAGTGTAATAATTTTGTCGGGTGACTTCATCCAGCTTTGGTTCGTATGTCTCGTATAATATCAGATGGGCTGCAATCTGCTCCGGATCGGACCAAACACCTGTGCCGAGCCCGCCGAGATACACTGAGCCCATGGCCGATAGCTCAGCACAGGTGGAGCGGGCCACTACGCTACCCAGGAGATCGGCCTGAAATTGCATGAGCCAGGCATTGGAGGAGGCACCACCGTCGGTCCGCAGACCGAGCAGTTGAATGCCAGACTGCCGCTCAACGAATTCAACCGCATCTCTGACTTGATAGGCAATACTCTCCAGCGCAGCCCGGACAATATGGGCTTTAATGGTTCCGCGGTTCATGCCGGTAATTGCCGCCCTGGCAAATGGGTCCCAATAGGGTGCACCCATGCCAACAAAAGCGGGGACAAGATAAACGCCGTCGTTCTCTGGCACGCTTTCAACCAGTTCCTGCATTTCCGCAAAGGTAGAGAAAAGCCCCAAATTATCCTGCATCCATTTGATGCTGTCTCCGGTGGACCGGATGACGGCTTCAAGCGCATACGTAACCTGTCCTCCGGCACCCCAGGCGATCGTGGTTACAAGGCCGTCACCGCCATCAATCGGATGGGCGCCTACATTCATCAACACAGAGGTGCCGGTTCCAAAGGTTGCTTTGGCGCTTCCAGGCTTAAAGCAGAGGTGGCCATACAACGCGCCCTGGGAATCCCCGATCACGCCTGAGATCGGCACCCTTTCCTCAAAAAGGCTGCTGTCCGCCGTATATCCGAATATGGCATCGGAAGGCTTAACCTCGGGCAGCAGAGAAGAAGGGACAGCGAACATCAGGGCCAGGTCTTCGTCCCATTCCAAGGTATGGATATTGAACAGCGAGGTACGGCTGGCATTCGTGTAGTCGGTAGCATGTGTGCTACCGCCGGTCAGCTTCCAGATCAGCCAGCTGTCCATGGTTCCTGCGAGCAGCTTTCCTTCGGCCAGCAGCTCTGCGGCTCCTTCTGCATGACTAATGATCCAGCCCCATTTGGCGGCTGAGAAATAAGGATCGAGCATAAGTCCTGTTTTGGCGCGTATGGTCTCTTCATGGCCCGTTTGCTTCAGCCCGGCGCATAGGTCCGCAGTACGCTGGCATTGCCAGACGATGGCATTATATACCGGTTGGCCTGTTGTCTTATCCCACATTAGCGCGGTTTCCCGCTGGTTGGTAAGGGTCAGAGCAGCCAGTTCCGCCGGATGGATGCCGGTTTGCTCCAGCACGCTGTGGGCCACCTTTATGACATTATCATAAATTTCGAGCGGATCATGCTCTACCCAGCCTGGCTGGGGGAAGTGCTGTTTATGCGCCATTCCGCTGCGAGCGACGACTATTCCTTCAGAGTTTACCAGGAGTGCTTTGGTGCCTGAAGTGCTCTGGTCAATGGCCAATATATATTTCTGATTGTGGTCCATATGCTTCGCCCTTTACTTGTTGATCAATTCGAGCGCAACCTGCTTGATATTGTCGCCCGTAAGGCCATAGTGGCGGAATACCTCCGCTGTTTTGCCGGCAATGGCCGGTTCATCCGGGATGCCGAGTACCTTCATCGGAACGGGATGATGCTGTACGACAACCTCCGCCACGGCAGCGCCAAGGCCGCCGTAAATACTGTGCTCCTCAACCGTAATAATGCGTCCGGTCTCCCGGGCCGCAGCAATTATGGCCTCTTCATCCAAGGGTTTAATCGTATGCATGTTGATGACCCGTGCGGATACGCCGTTTTTGGCAAGCGCCTCGGCGGCATCGAGGGCAACACGTACGGTTTCACCGGCGGCAATGATCGTAATATCGGAACCTTCCTGTACAATTACAGCCTTACCTATTTCAAACGGATAATCGTCGGATTCGTATACGTCCTCGACCGGGTTGCGTCCGATCCGCACATATACGCCGCCGTCATATTTAACCAGCGCTTCGGTCATCTTCTTCGTTTCGTGGCGGTCAGCGGGAAGCACAATAGTCAGTCCCGGAATGGCACGGGCCACCGCGATGTCCTGTACGGAGTGATGGGACATGCCGAGCGCACCGTAGCTTACGCCGCCGCTGATCCCGATCAGCTTCACATTGGTCCGCGAATAAGCGACGTCAACCTTGATTTGCTCAATGCTGCGCATGCTCAGGAAGCAGGCAGGTGAGGTGACAAAAGGTTTCTTGCCGCTGTGGGCCAATCCGGCGGACATACCTACAATGTTCTGCTCTGCAATACCAACCTCTACGAATTGCTCCGGAAATGTATTGGCGAATGGAGCCATCGCGGCCGAACCGCGTGAATCACTGGCCAGTACCATAATATCCTGGTCGTCTTGGGCCAATTCCATCAGTGTGTCACAGATGACTTGGCGGTTGGGAATCTTGTTCATGGTTATTACACCTGCCCTTTCTGTGTCAATTCCTCAATGGACGCGCTCAACTCGGACAGGGCCAGCGTCAATTCCTCATCGTTCGGCACATGGTGGTGCCAGGCGGGAACATTCTCGGCGAAGGATACACCCTTGCCCTTGGTCGTATTGGCCATAATCAGTGTTGGTTTGCCGGGTACTTCCGGTACGGTGCGGAATGCCTGCAGCAGTTCTTCCATATCGTTGCCGTTGATGGAAACAACGTTCCAGCCGAAGGCGGTCCATTTCTCGTCCAATGGTTCCAGGCCCATGACCTCTTCGGTAGTTCCGCTGATTTGAAGCCGGTTGCGGTCGATAATGCCGACCAGATTATCTAGTTTATAATGGGCGCCTGCCATGGCGGCTTCCCAGTTGGAGCCTTCGGCCTGCTCGCCGTCTCCCATCAGACAGAAAACCCGGTAAGACCGTCTGTCCCGCTTGGCCGCCAGTGCCATTCCGACGGAAATGGGTAGACCATGGCCGAGGGCGCCGGTATTCATCTCGATGCCGGGAACCTTGTTGTTCGGGTGGCCGATGAGCCGGGTGCCGAACTGGCTGTAGGTTACCAGTTCTTCTTTGGGGAAGAAACCGCGGTCAGCCAGAACACACCAAAGTGATTCTACGGAATGGCCTTTGCTGGCAATGAAGCGGTCACGGTCTTCCCATTTCGGATTAGCGGGATCAATATTCATAATTTCATAATATAAAGCCGTCAAAATGTCAGTGTTACTCAAAGATCCCCCTGTATGGCCCGTTTTGGCGCGGTGAATAATGGTCAGCAGATCCATCCGGATTTGTGCGGCCTTGACTTTCAGTTCCTGGATTTCCATAATATCCTCCTCTGATAGATGTAATATATAAAATGAACTGATGCTTCGTAGAGGCAACTGCGCAAGGATTGGACTTTCTCTATTCTTTACACGTGTAGACCCGACTGTTTAGTGCGGGCAAGATCAGACCCCCTGAGCCAGCTTTGGATTTCCTGTTCTGTAGGATCTACGGGGTCCGGCGTCAGCCCCGGGATATAATTGCAGGCCTCGTAGATGGCCGGAATAACATTGGCATGGATGCCTACGGAATGATGAACATAAGGACCTTTGACGAGCTTTTCTTCCCACAGCGGCCAGTCGTTCACTTCCACCCATACATAGGAGCCGCGGGTATAAGGGCCTTCGATGCCACGGGCCTTGCCAAGGAACATCGAGTATTCACCGTGGTCGCCGTCGAACCGGGCAATGGTCATGCCGCCGCCGCGGATTTCGCCTTCATGGGTTCCTGGAGCATGGTCATCAAAGAGAAAGTGCTTACGCAGCTTCGGTTTCTGCTCCACAGAAAGCGAGACAGGGAAATTTCCGCAGTGGAACAGCAGTTCACCGTTGTCGTTTTCGGGATGGCGGACGGTGATGTCCGCAAAAAAGGTTGGTAATTCATTCATGGCGGCCGCCTGCACCATAATGGAGGTAATGGCTCCATGGATGTCCGTTTCGCAGGTGACCGGAATTTGTTCATCCGTCAGGATCGCATTGGCCAGACACGGCATTATCGACATCGCCTCCTGCAGCGAAGACCAGCACTGGATAGCGATAGCGCTGCTTCCCGTTTCACGGGCAAAGGACTTCATGGCCACCTTTAAAGCGGCGATCCGTCTGACGTCATCTTCGGTCACTTCGCTGTAGTCGAGCTTTTCTTTAATGTAATCCATCGTATCCAGCAGTTCGGCGCTGCTGCCGGCAGCGATTTTTCGGGTGCGGAGCTGAATATCGACAAGGGTGATCGGATGAATCTCAATGCCGAAGCGTTCAAGCAGCTCGCCCTCATTGCACATCATGGTCCAGAATGAAGCGGGACGCGGGCCGATCTGGAGAATCCGCAGGCTCTTGAATTGGCGCACAACGTTAGCTGCCGCGACAAAATTCGTGAAACCACGCTCGAATACCGGATCATTCACCCAGCTGTTGGTTACATAAGTGAAGGGGACGTTGAATCTGCGTAGTACTTTGCCTGTGGCGAAAATACCGCACTGGGTGTCGCGCAGGCGCATGCCATCCGCAAGGGGGGCTTCATCCCTCGGCCCCCAGAGCAGAACGGGCTTGCCAAGCGCTTTGCCGACCCGGGCTACCGTGTCTTCAGTACCGAAGTTGCAGTGTGGAAAAAATACGGCATCAACTTCTTCCTCTTTGAACCGCTTGGCAATCAGATCGGCATTAATGTGGTCGTCGTACAGCAGGCCTTCCTCGTTTAGGCCTTCCAGGTCCACAATGTCAATATCCATTCCAAAGCTCTCAATTTGCTTGCGGATTTCTACTTTGTACTTAAATGCATCCTCAGCGCTGAAAGTAAAACGGCGTGTTGGGGCGTAACCCAACTTTAATTTCTTCATCATCATTTCTCCTCGGTATGGAATATTTCAGCCTTGTTGAATGAAAACAATAACTAAACAAAATGACTATAGTTTAGTTATTTTGACTTAACTGAATATATTTTTCAGCTTTTTAGGTCATGTTAACATTGCGTTTAAGCGGTGTCAATGAATAATTTAGTGTAGTTTAGCTATAATAACTAAACTAATAACTAAACAAATTTGATTTTATTTAGCTAAACATTGCATCGAAACCCGATTCGGTGTAAACTTCACGTATTACTTTGTTGTGTTGTTACTTTATTAAGAAATGGAGAATCAAGGCATGAAGATGGAAGATATCGCTAAACTGGCCAATGTATCCAAAGCAGCCGTTTCATTGGCCTTCAGTGGCAAGCCGGGAATTGGCCCGGATACGCGAGAACGCATTCTCCAAGTCGCCTATGAAGCTGGATACAGCCCCAGGGGCAGGGAAGTGGCGATTACAAAAGTAGACAAATCGCTGCTTTTTCTTGTATGTACGAATTCAGGAATTATCCTTGAAGAATATTATCAACAGCCATTTTTCAAAGAATTGATTCATTTTATTGAAGAACGCTGTCGTCAGAAAGGATATTCCCTGATTTTTTCAACGGTAGATGTCGAATTTTTCCAGAGGGATATCCAGGTGGTCGCCGATGAGAAACGCAGTGTTGGAACCATAGTGCTGGGCACCAATTTGACCCGTGAGCAAATCAGGGATATTCATGCCAAACTGCCGAATCTGGTTGTACTTGACACCTGTTTTGAGACGTTGCCTGTACAATTTATTCAAATTAATAATGTGATGGGTGCATATCAGGCCGGGGTCTATTTAAGCAACATTGGACACAACTCAATTGGCTATATCGCTTCCAATGTACGAATTCATAATTTTGAGGAACGTAAACGCGGTTTTATGGCGGCGCTTTCGGAGCGAGGGCTAATGGTGCCCGAGGCAGCACATCTGTCCGTGGCGCCAACTATTCTTACTTCTCAGGATGATCTGAAACGGCAGTTAACCACTTATTTGGAGAACGGGCACAGTATGCCTACAGCCTGGTTTTGCGAGTGTGACTATATTGCGATCAGCGCCATGAAGACAATGAATGAGCTGGGCATCCGGGTACCACAGGATACTTCAGTCATAGGTTTTGATAATATTAACGAATCAATGGTTGTCACTCCGGAGTTGACTACGATCCACGTGGATAAAGAAAGAATGGCCAGTCTGGCCGTTGATCTACTGACTGATGCATTGTCGCAAGGGACAAGTAAAATTATCGTAGACACCATTTTTGTGGAACGGAATTCCTGCGCGGCTCCTGTCGATCGCGGGCTTGCAGGACAAAAGCCGGACAGCTCCGGGCTGGACTAAAATCGTATTGCATTGTATTAGAACAGGGGGACCTTGAATGAATTCACGCATGGTTTCGATTTTACAGCATCTGCTGGCTGCAGACATTCCTGTCAAAAGCGAGCATCTGGCAAAATTGATTCAGGTTACTTCACGCACCGTACGCAGTGACATCAGAGAGCTGGATGATTTCCTGGCCAAGCATGGAGCATCGGTTCAACCTGTTCGCTCAAGAGGGTATGAACTGAAGATTACAGACGATAGCAGCTTTCGTATGCTTTTACAGCAATTGTATCTGAACAATGAACCGGAGGATTCGGGATCACCTGAATACCGGCAGCTTTATTTAATCAGGCGCCTCCTGCTTGCCGGAGCGTATTTGAAGCTTGAAGAGTTGGCAGATGAGCTATATGTCAGCAAGTCCACGGTTCAGAACGATTTTAAGGGTGTTAAGCAGACATTGCTTGCCTACGGGATTGGCATAGACAAACGCCCCAACTATGGCATTAGGCTAAGGGGGGATGAAGTCCGGCTGCGTTTGTGCATATCTGAATTCGTTGTGAACCGCTCGGATGAAGAACGCACCGGAATACAGGATGCGCTGCGTATTGTCTCTCCCCGCGAGATGACGCTGATACGCAGCATCATTCTGGAACAGATTCAGAAGCTTGGCGTGAGCCTGTCAGATGTTGCCTTCAGCAATCTGACTATTCATATTGCGATCGCCTGTAAGCGAATTCGTGACGGTAACCGGGTCGCGTTGCTCATGGATGAGAAGGAAGAATTCCGGGCTGCTGAGGAATTTCAGGCTGCCGAGCAGATTGTGGCGTTGATCGAACGAGAACTGGGCTTATCTTTTCCCGAAGATGAGGTTGCCTATATAGCCATGCATCTGGCTGGAAACAAGTGGTTTGCGGAGGTAAACGGGGAAGAGATGGAACAAGCCGGTCCCGAGAAGATGCTGGACCGCGGGATTTATGAGCTGGGGAGGGAAATTCTTGCTCGAATTGACAGGGACCTTAACCTGAGGATCAGCAGGGATCAAGAGCTATTAATGGGTATTTGCCTCCATTTGAAGCCTGCGCTGAACCGTGTCAGATACGGGATGAGTATCCGCAATCCGATGCTGGAGCATGTGAAGAGCAACTATCCCTTGGCTTTTGAGGCAGGGGTCATCGGAGCCAAATTGATTGAGAGTAAACTCAATCTGTTGATTCCCGAGACGGAAATGGGCTACCTGGCTATTCATATCGGAGCGGCAATGGAAAGACAGCAGATGGATACCAGGCCCAAACGTTGCCTGGTCGTATGCACTTCGGGTGTAGGCAGCGCTCGTCTGCTGTATTACAAGTTAAGGAGCCAATTCGGCGAGAGACTGGAGGTTGTGGGCACAACCGAGCTTTACAAGCTGCAGCAGGTCCCTTTGCGCAACATTGATTTTGTGGTCAGCACTGTCCCCATTTCACAACCGTTGTCTGTTCCGGTAATTGTCGTGCAGACACTCCTGGGAGGCGGGGATATGAATAAAATTAATGATTTGCTGAACGGGGAGAAGTCGTATACTTTTCGCTACATCATGGAAGAACTCGTGTTTCTGAGAAAGAGCTTTACCACAAAGGAAGAGATCATTACGTTTCTCGGGGACAAAATGTCTGAATGCGGGTTGATTCGGTCCTCCAAAGGTTTCATCGGTCTGGTTCTCGAACGGGAAAATGCGGCACCAACTGCCTATGGGAATTTGGTGGCCATTCCCCATCCGATCATTCCGCAAAGCAATCGCACGGTATGGGCGATATGTACACTTAAGTCTCCGATTGACTGGTCCGGGCGGCCGGTACAATTTGTCTGTTTGCTCAGTATAGCCAAGAGTGGTGAAGAGCCCCAAGTGAAAATGTATCAACACCTGATGGGGCTGGTCGACGATTCCGAGATTATCCAGCAAATGCTGGAATGCAAAACGTATGGAGAGTTTGCCCAAGTTATTGTCAGACATAAACTGTATTGATCGTTCAAGGCTCTGTGTGGCGTTTGACCGGATTTTCGGCAGACGGCGGTGCGGAGTCTTTTTTTATTTTTCTTGGAGAGTGCTGTATTCGGCTGGTTGGTGCAAATATATGCGGGTGTAAGCATTTCCGCTCGTAGTGGAAAAGGATTGCGTTTAGATGTGAGTTGTAATCGTATACACTGATCTTGTAAGACAAAGAAATGGAATGTAAGAGGTGAACATAATGGATGAGTATCAGGAAATTATTATGGGGATTATAACCAATGCAGGGTTTGCCAAAAGCAAGGCTATGGAAGCTATCGCGCTTGCCCAGAAAGGCCATTCGGAGCAGGCGGCTGAATGCCTGGAGGAATGCAAGAAGGAACTGGTGAGTGCGCATAAATCGCAAACACGGCTGATCCAGCAGGAAGCGGGAGGAGCTACACATGAAGTGACACTGTTGATGGTACATGCACAGGATCATTTGATGTCAGCCATTACGACGAAGGATTTGGCGGGACATATGGTGGAGCTTTATGACAGATTAAACCGCTATGAAGCGGCGGTTGTTCATAACACTACAATCAGGGAGGACTAAGAATGAAACAAATTACTCTGGTATGCGCAGCGGGAATGTCAACAAGTATGCTGGTACAGAAAATGCAGAAAGCGGCACAGGCCCAAAATATTGAGGTAGAGATCAGAGCCACCTCCGAGAGTTCTTTCAAGGAGTATGCGGACAAGACGGATGTGTTGCTGATTGGGCCACAGGTCGGGTATCTGGAAGGTGATTTTAAAAGCAAATATGAACCTAAAGGCATTAAAGTAAGCGTAATCGATCGAATGGATTATGGCATGATGAACGGTGAGAAAGTGCTTGCCGATGCTTTAAGCCTGTAATCATTGGTTGCAAGTGGCTATTACTATAACAGACACGCTGCACTGTTGGCAGAAATGGACTTCAAGATCGGATGGCGTCAGAATGAGTACAATCTGGAGCAGTTGTGGCGGATTCACGAGAACAGCTTTTGTTAGTGAAGGATTCTAATTTCATCAAATGGAAGCGTTCTCTAACTAGTGTTTATCGATGAAATTCTAAAGCAGGAGATGAACGGATATGGCAAATGAACAAAAGCTATCCCACAAGCTGCAAAGATTCGCAGGTAAAATTCAGCAAAATCGCTATATGAGCGCTATTTCGAATGGTCTGATGTCAACACTTCCTTTTCTGATTGTCGGGGCGTTCTCAACGCTGTTCTCCGCACTTGCCTGGGAGCCTTATCAGAACTTTATTGCGCCGGTAAAAGGAATTATTGGTTTGGCATCAACCATGACTACGGGGATTATCGCCCTCTATGCCGTATTCTTCATTGCTTACAGACTGGCGCAGTCCTTCGACAAGGACCCGTTAGTTCCCGCAGCGACTGCGCTGCTCTCCTTCCTAATCCTTACGCCGGTGGAGACTTTCGACAAAGTCCGGGCATTGCCGCTGCAATGGCTTGGCGCTCAGGGATTGTTTGTAGCCATGTTTGTAGGTTTGGTCGCCGCGAGATTGTATATATGGATTGTTGACCGCAACTGGACCATTAAAATGCCGGAGGGAGTTCCACCTACGGTCGTCAAAACCTTTTCGGGCCTTATTCCAGCCATATTGGTCGCCGTCCTTTTCGTTGTCATATCCGGATTGTTCATGCAAACCTCTTTTGTTACAGTCCATCAATTTATATATACCTATCTGCAAGTGCCGCTGGAAGGTCTGGGCGGATCATTGGGGGCCCTGATTATTGCGCTGATCATCATGCAGGCACTCTGGATGTTCGGGATTCACGGAGCCATTGTCACTTTGGCTATCGTTAAGCCCATCTGGATGAGTCTGGATCTTGCGAACCTTGAGGCATTTCAGGCCGGTTCCCCGTTGCCGAATATTATTGGACTGGCGTTCTGGTACATCTATGCCAATTATGCACCAATGCTCGGATTCGCACTGTTGCTGGTCTTTCTCGCCAAGAGCAAGCAACTGCGTACGATTGGGAAACTTGGCCTGCCGGGGACGTTCTTCTCGATACATGAGCCCCTGAATTTCGGCATTCCGGTCGTTCTGAATCCGCTTCTGGCAGTTCCGTTTATCGCCTCCCCTATCGTTTGCGCGGTGCTGGGCTATTTTGCGACCACTATCGGCTTGCTGCCGGCACCAATAGGAATTTATCCTGCATTCGGAACGCCGATATTTGCTTTGGGATTCATTGAGGGCAGTTGGAGGCTTGCTGCTGCACAGCTTGTTCTTATTCCCGTTTGTATGTTGATCTATTATCCATTCTTTAGAATACTCGACAGACAGGCGCTGGAGAGGGAACGTAAAGCACAGGAGAATTCGGAACAGGAAGGGTTAGCCGGGATCAATGCCGGTGCAGTCATCTCATAAACGGACAATACACTCGGAAAACGGCGTATTCAGCGCCGTTTTCTGTTATTACTCGAGAGGGAGGAAATATTGTATGATCAAGCTTGGCATAGCGGAGAACAAACGTTATTTCGTCAGTGAAGGGGCTCCTTTTTTCTATCTAGCCGATACGGTTTGGAGCGCATTTACCAATATCTCGCTGGAGGAATGGAACTATTATCTGGACTACAGGAAAAGCCAGGGCTTTAATGTTCTGCAGATCAATTTGCTGCGGCAGTGGGATGCCAGCAGCAGTGATTTGAGTCAGGAGCCGTTTGCCCGGTGTGAAGACGGTACTTATGATTTTTATTCGCTCAATGAAGAGTATTTCAAAAGAGCAGAGCAAATGGTGGAAATAGCGGTGGGCAAAGGGTTTGTACCAGCGCTTGTCCTGCTCTGGTGCAATTATATACCCGATACCTGGGCGTCCAGAATCCGGGAAGATAAAAAGATGCCACTGGATGCAGTAGAAGCATATGTGCGTTATGCAGCGGACCGCTTCTCCAAATACTATCCGATCTATATCGTGAGTGGGGACACGGACTTTCCGTCCGAACGGGCAAATGAATACTATCGGACTGCACTTCGTGTTGTGAAAAGGCATAGCCCGGAGTGCTTGACCACCTTGCATATTCAGGGACGACTTGCGGAAGTGCCGGACGAATTCATAAACGATGGTGATCTGGATTTCTATATGTACCAGTCCGGCCACAATTCGCAGTTTCAGCCTACGGCCTACACCTTAGCTATCGACTTCAGCAGCAAGCCGGTAACACGGCCGGTGTTGAACTCGGAGCCTTGCTACGAAATGATGGGGTACAGTCGTCAGAATTACGGCCGGTTCAGTCGTGCCGATGTGCGCAAGGCTGCCTGGCAAAGTCTTTTATCCGGAGCGGCAGCTGGTGTAGCCTACGGGGCGCACGGAATCTGGAGCTGGCACAAAAAAGGCAAGCGATTCGGAGTTACAGGAGAAGGGTTTGACAGCCCTTATGATTGGCAGGCTGCCCTCAAGTTTGAGGGAGCGTGGGATTATGGATTTGCCAAATGGCTGTTTCAGATGTATGGGCTGACCGATTTGCAGCCGTGGAACATTGTGCTTAAGAACACGGAAGAGATTCGGGCAGCGGCAACCGCCAGCATGTCCAAGATCGCCATTTATATGCCTGTCAATACAGTGCTGAGGTTGGACGCGGACCTTGGTGAATATGAGTTTACGATTATCGACCTTGAACACCGCAGATTTGCGGCCGCTGTCATCACTGTTAAAGAGAAAACGACAGTTATAGATATGCATGATTTCGAAAGCGATGTTCTTTTGATCGGTGTGAAAAAATCAAATGAGGTGATATAGAATGGGGTTGGATCCTAACTTTCTGTGGGGCGGTGCAACCGCGGCAAATCAAAGTGAAGGCGGATATAATCTAGGAAACCGCGGTTTAGCCAATGTTGATTTATTGCCTACGGGCAACGATCGGGCAGGAGTAATGGCCGGGAAAATTAAAATGCTTGAATTGGATGATGAGCACTTTTATCCGGCACATGAAGCTATTGATATGTATCATCAGTATATGGATGACATCAAGTTATTTGCTGAAATGGGCTTTAAAACGTATCGCATGTCGATATCATGGACTAGAATTTTCCCCAATGGGGATGAAGAGATACCGAACGAAGAAGGTTTAATCTTTTATAAGAATATATTTCGGGAATTACAAAAACACAATATCGAGCCATTGGTAACTTTAGCCCATTTTGATGTTCCAGTTACTCTTATCAAAAAATACGGTTCATGGCGTAATCGTAAAATGATTCGTTTTTTTGAGAACTATTGTCGTACCGTATTCAATCATTACAGAGGGCTGGTAAAATACTGGTTGACCTTTAATGAAGTGAATATGATACTGCATGCACCGTTTTTGGGCGCGGGCTTATGCTTTGAACCAGATGAAAATGAAGAACAGGTTAAATATCAAGCCATGCATCATCAATTAATGGCCAGTGCGATTGCAACCAAAATAGCGCATGAAGTAGATCCGGAGAACAGGATTGGCTGTATGCTGGCAGGAGGAAATAACTATCCGTATTCTTGTCGTCCGGAGGATTATGCAAAAGCAGTTGAAAAGGATCGGGAAAATTATCTGTTCATTGACATTCAATCCCGGGGTGCCTATCCGAGTTATGCATTGAAAAAATTCGAACGAGAAAATATTCATATTGTGATGGAACAGGGAGACCAAGAGCTGTTAAAACAACATACAGTTGATTTTATTTCATTTTCCTACTACTCTTCCCGGGTTGTTGCCACCGATCCATCGGTTGCTCATGAAACGGCTGGAAATATATTCAAATCCATTAAAAATCCTTATTTGAAGTCTTCCGAATGGGGCTGGCAGATTGATCCTTTAGGATTGAGGTCAGCGCTTAATATTTTATATGACCGTTATCAGAAACCATTGTTTATTGTGGAAAATGGGCTTGGTGCGGTGGATACGCCAGATGAACATGGCTATGTGGAAGATGATTATCGAATCGAATATCTGAGAGAGCATATTAAGGCGTTTAAAGCGGCAGTCCTGGAAGATGGCGTGGAGTTGATGGGGTACACGAATTGGGGATGTATTGATCTGGTCAGTGCCACCAAGGGCGAAATGAGCAAGCGTTATGGATTTATTTACGTTGATCGTGATGATGAAGGTAAGGGTACTCTGAAACGTAGTAAGAAAAAATCATTTTATTGGTATCAAAAAGTTATCCAAAGCAACGGTGAAGATTTAGAATAAATCGTATTTAAATCTATGTCCTTAACACGAAACGAGCCTTAGAAGCGATTCTAGAGGCTTGTTTTTTGTCCGGATTTTTGAATTCTCCCGTACAATCCAAGTTCATAAATATAATCACATCATAATACATATCAGGAGACGCCCCAAGGGGAGCCCCGTTATGAATTATCAGGAACGATGGTGTATACTATCCATAGGCATAAATTACCTTTATCATGATGAACTCATGGTTGCAAAACAAAATAAATAATCGTATGGACGGAGGACTCAGCCCATGTTGAAACAGCTTAAGCCATATAAGGTGCTGCAGGAACGCAGAATCGAGGAGTTGAAATCAGACGCGTATCTGTTGGAACATCAGAAATCCGGTGCCAAAATTGTACTTTTGTCCAATGAGGATGATAACAAGGTATTCAGTATCGGTTTCCGCACGCCTCCGGAAGATAACACAGGTGTGGCTCACATCCTGGAGCATTCCGTGCTCTGTGGCTCCAAGAAATTCCCGGCTAAGGATTCCTTCGTTGAATTGTTGAAGGGTTCACTCAATACATTTCTGAATGCGATGACGTATCCGGATAAAACGATCTATCCGATTGCAAGCCGCAACGACCATGACTTCCATAATCTGATGGATATTTACCTGGATGCGGTACTCAACACGAATATATATGATAATGAAAAAATATTTCTGCAGGAAGGTTGGAATTACAACCTGACTTCAGCCGAAGATGAGTTAACCTATAACGGTGTTGTATATAACGAAATGAAAGGCGCTTTTTCTTCACCAGAACGGATTGTGCGCAGGGAAGTTCTGAATTCACTCTTCCCGGATACTACATATTCCTGTGAATCCGGTGGATTCCCTGACGAAATTCCCAATCTGACCTATCAGGGATTACTGGATTTTCACTCCAGATACTATCACCCATCCAACAGCTTCATTTATTTGTATGGGGATATGGATATGGAAGAAAAATTGCAGTGGCTGGACGAAAACTATCTGAGTGAATATGACCGAATCGAGATTGATTCTGCCATTCAGCTCCAGCCTGCATTCGAAGAAAGAGTCGACGCAGTCAAGACATACTCGGCCGGCAGCACGGAATCGGAAGTGGATAACAGCTTTCTGACCTATAATGCCGTTATTGGCACAAGTTTGGACAAGGAATTAAACGTTTCTTTTCAAATTTTGCTGTACGCACTGCTCAACGCTCCGGGAGCTGTTCTGAAGCAGGCTCTACTGGATAAAGGAATTGCAAAGGATGTATATGGTACGTATGATGACAGTTTGTATCAGCCTGTGTTCACCATCGGACTGAAGAAGAGCAATCTGTCGAGCAAAGAGGATTTTCTGGGTACGGTGAAAGACGTGCTGGAGCGTGTGGTGAAGGATGGTTTTGATCCAAAAGCGCTGCTCGCAGGCATTAATTCCTATGAGTTTAATCATCGGGAAGCAGACTATGGAAGAATGCCCAAAGGGTTGATCTATGGCTTCTCCTCATTGCAAAGCTGGCTGTATGATGATGAGGCTCCTTTCACTCATTTGGAAGCCAATGACGTATTTGCCGAGCTGAGAACGAAGATGAACGAGGGTTATTTCGAGCAATTGATTGAACAGTATATACTGCAAAATCCACATACTTCTTTTGTCGCAGTCACGCCGGATAAAGGGTTGAATGCTCGAAAAGAGGAAGCGTTAAAAGCGCATCTGAAATCGGTTAAGGCTCGGTTGAGCCAGGAAGAAATTCAGCAATTCATTCAGAGAACCGAGGCACTCGCGGAATATCAAAATGCTCCTTCAACCAAGGAACAACAGCAGGTCATTCCAACGTTATCGATAGAGGATATTGAACCGAAAGCATCCACACTGTATCAGACATTCCATCAGGTCGAAGGTACTACTGTTCTGCACCATAACATCTATACCAATGGGATTGGTTATCTGAGATTGTTATTCGATATTAAGGAAGTCCCACGGCACTTGCTGCCTTATGTTGGCTTGCTAAAAAGTGTGCTGGGTTACGTCGATACTCAAAATTTCTCATTTAATGAATTATCGAATGAAATCCATATCCATTCCGGGGGCATTCACAGCGGGATTGGTACGTATGCAAACGCACATGAGCACAAAGACTTCAGGGCTACCTATGAATTCAATGCCAAAGTGTTATATGACAAGCTTGGGTTTGCGTTTGACATGATCAAAGAAATCGTGTTCACGTCCAAATTTAATGATTCGAAGCGTTTATACGAAATTATTTCTCAGCTGAAAGGCAATTTGCAGCGCAACATGATCAGCGGGGGACATTCCGCAGGAATTGGCCGGTCGACTTCCAAACATTCGGCGGTTGCAAACTTTAGGGAATCGGTTAGCGGTATCACTTTTTACCAGTGGCTTGAGGACCTTCAGGCGAACTTTGAGGCAAGAAAAGAAGAGCTGTCGACCCGTCTTCAATCGTTGACCCGTTTTATTTTCAGACCGGAAAACTTGCTTGTGAGTTACACAGCGGATGATCAGGGATATGCGGGCTTGGAGAAACAAGTGTCCGATTTGAAGGCGAAACTGTTCACCGAAGACGTTGTCAAGGAAACAGCGGTATTCACACCTGTACAGCACAAGGAAGGGTTCAGATCACCATCTGAAGTCCAATATGTTGTTCAAACGGGTAATTTTATCGATAAAGGATATGCATACACAGGCTCACTTCGTGTCTTGCAGGGAATTCTGTCCTTGGATTACTTGTGGAACAATATTAGAGCCAAAGGCGGAGCCTATGGCTGCATGTCAGGCTTTAGACGTAATGGAGACAGCTATGTTGCATCGTACCGTGACCCGAATCTTGAGAAAACATATAAAGTATATGAAGCGATACCGCAATACTTGAAGGAGTTCAAAGCAGATACACGGGAGATGACAAGGTATATCATTGGTGCCATCCAGGACCTGGATACGCCGAGAACTCCTCATGGCGAAGGATCATTCTCTCTGGAGTGTTATCTGTCTAATGTCACCGAGGCGGATTTGCAGAAAGAACGGGATGAAGTACTGAGCACAACGGAAAGGGATATTATTGGTTTTGCCGAACTGGTGTCCACGATATTGGAACAACAGCAACGCTGTGTTATCGGCAACGAAAACAAGATTGAGGATCAGAAGCAATTGTTTGACGAAACGCTTGATTTAATCAAAAACTAGGGCTTGAATTGAATGATGCAACAATGCCGAAGGCTTAGCAGGGAATGCGCAAACACCTGATCCAAAATCCAAAGGGCGCTTTTATGAGCTGTAGTGGCTCATAACTGCCGCCCTTTTTTGTGTGTGAAAAAGAAGGTCATAGCCCGCAAAGACTGAAACTTTATTCGTCTATACTTTGTATGGACCAGGGTGGTGAGGTGTGTTCGATTACGTTTGGCATCCGACTGTGCCATCATGATTCCGAAGCAAAAGCCAGCGATGCCGAATTATTACCTGCATGTCCCCAAGCAAACCTTCAATCAGGCGGGTCTGATATTCCTTAATCACAACGTGAGTACTACAGGTGACTTATGCCTTGCTGCACACTTCTGGTCTGCTGTCCCCGGTTATGTTAAAATGGTGGATAGTCTATGAGTCGCATCATGCGGCTCTCGCAGGTGGCAGTCCGTTATGAGGGCTGCACGGGTATGTATTCATCAGGGAAAGGAGCCTATACATATGTTTGATAATGATTGGGACACTGTGCTCAAGGAAGAGACCGAAGCTGAGTATTTCAACCGTATTCGTTATGAACTCGCCGCTGAATATAAAACACAGACCATCTTTCCTCCCAAGGAGGATTTGTTCTCGGCCCTGAAACTGACACCGTATCATCAGGTGAAAGCAGTGATTATCGGTCAGGACCCCTACCATGGAGCGGGTCAGGCTCACGGATTAAGTTTTTCAGTCAGACCCGGGGTGCGAACTCCTCCTTCTTTGAAAAATATATACAAGGAGCTTCACGCGGATTTGGGTTTGCCGATTCCCAATCATGGATCACTGGTTCATTGGGCGGAGCAGGGCGTACTGTTGCTTAATGCCGTACTGACAGTACGGGAAGGACAGCCGAATTCCCATCAGGGCCTCGGTTGGCAGACATTTACAGATGCTATCATCCGGGCATTAAATGAACGTTCAGAACCGATGGTATTTATGCTTTGGGGCAGTCATGCCCAGAAGAAGGGCGCCTTCATTAACCGGGATAAACATCTGGTGCTGGAATCTACACATCCAAGTCCGCTCGCGGCGCATCGCGGCTTTCTGGGCAGTCGTCCTTTTTCCAAAGCCAATGACTTTCTGACCTCCAAGGGTATTGAGCCAATTGATTGGACGATACCGGAAATCTAGACAAAATGGGGGTGGAAACATTGCGACATTGGGTAGGACGAAAAGTAGCTGTATATCGGGCAACTGGCATACGAGAGCCATTGAAAGGAACACTGGTAGAGTGGGATGAAGAAGCGGATTGTGTACGAATCGGACCGAAACGGATCAAAGTATCGTTCGACAATATCGCAATGATCCGGCCGTTGCCTGAAGAGAGTCTTCCCTTGAAAAAAGCGCGTTCCGAGGTGCATAAGGTTGGATATGTGATGAAAAAGGCCGTGCAATTTGAAAATGCCATCTATTTCAAATCAGAGGTTATGATTTGGCGTCGGGCCAAGATTGTAGCGTTATCCACAACCATTTTACGCCATGATGATGATCAGGTTGAGCTTGCAGACGGCCGGGTTCTTCGTAAGGACAAGCATATGTTTGTTGTGCGCTCACGACGTGGAATACGATAAGTACGCTGATATTTAATATTCATTTCATGTAAAGATCATACGGATTTAATGTTAGGCCGTTATAGTAAGTAGTAACAACCCCTTCTAAATAATATATACTGATATGGGAGCCCGGCCGGCTGCAAACGGTCGGGTGTTTTTTTTGTTGAGCGGAGCAAGTTGGTGATGTAACATAGGTTTTACACTCGTGGTATACACTAATGAAATAGATAAATGAAGGAGTGAATTCCAGTGAAACGTATATGTGTTTTTGCAGGTTCGAACCCGGGGAATCACCCCGACTATACACAACAGGCTGTAACATTGGGGAAACAGATCGCTGATCGTGGATATTCACTTGTCTATGGCGGTTCGCGCATGGGATTAATGGGTGCAGTCGCAGATGCTGCTCTGGAGCAGGGTGGAGAAGTGATTGGTGTCATGCCGACGGGTTTGTTCCGGGGAGAGGTTGTTCATGGTGGTCTTACCCAACTAATTGAAGTGGGAACGATGCATGAACGCAAGGCGACGATGGCTGAACTTTCTGACGGATTTGTGGCGCTTCCTGGTGGGATGGGAACGTTCGAAGAGTTATTCGAAGTATTATGTTGGGCACAAATCGGCATTCATCGTAAACCGGTGGGTTTATTGAATGTGAACGGATATTACGAGCCGCTAATGAGAATGGTGGAGCATAGTGTGCACGAAGGATTCTCTAATACTTCACATCTCAGTCTGTGGAGTCTTGAATCCGACCCTGCCGAGCTGCTTGCCCGGATGGCAGCGTATGTCCCTGCACAATTGACTCAGAAATGGACTCAGCTGAATGAGAAGTAACTGCATGCATGATATTGGATTACCCGCTCCTGCGGAAAACTTTCCGTTCTGCCCAAGCAACTTCAAACCCGAGACATAGTCTATAGTGTACTTTCTTAAGAGGGGAGTGTCACTCATGAGCGAAATTAAAGGCGCAGGTTACGGGTACGGAGGCTTCGGCGGTGGAGCCTGGACATCCACAGGTGCAATTCTGGTGTTGTTCATCCTGCTCGTTATCATTTCCCGCACATTCATTATTTAATTCAGTCAGCCATTCCGGGACGGTGTCAGAGTCGCTCGGGCGACGCCCGATGAAGAAATGGCCTTTCCAAAGAGACGCCGGTGCGGCCGGCGTTTCAGGGGAACGGTTTTTTTCTGTCTAAAAAAAGAACCCTGCCTCAATGGATAAGAGACAGAGATTGGACGGAGTATTAGATGATTACCTCCGGACTACCAGGCAAACTGAGTGTTTTCAAGGCAATGTATACTCCAATGACGGCGGAAATAAGGAGAAGGATGGCAGAGATAAGAGCTAACTGATCGAGCCCGTGCTGTGCTGTAGCAACGGAAGTTTGATTGCTTGTTTTGTCAGGTACGGCCAGACCCCGAACAGATGCCTTTTTCATGTATTGGCGTGATCGGGGGGGAGTTCGTGTTTTACAGCCGGGTTTGAAGGATCTGCTTTTTGCAGAAATTCCAGGTAAGGGAGCTTTTTTGGAGGAAGATTTGGGAGATACCGATTTCTTCTTCGTTAGGGGTTTCAAAGGGCGACCTCCTTACAGCGGAGTGCAGTTGTCTATGACTGATACTATGTTATGTCTGCTCTACAGATTGAGTTCGCAAAATGAGTGAATCCCCAGCTTACAAGATGTTGTCCTATATGCGGGGCGTGAAATTAAACGCTCTGTTTATACAGGTATGACAAACGTCGTTTATAGTGAGAAACATAGAGTTAACTCAGGGAGGCGCTGGAATGAGAAGCATAGATATCATTGCCCATAGGGGAGCATCTGCTATTTGTCCCGAAAATACGATGGCTGCTTTTGAACGCAGCTTGCAGCTTGGGGCGACAGGTATAGAAACGGATGTGCAATTGTCCAGTGATGGCAGGTTGGTGCTAATTCATGATGAGACGTTAAGTCGAACAGCTGGAACGGAAGGTTGGGTCAAGGATAAATCGGTTGAAGAATTGCGTTCTCTTGATGCAGGCATCTGGTTTCATGCCAATTTTGCTGGGGAACGCATTCCATCACTGGATGAATTATTCGATCTGGTGCGTGGGAAGAATATTCTACTTAACCTGGAATTGAAGAATGGAATGGTTAGTTATAAGGGAATGGAGGAAAAAATCATAAAAGCAGTTCGGGATTGGGATATGGAACAACAGGTGATCCTATCGAGCTTCAATCATGCCTCACTAGTGAAGTGCAAACGTCTAGCTCCGGAAATCCGCACAGCACTTCTATATATGGAAAAGTTGTATCGTCCGTATGATTATGCAGCCAAACTCGAAGCCTCTGCTCTTCATCCCTATAAGCTGGCTGTAACACAAGAAGAAGTTGCTTCTGCGCTCGCTCAGGGCATTGCAACGCACCCGTTCACAGTGAATGATCCTGCCGAGATGCAGGCACTAATCAACATGGGTGTGCAAGGGATCATTACCGATGTCCCTGATGTACTTGCAGCGCTAACTGCTGTACATACCCGTTAATTATAGTAATGAGATCATGAGGCTGCATGGGATCTGTTGATCCGATGCAGCCTTTTTGCATACAAAAATTCATTTATGCAATAAACTTGTCCCATTTGTCCATTGCCAGAGACCGTTAGTTGACTTACAATGATCTATGGGAATGATAATCAATATCATTATCGTTATTAGTTTGGTATTAATAGAGAGGTGATTGGTATGTACATAGGATATGTCTACTCCACTCATAATGAGGGTGGGCGCATATGAGTTCGAAAGCTTCACCGGCAAGTCACGATACAGAATCGCCGACCGCCCATATACACACTCGTCCCTGGGCTGCCACATTAATCCTGACCGGGGGGGTTCTGCTGCTTGCTCTTGGGATGGCGTTGTCCATCTCGTTTGGAGCGGCAGATATTAAGCTGAGCGTAGTATGGCAAGCGATCTTCAATTTCAATCCCGACCTCACTCCACACCAGATCATATGGGAGATTCGGTTGCCGCGCATTCTTGGTGGAGCGATGGTTGGTGCCTGCTTCGCTGTAGCCGGTGCAATTATGCAGGGGATGACCCGTAACCCGCTGGCAGATTCCGGGTTGCTCGGACTGAATGCCGGCGCAGGATTTGCGCTAGCTGTCTGTTTTGCCTTTTTCCCGGGCATGCCGTATATGTATATCATTCTGTACTCCTTCCTGGGGGCAGGACTTGGCGTTCTTCTGGTTTATGGTTTCGGTGCAGCGTCCAAATCGGGACTTACGCCGCTCAGGCTGGTACTGGCAGGTGCCGCGGTATCTGCGATGCTCTCTGCATTCAGTGAAGGAATAGCGCTGTACTTCAAGGTTGGACAAGATATTGCATTCTGGACAGCCGGTGGTGTCGCCGGAACAAAGTGGTCTCAACTGGAAGTCATGTTCCCTTGGATTTTAGGTGCACTTATTGCAGGTCTGATCATCTCCCGTTCCATTACGCTGCTTAGTTTGGGAGAAGACATTGCTGTTGGATTGGGTCAACGTACAGGGCTGATTAAGCTGGTTGGTCTGATTGTGGTACTGATTCTTGCGGGTGCAGCCGTATCCGTTGTTGGAGCGGTTGGTTTCGTGGGTCTGATCATCCCCCATCTAACGCGAAAATTGGTTGGGGTCGATTATCGCTGGATTATTCCTTGTTCTGCTGTGATGGGCAGTCTGCTGCTTGTATTCGCAGATCTGGCCGCACGTATGATTAACCCGCCATATGAGACGCCGATTGGCGCCCTGGTTGCCCTGATCGGGGTACCTTTCTTCCTCTATCTGGCGCGTAAAGAAAGGAGGAGCCTGTAATATGGAATCCTCAACGCTGGTTCAAACAGAGCGTAAAAAGAAAACCAAAAGCACCATGGTATTAATTGTACTTGGCGCGTTAATTATTGCGGCTTTTATCGTCAGTATGAATACAGGGTTTACCAAGCTCTCGCCACTTGAAGTGATACGTACGTTGTTTGGTGGGGGAACACCCAAGCAGGACCTGATTTTGTTTGAATTCCGCTTGCCGCGTATTGTCATTTCGGTTCTGGTCGGTGCCGGACTTGCGCTATCCGGTTGTATCCTGCAGGGGGTATCCCGAAACCCTCTGGCTGATCCAGGTATTCTCGGTATCAATGCTGGGGCTGGGTTGGTTGTGATGTTATTTGTTTCTTTTTTTCCGACAACGACAGCGGCTCCGATATTTTTGCTGCCTATTCTGGCCCTGATCGGGGCGACCTTTGCTGCTTTTCTGATCTATGTACTTTCCTATAAAAAGGGAGAGGGTCTCCTGCCTACCCGCATGCTGCTCACAGGGATCGGTGTAGCGGCAGGGATCAGCTCGGCCATGATTGTGCTCACCCTGCGGCTCAGCCCGGAGAAGTACCAATTTGTGGCGACCTGGATGGCTGGAAGCATCTGGGGTTCCAACTGGAAATTCGTAATGGCGCTGCTGCCGTTTCTCCTTGTCCTTGTGCCGCTTGTTCTATATAAAGCTCGTGTGCTCAATGTACTGAACCTCGGTGATCAGACAGCGAGTGGTCTTGGTGCTCCGGTGGAGCGTGAAAGACTGATCTTGCTGGCTGCGGCCGTGGGACTGGCCGGATCATGCGTATCCGTCAGCGGAGGGATCAGTTTCGTGGGTCTGATCGGTCCACATTTGGCACGTCGTCTCGTTGGACCAAAACATCAGTTTCTTTTGCCTGCATCCGCACTTATTGGTTCATTGCTTGTCCTTGTGGCAGATACGCTGGGACGTGTCATTTTGCAGCCATCCGAGATCCCGGCAGGTATTCTCGTTGCGATCATTGGTGCGCCATATTTTCTGTTCCTCTTGAGTAGGACGAAATAAAAGTAATCATGTTGTGTGGTTGCTATAAGGAGGGCTTTAGCCCATGCTTCGTCGTTTTTTTACCTATTACAGACCATATAAAAAGCTCTTTATCTTAGATTTTAGCTGCGCGATCTTCGTAGCTCTGCTGGAACTGGCCTTCCCGCTCGCCGTTAATCGAGTCGTGGATGACCTGTTGCCCGGAGGACGCTGGGATTGGATATTATGGGCATGTCTTGCACTGCTCGCCATCTATTTGTTAAACTCGTTCCTCAATTTTGTCGTTACCTACTGGGGACACAAGCTGGGGATTAATATCGAAACCGATATGCGTAAGGCTCTTTTCAATCATGTACAGAAGCTATCGTTCCGTTTCTTTGACAATACCAAGACCGGACATCTGGTGTCTCGCATGACGAATGACTTGATGGATATCGGCGAGATTGCCCATCATGGTCCGGAGGATGTATTTATTGCGGTGATGACCCTGATCGGTGCATTCAGCATCATGATGAGCATTAACGGAAATCTGGCCGTGTTAACATTTATCATTGTGCCGCTCATTATTTATCTGTCGTTGTATTTTGGCAGCAAAATGTCCAAGGCGTTCAGCCGAATGTTTGGGGATATTGCGGACTTCAATGCACGTGTCGAAAACAATGTAAGTGGTATTCGCGTTGTTCAGGCTTTTGCCAATGAAGAGCATGAGAAAGCACAGTTTGCTGTGAATAACAGCCGTTTTCGCCAAACCAAGCTGATCGCATACAAAATCATGGCCTGGAACTCTTCCGTCAGTTACATGCTGATGAAGCTGGTTTCCCTCTTTGTGTTGGTGTGCGGCACATGGTTTGTCATTAATGGCAGTATGAGCTATGGACAATTTATTGCCTTTATTATGCTGTCCAACGTGTTCCTTACGCCGATTCAGAAGATTAACTCTGTGATCGAGACGTATCCAAAAGGAATTGCGGGGTTCAAACGGTATACGGAGCTGCTCGACATGGAACCGGATGTGGAAGATCGCCCGGGTGCCGTTAAGGTATCCCACTTGCGCGGAGATATCCGTTATGAGCAGGTGACCTTCGGCTATTCGGATCAGGAGCCTGTTCTTAAAGGCATCGATCTGAATATTCAGGCTGGTGAAACAGTGGCCCTGGTTGGACCATCCGGTGCAGGGAAAACAACACTGTGCAGTCTGCTGCCTCGATTCTATGATGTGCTGGAAGGTCGCATCACGATTGATGGTCAGGAGATCCAGGACATGACGCTGGATTCATTGCGCAGCCAGATCGGTATTGTTCAGCAGGATGTGTTCCTGTTCGATGGGTCCATCCGGGAGAATATTGCCTATGGCAAGCTGGATGCATCCGAAGACGAAATCTGGATGGCCGCTCGCCGTGCGCAGATGGAAACACTCATTAATTCCATGCCGGAGGGACTGGATACGCTGATTGGGGAACGCGGCGTGAAGCTGTCTGGCGGACAGAAGCAACGCTTGTCGATTGCACGCATGTTCCTGAAGAATCCACCGATTCTGATCCTGGACGAAGCCACATCTGCGCTCGACACGGAGACGGAAGCTGCCATTCAGCAGTCACTTGCGGAATTGTCTGAAGGGCGGACTACCCTGGTTATTGCCCACAGATTGGCTACCATCAAAAATGCAGACCGCATTATCGTTGTGGCCGAGCAGGGCATTACGGAGCAAGGGCGTCATGAGGAACTGCTTGCAGCTGGTGGCGTATACAGTCGCCTGCATTATGCGCAGTTTGGTGCGTGAATGTAACAGGATACAACAGCATTTGCAGATATGCCTTCGTCGGCTCAACAGGAGCAAGACGAAGGCATTTTTTTGTGCAGCTACAGAAACGTCTGTCTCTGCCTCAGCAGTTGTATGGGAAAGGAGCAGTCTGGTCCCCCAAAGGTCGTTAACATCCTATCCGTTAGGGTAATCATTAGTGAAAGGAAAAGGGTGTTCTGCTGCGTAATGCGTTCATCAGGATGCTCTGCCTTGCACATCAACATTCTAAACATATCTTTATCGTTATGAAGGAAAAACGAATTCCTTTATTGAAAGTGCCCATCATGTAAAATAAATATATATACGGGATTCTTTTGTGCATTGAGGTAAGAATGGTTCTTCTAAAGGAGGCAAACACGATGTTGCAATTGTTTATGACCTGGTTGATCTTGATCCTTATACTGGTGTTCTTATGGGAAGGGGTCAAAAAGACGGGACACGGTGGGGAAAAATCCAAGTTCAGACGTTGGGGCGGATGGTTTATCGGGATTTTTGTGCTAGGAACAGCACCTTTGGGCTATGCACTATATACGGAGTTGAAGGGAGGCTATATCGGTGCCAACATCGGCTTTGGACTGGCTTTGCTGTTTGTTTGGGCATATTGCGCCCTCTTGTTATGTGTAGGGTTGTTCTTATGGGGAAGATATGCATTCAAGCAGTACCGGAAGAAGTGATTGGATGTACGTGATGTTCATGTTAGCAGTGCTTCTCCTCTGTGCAACATTACCTATATAGGGAACGTTTAGGTGAGAAACAGTTCACGGAGGGGGAATTACATATGTTTCATCGTTGGCTTGTTTATATATCCTTGTTGATTCTCATCGTATGTCTTACAGGCTGTTCGCGGCAGGGCGAATGTGTGAATGAGCGAACGGGAGCAGAAAGTTCAATGGAAAACGGGTTTACCGGCTATGTCGTGGATCGCAAGGACGATTCCATTCTGGTCGTTGAGCCTGCTTATGAGGATTTCAGTGCAAGTGCGGGAGCGAGTCGGTATTATCCGGCAAAATGGTTCTCCAATGCGCCTGATCCACATCTCGGCGCTTACGTAGAAATCTGGACCGATGGCAGTCCGGAAAACGAGCCGTATCCCGGGCAAGCCAGAGCAGAAACGATCGCCATATCGTGCCCCGTGACACCGGTTGGTGCGCATATGACGGATGTGGATGCGATTCGAAGCGCACTGCGCTCACCTGATGCAGAGAACATCCATATTCCTGTCATTGAAGATACCCGATTTGATGCAGATTCAGGGACATGGACCATTCTTATGCGAGATGCGATGACAGCGAATGAAGGGCAAGTCGTTCATGTGATCGTGAAGGACGAGGAGCAAGTCGAGATCCAGGACGGAGAATGGGGGGATTCATAGCTGTATGATGGAGGGGAGGAGGCGTTGTATGAACATAAGAGAGATGTTACCTCAAGACAAACATGATTTTGGAGCGGTGCGTAAGCTAAGTGTATTAAGTAATGAGGAATTAAAAGAGATTTTACCGGAGCTGTTTGAGTGGTTACAAGATGGAAATTGGCCCATTTCCAAATCCGTAGAAGATTTACTTTTGAGATTCGGAGAAGAACTAATTCCCCATATCCAAAATGTATTTAAAACCAAAGATCCACAGTGGGAATATGTTATGCTGACAGGTTTGATGATTAGCAGATTGCCTTCGCAATATTTGATTATCTTGAAGGATGATTTGGGAAGGATATTAGAAAATCCTACGGCAGATGAGGTACTAGAGGAATTGGATGAGGTTATCATACCATTACTGAATAAAATACAATAACAAGTGATTTAAGAAACACATTTTTCAGTTTAGTGATTCAGAAAAGTTCATACTAAAGAGCAGTCCTTAACAACCTTGAACGGACTGGCCATTCAGGGTTGTTTTTTCTGGAAAAAAATCAAATCTATACGGTGGCGTTCACTCAAGCCTCCAGCCTAATATAACTTGAGTGATGTTTTTGCGGAGTAAATTGATGATCTGCTTATGTTTAATCTACAATCCACGAAAAAAACGAACATATGTTTTACAAATAAATTGACTTTTTGTGCCAACAACAACTATACTATTATTGTTGGCACAAAAAGTGAGGTGAAGCAATGTCCGCCAAGAAGATGGGACGTCCGTTGTCTGACAATCCCAAAAGCGAAACGATCAAAATCCGTGTTGATCAGGAAATTATGAACAAGCTCGATGCTTCGGCTGAGAAGCTAAATACGAACCGATCAGACATCGTTCGCAAAGGGATTGAGAAGATTTACGACGAACTCCAAAAATAAAAAAAGGAAGCAGCGTTCGTCCCGGAAAGAACAGCGCTGCTTCCTATCCCGCAATCACTATGAGAATGAGCTGACTGCATAAATATCCTACCATGTGCAGAACGCTCATTCAAGTCGATGCGATCACATTCCTAGGAGGATGCACATGAATTCGATTTTGGAAGCACTTTATAGCGGGCGACTTCGCCCAGACGAGATGATGATGCCAACTCATCCTGAATATCAATTATTAGGCCGACAAATTGCGGACATGACGGAACAATGGAAGAATCGATTGAGCGAGGACGAATTTCGCGAGCTTGAACAGTTGTTTGACTTGTGTGGTCAATGTGATGGCATGCACAGCGAAGCTGCATTTATTCAGGGGTTTCGACTGGGGGCCAACATGCTGATTGAAGTGATGAGTCAACGTGAGGAGTCGGTTTTGGCGACTTCTTTGGACTAATGATTTGATGAAGTAGCAGTTTATCGAAAAAAGAAGGTGTGATTTTGTATCAAGGAAAGTCAAGAAAATTTATCATTATATTGTTGTCGTTGTATACTTGTTTAACATTTTATTTCATGTTCCTGGGCTTCGATAGAAGCTCGTCCAGTCTTGATCAGGGCTTGCGATACAGCTTAACGCCTCAAGGAATTCCTTTACATTTTCCTATGGGGAGAGATTTTACGATTTGGTTTTTTGAAATGGGGAACTTTATAGCATTCATCCCTTTCGGGATGGTCATTCCGCTCCTCTTTCGCTGTGGGTTTATTCGTTTTATCAGCATATTTATTCTCTGTATTACGATGTTAGAGACATTGCAAATGGTTTCACGTTTAGGAGCGTTTGATGTAGACGATATCCTGATTAATACTTTAGGGGCTGCCGTGGGATATGGGGCACAGCGGATCGAAAGGAATCAACGGAATACATTAAAAGGACTTATTCGAATCTTTCTGACAGCGATTATTTTTTCAATAGGTATGATCACTGTTGTTGGCGGACTCAATCATTATTTAGATAACGTTGACGGAAAAAGCGTTGCACTGAATGAACTTGCTTCGAGTGACGGGGCTGTAGTATGGGATAAAGGACTTTCCGGTTTTACAGTAGGCCAGACAAAGATCGAGCCTCAAATCAATCTGTACCGTGGAAAACATCAAAAAACGAATGAGTTTTCATATCTCTTGAACGGCAAATATAAAAATATGGAAGGTTATTTCGCTATACCGGGCGATGTTTCCCGCATGGCAAGCGATGAGACGATTACGATAAGCTTTATCGCTGATGGAACAGAGATTTATTCCCTGGGTTTATCAGCTGACCAAGTGCAGAACCAGCCTGACTCTTTTCAAACTCCGTTAAAGGGGGTTAATGAACTGACTATAAAAGTAATGAATGATGGTTCAAATCGGGTGACTAATTTAGTGATGTGGGACATTACGCTGACGGAGGCAAACACAGGGCAAAAGTTCATCAACAGCATTAAATCCATTTTTTGATAGATCAAACATAAAGCCCTCGATCCTGCCACCAATGCGGCGAGATCTGAGGGCTTAATTTACTTTCATGCCAAATCAACAACAACTATACATCCACTACATATCGCTACATTAATTCGCAATATTCCCCGCCATCTTCAGACGACGTGCAATTTCCTTAAAGTCTTCTTGTGAAATGCCCGGTGCGAACTCTTCTTCCACCGCCGGAGCCTCGGGAATCGGGAACCCTTTAGGCACACCTTGAATCACTTCCAGGGGTTGTCCATCTTCCGGGTGAGTGCCTTTCCAGATCTGACTGATGGCGTTAAAGTCCTTATCGCTATAGGTATACAGCTTGGTGTGTACGCCTTTTTCTTCATATTTGCGAGCCTCGTTGAAGGATTTATTGTCCAGGGACGGGATCGGAACCAATTTGGTCACGTTGACACCTGTGGCGATTTCAAGCGCTTTGGCATACGCCACGACATGCACGCCACCGCGGACGAGGAGGAAGCCGACGACTTCCCGCGCTGCCGGGTGATCCGTCATCTCATATACCTTCATTTTATGGGTACGGGCACCACATTCGAGGAAGAAGTTATGCAGCAGATCCTCGACCAGATTGCCGCTGTTGAATACATTCGCCCCCGTCCACGGGTTGCCCATGGAGTCAAATGGCATCGCGCCTTGTGCTCCTGCCAGATAGTGATAGGAGAGACGAGCATCTTTGACCGAACCCAGCGGTGTATCGTCCGGTTCTTTGTATTCGGTAGAACCCCGCAGACAGTGGTTGATGCCGTGAGACACCAGCTCCACATGACCCAATTCCTCGGCCGTGATACTCATCACTAGATCATAGAAGGGCTTCAGCTTCTCTTTGGAACGAAAATTAAAGGATTGGTAGAGGTAGTTGTTCAATGTAGACATTTCTCCAAATTTGCCACCCAGCAACTCCTGAATGGCAGCGGCTGCATTCGGGTCAGGCTTCTCGACGTTGGGAATCTCAATCAGGATTTCATCCATGCGTTTGAACATTGGAATATAACCTCCCTCAAAATGGTGTTTCAGTCCTTAGCTATTCCAGATAATGGAGTCACTCTGTCATGGCCTATTACACGTTTAGTGGATATTTTAAACAAAAAAACAACCAAGTGGGACTAAAGGATGGCATAACTCATGCCTCATCGTTTCTTGTATCTTCCCACGTTAGTCATTTACAATCTGAATATTGTACAATCAGGTCAAGTCCTCTTGTGATAGGAGAGTATAATCAATTATTTAAGGAGTAAGAGATGGATAAACGTTGGGTGAAAATGGCATGGATCATGGTGATCCTGATGTACATAGGAAGCTTGCCTATGCTACGAGCGAAGTCCACGTGGATGAACAAACGAGGCAATTGCTCGAAGAAAAGTACAATCTGGACCGGCCACAAGAGCCGCAGACACAAGCAAACATGTTTTCGGGGGATTGGGGGATTAGTTTCCGTTACCATACGGTGCCGGATACGTTCGACAGGCTTTTGCAGATCGTTCCCTTTTCATTGCGGCCGTTGGCTTGGATCTTGCGTTTATTCGTGTAAAATGAAACCCGAACGGGCAGGATAACAGGAAACCTATTGCCCAAGGAGTGAGTGCACATGAAAATGCTCATCGTTACACTGATGACGGTGGTTCTAAGTATGGCAGGATTCACTACAGCCTCGGCTACTGGAGGTGCGGTTCCCGATTATGCAAAGTGGGGGATTATTGCGGTAAAAGAAACACAAACGAAGTATAATGTGGATATTTTGGACTATAAACATATTGGCCGCACCTCACTTACAGCAGATCAATCCCGTGAACAGTTTAAGCTATGGGTGCGTAACAAAGAGGGCAAACAATTTGCAGTATATGTGAATGTTGATTTTAATCCGTCTACACAGCAATTGAAAAAGGTACAATTCACTGAATCGGATCGACGTTGATCATACGTAAAGTCATGAGCTGATGTATGAACGGGATGTAGGATTCCACAGTGAACAGGATGTAACCAGGCATTCCTTGTTAAAAGGGGAGAGTCTGGTTTTTTCATTTCAAGAAAATCCTTTTTTTAGTTGTTGAATAAAGAACTGATGTTCGCATATAATAATGAATACAAACAAATGTTCTTATTGGAGGGATGATTATGCTAGGGAAATATATTGGTCAGATGGTGGAGCTCGTCTACATGGATCGTGCAGGACATATTACGCAGCGGCAGATTCGAATCAACAGTGTGCGAGGCGGAATGATCAGAGCATCGGCAGGAAAAGAGGGGTCACCCCGAACATTTTTGGAGCAAGGTATTTTAGCATGGCGTCCTGTACTCCATAAGGATGGGAAGGAAGAAATATGCTGAATGATTTTGAACGCAAAATTCTGCGGATTATCGTTAATTATGTGGGACAGCGGCGGCGTGTACCGCGAATGGATGAACTGGAGAACAAGACGGGCCGAGGCAAAGCCATAATTCATGAGTCATTGCTGGAGCTTGAGCGCAGGCAGCATATCCTGTGGGAAAATAAGTCCACCTTGGAAGGCATACTTATCTTGCAGGCATGGGAGCAGGAGACACAGCCGATTCGCAAAAGCCAGTCTGGTGGCGATGCCGTGAAATATTTTACCGAGTATTAGCGTTAAATAAGAAAAGCCAACCCGGATTGCCCGGATTGGCGCCCTTGCATGCATCTATTTTAGAACATAGGAAGCTGGTCGAGGTTATTGGTTGGGTCCCCGTCGGCGTCACCACGAATGTACATTTCGCCATCTTTACCTTTAAATACGTTCACACCGGCTATGGCTCCTGCTTTTACTTCTGCCAGAGCTTGTTGGTAATCCAGTACACGTCCTGCTGAAGTTTGGAACGCCGTCAGATCGCCGTCACCATTTTTTTGTACTGCTGTGAAGCTTTCGCGTGTCGTTTGATCCATGATGTCACACTCTCCTTCTCTGACCAAATAGGAATCTGGTTTCCTTTTTAGCCTGTCCAAATGCTAAGAAAGTATGTACCACTTGACGATTTTACTATGCCAAGACTAGTTTATAACGTTTACAGGCTCTTTTTCATACGAACATGCAGAATACCTGCATCATAAAAAGGTTCTTCCGAGATGACTTCATATCCGAGCTTCTCATAGAACGTCTGGGCTTGGCACTGTGCATCCAAAATAGAGTAGGAGAGGCCCAACTCACGCGCTCTTTCTTCCATGGCCAGGAGCAGGACACGCCCGTAACCAAAGGAACGATGAGATTTAAGTACAGCGATGCGCTGCATTTTGGCGGTATCCTTCGCGTAATAGATCAGACGACCTGTGGCTACGGCCTGTCCATCTGTACTTAATAATACATGATGCACATCAGGGCTAATGACATCATATTGATCAATTTCAATGTCAGCAGGCACTTGCTGCTCGATCACAAAAACATCATTGCGAATGCCCAGTGCTTTCTGAAGTTGTTCTTCGGTTGTTACATAACGGATCTCGGCTGCCAATTCCATTCCTTCTTTCTGCTCTACGCGCATATCAGACTGAATTATACAAAAAAATGCTTTTCCTGTATAGTTAGTCTGGAACATACTGGGAGAGGCGGTGGGATTCATGGGCATGGCAGGAGTGATGGCAATTACACTTTTGATGTCGGCCGGGATGATTGCTTTGTTATATTATGTGACCAAGAAGGCGTATTCCAAAAAGTGGGATGAAGAAGACGAGTGAGATGCGACGTGATATTCCTCAGGGTAAGACTTCAACGTGCCCTTGTGGTGAGTATACGTCATGCACGACAGACTTGGAATACACATCCAGCCAGACAGGAAGGTCCTCATTAACCTCATTGGGCTGCTGCAACTGTTGAAATTGTACGGTATGTTCATCCCGCTCTAAACTACAACCGACAGCAGCGCTGATTAATATAACAAGCGCAAGTAAACAGGCTACGTTTTTAGCTGTTAGATATGAACGTGCTTTGCGTTCTCTTATGTCCCTCATATGAAAGTCACCTCGACGTTAAATGGTAATCCTTCCTTTATTGTACACATATTTTATTGAAATATTACCAATAAAACAATTGACAATGAACGCGGTTACTTGGTATGATACTGTTACTTGATTGGAAAACAATCAGATATCATGATCTGTTAGCTCAGCTGGGAGAGCACTATCTTGACAGGGTAGGGGTCAGTGGTTCGAGCCCACTACAGATCATACGCAAGAAGCCTTACGATGTGAGGCTTCTTTTCTTTTTTTCGCCAAGCGGTAACGTTGTGTCTTTTGGCAAAGGTCATAAACAGCTTGTTATTCATTTTCTGCGCGGAGGGTTACCCGTCTGGGTAGAGGTCGTGGGTGGTACATCTTCGTTCAGGCTTACTTCAATGTGCCCAGATGAAAGTGATATTTGGAGCAACTGATTAAAGGGAAAGAGGGAGAACAGGCGATGAACACGATCATTTATTCAGTGGAACCACCTAAGGATTTCGAACAATTGCTTGCTCTATATGAAGCTTTGGGCTGGAATTTGTTAAATCTGACTCTCAAAGATTTGGAACGTATGTGCACCAATAGCTGGTATGCCTTATATGCATATGAGAAACAACGCCTTGTCGGCATGGGACGCATCATTTCGGACGGAGTGATCACAGGCGTGATATGCGGAGTATGCGTCCTGCCTGATTATCAATCTCAAGGAATCGGCAAGGCATTGATGCAGCAAATGGTAGAGCATTGCGAGGCTAACCAAGTGATTCCACAATTGCTATGCTCTGAGGGGTTGGAATCCTATTATGCACAACTGGGATTTGAGAGATTTACGATTGGCATGAAGAAAAATATAAATCGATAGTGGCTGATACAAGCCCAATAATAACGTCTGTTCAAGTGCTGTCCATGCACGTGTGGGATGGCATCAGAATATTACAAGAGTCGCCTAAGAGGCTGACTCTTTTTTTATTTTTCAAAAACAGTTTACAAACAAAATTAGATTGTGTACAATTAAATTGTTAACAAATGAAAAAAACGATAAATGAAGTTTAACCAATACATTTCAATGATGAAGAGGAGCCGATACAAAATGAAAACATTATATGAAACTACAGTCATCAATACAGGTGGACGTCAAGGAATCGTACAATCGCCGGATAACGTATTTATGCTCGATGTTGCTGCTCCACCTGAATTGGGAGGCAAAGTGACGACAGCTACGAATCCGGAGCAATTGTTTGCAGCGGGGTACAGTGCTTGCTTTAATTCTGCTCTGGAGTTTCAATTGAAGAAACACAAAGTTGAAATTGAAAGAAGCACGGTATCTGCTACAGTGATGCTTGTTACGGACCCTACAGATAACGGGGTGAAGCTTCAAGTAGATCTGGAAGTTAAAATTCTCGGTCTGGATGAGGAGACAGCACAGAAGTTTGTCAAACTTGCCCATGACTACTGCCCATATTCCAAAGCGATCAAAGGCAATGTCAATGTTTCTGTAGAAATGGCTTAATCAATGAGCCAGGTCAATTAAACATCTTGGACCCTATTTTTAAAGTCTGAATCAAATACCTAAAATACTGAAGGCCTCCGAAAAATCGGAGGTTTTTTCGTATGCTATTTACCTTTTCAGAGAAACCGGTATTAGACAAAGATACTAATCTTGGTTGAAATATACCCGTATGGGGTATATTATGAGTATGTAAATTGAAAACCCAAAGGAGAGTAACCCATGAAAAAATACGTAATCATAGGGCTGACTACGGTAATGGCGGGAAGTCTAATGTTAAGTGGATGTGGCAAAAGCGCTGAGCAGAATAGTAACAGCAGTGACAGTCACGCTGCGAGTACAGGAGAAATGCACCATTCTGATTCGGGAGATTTACCGGAAGGATTACATGAAAAGAGCAATCCTACATACCCAGTAGGCAGCCAGGCCGTGATGAGCACAGACCATATGGCTGGAATGAAGGGTGCAGAAGCAACGATTGTGGGGGCCTATGAGACAACGGCCTACGCGGTGTCATATGTACCTACCACGGGAGGAGATCCGGTGAAAAACCATAAATGGGTCATTCAGGAGGAAATTCAAGATCATACGGATCAACCGTATGCCGCAGGAGCAGAGGTTGTGCTGGATGCTGACCACATGCCAGGAATGAAAGGTGCCAAAGCAACCATTGATTCGGCGGAGCAGACTACCGTATATATAGTTGATTATACACCGACAACAGGTGGAGATCCGGTGAAAAACCACAAATGGGTTACGGAAGAAGAGTTATCTGTCAAATAAGAAAGCTTGAATGGATACAAGTTAGCTCCTTCATCCATGAATATAATTTTAAGAAGCGCGGTATATACCCAAACCACCCTGTCTTTAATTTTCAGGCAAATAGGGTGGTTTTACATAACATTTTTTAAATTATTATTAAATTTCCATTCAATTATGGGTTATAATGGAACAATTAAGACTAAAGCTGCTGGAAAGGGGAATGTATTATGATGGACTTTAGCAAGCCGCCCCATGCCTCCGAGTCACATACACACAAACAGCGCCATGAAGAACGTGAAGAACAGCTTTTATCCGGAGGGAAAAGCATTTGGTGGGAAATTAGCAACTGGTTGATCCTTGGTGGCATTCTCGTGGTCATCTTCTTATTATTTAAGTACGTTTTTTAATCTTCTTAGTATCATTGGATAAAGTGAGATCATAAGCACATTTAAATCACTTAGGTGAAAAACAAGAACACTAGGAAAGGGGCCAGATATATATGGGCTCTTTTTTCTTTACTCCTTTACTTCTTTACTTCTATAAATATAAAATATATTTACTTAAATAACAAATGACAAAAATCAATAATTGTCATTTGTTATAATCTGTGTTAATCTAAGTTCAACGGAGGTGACTTGAGGATGGTGTAACCATCTCATTCGTATGGACAAAACACAAACTTCTGAATTCTTAACCAAAGAACAAATTATTGCAGCAACGCAGGAAACCCTACGACGCTTTGGTGTCGCCAAAACATCGGTTACCGATGTCGCTAAGTTGCTCGGGGTCAGCCACGGAACCATTTACAGACACTATAAAAGCAAGAAAGAATTACTGGAGGGCGTAACCGAACAATGGCTTGAAGATGAGATTATTGCGCCTCTGACGGCGATAACTCAGGATCAGCATTACATCGGAGAAGGAATTCAACATCTGAAGGTATATATAGAAGCATTAATCAAGCGTAAACGTCACTATGCGGAATCCGATGCAGAGTTATTTGAGATGTATGCACGTGTTACACAGGAATCTGCAGATATCATCTACAAACATGTACAACATCTGGTAAGTCATTTGAGCAAGATTATCCAGCATGAGCGCCAGTTCAATTTCGATCACCCCGATCAGGTAGCAACGGCAATTCTACAAGCTACAGCTCGTTTTCACCATCCGGCACATGCCTATGAGTGGCAGAGCCACAACATTGATGCGGAATTTGCCCAAGTATGGTTGTTGATAGAAAAGGGATTATTACATTTGGATGAAGAGAGGAAGTAATCGGAAATGAAAAAGTTGACAGGTAAAGTGGCCATTGTAACAGGCTCATCCCGGGGAATTGGACGTGCCATTGCGGAGCAACTCGCTGAATTGGGTGCGGATGTCGTCATCAACTACGCGAGTAGTCCGGACAAAGCAGAGCAAGTGGCGGAAATCGCTCGCCAAAAAGGAGTACGTGCCATCACGGTCCAGGCCGATCTTGCACGGAAGGAAGACGTGGAGCGTTTATTTTCCGAAACGATCAGCAAGCTTGGCAAAGTTGATATTCTGATCAACAATGCAGGCATCATGAAGACGACGCCTCTGGCAGATGTAACGGAGGAAGAATTTGATCAGCAGTTTGCAATCAATGTGAAAGGGACCTTCTTTGCCTGTCAGCAAGCACTGAAACACATGGAGAAGCAGGGCCGAATCGTTAATTTTTCTACCTCTGTAACGGGACAAATGTTTCCTGGATACAGCGTATACGCTGGAACCAAAGGAGCGGTGGAGCAGATTACCCGTCAGCTTGCAAAGGAGTTTGGTTCCAGACAGATTACTATTAATGCCGTAGCACCCGGTCCGGTGAATACCGAACTGTTCACCGTTGGAAAGACAGAGCAACAGCTCGAGGGGATGCGTAAATTGAATGCATTCGGTCGTCTGGGCGAACCGGAAGACATTGCGAATGTAATCTCTTTTCTCGTCAGTGAGGAGTCTCAGTGGGTTACAGGACAGACGCTGCGGGCTAACGGCGGCTTCATTTAACGACAACATGCACCTAGTTTATTCCTTTTGACACACAACCGGGCGAATCCCCATATGATGCATTACATCAACAAGCACTTGGGGAAATGGGGAATCCGGGATGGCAAAAGCAAAGGGAAAGAAGGCGCCTGCGTTAAAGAGTGACAAACTCCGTGTATCCATGAAGTTGGTCACTTCGGATGTATGCGAGCGCTGCAAAACACCCTGCACACGAGGAATGGATTATGCAGCACGGATGCGAACAGAGGGCGCTGTAGGCAAGGGCGTCCCATGTATACTGACGCGTCATACTTCTTCGTAGATATAGTTGAACACTTAGCAACCTGGGATAAGTTCGTATAATTACGCATTTCCAACAACAATACTATAGAGGCATCCTTTAACAAGGGTTGCCTCTTTTTGATCGTTCCAAGGGGTGGAAGAAATTCTGGATAAAAAATGAAAAATGATGAAAAACAGCGCAACTTTGTGGATGAACCTGCAGTATAAATGTACAACAGCTAGCAGCAGGGGAGGGAATATTGACGGAATGAAATGGAAAAGAATTTTGCTGTGTGTCACGGTATTCTCCTTGCTCGGCGGGTCTTTATTGTTTGCAGATTCAGTGAACGAGAAGATTCGGGTTCTCATAAACGGCAAGGAAGCAGCTGACGGTGGTTATCTGATTGACGGAACGACCTATGTACCTGTAAGGGAAGCGGGCGGAATCGCCAGATGGGATAGCACAAACAAGAGAGTAACGGTGATTAAACCGAATGTACATATTTTTCTCTTCAAGGGAGATACCGTATTTGGTAATGTTAACGTGGGTAAACTTAAATTTAATGTGTTCTCACAAGTGGACAGTTTAACAACGGATATAGCTGCTGTGAAGGTGACGATAACCAATCCAAGTGGTGAGGTTAAGGATATTCAATCTCAGGAGCTAAAGACGCAGAAGGACAACTTCTGGTTCCGTACGTATGATTTTACGTATGATTTCAGCCGGGCTGGCAAGTACCAAATCGGTTTTTATATTAAAGAAAATGCAAACAGTAACTATGTGCTTGTAACCGAGAAAATCATTACCGCGCTCAACGAATGAAGC
Organism: Paenibacillus sp. NPDC056933; assembly: GCF_042674385.1. Taxonomy (NCBI): domain Bacteria; kingdom Bacillati; phylum Bacillota; class Bacilli; order Caryophanales; family Paenibacillaceae; genus Paenibacillus; species Paenibacillus sp. NPDC056933. Next base: position 912,562 of record NZ_JBHUQN010000002.1, on the reverse strand, counting down.
AAAAATAACCTTGTCCGTAAAATTGACCTGGGTCATTGAACATGTTACGATATGCAAGGTTACACAATTTCTATTTATAAAGCGAGGTATTTCAATGAGCGATCACACACATGAACACGGCGATGCCTGCGGATGCGGTCAAGACCATGACCACGACCACGAGCATGAAGAAGTTCTTCTGACACTAACAGACGAGAACGGAAATGACGTGGAGATGGTTTTGGTGGAGACGTTTGACGTGGAGAAGCATGTTTATGCGCTCCTGCTGGAACGTAACAATCCTGAAGCTGACGGTATCATTCTGCGTATGGAAGAAGAAGACGAAGAAATGGTGCTCTACAATATTGAAGACGAAGAAGAGTGGGCCCGCGTTGAAGCGGCGTACAACGAACTCGTTGCAAGCCAAGAGTAGTCAACCTTTTGGAATAAAGCATGAAGGCTCCTTGATATCAAGGGGTCTTTTGTTTGTTTTTTCACAATTTTATATGTTTTTTCTTCAAAAGAATCGACAGAATAGGTGAGAAAATGCAAATGGATCAACGTTCATAATCCAAGTTTGGACAAAGACAGAGCAATGCTGCATCCGAAAAATAAAAGGACCAAGCGTAGGCCTGGTCCTTTTGAAAATAATCCATAATTGGAAGAGAGTGCTTTAAAAAATGGCATCAGCCTCAACAATAACCTTAACGTTGGTGACGCTACGGTCTTCGGGTCCTTTTACAGGAAGTCCAACTTCGACATGATCAATGATGTAGTCGATATTCTCCTGGGTGATAACCTCACCTGGCAGCAGAATCGGAATACCTGGCGGATAAACGTAGATGAATTCCGAAATAATCCGGCCCGCGGATTCCTTGAAAGGAATAACCTCGGTATCCCCATAAAACGCATCACGCGGAGTCAGCATCAGCTGAGGCACATCCGGAACCTTGACTACCAGTTCATGGGCAGGATTCACCTGATAATACGTACGGGACAGGTCTTGCAGGGCACTTAGCAAGATATCTACGGAATCATCCGTATCTCCTGGCGTAATGAGGCACAGAATATTATACATATCACTGAGTTCCACCTCAATGTTGTAATGCTCACGTAGCCAGTTCTCTGTTTCGTAGCCTGTAATTCCAAGATGACGAACATGAATGGTTACTTTGGTTGGGTCATAATTGAAGGTAGCCTCTGTGCCCAGCAGTTCTTTGCCAAAGCAATATAATCCATCCATATCATTAATGGAGCGTCTTGCAAATTCAGCCAGATCGATCGCTTTCTGTGCAATTTCATGACCATGCAAAGCCAAATTGCGTCTCGATGTATCAAGGGAAGCAAGCAAAATGTATGAGGTTGATGTGGATGTGAGCAGGCTCAGAATCGTCTGTACACGCTGCGGATTCACATACCCATTCTTCGTGTTTAGGTTGAGTATGGAACTCTGCGTCATGGAGCCACCGAGCTTGTGAACACTCGTCGCAGCCATATCGGCCCCAGCTGCCATGGCAGACAGTGGCAGATCCTCATGGAAATGAATGAGTACGCCGTGAGCCTCGTCCACAAGGACAGGGACCTGGTAGCTGTGTGCCAGCTCAACGATTGCTTTCAGATCTGTACATACCCCGTAATAAGTCGGATTAATGACGAGCAATGCCTTAGCATCAGGATGGCGCTCCAGCGCCCTACGTATGGATTGAATGGTCACCCCGTGATCGATACCAAGATTGGCATCTTGTGCGGGAGAGACAAATACAGGTTTCGCGCCTGAGAAAATAATGGCAGACAGAACGGATTTGTGTACATTACGGGGCACAATAATTTTATCGCCCGGTCCACAGACCGATAGAATCATCGTCATAATCGCACTGCTTGTACCTTGTACACTAAAATAGGTATAATCGGCTCCGAAGGCATCTGCAGCCAGCATTTGTGCTTCTTGAATGACTCCGGTCGGCTGATGCAGATCATCCAGTGGTGCGATGTTGATCAAATCTATGGAGAAGGCATTATCACCGATAAATTCACGGAATTCGGTATCCGCTCCCAATCCTTTTTTATGTCCCGGAATATGAAATTGCACCGGATTGAGTGCCGCGTGATTTTTTAAAGCGGTAAACAGCGGCGTACGGTGGTGATCCATCAGTGCTGTCACAACCTTTCCTAATTATAATTTGTAAGAAAAACGTCTTTCGACGTAAATTCTATGAAGACAGGCCGCATTTAGCGGATGTTTTCTTGCGATCACGGAATAGTTCAGCTTCGCTGAAACTCATCATTTTGTAATCTTAAACAAAGATGAGTATAGCAAATGTAGAACCGAATGCAAGCAGTATTGCTTGACAAATTTTCGAATTGCCGAGATTTGGGCACATCCCCTAGGGTTACAGTAAGGATAGGAGATGGGCAAGCAAGCACCGAAAGGGGAAAAAGAATGCAAACTAATACTAAACCAGCCAAAATCCTGCGCTCACCTTTTTTTATCGCCATGTGGCTAACACTTTTTCTAGTTGAAATTATCAAAGGGGCCCTGTTGGTCGCTATTCTGCCCGTGTATATGGACAATATTCTGGGCTTGTCCGCTGGCGTGATTGGTGTAGCCTTTGCCCTTCAATATTTGGGGGATAATCTGTTCCGGGCTCCCTCCGGCTGGGCAGCAGAACGGATCGGGTTCCGCGCAACCATGGTGACGGCATTGATCTGTACATTGATTGCTGTAATCATGATTATATTTTTCAAAAGTGCATTTGGACTTGCCATGGCTTGTCTCATTCTCGGAATCGGGACGTCACCCCTTTGGCCCTGTGCCATGACAGGCGTGACGGCAATGTCGGGCCCACAGAACAAGAACGGCACAGCCATGGGCGCGCTGGAGATGGCGGCTCTTGGGGGAACAGGACTTGGGCCAATCGGCATGAACTGGCTGCTGGAGCGGACGAACCATGATTACCGTACCATTTTCCTGGTATTAATGGGGTGTGCAATCCTGGTCATTCTGGTTGCCATGATTCTTCCCGGACGTGTCGTTGTTGAGGGAGAACATTCAGAAGAAGATTCCAAGCGGGCAGATATGAAATATCCAGCCAAACCGAATTTGCTTACACCGTTTATTCGACTTCAGAAGAGTGTGCAGGGCACACTGCGGCGGGTACGCAGCACGCTTAATGTTAATCCACTGGTATATCCTGCACTGTTCATGCAGTCCTTTGTCATAGGTCTGCTTAGCCCGGTGATTACGCTGTACACACGAACAGATCTGCACATCTCGCCCAACTTGTACAGTTTGTTGCTGATCGCGGGTGGAGGTATTACGGTCATTGCACTGTTGCCTGTGGGGAAAATGGTAGATCGGTTCGGAACGGCACCGTTCCTGAACATTGGTTTTTTGATGGCAGCAGTGAGTCTGTTTGCTTTTTCCTCCATTACGTCCATTCCTGTCGTGTTCGGTGTCGTCATGCTGGTTGGTGTCAGCTATGCGATGATTCTCCCGGCTTGGAATGCGTTTGTGGCCACCTTGATTCCCAAAGGAGAACGCGGAGCGATCTGGGGATTCTTCCTGACCCTTCAGGGATCAGGCATGGTCGTAGGGCCGATTGTATCCGGGCTGTTATGGGATCATATTAGTCATCCGGCCCCATTTATCGGAAGTGCTGTTGTTATGGCTGGACTTGCCGTTGTGCACTATGTATTATCACGTAAACCGTATCGAACAGCTCCTGCCAAATGAACCGATTGAGGTCTGATGAGGATGTTCTATTAACAAAAGGGAGTTCCATCAACCATACGGGTTGTGGGACTCCCTTCTTGGTGTTGCAAAGCGCATCCAGGTAGATGACAACAGAAAGTTATTCTGCCTGCTGAACAGGTCCTTTCTGAATTAAACGGTCTTCGTATCCCGCAAGTCCACCTACCATAAAGACATCTTGTACAGCGGCAGCAGCGTTTTGAACGTGGAACGAATCGTCTCCAGGAACTTGTCCCCATCCGCAGTTAATGGATCATCCCGATCCACGCGCAGCCCGCACATGACCTCGGCTTTTTTTACTGTCTTCAGCTTGGTGATGATTTTGTCAAAGTCCTCATCCTGCATGTCCTTTTGCAGTGTACCGTGAGGAGCCATGTGATCCATGGACCAATAGAACTCTCCAGGCAAACTGCTGCGCACTTCATCCAGCTGGCGTTCAAGGCCCTCCGCAAACGTTGTTTTGTTCGGACTTTCGTAGATGATGGCGAAAATAACAAACAGATGTGTATCGAACATGCCTACTTCGAAGTGAGGCAGTGCTTTATAACCACGCTTGGACGAAGCCCAGGCGACCCATGTATCTTTTGGAGGATTAACGGTACGGCGCGCGTGTTTCGCAACATGCACAAACATCTCTTCTCCGCATAATTCTGTCAGATAAGGCGTAAGTTCAGTACCCAGCTCTTCCAGCTTCGGTCGAACACGTTCAATGAGCAATTCCATGCGCGGTTCCAGCCCCGGGACCTGAAACACATCAAAATCACTACTTTTAAAACCTGAGAAAGTCATCTGTAATCCTCCATTTCGCGTCCATTATATCATGAAAATCGGGGGCTTGCCCCTGTGCTCCTGCGGAAACGTGAGGTCCTTAGCTGCATTCGGTGAAAAATAGTCAAATAACCAAGTACCCTTACATAAAATGAAGTATAAAATAGGGTAAGCCGATTGAGAAGAAGCGATGGAAGAAGATGGCCGGAGCACATCCGGTACAGAAGGAGGGAGTGCCGTGAATAAGAGTTATGAAGTTGAATATTGCAATCTGGAGCTGCGGTTCAACCGTCGGCATATCCAAAATTTGATCAAAGACCTAATTCGTGAGGGGTATTCACTATATTGGAGCGAGGACGAATCCTTTTTTATCCTGTCAGTCCGCACCGGACGCAAGCTGGTAAAGCTCCGTTTTCAACAGACACGCAGTGGGAATTACAAGATGACAGGAGATTACATTATCAAGGACGCAAAGCTTGCAGAATGGCTGGAGAAGTTGATTGGGGATACCCGCGGGCACGCCGTGGTAAAACGGTTTAAGGATCAGCAGATGACCGTGGAAAATATTTTGTTTGGGGAAGTCATTCGTCTTGTGGAAGTATCCGGGTTCAAACAGCGTGTCATTTTTCAAAAGGAACCTGCGCCGACGGCGGAAGAGATGGAAGACATGTTCCTTTCGCGCGAAGGCGAGGAACGGCTCATGCTGCTCCGCATGGAAGTGGACGATGAACTGGAACGTCTGCACGCAGCCATTCAGTTGAATAACGTCGAAAAAGCGAATGCCTGTCGTGAAGTTTTAAAACAGTTGTCAGGGCATATGTTGATGCTGGAGGGCTGAATATCATGCTGTATTTATGAAAATACGATGAACACCTCAGGCAATTGGGGTGTTTTCTCGCTGTGCGACCATGGTCCGGGGTTCACTTCTATGCGTAAAACCGTTAAAATGGAGGTATTGTTGAGAATTCATTTCAATAAAATTAATTGGAGCAAAGGATGGAGGACCAGATGGCGAAACAACAGATCGGTGTCATTGGACTTGCAGTAATGGGCAAAAATTTGGCCCTTAACATTGAAAGCAGAGGTTTCACGGTGTCGGTATTTAACCGTTCCCCGGAGAAAACCAACGATCTTCTGAAAGAAGCCGAAGGTAAAAATCTGACAGGCACATTCTCCATTGAAGAGTTTGTGGCATCCCTGGAATCCCCACGCAAAATCCTGATCATGGTACAAGCAGGTAAAGCAACCGACGCGACCATTGAACAACTGCTTCCTCATCTGGATGAGGGTGACATCATCATTGATGGGGGTAACGCCTACTTCCCTGATACCCAACGTCGCAGCAAAGAGCTGGAAGACAAAGGCATTCGCTTCATCGGTACAGGTGTATCCGGTGGTGAAGAAGGCGCACTGAAAGGCCCTTCCATTATGCCAGGTGGACAGGAAAGTGCGTATAAGCTGGTTGAACCGATCCTGACAGCCATTTCGGCCAAAGTCGGAGACGATCCTTGTTGTACATATATCGGACCAGACGGTGCCGGACACTATGTGAAAATGGTGCATAATGGTATCGAATACGGAGATATGCAGCTTATCGGTGAAGCATATCACTTGCTCAAATCCGTGCTGAATGTGTCTGTTGAAGAGCTGCATGCGATCTTTACGGAATGGAATCAAGGCGAGCTGGACAGCTACCTGATTGAAATTACGGCCGACATCTTCTCCAAATACGATCCGGAAACCGGCAAACCGATGGTTGATGTCATTCTGGATGCAGCAGGTCAAAAAGGAACAGGCAAATGGACAAGCCAAAGCGCGCTGGATCTGGGCGTACCCTTGTCCATGATCACGGAATCCGTATTCTCCCGTTTCCTGTCTGCCATGAAAGATGAGCGCGTGGCGGCGAGCAAAATCCTGAACGGACCAGCGACGGAAGCATTCTCCGGTGACAAAAAAGCATTCATCGAGAATGTGCGCAAAGCCCTGTTCGCAAGTAAAATCGTATCCTACGCGCAAGGCTTTGCCCAAATGCGTGCAGCTTCCGATGAGTACGGCTGGGATCTGAAATACGGCAACATCGCCATGATCTTCCGCGGTGGTTGCATCATCCGTTCGCAGTTCCTGCAAAATATCAAGGAAGCATACGACAAAGATGCAGAACTGAAAAACCTGCTTCTGGACCCGTATTTCCAAAATATCGTTGAATCCTACCAAGGCGCATGGCGTGAAGTTGTTGCAGCTGCCGTAACCCAAGGCATTCCGGTTCCTGGATTCTCCAGCGCGTTGTCCTACTATGACAGCTACCGCACAGAGCGTTTGCCTGCAAACCTGCTGCAAGCACAACGTGACTACTTCGGTGCTCATACGTTCAAACGCCTGGACAAAGAAGGCAGCTTCCACCACAACTGGATGGAATAGTATCATATATACGATCCATGAGATTGGGCTAAAGAGCGTCCTGATTCAGGAGCCTTGGCTGAAAGAGAAGCATGGACAGAGGCTTGGAGAATCGGTTAATACCGATGAACTCCAGGTCTCTTTTTACTGGTATTGTAAACTCGCCTGGAGTTACGAACATGAGACGCTCTATGTTGAGAAGATGAGACTTTTCTATTTTTTAACGAATTCTGAAGGGCTTATTTTGATGATATGAAGTGAAAGTAGGCTGTTCTGATGGAATTTTGGGAAATAGGTTTACTGAGATTCGTTAGAATTTCATAATCCCCTGGATCTCGGAAATTAGCTCATCTGAGTTCATTAGAATCCTATGGAGTAGATGGACTTACTTCGATATGCGTTGGAGTGATTGCAAAGGCTCAAGGGGAAGTCGCGACCAAAACGGAATGGCCTTTCCCCGTCCGCAGGGCTGTGTTATGATAGGACAAAAGTGCTCACGAATTGCTTGAAATAAAGGAGTGTACACCTTGAGCAAGTCTAACAATATTATTCTCATCGGCATGATGGGAACCGGCAAATCAACCGTCGCTGACATGCTCGCACGCGAGTTGGGCTACCGACTGATTGATGTGGACGCCGCGGTGGAGAGAGAGGAAGGCTGTACGATTCCTGAATTGTTCACAGGCAAGGGAGAGACGTATTTCCGCGATGCCGAGAGCCGCATGTTATGCTCGGTGCTGGAGAAGAAGGCGCAGGTAATTGCAACCGGAGGCGGTGTCGTTCTGCGTTCAGGCAATTGTGATGTCATGTCTAAGAACGGATGGGTGGTTGCCCTGACTGCGGATCCGGCAGTGATTGTACAGCGCGTTAGCGGCTGTGATAATCGTCCACTCTTGGCAGGTAATGCGGAGGAACGCATACAGACCATTATGCAGGAACGGAAGGACGCATATCGGTTCGCACATTACACGGTGGATACAACGGAGTTATCCGCTGCTGAAGTGACTCGTCTAATTTTAGCGCATTACCGCGTCTAAGCTTGTAATTATTTCATATTCTCGTCAGTGAATGCAGGAATTGACTGTACTCATGAGTACAGGGCCGAGGCACGGAGAGGGATAACTTTCGCATATGGAAAAAGATTGTGCCGGAGGATTTAAGGATTAGTGGAGCCATGTCATCGGTGTAGGTAGATATAAAAAAACGGGCCGATGGGCCCGTTTGACATACAGAGGCCTTGGCTCAGCTAAGCTATGCAAGACTGCTGATGCAGCTTGCTATATCTCATGCATGAGCCACGCCCTTGATGCTGTGTTAGTCTTCCTGTTGCCATTGAAGCATGCCGCCGACCATGTTGGTGCAGCCATCGTAGCCGAGCTGCTGTAAATATTCACAGGCACGCTCACTGCGGTAACCGCTCCGACAGATCAGGACAATCTCACCTGATTTTTCGATTTCAGACAGTCTGTCCGGAATCTGCCCAAGCGGGATGTGCTTGGCTCCCTCAATCATGCCTTGCGCGACTTCATCGTCCTCACGGACGTCTATCATCTGGAGCTTTTCTCCCGCCTTTAAACGGCGGCGGAGCTCAGAAGTTTCAATTTCAGCAATTTGTGTCATATTCAGGTCCTCTTTTCTGTATGGACTTAACGCCTTTAATGATACCCAAGCGATGCATGGAATGTCAATTTGGCAGAATAGCATGACTGTAAGGAATCTTATACTTATATGTAACAGGACCATCTTATGAATTTTAAGAAGGCACATTATAATCAATGAAGGAGAATTTCATCCATGGACGTTATCGTTAATCCAACCCCAACCCTAAGCGGGGAAATTGGAGCCCTGTCTTCCAAAAACTACACCACACGCTACCTGCTTGCTGCTGCGCTGGCAGAAGGCACCAGTACGATTCATTATCCAGCACATAGTGAAGATAGTGATGCTATGCGCAGATGTATTCGCGATCTTGGAGCCGAGCTTGAAGAAGATGACAGCAAAATCGTTATCAAGGGCTTTGGCAGCCATCCCCGTGATGTGCGGGAATTGAATGTCGGCAATGCGGGAGCCGTACTGCGCTTCCTTATGGGCGTAACAGCACTTTGCCCTGAAGTAACGTTTGTGAATACGTACCCGGATTCTCTCGGCAAACGTCCACATGATGATCTGATTGACGCACTGGGCCAGCTTGGTGTTGAGGTTCAGCATGAGCAAGGGCGTCTCCCGATTACGATCAAAGGCGGTCAGGCCAAAGGTGGACATATTCAAGTCTCAGGTTCGGTCAGCTCCCAGTACTTGAGCGCATTATTGTTTGTAACTCCTCTTCTGGCAGAAGACAGCACGATTGAAGTATTGAACGACTTGAAATCCAAAGTGGTCATTGGTCAGACGCTGGAAGTACTGGAGCAGGCAGGTATCGTCATTCATGCAAGTGATGATTATATGTCCTTCCGTGTACCCGGGGGTCAGGCTTATAAACCGCAAACGTATACTGTTCAGGGAGACTATCCGGGTTCAGCAGCTGTCCTCGCGGCCGCGGCTGTCACCCAATCGGATGTTAAAATTTTGCGATTGATGGAACAGAGCAAACAGGGTGAGCGTGCCATCGTTGACGTTCTGCGCATGATGGATGTGCCGTTGACGCATGAGAACGATGTGGTACATGTACAAGGTAACGGTAAATTGAAGGCTGTCGAATTTGACGGAGATGCCGCGACGGACGCGGTGCTCGCGATGGTAGCTGCGGCTGTATTTGCGGAAGGGACTTCACGGTTCTATAATGTAGAGAACTTACGTTACAAGGAATGTGATCGAATTACAGATTATTTGAACGAGCTGCGGAAGGCAGGTGCCAACGTAGAGGAGCGTCAAGCCGAGATTATCGTACACGGTCGTCCGGAAGGTGTCGAGGGTGGCGTTGAGATCAACGCTCACTACGATCATCGCGTAATTATGGCACTCACTGTTGTTGGTCTGCGTTCCAAGGAGCCGCTTCGTATTCGGGATGCACACCATGTAGCCAAGTCTTATCCGCAATATTTCGATCATTTGCAGGCGCTTGGCGCCTCGGTTCAATGGGTAAAAGAGTAAAATAACACGTTAAGCTGAAAAGGATGGTGCTTGAACATGGAATTTAACAACCCTACTCGTGAAGAAATTGGACAACTTTTGCGCAAGGCAGGCAACATCGCAGTCGTCGGCTTATCGGACAAATCGGATCGTACCTCCTATATGGTAGCGGAGGCCATGCAAAGCAGAGGATATCGTATCATACCGGTAAATCCTCAAGTGCAAGGCGAGATTCTCGGTGAGACGGTATATGCCACACTCGCGGACATTCCTGAGCCGGTTGACATTGTGAACGTATTCCGCCGTGATGAATATTGTGCGGATGTCGCTCGTGAAGCTGCCGCGATCAAGGCCAATGTATTATGGCTCCAGCTGGGGATTCACAGTGATGAAGCCGTACAGATTGCTGCTGAGAGCGGTATGACAGCCGTGACGAATCGTTGTATCAAGGTAGAGGACTCCATCGTTCTGCGCGGTGCTGGACGCGGTTAAGTCTCGATTCTTGAAAAATCCCGTTAACCTCGAGTTGGCGGGATTTTTTCTGTTTTATGAACTTTAAACATAGGGTACCATCTGCAGATTATGAGGAATGAGGTTAAAATCAAAGCGCTGCTCCGCTCCATGTAGTTATGGGGCAACCACAGATTTGGACTCCTTTTTGTCATGTCTGAAGGAAGTGGGATACAAATTGCCAATTGGTTACTGTTTTGCTTTGACAAAACGTTGCGTAAAGCTTACCATCTAGGATAGAAAGGAGAGGTCGCCATGAATTGGCTCGGATCCTTGCAGCAGCTCGGACGAGCGGTAATGCTGCCTACAATGGTCCTGCCCGCCGCCGCAATTTTGCTGAGTGTTGGCAGTTTGCCCTGGGACGCCTGGGGATTGAAAGTTGTTGGTGAAGTGTCTACCGTGGCCGGACACGGTATTTTTTATTTTTTGCCGTATTTGTTCGCTGTCGGTGTAGCGCTGGGACTCTCCAACCAGGCCGGACAAGCGGGACTCGCTGCTCTGGCTGGTATTGTGATATATGATCAGGTGACTCGCAATTTCGGGGATGGCACCATTCAACCTGCTTCCTTAATCGGAATTATTCTCGGCGCACTCGCCGGGGTGACGCATAATCGGTTCAAAAGCATTAAATTGCCCGAAATCTTACAGTTTTTTGGCGGTTCAAGGTTTGTTTTGCTCATTGTTGGACTGTGCTCGGCACTGTTCTCCTTTTTTATGTTATGGATCGCACCCATACTGCAACATGCATTGAACGCCATCGCCACCTGGGAATACAGTCTCGGCGGTTTTGGGCTGTTTATATATGGGGTCCTGTACAGGGTACTGGTGGCCTTTGGACTGCATCATCTGCTTAACAATGTGTTCTGGTTCCAACTGGGAACGTATGAAACAGCAGACGGAAATATTGTGCAAGGGGATTTGCCACGTTTTTTTGCAGGCGATCCGACAGCAGGATATTTTATGGCGGGGTTGTTCCCGATCATGATGTTCGCAATTCCAGCGATTGCCTTTGCCATTATTCAGGAAGCAAGGGAAGACCTAAAACCGAAAATCAAAAAAACATTTCTTACTTCCGCGCTTGTTTGTTTTCTGACAGGGGTATCGGAGCAGATTGAGTTTGCCTTTTTGTTTGCTGCACCATATCTGTTTATCGTGCATGCAGTCATGTCGGGTCTTGCGATGTGGATCAGCTACTGGCTTGATATACGCCATGGTTTCTCTTATTCGGCTGGCATTATTGACTACATACTCAATTTTCATCTATCGGAGAATGCGTGGAAGATCATACCGGTTGGCATACTATATGGGTTGGTTTATTATTTCCTGTTCAGATGGGCGATCCGCACGTTCAAGATTCCGACTCCAGGCCGTGAAGAGGGGTCCATGCTGGAAGATTGGGTAGGTAACATTCCTTATCAGGCGCCTCTCATTTTGGAAGCACTGGGTGGGAAAGAAAACATTGTGCAGGTAGAGGCCTGTATTACAAGGCTTCGTCTCACCGTGCATAATGATCGGTTAATCGATACAGGTGCAATGAAGAGTATGGGGTCCGCAGGCCTTATCAAGCTGGGTGGCGGTAACGTACAAGTCGTATTTGGCACCTACTCGGAATTGATCCGGGAAGAGATTGCAAAGCTGCTCGAACGGGATCTGCAGCAGGTTCTGTTCTGTGCTCCGGTTCAGGGTAAGATGTTACCGATTGAAGAGGTGCCGGATCAGATATTTGCAGCCAAGCTTGTGGGCGATGGTGTAGCCTTTGTTCCGGAAAAGGGAGAGCTGGTCTCGCCCGTATACGGAACGATTATGCACATGTATCCTACGATGCATGCCTTGGGGATTTCAACCCGGGAAGGACTTGAGGTCCTGTTGCATATCGGGATTGACACATCCCAACTGAAAGGCCACTTTGAAGCCTTTGTTCAGGAAGGGGACACGGTGGAGCCGGGTCAGTTGTTAATCAAGTTTGACCTGGCTGTATTGCGAGCCGAGGCGGCATCGCTGACGACACCGATGGTGATCACGAATCCAGATCGTGTTAAATCATGGAGTTTTGCTCCATTTAAGCAAGTTAAGAAAGGTCAGGCATCCGTTATGTCCGTGGTGCTCTATGACAGGAACGTTGGAGGGGTAGAATGAAGATACAAGGCATCAACGGCGCTGCAGGCATAGCCATCGGCAAAGCATTTGTCCTGCCCAGTTGGGAATGGGATCTGCCGGATCAGAAGATGGATTCGGTGGATCTCGCCCAAGAGTTCGAACGGCTGTACGAGGGCATACGGACATCGAAGGATGAGATTGAATATATCAAGAATGAGTTCAAGGAAGTCGTTGGGCCGGAAGAGTCCAGCATCTTTGATGCACATCTGGCGATTCTGGAAGATCCCGTATTCATGAACGAGATTCGTGGCATAATTGAGCGTCAATACAAGGCGGCAGAAGTGGCCGTCAAAGAAGCGATTGATCATTTTGTCACCATGTTTGATCTGCTGGAAGATGAATATATGAAGGAACGCGCCATAGACATCAAGGACGTTGGAAACCGATTGTTAAAGCATTTGCTGGGTGCACCGGAAATTACGCTTCCATCGGATACACAGCCTTATATTCTTGTGGCTAAAGAGCTGTCTCCCTCTCAACTTGCGCATTTGAATCCAAGTCATGTGCTGGGCATCGTGACCCTCATCGGAGGTAAAACGTCGCACTCCGCTATTATGGCCCGTGCCCTTGGTATTCCACTCGTTTCCGGTCTGGAAGCGAGTCTTGGCATGCCGGTAGAGACCGGGGATATGCTGGTTGTCGATGGAGATAACGGCCTGGTATTTACAGAACCGGATCGTAAGACAATTGAACGTTACACGATGATTCGCAGCAAACAATTGAAGAAAAAAGAACAGTTGCAGGTACTTGCTACAGTGGATGCGGTAACCAAAGACGGCTCCGTTCTGCATCTGGCTTCTAACATCAGTTCCGTCAAGGAACTGGATATGGCATTGAAACATGGGGCGAAGGGCGTTGGTTTATTCCGGACAGAGTTCCTCTACATGGACCGTGCTACATTTCCGGGGGAGCAGGAGCAATATGAGGTCTATCGTCTTGTTGCTGAGAAAACGGCAGGTCAGTCGGTAGTTATTCGTACGCTCGATATTGGTGGTGACAAGCAGCTCGACTATTTCGAACTTCCGGAAGAAGATAACCCGTTTCTGGGATATCGTGCGATTCGAATCAGTCTGGACCGCAAAGATCTGTTCAAAACACAGCTTACAGCCATTTTGCGCGCCAGTGCTGCCGGTAATGTTAAAATTATGTACCCGATGATCTCTTCGGTAGAAGAACTTCAGGAGGCCAATGAAATCCTGCGTGAAGCGATGTCTGACCTGGACGAGCGAGAGTTGCCGTACGATCCGCATATTCAGGTGGGCATCATGATTGAGGTGCCAGCAGCGGTGATGATCGCCGATCTGCTTGCCGAGGAAGCTGATTTCTTCAGTATCGGTACGAATGATTTAGTGCAATACGTACTGGCTGTAGACCGAATGAACGAGCAGATTGCTCACATGTATCACCCGTATCATCCTGCCGTACTGCGCATGCTGCGCGCGACAGTGGAAGCGGCACACACTGCAGGGATTGATGTCAGTGTGTGTGGGGAGATGGCCGGAGACGAGCGTTCGATCCCTATATGGCTGGAACTAGGTATAAGCAATTTGAGTATGTCCCCACAATCCTTGCTGCGTGTGAAGCACAGGGTATTGAATACGACGACTGCGGCTGCCAAAGAGGCAGCACAGGATTGCTTCACCCTGCGGACAAGTGCAGACATCGAACAGCGTCTGCAGGTCTTCAATGATTCGATGGGTAGCCCGGATGAACAGAGCGGATCAAATGCATCTTAGATTGATTTATTTCTATTAAATACCTTCAAATGAAAATATTTACTTTTGTACAATTTTGGAAAAAAGAAGTATTTAATAACAAAACCCCACGCCAATATCAATATGGCATGGGGTTTTGCTTTATTTTTCAGCAAGGGCATCACAAAATGCTTTGCCATACGGAGGAAGGTCAGGCGGACGACGAGCCGAAATGATGTGTCCATCTACGACAACAGCTTCATCTTTCCAGATGGCTCCGGCATTTTCCATGTCATCCCGGATGCCCGGGGTAGAAGTGACGGTAACTCCGTCCAGTATTTTGGCAGAGATCAATACCCAGCCTGCGTGACAGATCTGACCGATGGGTTTCTGATCCGCATGCATTTCCTTGACGAGTTCAAGTACTTTGGAATAACGCCGCAGCTTGTCCGGTGCCCAGCCTCCGGGTACAAGAATTCCATCATATTGTGAGCTGTCGAGTTCTTCAAAACTGTATTCCGCCTCTGCGGGAACACCATATTTACCGATGTAGGTTTTGCCTTTTTTCTCTCCGGCGAGATGCACTTCGGCGCCTTCTTCGCGAACACGATGCACCGGATACCACAGTTCCAGATCTTCGAATTCTTCATCGACCAGGGCGATGACTTTTTTGCCTGTTAGTCTCATCATCATCTCTCCTTTTACGGTAAGTAGCACATAGCGTCTTTATTGTAACAGATTCTCATGGTAACTTCATGGTCATGCATGTTCTCCAACCACGCAAGCGATTACAATGCAATGAATCCCTACATTCGACAACCTTCATCTGGGGACAGTGGTAATTTGTGCAACCTATGGTTTATAGCAGGATTTGAGCGGAATTAGGTCGAATGATATCTATATAAGAGCATAGAACGAATGAGGTGATGACTGTGCGTAAGACGTGCAGATGCGGACATGTAATGGAACTGGAATTAAGAACGGTGGTATACGCCAAAAAAGTGGAGATTCGTAACGTACCTGTATTTGCGTGTACAGATTGTGTTTCCTACGAAGTGCTTCGACCGGTCAAGCCGGATTTGAAAGCGTGCATCAGTACGTTGGGAGAACAGCCTGCGAAACAGGATGTATCGTTTGGGGAGCGAAATGAACTTGCAGACCTCTTGCATGAACAGTTGCTGGCCTGGCCTGATGCTACAGATCGCGAGATGGAACATCGGATGCAGCATGCTGTAGAAGAGCGCATTAATCTGCTTCTGGATATTATGGGGTACGCCCAGAAATCCGGCGATGCAGAGTGGATTGAGACAACGGAGCGCAGATTGGGGCAATTATCCGGTTTTGTATGGAAGGCGCACTTCTCGAATGCTGTCTAATTTTGACGTGTAAAATGCTTGTTTTCATGAAAATTGGCTTTTTCGCTCTCTTTTTGTTAAGATATCGTAGAGTGAAAACGCTCAACATAGCGGTAATCCTGGTAAAGGGGGATGTATATCAAATGGCTGACATGACTAAAATGACAAGTATTGAACAGCTAAACTCCGCAGTGGAGGCTACCGAGGATCAACCTTTGCTTCTGTTTAAGCACAGTACACGCTGTCCGATCAGCGCGAATGCCTATCAGGAGATGAACGATTATTTGCAAAATAGTCCAAGTGAACAGGTGCAATACGGGATCATTTATGTAGTGGAAGACCGTCCTGTGTCCAATGAAGCAGCGGATAAGCTGGGTGTTA
This sequence comes from Paenibacillus sp. NPDC056933, assembly GCF_042674385.1. NCBI lineage: Bacteria > Bacillati > Bacillota > Bacilli > Caryophanales > Paenibacillaceae > Paenibacillus > Paenibacillus sp. NPDC056933. The sequence goes on along the minus strand of NZ_JBHUQN010000002.1, from coordinate 896,501 downwards.
AGCACGAATCTCCGCAAGCGATTCTAGTCAAAAAGGGAATTCCTGTATGGCATACTTCCCATTCGAATATTACTTCAACCACAATCACGAATGCACTGCGTGAGTCCTAAAGCCTATTTTAATTGATTAATGCATAAATTTGTCGTAATATAAATCTTAATGAAAATGGTATGAAAATTTACTGGTAATGGAGAGAAGTACTGTGACGGTAACCATTTATGATGTGGCACGTGAAGCTGGTGTCTCTATGGCAACGGTATCACGGGTTGTTAATAATAACCCTAATGTTAAGCCACAAACACGCAAAAAAGTATATGAAGCCATCGATCGGCTCGGATATCGTCCGAATGCGGTAGCCAGAGGTCTGGCGAGCAAGAAGACAACCACGGTAGGGGTCGTCATTCCGGACATTTCGAACTCAACCTTTGCAGAGATTGCCCGCGGAATTGAAGATATTGCGAATATGTATCACTACAACATTATTTTATGTAACGCGGATAAGAAGAAAGAAAAAGAAATTCGTGTAATTAACACACTGCTTGAAAAACAGGTGGACGGTCTGCTCTTCATGGGTGGAACGGTGACGGACGAGCACATTCAGGCGTTCCAGTCAGCGGCTGTACCGATTGTTCTCTGTGCAACAAGTGACGAGAAGGGCACGTACCCATCTGTAGATATCGATCATGAAGCTGCGGCATTTGACGCTGTAAACACGTTGATCCGTCATGGACACAAGGAAATCGCAATGATCAGTGGTACACTGCAAGATCCTGCCAACGGTTATGCTCGTTTTCAAGGGTACAAGAAGGCGCTTGAAGCAGCAGGTATGGAATATCAGGAAGATCTCGTACGCATTGGTAACTATCGTTATGAGTCCGGTGTGGAAGCGATGAAGTATTTCCTCGGATTGAAGAAAAAACCTTCGGCGATCTTCGCTGCAACAGATGAAATGGCAATTGGTGCTATTCACAGCATTCAGGATGAAGGTCTGAAAGTACCGGATGACTTCTCTATCATCAGCGTGGATAACATTCGTATGGCTTCTATGGTCCGCCCTCAGTTGACCACTGTCGCTCAACCGATGTATGACCTGGGCGCTGTAGCGATGCGTTTGCTGACCAAACTGATGAAGAAGGAAAATGTGGAGAACCCACGGGTTATTTTGCCGCATGAAACGATTCTTCGTCTGTCTGTAAGCCACGCGGACGTAGTTTAAATAAGAAAGGGAGAAGGAATTCTCTCTACATAGTGGAATTACGGAAGCTCCGGAAACGGAGCTTTTGTGCTGAATGGGTCTCTGAACGTAAACGAAAAACACACTTGGAGGGAAACGAGTCCAGGTTTAACATGCAAAATGCAGAATGCGATACGGGAGGTTAGAACATGCGAGAATTGATCGGTATTATTGGTGCAATGGATGAGGAAGTAGAACTTCTCTTGGCCGGGATGAAGCAACTGGAGACTGTAAAACAAACTGGAATTACCTATGTCGCAGGCGAATGGCTGGGTAAGCAAATTGTGGTTTGCAAATCGGGTGTAGGTAAAGTGAATGCGGCTGTGACGACACAGATTTTGATTGATCGTTTCCAGGTTAACCGTATTATTTTCACAGGTGTCGCAGGCGCAGTTAATCCGGAGTTGAACATTGGGGATATGGTCATCTCGTCGGTGTGTGTACAGCATGATATGGATGTGACACCGCTTGGATTTGAGCGCGGGGTTATCCCTTACCAGGAGACGTCTGCATTCCCGGCGGAAGCATCACTTATCGCGTTGGCTGAAGAAGCCTGCAAAGCGCAGGGAGCGAACTATCTGATCGGCAAAGTACTGTCAGGAGATCAGTTCATTGCTGACAAGGATACGGTGAACATGCTGTATACCGAAATGGACGGGGCCTGCGCGGAGATGGAGGGGGCTGCCGTAGCCCAGGTCAGTTTCATGAACCGTGTTCCGTTCGTTGTACTTCGTGCGATGTCTGACAAAGCCGATGGATCAGCACATGTGAACTTTGCCGAGTTTACGGTGGAATCTTCCCAGCGTTCTCACCGTATTGTGGAACATATGCTGGAACATATGTAACCCTCTAAGGGTGCATATGTTGAGCATGATAAAAGGTTAAAAGACAACAAAAACCGCTTATTCATAACAGTTCATCCGTGGATGAATCTGTTCATGAAAAGGCGGTTTTTCTATGTATACCTTTTCGGAAATCATCCATATTGATTCTTCATTAATACATAAAACGATGGCGGAATCGCACCCGGTCGAACTGTTCCTCCGATTCCAAGGGCACTTGGTTGCCGATGCGAACCATAAGGCAGTTGGCTGGATGAGAACAAATCTCGGGATCATCCGTGGCGTACCAGGTCATGTCTACGGTTTGCATCAATTTTTCCATCATCTTGCGGTAATCCCATACGGAAAGGGCGCTGCCCTTCAAATCCCAATGCCAGTAATATTCTGTTGTAAATACGATATATTTCTCCATCTGTCCATTTTCAAACGCAGTGAGCAGCATTTCCCGTCCAATCCCCAACGATCGAAAGGCATCTGCAACCTCAATAGCACCCAGCTCAATCAGATCGGTCATATTGCCTTCGGACCAACGTTCGCATTCATCTGCATAATGGAACGTTACGTAGCCAACAATGGTTTCATCTTCCCTTGCAATGATGATTCGACCTTCGGGCAATGCGGCAATTTCGGCCAATGCCTTCTGTTGTTCCGAAGGGCGTCTGAAGGCATCCAGATCTGCATGAAATTCAAGCTGCTTAATCGTCTCGGCCTGAACGGGTCCTTCAATGATGATTCGGTGGCCGGACTTGAAGATGGAACGCATATGATACTCCTTGATATGCTCCATAGTTCATGCTCCTCTCTCCCCCTACTTATAGAGGTTGTTCAAAAAGTCCGCTTTTGATTACGAAGGATGCCTAGTGGCATCATCAGCATCGAATATGGAATTCAGCCGAAATGTCCGTTGCTCACGTAGTTTTCCCTACGCTCCGCTACTCCATTTCTAGCTTCATCCCATCTTCTTGGTACTGAAAACCGATCTTTTTGAACACATATTTATAGCAAAAAACCAAAAATTTGAAAAGCCATAGACGATGATTGAAAAGATTTGCTATAATTGCGTAGACAAAAAATGTTCACAAATCAACAGCAGTTTGGATTCATCGGTTTGGCCTGGCAAGTACATGATGAGAAGTTCTCTCTACTAATGTAAGCGCTAACTGGAAGTTCAGTCAACACAAAGGCAATGAGAAGTGACCCATAATGGGAATCGAGATGTCGAGTTGAAGGAGGCTGGCAAGCATGAGTCAAGCACATGGTGAGATGCTGCAAACGGTTGTGTCTGAATCTAATCTGGGCGATTACACGGAGGCCCGAAGCCGGTTTGATTGGGAATCGGTTGAAAGGCACTTTACGTGGCACGCCAGCGGAAAAGTCAACATGGCGCATGAAGCGATAGACCGTCATGTATTGGAAGGAAGAGGCGGAAGAACAGCACTTTTATACAGCGATGCTTCGCGGGAAGAGGCATATACATTTGCTGATTTAAGTGAGCAGTCGAGTCGCTTCGGTAACGTTCTTCGCAAATATGGAGTAACCAAGGGCGATCGCGTGTTTATTTTTATGCCTCGCAGTCCTGAGCTCTACTTCAGTCTGCTGGGCACATTGAAAGCCGGGGCTGTTGTAGGTCCGTTATTTGAAGCTTTTATGGAGACTGCGGTTAAGGACCGTTTGGAGGATAGCGGAGCTGTGGCACTGGTGACGACTCCTCAATTGCTGGGACGAATCAAACGTTCCGAATTGCCGGAACTCAAGCATATTTTTGTTGTGGGTGGAGGTCCGCAAACGGAAGAAGGACTCATCGACTTTGATGCAGAGATGTCCGCAGCTTCGGATGATATGGAAGTGGAATGGCTGACTCGTGAAGACGGTCTCCTCATTCACTATACGTCAGGCTCTACAGGCAAACCGAAAGGTGTATATCATGTGCAAAATGCGATGATTCAGCATTATTACACCGGCAAGGTTGTACTCGATCTGCGCGAAGATGACGTATACTGGTGCACCGCTGATCCTGGTTGGGTTACGGGTACATCTTATGGAATTTTTGCACCCTGGTTGAATGGCGTGACCAATGTTATACGTGGGGGACGTTTTAGTCCGCAAGATTGGTACAGCACCATTGAGAAAAATAAAGTCAGCGTATGGTACAGTGCACCGACTGCTTTCCGCATGTTGATGGGGGCGGGCGAAGAGACGATTGCCCAGCATGATCTGAGCAGTCTTCGTCACGTCATGTCCGTGGGTGAGCCTCTTAATCCGGAAGTGGTCCGTTGGGGCTGGAAAGCCTATGGCCAGCGTATTCATGACACCTGGTGGATGACGGAGACAGGTGGACAGCTGATCTGTAACTATCCGGGCATGCCGATCAAACCGGGCTCCATGGGACGTCCATTACCAGGAATTGATGCGGCAATTATTGATGATCGAGGACAGGAGCTTCCGCCATATAGTATGGGGAACCTGGCTATTCGCACATCCTGGCCGTCCATGATGGCGAAGATCTGGAATAACCCGGCCAAATACGAAGAATACTTCCGACTCTCTGGCTGGTATGTATCCGGAGATTCCGCTTATATGGACGAAGATGGCTACTTTTGGTTCCAGGGCCGGATTGATGATGTGATTAACTCTTCTGGTGAACGGATTGGTCCCTTCGAGGTGGAGAGCAAGCTCGTAGAGCATCCTGCAGTAGCAGAGGCGGGCGTAATCGGTAAGCCGGATGTAACTCGGGGTGAGATCATCAAAGCCTTTGTGGCACTCCGTGAGGGGTATGAGCCGACACCTGAGCTGAAGGAAGAGATCTATCGATTTGTAAAAGAGGGCTTGTCTGCTCACGCCGCTCCGCGTGAGATTGAGTTCAAGGATAAACTGCCGAAGACCCGCTCTGGCAAGATTATGCGCCGCGTCCTGAAAGCCTGGGAGCTGGATCTGCCAACGGGTGATCTGTCGACCATTGAAGACTAAAGAATAAACCAGCGGACGCAGCACGTCTGCCTGTCCCACGATTCCAATTCAAAGCCTGATCCGTGTCTCATTGCGGATCAGGCTTTTGCTTTTGGGTATCCATGCAAAACAAAACCCCATCCTCAAGATGCGAGAATGGGGTTAAAAGTGGAATCTTGATAACTCTGTATTAAGGTTGGAAATGCACGGCCCCGGACGGTTCAGATTCGCCTACACTGTTGCTGGCGGATACTTTGAACCATCCGCTAGTGGATGCAGGCACTCCGTAATCCATGGAAGTACCTGAAGTCGTTCCAATTTTGGTGTAAGGAGCTGCGCCCGTTTCACTATAATATACAGCATAACTTTGGACGCCATCCGCTTCAGGATTGGATGCCCACTGAATGCGTAGTCCTTGCGAGAGAGCCGTAACGCTGACCTGACCAGGAGCAGCCGGAGCCGTCGTTGCGGTGTTTCCATTCTCGGAATCTTCCGGGATAACTACGGTTCCCGGAACAGTAATCGGTTCTTTTATTTCTTCATCTGCAGGAGGTTCTGCCACTCCTGCGCTGCTAACTGCTGCGCTGGGAGCAGACTCACGACCAGCGACATCCACTGCAGTGACGTAGAAAACAAAGTTTCCACCTTGTGCATATGCAGTAAATGATCTGGACTCACCTGTCAGGACAACCTGCCCCTGATTCTGGAATCCGGCGCCATTGACGGAGCGATAGAGACGATATCCGACGACATCACTTTCCGGTGTGGCGTTAAACGTAATCACGGCGTTTCCGTTACCAACGGATATTCTTACATTGCCTGGCGCATCTGGTGCCTTGCCGTTATCCGTTCTTGGATCAATCTGTGTCGGCATGTCGGCATCCGCATCTTCCGGCAGGTAATACCCAAGTGATTCGTGACGACTCATCCGTGAGAAAGCGCTTTGCAATTCTTTGATGAGATCAGAGATTGGTTTCTTGCGTTTAACAACCGTTTTCTCTTTCGTCATGTCTCCAGGTGTTTGATCGCGCGGAATGTAGTTTACACCATTGTAGGTAATATACTTGGCTTTGGCGACACCGTCATCGCTGTCCTTCGGCACAAATTTGCTGTTGAAAATATCGGTGACATATCTGTCTGTCAACGAAGTTGGCAATTTGCCACTATAAGCTGAGACGGTTCGTGTCTCAATCCCGGATGGTTTCTTGAATGAATCCGTGACAAACATTTCTTTGTCTGTGGCAATGACTTGATTCATGATTTGGGTCCATAGTTGCTGAGCGCGTTTCTTTTGTGATTTGGTTTCCAGTGTGTTTACTGACTGTTTGTATCCAACCCAAACTCCCAGTGTGACATCTGGCGTGTAGCCTTCGAACCAGACATCCGCGTAATTTTGGGTTGAACCCGTTTTACCTACGATTGGCACACTTTTGGAATACTTGTAATTTTCACGGACTTTATCTGCCGTTCCTTCCGTAATAACGGTACGGAGCATATCTGTCATCAGGTATGCGGTTTGTTTAGAGAAGGCCTGAACAGGTTCTGCATCGTGTTTATATACAATATTTCCTTTGGAGTCTACAATTTTGCTGATCATATAGGAATCATTGTATACACCGTTGTTGGCTATGGCTCCATACGCACTAGTGAGCTCCTCAACGGTTACACCGTACTGAAGACCTCCAAGAACGCCGGTCTGGGCCTGGTAGTCATCCTTCTGGATGGTGGTGATTCCGAGCTTCTTGGCAAAAGCCCATGATTTGTCGATCCCGACTTCTTCGTTGAACAGCTTCAGAGCAGGTACATTTAATGAGTAGTTCAGTGCTCGGCGGGCTGTCACGAGTCCTTGGTAACGATTGTTGGCATTTTTCGGAATATGGAATCCGTTCGGGCCGTCTTTCAGAATGATCGGTGAATCATCGATAATGGAGGCCGGTTGAACAAGACCTTCATCCAATGCAGGCAGATATGCGGCAATAGGTTTCATGGTCGAACCTGGCTGACGCATCATCTGGGTTGCATAGTTCATCTGTTCATCCTGGAAATCACGGCCTTCGATCATGCCAAGAATAGCACCCGTTTTGTGATTGATGAGTATGGCAGCAGTCTGTTCTTTTCCTTTCACGGAATCGTCAGCTGAGAAATTACTGTCATCTTCGGCAATGGTACGCATCGTTTTGTATACACTCTTGTTAATGGTTGTATAGATGCGGTATCCACCTGTACGCAACTGCATCTGGGCTTCTTCCAGCAGGGCGCTGCTTTCTTTTTGTGGTGTATCGGTATCCGAATCCTTGGCTGTACCCGCAGTGGCATCCGTGCCTTCAGCTTTATCCGAATTCAGCTGTTTCATCAAAATCTGAGCAGCTTGTCGTTCCGTTTCCATCATAAGGTATGGATAAGTGTTGTAAGCTTTGATGGTTTTGGGTGCGAGAGAACTTTTGATATCAAAAGCAAGAGCTTCGTCATATTCGGTTTGATCAATTTTGCCCAGTTCCAGCATACGGCGCAAGACCAGATGCTGACGATTGATTGCACGCTCAAAATTGTCCTCAACAAAGTCGCCTTTTCCATTAAAGGCAGAATAAGAGGAGGGGAGCTGAGGCAATCCTGCAAGATAAGCAGCCTGAGCTGTGTTTAATTTGCTCAAATCATTAATATTGAACAGTCCTTTGGCAGCTGCCTTGACTCCATATACATTATATCCACTGGAGCCGTTACCAAAAGGAACCTTGTTCAGATACGCTGTCATAATTTCGTCTTTGGTCAGGAAACGTTCGAGTCGGAGCGAAAGTAATATTTCTTTCACTTTCCGGTCCTCGGTTCGATCCAGATTGAGAAATACACGCCGGGCCAATTGTTGAGTCAGTGTGCTGCCGCCCGTTTGAACAGATTCTTTCAGCACTTTCTGTTTCACAGCGCGGAGCGTTCCGCTCATGTCTACACCTTTATGTTCGTAAAAATGATTGTCTTCAATCGAAATAACAGCATCAATAACTTTCTGCGGGATCTGGTCAAAGGTGACCGGACGCCTGTCTTCTTCTGTTCGTAATTGGCCGATCGGACTGCCGTCGGCAAAGTAAGCAAAGCCTGTGATGGAGTTTTCGCTGACTTTCTGTTCAATCAGGGCCCTTGACCGGACGGGCTCGTCTTTCACAATGGAACTGACGTAACCCATCAAAGCACCGCCTGCAAATAGCACCCCCATGAATCCCAGGACAACCATCCATTTGACGACACTACCCAGTCTGCGGGCAAAACTGCGCTTGCGGGCAGGCTGTTCATCAGGCTTTTTCTTATTAACATCAACCATTCAGTGTCTTCCTCCTTTTAACAGCACTTATTATAGCATAAAAAGGCGGGTTTGCATGCCTGAGAAATACAAGCAATGGTCGAAAATTGCCATTCTTTCTTGCATAATGATATATATCATGCGAAATTAAATTACATATCATGAGAAACCCTGAAGAATTTCAGTAAAACATGGAAGTTGCCTGTCTGCAAAGTGGGGCTATGACGGGAAGATGGGGCAGAAGGGAAGAGGCCGTAACTGTATATTTTACACAGTACGGCCTCTTTGTTTCCCTTTGAATGACTTCTATTAAAGACTATAGACCATTTCTTCAAATTAAGTTCTGAAACGCTGAATCAGTTCAAGCAGCTCCTGTGTTAACTTCGCAAGCGCAGCAGAGGCAGCTGTAATTTCTTCCATCGCTGCAAGCTGTTCTTCGGAGGCGGCTGCTACACTGGAAGCGTGATCTGCCGTCTCATGACCTATGGTTTTGAGTTGCTCCAATGTGGCATCCACCTGTTGTGACCCAGCAGACATTTGCTCTGCGATGGCTGAAATATCCTCAATCTGGGTATTCACATCCGAAATTTGTGATGAGATGGAGAGGAACAGTTCTCCACTTTCGTTAATTACATCGGCAATATGAAGGACTTCGGAATTTCCTTTTTCCATATTTACGACAAGGGAGAGCACTTCTTGTTGAACTGCATGAATTAATTCAGCAATCTGTTCGGCAGACGTGCGTGATTGTTCGGCCAAATTGCGAATTTCAGAAGCTACCACACCGAATCCGCGGCCATGCTCGCCTGCTCGCGAAGCTTCAATTGATGCGTTAAGGGCGAGGAGGTTGGTTTGGCGACTTACATCGCTGATCATCCCGGTTATGTTCCCAATCTGTACCGAACGCTGACGGAAGTTCTCCAGTGCAGACATGGAGCCCTGTGCAGAAGCAGAGGCAGAGTCCACCATTCGCATGGCAGACTGGATCTTGTCCGTTCCTGCCGCGGTTTGGTCAGCCACACTCCGCGAAGATTCAGCTACATCTGCTGCGGCTTGGGCAATCCGGCCAATGCCAGTGGATATCTCATTCATGGCACGTGAAGTTTCTTGAAGCTCATGCGTTTGAGTGCCAGCCTTTTCAGCAACTTCCTGACCTGTTAAAGCAATGACCTCAGCGGCCTTGCCTGTTTCTTCTGCACTGGCTGTCAGCTGCTGGGAAGTGGAACCCACAGACAAGGCATGCTCCGATATCACAGAAATGGTATGGCGGAGCGTATCCATCATCTGGTTCAGATGCCCTGACATCACACCAAATTCATCTTTGGAATAGACGGGAAGCTTCTGTGTCAGATCTCCATCTGCGAGTTGCCCGGCAACCGTATTGACCCGATTCACCTGCCTTACAATGGACAGGATTGTGTAGGTCACAACACCACCAAGCAGCAGCACAGCGAGAACCGCAATCATAATGGACCAGCTCAGGCTATCGTAGAAGGGCTGTAAAATATGACGTTTGGGCAGGGCTGACACGAGATGCCATTTCGAATCCGTTCCTTGCAGCTGAGCAGGCTCTGCGATAAACAGTTCTTGCTCTGATCCATCAGAGACGTAAAACTGGGACTCACCCGCTTGAATCCGTTGAATGGCAGTTTGAATCTCTGCGGGGATCACAGCGTCTTCCTTGACCAGTTCCGGTTTGGTTCCATGCGCAGCAATTTTTCCATCACTTGTAACCAGCATGGCGTAGCCGTTATCCGGATTCAGCGACGAGATGTTCTGTTGAAAACGTTCAATGGTGAAATCGGCTCCGACAATGCCAAGAAACGTATTATTTTCATCCAGCAAAGGCAGGACGATGGAGACAAGTAACGTTTCCTTGCCAGCTACCGTGTAGGTAATCGGCTCAGACCAGTAGACGGATTTATTCTTTTTTGGTTCCTGATAATACCTGCTGGTTTCACTTTCTCCCTCATAGGTTGTCAGAGGTTCCAACAGTAGGGAGTTGCCATCACGTATCACGTAAGGAATGAAGCGGCCGGTGTCATCGTCATAAACGGTCTTATTCATATTTTCTGCATCTTTTCCATCAAAAGCATCAGGTTCCCATCCGGTATAAAATCCGAAAACCTTCTCGTCTTTTTTTAAATATTGTTCCAGAAGCTGCACAATCTCTTTGCGGTCAAGCGACCCTGTATGAGCTGCATCCACCAATGTGGTGCGTATCGTATCAAGGGTGTTTTTCACTTGGTTCATCTCAGTCATGAATTCATTTTTAGCTCGATCGGAAGCTTGTGCAGCAACGGTTTCACCGTACTGAACACTCTTGTTGTAGACCATGTTGGTGTTAAATGCAATGAGTGTTCCAATACAGCAAAGTAATACGACTCCCAGTAACAGCCCAAGTTTGACCGCCAGTTTGCGATTGTTCAGAAACTTTATCATTGAATTCCCCCATGTTTCTCTTTAGAAGTACGATGTATTATTCAGTTCTCCAAAAGGGAGTGTATAGTTTATATCGTTACTTGGGGGTTTATTATGTATATGCAAATAAAAAAACACATAAAAAAACAGCTGCCGAGAAATCTCGGACAGCTGTTTGGCGTGAAGCTTTAATAAAATGCATCGATTAACGGTTGTAGAACTCGACGATTTGTTTTTCGTCGATGTCTTGGGACAATTCCGAACGCTCAGGCAAACGAATGAATTTACCTTCCAGAGCTGTATCGTTGAATTCTACGTATGCAGGAAGATGCGAACGGTTTTCCAAAGCTTCCTTAACGGAAGAAAGACCGCGGCTTCTTTCACGCAGGCTAATAACGTCGCCAGTGCTTACTTGGTAAGAAGCGATGTCGACTTTTTTGCCGTTTACAGTTACGTGACCGTGGGATACCAACTGACGCGAACCTGCGCGGGAGTTAGCAAAACCAAGACGGTAAACGAGGTTGTCAAGGCGGCTCTCAAGCAAGAACATGAAGTTTTCACCCGCGATACCTTGCATTTTTTGCGCTCTAGCAAAGAGAGTGCGGAATTGCTTCTCGCCCAAACCGTACATGTGACGCAATTTTTGTTTTTCTTGCAACTGCATACCGTAGTTGCTGATTTTTCTCCGTTGGTTTGCTCCGTGCTGACCTGGAGGGAAAGGACGTTTCAATTCTTTGCCTGTTCCGCTCAGGGAAATGCCGAGGCGACGGCTCAATTTAAATTTAGGACCAGTGTAACGTGCCATGTTTAAAGTAGCTCCTTTTTAGTTAAGTTCATATAGGGCTCTGTTTGCGCTCCAATTTGTTGATGCGGGCCAAGCCGCGCATAGAACGATCAGGAAAGTTCAGCCGCTGTCCTGAAAGCAACAAAAAGAATGAGGGTGACACAACCGGTAATGCCCAAATTTAAAGACCCATTAGTAGTCTTCATCAACAATTTATATTACAGTTTACTAGAAGCAAAGTCAAGCGTGTGAGAAACGAAAAAAAACGTCTAAATTTGTCGATAGGTCATTAGGCCCAAAATAATGGGACAATTTTCTGAAATATGGATGCAAAAAACCTTTAAAGAGAGTAAAATAGATTGTATCTTAACTTTAAATGATCTTGTACATTAAGGTTATCGCATAGGATTTGCAGGTTTGCGATAACGTCTGCAGATTAATGCATCCGATTTGTTGGATGCAAAAACGGTGCAAAGGAGCGCCTGACATGTTAGAACATCTAAGAAGCATACCAGCCAGCTTGATTTCGCGAAGTTCGGGCGATTCCGCATCTTCTGTCGCTCCTCACGAAGAGCATGTATTCTGGATGCAAAAAATGGACATCACACCTTTTGATTTTTCATATTTGGGAAGTTTGTTACAGCAAGCATATACCGATTGGCAAACCCAGCGTCAGCCAAACGCAGACAGATCTCCAATGACTTATAACGTATGGAATACGGAAGGCATCTGCATGGGGCACGATAATGAGCAGTCTCCGGAGCTGGATGTATATCCCGCGGTATTACAATGCATTGAATCAGGACAAGCACAGTCCTTGCGGGGTTCCACTGAACATGGAGAGTACCTTCTCCTTGCAGAGCCGCTTTTCTCCAGGACAAATCAGGATATGTTCGCTGTATTTACTGCAATAACCTACGAGCAAAATCGATATGAAACGTCTAAAGCCGTTGTTCGATCGGAGGCAATGCATTTTCTTACCTGCTTTTACCGAAGATTTGAATACATATTTATGACGGATCTGTTACGTGCTCATGAGCAAACTGCACGAGAAGAACACCGAAGATCGATTCTTTTCCAAATCGTTCAACGGATGCATGACAAAATGGATGTAGATGCAATTCTGGATGAAGTGTTTGACAGTATTGATTATTTATATCCAACCACTTGCATGAAACTGTACATGTCTCAGGATCAGAGTAGCTTCAATCCCCGTATCAAACCATTGCTTGTTCATGAACGGGGAGAAGATATCTGTGTTCGTTCGTTTATGGAGGGCAAGCTTATCATTGTTCGGTCAGACGAAGGGGAACAGCGTATTCTGGAGGTAGGCCTTCCACTAAAAGGTAAACAAGGCATCTATGGTGTATTTCATATTGAAATGAATGAGGAGTTACTGGAAGATTCCGATCTGAAACTCATCACCATGATGGCAGATACAGCAGGGACAGCCTTTGAAAATGCCAAGTTGCATGAACAATCGAATATGTTAATCCAAGAACTTCGTCTAATCAATGATCTGACGCAACGCTTGAATAAAAGCTTGCAACTAATGGAAATTTATCAATTCTCCGAGCAGGAGTTGAAGGACATCTTTCAGGCTGAAACGTGTTGTATCCTTCAACTGAATGACAGTACAAATCAATTCGAAGTGATGTCATCCAATGTGCATGAAATATGCCGCAAATCATTCCCGGTGGACTACGGTATTGTAGGTTTGCTCTATGAGAAAGAAGAACCGCTTATTCTGTCTGATTATGCGAAATACGATAAGGTGTCTTCGGTATTCATGGATCTCACTGGCTCCATGTCATTGATGGCGTCGCCCCTTCGGGTAAATGGTGAAGTGAAGGGGGCTATTTTGCTGGGACATACGAAAAAGCAATATTTTTCGTATGATAATTACCGTCTGCTCCAGATGCTGTCCATTCATATCGGACTTGCACTCTCCAATGCGACGCTTCATGCCGAGGTGCGACGTTTGGCGAACCTGGATATGCTGACAGGGCTGTATGTGAGGCATTACCTGGATAGTGTGATCCATGAACGGCAGACGAATGAATTCTGTGGTTCACTGGTTGTGGTAGATATTGACCAGTTTAAGCAGGTGAATGACACGTTTGGGCACCAAACGGGTGATCAGGTATTGAAACAGGTGAGTGATATTGTAACAAGTTCTGTTCGGCTTGACGATATCTCTGCCAGATGGGGCGGGGAAGAACTGGCCATCTATATGCCGCAGATCGGTTCTCGTCAGGCACTAGAATATGCCGAAATCATTCGCAGGAGGGTGGCCGAAGAGACAAGGCCTTCCGTGACCGTATCCAGTGGTATTGCTGAATGGAACTGGATGGATGAGAAGGTCAGTGTGGAATCGTTATTTTACCGCGCTGATATGGCTCTGTATAGTGCGAAGCATGGCGGTAGAAACCGGATTGTCGTGGAAGAACACGAAGTTACACGCTAAGGGAGGACTATTCCGTTTGAGGAGTCGTCCTCTCTTTATTTTGGGAAGCGGTAATGCCAAAGGAAGGAAGTATAAGCAAATAAGGGAGGGGCAGGCTATGGAGAAAGTTGACGAAAGGGTGAAGTAGAACATGTTGAACCGTCGGTATGTTCGTGGGCTATTGTTGATTCTGAGTATTGTGGTGGTGTGTGCTCCTGGTTGCGGTCTGCTGCAGCGAAATCAGAGTCCGGAGGAATTATTCTCACGGGCACTGTCGGGGATTGCCGGTAAAGAAACGTTGAGTTTTGATGGAGAGGCGGGACTGCGGCGTGAGAGCAGCGGACTATTCGAGAATCAGTTCAAATTTGAAGGCAAGCTTGAGAATCATGATCGACTGACTTTGCAAACAAGGCTGCCTGGAGCTGTGACTGCTGTCGGAACAGGAGTAAATGGAGTGAATGCCGCCGCTGTGAACAATAACGGTCAAGCGAGCGGATTTAGCGCTTCATTTGAACGAAAACAAGGACAATGGATGGCTTTAACAGCCGAGCACGAGCCCCTGCGCGGTTCGCTTTCCCGTTTTAATCCAATCGCTCAAATGGAAAGTATTGATCGGTTGAACAAAACGATTAAGTCCGAGTACGGTTCAGGTCGCCGAACCCAAATATTGCGGATTGAACTTGCGCCCAAAGACGCCAAAACCTGGGCACTCGCTCAGCTTCATGACGAGATGAATGCGATACGTGCAGAGTATATGCACAAGGCCAGTAAGGTGAAGGGGGCGAGCCAGGAGAAGCTGGAGAAGGACTTGAATAAAGTGTGGGAGCAAGGAGAAACGTCGATGGAACAGATGATGAAGCAGGCCAACGTACAGACGGTATATCATCTTACGGTGGATCGCAAAACCAGCTTGCCTTTGCGACTTTCCTCGGAAAGCCAGGTGGACTATAAAGACATGAACAACAAAAGCAACAAAGAAGCACTTGTCACTGATGTAAATTTCAGGTCTTATGAGTAAACGAGTTTGAGCGACTGCCTGCTGACGGGATCGTTGTAGCATGCTACAATAGTATCGTAATTTACCGTTGTTCAATTCAAAGATGGCAGATGACAGGAGGAGTTTACAAGATGAAGGACCCAAGAATTCAGAAGCTCGCAGCCAATCTGGTGGGCTACTCTGTAGATGTACAGCCCGGCGAAAATGTGCTGGTTGAAATGATCGGCACGGAACGTGATCTGATGAATGCAATTATTGAAGAAGTAGGCAAAAAAGGTGGTAACGTCTTTGTACAGCTGACAGACAAGACGGTACAGCGTGCGATGCTGAAAAGTGCGACAGAAGACATGATGAAAACCTGGGCAGAGATCGATCTGAACCGGATGAAGCAAATGGACTGTTACATCGGTATTCGTGCAGGAGAAAATGTGAACGATCTGTCCGATGTACCGGAAGAAAAAATGAAAATGTACAATTCACTTTATTCCCATCCGGTACATAGTGAGCAGCGGGTTAAACATACGAAATGGGTTGTGCTTCGTTATCCGAATGCAAGCATGGCGCAGCTGGCGAATACGAGCACAGAAGCGTTTGAAGATTTCTACTTTGACGTGTGCAACCTGGATTATGCCAAAATGGACAAAGCCCAGGATTCCCTGGCCAACCTGATGAAACGCACAGACAAAGTACGTATCACTGGACCAGGAACAGACCTGAGCTTCTCCATTAAAGGTATCGGTGCAGAGAAATGTTCTGGCCAAAAAAATATTCCGGATGGCGAAGTGTACAGTGCTCCTGTACGTGATTCCGTGAACGGAACGATTAGTTATAACGCGCCAACGCTGTATAACGGAATTACTTTTGAGAATATCAAGTTCACGTTCAAGGAAGGCAAAATTGTTGAAGCAACGAGCAACGACACAGAACGTCTTAATGAAATTCTGAATTCAGATGAGGGCGCTCGTCATATCGGTGAATTCGCCATTGGATTCAATCCACATATCCTGCACCCGATGAAGGACATTCTGTTTGATGAAAAAATCGCAGGCAGCTTGCACTTTACACCAGGGCAGGCCTATGAAGAAACAGACAATGGAAACCGTTCCTCCATTCACTGGGATCTGGTATTAATTCAGCGCCCGGACTACGGTGGTGGCGAAATTTATTTTGATGATGTGTTGATCCGTAAAGACGGGATTTTCGTTATTCCTGAGCTGGAATGCCTTAATCCAGACCGTCTGAAGTAGGAACAGCATTTTGCTGTTGCTAGGAAAGCGGATTCACGGTATCATGTAGTGGTAATTAATAGATGATACCAAAAGTGAAAAGACGGAGGGATTCCTATGTCGAGTAATAATGCAGCGGTAGTGGAAATTGCTCAAACAGCGGGCAAGTTTACTTCTTCAATCGTGCTTCATTCAGAGAACAAGTATATCGATGTCAAAAGTATTCTTGGGCTGTTTACAACGTTAATCAGCACGCACAGCTATGAACTGCATGTTCATGGCCCGGATGCAGCAGAAGCCAAAGCAGCCATGTCAGAAGTATTTGCCAAGCATGGACTGAATGTAAGTATCGCATCCGAGTAATGACTCGAGGAAGCATCTCTGCCTATAATGGGCAGAGGTGCTTTTTTTGCATGAGATAATTCGGGTATACGGCAAGACCTCCGGAAAATAGGGGGATTAGGCAGGAATAGTGGTCTTCAGGTTGTATGCTTATTTTGGTCAGGTTCTTGTATTAGCTCCTGATTTCGTCTAATATTAGAGGTAGAACGTCTTTACGCGATTTTGGGACATAGGGGGGAAAAATGCATGACTTCATCTGATCTGCAGGACCAGTTGCACTTGAAAGCGATCAGTCTTCTTCAAGAAGATGCAGATAAAATACAGAAGCTTATAGAAGTACAGATGGAGAATCTGGCTACCCGCTACTGCCCTCTCTATGAGGAAGTATTGGATACACAGATGTATGGGTTCTCCAAGGAAGTTGATTTTGCTGTTCGTGCAGGGCTTCTTCCAGAAGGTGCAGGTAAGCAGCTGGTTAGCGCGCTTGAGCGGAATCTGGCAATTCTATATGAAGCTTTGAATAAGAAGAATGAGCAATAGCCTGCAATAGCGTGGGTCAGAATAGAAGGCATGCAGGTGTTTGCATGCTTTTTTTGTACGTTTGAAGTGAAATGGGTAGTCTGATGTGCTGGAGGAGAAGTGATAAATAAAGAGGCAGCCCGAAAATGTATTTTCGGCTGCCTCTTACGCTAAATTACCTAAGATGGGAAAATGCTGAGCGGGTTTACACCAAGAAAAACGATACGCCCAGGATGATATACACGACTAACAGGAGCAGACCTTCGTACCAGTTTGTTGAACCGTCCTGAGTGATGGACTTGGCTATAAACACGGATACACCGATGGCAACCAGTTCAATCGTTGTAAAGACAATATTCATCGTATTACCCATGAAATAACTGACAAAAATCAGAACAGGTGCAACGAAGAGTGCGATTTGCAAACTGCTGCCAACCGCGATTTCCACGGCGGCGCCGATCTTGTTTTTCATGGCAAGCATGATGGCTGCACTATGCTCGGCGGCGTTACCGATAATGGCAACGAGGAAGGCGCCGACAAACAGCTCACTCAGGCCAAACTGTTCGGTGAATACTTCAAGCGTACCCACAAGCCATTCACTGACGAAAGCAACCATGACTGTTGCCAGAACGAGATAGAGAATCGATTTTTTCTTCGACCACTCCGGTGCGTGTTCATGTGGTAATTCTTCATCCCTGTCCTCTGTGACATCGGCAAGATAGTTCTTGTGAGTCACCATGGAAAAAAGCAACCAGGCGATGTAGGCAAGAATCAGCAATCCTGCGACAATGAGACTGAGTGTATTCGTATCCTTTTGTGTAATGGAATGGGTGTTCAGGAAGACGGCTGGAATAAACAGAGCAATGATGGCTACAATCATCAGGGAGCCGTTCAGACCGGCAAGCGATACATTGTAATTCTGAATTTTGAATTTGAGTCCGCCAGCAAAAATACTTAAACCGAGCACCAGCAGCAGGTTACCGATAATAGAACCAGTCAAACTCGCTTTAACCATGTCAAATAGTCCTTCTTTAACAAGGAAAATGGCGATGATCAACTCGGCGGCATTGCCGAAGGTAGCATTCAGAAATCCGCCCAGCCGTTGACCGGCATAATGGGCCACATTTTCGGTAGCCTTACCTAGAAAACCGGCTACGAAAATAACCGAAATGGCTGATATCACGAACTGTAGAATCGAATCCCATTTCATGTAGTGGGCGACGGCGCTGAGTGCAAAAGTCACAATCAGCAAAATGGATGAAATCCGGTTTCTCACAACAACACCTCGGTTAACTGATTATTTTGTTTTAAACATCATCATAAAAATACTTATGAGATTATTTTCATATTTCAATATAACCAAATCGTGGTAGGTTGTAAACGCATCTTTTCGAGTTTAATTTGCTTTTTGGGGTGGAAAGGATTTAAAATACGAGTAACGAAGTGAAGGAGGATGTGGCATGGCAGAACAACTTCAACTGGAGGGCGGAAACATCCGGATTGCCGATGACGTAGTGGCGAAAATTGCCGGAATGGCTGCGATGGAGACGCCCGGAATTGCCGCAATGTCTGGAGGATTGTCAGAGGGCTGGGCCAAGCGCCTGAGCGGTAAAAACGTACAGAAAGGCGTAGGCGTTGAGGTCGGCCAGCTGGAAGCAGCCATTGATCTGCGCATCATCGTCCTGTACGAGACACCGATTCATGAAGTTTCCCGCATGCTCCAGCAGAATGTACGAGAAGCGGTAGAGACCATGACCGGATTACGTGTTGTTGAAGTTAATGTAAAGGTAGAAGGTGTATCTTTCAGAGGCGACGACCTGTAAACTTTAACAATCCGTAAGGGAAGAACAACGGTACATCTACCGATTCTTCATCGAGATAGACAACACCAAAAAGACTTCGCATCGAATAAATAGGATGCGAAGTCTTTTTGTTTGCTTTCATCTGGACTTGGTTCGAAAACCATTCGAATAACGTTTACTTCTCATTACCGAATTCGACGAATGGATTCACGTGAACGAAGCGCGGGAGAGGTACGTGATGTCTGAACCGTCACTGACTTCGTTTTCTCTTCCTTGATGACGTCCAGATTATTAGTGCGTGAGATGCTGAGCACGATGCCCATCGCCACCATCATTACAAAGAGTGAGGTACCGCCATAACTGATAAATGGAAGAGTAACCCCGGTCACCGGAATGGTTTGCGTTACGCCCCCGATGTTGATAAATGCCTGGATCGCGATTAATCCCATAATCCCTATACCAACTAGTGTCCCGAATGGATCTGGACAGCGGAGGGATACGATTATTCCTCGCCAGATGAAGTACAGGTAGACCAGCAGAAACAGGACACTTCCAATAAAACCAAGCTCTTCCCCAATGACGGAGAAAATGAAGTCATTATAGGCATTCGGCAAATAATGCAGCTTCATCGTACCTTGCCCGATACCAGAGCCAGTGATGCCCCCATCCCCAATCGCCACCAGGGAGCGATAGAGGTTAAGGCTTCCTCCTGTTTTCTCGGATAATGGATCAAGGAACGCATGAATCCGATCGATTTTGTAGTTCTTTGTTGCTTCTGTAGCGGAGCCATTTGTCGTATCTGGAGAAGATACGGAGGAGAACAGGGCGTTTGCTCCCAGCGCCAATGCGGCTCCGAGCACAACCAGCAGAATGGAACCCATAATATGTTTCATACTGGCCCCGCCTGCATAGATGACAAGGCCGCATGTAGCCACGAGAATGAAGCATGTACCAAAGTCAGGTTGCAGCATGATCAGTCCCGCAATGAACCCAACAATGACCAGCACAGGGATGTACCCTGTCTTAAGATCCCTGAACCGTTCCCCTTTTTTGGTGATTAGTGCAGCAAGGTACAAAATGATAGCGATTTTGGCAAACTCGGCGGGCTGGACGCTGAATCCAAAGATACGAATCCAGCTTCGTGCACCGTTCAACATCGCACCTGAAACCAAAACAACCAATAGCATCACCGTGGTAATGAGGAAAAACGGTGCATAAAGCTTTTTGTATTTGTTAAATCGGATGTTCATGGCAAAAAACATGCCCACTAAACCGAGAACCGCCCACATTAGTTGTTTTTTCGTGAAGAACAGGGCATCATTGTTAAAACTTTTGCTTGCAATTGCAATGCTGGAACTGGAGCTAAACACCATCACCAGTCCGAAGCCCACCAACAATAAAGTGAGGATTAGCAGTTGGAAATCCGGCGTGCCTCTCTTCGTTTTCGTTTGGGCCGTTTGTTGTTTCATGATTCGGCCCAGCCTAAGCTTCCAGCAGTTCTTTAAGCTGCTGTAATTTTTGGGCCGCCAGCTTCACGACTGGCTGCGGTACGGTAGAGTCATAATCCAGACCATGCGGGAAGGTTGCTTTTCCAAGATAAACAGCTTCAACCGCGAGAACCGTATCCGGTTTTTCGAGTTTGCCATCGATCGCACGGGTATTAATGCGTACAAAGTATTCCGATTTGGTTTGTTCATCTTCAATTTTGTAATCATATGTAGCACGATAATATTCCCACTGCCACCGGACAAATCCGACTTTCTCGGCGCTCTCATCCAGGTATGCCAAGTCGCTCTTCAAGCCATCCAAGCCTGTATTCTCAAAAATCATAAGCGTCTGATCCTCCTCATAAGCTTCCGAGAGTATAAATCTCGTTCTTTTCTCTAGTTTATGATAGTATGTTTCCCCTTCCCGTGCAAGCTTTCCAGGGGTCATTCGTATCGGTTTTCTTCCAATTCTGCTACAATATACAGCAATAGGTTTCAAGAGGAAGGTTCGGGCTTGATGAAAGTCCCGTTCAGAGAGCGAAAGGATGGGGAGACATGACAAACAATATATGGTGGGATGATTTGCAAATCCACATGGTAGAATGGCGTCGTCATCTTCATCGGAATCCTGAGGTTTCCTTTCATGAGGAGAAGACATCCTCTTTTATAGCGGGTATGCTGGAGAGTTTTGGCGTTGAAGTGAGGCGTCATGTGGGCGGGCATGGGGTTATTGGAACCATTCGGGGGGATAACCCAGGGCCTGTCGTGATGCTTCGTGCGGATATGGATGCACTTCCGATCCAGGATGAGAAGGACGTTGAATATGCGTCACAA
The DNA here is from genome assembly GCF_042674385.1 of Paenibacillus sp. NPDC056933. Lineage (NCBI taxonomy): Bacteria > Bacillati > Bacillota > Bacilli > Caryophanales > Paenibacillaceae > Paenibacillus > Paenibacillus sp. NPDC056933. Next base: position 875,329 of record NZ_JBHUQN010000002.1, on the reverse strand, counting down.
CATGCAGGAGCCATGCACGCCTGCGGCCATGATGGGCATGTATCCATTTTGCTGGGAACGGCACTTTATTTTAGTCGCCATAAACATGAGATCAAGGGTGAGATACGCTTTTTATTCCAACCTGCAGAAGAATTGCTTCCGGGTGGCGCGCTCAAGGTTATTGCAGACGGCGGACTGGAAGGGGTGGATGTCATCTATGGCATTCATCTGTGGACCCCGCTTCCTGTGGGCGTGGCTGCGAGTACACCAGGACCGATGATGGCAGCGGCAGATGACTTCTATATTGAGATCACAGGAAAAGGTGGACATGGCGGCATGCCACAGTCTACAGTGGACAGTCTGGTGGCTGGCTCTGCTCTGGTGATGCAGTTGCAGACCGTTGTCAGTCGCTCGGTGGATCCCTTGCGTCCAGCGGTGTTAACCATTGGCACGATGCAGGCGGGTTCTGCACAGAATGTCATCGCCGAATTATGCAAATTGACTGGTACGGTGAGAACCTTCGACGAAGAGACACGCAGTATCATGAAAGAACGTGTTCATACGATTGTTGCTCAGACAGGAGCAATTTATGGTGCAGAGACTCAGTTGAACTATATTATGGGGTATCCTCCAGTCGTCAATGATGAGCAGGAAACGGCCCGATTCTTTCGGGAAGCAGTGGACGTATTCGGGGCAGACTCTGTACAGAAGTCACCCATGATGATGCCCGCTGAAGATTTTGCCTATTATCTGCAGCAGATTCCTGGCTGTTTCATGTTCGTCGGAGCAGGTAATCCGAAGAAGAATGCGATTTATCCGCATCATCATCCGAAGTTTGACTTTGATGAAGATGCCATGCAAAATGCTGTGAAGCTATTTATTGCCATGGCTAAGGGGTATACAGCCGAATGATTTGAATGCAGTTGGGCATCCTATTCATACCAAGGTATGAGCAGGGTGCTTTTTTGGTATGGTCTTTGTAGAGGTTAAGTTAAGGTTAGCTGCTGTACTGTATAGGTTCATTTTCGGAAGACACCGGAATTGGACTTTTTGTGATGCCTCTTATCGAGGAATCGATACTTTTTTTAATTAGGGGGAAGCGGAATGGAGAAAACGGAGGCCTGTATTGTTCAGCGGGATTTTACAGTATTGCTTGAAGTGGGCCATCCCGGATTTGATCAGGCCAGAGCTCAACTGGGAATGTATGCCGAACTGGTAAAGACACCAGCGGCTTTTCATACCTATCGAATCACGGCCTTGTCTTTATGGAATGCCGCCGCACTGGGATGGAGCGCTGATCAAGTGATTGCGAGTCTGGAATCTGTGTCCCGTTGGAATGTTCCTGCCGCCCTGATTCAGGATATCCGAAGAATTGTGGATCAATATGGAAAGTTGAAATTGCAGTCTGACACAGGTCAGGGCAAAATGCGTCTTGTCAGTGAAGATGAGCGATTGCTGGATGAATTAAGCGGCATGAAGACGATCTCGGCTTTCCGGATGGAACGTGTCGATCCTCATGAGCTTGAGTTGGACGGGGAGAAGCGCGGACTGCTGAAGCGTGAATTGACCCGTTTGGGTTATCCGGTGCTGGATTATGCAGGATACAGGAATGGAACAAGTCTTCCATTTGGTTGGCAAGAGGATACAAGCGCACATTCAGGACAATTTGAGTTGCGTCCTTATCAGCAAGACGCTGTGAATGCTTTTGAAGGCAGCGAGGGTATGGGGGGGAGTGGTCTGCTTGTGTTGCCCTGCGGGGCAGGTAAAACGGTTATTGGATTGGCCGTACTGGAACGCCTGCAATGTGAATGCCTTATTTTGACCTCTAACACTACGTCCGTGCGGCAATGGATTGAGGAATTACAGAATAAAACAACTATAACCAGTGAACAGATTGGTGAGTATTCCGGTCAAAAAAAACAAGTGAGACCAGTGACTGTGGCTACATATCAGATTCTTACGCACAGAAAGTCCAAGGATGCTGATTTTACCCATATCAAATTGCTCAGTGAACGTCAGTGGGGGCTGATTATTTATGATGAGGTACATTTGTTGCCAGCACCTGTATTTCGAGCTACGGCAGATATTCAAGCTACACGAAGGCTGGGATTGACCGCAACATTGGTGCGTGAAGATGGTTGTGAGCAAGATGTATTTTCACTTATTGGTCCGAAGTTATATGACATGCCATGGAAGGAATTGGAGCAGCAAGGCTGGATTGCAGATGTACAATGCCAGGAAATACGTGTCCCTTTTTCAACTGAATTGAGATCTAATTATTTGGAAGCAGAGGTCAAACATCAATTTCGTATTGCCGCCGAAAATCCGGCCAAATTAGCTGTAATCCGAAAGATACTGGAACGTCATCGGGGGTTGCCATCTCTTGTTATTGGACAATATTTGAATCAGCTTGAGACCATTGCCCGGGAAATTGATGCTCCACTTATATCTGGTACGATGTCTCAGCAAGAGCGAGTGAAATGGTTTGCAGCTTTTCGACGTGGTGAGATCAAAACGATTGTCGTATCCAAGGTCGCCAATTTTGCTGTAGATCTGCCAGATGCTGCTGTTGCACTTGAAATATCAGGAAGCTTCGGCTCAAGACAGGAAGAAGCCCAGCGATTGGGTCGGATTCTAAGGCCGAAGTCCGGAGAAAATAAAGCTTATTTCTATGCACTTGTATCGGAAGACAGCAAGGAACAGGAGTTTGCGTTACGTCGTCAGATGTTTCTGGTTGAGCAAGGATATGAATACAAGATTGTTCATGAATTATAATAAATCACCCGTGTTCATTTCCGTGTCTAAAATAAAGAGAAAGGATTGGTCAGGCCATGAATAATACACAGGACCTTCTGGATGTGAGTTTATTAAACGAGCTTTCGTGCATGGAGCACACGGTACTTGGTGCGATTTTTCACAAACAGGCCGGACAACCTTTTTCCGTCATGATGTCAGCAGCAGAGTGGGCTTCAATAGGTCTCAGCAGAGCAGAAGCTATAACCGCATTTATTACACTTCGGCAAAAAGGATGGATTGAAGCCGTGCTCAAGACGTGGGGCGAACGGCTTTATTACATACCTCATTCTTTACTTCCTTTAATGACGATAACCTATGCTGAACGGGTTGGACACTTCGTGCAGCAGAAGGTGGACGATGTGCAGGGTGAGATTACGATAGATAACTCCAGATCATGTCATGGGATTCTGGTTATCCGAGAGGGGAAACCCGATATTGCGGCAGAGCTTCTGCATATTTTGGCCTGGATGGTTAAAGAAGGACAGAACCAAGGACTTCCCCTCACCGGCAAAGGAACTGTTCATAAGAGAATAGTCAAGCAATTAAGCCGGATCACGGTGCTGGATCATGAAGATTTTGCTGGATTGGATATTCACTATAATCCTATGGATGTGTACCCGGTTCATGTTGCTGTTATTTTTGATGTGCTTCTCAGTCTGGGTTTGATTGAAAAGAGTCATAACCGGATGTATGTATCCATTGATCGTCTGGATCACTGGTTGTCGTTGTCGTGGCCTTCCATGCAGCGGGTAATTTATAACATATGCATGGACCGATACGGTGCAGCCGAGCCAGTACTTCAGCATTTTCGCTATCAATTGTCGTTACTTGCTCCAGGCTCCAATGAATGGTTCGCTATCGCAACAGCGACTCCAGACAGTGATTGGTTAAAAGAAGGGATGGATATTAAAGAAAAAGCACGGGGATGGCTTGATCTTTTGGCGGCGTTTGGATATGGCGAAGTAGGTGAGACTTCCGAAGGAGGGTTGTATTATCGCTGGTTGATTGAACCTGTCAATTTGTTAGATTCAGGCAATGATGGCGCAATGGATTCAGGAAACCAGACTTTTTTTGTGCAGCCTGACTTTGAAATTATGGTTCCGCCAGATATACCTCCGCAGGTACGCTGGAACCTGGAGATGATTTCAGAGCTTGCAAGTCGTGACCGGATGTCTATATATCGGGTGACAAAGGAACGGATCATCGCTGCATCAGAGATCGGCTTTACCACAGATGATATGGTCAGCTTTCTTGGACGGTATGCCGGATCAGGTCTGCCTGAGCATGTGAATCTGGCCATACAGCAGTGGGGAAAAGAAGCAGCACATTTGCATGGAGACGCTGATCAAAATACCGGTCTAACGGAAAAGGTCAATGAAGCAAAGAACTTGAATGGATGGATATTTGATTTCAGACGAGAGTTATCTGAAAAGCTGAAGAGGACGGAACGGATGCAATTTGCCGAGGAATCCATTACAGGACTTGAGCTGGAAAAGGAACTCTTTTATGTGCGTGGTCGTGAGGGGCTCATTGAAACAGGCCCTGATCTGCATCTTTATGATCAGGATGAGTCGATCACGGAGCAATCAGGTCTTTTTCCCGGGTATGGGGAGATTCCGGAGGTATGGCACAACCAGTGGAGGGGTTATCATATGTCCACAGCTCGTCAGATTGTAGCGAAAGCGATTGAATGGCAGACCAAACTGGGTCTGAAGCTGGACAAGGATGTCATTTATTTTATTCCGGATCAGATTCACGGTTATGAAGATTGGACACTAACAGGATGGCATTCGTCAGACATCGGTGTACATCCCGAACGGCTTACATTTTCGCCCTCCGAATGGAGCGAGATACGTCTGATCATCCCTGAACAGGCCAAAACATGAACCAGCTCCAAATCGCCGATCCCTTGTTCCCCTAATTTCTATTTGCAGGAAAAACTCTTCTTAACTATTCGGGGATATGCTATTATGAAATAGTCTACGTTAGTAGAACTTTATATATAGATAGGATGAATTTCATGAGCGTAGCGGAAATGAACACGGTCGATATGGCCCAAGTGTTAACGGGCGCATATGAACTGGGCGACATGATTAACCAATCTGCCGAAGTATCGGATTATTTATATTGGAAGCAGCAAGTGGAGACGAACCCTGAAATTCAGGCGGGAATACGCAAGCTGAACGCCAAGAAGGAATTATTTGAAGAAACCCAGCGTTTTGGTCATTTTCACCCGGACTACCACGCGGCAAAAGATCAGGTTAAGGCGTTGGAGCTGGAGTTGGAACAATTTGAGGCAGTAGCGCGTTTCAAACAGGCGGAGAAATCGCTGGATGAGATGTTGTTCCAGATGTCGGAGACGATTGCCTTTGCAGTTTCAACCACAATTAAGGTACCAAGTAATGATCCAAATCCGAAAGGCGGCTGTGGAAGCGGCGGCAAGTGCGGTTGTAGCTAAAGAATGATAACCCAATAGACTCATGATAGACCGGACCCTTTTGAGGCTCCGGTCTCCATTATAGAAAGGGGCGGGGAAGCGATGATGTTTGCGGAAAGGACAGGATTTATTATTTGGGTCAGTGATTTGAAAGCGGCTCGTAATCTCGAAAAATATGGTACCGTTCATTACATCTCCCGCCGTATGCATTATGTCGTTATGTATGTTAATGCAGAGCGGGCTGAAGATACGATGAAAAATGTGAACAGACTTTCCTATGTGCGCAAGGTCGAACGTTCCTACCGGAATGAGATCAAAACAGAGTATGCCAGCAAAACGATGGACAAAACGAGTTTTTACGGAATATAACAAATCGTTGGGAATGAACAGTGAACTTGTTGCCACTGTTCCATTCGAAACGATGAACACTGAGTGGTCCTTCGGGGCCGCTCTTTTATTGAATTAGGTGTAAAACGGCTTTTGTGAAAAAATCTGAACTTACGCCTTGAGGTTACGGGACTTATGTTGTAATATATTGGGTAAAGAAATAGATAGAAAGTCCTATCTGGTGGAGAGTGATTCCCATGCGTGATAAGGTGATGCAACGTTGGAGCACCTATGAGCCTTTTTTTGTGGCTCTTGGAGACAAGAAAGTGGCCGACATCGTCATTACCCATCATGCCAAAGTGCGGTACGCAGATCGTATTGAGCCGACACGTAATGATGATGACCATATTGCGGCATGGTTATGGGAGTGTCTGAAGCAGGACCGTATTACACCATACTACCGTAATGAGCAGGATGTCTACCTAATTGACGAAGATCTGGTCGTGGTTGCTGAGTTTTCCGAACTTGAAGGGGAATATGATATCGCTGGCAATCCACTTCATAAGATGATTGTAGTTACGTTTCTGGGGAAAATGTCCGAGACGATTGAATTGCGGGATCTGAAATCGTATTATTCGTGGCTGAGACATTCAAGACGAATGACTCTTGTTAAGAACAGTCGCAAGCATAAGTAAGTTCGGAATTATCCCTATTTTCTGAAATAATAGATTCAGGCTACATCGCATGCAGACAAGCTGCATGCTTTTTTTGTTGTAATTATAGAAATCGGCTACAATGGGGAAAGCGTACAGAAGAGGGGCGAAGATATGAATTTCCATCAATTGCATATTTTTTATACCGTTGCGGAGAAGGGGAGTTTTTCAGCGGCTGCGCAAGCATTACATATGACACAACCTGCGGTGACGATGCAGATTCAATCCCTTGAGGATTATTTTGGCACCAAACTGCTGCTCCGTTCGACCAAGAAAATAGAATTGTCCGAGGCTGGACAAACATTATTGCCTCATGCAAAACGAAGTGTAGAACTCGTTAGACAGACTGATGAGGCGATGTCGGCGTTCACACAAATGCTGCAAGGACGATTGCAGCTCGGGGCAAGTTTGACAATCGGTGAATATGTATTGCCACGGATGCTGGGGCCATTTGCCCGTCAATACCCGGATATCTCCATCGTTATGAAAGTAATGAACACAACGCAAATTATGGATGATATTTTGAAACATCAGCTTAACTTTGGTTTGATCGAAGCGCCGGTTCACCACCCGGATATGATTGTAGAGCCGGTCATGCAGGATGAACTGAAACTGGTGGTTCCGGCTGGACATGCTCTGGCTGATCGCGGGGAAGTGGAGCTTGAAGAGGTACTGAACTACGCATTTGTACTGCGGGAGAAAGGCTCGGGTACCCGTCAGGTCATGGAAGACCAGTTGCAGAAGAGAAATATTGATCCACAGGACATGAATGTGGTGATGGAGCTTGGCAGTACGGGAGCTGTAAAATCTGCTGTGGAAGCGGGAGTGGGAATCACGATGTTATCTCCATCATCCGTCCAACATGAACTTGCCCTTGGATTGGTCCATATCGTGGATATTCGTGGACTTGAGTTCAAACGGCAGTTCTATGCCATACATCTGAAATCTTCATTGCTTCCCTTGTCGGCAGTGGCCTTTTTGAATTATTTGCGTCAGCAGGAGCAGGCAACGTTAGAAGGGTCAACAGAATAGGGAAAATAAATGCAGTTGCTGGACAAGTGCATGATAGACCCAAGATTGGTGGAATGCAATAAACGGCAACGTTTAAACCTGTAATGAGCTGATTAAAAGGAGCTGTTATTTATGAGTCATCATCTAGGACGTTGTGACCTCCATACCCATAGCCAGGCTTCGGACGGAATGCAGCCACCTGCCGAGAATGTTAAGCTTGCCAAACAAAGGGGCTTGGCTGCAGTTGCGCTGACAGATCACGATACGGTAGCGGGTGTAGCTGAGGCACAGCGGGCTGGCCGCGAGTATGGTATAGACGTTGTTGCAGGAGTAGAGATTAGTACCCGCGCTGGTGGCAAGGATATTCATGTGCTGGGGTATTATGTGAATACAGAAGATGAGAAATTTCTGGAGCGGCTGCGCGGACTTCGGGAAGCGAGGGAAGAACGAAATCATCGGATCATTGCCAAGCTGCAGGAGCTTGGACTCGAAATCAGCTGGCAGGAGGTCATTGATAACCTTGGCCGACCGCTGGAGCCGGATGAAAGCATCGGTAGACCTCATATGGCCGATGTGTTGGTACGCAAAGGATATGCCGCTGATATGAGGGATGCGTTCAACCGTTATTTGGCTGAAGGCCAACCGGGCTTTGTGTCGGTTCCCCGAGTGGCACCGGAAGATGCATGCCAGTGGATTAAAGATGCGGGTGGTGCTGCAGTTATTGCCCATCCTGGTTTATACGGAGACGATGAATTGGTTCGTCGTATCGTTGTGGACTCCAATCCTGATGGTATTGAAGTGGTTCATTCCGATCATGGACCAGAAGAAGAGCGCAGATATGCGGAACTGGCACGGGAATTTGGATTAATTCAAACAGGCGGATCGGATTACCACGGAGTAAGGCAAGGGGTTGTTTTTCACGGGGATCTGGGTAGCAAAACCGTAACCATGGATGTGCTCGATAAACTCCGGGCCGCGGCCGGAAAGTCTTAAGTCGGAGATTTTTATATGTTGGGTGAGACTGGGATAGAACGATGTAGGGTCATGGGACACATCCTTAAAAGTGGATTTATAGATAATCGAATTATTATACGTCAAAATGAATTTATATTCAAAACAAAAAGTGAACTACCAGAGTTAGGTCATATTTATTTGAAAAACAAAAAATCCCCCGAACAGTCTCCTGTTTCGGGGGATTATGCGCTGTATAACAGGATTAAAAGCAGGCATTCTATCCGTTTTTGATCGTGGATGGCAAGCTCTTAATCAACTCTTCATTTGGTGTAACAAACACGGTCTTCTGATTGTCGTAAATGACAAAACCTGGTTTGGCACCACTTGGTTTGCGAACGTGACGAATAAGGGTGTAATCCACGGGTACGCTGCTGGATTCTTTGGCCTGACTGAAGTAAGCTGCGAGTTGTGCAGCTTCTTCCAGGGTTGCTTCGCCAAAGTCAGTGCTGCGAATGACGACATGTGAACCCGGGATGTCTTTGGTATGCAGCCAAGTGTCATTGGACGAAGCCAGACGGTTGGTTACGTACTCATTTTGCAGGTTGTTTTTGCCTACGAGAAGTTCAATACCTTCCGAAGAAGTAAACTGATGCACCGTTGGGCGGTCGTTTTTCTTTTTCTTCTTGCCTTTTTTGTTGCGGTCACGCAGATAACCCTGTTGTACAAGCTCCTCGCGAATTTCCTCGATATCGTTCATGGATGCGATGGACAGCTGCTGGAGCAGATTGTCGAGATAGTCGATCTCGTCTTTCGTTTTCCCGAGTTGCTCATGAATGACAGCCAGGCTGTTCTTATATTTGTTATATCGTTTGAAATAACGCTGTGCATTGTCAGACGGTGTAAGCAATGGGTCGAGCTGAATGGTAATGTTGGCTTGATCTTCATCATAGAAGTTCACCAGCTCCACGCTTTTATCCCCTTTGCTGACCTGGTGCAGGGAAGCAAACAGCAGTTCACCCCATAATCTGAATTTGTCCGCATCGTCAGCTTCCAGCAGATCCTTGTTTAAATTGTCCAGCTTTTTAATGTTTTTGCTTCGCTCATTTTGCAGGAAACGCAGGAGGTCGCTTACTCTTTGCTTGACAGTATCCCGCTCGGCCTTGTCCCCGTAATAATCCTCCATGCATTTGCTCATCGTGTCATAGGTTTTCTCCGCGTCCTTAATGCTCTGAAGCTGAACGGCCGAGAAAATCTTTTTGCCTTTGGCATTCAGTCCGGTCACTGGGGTGTAGTTGTGTACTCTTACCAATCCCATGACGGACTCAAAAGCATTCCAAAGCACATTGGCTTCGATACGAGCAACATCTTCGCTTGCAGCTTGATCAGCTTCTTGAGCGGCTGGCACCCGGGAGGTAATCTCTCCGGCGATCAGTGGACTAAGACCGCTGAATGAATTCACCAGCCAGCGTGAAGCCTCTTCTTCTGAAGCATTGTAGCTATTTTCAAATTCAGTGTTGCTTATTTCCAGCGGATTGCTTTTATGTTGTTCTGGCGGTTCTGTGTACGAAAATCCTGGCATGATAACCCGGTAGCTACTGATTGACGGAGTCACGTGGTGAATACCATCCAGGATGGTCCCCGTAATCGGATCGACCAAAACAATATTACTGTGACGCCCCATCAATTCAATGATAATCCGTTTGACTGAAACATCACCCAACTCGTCGCGCTGACGCATGTCGATATGAATGATCCGTTCCATGCCAATTTGACGAATCTCCTCAATGATTGCTCCTTCACAGTGTTTCCGCAGCAACATGCAGAACATGGGAGCTTCCGTCGGGTTAACAAACGTTTTCTCCGTAAAGTGTACACGAGGATACGTTGGGCTGGCAGAGATAAGCAATTTGCTATTCCCGCGCTGAGCCCGAAGGGTCAGAACCACATCATGGCCGTTAGGCTGATGAATTTTGCTAATGCGTCCGCCCTTGCAGCCTTGCAGTTCATGTACGATGGCTCGTGTTACGATGCCGTCCAATGCCATTTTTTTCAACTTCCTCTCTATCTATAACTGAAACGGGCAACCGGTATATGTAATAAAAACAGAACCCGCTGCAAATACGTCGTCGTTTGTATTGCAAAAGTAGAATTGCTACTTCATAAATAACCGCTGACCTTTATTTTAGCGTATTCTGTCCATCAGGGAAAGGATTTGCCTTTCGGTGCTAATCGGGGCCCTGTCCGAATACATATAGAGCAGGTAGTTTGTCCGGCATAGCGTACAGCCTGAGGATTAGCATAGCCGGTGATGCAGGGTGTGAGGTTTTACAGAGGAAATACAGACTGGGAGGGAATCTTGAAGCATGGAACATACCAAGTGGCACCAACTAAGCGTTGAGGAGCTTCGTAATACCCTTGGCGTAAGTCCAGAGGAAGGGTTAACCGAAGAAGCTGCAATGGAGAAGAGGAAAGCTGTCGGTTCGAATGAACTGAGCGAAGGCAAGCGAATATCTCCAATTACGTTATTGCTTAATCAATTTAAGGATTTTATGGTTCTGGTATTGATGGGAGCCACGCTGGTATCCGGATTGCTTGGAGAGTACCTGGATGCTGTAACGATTGTTGCCATCATCGTACTTAATGCCATCCTTGGTTTTGTACAGGAATTCCGGGCCGAGCGCTCACTTCGTGCACTGAAGCAGTTGTCGGCACCGCTTGCCAAGGTGCTAAGGTCTGGTCAGGAAGTACAATTGGCAGCCAAGCAGTTGGTTCCAGGGGATATTGTCTTTGTGGAGAGCGGCGATCGTATACCTGCTGATGTACGCTGGCTGGAGACGAACAGCCTGGACGTTGAGGAATCCGCATTGACCGGTGAATCGGTTCCTGTAAGCAAACATTGCAATCCCATTGCTGCTGAAGACGTACCGCTCGGAGATCAGAAGAATATTGGATTCATGGGAACGATGGTTACTCGTGGTACCGCCAAAGGGGTGGTGATCCGTACGGGGATGGATACCGAGATGGGCAAAATCGCCGATTTGATCCAAAATACGGAGGAACAGGAAACACCACTCCAACACAGGCTGGAACAGCTGGGTAAAATTCTGATTTTTGTCGCGCTCGGGTTAACCGTCATGGTCGTTGTTGCAGGTATTCTGCATGGACAACCGGCTGTAGGCATGTTTCTGGCAGGGGTCAGCCTAGCGGTGGCCGCCATACCGGAGGGTCTGCCGGCTATTGTAACCATTGCACTGGCCCTTGGTGTACAGCGGATGATTAAGCGAAAAGCCATTGTACGCAAGCTTCCATCCGTCGAAACGCTTGGTTGTGCCTCGGTCATCTGTTCGGACAAGACAGGTACGTTGACCCAGAACAAGATGACAGTTACGGATGTCTGGCTGGAGGGACGCAGCATCAAGGTAACCGGAGACGGATATGCACCAGAAGGACAGATGCTGGAGAACGGTCGTAACGTGGAACTGAAGAGTGATCAGACCTTGCGGAGGCTGCTCCAGATTAGCGCACTATGCAACAATGCGAGTATTATCGAGAGTGTTGCAGATGAGATGCGGAATAAAAAGAAAGGCAAAGAGACGAAAAAGGATAGCAAGAAAGATACAAAGAAAGACCATGCTAAGGAAACGGTCAAGGAAGACAGCGTGGTATGGGAACTGAAAGGTGACCCTACGGAAGGAGCACTTGTAACGCTGGCTTCCAAGATGGGCTTAACCCCTGCAGGATTGAAAGAATTATATGCACGTCAGCAGGAATTCCCGTTCGATTCGGATCGGAAACGGATGTCTGTCCTGGTTCAACATCAGGGTGGTCGCATGATATATACCAAAGGTGCACCTGATGTGCTGATTGGACAATGCAGCTACATTCTGTGGGAAGGCAATGTTGTGCCTTTCACGGGAACACTGCGCCAGAAGGTTATGGCGGCTAACGAGAGTATGGCCGGGTCTGCGCTGCGGGTTCTTGGAATGGCTTATCGCGATGTGAGACCGGATGAAAAAGTGGATAATGAACATGCAGCGGAGAGTCAGCTCGTCTTTGTAGGGCTGGCAGGCATGATTGACCCACCGCGACGTGAAGTACGGGATGCGATTGCGACATGTCGCAGAGCAGGCATACGTACCGTAATGATTACGGGTGACCATGGCACCACAGCAGAGGCCATTGCCCAACAGCTGGGTATTCTTCAACGGGGCGGGGCTTCACTCAGCGGCCAGCAATTGGCAGGCATGACAGACGAGCAGCTGGATAAACAGGTGGAGGGCATTTACGTGTTTTCACGGGTATCGCCTGAGCACAAACTGCGTATTGTAAAATCATTGCAGCGCAAAGGACACGTCGTAGCGATGACCGGAGATGGTGTGAACGATGCGCCAGCCATCAAAGCCGCAGACATCGGTATTGCGATGGGAATCACAGGCACGGACGTGACGAAGGAAGCATCAGCGTTAATCCTGAGTGACGATAACTTTTCTACTATTGTAGCTGCGATTGAAGAAGGCCGTAATATTTATGAGAACATCCGAAAATTTATCCGTTATTTGCTGGCATCGAATGTAGGCGAGATTTTAACCATGTTTTTTGCGATGATGATGGGCTTGCCTTTGCCGCTCGTGCCAATCCAGATTCTCTGGGTCAACCTGGTGACGGATGGATTGCCGGCCATGGCACTCGGTGTGGATCAACCGGAAAAAGATTTGATGGAACACAAGCCGCGCGGCGCCAAGGAAAACATTTTTGCCAGACGACTGGGCTGGAAAATCGTCAGTCGGGGTGTATTGATTGGACTTTGTACACTTGGAGCGTTTTGGCTCACTCTTCAGGCTGCGCCGGATCAACCGGGTCAGCTCATTAAAGCTCAATCCGTAGCCTTTGCTACGCTCGTTCTGGCACAGCTCATTCATGTATTCGACTGCCGTAGTTCCCGCTCCATTTTTCACCGGAATCCACTGCAAAACAAGTATCTGGTTCTTGCAGTCATTTCATCCATCGTGCTGATGCTGGCGGTCATGTATGTGGAGCCGTTACAGCCTATCTTCAAAACCGTACCGCTGGGCATGCGTGAATGGGCCATTTCCATCGTTGCCGCAGGCATTCCAACCTTCCTCATGGGAGCAGGCAGCGTGTGGGGAGGTCGTCGTAACCGCCGCCGGATGGGCCCTGGGCGCTTCGTACCGAAAAGTACAAAGTTTTCGGCATAAAATCAATAGCAATTCCTTATCGTTTTCGTTATGCTATCCTCAAAATGATTCGAGGCAGGTTCCCTCGGCATTTTACAGGATAGCTTTTTTTATAACGCTTTGGCAGCAGACTGCCAAAAGGAGTGGGCAAGGTTATGGAATTTACGAAAATGCATGGACTCGGCAACGATTTTATTGTTGTGTTTGGAGAACAACAGCTTCCGGCTGATGCAGCAGAATTGGCTGTAAAATGGTGCAACCGTTTCTTCGGCATCGGCGCGGATGGCCTGGTTTATATACTGCCTTCAGAGAAGGCGGATTTTCAGATGCGCATCATGAATTCGGACGGTTCCGAAGCAGAGCAGTGTGGAAATGCAATACGCTGTGTATCGAAATATGTATATGATCACGGTCATGTGAAACGAGAACAGATTACGATTGAAACCATCGGTGCAGGTGTACAACCTGTCAGCCTGAACATTCGTGATGGTAAAGTGGAAACCGTTCGTGTTGATATGGGAGAACCCATCTTGGACGGACTTCAAGTTCCAACAACTGTAGACGCCAAGCCGGTGGTGAATCATTCTATTGAAGCGAACGGACAGGAGTTCAAATTTACGGCTGTATCCATGGGTAACCCTCATGCGGTCATCTATGTGGATGATGCTGTGAATTTTGATCTCTCCACATGGGGGCCGCTTCTGGAGGTTCATCCCATGTTCCCCAAAAAAATTAATGTGGAGTTTGCAACCGTTCGCGATCGCGGATATGTGGACATGCGTGTATGGGAACGCGGCGCTGGACCAACCCTTGCGTGCGGAACCGGAGCTTGTGCAACACTGGTATCTTCCGTTCTGAACGGACATACGGATCGCACAGCGGTGATCAGCCTTAAGGGCGGAGACCTTCATATTGAGTGGAACGAAGACGACAATCATGTGTATATGACCGGACCAGCTGAAGTTGTATTCAAGGGAATCACTTCGTAAGAAGACGGTTTAAATGAAGAGGCCTGAGGGCCTCTTTTTTTGCAGTTATAGGAATTCATGCTTGTCCAGATGGTTATGGAGACTTAATTTTACGGAAAACCTGTGTTTTTCTTCGTTTCGGGACGTTTTTTGTGTTACATTAGTATGAAATGATCAGCCAGGCGGGGGGAAAAGGGATGAAGGCGGATTTGCGCAGTGTAATGCAGGAACGGGTTCTCATTGGGGATGGGGCGATGGGAACCTTCCTGTATCAGATGGGATTCCCGGTAGGGATTTCATATGAAGAGTTAAACTTGATTTCACCTGAAGTGGTGGCAGATGTACATCGTCGTTATCGCGATGCGGGTACGGAAATTCACGAAACCAACACGTATTCTGCCAATTACGATAAGCTGTCCAAGTTCGGTTTGGAGTCCAAGGTGGAGGATGTCAATCGTGCCGGTGCCCGCATTGCCAAAGAAGTCGCTGGCCCAAATGGTTATGTTCTCGGCGCGGTTGGCTCCATCCGTGGAGGAAAGCGGACGAACGTATCAACGAGTGAATTGAAGCGTTTCTATCAGCAGCAGATTTATGCACTGCTGGATGAAGGAGTGGACGGCATTTTGCTCGAAACCTTCTATGATATCGAGGAAATGGATATCGCTCTTCTACAGGCGCGCAAGCTGAGTGATTTGCCAGTCATTGGACAGTTCGCTGTGGAGGATGTTGGGCATACACTGGATGGGTTTACGATGCCTGAGGCATTCCGAATCATGCGTGAGCAGGGGGCTGACGTCATTGGTTTCAACTGTCGTTCAGGTCCAAACGGAATTATGCGGGCGATGGAAACGGTGTCGGGTCGTATTGGTATTCCCATGTCTGTGTATCCGAATGCGGGGGCAGCGGACTATGTAGACGGTCAGTTCCGTTATGGCGCGTCACCGGAATACTTCGGACAGACCGCAGTGCAATTTGCTGAACTGGGTGCGCGTATTATCGGAGGCTGCTGTGGTACGACACCTGATCATATCACGGCGATTGCCCAGGCTCTTGTTGAATATACACCTGCACCTATACTGGAACCTGATCCGTCAGAGTCCAAACCTCGAATTATTCTGCATGAGAATGTAGATGAACGATCCGGACGGGGTGGACAGCCCACGATTGTGGATCTGGTCAAACAGCGCCATACGGTTATCGTCGAACTTGATCCGCCCCGTGATCTTGACATTGCGAAGTTCATGAAAGGGGCCGAGACACTGAAAGCAGCTGGTGCAGATGCGTTAACATTGGCTGATAATTCCCTTGCAGTTACCCGGATGAGCAATATGGCTCTTGGTCATCTAGTTCAGGATCGCACAGGATTGCGCCCACTGGTGCACATTGCCTGTCGTGACCGGAATCTGATTGGAACACAGTCGCACATGATGGGGTTTGACGCGCTTGGCATTAACCATGTACTGGCTGTAACCGGTGACCCTGCACGATTTGGTGACTTGCCTGGATCAAGCTCGGTATACGATCTGACTTCTTTTGAAATTATACGTATGATCAAGCAGTTGAACGACGGTGTGTCCTTCTCCGGTAAACCGCTCAAGCAGAAGGCGGGATTTGTTATCGGTGCCGCATTTAACCCGAATGTGAAACATCTGGATAAAGCTGTACAGCGGCTAGAGAAAAAGATTGCTTCCGGAGCTGACTATATTATGACGCAACCGGTGTACGATCCCGAATTAATTGTAGCCATGCATGAAGCGACAAAGCACTTGGATGTGCCCATTTTTGTAGGGGTTATGCCACTTGCCAGCGGCCGAAACGCAGAGTATCTGCATAATGAGGTTCCGGGTATTCAGTTGT
The DNA here is from genome assembly GCF_042674385.1 of Paenibacillus sp. NPDC056933. NCBI lineage: Bacteria > Bacillati > Bacillota > Bacilli > Caryophanales > Paenibacillaceae > Paenibacillus > Paenibacillus sp. NPDC056933. The sequence continues at coordinate 859,092 of NZ_JBHUQN010000002.1, read as the reverse complement.
CAGATGAAGTGCGTTTACGGATGGCAGGTCTTGAAGGCGAAGAAGGCCGGGCGATGGGTGTGAAGATTGCCAAGGAGCTTCTGGATGTAGCGACAGAATATTTTAAAGGAATCTATTTAATGACTCCGTTCATGTTCTATGGTATGACGGCCGAATTGACCCAATATGTCTGGGAGAAGTCGGAGCATCAATGTCCTACTTGTTTCAACCCTAATAATCAATTACAATAGTGTAACGGATGTGATGCCGATGTCATTCAGTATGACCGGATACGGTCAATCCGCCTTTCATTTCGGAGGCTATAAGGTACAATTGGAAATCAAGTCTGTTAATCATCGTTATTGCGAAGTGATGATGCGTCTCCCGAGAGAGTGGACGTGTTATGAAGACGGATTGAGGAAAATGGTACAGAGCCGATTAAAACGTGGGCGGATTGATGTTTATGTGATGAAAGAAAAAGATGAAGACCAGGCTCTTCCCGCTGTTCTGAATGAGCAGGCGGTCAGGGCCTATCTTCAGGCCGCAGAGCAATTGGAAAGCCGCTATGGCATGCAGGGCAAACCGAGTATTATGGATATGCTGTCACTTCCAGAAGTCATGATTCATTCGGATGGGACAAGTTCGCTTCCCGAAGAACAGAAAGACGAATGGGAGCGTGTCCTGCAGCTTGGGTTGGAAGAGGCTTTATCCGGTCTGGAGCAGATGCGCGCTCGCGAGGGTCTTCATCTGGCCAGTGATCTGGAGCGACGAGTCAGTCGCCTGGAATCACTGCATACCGAGATGCTTGCTCTTGCCCCGACTGTGGTGAGTGATCATCGCAACAAGTTAAGACAAAGGCTTACGGAAATGCAGGAAGAAGGCTCTTTCCCTTTTGACGAGCATAAATTAGGTATGGAAATTGCTATGTTTGCCGATCGTTCTAACATAGAGGAAGAGCTTACGCGTCTACTGAGTCACTTTGGACAGAGCAGGGAGCTGCTGAGGAGTGATGAGCCGGTAGGCCGCAAGTTGGACTTTCTTATTCAGGAGATGAATAGGGAAGTTAATACGATTGGATCAAAAGCCAACCATTTGGCTCTGGTGAACCGTGTTGTCGAGATGAAAGCGGAACTGGAGAAGATTCGTGAGCAAGCGGCGAATATCGAATGAGCGGTCATTTTTCGGCAAAAGAGTCGCATGTATAGGGGGAAGAACCTGATTATGGCAATCAAACTCATTAACATTGGATTCGGTAACATCGTATCGGCGAACCGGATTATATCCATCGTGAGTCCGGAATCGGCGCCGATCAAGAGAATTATACAAGAGGCAAGAGATCGTCATATGCTGATAGACGCAACGTACGGAAGACGTACTCGTGCCGTTATTATTACGGATAGCGATCATGTCATTCTGTCTGCGGTACAGCCAGAGACGGTCGCCCATCGTCTTTCTTCGAAAGATGATGATAACGACGAATAAAATGGAGTGTAATATGTCTAAGGGATTACTGGTTGTGTTGTCCGGCCCATCTGGGGTCGGGAAGGGTACAGTATGCAGCGCTTTGCGCAAACGGGTGCCGGAGTTGATTTATTCTGTATCGGCAACGACTCGTCAGCCTCGTCTGGGAGAAGAACATGGTGTCAATTATTTCTTCAGAAGCCATGAAGAGTTCCTGAACATGATTGCTGAAGATCAATTGTTGGAGCATGCAGAATATGTAGGGAACTATTACGGAACACCGCGTGATTTTGTGGAGAAAACGATTAATGAAGGCCGGGACATCATTCTTGAGATTGAAGTTCAAGGCGCCTTAAAAGTGAAAGAGAAGTTCCCGGAAGGGATCTTTGTATTTCTGTTGCCTCCTTCATTGGACGAGCTTAAAGATCGCATTCAGGGCCGTGGTACGGAAAGTCAGGCGACGATTGATCACCGGATGTCCGTCGCGGTAGATGAGATCAGTCTGCTGGAGCAGTACGATTACGCTGTCGTTAATGACGAAATTGATTTGGCGTGTAAACGAATAGAAAGCATCATTATCGCCGAACATTGTAAGATCAATAAATAATCCAATTCCGCAAAGGATTGCGATAATCAGTGGAGCTGCTGTCATAGGATATAGGTAGAGCAGCTTCGTCTGGTTAACGTGGTTTAGACGATTCATCATGATCCGTCAGTGGTGCATTGCGATTATACTAATGCAAAGAGGTGTTTTGTAAATATGCTGTATCCTTCTATTGATGAAATGATGAACAAAGTTGACAGCAAGTATTCACTTGTTGTTGCCGCTTCCCGCCGTGCCAGACAGCTTCGTGAAGGTGAGAAAACGGATTTGAGAAATGCCAGATCCCATAAACAGGTTGGCGTTGCACTCGAAGAAATTTATGGTGATCTGCTCGTTGTCATCAAAGGACAGGACGAAGAGGAAGAAGAGTAAGCCGCTAGCGGCGCTCTTCAACTGCATACGGCGCAAGCCGGCTTTATTTGACAACCGCGAGGTTGTTATTTTTTTCTCTATTCATCCTTATAATGCGTGTTCAAAAAGACCGGTTTTCAGTACCGAGAAGATGGGATGAAGCTAGAAATGGAGTAGCGGAGCGTAGGGAAAACTACGCGAGCAACCAAAATGTTTCCTTTGGAAACATACTTCGTAAGCCTCCCGCTTATTTCGGCTGAATTCCATATTCGATGCTGATGATGCCTCCAGGCATCCTTCGTAATCAAAAGCGGACTTTTTGAACAACCTCTTATAATGTCATATATATCGGGGGAATAACCATGTTGAACGGTAAAAAAATCGTGCTCGGTGTAACTGGCGGCATAGCCGCATACAAGGCGGCGACATTGTGCAGCAGGCTGGTACAAAAAGGGGCGGATGTCCATGTCATTATGACGGATTCCGCGAAACAGTTTATTACCGAATTAACGCTGCAAACCTTGACCCGAAATGTGGTATATAGTGATACATTTGATGAGCGGGAGCCTTCCGTTGTCTCGCATATTCATCTGGCGGATATGGCCGATCTTGTATTGGTTGCTCCGGCAACAGCCAATGTCATTGCCAAAATGGCACATGGCATGGCCGATGATATGCTCTCAACAACCTTGCTTGCAACGACGGCTCCCGTGATGATCGCTCCGGCGATGAATGTACATATGTATGATCATCCGGCGGTCCAGCACAACATGTGTTTGCTCACCGAACGGGGAACCCTGATGATTGAGCCGGGTGAAGGGCAGCTGGCTTGCGGGTATGTTGGCAAAGGACGCCTGGAAGAGCCGGAGACGATTGTCGATGTGGTCGAACGGTTCTTTGAACAACAGGAGTTAGCCAAACGGGAACGTCATGAACTAGCTTCTTTGCTTAAGGGCAAAAAGGTTGTAGTCACCGCAGGCGGGACGATTGAACGCATTGACCCGGTAAGGTATATTACAAACGATTCTTCAGGGAAAATGGGATTTGCCATTGCGGCAGTAGCGCGTGATCTTGGGGCGAACGTTACGCTGGTGATGGGCAATACACAGGTTCCGCCACCAGCCAATGTACATGTAATTCCCGTACAGTCGGCACAGGATATGTATGATGCGGTGGCTGGACAGTGGGAGGATGCCGATATCGTTGTGAAGGCGGCAGCTGTTGCGGATTATCGTCCCAAGGATGTGTACACGGAGAAAATAAAGAAGAAGGGCGATACGTTCTCGCTTGAACTTATTAAAAATATAGATATTCTTGAAACACTGGGCAAGCAGAAGAGTCACCAATTTCTGATTGGGTTTGCTGCTGAGACCAATTCAATGGAAAGGTATGCACGTGAGAAACTGGAACGGAAAAACTGTGATCTGATCGTAGCCAATGATGTCACCCGTGCGGGTGCCGGATTTGGAACAGATACCAACGCGGTGCACATCTATGACCGTGAAGGGTTGGTGGAAGAGCTTCAGGTGGTGGCGAAGGAAGAAGTCGCCCGCCGGTTGCTTTCGATTGCGGCGGAGCGCATTGCCGGGAGGAATTAATATGGAAATCGCCAAGGTTATTGTCGATGTTCCTGTGAAGCAGACGGATCGGCCTTTTGACTATCTGGTACCGGAATCCATGCGTGAATGGATTGAGATTGGCAGCAGGGTAGGTGTACCTTTTGGTCATCGGACGGTGCAGGGCTTCGTGGTTGATCTGGTGCCTCGCACGGGCACGGAGTCTTTCAAACTCAAACCGATTCAGGAGTTGCTGGATATCGTTCCACCGTTATCTGAAGATTTGGTTGAATTGGCTGAATGGATGAGTGAACGTTATGCCAGCAATCGCATTTTGTCTTTACAGGTCATGGTACCAACTGCGCTGAAAGGGAAAGCAGAGCGGTATATCTCACTTGGAGATGCCCTCGACGGACAAACGGGAGGTTCGGAGACTGGTGAAGAGGTTCTATTTGTATGGGGAGAGGAATCGACGACAGAGAAAGTGCAGCAGGATATTATTCGTTTTGTGAAGAGTCGCGGGCAGGTTCCTCTGCAACAACTCAGTCGGAAATATCCCAATCATGCGATGCTGATCAAGAAGCTGTTGCTAAGTGGTGTGTTACTGGAGAGCCAGGCGATTAAGGACAAGCTGAATAAAAAAACGATGAAGTCAATTAATCTGGCTGTGGATGTGGCGGCTGTGGAAGAGGCGTTGACTTCGTTCCCTGCAAAGGCACAACGGCAGAAAGAAGTTCTGGCTTTTTTGCTTGAAATGAAAGAACTGCTGCCAATGGCGATGAAAGAATTGCTGGCCACCCTTCAGGTATCAGCAGCTACAGTCAAAGGGCTTGAGGAGAAAGGGTTGGTTGTGACGGAGGACGTCGAAGTCTTCCGTGACCCTTATCAGGGCCGTAAGTTTCGTGCGACCGAGCCACTGAATCTGACTGACGAGCAGCAGCATGTCTATCACAATATTAATGGTCGATTGCAGGAGAGGCGCCATGGCGTCTTTTTGCTTCATGGTGTAACAGGCAGCGGTAAGACGGAAGTATACCTCCAGACCATTCAGCGCTGTATTGAACAGGATCGGCAGGCGATTGTGCTTGTACCCGAGATTGCTTTGACACCGCAGATGGTAGAGCGTTTCAAAGGACGCTTTGGTGACCAGGTTGCCGTGATGCACAGTCGGTTGTCTGGCGGAGAGCGTTATGATGAGTGGCGCAAAATTCGGGAAGGTCAGGTGAAGGTTGCCATTGGCGCCCGTTCAGCAGTCTTTGCTCCGTTCAGTCGTCTTGGTCTGATCATAATGGACGAGGAGCATGAGACTTCATATAAACAAGAAGAAACCCCGAAATATCATGCCCGTGATGTAGCGGTAAAAAGAGCACAGCAGCACCAGGCCGTCGTTGTTCTGGGTTCAGCGACACCTTCGCTGGAAAGTTACTATGCTGCTCGTTCACAGAGTAATGATGACTTTGCACCACTTTTGTTGGAGATGCCTACCCGCGCACTTGGCAACAAGCTGCCGGAGGTCCGTATTGTTGATATGCGTGAAGAGCTGAAGGATGGAAATCGCTCGATGTTCAGCCGTGCCTTGCACAAAGGACTGGAGGAGCGGCTGGAACGCGGGGAACAGACCGTGCTTCTGCTGAATCGACGCGGATATTCCACCTTTGTGATGTGTCGCAGCTGTGGGTATGTTGCCGGCTGTCCCGAATGTGATATTTCGCTAACCTATCATCAGCGCTCCAACAATCTTCGTTGTCACTATTGTGGATATGCGGAAGCAGCGCCTGAAGTGTGCCCGGATTGCGGTAGTGAGCATATTCGGTATTTTGGGACAGGTACACAGCGAGTAGAGGAAGAGTTGGCGAAGCTGTTCCCGGGTATTCGCGTCATTCGGATGGACGTGGATACGACGAGCGAAAAAGGCTCTCATGAGAAGCTGCTGAAGCAGTTTCGCGAGAAAAAGGCAGACGTATTGCTGGGCACCCAGATGGTTGCCAAGGGGCTTGATTTTCCTGATGTCACCCTGGTTGGTGTCATAACAGCAGACTCGGCACTCAATTTGCCAGATTTCCGGGCTGCCGAAAAAACATTTCAACTGCTTACCCAGGTGGCGGGTCGTGCAGGTCGACATCAACTTCCGGGTGAGGTCTTTGTTCAGTCCTATACACCAGAGCATTATTCGATTGGGCATGCGAGTCAGCATGACTATGTTTCGTTTGTCCGTGAGGAGCTGTTGCATCGGCGCAATTTGCAGTATCCGCCTTACTGTCGCCTGATTTTGGTGACCTTCTCACATGAGCAGCTTCCGGTATTGATCCGTCTGGCTGAGAACTACACACGGATACTGAAAGAAAAGGCAAATGCTGCTGGCTGGTTAGGCAGCCTGGATCGTTTCAGCAATGATGCCTTTGACGTGCTTGGACCGGTAGCGTCGCCCATTCCTCGGATCAAGAATAGATACCGATTCCAATGTATGATAAAATGGCGGGGGGATGTCGACGCCATCGGACTGGCGCTTGCGACGGCCCGGCGCATGGACGACGATGTTCAGGCGCAGAAACTGCAAATTAGTCTGGATGTAGACCCGCAAATGTTAATGTGAGCATTTGGAGTAAAATGCGGATGTAAACAAGCGGTATAAACATAGATTAAAAACAACATGAATGATGGCTCGATTCCTTAAAATCAGTTTTTGATACCTGCTACATAGCAGAAAATCAGTACTTATTTTTGAAATGAGCCTCATGTCCTGAAATTATGATGAGGATTAGGAAGGTGCTTACAACATGTCGATTCGTATTATCGTGAAAGAACCGGATGAGGTACTACACAAAAGAGCTAAAGAAGTAACCAAAGTTACACCCAATGTACAGAAACTGCTGGATGATATGGCAGATACGATGTATGACGCTGAAGGCGTAGGTCTTGCTGCACCACAGGTTGGTATTTTGAAACGTCTCATTGTGATCGATGCTGGAGATGAGCAGGGCTTGATCAAGATGATCAATCCTGAAATCATTTCGAGTGAGGGAGAGCAATTTGGACCTGAAGGCTGCCTGAGTATCCCTGGCATTAACGGTGATGTACGCCGTTTTGAGACAGTTACAGTCAAAGGGCTGGACCGTGAAGGCAAGGAACTGATTATTACGGGCAGCGGGTTGTTGTCACGCGCATTCCAGCATGAAATTGACCATCTGGATGGCGTACTCTTTACAGATATTGCTGAAAAGGTGTACGAAATTGCAGCCGAACAAACCGGGCCGCGTCGTAACTAAGGAGTGATCGACTTGAATATTGTTTTTATGGGAACGCCTGAATTTGCAGTACCTTCTCTTGATATGCTTATAGCCGAGGGGTATAACGTGGTTGGCGTAGTGACACAGCCGGATAAACCACAGGGTCGCAAAAAGGTGCTTACGCCAACACCAGTCAAGGCTGCGGCAGAACGCCACGGCCTGCCTGTATTTCAACCGGTGAAACTGCGTGATCCGGAAGCAGTGGCCCGATTGGCCGAATGGAAGCCGGATCTGATTGTAACCGCGGCCTTTGGGCAGATTCTGCCCAAAGCTGTGCTGGATATGCCCGTTCGAGGTTGTGTAAACGTGCATGGTTCGCTTTTGCCCAAATATCGCGGTGGGGCCCCGATTCAGCGTTCCATTATTAATGGGGAGCCAGTAACGGGAGTTACGCTGATGTTCATGGCGGAAGGTCTGGATACAGGGGATATGATCTCACGTGTTGAAGTGCCGATTACGGATGAAGATACATCAGGCTCCATGTTTGTAAAGCTCAGCGAAGCGGGCTCCAAGTTGCTTCAGGAAGAAATGCCGCGGCTGGTTGCTGGCGAAACAAAGGCTGTCCCTCAGGATGAAGCCGAGGCTTCGTATGCCCGCAATCTGACTCGGAACGATGAGAAGATGGACTGGAACCGTACATCGCGTGAACTGTTTAATCAGATTCGCGGACTTGTGCCGTTCTCAGGTGCATTTACGATGTGGGATGAGCAGGTCTTCAAAGTCTGGGCAGCAGCAAATCCGAATCAGGCGGATGTGCTCACGTCTTCGGATGCTGGACAAGCTGAGCCGGGAACAGTGTTGCAATTAGGCAAGAACGGCATTGAAGTTCGCACAGGTGATGGTTCCCTCTGGCTTACTGAGGTCCAACCCGCTGGCAAAAAAGTAATGCAAGCCGCTGACTTCGCCCGTGGCGGTACCCTGAAACCAGGAACGGTGCTGAAATGAGCGGAAATACGCCGGGTCGCCCGTCAGGAACTGGTCATAAAGTCGCAGGAAATGCGTCCGGGCGCGGAGGAAACCAGGGTCGTCCAAACTCGGGGAAATCAGGTGGTACAGGAAATTCATTTGCATCCTCATCTTCAGCAAATGGTGCATCCCGCTCGGAGCGGCCCAAAACCTCTGCTCGTGCACTCGCAGTGAAGGTGCTCAGCGCCGTTGAACAAGAGGGGGCTTACAGCAACCTTGAGCTGAACCGACGTTTGAAAGAAGCCGAGCTTAGCCCAGCAGATGCGGGGCTGGCTACCGAACTGGTCTATGGTACGATTTCGAGACTGAATACCCTTGATTATTTTCTGGAACGTTACGTAGCCAAAGGTGTATCCAAACTGCAACCCTGGGTTCGAAGTTTGCTGCGTATCAGCGTGTATCAGATGATATATCTGGACCGGATTCCGGAACACGCGGTGGTGAGCGAAGCCGTCAACCTGGCTAAAAAGTTAGGTCATCAGGGTATCTCCGGTATGGTGAACGGGGTTCTGCGAAATATGATCCGTAACCGTGATCAACTGCATATTCCCGAGCATCTGCCTGCGGCTGAGCGTATTTCACTTGAGCATTCTCACCCGCTGTGGTTAGTCAAACGCTGGATCAGCCAGTATGGCGAAGAGACGGCGGAAGCGATCTGTCGTGCGAATAATGAACCGCCTGCGGTTAGTGTTCGCGTGAACACAACAATGACTACACGTGAGAAATTGATGCAAGAGATGGAGAGTACGGGTGCGATCGTGGAACCCTCCCGACTTAGTTCGGAAGGCATTCTCGTTCGCAGTGGTGGCAACATGGCACTTACGTCCTGGTATCGGGATGGCCTGCTGTCCGTTCAAGATGAAAGTTCGATGCTCGTAGCCGAGGCAGTGGGGCCTGAAGAAGGTCAGATTGTACTGGACTGCTGTGCAGCACCCGGTGGCAAGACAGCTCATATGGCGGAGAAAATGCAGGACCGTGGACGGATTGTTGCGAATGATGTACATGCTCATAAACGTCAATTGATTATGGATCAGGCGGATCGTCTGGGACTCAGTTGCATTGATGCCGTTACAGGAGATGCTCTGGATCTGGATGAGCGTTACCCAGAGGCATCGTTCGATCGTATACTGCTGGATGCACCGTGTTCCGGTTTAGGTGTTATTCGTCGCAAGCCGGATGTCAAATGGACCAAATCCACAGAAGACATCAAGGATATTTCCAACTTGCAGCGTGAACTGCTGGATCGGGTTGCACCACTGTTAAAGCCAGGTGGTATTCTGGTGTATAGTACATGTACGATTGAGCCTGCGGAGAACGAGCATATGGTCGCTGACTTTTTGGATCGGCATCCAGAATACAAGGCGGCTGAAGAGTTGGTCTGGTCTGGATCGGAAACAGCCGATTGGAAGGTTGTGAACGGTGGGGTGCAGATCTTGCCTCAGTACGCTCACAGTGACGGATTTTTCATTGCGAGGTTGACAAGGATAGGCGATTAACAGTTTAATAAAGCACGGAAGGATGACCGCCGAGGGAAACTTCGGCGGATTTCTTTGTGATAAGACAGAAGGTTGAACATCGGTAAAAAGTGATGATATGGTGCGATGCAGACACTGAGGTGTTATAATGCATGAAGTACGGGCAGCAAGGGTATACATGGATGTAAAGTGGTCTTTGTGATAGAATAGGAAGAATGAAAAGAAAAGAAGGAATAGGTGTTGACAACAAAATGAAACCTTTTATATATGATTATTCCCTGGAAGAGCTGCAACAGTGGGCTATCGATAACGGGGAGCCGGCTTTTCGCGGTGGTCAGATTTTTGACTGGATTTATGTGAAACGTGTAAATGATTTCAGTGAAATGACGAATCTGTCCAAAGCACTGCGTGAAAAGCTGACTGAACAGTTTGAATTCGTTACACTTACCGAAATTACGAAGTTTGAATCCAAGGATGGAACGGTGAAATTCCTGTTCGGTCTGCATGATGATCATGCGATCGAAACAGTGATTATGAAGCACAATTATGGCAACAGCATCTGTGTAACGACACAGGTTGGTTGCCGGATTGGGTGTACGTTCTGTGCGTCCACGCTGGGCGGACTCAAGCGTAACCTTACAGCTGGCGAAATTGTCGCTCAGGTTGTGCAAGCCCAAAAAATTCTGGATGAACGGGGTGAACGTGTCAGCAGCATCGTAATCATGGGTTCGGGTGAACCTTTTGAAAACTATGAAGCCACGATGACGTTCTTGCGTATCATGATTCATGAAAAAGGACTGAATATCGGTCAGCGTCATATCACGGTATCCACAAGCGGAATCGTACCGAACATCTACAAGTTTGCTGATGAAGACACGCAGATTAACCTTGCGATCTCCATTCATGCGCCTAACGATGCATTGCGTTCCAAACTGATGCCGGTAAACCGTCGTTTTCCTTTCGATGATGTTATGGAGTCACTGCGTTATTATCTGGCCAAAACCGGAAGAAGAATTACGTTTGAATACGCACTTATTGGTGGCGTGAACGATCAGCCGGAGCATGCGGCAGAACTGGCGGGCGTGCTGAAGAACATGTTGTGCCACGTCAACCTGATTCCGGTAAACCATGTACCTGAGCGGAAGTACGTAAGAACATCCAGAAGTGATATTTTCAATTTTCAGAAGATTCTTTCGGAGCAGGGTGTGAATGTAACCATTCGTCGTGAACAGGGACATGATATTGCTGCCGCTTGCGGCCAGCTTCGTGCAAAGCATATGGAGTTGAGGTGAGAACGTTTTGATCAAAACAGTTCATGTGAGCCATATCGGACGGGTGCGTTCGGTGAATGAAGATTCAGCCTGGATTCGAAATCTTGAAACAGGTTATATACTGGGTATTGTTGCCGATGGTATGGGCGGACATCTTGCAGGAGATACGGCGAGCCGCCTGGCGGTAGAGACGTTGGTGCAGGATCTGGGAATGCTTGAACCAGGTCTGTCACATGCGTCTTTGTCAGCCGCACTCAGCGATGCTATTTTGCATGCCAACGAAGTCATCTTCCGCACCGCATCCACAGATGACAAATACCATAACATGGGTACCACTGTGGTAGCAGCCTTATTGAATGATACGGAGGGCGTTATCGGTCACATCGGTGACAGCAGGGCATACAAAATTGCGAACAAACATTTGATCCAGTTGACTGAAGACCATACTCTGGTGAATGAATTGTTCAAAAATGGTCAGATCAGCAAAGAAGACGTCTCTCATCATCCGCGTCGCAACGTGCTGACACGTGCACTTGGCACAGATGCCGAAGTGAAGGTGGATCTGGATACAATCAAGCTGGAAGAGGGCGAGGTTCTCCTCCTCTGCAGTGATGGCTTAAGTAACCTGGTCAGCAATGAGCAACTGATTCAGGTCGCAGGTAATTTGGATCTGGCATTGGAAGATCGGGCAGACCGTTTGCTTCAGCTGGCTTTGCTTGCCGGTGGAGATGACAATATTACGGTTGCACTGTTTGAATTGCAAAAGGAAGGTTCCGCGGTATCGGAAACGGGGTGTGAGTCATGATTGGGCACCAGCTAGGCGGACGCTATGAAGTAATCGAGCGTGTCGGCGGTGGAGGCATGGCTCTCGTGTATAAGGCCCAGGATCTTTTGCTCAATCGGAACGTAGCCATCAAAGTGCTAAGGCAGCAATTTGTGCATGACGAAGAGTTTATTCGTCGTTTCCGCAGGGAAGCACAGTCCGCAGCATCACTGTCCCATCCCAATGTAGTCAGTATTTACGATGTGGGGCAGGAAGATGACGTGCATTATATTGTCATGGAGTACGTCGAAGGCAAAAACCTGAATGAAATTATTAAAGAGCGGGCGCCTCTGCAGGTAGACGAAGCGGTTCGAATCGCTTCCCAGATTGCGGATGCCCTCGATCATGCACATCATAATCAAATCATTCATCGGGACATCAAACCGCATAATATATTGATTGGCCGTAATGGCCGTGTGAAAGTAACAGACTTCGGGATTGCCCGCGCGGTTACGTCTACAACTATTACACAGACCGGCTCGGTGGTCGGTTCCGTACATTATTTCTCACCGGAGCATGCCAAAGGCATCGTGACTGGCGAGAAGTCGGACTTATATTCTCTAGGTATTGTACTCTATCAAATGCTGACTGGGCAGCTTCCATTCCTGGGAGAGAGTCCAATCAGTGTTGCGCTGAAACACTTACAGGAAGAGTTTGATGAACCACGAAAATTCAATCCTTTGATCCCGCAGAGCGTGGAGAACGTTATTCTGAAATCCATGCGCAAAAATCCGCAGGAGCGCTACCAGTCGGCCAGAGAAATGCAGACAGATCTCGAAACCTGCCTGATGCCGGAACGACGCAATGAAACAAAGATTGATTTTCCGGATGAGGATGATATCGATCAGACCCGCGTTATGCCAGCGATCAAGCCGGAGCCGCGTGGCGTAACGTCAACAGGTGCTGTACCTGTGACGGATTCTGACGATGATAATAACAAAGGCAAGCCCAAAACAAAGAACTGGAAGAAGCCGGCGCTGCTGATCTCGTTGACAGTCCTTATTCTCATCGCCATGGTTGGGGTCGTATGGTACGTAAAAGGCATGCTCGTTGTGCCTGATGTTACGGTACCCAATGTGATTGGCCAAACCGAGGAAAAGGCTCGTCAGATGTTGCAGGATAAAGGACTTGTGGTCAGTACCGAGGTCATCCGGAAATACAAGGAAGGTGTGGACCCTGGCATTGTATTTGACCAGACCCGAAACGAAGGCGATGTGGTCAAGGAAGGCTCCGAGGTGCAGCTCAGTGTTGGGGCTGAAAAGGAACTGACCAAAATGATCAGTGTTGAAGGGGATACCTATGATGAGGCTGTCAAAAAATTGACTGCTCTGGGCATCAACGAGGATCAGATCAAACGTAAGGATGATTTCTCCAATGACGTTGCATCCGGGAACGTGATCTCCCAAACTCCTGGAGTCGATGTACAATTCGATCCTAAAGAGACTGAAATTGTTTTGACTGTTAGCAAAGGCGCTAAAACCGTCAAAATGCCTGATCTGAAAAATAAGACCCGCAGCCAAGCTGAGGAATTGATCAAGTCTGCCGGGCTGGTGCTTGCTCAGGTACAGGAAGAACCCAGCTATACGTTTGAACAGGGAAAAGTTACGCAGCAATGGCCTGTGGAAGCCGGCACAGAGGTGAACCCGGGTGACAAAATCACCATTTTCATCAGTACAGGATATCCGCCAGAGGCATTGAACTACGCCTATAACATCAACGTTTCACCAAAAGAAGAAGGAAAGAGCAGCAAAATTCGAATTACTTTCGAGGACGCTCGTGGGAAGAATCAAGAATGGGGAACCCGGACCATCAAGTCTGCCCAATTGCTGACCATTCCGCTTATTTTGGCTCCAAATGTGGATGGTGTGGTTTCGGTCTATCGGGATGATCAATTCCTGGATACGTATTTGGTTTCCTACAGCGAGGCCAAAAATGGAACGGTTATTGTGCCTACCATCGAGCCTGAGAAGGGTGCTCAGCAGCCACCGCCTGATGAAACTGATCCAGGCAAAGTTGACGAAGAAACGGTTGATCCTAATCAGGAGGGTGAGCCTGATACACCTGTGGATGGTGAAGTGGACAACGAAGAGGGAGATACTTCGGCTATGAATAAGGAAAAGGGTCCCTCCAAAGCCAAAGGCAAAGATAACAAGAAAAAGGAAGTCGTTAACGCATCGAGCCGTCCGTAAGGACGGCTTATTGCTGACGTTCAGGGTGCGTGTACCGTAAATTAAAGGAGGGCGACGGAGCTATGCCAGAAGGTATCATCGTTAAAGCGCTAAGCGGTTACTATTATGTCATGCCACTGGAAGACAGCGGGGTGCCTTCGGTTGAAGGCTCCGCCGTTCAATGTCGGGCCAGAGGCATCTTCAGAAAACGGGGCACCTCTCCGCTTGTGGGTGACCGTGTCAGCTACATGCTGACAGAAAACGGGGAAGGAACGGTAGATGAGCTCCGAAAGCGTGAGACGGAGTTAATCCGTCCACCTGTTGCCAATGTAAGTTTGGCTGTTCTGCTATTTTCTGTTAAGGAACCGGACATGAATCTCAATCTGCTGGACAAATTCCTGGTACATATCGAACAAGCCGGATTGGATGCACTGATTGTACTTACCAAGCAGGACCTGGCTAATCCGGAAACCGATGCTCGTGATACAGTGGCTGAAGTAAAGGCGTTGTATGAGCAGATCGGATATGAAGTTATCTCTACCAGTTCACGAACCGGTGAAGGCAATGAACAGCTCAAGGAGCGTCTTGCCGGCAAGATTAGCGTATTCTCCGGTCAATCCGGTGTAGGTAAATCTTCCATGCTGAACGCCCTGATGCCAGGTCTGACGCTGGAGACCAGTGCAATCAGTATGCGTCTAGGCCGAGGGAAACACACCACCAGGCACGTGGAGCTCATACCGCTGGATAATGGAGGCTTTGTTGCCGATACGCCGGGATTCAGCCAACTGGACTTTCTGGAGATTGGTGTGGAGGAGTTATCCACTTGTTTCCGGGAGTTCGCTCAATATGCCGATCAGTGTAAGTTCAGGGGTTGTACCCATACACATGAACCGGGCTGCCGTGTATTAGCAGCCAAGGCGGAGGGAATGATCTCCGAAAGCCGTTATCACCATTACGAACAATTCCTTACAGAAATGAAAGACAAGAAGCGGAGGTACTAACATGATTAAAATTGCCCCATCTATTTTATCTGCGGATTTTGCACGTCTCGGCGCGGAAGTGGCGGAAGCCCAAGCGGCTGGCGGAGACTGGATTCATGTTGATGTCATGGACGGTCATTTCGTCCCTAATATTACGCTGGGACCTGCGATTGTAAAAGCGATCGCCCCACATACAAGCCTACCCCTTGATGTTCATTTGATGATTGAGAATCCGGAGCGTTATGTAGAGGAATTTGCGAAAGCTGGCGCTGCTGTTATTACAGTTCATGCCGAGGCTTGTGTGCATTTGCACCGGGTTATTCATCTGATCAAGGAACAGGGAGTTAAGGCAGGGGTTGCCCTTAATCCGGGAACTCCGGCGAGTGCTATTCAGGAAGTGCTGGACGATGTGGATATGGTACTTGTCATGACCGTAAATCCCGGTTTTGGCGGACAGGCTTTCATTTCGGGTACCATGAACAAAATTAAGCAAATTCGCAGCTGGCTGAATGAAAAAGGACGTCATGACGTGCACATTGAAGTAGATGGAGGCATTGCTGCCGACACGGCTCCACTTGTTGTGGAAGCCGGAGCAGATGTACTCGTTGCGGGAAGTGCTGTATTTGGTCGTGAAGACCGTGCTGCCGCAATTGCCGAAATTCGCAGCAGCTACGGAGGCTGAGCATGAACCTCAAGGAGACGCTGTGGACAATGGCTGCGAGTCTCGTTACAGGGCTGGTGCTTGCTTTGTTTGCGGTTATCCAATCCCCTTATAATGCGATTACGTCATTAATTGGGGTTGGTGTTGTCATTATGTACTTCCGCAAATTTGAGCGTACGGGACTTCGGGTTACTTTTGTTATATTCGGCATACTGTATTACTTACTGAGTGTGTTTATGATCGCTGCCTATCAATATATCCCTGCCCAAACCTAAATCACCTGATAACCAGGCTCGTCATTGTGGAATAGGGACAGGGAGTTCCGCATAAATATGGTTACATGAGCAGGTTTCTCATGTAGCCTTTTTTGTCGTGTTTAAGGTAAAGAAGGCCTGGAGCATAGGATACGGCGGATGCATGAGCATGATGGGGAGGGTGAAGTATGAAATTTTACACATTCAAACTGCCGAAGTTTTTGGGAGGGTTTGTAAAGGCAATCCTTAATACGTTTCAAAAGAACTGACATGATTAAAAGGTTCCATTGGCGAATACCGCCGCTTTGGCTTCAGGATCATCTGGAATTCGGACCTGCGAAGCGCCATGCGGCGGCCATTCACATGCTAATGTGTGTATTCATGATTTATTTCTGAATACCAAAAAAGCACCTGCAAGGAACAAGGTGCTTTTTGCTTACCCGATTTATAGTAGCTGTGCGTGATTATACGCGAGTCACTTTACCGGCTTTCAGTGCACGGGTGCTTACGTATACACGTTTTGGTTTACCGTTCACGAGAATACGGACCTTCTGAACGTTTACGCCCCAAGAACGACGGTTACGGTTGTTAGCGTGGGATACGTGGTTACCGGTGCCCGGTTTCTTACCTGTCACATAACATTTGCGAGACATAGATTACACCTCCTATCCTAAAATAACCAGTTGCCCTCTGGAGACACGAATGTCATTCCATACGGACTAAAATTGTTCTTCCTGACCGCAATGGCCGGGTTCCAGTAGCTAATGGTGTGTTCAAGCGGCATAGCCGGATCATTTCCATTACTAAACCTGCATAAAACAATACTTGAATATAATATCATATTGAAAAAAGCTTCGTCAACTGATCCAAAAACTTTATTTATTTCTCCTGTCTAATATAGTACAATGTTGAATAGTCCATAATACAGTGGTGAACAGGCTGTTGCCGCGAGAAAGCCGGAGAAAAATCGGCCTTAGAGGTCGGTGGTCTGCTTTTTTGGCAACGCTGTGAGCTGCGGCATTCCATCATTGGCACCAGTCTCCATGCGGCATTCATGCCGGCTCTTGATACCGGTGCATATCCGTATGCCCCGAATTAGGGGTTACAGAGCAATTGCAGGATATCGGTTGCCCGGCCGCCCAGACCGTTAATCCGGCTGACATTATGTATTGTATGCCTGTGCCGGACAAGGTATGGACGAAGAATAACGCGATAAGCGTTTGCGCATGAACAGACCAGTTAACATCTTGGTGCAAGATGTTCGTGTATCAAGCTAGGAAGGGGAATTCTCACTTGAGTATACGTTCTTTAAATGGAACAGATTTCACCGCAATGGTACTTGCCGGAGCGGAACAACTTGGACAGCATGCAGAGCACGTCAATTCCCTGAATGTTTTCCCTGTGCCGGATGGTGACACGGGAACGAACATGAATTTGACAATGAGTGCAGGAGTCGCAGAGATTAAACGCAAGAGTTCTGCCTCCATCGGAGAAGCTGCCGGTATTTTATCGAAAGGTCTGCTTATGGGCGCGCGGGGGAACTCGGGAGTAATTTTATCTCAATTGTTCCGCGGATTCAGTCGTTCAGCTGCTCCTTACGAGGAACTGAATACGCTCCAGTTTGCAGCAGCCCTGCAGAACGGTGTGGACGCAGCTTATAAAGCTGTAGTGAAGCCTGTTGAAGGGACCATTCTTACCGTAGCCAAGGAAGCGGCGAAACATGCCAGCTACTACGCAAGACGGACGAATGATATTACTGAATTAATGAATGAAGTTTTGTTAAAAGCAAAAGAAGCACTGGCAACGACTCCGGACTTGCTGCCTGTATTGAAACAGGTTGGCGTTGTGGATTCAGGTGGCCAGGGGCTTGTATATATTTACGAGGGCTTTATGGAGGTTCTGCTGCAAAGTGACGGAGTCAGTCGGGCATCCTTGCAAAAAGATGTACAACCATCCGCAGCGGCATCTGCTTTGAAATCAGCTGTACCGGCAGAGGTGGTTTCTGCGAAACCTGCACAGCAGGTCATCGTTCCAGAGATGCCCATGTCTGCCCAGGCGAGACTGGAAACGGAAGATATTGAGTTCCTGTATGACATGGAGTTCTTTATTAATCGTGAGCTGGGAGAGAACGCAGGCGTTGCATTCGATGATGAAGCATTCCGGAAAGCGTTGTCAGTTAATGGGGATTCCATCATTATTATTGCTGACGATGAAGTGATTAAGGTTCACGTGCATTCCAAGACACCTGGGGATGTATTAAACCTGGCCCTCCGTTATGGAGAAATTACACAAATTCACATTCTCAATATGCGTGAGCAGCATCGTGATCTGCTGACGGCAGGCATGGACATAGCACCTTCGCCTGAACTGTTCGCAGAGATCCCGCCTGAAGCAACGCGCAGTCTGGAGCAAGCGGAGCCACCAGCAGATGAGATGGCGCCATATGGCTTTATCGCGGTATCTTCCGGTGACGGAATTGCAGAGATTTTCAAGAGTCTCGGCGTGGATGTTGTTCTGTCTGGTGGACAGACGATGAATCCAAGCACTGAAGATTTTGTGAAAGCTGTGCGTTCAATTGCAGCGGAACAGGTATTTATTTTGCCGAACAATTCCAATATTGTACTTGCTGCGCAGCAGGCTCGGGAGCTGCTTGAAGATGAGCGCCGAATTACGGTGATTCCGAGCAAAACGATTCCTCAGGGCATGGCAGCGGCTTTTGCTTTCCAGGAGGATGAGTCTGCGGAAACCAACCGTGACCATATGCTTGAAGCGATTAGCCGGGTACAGTCCGGTCAAGTGACTCATGCGGTCAGAGATACGCAATATGATGAGCTTGATATCAAAGCGGGACACTACATCGGTATCCATAATTCCAAAATTGTGGCAACGGATGAAAACATGCTGCATGCATGTGAAGGTCTGCTGCAACAGATGCTGGAAAGCGGAGATGAAGTGGTGACCATCCTTGAAGGAGAAGAGGCTGCACCTGAGATCACCGCTGCGCTTGTAGCATGGCTTGAAGAACAGTATCCTGATGCTGAGGTAGAGGTGCATCTTGGAGGACAGCCGGTGTATTATTATCTGTTCTCTGTAGAGTCCTGAAACACTTAAGCAAAGAGGAGGGGATCTCATGAGCCAAAAGGTTGCGATCGTAACCGATAGCACCGCAGATATACCGGAAGAATTGATCCGTAAATACGGGATTCATATTGTTCCGCTGCGTGTTTTGTTCGGCGAAGAAGCTTATGCGGACGGCGTTGATCTGACTTCGGAACAGTTCTATGCAAAATTGGAGAAGGCATCTGTGCTGCCTACAACCTCACAGCCTTCTCCCACCGACTTTATGAGTATCTATAATTCACTGTTGGATGAGGACCCGGAGCGACCGATTGTCTCGATTCATTTGTCTTCCGGCATGAGTGGGACCTATCAATCGGCACTGCTCGGCAAATCATTGCTGGAACGTGAAGGCGATATAACGGTACTGGATTCGAAGTCTGCATCCTATGGATATGGTTTATTGGTTGTACAGGCTGCAGAGCTTGCCGAACAAGGCAAATCAGCTGCGGAAATTGCTGCTGCTGTAGCTGCCATGCAGCAGAGCCGAAAGCTGTTTTTTCTCGTAGATACATTGGAGTATTTGCAGAAAGGCGGTCGGATTGGCAAGGCTGCGGCCATTTTGGGAACATTGCTGAATATTAAACCGATCTTGTCTATTGATGAGGAAGGCGTTATTTACGCAGTGGAGAAAGTCAGAGGTCACAAAAAAGCCATGGCACGCATTATCGAGCTGTTTCAGCAGGATCTGGCGGGTCAACGTGTTAATCTGGCGGTAGGTCATACCGCAGACCCCGGATCAGCGATTGCTTGTGCAGAGCAGTTGCGTGGGCACTTTACACTGAATGAAGTGGTGTATACCAATATTGGAGCCGTCATTGGCAGCCATGTTGGGCCAGGCGTAATTGCCATCTTTATGTGGCCTGTTCCGGAATGAGGGATTAGACATGAAATGGGAAGAAATATCGGTTAAACAAATTAGCGGCGTGAGTGCTCTCAAAGAGGGAGAGCTTCACGCCTTTGGCATCTCTACTGTAAAAGACCTGCTTGAATACTATCCGTTCCGTTATGAGGACTATCGCCTGCGTTCGCTCAGCGAAGTGAAGGATGGGGACAAAATTACGGTGCAGGGTAAAGTGATGGGCATCCCGGTGTTGCAGCGCTACGGCAAAAAGTCACGCCTTACCTGTAAGGTGATGACGGAAGAGTGGATGATTTCAGCCACCTGGTTTAATCGGCATTTTCTAAAGGATCAGCTTACGCCTAACCGGGAGATTGTCATAACCGGGAAATGGGAACAAAAGCGTATGCAGATGACCGTAACGGACTCGGAATTCCCGGATAAAGGGGAAGGGCGTTCAGGCACGCTGCAACCCGTGTATTCCGTAACCGGCAAGCTTACGCAATCCTGGATGCGCAAAACGATTAATCAGGGCTTAGTTCAATTCGGGGACATGATTCCTGAAATCCTGCCTCAAGCACTCATGAAGAAATATGGATTCATGCCTCGTAAACAGGCGATTGCCGGGATTCATCGCCCGCAGGATAACCGGGAAGGCCAGCAGGCCAGACAGCGGATGGTGTATGAGGAACTGTTTTTGTTTCAACTCAAGATGCAGGCTTACCGGGCATTGAACCGGGATCGCATGGATGGTGTCGTGCATACAACGGATAATACGACGATTCGTGAGTTTGTTCGCAGTCTGCCGTTTGAATTGACCGATGCCCAGAAGAAGGTAGAGCTTGAAATTCTGCATGATATGCGTTCACCGTATTCAATGAATCGGTTGCTGCAGGGAGATGTAGGCTCAGGTAAGACGGTTATTGCGGCGATTGCACTGTATACAACCGTTCGTTCCGGGTTTCAGGGGGCTCTGATGGTTCCTACGGAGATTCTGGCAGAACAGCATATGCGCTCATTGCAAAAGCTGTTTGAACCTTTTGGCGTCACTGTGGGGCTGCTGACGGGCAGTGTGAATGGACGCAAGCGCAAAGATCTGATCGCATCCTTGCAGATGGGGATGATCGATATCGTGGTGGGTACACACGCGTTGATTCAGGAGGATGTATTTTTCCGTGATCTGGGTCTTGTCGTAACGGATGAGCAGCATCGCTTTGGTGTGAATCAGCGCAGCATTTTGCGGCGTAAAGGGTACAACCCGGATGTGTTAACGATGACGGCTACGCCCATTCCGAGAACGCTGGCCATCACGGCTTTTGGTGATATTGAAGTGTCCACCATCTCGGAACGTCCCAAGGGGCGAATTCCAATCTCGACGTACTGGGTCAAGCATGACATGATGGACCGGGTTCTTGGCTTTATTTCGCGAGAAGTGGACCAGGGGCGACAGGCGTATCTGATCTGTCCGCTTATCGAAGAATCAGAAAAGCTGGATGTACAGAATGCGATTGACCTGCATATCCAGATGCAGCAGAACTTTCCGAAGTACCGCGTCGGTCTGCTGCATGGACGGATGACGGCTGCCGAGAAGGAAGAGATGATGCGTGACTTTTACAGCAACGAAATTCAGCTTCTGGTTTCCACAACGGTTGTGGAGGTCGGGGTCGATGTACCCAACGCAACGCTGATGGTCATTATGGATGCGGACCGCTTCGGTCTGTCGCAGCTGCACCAGCTTCGTGGCCGGGTCGGCCGGGGCGCTCATGCCTCCTATTGTGTGCTCATTGCCGACCCCAAGACAGAGGTGGGGCAGGAGCGCATGAAGGTCATGACGGAAACGGAAGATGGATTCGAAGTATCGCGTCGAGATCTGGATTTGCGGGGACCGGGAGACTTCTTTGGTACAAAGCAAAGTGGATTACCCGAGTTCCGGCTTGCTGACATGGTGGCGGATTTTGCCGTATTGGAACAGGCGCGCGATGATGTATCCAGTTTGATTGCGGACACCAGCTTCTGGACGTCTGTTGACTACGCTCCTTTACGTGATTTTTTGCAGCAGCAGCAAGTATTCCAGGGTGATCTGATCGATTAATTGGTGCTGTGGATGGTGGTATTCCACATTTTCCGTGGGAAAATGTCAAGTGTACAGGCCCTTCTGTCATATGAATAAGAAGTGAGTTCATTATTCAGGAGGTGCTGTACGTTTTGGGTTATCAACAATATGGAATCAGTCCGCAGCTGGTGGAGCGGATCAAAACGAAGATGAAAAATCCCGCTGTCAAAGAGCGTATCAAAAAGCTGATAGATGGGGTTACCAAGTCTGATTTGCAGGATAAGGCCAAGGTGAGAAGACTGGTCAAGTCGTCAGCGGTCATTTTGAATGAGAATTTTTCTACGGCTCAGGAGGAACAATTCGTTGCTTTTGTTCTCGCGCAGAAGATCGATCCGAACAATACGTTTCATTTGATTAAGCTGTGGGGCATGTTTAGGTAGGGATTCGATGTAATGTTGGGTGGGTTAAAATGAACTACAGGGTGTTACACGTGGCCACTACGAGTGCAGTACCATCTTTCGATCGCTGTTATCCCCGGATTTTTTTGAATTACCCTTTGAAGGGGTAAAATCCGGGGATAAAGGCGAGCGCTTCGCTTCTCCAGATTGGTTCTGCACTCTCCGTTACTGTGTTGCTGGGAGTTCATTTTATAAAACCAAATTACATCGAATGTGTTTGAAGTAATTTCAGGTAAGGGCGGTCCAAAGTCAGAAAGATGACTTATGGACCGCCCTTTTTAACGTTAAAGCCAGGGACAAGTCTTGTGGCAGCTTCCCGGTTGAATTTTCGTTGCATGATATCTAAAAATACTGTACCTCAACCCATAAACAAAATGTACCATTCCTCCAACTATAATGAGTAAGTACCAAATTGTAAGCGATTACAAATAGAGGAGGGTTAACATTGACTTTGACTAGAGGTTTCAAGCAGAAGATGGGCGGCAAAGTGATTGCCGTCATCACCGTGGTCAGTCTGACATGGGGGTCCTGGGGAGCCATGCCACTATCAGCATCTACGACAAGTACGTTAAAGTTCCAAACTCAGCAGGGAGGTGTCTTTGACGGGATGCCATTATTCGATGGCGTGCCAGAGCATCTGGATGCATACGTAGACACCTATTTCGAATACACTGGCCTCGAAGGTCCAGCCGTTTATGTGACGGGTTCGCGAAATCATTACACATTAACACAGGGGAAACATGCGGGCAAGGTCATTCCAGGCGCGTTATCTGCTGCTGATAATGTTCAGGGTGTTTCGACCGATTTTCCTGCCCTGATTGGCATGGGACAGAGCTGGAACAAAGAGCTTTTGTCCGATATCGGTGAAGTGATGGGTAACGAGAAAATCAGTAAATTGAAGGTCAAGCAAGGTGAATCCAACATCCACGGGGGCAACGATCCTTCCCTCAGTGTTGCGTTCACTGTTGTCAGCGATATGCGTATCAATCCGCTTAGTGGTCGCTTCGATGAAGGGTTCTCTGAGGACCCGAATATGGCCGGGGTCTTGATCGATAAGATGGCCTCGGGGCTTAGCGGAATCGACCAGTCCACCAGTGAAAATGGATTCTGGATGAGAGCCGCGGTGGGTACAAAGCATTATTCCGTCTATAACGCACAGTGGTTCAGGCAGACGGCGAATAACAGCGCAAGCGCGCGTTCGTTGTTTGAGTACCAAACGAGAGCCGCGCTCCCTGGGTTTGAATCGGGTGCGCTGGCGGGCACGATGACATCTTATGGACGGACAAACGGCATTCCAAACATTCTATCTCCTCTTCAACTATTGGCCAATATGGATGCGAAATATGGCGTATACAGTTCACCTGATTTCAATGGAGATGCGATCGTGTCCAACGCGAACCAACTTGGAAACGGGTATGACGACCGCTATGCCGTGGACCGCGGTCATGCAACGGTTCTCATGGCGCTTGCCCAGGCGAATGCGGGTCGGCCGTCAGGGACAACACCTGCGGATGTAACCGATCTGGTGGCGCTCGTGGAGCAGGGGGAATATGGAATTACCGAGGAAGAGCTTATAGAAGCAGCCAGACCACATGTAAACCAGCTGGTGCGTTTGGGGATTTTTAATGAAACCGATGATCAGGGCATACCGCAAAACTATCCTTTTGCCCAGGAAGCAAGGGACGTCAGAACATCTCCGCCTTCCGATTATAACCAAATGAACCATCAGGAAATAGCACTTCAAGCGGCACAGGAGAGCGTTGTTTTGTTGAAAAATGACGGCACACTTCCGCTGGAAAAAGGAAATGACGTTGCTGTTACAGGGGTGTATGCTGACGCACGCTTCAAGACGACGTATTCAGTTGGCACGACACCTGCGCTGGAAAACTCCGGTGAATCTCCACTGCTCTCCATCATTAAAATGAATGGTAGCAGTAACGTAAACTATGCTCCGGGAAATGAAGTCATTGCACTAACCTCTAAAGCGAATCAACAAACGGTCACGGCGGACGTGTATAGTCCGAATGTAGGCACGGAGGGAGCGCAGCTCATCACAACTGCGGATACGCCAGATGAGGCCGACTCATCCCACTTGTTCCGTGTGTACGATTGGGGTCAAGCGGGTTCAAGTTTATTGTCGCTGTATAATCAGCGTTGGGTGACTTCCCCTGCGACAAATCATGCAGCAGTTGGCAATACGGATCGTACCAGTCTGAATCTGACGAACAACGATTGGAGCCTTCCTGAGATGATGGGTGACACGAGTGCCATACCGCCAACACTGCGAATGGAAAGCAATGAGGACGGATCATTGTCCATGGTTGCCAATGGGTACCGAACGGGTTTCTCCGGGGACTTTACTAACTGGTATTACGCCAATGGACGCTTCATCAAGGTAGATGATACGGGTAAGCTCGTAACAGCATCATCTCCACTGGGTAGCAAGGATAATGCTGCAAATCGCCCGGACGAGGCGAAGTTTGAGAAGACCGTTGTGAAGAGCGTGGGCGAAGAGGCAGCAGCAAGAGCCACAGAGGACGATTATGCCATCGTATTTGTTGGAGCAATTCCACGCCATAGCGCAGGCGAGGGCAATGACCGCTCAAGCCTAGATATGGGTGAAGCTGATTATGAACTGGTCGAGAAAGTGTCTGCTGCCTTTGCAGCCGAAGGTAAGAAAACCGTTGTCGTGGTTAAATCGAGCTTCCCTGTAAGCATGGAACGCATTCATAACAACCCCAACGTCTCAGCGATCGTCTACCAGCCATATGGCGGTCAATACGATTCGTATGCTCTGGCCCAGGTGTTGTACGGAGATTACGCGCCGACAGGCCGCCTGACGTCCACATGGTATGCAGGCATGGATGCTTTTCCATCTATTAGTTCTTATGTCGTACCGGAAGGGAACTCTACTGGACTTGACGACATCGACCCGCGATTTACGGTTGATATGACGAATGCAGACCCCATTGAATCTGAGTTGACTTATATGTATACGGATGCCAAGGTGACCTATCCGTTTGGCTACGGATTATCATATGCTGATTTTACGTACGATTCCCTGACCGTACCGTCTTCTGTTACGGGAGACGAACCTTTCACGGTGTCGATCCGAGTAAGCAATACAGGAGATGTGGCCACTTCCGAGGTCGTGCAGCTGTACGCCCGTAACGGGAGTTCCGCATACGGCGCATATGCGCCCAAAAAGAAACTGGTGGCATTTGAGAAGGTCCATTTCGCTCCGGGTGAAACAAAAGAAGTCCTGTTGCAGGTCGATCCACAAACGCTGGCATTATGGGATGTGAATCGGAGTGGATGGATCGTCGAACAAGGCAGTTATGACTTCATGATTGGGACCTCGGCTGGGGATGCAGACGTGCAAGCGTCGAAGGCATTAAGCATTGGTGGGAAGTCGGTTGCGACCTTATCCCTTACCCAGCCCATAAATGTATTTGATCATGCGTTTGCTTCGAACGAAGTAGTTTACCACGAAGTATCCAAGGGACGCACGGCAGCCCAATTAAAAGCCAAAGTGATTGTTGGAGGCTACTACGCAGTTCGGTCCAAACAAAATGGATCGTGGATCGCGTTGCCTAAGGCTGACCTGACAGGTGCGCAGAAGGTGAAGGCATCTGTCGCATCCAATGTACAGGGAGGCACGATCTCATTGCATGCGGATGCGCTCGATACCGTACCGCTTGCTGTATGGAACGTACCGGTGACAGAACCTGTCTCCTACAAGATTAGTAATGCTAACGTAACGGTCAAGGAATTAGGATACGTTGACGTGGAGGTTGATATTTCTGCTGCTGTGAGCGGCGTGCATGATCTGTATCTGGTGTTTCATGAACCGGATCTTCGGATTGACGGTTTGTCATTTACGTTGAAAGAACCGGGAACGAACCCAGGAAGTCCAGGCACAAATCCAGGAACGAATCCTGATTCGCCAAGCACGCCTGGATCAGGTAGTGTTGGAACTCCTGTTAAGCCACCAGCATCCGGGTCCGAGACTGAAGGCCAAACGGATTCGGAAGACAATGTTTCTGCTGTCGTGACGGTGCAAACGGGAGATGTTGCTGATCTAGCTAAGGCAGCGAGTATCCGCTCACCTGGCACCCGGGTCATCGGCGATCCATGGAACGTATCCATCAAAGATAAGCAGAACACGTATGTCATTGCAACGCTGCCTGTTAACGATGTCGTAGCTGCAAACTCCACAACAATCGCATACGTTGGGGCAGGAGGCCAACTTACGCCGGTGCCCGGCGTGTTGACCAAAGACACAAACGGAAACAAGGTATGGAAAGTACTGCTAAACCAAGGAGGCACCTACGTTGCTATTCACTCCCTCCGCGAATTTGTTGACGTTAAACCTTCGGCCTGGTATGCCAAAGACTTAGCCAAAGCCAACAGCTTGCTGTTGATCAATGGCGTATCGGAACGCCGCATGCAACCCCAGGGAACGACAACATCAGCCCAAACGTTGATGGCTGCCTTGAATGCGTTAGGCATTGAGCCAGGGGGAGCGGCAGCAAACGAGAAGTGGTTTGATCCGATTTTGCGAGCCTCCAAGGAATATGGCTTAATGGAAGAAGGGCAGTACCTGCCGAATTCTCCAATGTCACGTGAGGACATGGCAATGGTGCTCGTTCGTGCACTGAACTTGTCTGGAGTGGATACGAAACTGCCGGAAGCAGAGGTTGAATCATGGCTGGAAGATTTTAAGGATCAGGCCCAGCTGACACCATATAACCGGGCAGTCATGGCAACGGCCATTCAGCTTGGTATATTCCAAGGTACGCCGGATAAACTGCTACAACCACAGAGCACCCTTACACGGGCACAACTTGCAACTGTCATTGTCCGTGTGCATGACCGGATAGTAGAACGGCTGGATCGCTAAGAACCACAACAACGAAAACAAGGAACTGGGCCATCATGCATGGCCTGGTTCCTTGTTGTTTGCGGTGAAGGATTTGTGTTGCTTTCGGTATTCCTCTGGGGTCCAACCGGTCAATTTTTTAAACACTCGAAAAAAATATTTTGGATTGTCGTAACCCAGCTGTTTGGCAACCCGGTAGATTTTATCGTCTGTGCTCGTTAAGAGCTGCTTGGCTTGCCTGATCCGTAGTCGGTTTACGTAATCAGTAAAGTTCTCGGATGTCTTTTCTTTAAATAAATAACTGAGATAACTCGGGTTCAGGTAGAACAGGGATGATACCCATTCCAGCGTTAAATCCTTGGTATAGTGAATCTCAATATATGTCCTGACATTATCGATCACTTGATCTGATGCATAAGGGTTATCTTCCTTAAGCAGAAGAGCTGTTCCCGTTAGCACCTTTACCATATAATTCCTAATGCACTCCATATCGAACGATACGTTCAGGACGGCCTCCAAGCTGGAAGAGGCGCTACTGTTACCTCCGTTCTGGATATAGTTACTCAGCAGTCGTTTGGTTTCCGTAATAATGTCTCTGCACTGCTCTTTCAGGTGGGAAAGCAAGGCGTCAGGCTGACGTATGTAGAAGGCAAAGAAATCGGTGAGGAGCTCTTCCACCTTCGGCACATTCCCGCTCTCTATAAAAAATAACAGTTCATACGTTCGAGTCCACTTCAGTTGATGTAAAGGAATTTGCTCCTGTGAAAATACGTAACATTTGCCGAAATCGGTAATGGCTCGTTCGTCCAACGCAAGGATCGTTTGATGGTGAGCTTCTCGGACGCCACCAATGCCTGTATGCGGCAAGCTGATCCCCACACAACAATCCGTAGTTTCGGATTTGGACAAAATTATATTCGCTGTTTGTGCCGCCATTTTCTGCAAATTCAGGTGGCCTGTGCTACCCAGATCATGCATCAGGAAAAACAGTAGCTGATCCGTTTGTGGATGAGGAATGTACAGGCCATTCGAAAAGGTAGGTAGTTGATGTGCTGTAAGCGGTTGAGGACCATAAATCGTCAATAAAATGAACTGGTCAGATGCCATGATGTCGGCAAATTCCGCAGAGCGAAACACAGGTGTTTTGACGGAAGAATGGGGAGCGAGCACATAATTCAGGAAGGTTTGCATGTCCGCATCCCTTTTCATCTGCTCCGTTTCCACTTCTCTTAGAACGACTTCCCGCTGAAGAGAGCGCTCCTGTTCGATGGCATGGATGGCTTGGTTAAGCGTACCGTGGATCTCGTCCCGGCTAAAAGGTTTCAGCAGGTAATTTACAACTTTCGCAGCGATTGCCTCTTGCATGTAATCAAAATCAGTATGTCCGCTAATGACAATTAACTTGATGTGCGGATATTGCTGGCATACTGTCCTGATCAATAGCTTGCCGTCGACCTCAGGCATGCGCATGTCCGTAAAGATAATGTCCGGCTTGAACGATTCAATCATAGCCAAGGCATCTGCACCGTTATCTGCTTCGCCTAAGAGCTTAAGCGAGTGATCAAAAGTCCCAATTTTTTTCAACAAGCCTTTGCGAATCAAGGGCTCATCGTCCACAACGATATACGTGTACATCTCTTTGGTCACCTCTTTTCCCAATTGGCCGGAATTTCGAGTGTAATTCGAGTTCCTGTATTCAAATCGGTATGAAACGAAAGGCCGTAACCCTCTCCATAATACAAAGCAATTCGTGAATGCACGTTTTTGATGCCGATGCTCTGTTTATGCCTTTGACCAACAGCGACGAATTCAGGTGGCTGCTGCAGCAAATGTCGAAGTTCCTCTGCTTGTGTTGAGGACATGCCAACGCCATCGTCCCAGATCTCGAACACGATGCTGTCCCCCTGAAACAAACCGGTAATGGTGACGGAACCCTTCCCACGTTTGTTCTCCAACCCGTGATAGATGGCATTTTCCACAAGTGGCTGCAACAGAAGCTTCAGCATGCGACGACTCCGAATTTCCGGGTCCACATTGAGGTTGAACGCGAACTTGTCACCATACCGAATCTGCTGGATGGCCATGTAGTTCTCTACATGCTGAATTTCTTCGCTGACCGCGACCAGCTCGCTGTCCGTTTTGATGCTGTAGCGGAACATGTCCCCGAGGGACTTGGTCATCACCACAATACTCTCTACTTCTTCGATCTCGGCAATGCTATTAATCGACTCCAGCGTATTGTAGAGAAAATGGGAGTTGATCTGTGCTTCCAATGCCTTCATTTGGGAGTCCAGCATCAGGATCTTATTCTGGTAACTCTCTCGGATATGCGTATCGATATCTTTCATCATTTTATTGAACTCATGGTAAAGGATTCCAATCTCGTCTACTTGCCTCGTTACTTGAGGCTTGATGGTCACAAAACGATGAGATTTGGTTTTACGCATCAGTTTGGTCAATTCGATGATGGGTTTGGTGATCAGGTTGGACAAGAAAAAGGAAAGTAGAAGGAAAATGACGGCACAACTTATGGCCACGTAGAACAGCAACTTTTGCGAGATATTGTACTCCTCATACAGCCGATCCATAGAGATGTTGGCAATCACGTTCCAATTGCGGCCGGGAACCTTCTGGATTACCGTCATCATGTTATCTTGGATGGATTTGTACTGTGAATTGCTGCCGACTTGGTGAGTTGCCGCAGCCAGAGTATCGGAAAGAGGAGTGCTAACTCTACTTCCGTCGCTGGAGTACAAGATCTCGCCAGCGTCGTTCGCCAGATATAGATTGGACAAGCTTGGTGCCGGATTACGTTTTAGACCGTCAAAAATGTTCATACTGCAATCCAGCATAAACACGCCTAGGAACTCGTTGTTGTTGGGATCGTAGAGAGCTCTGGAGAAGCCAATAGATTCCTTGGCATTAATGATGTAAGGTTTAATGCCAACTTCACCAATATATAAATCTCCTTTACGCTCTATCGTATTCAGATACCACTCATCGCGAAGTGCGACATAATCGAGGCGTAGGTCTGTGCCGCTACTGCCATAGCTTATCCATTTGCCATCTGGTGTGAAAAGGTACAAACCATTGATGTAATTGTAGCCAAGCAGAATGTTTTCAAAGATCAATTTCAATTTGCTGCGGATCATGAAGATTTCATATTGATCGTTGGTACCGTTCAACTTGATTAGTTCATCGCTCACAGTACTGTAAGCGGTTGCATTGGAAGACTGCTGAAGGAGTGTGACGGAGATCCGGTCGATGTTCTGCAAAATTTCCTCCATGCTCTTGACCGAATTACCTATAGTTGTCGACGTCACGAGAGAGGTCTGCTCATTCACCAGCTTCGTGTAACTGCGATAGGAACTGACAGAAACGACGATAATTGGCACGATCGATACGAGGACGAGGACCAGAAAAAGTTTAGTTTTGATGTTGAACAGAATCATACGTGCTCCTCCCGCCATTTGTCAATTCTAAAAATAGTGCACCATACGAGCCAAAGCAAATGCACTTTTGCCCGCCGTATGATGAGAATGTGCACAAAGCAAGAATAAACATGAATTGGGGGAATGACAAGATGAAAAAAAGAAAACGACTGTGGTCCCTGACTTTGGTACTCCTCATGATGTTTCTGAGCGCATGTAGCTCCAGTAGCCAGGAGGGGAGCGGTACAGATGCCAACAACGGAAGTACAGATGAGTCAGAAAAGCCAATTACGTTAACGATGATGCTATCGGGAAACAAGGCGTCTGATGGAGAGGATTTCGAGTTGGAAACCTTGCCGCGTCTGGTAAAAGAGAAGTTTCCGAACATTACCCTTGAAGTGCAGAAATTGCCTGATGATCAGTACAATACATCCGTACGTACCAAGCTTGCGGCTGGACAGGGGCCGGATATGTTCTTGATTTTTCCAAAGAATGCAGCTGGCGGCGTCAATGATTTTGCAAAGGCAGGATTTGCTGCTGATCTATCCGATCTGAAGTTCTGGGACAACATCAGCCAAGGCGCGAAGGCGGATATGTCCTATGAAGGAAAACCTTATGGAGTAGCCAAAGGGCTAGACTTCCTGGGCGTTTATTACAATAAGGAGTTGTTACAACAGGCAGGATATTCCGAGTTTCCGAAGGATTGGCCTTCGTTTCTGGAGTTGTGTCAAAAGCTGCAGGCATCAGGCGTAACGCCAATTGCGATGGGTGACAAAGACCCTTGGATGATTCAATTCGGGATGTATCCGATTGCTGCCAATGTTGTCTATCCAAATGAGATGGATTTTGATGTAAAACTCCAGAAAGGCGAAAAATCGTTGACTGATCCCAAGTGGGTTCAAACGATCTCCAAGTACAAAGAGCTCTATGACAAGAACTATGTGGTGAAAAACTCCCTTGGCATTGGTAGTGCCCAATCTGCACAGTTGTTTATCGATGGGCAAGCAGCAATGACCTTTACGGGAACATGGGACTATGCCTCCATGGTTTCCAAAGGCGCTGCCGAATTTACTCGCGGATTCGCCTCATTGCCAGGTAACGAGCCGGAACAGCCGGTGTTTGTGTCTGCTGCGACATCTGCGGGATACGCTTTGAACGCCAAATCGGCAAACCTGGATGCAGCCAAGGAAGTACTGAACTACCTGTTCGATGGTGAATCAGATCTGTTCAAGGCATTTGTGGAAGCCAACAGTTCCATCAGCGTGTATAAGGACGTAAAACTTGAAAATGAATTGTTCAAGGAAGTGAATGACAACTATCAACAAACTGGAAATTCCGTCTACTTCAGCAACCAGATGTGGCCAGCCGGAGTATCGGATGTCATGCAGGCAAAGTTTGCCGAGATTATCGCTGGACAGAAAACAACGCCAGAAGATGTGGCAAACGCCATGGAAACCAAGTTCAGAGAACTGTGGAAAAACTAGAAAAAACGATGCTGTCTGCTGTAAGGGGGAGAAAGGTTGTCCTTCTTCCCTTGCCGCAGGCCCTCTTGGAAAGGATGGAGCAGGATGAGCTCTACTGTAATGAAAAAGTCCATGTACTGGTTTGCCTTGCCGGCATTGATCTTCTACCTGACCTTCTGGATCTTCCCGATCCTGCGGTTGTTCCAGTACAGCATAACGGACTATAACGGGTACGCCCAAGCCTATAACTATATCGGTCTCGACAACTATAAGGAATTGTTTCGCAGCGACATCCTGGGCATTTCATTGAAAAATACACTGATCTATACGTTCGTCACCGTCATAGCTGGCAATATCATCGGTTTGGCAATGGCTCTGCTGTTAAACATGAAAATAAGAGGAACCGGGATTTACCGTTCCCTGGCGTATATTCCCACATTGTTCAGTGCGATCGTCGTCGGATTTTTGTGGAGTTATGTCTATATGCCCGATTACGGACTGATCTCTTCCTTTCTCGATAAACTGGGTATCGCAAACGAACTGAATTTCCTGGGTGATTACTCGACCGCGCTGTATTCGATTATCTTCGTGGAAATTTGGAAGACGATCGGAACGACAATGATTATCTTCCTTGCAGGACTACAGACTGTTCCGAGCGACCTGTTGGAAGCCGGGCGGATTGATGGCTGCGGCTCCTGGAGATTGCTGCGACATGTGAAGATTCCATTACTGGCAACAGCGATTACAATCAACGTGACGTTAAGTTTAATCAATGGACTCAAAGCGTTCGACTTCCCGTTTATCATGACAAATGGCGGTCCAGGCACGGCTACCAACACGCTGATTTATACCATCTACAAGATGGCATTTACCGAACAGCTCTTTGGTAAAGCTTCGGCTCTTGGCGTCATTTCCTTTGCCGTGATTATCGTCATTACCGCTGTGTTTGTACTAAAAATGAACAAACGGGAGGTGTCGGCATGACGCTTCGTAAAGTTTTGGGGAAAGGGTCCGTTCAGGTCGTCGTCTTGTTGGTGATGGCGTTAAACCTGATTCCGTTAATTATTGCCTTTTCGACATCACTCCGAGATCCAAGCAATAACACGAATCCGCTGGTCCTGTTCCAGGATATGTCCTTTGCAAGTTACAAGGCTGCCTTTGACCGCATGCACTTTCCGGAAGCGCTGTGGAACAGCATGGTGTTAACCGGCGTATCGGTCGTGTTCGTTGTCCTGTTTGCGGCGATGGCGTCCTACCCTATGGCCCGACTGAAGACAAAGCTGAGCAAGTTCATGTATTTGTTTTTTTTGTCCGGACTCGTGGTCCCTGCGCAAATGGTATTGATACCTATTGTACAAATGATTAATGCGCTACATATTCCAACGAATCAATATACGCCTATTTTCATGTTCATTACGTGCAGTCTGCCGTTTTCAACTTTCCTGTACACGGGCTTCATTCGAAGCGGTGTACCTGAGGAGGTAGAAGAAGCAGCACACATCGACGGGGCTGGATTATTCCAACGTTTCTGGACCGTGGTGTTCCCCTTGCTCATTCCGGTAACGGTTTCGGTCATTATTACGCAAGGTGTATGGATCTGGAACGATTATTTCTTCAATATGATCTTTATTTCCAGCGCAGGAGATTCACCGTTACCGCTGGCCATGCTCGGATTTTTGGGTGATCAGCAAAATCCCACGCAGTGGAATGTCCTGTTTGCAGCGTGCTTTCTGTGCGCACTGCCGTTGCTGCTGGCGTTTTTGTTCCTGCAAAAATATTTTATCGGTGGCATGACCGTTGGGGCGGTCAAAGGATAAGGGGGCATTGTAATGCGTGAAAAAGTAATCAACACAGCTTGGCTGGATAAAGCGCAAGGGATGATTCCGGAGCTTCACCAGCAAAAGGTTTATCCACAACATATCGTGAGTGCAGTTCCGGATGCGGCGGCTTTTCAGGGATGGCGTATCGAGACAATTGGCGCAGCGGAACACTTGTCCGATCAAGTGCTGTGCAAAGGAGACAGTGTCACGCTGGATTTCGGGGAGCATCTCGTCGGCTACCTGACCTTGTCGCTTCTTAACGAGCGTAGCAATGCAGATGCACCCCTCAGATTGAAGCTCACATTCGGAGAAATGCCTTGTGAGGTGGGTGAGGATTTTGCAGAATATTCGGGTTGGCTTAGCCGTTCGTGGCTCCAGGATGAGATCGTTAATGTGGACGTATTACCCGGCACGCTAACCCTAAACCGTCGCTATGCCTTTAGGTACCTGAATGTCGAGGTGGTAGAAACGTCGATCCGTTACGATATTCGAATTAACGATATATATTGCATGACGGTGACCTCAGCAGACATGGAGATGGTACCACAATTGCCAGAAGGTATTGACCCGGAGCTGGCAGAAATGGATCGTGTGGCCGTGGAGACGCTTCGGGATTGCATGCAGACGGTATTTGAAGACGGGCCGAAGCGCGATCGTCGGTTATGGATCGGAGATCTTCGCCTTCAGGCCCTCGTCAATTATGAAACCTTTGGCTGTAATGATCTCGTCAAGCGCTGTCTATATCTCTTTGCCGGAACAAGATTGGAGGGCGGCCAAGTAGGAGCCTGTTTGTACGAGCAACAGGAACCGTACGTGGACGACATTTACCTATATGACTATGCGTTATTCTTTATTGCGACGTTATGGGACTATTTTGAAGCTACCAAGGACAGGGAAACGCTGAAAGAACTCTGGCCGGTGGCTCGAGAACAGATTGACATTGGGCTTAACCGGCTCGATGCGCGGGGCATCGTACGGGATGACGATACGTGGTATTGTTTTCTGGACTGGCATGAAGAATTAAATAAACAGGCGGGGGCTCAGGCAGTGCTCATCTATAGCTTGAAAAAGGGAAGGCGGATTGCCCAGGAGTTGAGGCTGCCGGAGCATGAGGAATGGATTAACACGCATATCAAAGACGCTGAGCAAGCAGCTCTCACACATCTGTGGGATGGTGAACAGGGCTTTTTCGTCAGTGGTGAAAAAAGACAGGTATCCTGGGCATCGCAAGTGTGGATGGTTCTGTCTGAGATCATGGATGCTCCCGCTGCCCGGCAATTACTTGATCGGTTACCCGGTAAAGGCGAAGCTATTGGTATGACCACGCCGTACATGGTACATCATTATGTTGACGCATTGATTATGTGCGGGGAAGCAGGGAAGGCACTGGAGCAGATCCGAAGGTATTGGGGCGGCATGCTGAAGGATGGAGCGGACACTTTCTGGGAGCTCTACGACCCGGACGACAAAACGTATTCTCCTTATGGCAGCAATTTGGTCAACAGTTATTGCCATGCTTGGAGCTGTACGCCAAGTTATTTTATAAGGAGAAACTTTTCATAATCATGCTGATATGGGCGTACGATGTCGGGCGAGTCGAATAAAAAAATCGCCATCTTGGTTTTCTATCATGAGGTCAGCCAGAACATTCTGGTTGGCCTTTTTACCTTTTGCAGTTCCTGCTTTTATCTCATCATGTTCTAACAAAAAAATGTGGTTGCTAATCAGGATGCCATAAATACTAAATTTAAATTGTATTATAAGGTACTGTTTCGATTATGCAGTGTTCAACAATCAGTACGAGAATCGAAATACTGAAGATAATTCTCAGAATGCGAGCAGATGATCGCTTAGCGTGTCGCTATCCTTTTGCATTTCATTTTCACAGGATCGACTTTGCTTTCCTCCTATTGGAGCGGTAAACTGTTGCATACGAGCATATATGGATTTCAAGGTGAGGAAAACGCTGCTGCGATGAGGGCGTTATTTTTGACGGATGTGGAGGAAGTCAGATTGACGGAGATGTTTACGATGCTGCTGGGGTTGTTTGAACGGGCGGCACTGCTGATTATATTTTTATTCTTTCTGTCGAGGGTACCTCGGTTTAGACAGATTTTGCAAAAGGGAAAATTGAGATGGCAGGAGTACATTGCGGTTACGTTGTTATTCTGTGCATTTGCCATCTTTGGCACGTATACCGGCATTAATGTGGAAGGTTCGCTGGTGAATGTGCGCATTATTGCGATCATGTCTGGCGGCATTCTGTTTGGAGCGCCTGTGGGCATCATTACGGGGATTGTCTCCGGGGTGCATCGGTACTTGATCGATATGGATGGCGTTACGGCGATCCCGTGTCTGATTACGAGTATCCTTGCAGGTCTGGTCTCCGGGTATATACATAAGTATACGCCCAAGTCGAAGCGTTGGATGATCGGTATTGCCGCCGGAATGGTCTGTGAAGCACTTACGATGCTGCTTATCCTGCTGTATTCCTATCCCGACCCACTGGGTGCCGATATTGTCTCGAAGATTGCGTTGCCGATGATATTGGGTGAGGCGAACATTGGGCTGATCGTTCTGCTGGTGCAGAGTGTGGAAGGGGAAAAGGAAATGATTGCGGCTCGTCAGGCCAAGTTGGCGCTGGAAATTGCCAATAAGACCTTGCCATACTTCCGTTCCATTGATGAGGACTCTCTGCGGACAATCTGCCGGATTATTCAGGAGGACATTCAGGCCGATGCGGTTGCGATTACGGATACCCGAAATGTACTGGCTTATGTGGGATTTGGTGAGGAACGGTATCACATCGGCAATGAAATTATTAGCGAGATGACGAAGAAGACAATCTCCAGCGGAGAGATTACGATCAGCAATGATGTAATTGACGAAAAAACGCCGGATATCCACTCCCTCCTCATCATTCCGCTCAAAGAGCGGGGCGAAGTGACGGGTGCGCTGAAAATCTATTACCGTAAAGCGTACAAGATTACGTATCCGTTGCAAACGATGGCTGTGGGCCTGTCCCAGATTATCTCCACCCAGATGGAAGTATCACGTGTGGAGGAGATCAAGGCTGCGGCCAATAAGGCGGAGCTGCGTGCATTGCAGACCACAATCCATCCTCATTTTCTATTCAATGCGCTGAACGCCATTGCTTCATCGATTCGCACCAAGCCGGATCGGGCGCGCGAACTGATTGTGAATCTGTCCGGATATATGCGCTATAATCTGGAGTTGTCGGATGAACTTATCGATATTCACAAGGAGCTGGAGCAGGTCCGCAATTATGTGGAAATTGAGAAGGCACGTTTTGGCAGCAGGCTTAACGTCATTTATGAGATTGATGAGGTAGCTGTGCATATCCCAAGTCTGGTCATCCAGCCCCTTGTGGAAAATGCCATCATTCACGGTATTCTCAAGGTCAAAGGACCCGGAACCGTACGGATTCGGGTACAGGACTATCCTGACTTTGTGCGAATTGGTGTCAGTGATACAGGTGCAGGGATTGGAGCGGATATTATTGAGCAGGTATACCATGACCGGATGCCGGGCAACCAGATCGGGTTGTACAATGTGCATCGGCGGGTGAAGCTCATTTATGGACAAGGATTAACGATCACCCGGCTGGAGCAAGGCACCGATATTTTATTTGATGTACCCAAAGGAGATGCAGTGACAAGGTGATGAATGGCCAATGAGAGCTCTTATTGTTGAAGATGAGATTCCGGCAAGTGAGGAACTGAATTATTTGATACAGGAACATAGCCAAATTGAAGTGGTAGATTGTCTGGAAGATGGACTGGATGTGTTGAAGTTTCTGCAGGAGCAGGAAGTCGACGTTATTTTTCTTGATATTAACATTCCTTCATTGGATGGCATGATGCTGGCGCATCATATTGGGAAGTTTGCGAGCAAGCCCTATATCGTATTCACTACGGCGTACAAGGAACATGCGGCTGAGGCCTTTGAGCTGGAGGCGTTTGACTATATTCTGAAGCCCTATGATGAGAAACGAATTGCCGCGATGCTGAAAAAACTCGAAACGGCATTCAAACGGGATCATGAGCAAGAGGTGCGTGAACGTGGCAATGACGATGGACAGGCTCAGCATACAGCGCAAGTGAAGGATGAATGGTCTGTATCCGGCATGCAGATGCAGGATCGGGAATCTAATGCCCAGAAGGAGAGACGCATCAATTTGCTTCGCAATGACAATATTATTGTGACAGACACTGCCGATATTTATTATGCGGAAGCACAAGAGAAAGTAACGAAGGTGTATACCAAAAACGGTGAGTTTACGATGCCGGTCAGCATTTCGGATTTTCACGGGCGTTTGCCGCAGGAAACCTTTTTCCGCTGCCATCGTTCATACGTGGTGAATTTGTCTCAAATCCGTGAAATTGTACCTTGGTTTAACAATACGTATCTGCTTCGTTTGCGCGATCTGGAGGCTGAAGTGCCTGTTAGCCGGGGCAAGGTCAAGGAATTCAGGCAGCTCATGCGCATCTAGAGGCATTTCATTCCGCATCTGATGCAACTCATGCTCAAATCGGTGTAATGAATCCCCTTTCATGTATGATTAGCTTGTGAACGCATTCAATGCAGCATTTTGCATCAATCCAAAGAACGGTTGTAATCAGCAATATGCAGATCGAAATGTTCTTATTCGTCTACATATTGTCCCGTTAGTGCTTGGAATCGAATGATGCAAAATGCTCTAGACATCGGCAAAGGGGAGATCACGATGAAAGCAGCTATTTCATCCGCTTCATCAACACCTGAATCAACAGTTACATCTATGAAAATGAACCGCTGGCTTATTGTACTGGGAACCATTATTGTACAAATGGGCCTTGGAACGATCTACACCTGGAGTTTATTTAATCAACCGTTGTCTGATCGTTTCGGTTGGGACGTCAGCTCGGTCGCGATAACTTTTTCGATTACCAGTTTTGCTTTGGCATTTGCCACATTATTTGCAGGGCGACTGCAAGAACGATGGGGGCTTCGTCGCCTGATTCGGGTAGCCGGTGTGGTGCTTGGTCTGGGACTCGTGCTCAGTTCTCAAGTGAGTTCGTTGACACTGCTCTACATTTTGGCCGGATTTGTAGTTGGGTTCGCGGATGGTACGGCGTATATTACTTCCCTGTCCAACCTGATTAAGTGGTTCCCTGAGCGAAAAGGTCTGATCTCGGGGATTTCGGTCGGTGCTTTTGGTACAGGCAGTCTGTTGTTCAAATACGTGAACTCGGCATTAATCAGTGCCGTTGGTCCTGCTCAAGCCTTTATGTACTGGGGTATGATTGTATTGGTATTGATTGTGGGCGGCTCGTTCCTGATCCGTGAAGCGGTTGTTCGCGAACAGGCTCCAGCGAGCAGCACCGAGGGTGCGAAGAAACAAGAAGCACGTCAGGATTATACGGTCAAAGAAATGCTGCGTACGAAAGAAGCTTACATGCTCTTCGTTATTTTCTTCACGGCATGTATGAGTGGATTGTATCTGATTGGCATTGTGAAAGATATCGGTGTGCAGCTGGCAGGGCTTAACGTGGCTACAGCGGCGAATGCCGTGGCGATGGTTGCGATCTTTAATACCGCTGGACGTATTATTCTGGGTGCGCTGTCGGATAAAGTAGGACGGATGAAAGTCATTGCCGGAGCACTGCTGGTTACAGCTGTTGCCGTGATGACCTTGAGTCTGGTACCTCTAAGCTTTGGCATCTTCTTCGCCTGTGTGGCCGCTATCGCGTTCTGCTTTGGTGGCAACATTACAGTCTTCCCGGCGATTGTGGCAGATTACTTTGGACTGAAAAATCAGAGCAAAAACTACGGCGTCATCTATCAGGGATTTGGATTTGGTGCCTTGGCCGGATCGTTTATCAGCGCCCTGTTAGGCGGGTTCCACCTTACCTTTATTGTGATCGCTGTACTCTGCGCTGTCTCGCTCTTGCTGGCGTTGATTATAACGCCTCCGGGTCAGGGACGTCGTACACGTCAACGTGAACAGCAGATGAATCTTAACCCTTCATCCCGGGCAAGCTGAGTGTAGCGGGGACGAAGTTCTATTTTATAAAAAGCAAGCTGAGCGGTCTCTAAGGAGGCCGCTTTTTTTGACCCAATGAAGCAAAGGGGCGAAGGCTCCGGTACATGAAGGGGGTGTGTGCAATGCATACTTTGCTTCTGGTATACTCTAGGTGAAACAAAAAGAGTGAGTCCCTGTTAGCCATTAAGAGGAGGTATGTCCGTCATGAATTTCATGAAATATGCACAACCTGATTTTGCGGATTATTATGCTCTTGTATCCAATATTGAAGTTATGCAACAGATTACCGAACGTGCTCTTCCTGAGCATGAGGCTATAGCGGAGTTTGAATCCATGGTGAATTATAATCAGGGGAATGACTGCGGATATTATCGGATATCTGGTGAAGATGGGATAGGGATGGCCTACGCCAAACTGATCCCGGATGAATCCGATCCGTCCCGGGCGGAAATGGGTTACATGATTCTGCCGGAGCATTGGGGGAAAGGACACGGAACTTCCATCGCAGCTCGGCTGATTATTCAGGCACAGGCGGCGGGAATTGCTGTACTCTATGCGGTAATCGATCCGTCCAATGAGGCATCCCGTCGAATATTGCTCAGACAGAACTTTGTATCCACATGGGTTGGCGATTATCATGGGTTACCCGGCGAGATTCTGGAGCTGAATCTTCAGGTGAGGCGGTAAGGGATCAGGCTCGGGGGTAATACATACTATACCGGGCATTTTGCATCACTTCGATTGGAACTTGTCCTTCGGATGCATGTGAAATACTCATACAGAGATTTGGAGGAGATGGAGATGAGTAATGCTGCAATGGAACATCTGAACCAGTTATTGCCGGAGTGGCTGGAGACAAGCCGTCTGCACACTGGACAGGGGAAAGTCGCTTCTTATATTCCCGAGTTGTTCAAGGCTTCACAGGACGAACTGGGTATACATATCATGAACGCCGAAGGCAATCATGTGTCGGCCGGAGATTGTGGTGTTCCGTTTACGATGCAAAGTATCTCCAAGGTATTTACACTCATTCTGGCTCTGATGGATCATGGAGAGGAAGCGGTCTTCTTTAATGTAGGAAAAGAACCTACCGGGGATGATTATGATTCCATGATCAAGCTCGAACTGGTTGAACCGGGCATTCCGTTTAATCCATTGATCAATGCGGGAGCGATTACGGTATCGTCCCTGATTGCCGGGGATTGCAAAGAGGAGAAGTCACGACGCATTTTGGAATTTTTCCGCACGCTGGCGAATAATGATCGGCTGAACTATAACGAGGCGGTATATCGGTCCGAATCGGAAACAGGCCATCTGAACCGCTCGCTTGGTTATTTTCTGAAGCACAATGGTGTGCTCAAGGATGATGTCGAAGATGTGCTTGCCGTCTATTTCCGCCATTGCTCTATTGAGGTGACTTGTGCGGACCTGGCCCGTATGGCACTGGTGCTTGCTTATGACGGGACAGATCCCATCACCGGAAATGAGCTTATTCCTCGTCGTTATGTGCAGATCGCCAAAACGTTCATGACCACCTGCGGTATGTATAATGCATCCGGCGAATTTGCGATTCAAGTCGGACTGCCTGCCAAGAGTGGAGTGTCGGGCGGAATCCTGACCCTGGTTCCAGGCCAGTTTGGTATCGGTCTTGTAGGTCCGGCTCTGAATCGGAAAGGAAACAGCATTGCAGGTGTGCATCTGCTCGAACGTCTTTCCAATGAATTTGACTGGAGTTTGTTCTAACGAAGTCTTCCCCTTACCCTCTGGAGCAGGCAATGAATCACCAATCTGTCCTTTTGCTTCTTTGGAACGAAATGGTCCGATATGAATGCGACTTGTCGACTGCTTCCGTTCTGCATCCGATCGTGTAGGAAAAGGGTCCTGCATGGCAATTTCCATGTTGCATCTATTCCGGTATACCCGCAACGCGGAGTTCATGGGGGGCTCCTTTTATATCAAGTTCATTCGTCTCAGGAACGGAAGACGGTGACTCGCAAAATAAGCTGCACTCCATAAGATATGGTTCATATTGACGAGTCCAATCCCGGACAAGTAAGACGGTCTTGCGGCTGGGTCTCTTTGGCTCGTATCATTCATCATTCAT
Organism: Paenibacillus sp. NPDC056933; assembly: GCF_042674385.1. Lineage (NCBI taxonomy): Bacteria > Bacillati > Bacillota > Bacilli > Caryophanales > Paenibacillaceae > Paenibacillus > Paenibacillus sp. NPDC056933. Next base: position 817,041 of record NZ_JBHUQN010000002.1, on the reverse strand, counting down.
TCGCGAGTACCACATCCGTAATGAGATTCATCTGAATGTCCCGGGTTCCGGTCTCTGTTAGCAGCTTAAGCGTACGGGAAGGGGAGTCCAGTCGAAGCACCTGCCCGGTAAAGCGGATATCATCATGTTCATGGAACAGGGTGATGGTGACTGCATCCCCAAGCAGCATGGAGTTGCTAAGCAAACGGGACATTTCTTCCGCTGCCTGGGCATCCAGGGACGGGCGGATACGGGGAGCGAGTTGCTCCTGATGAATGATGTAGGCTTCCCGATGTTCGGGCAGCATCATGCGTGAGGATTCAAAGATCCCGTTTTGCTGTAATTTTTTACTCATTTATAGTGACCTCCAATTTTATGAGAACGGTCCTGTGCCTGCGCGGACGAGCAAAGCGAGGAGGCCCGCATGATCGCGGTATCTCCGAACTTGCGCTTGATGTCATCCGTGGCACGTTCCAGTTCTCTTTTGCGTTCCCGGTCATCAAACCAGGACAGCTGTACTTCGGAATCGGGCACAAGTCCGGTCAATGACACGCTAATGCGGCGAATGGGTAATCCGTCCCAATGGCGCAGAAACAGAGCTGCTGCCGCATCGTATACTTCATCGGTGATGTTGGTAGGTTCATTCACCTTCATCTGGCGGGAGAAGCCGGTGGGACGATCGTAATCATGCCCCCGACAGCCTACAGAGACGACATTGCCCATGAGCGATTTGTCCCGGGAACGCCGGCTGACCAGCTCTGCCAATTCGAGCAGCACCACCTTGATGTCTGCCCATGATTCATAGTCCCGAGGCAATGTCATCTGATGTCCGATGCCCTGCTGCTGGTGAGCATATGTCCCGGGTTTTACCGGAGAATCATCGATCCCGCGGGCAATACGCCACAGTACCTCACCGTTTACCCCCCAACGTTCTCTAAGCCGGGACAATGGAGTCTGCGCCAGATCACCGATCGTATGAATCCCCATCTTATAGAGATGCTGTGCCATCCGGGAGCCGACCATAAACATGTCTCGAACCGGTTTATTCCACAACGTTGTCTGCATGTCCTTGCGGGGCAGCGTATAGATGCCTCCCGGGACTTTTTTGGCATACAGGTCACAGGCCATCTTGCTGACAACCTTGGTGTCGCTGATGCCAACGCGGATATAGACACCAGTCTCTTCCATGACCCTGTCCTGAATGCTGCGGGCAATTGTTTCAGGACTGCCGAACAGGTCCAAACTTCCGGTGACATCGAGAAATTGTTCATCAATGCTATACGGTTCAACCAGATCGGTATAGGACTGAAGGATACGGGTAATGTGCAGGGAAACACGAATATATTCGGCCATCCGGGGACGAATGACGACAACATCTGGGCATTTGGCGAGAGCCTCACCCAGTCGTTCTGCTGTAGTAATTCCATAGGACTTGGCGAGTGGGCAGGCTGCCAGAATAATGCCTGAACGGCGTGCAGGATCTCCCGCAACAACAAGCGGACGGTCTCTGTATTCAGGATGTGCAGACTTTTCCACACTGGCATAAAATGACTGGCAATCGGCCAGCATAATGACACGTCCGTCTTTGCGGGGCATAGTACTTCTCTCCTTTTATAGATGATCCGGCTGCTTCTGTGCGGAAATGGGATTCATTCAGTGAGTGTTATTTTACAGTTTATTTACAGTATGGAACAAGTGTTCCTGTTTTATAAGCATATATGACAATGTCAGATGCGGCAACCGGAATTATTTTGCAAATTGGACACAATTATTGAACGGACCTAATAGAGTCAAAATTTAGGAAATAAGATGTAGTTTTTTACATTTCATGTAAGAGATCCGTGACTTCCGGGTGATGACTGGGTGTTCATTCGGCTTTGTGTAAAAGTAATATAAATGGGCACAGTCCTATAGGGGGGGACTGATGTCCTTTTTTCATTTTCTGCACTTTTCAGAAAACCTTGATAGGACGCGGATTTTCGCTGATGCGTTATCGGACTATAGTATCAATTTTGTAATCTTTATGGTTAATACTGTAAAAATAGCCGCAACTTTAAAATCTCCCTTGCGTTTAATGGGGTAAGCGTTCAAGCGGAAACAGATCTCGTAATCCGCGTTGCATATAACAATAACGGGTAGAGATGTGCCAGGCTGGAAGAACCTCAAGAGGACGATAAAGTGGCAAATATTCATGTCCATGGAGCATAGAGGCCAAGAGGGCTCATGGATGCTAGTTGATGGTGCTTTTTACGAATTATGGGCAGAATGTTGCAGTTCATGTTTGCTTCCATCAGCCTAGTTACAAATGCAGAGTCTTAGAGCTATAGTGAGAACTACACCGCTGACATCTCTACCCAAAGCGGACATCCGAAGCGGAATTCCCTCAGAACTTCATGTCATTTAAGATTTGCAGGTGAAGCTGGATGCATACTAGAGAGGTGAGCAATTAAGAGCCATGAGCAGACGAAGACGAAGACGCTGGTTGTTGACGATGTTGACAGGAGCGGCCGTAGTGACAGGCGGAATATTGGCCGGATGGCACTACATGCAGCCCCAGCTCGTTACGTACACAGCGGAGAACGGCACGGAGATGAAATTCAAGACTGATGGAGACCGGTTCATGGAATACGGACCCGATGGGACGTGGCGGGAGATGTTCGTCAAAGGTGTAAACCTGGGCGCAACCTCACCGGGACATTACCCGGGCGAATTCCCGTTGACCAAAGAAGATTACTTGCGGTGGTTCCAGCAGATAGAGGATCTGGGAGCCAACGTCATCCGGGTGTATACGGTACATGAGCCAATCTTTTACACAGCATTAGTCGAATATAATCGCGGCCGGGAGCAACCGTTATATTTTATACAGGGCATATGGTCGCCGGAAGAAAAGTTGATTGAGAAGCAGGATGCCTATGCTGACGATATTGAACAAACGTTCAAGCAAGAGATTGAGAAGGCAGTATCCGCTGTATACGGGGATGCAGACATTCCAGATAGACCCGGAGAGTCAAGCGGCAAATACAAGACGAATGCCGGAAAATACCTGATGGCTTGGCATGTGGGTACCGAGTGGGACCCTTCGATGGTGAACAACACGAATGAAAGCCATCCGGATGTGCCGCAGTACAAGGGTGTTCATTTTTCCGGGACGCAGGACGCATCGCCATTCGAGAATTGGCTGGCGGAGCTGCTGGACTATACTGCCGTATTGGAGAAGAAGTATGGGTGGGAGCATCCGATGACCTTCACCAATTGGGTAACCACCGATGTGCTGGATCATCCGGGCGAGCCGCTGTTTGAAGAGGATTTGGTGAGTGTGGATGCGCGACATATTCAACCCGAAGAATGGCAGGGCGGATATTTTGCAGCATACCATGTGTACCCTTATTACCCGGACTTGTTCCATACGGACCAGACACTCCAGACCATCAAGGATGAGAACGGCAAGTACAACACGTACAAAAGTTATCTGCGCAAGCTCAAAGCCGAGTTTTCCGATATGCCTGTAATGGTTACAGAGTACGGTGTACCATCTTCGCTAGGGATTTCCCATCTGGGTATGGGAGGCCGTAATCAAGGGGGACATAACGAGGCAGAGCAAGGAGAGATCGACGCATCGCTGACCCAGGATATTTATGACGAAGGGTATGCGGGAGCGATTTTGTTCATGTGGCAGGATGAATGGTTCAAAAAAACCTGGAACACGATGCCGCTGGAAATTCCGGCCGATCGCCGCTCCTACTGGCTGAACGTGCTCACGAATGAAAAGATGTTCGGTCTGCTCGCCATGGACCCGGGTAAACAGGAACAGTTGACCATCGACGGGAAGCTGGATGACTGGAATGCGCTGAAGAAGGAAGAGGTCACTCTCTGGCAAGGCAAGGTGGATGGCATCAAGGAAATGAAGATGACCCATGATGAAGCCTACCTGTACATTGGCATGACGCTGGATCAACCTTTTGACCCGGACCAGACCTTGCTGCGCATCGGAACGGATACACTGGCTGGTGGTAATCAGCCGGGCACCAGACTTCCGGATCGAACGCTCAGTGATGGGCTCGAAACGGTGATTACACTGGGGCAGGATGATGAATCACAAGTGGAGATCGCCAAGGATTATGACTTTAATCGACGCCTCTATGGCAAGAAAGGTTACGGGATGCTGCCCGAGGAGCAAGAGAACGCGGCAGATCCATTCCATCCATGGAATCTTGCGGTCAGCCTGCGAATGACCCCACCGGATACCCGTTCCGCCCAACCGTTCATGAATGAGAAGGTCGGTACATTGAAGCGGGGAACGACAGCTCCAGATCAGTCTGATACCGATTCGTTAACCGCTTGGCAGTATAACGGAAATCAGGTGGAGATGCGTATTCCATGGATGCTGCTTGGATTCGGTGACCCAAGTTCACTGCAAGCGATCAAGTATGGAGCACTGAAAGGTGGACGGGAATTCGAAACTGTCGCAGTCAAGGGTGTGACTCTGGTTCCGTGGTTAACGGATCGTTCTACTGGCAATATCTCTTGGCCTGGTGGTGAACAGAAGACACTGGATGTGAAGACATTGCCTGTATACAGCTGGCAGCCCTGGGAGCAGGTACAGTACAGTGAGCGACTGAAACTGAGCTACGAGGAAATGAAGAAACGGTATGAACAAATTCCAAGTTTTCAGACCGAATAAATGAGTATAAAGGAGGACCTTTTCACATGTTTCCGAATTTGGCTTTGGCTTATCTATTTTTATACATCTGCACAGCGCTCGTCGCTGTGGGTGTGATCCTGCTGTTTGCCATGAAAATGTCCCACAACGGCAAACGGCGCAAGATTGAATTTTATAAATTAAAGCAGCGTGATTACTTTACGTATCTGCAGACGGCGCTGACCGAGGACAGCCCCCTCCGATTGCCGCCCGGGAAGCTGGCTCCGCTCGAGCGTCGGGTCATCCAGAGCAAGCTTATTGAATGGATTGACCAGTTCAAGGGAGAGTATCGCAACAAATTGATTGCGCTCTGCCGTGAAGCCGGGTTTGTAGAGCATGATCTGAAGGAACTGAGTCGTATTCGTTACGGACGCCAGATTGATGCAGCTTATCGATTGGGAGGCATGCGTTGTTCAGAGGCCGTTCCAGGTTTGATGGAATTGCTCAAGGATGAGAAGCCTGGCCCAATGGCGATTATGATTGGTCGTTCAATCGCCAGATGCACCACCCGTCAGGGTGAACTGAAAGACATGCTTGCCCTGCTGTTAACCAAAGGAAAATCGATTCATCATCTGGCAGCAGATATTTTGCTCGAAACCAGTTTGGATACCAGCAGAATTTTGATTGAATTGCTGGAAGAGCGTAATCCTGATTTTGTCAAAGTGGGACTGGTTGCAATGTGGGGACAGGCTGTACCTGAAGTAATGCCTGCACTCGACAGACTCCTTGGCGCAGAACATCAGGATGTGCGTGCCGAAGCGGTGAAGCTGTATCTTAGCGCAAGTCCGGCACTTCAGGACGAGACCATTCTGAAGCTCATGCAGGATTCGGACCCGGAGGTCCGTGCCGAAGTGGTTCAGGCGCTCGGTTCAAAACATGCGGCAGGCAGCATTCCACTGCTGCGCAAAGCGCTGCGTGATGAAGACTGGGGCGTACGCTATAACAGTGCGGAGAGCCTGAGCAAGCTGGGCGAACCGGGATTCGAAGCCTTGTGTCAGGCCGCCGTGCAGGGTACAGGTGCTGAACGCGAAATTGCAATGCAACAGATTGAGAGCACGATGCAGCACTCAGGAACAGACCACAAAGCCGTTGACCAGATGATTGCACATAACAAAAAAAGGCTGCTGTATGATCGGTACTTCGGTCCCGTACGAGGGAACCGGACAATTAGCAAGAAACGTACAGGTGTGGCTGCGGTAGGAGGGGATTACACTGCTTAGAGATCTACTGTTAATCTACGGCATGGTGGCAATCTATTATGTCGTTGCCGTAAATACGCTCTATTTTTCCATTCTGGCCTTATCATTCCGTAACATTTGGACGATCTTCAGACGGTCGCAGTATTCCAAATACAATACGTTGTCAGGCTCGGAGCTGGTGCCATCGGTTTCCTTGCTGGTGCCCGCTTACAATGAGGAACTGACGATTATCGAAAATGTGAACTGTCTGATGACGCTCAATTATCCAACGTATGAAGTCATCGTGGTGAATGATGGCTCCAGCGATACCACCTTGAAGGTGCTGCTGGAAGAATATCGTCTGAAGCCGGTACCCGACACAAAGATTCGGGGCAAGATTGCCTGTCAGAAGATTCGCGGGATCTATCACAATCCGGAATTTCCGGACCTGTATGTCATTGACAAGGAGAACGGCGGGAAGGCCGATTCTCTCAACGCAGGAATCAACCTGTCCCATTATCCGCTGATCTCTTCCATTGATGCCGATTCTTTGCTGGAGAAGGATGCCCTGATCCGCATGGCACGCATGTATATGGAGAATCCCGAAGAGACCGTAGCGATTGGCGGGGATGTAAGGATAGCGAATGGTTGCAAAATCGAAAACGGGGCAGTGCAGGACGTTTCACTGCCTCGCAAAATTTGGCCTATGTTCCAGTCCATCGAGTATCTCAAAGCCTTTCTGGGCGGACGGATCGGTTGGAGCCACATGAATGGTCTGATCATCGTCTCGGGTGCCTTCGGCATGTTCCGCAAGGATGCAGTTATCGCGGTTGGTGGATACCGGGACGGATATCCGGGTGAAGACATGAACATTATTATCAAGCTTCACCGTTATATGCTGGAAAATAAATTGAAATACCGCGTAGCCTTCTGTCCTGAAGCGGTGTGCTGGACACAGGCGCCGGATTCCTACCGGATCTTGTCCAGTCAGCGCAAGCGCTGGGGACGCGGAAATCTGAAGAACATGATCGAGAACCGCGGCATGTTGTTCAACCCGAAATATAAAGTCATGGGCATGCTGACCATGCCATACAATATCCTTTTTGAAGCGCTGAATCCGTATTTCCGAATTACCGGACTTCTTGCTCTCACGGGATATGTACTGATGGATATGACCCAATGGCCGATACTTCTTCTGTTTGGATTGCTCAACGTTGTGAGTGGTTATCTGCTGAGTGTGGGAGCCCTAGTGCTCGAGGAAATTGCATTCAAGCGGTATAACAAGCTGTCCGATCTGGTCAAAATGCTGTTCTACTCTGCCCTGAAATTCGTCGGCTATCATCAGCTCGGCGTGCTGTGGAGATTGCAGGGGCATATCCAGTTCATGCAAAACAACAACTCATGGGGTACCATGACACGCCAAAGCTGGTCCGAGGAAGAGAAGACAAGCGACGCGGCCTAGGCACAGCGTAATCAATGTAATACAGCAGAAACAATATAGATGTTCAACTAAACATTTACACGAGAACGCAGAGAGGACAGAAATAACCTGAAGAAGCGAAGCTACAAGCTTTCTGCAAGAAAGCTACTTCGAAAGCATACGCTATTCCCGGATTTCCCCTTTTCAGAAAGGAATCAAAAAAATCTGGGGATAACAGCGATCGGAAGGTTGTTCTGTCATCGGAGTGTCAGTGTAAATACCGATTAGTTGGACTTGTATAGATAACCGAAGGAGAAGGGTGGAAAAGAACATGCCAATTACGGCGACATTGCAGCGTGAGGCTGCCGTTAATGTGTACCGCAGTGTAGAACAGGGATTGAAGGAAACGGGTGCCGAGACATGCGGCTTAATGTTCATCCATTGTGCAGGGCAGTCTCAGCCGGCGCAGCAGGTCAGGACACATCTGGAGCAGACCAATGAGTCTGGGTTCCAGGTCTGGGAGGATGGAGCCACACAGGCGATTGCTGTCCTGCTGCCAGGGTTGACACTGGATGAGGTTCATTATGAGGGGCTTCGCATCAAGCATGAATTGCAGCAGACGGTACCTGGTGCCGATCCGCAAATCACGCTGGCAAGTTTCCCGGCAGGTGAGCGTCCTTCCAAGGCAACCATCCAGCACATGGCTGAGTCCGCGAAGCTGGTAGACCCGTCGGAAATTCATATCTACACGCTGGACCAGACGGCAGACGAGCCGGAACGAATTTTGATTGTGGATAACGATCCGACAGTACGCGAGTTTCTGCAATTGCGATTGAAGATGCAGGGGTACGAAACCTATGAAGCGGTGGACGGACTGGCTGCACTGGAACTGATTGAGAAAATCACGCCCGATCTGGTGCTGACCGAATTGAATCTGTATGGCATTGATGGTCTGCCGTTCATTCAACATATCCAGAACCTGGATGTGGAGCAGCCTCCCAAAATCGTCGTGTTGACGGAACAACGTGTTGAACAGACAATCAGTCAATGCTTCCGCAGCGGAGTCGATGATTATATGACCAAGCCGTTCTCACCTGTGGAGCTGGATGCCCGAATCCGGCGCTGCCTGCATTAATCACCACGAGCAAAGCCGAGAGAAACAATAGTTTTTATCCGTTAATCATTTCGATTAGACAGACAAGTACATCTATAGACAAACATCTATCAAATGGAATCATCATCAACCAAACTAATACACTGCCTGGAGGGAATATAATGGAGAATCAACAATTCCACACATTACTGAATGCGATTGAAAATAAAGAAGCGGTGCTCGGCGTGGTCGGGCTCGGTTACGTAGGACTTCCACTTGCGGTGGAAATGGTTAATCAGGGTTTTACGGTCATCGGAATTGATCTGGATGCATCCAAAGTGGAAAGTATCTATCAGGGAGATTCCTATATTCACGATATTTCGTCTGAGGAATTGAAAAAAGTGATGCAAAGCGGCCGTTTTCAGCCTACAACAGACTACAGCATGCTGCGTGTGATCGACGCGTTGAGCATCTGTGTACCTACACCGCTTAGTGAAAACCAGGACCCGGATACGTCCTATATTGAGACGGTTGTGGATCAGATTAAACTGCACATGAAACCAGGCATGTTGATTACGCTGGAGAGCACCACTTACCCGGGTACAACCGAAGAACTGATTCAGCAAAAGCTGGACAAGATTGGACATGAAGCTGGCAAAGACTACTTCCTGTGCTTCTCGCCTGAACGTGTGGACCCGTCCAACGGACGATTCACGACGTTTAATACACCGAAAGTCATCGGGGGCACAACGGAAGCCTGCCTGAAGCTTGGAACAGCTTTGTACAGCAAATACGTTGAAACGGTTGTACCTGTATCTTCGCCAAAAGTGGCTGAAATGTCCAAACTGCTGGAAAATACGTTCCGCAGCGTAAACATTGCCTTTGTCAATGAAATGGCGATGATGTGCGACCGAATGGGCATTGATATCTGGGAAGTTATTGACGCGGCAGCGACGAAGCCTTTTGGTTTCATGCCTTTCTATCCAGGCCCTGGCATCGGCGGCCACTGCATCCCGCTGGATCCGATGTACCTGTCCTGGAAGGCCAAAGGATTCCGTTTCTACAGCAAGTTCATTGAGCTGGCCCAGTCCACCAACGACAACATGCCATATTATGTACTGAACAAAACGTCAACCATTCTGAACGAGTACTCCAAATCGGTACGTAAATCCAACATTCTGTTGCTCGGTATGTCGTACAAGCCGAATATTGCCGATTTGCGTGAATCTCCGGGACTGGAAGTCTATGAGCTGTTCAAGGAAGGTGGAGCCAATGTCAGCTATTATGATCCACATGCTGAATCGTTCCTGGACAAGCATGGCGAGACAGTATACAGCGAAGTGTTCAACTTGGAGCAGTTCAAAAAGTACGATTGCATCGTGCTGATCACCAACCACAGCGATTTGCCTTACTTTGATATTGCCGAGATGGGTGTACCGATTCTGGATACACGTAATGCGTTCAAAACGTACACACATCCACACATTTACAAGATTGGTCACTCGGTACAGCACCCCGTGCTTGAGCCAAGTGAAGCGTTGCTCGTCTGAGGAATATAACGAACAAGTGGGGCAAACTGTCAATGAAGGCAAAATGGGCCATATTGGCCCTGCTGTTCTGCCTGCTTCTTCTGCCCTGGCTACTCAAATGGTTTTCACATGAGGAACACAAAGCGACCTGGCTGTGGGACGCTTCCATTATTGCCGAGCAGACGCCAGAGATTATCTCCTTCTCCAAAGCGCAGGGTGTGGATACTATTTTCCTGCAAATCCAGGATGAGGTACCAGACGCGACATACCGCAAATTCATAGCGGCTGCCGGGCAGGCCGAGATCGAGGTGCACGCCCTGAACGGTCATGCAGACTGGGCCTATACGGAGAAGCGGGAAGAGGGACTTGCTTTTATTGAAAAAGTAAGAGCCTATAATGCAGCTTCTGCCAAAAATGAACGTTTTGAGGGCGTTCAACTGGATGTGGAACCGTATCAGCTAAAACGCTGGGAGAACGAGCAGGACAGCGTCATTGCAGAGTGGAGCGAGAACATGAAGGCGTGGACCCAAGCAGGTGGTGACGCCGGATTGTACATGAGCGCTGCGATACCATTCTGGCTGGATGCGCGTGAATCGGCAGAAAGCGAAGGCGGAGGTACATTCAGCCGCTGGGTGATCGACCATTTTGATGCTGTGGCCATTATGGCCTATCGGGATCGTGGTCAGCAGATGTATGATCTGTCCAAGGAAGAGCTGGACGAAGCGGATGAGCTTGGCAAGAAAGTATGGGTTGGAGCCGAGCTGGCGGACACGCATGAAGGTGATCATCTAACCTTTTTTAGTAAATCGATTACCAACATGGACGAAGAAATGAAGAAAGTGTTTGATCTCGGCGCTTCTCATTCCTCTTTTGCAGGTGTCGCGGTGCATCATTATGAAGCATGGTATGCAAAGGAAAACGGAATTCCGCTGGCTCGAAAGAGCGAAGAAAAGAAGTAGCGGGGATATATAGTTCACAGAAAAAAGAGTGTTGTAAGTTGTAAGCAGGAAAAGGCAGGTCTCCGGTCAAGGAGGCTTGCCTTTTTGCTTTAGGTAGTTTTAGGAAGCTTTCAGTAGCGAGCGATTGGCGACAAATCAGCTTTTATTGTTCTCGGCTGTTCGATATCGGTTGGGTGGCAGACCGACCTGTTTTTTGAATGCTTTGGAGAAGGAGAACAGGTCGGGGTAACCCACCGAGTGCGCTACTTCAGTTAACGTTAACGGGGTCTGGACAAGCAGTCGTTTGGCCTGGTTCATTTTGAGACGTTGAATATACTGAACAGGAGACAGGCCGTAGGCTTTGCGGAATTGTTTGGCAAAATGGGTCCGATCCACGCCAGCATGTGAAGAAACGCCTTCCACGGTAATACCTCCGGCAAAATGAATATCCATGTACTCCTTGCCCCTTTGCAGCCATGGCGTAGCAGAGCCTGGTTGAAGCACTCGGGTAGCGGGAGATTTGGCAATTCGATCAAACAATCCGAGAAAACGGGTCAGTCGTCCCAGGTCGCTTGCGCCTCCCTGAGGTTTGCGAACCTCCTCCATAAAGGCACGCATGCCACTTGCCGTCTCCGGTGTAAGTACACCTGAACGATGCGGCGAGTCCGGGGTGAGTCCGATTCGTGCCAAAAGTTCTGCTGCATGTTTTCCATCAAAGGCGATGAAAATTTTGTGCAAAGACTCCTTCGGATCGGACCAGTACTCATGGGTGACCTGTGGATACAGGCAGAAGGCATCGCGGGCACGCAAGGAGTAACGATGTCCGTTCTGTATGAATGTTCCCTCACCTTCCAGAACAAAGATCAAATAATGAAAAGGTGTCGTTCGAGGGCCGATATGATAGTTGCTTTTGGCTATATTACGGCCGATCCGAATCGGCCATGCTCCACCGGCTTTCTCGAATTCAGACGGAGTAAAAAAAATAATATCCAAAAACTCGTGGTGGTCCTCCTTCATGCTCTCGGTCATCAGGAACACCTCTTTAATATAAGTATAGTTTGTAATCTCTGAAAATTTCTCTTATAACCTATTATACAGGTGGGTTTTGTAAATATTCAAGATCAGGATGACTTATTCCTGTGAATTCACCACAAAATGACAAAAATAAATTGCCGCGAAATGACATTGATCACAGACAAATCAATTGGTATGATGTCTACACCTATTAAACCAAGTTAATTAATCGGCATTTGGAGTATTCGTACTTATAAAATGATTAGAAATTAGGCGTACTTTAAAAATAAGGTTTACCGAGTGCGAACGTAGTGGAGGGGACGAAATCGATTCTGAAGAAACGCAGTGTTCGCCTTTATCTCCGGATTTTCCCTTTGGAAAAGGGAATCAAAAAAATCTGGAGATAACAGCGATCGAAAGAACGATTCGTACCCGGAATGGCCATGTTGCACAACACCGATCTTATTTTTAACATGAGACTTTATTTATTCATAGAAGGGAATGACTTGCGTGAGCGAACAGGAAGAGATGAAGTTTGGCTGGTTTTTGCCTACAGCAGGAGACGGAAAGTATGTAGGGGTTGCCCCGGAGCGGGAACCAAGCCTGGATTATCTGATTGATGTGGCGCAGACGGCGGAGAAGGCAGGATTTGAATTTGTGCTGATCCCGACAGGTGGAGCGTGTCTGGATGCGTGGGTCGTGGGTTCGGCTGTCATGAGTCACACGAAAACCCTGCGTCCGCTTGTTGCCATTCGCCCAGGTCTGGTCACCCCTGTATTAGCAGCGCGAATGGGGGCGGCACTGGATCAGTTGTCTGGCGGTCGTGCCATGATCAATGTGGTGACAGGCAGTTCGGTTCGGGATTTGGAGGAACTGGGAGACCCGCTGGCTCATGCCCATGATGAACGTTATGAACGGGCGAGTGAATACATGGAAATAATGAAGCGTTCATGGACGCAATCGACTGGACTCAATCTGACTGAATTTGCTGGAAGCGGTGCTGAGGCAAATGGGGAAGGTGCGGCCAATCAACCATCGGAGTTTAAGGGTAAATATTACAATTTCAAAGGTCCGGTAGGCATGCCTGAAACGGTACAAAACCCGTATCCACCGTTCTACCTGGGTGGAAGTTCACCGATTGCGAAGCATGTCGCTGTTGAACACGCAGACACATTCCTCATGTGGGGAGAACCGCATGACTGGATTCAGGAGCAGATCGAAGAGATTGAGGTTATTCGCGAACAGATCAAAGAGGAAACCGGACAAGATCGTCAGCTCCGTTACGGCATGCGGGCACAGGTACTCATTCGGGATACCGAAGAGGAAGCTTGGGCGGCCGCTTGGGAGATCATTAGCAAAGTACCACCAGAAGCCATCGAAAAAGCCAAAGCAGCCTTCGCGGAGACGGATGCAACAAACCAGCGTAGACAGAATGAGCTGCGGGAACTGTCCGAGAAACAGCAGTTCGTCGTAGGTCCCAACCTGTGGACAGGTTTGTCGGTTGTACGTTCCGGCGGAGCAATTCTCATCGTGGGTACAGCGGAGCAGGTTGCAGAACGGTTGATGGAATACGGTGATCTGGGTGTGACCACTTTCATTCTGTCCGGGTATCCGCATCTGGAGGAAGCCGAAATCTTCGGCCGAACCGTGATGCCCATCATCCGTGAGAAATGGAAAACAAGACAGAAGAAGCATTCAGTTACTACCAACTAAATAAGTTCAACTAATCTTTTTATACGAAAACGGAGAGGACAGAAATAACGTGAAGAAGCGAAGCGTTCGCCTTTATCACCGGATTTATCCTTTTAAAAAAGGAATCAAATAAATCTGGGGATAACAGCGATCGGAAGGTGATTCTGTCATCGGAGTGGTCAGTATAAATAATCTTTAGTTGAACTTATAGAACATTAATCATCCTTCAGGAGGTCTTCTTTCATGAGAAAAAAACAAAAATATATCCTGCCCCTCGTCAGTATGCTGGTCATGTCCATCCTGCTGTCGGCTTGCGGCGGCGGAGATAATGCGGCATCCGGAGAGAACGGCTCCTCCGGTTCGGGCAAAGTGACCATTAGCTTCATGCACTGGCGTGGAGAGGATTCCGAAGCACTCAACAAGACCATTGACGCATTTGAAAAAGAGAACCCGAACATTAATGTGGAGATGCAGACGTTACCTTCCGATCAATACCAATCCACCGTGCAATCCAAAATCGGTGACGGTTCCGTAGGGGATGTATTTGCTTCCTTCCCGGGTGCGCAGTTCGAAGCATTCACCAAAGCCGGATTGTTCACGGATCTGACCGGGTCACCTTTTCTGTCTTCCTACAATCCGAAATTGATCGAAGCCGGACAGCATGATGGCAAACAATATGCAATCCCATATCAACTTGTTTATAACGACCCAATTTATAATGTAAAACTGTTTGAAAAATACGGCCTGACGCCGCCGAAGGATTGGGAAGGCTTCCTGGCACTCTGCCAGACGCTGAAAGACAATGGCATCATTCCGATTGCCTTTGCCGGAGCGGACATTGGTCCGGGCCAATTCATGAATACGATGGTGATGAACAATGCACCGAGTGACGACATTTTTACCAAAGTAGAAGCGGGCGAAGCCAAACTGACAGATGAATTCTGGGTGAAGACGCTGACACAGATCAAAGAACTGAACGACAAAGGATATTTCCAGCAGGATGCACTGGGGACGAAAGACCCTGCGGCAGGCGCGCTGTTTATTCAGGAAAAAGCAGCAATGCTCGCAAGTGGATCATACCAACTCGCTCAGAACAAACAGCAGAATCCGAATCTGGAGCAAAAATTACTCGCACCGATTACGGTAAGTGCCGATCAGGCGAAATATGAAGGAGTTCATACCACGACATTCATGCTTGCGGTGAACAGCAAGTCCAAACACCCGGAAGAAGCAAAGAAGTTCATCGAATTCCTGAGCAATCCGGAAGTAGCTGGGGCATACGCCAACCAGACAGGACAGAATGTAACGGTGAAAAATGTGAAATACGATACACCTGAGCTTCAGGTTGCCGGAGATTGGGCGAGCAAAAAGACCGTGTTCCAGCCACGGTTCAACATCCTGAACGGAGATAACCAGAAGGCAGTGACGAACTCCATTCAGGCTGTGTTGAGCGGCACTTCTCCTGAAGAGGCGGCACAGCAGGCACAGGCGATCATTGATCAGCATATCGGGAAATAAACGATGAAGAACCGTATTCAGCTATCCCTGTTCCTGATTCCCGGGTTGCTGCTGTACGTTGGATTGTTCGTATTTCCTACATTGACGGGGCTTTTCTATTCCTTTACCAATTGGGATGGGGTATCCCCGTCGTATGCATTTGTAGGGCTGGATAATTACAAGGACAGTCTCAGCAGCATCGTATTTCGCAAAGCCTTTGGCAATAACGTGGAGTTCATGTTAACGGTTGTCATTGCGCAAACCTTTATTTCACTTGTTCTGGCGCTGCTCCTGGTACGCAATACCAAGACCCGCGTTGTGCTCCGGGCGCTGTATTTCCTGCCTGCGATTCTGTCCTCCGTATCGGTGGGGCTGATCTGGGCCTTCATGTATGATCCGTCCATCGGACTGATTAACTACGGATTGAATGAGGCAGGTATGGGCAGCATGGCCCGCAACTGGATCGGTGATCCGAAGATTGCCATCTATTCCATCGCTGCGGTGCAGGTCTGGGCCCATGCGGGGCAGATGATGATTGTATTCATCGCAGGTCTGCAAGGCATTCCGGCGGAGCTGTATGAAGCAGCCCGCATGGATGGCGGCAGCAAATGGCAGGTATTTCGTACCGTGACCTGGCCGCTGCTTGCCCCTTCGGCAACGATTGTCGTGGCTTATACCACGATTCAATCCTTCAAGGCATTTGACCTCATTTTCACCATGACGGACGGAGGCCCGAACTACGCCACTGAAATTTTGACCACATATATCTATCATACCGCCTTTGGCAGCTACTCATTTGGCCTCGCTTCAGCGGGTTCGATGATTTTCCTGGTTCTGCTGGCGCTGCTGACGTTATTGCAGTTCAAGGCGCTCCGTGCCGACCGGGTAAGCTATTAACGATTGGGCGAATTGACGTGTTCGTGAGCAGGAAAGTTGAGGTATGCAAGTATATGGGGCGTGAGTGCATGAGATGTAGAACGGGTTGTTAATTTTATCGTGTTGAGGAAGGAGGGAGTTTATATGGTTTTAAAATGGTTCAATCGACTGATTCTATTGGTATACGCACTGCTGATCATCGTGCCGCTGTACTTTGTATTCGTATCTTCGTTCAAAACGAGCAGCAACTTCTTCACCAGTCCATTCAGTTGGCCGGACCCGTTTACGCTGGATAATCTCACAGGCATGTTTCGCAACCAGCCGATGTGGCAGTATTTCGGGAACAGTCTGGTTGTGACGCTAGGGACAGTTGCGATTGAGTTGCTGCTTAGCAGTATGATTGCTTATGCCATTGTACGCTGGGGCGGCAGTGTGGGTAAGATTGTGTTTGCCCTGTTCGTGGCAGGTCTGATCGTTCCTTCCCAGGTGAGCATGCTGCCGATCTATTCCCTCACACGTACGCTCGGATGGTCGGACAGCTTGACGGGGCTGATCATCGTATCGGCTGCCATGCTGATGCCAGTCTCCGTATTCATGCTGACAGGCTTCATGCGTATGTTGAATGCGGAAATACTGGAAGCGGGCAGTATGGACGGTGCGAGCGAGTGGAGGCTTTATACCCGAATTGCGCTGCCACTTGCGGCTCCTTCGCTGGCAGCTACAGCTACGTTCCTGCTTGTGATGGTATGGAATGATCTGCTCGTTCCAATGCTAATGCTCAGCAGTAAGTCTAAGCTCACATTGCCTCTTGCTCTCATGCAGTTCCGCGGGGAATACGTAACCAACTATCCGATGATGCTCACGGGTGTGCTTGTCACAGCTATTCCGATGATTGTGCTGTTCCTTCTGCTCCAGCGTTATTTTGTTGCAGGCCTGACAGCAGGTTCACTTAAAGGGTAAGGTATGGGAGGAAGATCGAAAGAAAGTTGAGCGAAGAACGAGAGAAGTACGAAAGAAATTATAAGCAGCCCGGCGGACCTGCGTATTTTGCATTGATTTCTGGATCATTCTGCATAATAATGGTTTAGTGTCAGAATGACTACATAGAGATCAAGGGAGCTATAAGACATGAGCAAACTGGAAGTATTGCGGAATCCCAAGCAGCGCAAGCTGCTGTTCAGTGCCGGCATGAGCTGGCTGTTTGATGCAATGGAAGTCGGCATGATCTCCTTTATCGTGGCTGCACTCGCCAAGGAATGGAGTCTTAGTCCCGGACAAGTCGGTGTGCTTACGAGTATCAATTCCATCGGTATGGCGCTAGGTGCATTGCTCGCGGGGGCACTTGCGGACCGTTTCGGCCGAAAGGCCATTTTGATGTGGACACTACTGATCTTTACGATTGCGAGCGGTCTGTCAGCCTTGGCGACCGGATTCGCCGTATTGTGTGTACTGCGTCTGATTGCCGGTATTGGCCTCGGCGGAGAGCTGCCCGTGGCATCTACATTGGTATCAGAGTCCATGCCTACGGCAGAACGAGGGCGTGCAGTTGTACTGCTGGAGAGCTTCTGGGCAGGCGGCTGGATTGTATCGGCACTCATTGCCAACTTTGTTATCCCGGAATACGGCTGGAGAATTGCTTTTGCCATTGGGGCCGTCCCGGCGTTATACGCGCTGTATCTGCGCCGTGCCATTCAGGACCCGCCTCGTTACAAGAACAATACCAAGATTAAGAAAATCACGTTCCGCGAGAAGGTCGCCACGGTCTGGTCCGCACCGCATCGCCGTACAACGTTGATGCTCTGGATCTTGTGGTTTACCGTCATTTTCTCCTATTATGGCATGTTCCTGTGGCTGCCTTCGGTTGTCATGGCAAAAGGCTTCACGTTGGTCAAAAGCTTCCAGTACGTGCTGATCATGACGATCGCGCAGCTGCCAGGTTACTTCACGGCGGCGTACTTCATTGAGCGATTTGGGCGCAAATTTGTACTTGTCGTTTATCTTACATTGACAGCAGTAAGTGCGATTGCTTTTGGACTGGCGACAACAGAAGCGACGATTCTGACCGCAGGTATCTGCCTTTCCTTCTTTAATCTGGGAGCTTGGGGCGGTCTGTACGCGTATAGTCCGGAATTGTACCCCACTTCCGTTCGTTCAACAGGTGTAGGTCTTGCCACATCGGTAGGTCGAATTGGAGGCGTCCTTGCTCCATTAATGGTCGGGATGCTGGTTCAGCGTGAAGTCGCAATAAGTCTGATTTTCACGATTTTCTTCGTGACCATCCTCATTGGCGCAGCGGCTGTGCTGTTCCTGGGCCGGGAAACGAAGGGTCTGGAACTGGCCGAATAAATGTCAATAAATACAACGCAACTTTTGTACGGGTCTGCCTGCCTACGCTTATGACGGGTTGGACAAGCGGAAGAAGGTTGATAGAGGAAGAGGCATGACCATGGCGTGACCATGGGCTCATGCCTCTTTTTGCTGTGTACCGAGTGGATTTTCGCCTGCGCCATCGGTCCGATAGACTTCACTTTTTCTATATCCTATAATGACACTCGGGATGTCCAACCGTGAGGATTCAGGGAGAAGAAGTGGGATCTGGATTCAGAAAAGTGGAGGTTAATGGAATGATGAAGAACAAAACTGAAATGGATCAAACGCGTGAAATGAATGAAAAGAATACAATGAATGAAAAGCATATGATGAGTGAGCAGCATAGCGTGTGTGAAGTGGTACGTGTGATTGAGAATGTCGGAATGAATGTGATGTACAGCTATAGTGGCAACGATAGGATGAGTGAGATAAACAGGAGGTATGATGTGATCGATCTTACTCCTGTAGAAGTGATGAAAGATATGAAGCAGATGAAGGTGACAAGCTATATTTACAGCTCAGATGAAGAACTTAGATTCGATAGCAGGGATGAGAGGCTTGATCTGCATGAATTGCACACAAGCACTGACCACATGGAGCCTATTACCGTCAGCCGGAAAGTCACCCATCGCAGGGGGAGAAAGGCTGGCAAAAGAGCAGGTCTGGTCAGTATGTTTCTCGGTGCCTGCGCGATGACTCTGGGATTGACCGTGGCAGCTCCTTCTGCGGGAGCGCAGAAGCTGGAGCAGGGCGTTCGCAGTGAACATGTACTGCAATTGCAGGAGCAATTAAGTGATCTGGGGTATTTTAAAGCTGGATTGACTGGATATTACGGTTCTATCACCAAAGGCGCCGTCCGTAAGTTCCAACAGGCTCAGGGGCTGAGTGCAGATGGAATTGCAGGCCCGGCAACACTGAATAGACTGAACAAGAAGGCCAAAGCCGAGGGCGAGACGCTGCGCCAGTTGGCAAAGCTGATCCATGGTGAAGCGCGCGGAGAATCCTTTGAAGGACAGGTTGCTGTAGGCGCGGTTGTCTTGAACCGAGTGCATTCAAATGCATTCCCGTCATCAATTCCGAAAGTAATTTTCCAAAAAGGGCAGTTCACGGCCATAGACGATGGACAGTTTAATACAAAGCCCACGGCAACCTCTTATAAGGCAGCACGTAAAGCTTTGAATGGTGTCGATCCTACGCATGGTGCGCTGTATTATTACAATCCGAAGATTGCCACATCGATGTGGAGCAAGAGCAGACCGACCTTGCTGACAATTGGTCAGCATGATTTTACGAGATGAGTTAGGTTAAGAGCAATAAGTAATAATTAAAATAATGGTGAACCCCGGTTGTGCGCTGCTGAATGCAGATGTGCTGCCGGGGTTCTGTTGGTTCTTGGAGGGGAGCATCTCTTTAGAGAAGATATTGGATTTGACTCCAGATAGCATTATTACTTGGAATACGGCAGCCTATGAAAGTTACCTTGCACCGACAGTTGTGTTTTGGACAAGCAATTACTCCACGATTCGGGAGAACTCATGGCCATGGGCGATATATTCTGGGTCGACAAGAAGAAGCTGAAAAGTTGAATGATTATTAACATAATGATGCTCAAATAAGAATCCAAAGCGTAGGAATAAAGGAGGAGTAGCAAGCGCGCTGCTCTTTTTTATTCGCGTTTAGGAATTTATGGAATATGAGTAAAGTCTTATTTTATATCCTTTTTATTGAATTTAAGGATAATGTATAAACAAACATATGTTAAAAGTCGATAAATAGTAAATTAAAGCATCAGAATAAAAAAAAGTAAGTAGGTGAGAGGTCATGACACTCGCGACAATTAGTTACGAGCAACTCCAGATACAGCCTTTTGAGATTCGAATACATCAAGTTGCGATACATATGAAAGTTCATGAGCACGGGAAGTTAAGATTCACTGGGGTCATTCCAGAGGAAAAAGAAGAGCAATACGTACGTATGGCCGATGAGAGCACTCCCGTTGAATTGTTTTATACCGATGAACATGGACAAAAACAGCGGTTATTTCACGGTGTCATTCTGAAGCTCCAGGTCAGAGTGGAGAATCAGGTGTACTGGTTAGAGGCGGAAGCCGTCTCGCATACGCATGCCATGGATATTAAGCGCGAGACACGTTCCTTTCAGAATGCTGCCAGTTTGATTCCAGATGTCATGCAGAAGATTAGCGGGCTCTATCCAGACGGTCAGACATTCAATACGTTTATGGAAAAGAAAAAACTTGGAGCTTATACACTTCAATACCAGGAGACCGACTGGGAGTTTCTGCAGCGATTAGCATCCCATTATCATACGGTATTGATTCCTGTATCAACGGAAAAACGCATTCGTATCTATCTGGGTATACCCGAGCAACGGGATGCAGGCAAGCTGGAAG
The DNA here is from genome assembly GCF_042674385.1 of Paenibacillus sp. NPDC056933. Classification (NCBI taxonomy): domain Bacteria; kingdom Bacillati; phylum Bacillota; class Bacilli; order Caryophanales; family Paenibacillaceae; genus Paenibacillus; species Paenibacillus sp. NPDC056933. The sequence continues at coordinate 796,346 of NZ_JBHUQN010000002.1, read as the reverse complement.
CAACGCATTACCGCATGTATAAGGACATGCTGGCCTATCAACAAGAAGCGCAAGGTGCTAGTGGCCTTAGTGAACAGGATTATATCCGATATGAAGTTAAGGTACATGACCGAGTTTTGCAACTTGGGGATGAGGTACAGTTTAAAGGGCAAAGACTCAACGTCTTTGAAATTCGGACCGAAATGCAGCAGGGGCTACTTATCCACCATTATGTGCTCGGGCACATGAAATCTGCTTATCAGCGTAAGCGATACAACTCACGCCTTGTCGGTGCATCCATTTCAGGACAGATTATGGGCGTCGTGAGAGATGAGGTTAAAGTCCAGTTGGACTGTGACCAGGAATGGAGTCTGGCCACGGCCAATCTGTTCCCTTACTCCACCATGTATGCTTCGGATGATCAGACTGGGTGGTACTGTATGCCTGAGCAAGGGGATAGTATCCGTCTTTACTTTCCTAATGCAAGGGAGGCGGAAGGCATTGCACTGAGCTCTGTTCGCAAGAAAATACCGGAAGAGGCCATGTCATCACCTTCTTCGTCGCCTGCATCGGCCCAAACTACCCAAACTGGAGGTGGTGGAGGAGGGATCACCACTACGGTTGTTCAGCAGGAGCAATTGCAGCCCATTGTGCAATATGACAAGGATTTAAAAGAAGATCTGATGGCCAATCCCAACACCAAATTCCTACTTACACCGACTGGACAGAAGATTACCTTTGAAGAAGACAAAATCACCATTACTGGAGCCACAGGAGGAGCGACTCTGACGCTGACCAGTGCGGGAACCATTATCCTGAACTGTGAGAACAAGATTACCCTTCAGGCAAGTAAGCAGATTGAAATGGTATCCGAGTCCGTCGTCATGCTAGCTAACCAAATAGATCTGTCAACCAAGGATGGAAACGGCGGCCTAACCATCGACCAAGGCCAGGTTGTCATTAAAGGGATTGAAATCTTAATGAACCAATAAAGACAGTGAGGGGCTAGATCATGCATCAGATGGAGCTGTGGCAGCAGTTCTTGGAACAGGAAGTGCTGCCACTTCGGAATAGCAAGATACAGGAGATGCACGCCTATTATGTTAGGCATCGGCAAGAAATAGTACAGGGAATTGTTCCTCTATTTGACGCCTTCTGTGAACGGGTAAGATTGCAACAAGAACAGGGTGAGCTACAGGCATGCAATACGCTGCACGTATCGTTAATGCGGACCAGGCTGAATCAGGGAGATCCGACTTATATGCTACACGCGAGTGATCGGTACCGTGAGGGGGAGATGCCCGCGAGCGGGTTTCTATACGATGCAAGCTGGATTTATCGTTATATGGAACAGTGGTTCGAGGAATGTGAGAGCAGTCGCAAGAGATATATGAACCGGATTGATCAGGTTGCCCTTCATGCATGGCAAACAGGACAGTTGTATCCTTTTCATGTCTATATGGTACATGCTGTCCGTTATGCAATGGATGACATTCGTAAACTAGATTCATTTCAGAACTTAAACAAGGACATAGAATTTGAAGTTCGTGTTGGTGAATTTCAGGATCATGAGGTGACTGAATCGGTATACCGAATGAATGGGATGCAGCGCAGCTCGATAACTTGTAAGGGTTGGCTGGAGAGCAAGCTGACCAGTGAATACATCTATGAACATATTGCGAGTGTAGATCTTACGCAGGGGGATTATGGGGAAATAGATTTCAACTACGCTCGGTTCGAAGAAGTGAAACTCAGCGGTAGCCACATGGAGGAGACGAGCCTACTGGGAACTCGGTTTATGCGGTGCCAGTGTGATCATGTCAACTTTGGAGAGACGCTTTTGTATGATGTGGACTTTCGAGGGTGTGATCTGAGCAAGGCAAGATTCGATGGTGCTTTGGGTGGCCGCGATACCTTCGTCGATACACATGGACTGTTCTACGGTATGAACGGTGTCCAGTTTCAGGGAGCCCATCTGAATCATGCAAGCTTTCGATATGCGAAAATTGCGGGTGACTTTACAGGTGCACAGCTGGAGCAGGTAGATTTCACCGGGGCTGATCTGGCAGGAAGCCAGATGCTTGTACAGGATCGATTTCGGGTGCAGTTAACTGCTGAACAGCGCGCTGCTATTGAATGGGTGGAGAAGGATTCATGAGTGAAACAAATTACTACGTGATCGAACATGACAGACAGCTTTCTTCCAACGGAGCCAGCCTTCAATGGCCAGAGCGAATGCTTCAAGGTTATGACTATGCTGCTGAAGAGGAAATCGTTTATGTGAAGAGTGGTCAACCCTTTTACTCTTCCAGTATCCTTGCGCAATATCCTTTGCTGCTGCTCAGTGATGAGTTATCCAAGCTCATCATGAAGCTTGCACCTGAGATTACTTCTAAAAGAGTTGTGGTGATGAACCTGGAACAGTATAACCAGTCATTCTATCACTGGATGGATCTGCCGAAGGCGACGTGTATCGCGCCTGATCAAGCCTTGATCCAGAGTGGGCAGGTTATGAGCATAATGGCTGATCTCAGCGGCCTTGAACAAGAACCTGCATTCCTCATTCCGTATTATCGGACTCAGTTGGTGATTGTTCGTCTTGAATTGGCAGAACGTCTACTGCGGGCAGGTATATATGGTTTGAACGTCAGACCGATTCAGATCACAGAAGGAGACATGTAGATGGGAGTTACAGATACAATCTTAACGAAGGATACGCTAAACAAGCTGCTTTCCTCCCCCTGGAGGAGTGAAGATACATATGTAACGGCAGGAGCCTATATGCATTGTACGTTTGGAACCCATGAGGAGGTACTGAACAAGCTGGAGACCAATGGGGTGTACATAAACGGTAGCCCGATGCTAACGGTCGAGGATTGTGCCACGTCCACTTCTGAGCCAGGGACGATTCACGGTATACCTTATACAAAAATGGGACAGGAAATCGACGGGAACTTCTACTCCTTCGGGTATTGCCGGAGTGAGCTGCATCCGATGAAGTTAGCTGAACGTGTCGCAGGACCCAAATCGGATCCTTCGTACATTATTGACCCCGATCCAACAGAACCAACATGTGGACAGGCTATCTACCCTTGTGCCCCTGGAATTATGCCCACCGCCTCGGCTTCTGCTCAAAGCACATTGATGTCAAAGCCTTCGTTAAGTGCACTGATCGAGGCATTGGCAGGGGCAAAGCCCCAGTGGACCAATGGAAGTCCCAATGTGTCCATTCAGGGAGTACCGGCCCTGACCAGTAAGTCCTGCCTGTTCTGCACGTGTGGAGGAAAGATACGCTTGTTAACCAATGGCATGGATCCGGCTCCTCCGGAGTTTGCTGTAAGGTAAGGCTGGCATAACGGAGGAGGGTATCGAAATGGATGTTAACTATCAGGGAGATGGATTTGAACTGCAATGGCCCTACAAGATCAAGGACCTCCGCAGTTTCCGAATTGAGCGAGCTTTCAATGCACATACACGTTGTGTTTTTACAGCCCGCATGAGCGAAGAGGAGGCAGAGCAATGCCTCCTCCAGAGTTCCTTTAACGACAGCCTCGTTCTGCAGAAGCCAACGGATGCCAGACCGGAGGGGTGGTTCGCCGGAGGAATTACCAAAGTCGATATACAGATGGAAGACGGTATCCCCCTTTTAGAAGTGGAGGCTCTATCACGTACATATATCATGGATATGAAGCCGCGGAGTCGCTCGTATCAGAACAAGCATCTGACCTATACCGATGCGATTCGGCAGCTGGTTCGGAATTATGCCTCAGGGGATGCCCAGAATATGGCGACAAGTGACCAGGCTTCCATAGGTGCTTTGTTGGTACAGTACGAAGAAACGGATTGGAAATTTCTGAAGCGACTTGCTTCTAGAGTGGGGACGGTCATTTTACCGGACGTATCCATGGATGCACCTCGTGTCTACTTTGGTGTCCCGGACTTATCCTGGGGTAAAGAGCTACATGTCCGGCGTTACAAGGCCATGAAAGATCGAGCTGTCTATGAAGAGCTTCGAGCTAATGCTGAAGGCAAGGATGCCAAGCGGCTAGTGGAAGCCGATTTTGTTAACTACCGAGTAACCAGTGATCAGTATTGCCAAGTTGGCGATGATGTGTCATTTAAGAAACAAATGTGGGTGGTCTCCGAGTCCGTGATCAGCTACTCAGCAGGTTTATTACAGTATGAATACTTGCTGGTAAAACGCCAGAGTTTGCGCCGAAAATCCCGCCGTAATGATAAACTCCAAGGGATGTCTTTGGAAGGACGCGTGATCAAACGCGCAAACAACATGGTGAAGGTGCATTTAGATATCGATGATGCACATGATCAGCAGGGAAATTGGTGGTTTCCTTATTCGGGAGAGGGCAACAATATCTTTCACTGTCTGCCGGATGAGGGGGCTCGCATTAAGGTCTATTTCCCCAGTGGCACAGAGAAAAAGGCGATGGCTATTAATTCGGTTCGTGGCGGCGGCGAGGAAATGAAGAGCCGGACGGTGTTCCAGAAACCTTCCACAAAAGTATTCGAGATGCCTGGTGAGGCCAAAATGCAGCTGGGAGATGACGGGGTATTATTTGAGAAAGGGACCGTTAGCCTGTATCTGGATGGAGGAAATATCACGCTGAATGCCAGCGAGGATCTTCTCGTTGTAGCAGGTAATCAGATTGAAGCCGGCAGTGGGGGTGAAGAGGGAGTTCTCGAATCTCTTCGAATCCGTGCTGAGCAGGAAATTGTACTCCAGACAAATACAGACCAGTATGTTATCCTGAACGGTAACCGTATGGGGATCCAGAGTGCCAAGGTTGACTTCCAGAAGATCGAAGTGGACTTTGTGGATCTTCTAACCGAAGAAGAGCTGGAAGAGTTGTATGTAGATAAGCTCGCTCAAGGAGAAATTGCGAAACAAGAGATCGATCTATCGCTCCAACTCAAGGCTGCAGTTCAGCTAACGGATGGGCAGCGAGCGGATATTCGTAATCAGGTAGCCGAGACGGCTAAGAGTGATCCGGGAATGAAGGATCAAGCCAAGAACTGGCTGATCACCATGTCATCCGATGAACAAAAAACAATCTATCAACAAAAGTATATCAATCAGCCCGCTGCAGAGCCGGAAAAGAAAAGCAAAGCAGAAAAACAGGTCGAACTGGCGAACCAGCAGAAGGTTTACGACCAGATGGACCAGGACCGAACGGCAATGTACGATTGGAAGCAGCAAGCCAAACAGGTGATGGAACAAGGGGGGCAAGCAGGCAAGTCTTCAGAGGAAATCCATGCGATGATGCCAGCTCCTCCAGTGCTGAGCGGTCAAGGCTCCTCCCAACCGGCTGGATCGAGCGGAAAGCCAGGGATGATCCAGCAGTTCGTGGAAGCTACCGGAATCGGGGGCGTATTGGAAAAGATCAGTCCTTGGCTGGAACAGATGGAACTTGCCTATAGCATACCGCAAAAGCCCGACTACTTGAGCAAGCAAACCCAAAAAACGGTATACTTATCCCGATATACGTTCGAAGAGCTTATTATTGGTCCCCAAGTATTGATTGCAGAATTCAACATCCTATTCGGGGTAGTTGCAATTATAGCGGCGATACCAACAGGTGGAGGATCTCTGTACATGCTGGCTGTAGCGGATGCTGCGCTGGGCGTCTCCATGATTGTGGTCAACGCGGAGAAGCTGAATGATCTGAAAAACGGAAACGCCAATACGAATCCAACGTTTCTTGGAATGGATCAGGATTTGCTGGATAAGTTGGGCATTACGTTGATGGTTGTAAACCTGGCTATGCTGGCCAAGCAAGGGTTAAATAAGGCAGCGGACAAGCTGGTTAACAGTAAGAACAGTTCGGCGCTGGGTGATACGTGGGCAGCCTGGAAGCAGCAGGTTCAACATGATCCGGCGGTAGCTAACAGTAAGACTGGATCGAAGATTACAGCTAAATCCAAGCCTTCCAAAGGGGCGTTGGGCGGTCCTGGTAAGCCTTTCGATGAGTTTGATGACTCGCATCTATATGATGAGGCTAGTAAGGGACGGACCAGCACGATTAAGCTTCTATCTGAAACAATTAGCAGGGATAATAAGGATTTGTTTGAACATTTGACTGAAGGTCACGGTATTGGTAGAGGACGTAATGTTAGTGTTAAAGGAGCACATAATATTAACGGGTTTTATAAGACAATATATGCTGAAGCAGAAAAATATGGGTTGTCTCGCTCTGATTTTATTATTGGTGAGCCAAAACCACATCCTAAAGTAACAGGTGTATATGAAATTAGATACCGTATCCCCTCATTGGAGACAGATTATGTTAACGGTGGGCTTAAGCTGAAATTAGATGCTAATGGGAATATTATGTATAAAGAAGTGAAGAACCCTAAAACGGTATACGGTCCACCTATTACTGATGATGATATCTTAAAATGGGGACAAGAAGCTGTAAAGAATGTTGAGAAGGCAGGAATAACAATGCAGGAAGGGATAAACCAAGGTGCTACAAGTAATGGTTTATTATTTGAATGGAGATTAAAAGATGGGAAAATAGATTCCATTTATCCAATTCTACTTGAAGGCAAATAATTTCAGTTGTCAAGTTTGGTGTGGGAGGAAATTATTATGAATGAAGTTAAATTGATTGCTGATAAGGAACGAAAGGAATGGCTTATACACCAACTATTTTTATCTATGGGTTTTTTGCGTTCTGATACGAGGAATCCATTTAAAATGTTAAATGAGTTTCAATACGATTCAGGAAGCAACGTATGTGGGTCTGAAACTATCGGATGTTCGTTGTCAGCTTACTATACTCCTGATGATGAGTATTACATTGGAGAAAATAAAGTATGCGTTGCTGACGATGTTACTGAAGAAGAAATCATAATGGATGAAGTTGAATTCTATCCTTACATCGAAAAGTATAGCATGGAGTATGTGAGAAATAATCCAGAGTTGGAAGAAGAGGTATTGAATTGCTTGAAAAATATCAGAAAGAGATTCAAATTAGAATGACAAACTGAGATATCAGATTCTATTGCGCTGGCAAATAGAAGTCTGTTGGGGGCTACCCATTACCGAATGAAACCATCATTCAACCAATAACACGTATAACCCTTGTAATACCCGTATAAAAGATTTCGTCATTTCGGTTGTACGCACATAAATGCTTGAATTTTATGCCCTAAATAACGCTATTCCGTTACAAAAAACAGGTCGATTATGGTGAGGTACCACCATGACTGACCTGTTTTTTGTTATCTTCGTTTTCTCACAGGTTTTTCAAAATGCTACGCAACTGTAGAATACGCCGTCCCGATATGAAGATAAAATGGCAATGCACCTTTTATGTTGGATGATACGACATTACTAGTAGGGGCGATCAAATCTAATAATTTGATTTTATCCGCAACAGAACGGTACATGATCACGATTGTTACGTCGAAGAAGGAAATCTGGTGACGACCAGTTCACATAAAGAGTAGGTCATGTGGTAAGGCTAGCCACCCACTCCCTAATTTCTATAATACAAGCGGCAAATCCGTCAAAAGTTTTGCCCGTGGGGGAACATATGAAAAGAGATTTGTATCGAAAAGAAACCTGTTGGTTCTTGGAGACGGACTATCAGGAATCTTTTGATATTAATCAGCAATTGAACCACATACTCAATCTTTTGGAGCCGCATATTGAAAAGCTGAAAACCTTGAGAATGAAGCATAATTTGATTTTTCTGTTTAGCTTCTCGATTAGGATTATGGATAATGAGACCCCTGCGATTACTATCGAGCAAAAGCCTATGACTTGAACGCAGAGTTTGATTTTGATTTGTATATTCTATAGCAATAGGAATAAGTTTCTTGTGAAAATACATACGTATAAAAAAGTGTCATATTATATCATTTGTATACACCTACAGAGAAGAGCAATGGGTACAACTTACTCCTGATCCATAATTACCAGATGAATTGATGATCACATTCTTGATAGGAATAACCGGGTACTGGACGTCCCTCACCCACCATTTACTTGTACTTTTCCTAATAGTGGTTCGATCTTCGGGTGCTCACAAGCCTCCTCAAAAGCCGGATCGCTTATCCCTTTTCGATGTAGAAATTCTAGGGATACAAGAAGCGGCGCTGGATATCCTTGAAACCGAATAGGAATTTACAAAGTATATATAAAGGAGGATATAATTAGTTGGTTATAAATTTGAATGAACGGAGAAGTAACATTTAAACAGATGTAGATGGGGCCACAGCATTTTGCAAAGTAGAATTGGGCCACGAGGGTTTAGCATGGGATGCGATTAAGCGTAGATGAAATTAAATTAACTATGCGGATTCCTTCGTGCAGATGAGGTGTGTGCTTGGTTACATCCATAGAGGGGAGGACGAATATGCCATTTATTGGGGGAATCATTTTAATCTTGATCCTAGCATTTATTCTATGGGCATTAATGATCCCGCTATTCAATAAAATAGGTAGTAGAATTCTGAAGAAATACAATAAATTCAAACAAGAGGAGAATGGTGATGAAAAATTCAAAGACGTTTAGAGTAGGGGCGATTACGGTTGCCTTGGTTATTATCGTGGGAGTATTACTGGTGACCTTCTTTGTCACTCGAATTCCTAATGGATATGTTGGGGTCGTATATTCACCCAATGGAGGGGTAAAAGATAGTACATTGAGTCAAGGGTGGAAACTGGTTGGAGCGTTTGATAAAGTAACCAAATATCCGATCCGAATTCAAACGGTTGAATACAAGGATATTCAGATTGCGACTTCTGACGGGAAAAACATCACAATTGATTTTGCTTATAACTACCAAGTGGAGCCAAGTAAAGTATCTTCTATTTTCAATACATTTGGGCCAATTAGCATTCAAGAAATTGAGGATACATATCTCAAAACACGTTTCCGTGACGCAGCTCGTAAAGGTATTTCCAAGTTTACAGTTATTGATGTGTATGGTGAAAAGTCATCCGATGCAGGAGTGGACGTGCAACAACGTTTTTCTGATGACGTTAAAGAGTTAGGCTTTATTGTATCCAACGTTACCGTGGGTGTTCCTCAACCTGATGCCAAGACTCAGGAAGCAATCGATAAGCGTGTTGAAGCTTCTCAAGAACTGGAACGTAAAACGACTGAACTTGAGATCGCGAAGAAAGAAGCAGAACGCAAGCACGTGGAAGCGCAAGGTAATGCAGACAAACTATTGATCGAAGCAGAAGGTCAAGCTAAAGCCAACAAAGAGCTTCAACAATCCTTATCGAGTCAACTCGTTGAATATGAAACCATCAAGAAATGGGATGGAGCCCTTCCATATGTAAGTGGGTCCAACACGCCAATGATTCAATTGCCGACTACCAAAACAGAGCAAAATAGCGGCACGGGGAGCGTAACTCCCTAATTAGCGCTTGAAAATGCACTTCATACTTTCTCATGCAATTGAATTTATTGAATCTAATGAACAAGCCAGTCCAATTGTGGGCTGACTTGTTCATTTTTGAGTCTTTTTAAAGATACCGCAGGAGAAACCGTGAGCTCCACCATTGGATTCACTTAGCCAATCCTGTACAATGGATAACGACAATAACAACGGTAGATTAAGGATGGATTAGCACGATGAGAATTATCATATCACCCGCTAAAAAGATGAAGATCGATACCGATCTTATGGCTATCGCGGAGATGCCGCAATTTATAAATGAGTCAGAACAGCTATTGAGTTTGCTTCAAAAGTTATCCTATGACGAGCTCAAAGCGATGTGGAAGTGTAACGATGCAATCGCCGAACAGAACGTGGAGCGGATTCGGAATATGAATATAAAAGCAAATCTTACGCCAGCCATCTATGCCTATGAGGGCATTCAGTATCAATATATGGCTCCGGGTGTTTTTCAAGATGAGGAACTGGCGTATCTTCAGCAGCATTTACGTATTTTATCCGGCTTTTATGGCATGTTAAGGCCTTTGGATGGGGTTACCCCTTATCGGTTGGAGATGCAGGGCAAGCTGCAAGGTCCAGGTTTTAAGTCACTCTATCAATTCTGGGGCAGCAAGCTGGCAGATCAGCTTCAAGCGGACAGCAACTGTATTCTGAATCTGGCTTCCAAAGAGTATAGCAAAAATATCACTCCTTTTCTGAGTGAGGAAACCCGGTTCATTACTTGTGTATTCGGACAAATGGTCAATGGGAAGCTTGTTGAAAAGGCAACCTGGGCTAAAATGGCCAGAGGTGAGATGGTACGTTATATGGCAGAGCATAAGATTACAGATGTGAAGGACGTAAGAAACTTTGATCGGTTGAATTTCGCTTTTTCAGAAGAACGATCCGACGAGAGAACGTTTGTTTTCATACAAGCAGAGGGAAAGTAGCCAGGTGTCCGCTGATCATGTACTAGAAAGATACCTATTTGATTCACTTAAAGTCGCCAACTGGCGGCTTTTTTATTTTTCATATAATAACTCTAAGTCCTAATCTAGTTAGGAAAGATTAACTCAATTGAAAAAGCATTTGAACTGCATCGAACCTTTATTCTGTTTCGTGTTAGGACAATTACAGGTTATATTTTAAATTGTTATCTGAAATATAAAAGGAAAAAAGTCCCTTAATTTAGGGACTAATTTACTATGTCCTAAAATAAGGAAAATGACGATAATGATTTATTAGGCTCCATTTATACATCTGTTGAGGGAGGAAATGGAGAAAAAACATAAAGGAGGAATATAAATTCCATGAGTTTAAGAAAAGGTTTTATTGTTTTTCTGATGGCTTTGTTGTTGATTGGAACCATCTATCCGACTAGCGGTTATGCGCTTTCGAATCAATCGGATGCCATAATAACAACTGAAAGTAGCACGGAGAAAGTTGATGTTCCTATGGAGGAATCAGCTTTAACAGACAACGAATATCTGGAAGATATTGATTCGGATTTCTATGAAGAACCGGAAGGTGTAGACGAATTTATCGAAGAACCGGAAGATGAACCGACGGTTACTGATGATACATACGGTGAGAACTCTTTCTCTGCTCAAGCAATGGCCATGGCAGACGGAACTTTGACCATGAGTCCTGGAGATTCCTATATGTTCACGAATAACGGAAGTGCGACAAGATCGTTAAGTACGAATGCGGCGACCTCAAGAAGTAGTGCGTACGATTACGTTATTTATAGACCAGATGGCAGCATCATGGGCGAGAACATGGACTCTACTAGTGGTTTATCAGTAGGTTCAGGTTATACAGCAGTGATCACCTCGACGGGTCAGAATCCGTTTACAGTGACAATTCGTTCAGAATTTTCCTACAGTGTATCAGCTAACCCTGCCATGCTTAGGGTTACGTTATCCAAAGGAGAGAGCTATCGATACTTTAATGAAGGGACACAGTCAAGAGTTTTAAGTGCCGATACTTCCACGGCTCAGGACAGGAAAATAGACTACGCTTCTTACAAAGAAGATGGTAGTCTAGTAGCTTCCAATTTTGAAACGACGGGGAAACCTTCACTTGCAGGAGGGAACGAAATTATTATTACTGGAGCGGGCTCGCAGCCTGTTAGTGTTGGTTTTCCCTATGAAGTTTATACCGGTGAATGGAGCGATGAGCCAGCCTATACGCGTACAACGCTATATCAGGGGGATAGCTACCAGTTCACTAATATCAGTTCCAAATCCGATGCACTCCAAACGGATGGAACGACCAAAGATAAGCATGATTACGTTGTTTATCTTCCGGATGGAACGGAAAGTTCTACAGGGACGAATACGACCACTAAACCTACTGTAGCAGCAGGAAGAACCGCTGTTGTAACTTTGGTTACAGCAACGCCTGTAACATATGGTGTGCCCTATCGGACATTTGATGTCCAAAAAGCCGGTGGTGATGCGATTACTCGAATCACTGTATATCCTGGAGAATCTATGATTTTCAGTAATAATGGTTCGTTGGCCAATCCGATAAAAAACAATGCAAGCAGTACCAATGGAGCCGTTTTTGACTATGTTCTTTATACAGCAGAAAACGTCGTTCATTCGGATGGATTCAACAAAAATACTAATCCGATCATTCGCTCACAGGGTTACGCAGTCGTAACCGTAGTTGGGCAAGTCCCAATTGAGTTTAGTTATACGGATGATTTCTCGGTTGAAGAAAGTATGGAGCCGGCATACCATCGCGTAACACTCAAACAGGGAGAAAGCGTGACATTTTGGAATAACAGTACCGCTCGGGAATATCTCGACAGTGATGCGTCCACCAGTCAAGGGCGGATATTTGATTACGTCACCTATTATCCGGATGGCACAGAACGGAGTACAAGAAAAGCAACAGCAGTTGAACCAGTTGTTTACTATGGAAATAAAGCAGTAATCACAGGCGTATCTGCGGAGCCTGTAACCATAGGTGCGATTTACACCATTTTTGATGTAGAGGATCGACCAAATGAAGCACTAACTAAGATTACGGTATCACCGGGGCAATCGGTAAAATTCCATAATGGAGGCTCACTCAGCAACCCAATACGGAGTAACGCCAAAAAATTAGGTGCACTGTTTGATATTGTGGTGTATAAGGCAGACGGCAGAGCACATAGTGACAAATTCAATAGCAATGTAAGTCTCGCTACCATTCCTTCTGGTGGTGAAGCCGTCGTTACCGTAGGGGGAAGTACACCTGTAACATTTGAATACACGGATGATTTCTCTGTAGTGGATAGCCAGGAACCAGCTTATCTGCGCGTAACGTTGAACAAAGGCGAGAGCTATGCCTTTACCAACATAAGCTCAGATGCGAAAAGGGTCCGAAATGATGCTTCCAGCAGTGAGGGGCGGGTGTATGATTACACGATTTACAACGTAGATGGAACAGTGTCAAGCAGTAGAACAGCAACAGCGATTGAGGCGTATGTCTTGGGTGGTAAAAAAGTTGTTGTTACCAACATCTCAGATCAACCCATAACGTATGGTGGGATTTACCGCGTTTTCCGTGGACAAGATGATCAAGTCCCTTCACCAGAATCGGAAATCACTGTTAACCAAGGGCAGAGCGCAGTATTTACAAATCCGGGTTCGGAACCTGCTCAAATTGAACGAATCGCAGGAGTAGCATCCGTTGTGGATTATACAGTCTACGATAAATCTAATAAAGCATTGTATTTCGTGGAAGGTATGAGTCATGCAACATGGGATATTCCAGCAGGTGCAACGCTTGTTGTTACCGTAGTATCTACGGAACCTGTAACGATTCAATATCATTCTCCTGTGACAGCCAGCTCAAGTCAGGAGCCTGCACTTATCAAGCGGAATTTGACGCCAAATAACACGCTCTTGTTCTCGAATACCTCACCTTATGAGGCTATACTCGTTGGTTCTCCTTCTGAAGGAGGAACCTATGATTACGTTATTCGGAATCAGAATCAAGTGGTTATTAAGGAAGGAAAGAACGCTACAGGAGGACAATTTGTACCTGGAAAGTCTGACATTCAGGTACATAACGTGTCAGCTCAAACGCTGAAATTTGTAGGTGCTTATCGGCACTTTACGGTCAAGGAAGTGGAAGTGGAGTTTCTGACTTTGTATGAAAACACAGAGACGGCGCTTCCGACAGTTCAGCAAGGGAATGTGTACTACCGTTTTAGTCCGTATAGCTCTGACAAGTATCGGATTGCCATAAAGGAATCAGGTGATTTTTCCATTGAACCTCGGATCGAATTGTATTCAGATAAGGAATTGAGCATTCCGGTAGCTGCTTCAATAGAGCAAGAACAGGTATATGGTGAGCTATATACCGTTCTTGAATGGGAGCTTGAAGGTGGACAGAATTATTATCTCAAGCTAAGTGAAAAAGAAGGAAAACCGATTCAGGGAGCCATAAAAGCAGCATGGATGAACATTCGTAATGACAATAGCTATGAGTACGGCTATGGCAATCAATTGCTTAAAGTCGTTCTATTTACAGGAGATCAAATTGTGTTTGAGTATGATCGCAACGGTAATTTAACGAAACGAACGAAAAAGATTTTCCCATTTAATTAATGATTGTCTAAATTGAGGTTGAGGTGATGGAGTGTTTAAGAAAATAACGATTATTTGGTTATGCGTCATATTGGTTCTTAGTGGGTTCGGTTCTTTTGGATATGGAGGACAAACAGCAGCGGCGGCAGAAGGTAGGGATTCCCTCCCTTCCGCTACTTACATTACTGTCCATAGTTTAAAAGAGCAATTTGGTATCAAGGAAGATTGGATTGAGAAAAAACTAGATCAAGGTTACTCGCTGTACCAATTGTATAAAGCTTTACAGACAGATCGCACAGGCGGCGAGGCTGCTGAAAAATGGCTAGAAGCACAAGAAATAAGCGAACCGATTCAAATGGAGGGGCTACGCCCTTCCGGTTCATCACAGCAAAACAACTTTTCGATTAATGCTCTTGGAGAGGATACTCCAGGTACGGGAACGACCGTGGATGAAACTGGACTTAACCATGTCGATATCCGAGATGACCCATCGCTTTATATGACGTCTTATGGAGCGGAATCCATCTCTACTGCTACAGGGGAAATGATGATTCAGAGTACTGACCTTTCTCTACCTGGACTCATTCCGTTTGATCTGACACGCGTCTATGACAGCGCTAGAGCCACTGGGCAACTTGGCGTTGAATATGACAAAACGACACAAACGTATTCCAATATGGTTACGCCACGCAAGGAAGAACTCTCTGCTGGATTGGGGCAAGGCTGGCGTTGGGACATTCCTTTCATGGAAAAGCGTGACGATCATCAGTATATTCTGATTCCAGGCGTGGGCAATTACCGCTTAAACGCGAACCTGGAACTGGAAGGTTACATATGGAATGACTTAACCGTTAAGCGAGATGCGACCGTGACTGTTAATGGCGTATCTAGCAGTTATCGTCTATCCATCCGAAACGGCTACGATTATCTATTTAATGAAGCCGGAGAACTGTTGCAAATTACAGATGGCTACCAGAATAACGTGAATTTTCACTATACAACATTAAATGGAAACCAAGCCATTGCAAGAATTGAAAACAGCGAAGGTCAGGCGCTGACATTTGCTTATGACAACCTGAAGGTTACTGTACAGCTTGCCGGAACGGATCGGAAAGCAACATACACGCAACGCGAGGACGAAGGCATTCGTATTTTGCGAGAATACACGGATGCTCTCGATCGGACAACGACGTATACGTATTATTATCCGGAATCCAAATTCAACTTTTTACCTGAGTTGCAAAGCAACCAAAATGCTCAAGGTGTGATGCATACAGCGTTGCTATCGCGTATTACAAGCCCTTCATCAGCTATAACGGATTATGCATATATTCCGGAGTTAAAACAGATTGGCGAAGCTTCCTCCCATTTCGTATTCAAAGTAAGAGAGCGCAAGAGCCAGTTTAGTACAACGGAAGGCGAAGGCGTTCTGGACAAGATTAACTTTGAATATTCTGGAGAAGACCTGGAAGCATACGGTCAACCCGCATCATGGACAACAAAAGTGAAAGCAGAGAACACTGTAGATACTTGGACGTTCTCCAAAACGTTTAGCGCTGCAGCGCATCCAGATTTGGTTCGCGCAGATAAGCACACGTTAACTGGAGATGACGTGACTTATTCCACGGAGTTGCAGTACGATAACCAGACGAAGCGAAACCTTCCGACTCAAATGACGGAGTGGGTAAGCGAGAATGGCCGTTCGGGCGAGAAGCTAACCACGACCATGACCTACGATGCCAACGGCATGGTGACGTCCGAAAAACAAAGTACAGGACAGGAATCTACCTATGCGTACGAAACTGGCAAAGCTCCGTATAACTGGATTAAGCCAGTGCGGTCTACCACGAAAATTAACAGCTCGTTAGAGCGATATACCGAGACGACATACAACAATCAAGGTGACGCATTACGTACTACCACCAAAAATGGATACGGTGGTCAGTTGCTCACTGAATCGGAAGTGAAGCTGGATGATAAAGGAAGAGTCATCAGCACTACGGATAAAGGCGGCTATTTAGCTAAAGACAGCGTAGCTACGTTGAGTTATCAGGCTAATGCAGGGCATTTGGTGAAATCCAAGTCCATGACCGTGAATGATGCTGCCGGTAAAGCAGAAGCCCTCGTGGAATCGTATGAATATACGAATGCTGGTGAATTGGAAAAGACAACCGATGCATCCGGGGAACAGGAATCGTATCAGTATGATAAGGAAGGGCGACTTCTGCAAATCGTGCATGCTGATGGTACGAAATCAACTACGGCGTACGATGATGTTAAGAACATCATTACAAATACATCACCAGATGGCATTGTCACGACCGAGCGGTATAATCCGCTAGGCCTTTTGGTAGAAGAGCAGACGGCTGAGGCTACGTACAAATACGCCTATGACCGCGAAGGTAATGTAACGGCTGTTGAGGATGCCGAAGGCAATGTGACGAGAGCTGTAGTCGACGCGTTTGGACAAACGATAGAGACAAAGTATCCAGACGGGACCATTGGAACAACCAATATTGATGCTGTGGGTCAAACAGTGACCTATAAGGACGCTGCTGACAATCAAACACGGGAGAAGAAGGATTTACTTGGTCGAGTGACGGCGGTGGAAGAATATCGGAATGGTGCATATGTTCCGTTACAACAAACCGAGTATGATATCGATGGTAACGTAATTGCATCTATCGATGGTAACGGTCAACAAACGACCTATACGTATGATGCGCTTGGACAAATCGCGACGGTAACCACACCGAAGCAAGAGACAAGTCGGTACTTCTATAGCTATCAGGGCCAAGTGACACAGATCGTATCACCGAATACGCAAACAGTCACAAAACAGTATGATGAATTGGGAAGACTCATTAAACAGACGCATCCGAGTCCAGCCGGGTATGCGACAACGTTATATTACGATAAGAAAAGTAATCTGATTAAAAAACAGGATCGACTTGGGAAAGTAACAGAGTATACGTATAACAGTGACAACATGCTCACAGGTATGAAAGCACCGGATACGAATGTATCCTATACGTACGACGAGATTGGCCGCAGAACATCGATGACCGATGATCATGGAAAGACCACGTACAGTTATCAAGCAGCAGATGGGATGTTGAACGGACTGGCGTTCCCGGATGGGACACGACTTGATTTTGAAAACAATACCCAGCAACGTCTAGGGTATACCTTAACGGATGCCAAAGGACAATCCTTGCGCATTCACGGCGAAGTAGATGCCATGAATCGGGTAACCTCCATGGATATTACCTCGGGTTCAGGAGGGGCCTCTGCACTCGCAGCATCGGGAACGACGCCTGTGGATCGTATGACATTCAGTTATGCGTCCAATAGCTTGCTGGAGAAATTGTCGTTTGGCAAGGGCCTCAGCACAAGCTACCAGTTCAGCGGCTATGACCTGTCGGGAATCACGATCTCTCAAGGGACATCTGCGGTGCAACAGTTCGCCTATGAATATGATGGTAATAAAAACATCACGTCCCGTACACAGAATGGGGAAACTGATCAATACACATACGATGAATTGAGCCGGATTCAGACCGAAACGGGTACGCAAAAAGAAACGTATACTTATGACCCGAATGGTAACCGGTACAGTACCGGAAGTGGTAAGGTATACGGCCTAAAGGATGCACAGTATACGTATGACAGCCAGAATCGTCTGATTAAAGCAACGGGTGAAGGCAAAACGGTAACCTACAGCTATAATGGAGATGGACTGTTGTATGAACGTACGGAAGGTGACCAAACGATTCGTTATTACTACGATGAAGAAGCCAAACTTATGGCTGAGGGCACTGTAACGTCTGGAAAAGCAGAGCTGACATATGCCTATATCTATGATCTGTATGGGCAATTATGGGCTCGCCAGGACAAGCAAACAGGTAAACTGGAATACTACCAGTTGAATGGTCATGGCGATGTCGTTGGCCTCGTGGACGATGCAGGCAAAGTGCTGAACAGTTACACTTATGATATCTGGGGTGGACCGTTAACAACAGAGGAAACCGTACCTAATATGCTTCGCTATGCCGGAGAATATTGGGATGATACGGTAGGACTGCAATATTTGCGAGCGCGTTGGTATGATCCAGGCATGGCACGTTTCATTGGTGAGGATACGTACGAAGGGGAACTAAATGATCCGCTCAGTTTGAATTTGTACTCCTATGTAAGTAATAATCCTCTAAAATATGTAGATCCGAGTGGGCATGCGCCAATCGTAGGTGATAGTCCATATAATACTGTTCCGCCAAATACTGCTAATGGATATACAGTATATGTAACAAAAAAACAGTTAACTCAACTGGGATTTCAAAATATAACAAATAACATGGTGAAAGACTTAAATGTTACGTTAGGGACTTTTGATATAACAACTAAAGAGAGGATTAGTCATTTCCTATCACAGGTTATGCAAGAATCCGAATTGGGAAGATGGACTACTGAACTGGGTGGCAAAAAATATTTTTCTAAATATGAGCCTGGAACCAAATTAGGTAAACAACTTGGTAATACTAAAAAGGGAGATGGTTATAAATTTAGAGGCGCAGGATATATACAAATGACAGGTAGATATAACTACCAACGTTTTGCGGACGCTATGGGGGACCAAAAAATAATGAAAATAGGTGCTGAATACGTTGCTGAAAATTATGCATGGCGAGCAGCAGGATTTTGGTGGGATGATAACAAGTTGAATAAACTAGTAGATTCAGGTGCTTCAGTTACCCAAGTGACTAAGCGAGTTAACGGTGGAACGAATCATCTTGCTAATAGAAAAAAATATTATACACTTGTTAAGAAAACTCTACGCTAGTGAGAGACTTATTACTTGAACTGGAGATGAAACGACATGAAACATTGGCTATTGGTTATAATATCAGTTTTACTATTAATCTCCTGTAATACGAAAGCTGAGGTGCACTCGGAACAAGCAAAAGGTAGTAATGAAATGAGTATAAAAAAAAGTTACAAAATTGAAAGTAGTAATTACTCTAAGAATAATATTAACATTATATATCCAAAGGTAGTTAATATTACAAATGATGACAAAATAAATGCGCTGATTAAAGAGGAAGCGACAAGAATAATTAATTCCTATTCACTGGAGAAAGATAGTCTTGATATAAATTATCAGATTATGCTTAAAAGTAACGATTTAATAAGTATTAAATACTTCGGGTCAGCATTTACTGAAGGAGCAGCCTATCCTTTAAATGTTTTTTACACATCGAATATTGATATTAATAAAGGATCGAGAGTTAAATTAATTGATTTAATTGAGGTTAATGAAGCATTCGTGGAAGAATTTAAACAAGGAGATTACAAAAGGTATAATGAGGATTTGAATTTGTTAGATAATGGAGTAATAACAGAAATCTTGAGTGGATATAATAGTATAGATTTAATAAGTTATTTTAAATACTCAGATGAAGTAGGACAAGTAAATGATTCAGGTACATTTAGTTATATCACTCAAGATGCCATTGGAGTAAGTATTTCAGTTCCGCATGCGCTAGGTGATCATTTAGAAATGGAAATTAGTTTTTCGAATTTAATAGATAACATTAATAAGGGAAATAAAGTTTTATTAGGGATCATGGCAGAAAAATAGAAAGTAAGAAATGAGTTTGTCTACTTGGGAGGAGGATGTTAGGGAAAAGTAAGCTTTCTTCTAAAGTCGATATTATGAACTTCCCTTTTTCCCAATAGATAACCTTAAATAGTAGACTTGAGAAACCTTAGGTCGGTACTCAACCGATCTGAGGTTTTTCTTATTGAGAAATGAGATTATCAGATATAATTGTGTTAGTATACACTATATATTACTTTTAAAAGACATTAATTTTATGATTTTAAATTAATTTCAGTATATGAATAAGTTGGGAAATTTTAATGGTCAAAACGAATATCAAGGCTGAATTTATCATTACAGTAGATCGTTTCGAACCGAAGTTAATTACAGAACAGATTGGAATCAAACGATCAGTAACCTATATAAAAGGAGAGAAAATTGATGAGAGAGATTTGTATCGAAAAGAAACCTGTTGGTTCTTGGAGATGGACTATCAGGAATCTTTCGATATCAATCAGCAATTGAACCAGATCCTCATTCTTCTGTGGCCACATTTTGAAAAGTTGAAAACCTTGAGAATAAAGCATGATTAGAATTTTCCGTTTAGCTTCTCGATCAGGATTATTAATAATGAGACCCCTGCGATTACTATCGAGCAAAAGGCAATTGGTATAGCCTATGACTTGAACGCAGAATTTGATTTTGATTTTGATTTGTAAATTTTATAACAATAGGTAAAAGTCTTCTTTTCAAATACATACGTATAAAAAAGGTGTCATATTATGTGAGTTGTATCCCTTGCAGAAAAGAGCAATGGGTACAACTTACTTCTGATTCATAATTCCCAGATAGATTGTTGTTGATCACTTTCTTGATAGGAATAACTGGGTACTCGACGTACCTCGCTCACCGTTTTTTAGCTACTTTTCCTAATAATAGTTCTATTTTCAGGTGCTGACAAGCTCCCTCAAAAGTCGAATCGCATATTCCTTCCCGATCTAGAAATTCTAGGGCTAAGAGATGAGACGCTAGAGATCTTTGACACCGAATACTAATTTACAAAGTATATATATAAGAGGATATAATTGGTTGGTTATAAATTTGGGTGAACGGAGATTAACATTTAAACAGATGTAGATGAAGCCACAGCATTTTGTGAAGTAGAATTTGGCCATGAGGGTTTAGCATGGGATATGATTAAGCGTAGATAAAACTAAATTAGCTATGCGGATTTATTCGTGCAGATGAGGTGTGTACTCGGTTACATCCAAAGAGGGGATGACGAATATGCCATTTATTGGGGGAATCATTCTAATCATTATCCTAGCTTTTATTCTATGGGCATTAATGATCCCGCTATTCAATAAAATAGGTAGTAGAATTCTGAAGAAATACAATAAATTCAAACAGGAGGAGAATGTTGATGAAAAATTCAAAGACGTTTAGAACAGGGGCGATCACGGTTGCATTGGTTATTATCGTGGGAGTATTACTGGTGACCTTCTTTGTCACACGAATTCCTAACGGATATGTTGGGGTCGTATATTCACCCAATGGAGGGGTAAAAGATAGCACACTGAGTCAAGGGTGGAAACTGGTTGGAGCGTTCGATAAAGTAACCAAATATCCGATCCGAATTCAAACGGTGGAATACAGAGATATTCAAATTGCTACATCTGACGGAAAAAACATCACAATCGATTTTGCCTACAACTACCAAGTAGAACCAAGTAAAGTATCTTCTATATTCAATACATTTGGGCCAATTAGCATTCAAGAAATTGAGGATACATATCTCAAAACACGTTTCCGTGACGCAGCTCGTAAAGGTATTTCCAAGTTTACAGTCATTGATGTGTATGGTGAAAAGTCATCTGAAGCAGGCGTGGACGTGCAACAACGTTTTTCGGATGACGTTAAAGAGTTAGGCTTTATCGTATCCAACGTTACCGTAGGTGTTCCTCAACCTGACGCCAAGACTCAGGAAGCAATCGATAAACGTGTCGAAGCTTCTCAGGAACTGGAACGTAAAACGACTGAACTTGAGATCGCTAAGAAAGAAGCAGAGCGCAAGCGCGTGGAAGCACAAGGTAATGCAGATAAACTATTGATCGAAGCAGAAGGTCAAGCTAAAGCCAATAAAGAGCTTCAACAATCCTTATCGAGCCAACTCGTTGAATATGAAACCATCAAGAAATGGGATGGAGCCCTTCCATATGTAAGTGGGTCAAATACGCCAATGATTCAATTGCCGGCTTCGACTACAAAAACAGAGCAAGAGAAATAGTGAACTTTCGAATGATAATGAACAAGCCAGTCCATTAGTGGGCTGACTTGTTTATTTTTGATTACTTTAGTCTAAAATTCGGATTCAAAGTAGTACAAGCGTGGCTAAGTTAACATGATAGAACCAAGATAGCCAATTCAGATTACATCCTTCCTGTTAACGAACATTAATCCAAGCGGTCCACTGTGTTGGAATGTTAATGGAATAGACCGTTCCTACAAATTGCCCGCCTGTTGTATTAGGGGATTCATAAACCCAAGAATGGGCAAAAGCATCTATGACACGATCACCGTCCAGATCAATAGCTTCAGACCAGTTGTTTGTCATAGTATTGCCGGCGAGTTTGCCGTAGTGACTGCTGTCATAACCGATCTGGAACGTAATACACTGAATCCAAGCCCCACCGTGATCATTGGTCGTGGAGAGCGGGTTGTTATTGAAGCCGTAAATTTCTTGACCACCATTAGGAGATACAACACCGTATACATTAATGTGAGATACCTTCGGAGCAGGCGCAAACAGAACTGGGCCACCCGCATTATCAGCCTTCTGCGATTCAAATTCAGCCTTAGCCGCTTTCACAGCTTCACGGAATTCTTTGGAATTAATAATTTCTTCCTTTGTCAACGGTTTGGCTTGAGTCACGTCACCATCTGCATAGGCAGCTACATTAAACGAAAGCACTAGAACAAGAATAAGAGCTAAACTAAACCATTTTCTCATAGCAATAAATTCCACCTTTCTTGTTATGGGTATTCTTTTACAAAACATGCGATTACGACAAATAGACCTGCTTGCAGATTAAAGCCTCTTGCCCTCCTCTCTTATGAAAATGGTTCTTCCCCTTGTTTCTTTACTGAAAAAGAAATAAAGGAGGTAGAACTCTACAGGCTAGAAGACTCTATGAAGTAGGAATGTATATGTAAAATGAATGCCTGCCAATGAATTAGGTGTTGCAGACAAAATGGAAAACTCGCTTGTACGTATTAATATCTTAGCTAGTAGTAGTTCCTAATACCGGTTGAAAATGAGATCTTAAAATAAATATTAAAATTTGTAATATATTCCATTTATATAAACATATAGTACTCCTGAATATCATCATAAGTCAAGTTGTTTTCATTAATGTCATGAATTGTTAAATTATGCCGATCGTCGCAGTAAAATGCCACAGTATCCTGCAGTCGTCAAATCGAAGGACAACCCTCAGGAACATGTATACCTACAAAGAGATCCTATGGGGCTGAAGGATGGATATAAATCATTCTGAGCGTGGATTCATGAAGTGAAATCAGGAGGTTAGGCGGATGTATTGTACTAGTACTTCTGCTAACATAGGTTAATCATATATCAGATGAGCGGTGAAAACGGATGAGTACAATTAAGGTGACTCCTGAGCAACTACATCATGTATCCAATCAGGTGGATCAGGCCAGACAACAGTTGGAGCATATTCGCAGTGAACTGACGAGACAGATCATGTTCGTTCAGATGATGTGGATGGGGGCGACACAGGAGCGATTCTACTATGAGTTTGAACAGTCGCGTCCTATATTGGATAAAGCACTGGAGAGTATGGTGGGCATCTCCAAGGAACTCAAGGAGATCGCTACGCGATTTGAGAATGTCGATGCTGAAAAGGTTAGTCTTGGAAGTGCTGTTGGCGCTGTGGGTGCGGGAGCAATGATGAAGACCTTGGGAAATGATGCGGGTACGGAGGATAAAGGCTACCGGATGGCGCAAGTCAATGTGTATGGGAAGCTGATGTGGATGCCTGTGAACGAGAATGGTGTTACGGATCAGGCTGCGCTCCAGGCATATAAGAAGGATCAGGGGCATTTGGATATTAATCGGATGCAAGCTACGGATGCTGAAGCGCCCGGGGAAGATATTTATGCGATGCAGATCAAAGCCTTTGAAAATGGAATTCATCCCTTCACAGGTGAGCCTGTATCCGATAAGTATGCTCAGATCATGTTGACTTCTCTAAAGTTCAGCCAGCTATTTATGGCATTTCAGATGGTTCGCGGGAGTATGCCGGGTGGCAAAGGGCCGTTTCGCGTACCTTCTTCTCATCCAGCTGTGGCGAAGATTAAAAAGAATTTGGAATCGGCTGAGGCAAGGAAAGCAAGTAATATTAAAGGGATGGGTAAAGATACATACACTGGAGGCAGGAATCACAAAGAGTTGGATGATTTGGCTCGAGATCCTTCTGGTGGTGGGAAAATAGAACCCAAAAATATAAATGAAAGAGATATTGGATTACAATTAGAAGCAAGAGGTGATTTAGGGAGAATAATACGTGATTCACAAGCAGATAAGGGCGCAGAGTTCATTGATACCACTACGGGCATAAAGTGGGACGTGAAGAGTTTTGAATCATATCCAAGTGGTAGGAACGGAATACCTATAACCAATCCTAAAAAGGGTGCTTTTACTATTCAAAATGGTATGCAAAAAATACATGAAGAATTTGCTAAGGGGCATGACGTAATTATTGATACGAAAAAAATGGTGCCAGAGCATATTGAACAACTGAAGAAAGCAATTGATAAAGAAGGAATAGCAGATAGAATATTATGGTTCCCCTAAAGGAGTGGAAAAATGGAAGAAAAAGATATTATTAATATGTTTGCTTTGCATAAAAAGTGGGTTGAGACAATTGGTGATGAAGGTGAGCAGTTAAAGTTAGATGAAGTTGATTTAAGAGTTTTTGACTTATCTGATGTATTACTTGAACAATCCTATTTAATAGATTGCACTTTTGATGATCTCAAACTGGAAAATATTGATTTTCATTCATCATTATTAGCCTCATCAACTTTTATCAATACATGTTTAGATAAATGTGATTTTTATAAATCAGATCTCAGGTATACGGATTTTTCCAACTGCATCATTAAAAATAGTAGATTTAGTAAAGGTGATTGTTGGGAAGCAGCATTTAATAACGCATGTTTAGTTGATTGTAATCTGATTAATGTATCTTTCCATTTAACTGATTTTAGAAATGCAAGACTAGAAAATATAGATATAAGTGTATCGACATTTAAAGATACGTTGTTAAACGGAGTAACACTAAAGGGTATTAAAGGGATAGAAGAGGCTTTTTTTCAGAGTATAAATATTGGCACACCGGAAAAACCATTGCTGTTAGAAAAAGAAGAAGCTAGGAGATGGTTTTTAGAAAAATGTGAATCTTAAATATTTATTTCATTACATTAAACAGGTTGATCTTAGTTAGGTACCACGATGATTGACCTGTTTGTCATATCTTCGTTTTCCGGCCATGTTGTAGATAACAAAGAAGGGGGATGCTGCAATACAACATTACAGTGAGAACAAATCTACTAACTTCTCTGAGAATACAATTGTATGGCGTGTGAACCTTGAGGATTTGCAAAAAAATTGAGGAAGGAGATTACAATCTCATGGGCACTTCAGCTGTTATTTTAACGCAGAAAGATAAATATTCTCCAGAACAACTCCTTGCTGATACGATTGTTGCAGCTTTTCATTCGGAATCTGCTCTTTATTTCTATAACAACAAAACGTATACAAATGAAGGAGAATTTTTATATACAACGCTTAATATTAACCGTAAGTCATTTTCAGATGACAATGAAGCCTCATTGATTTTCCATATTCACAGCATAAGTAGTCCGAGTAATGAATTTTATTATCACGAAGATTTAGGTTTAGATCCTATCGAACCCCTATGCCAGGTCGGGCATATTGAAGATATCTATGGTAACCAAGAGTTAATACTTCATTTTATTTATGAATATCTCAAACTGAAGCCTTATGATTATTTCTGGATAGCAGACAACGATTGGGTGTATAGCTTGGATGACATACAAAAACTTAAATCCGTACCATATGATCCGGATTGGTGTTATCGAAATCTTAGAGACTGACTCCCGTATGATAATATGTTATCCTATCATTTGCTAGAAATATAAGCGTCCATTGGTGAACAGGAAGTGTGTTTTATCAGGAGGCCTCTCGAGGGAAAGATTGAGTTTAATAAGAGTAAGGATGATGGCCTTGACTTTACAAAAAACAGTGGAAACACTGCATCAGTGGATTGACCAGAATTGGTCGACATTAGATCAGATAGAATTAAAAACAACGAGAGAGACGGTAGACTCTTTATACAATAAATTGATATCTGAAATAGATCATACGGACAACTCGGATCATTTATTGGAAGCAATCAATTACGAACTTACTCATTTCTTTCTGTCCATTCCTTGTGTAATGAAGATGTATCAAAGATTGATTTGGTTAAATCCATCCAACCGTTCCTACTATGAAAGGTTTACAGATTACCTTTTACAATATGGTCCCGATTGGGAGGAAGAGGCGAATGCTTTAATTGAACTTTATATGAAAGAAGATTTTCAAAATGCTTGCGATTTTTCACAAAAGATTGAGCAAGTTAAAGATTTTGAGAATAAGTAATCCATGTCCAGGTATCATCTCAAATGGTGGCCCTATAAAAGACTTTAACAATGGTTCGAATAGGAGATGGTGGCTATGAAATGATGAAACACCTTGTGTTATCTAAGAGAATGTTGGCGGTAAAAAACTATGGTTAGAAGATGTTGTTGGGGTTTTAGGAGGGCTTTTTCCGAAAGCTCCAATATGGATTAATGTATCTTTTATAAAAATTGAAGGAGATACCGCTATCTTCAAGCTGAAAACCAGTTTGCATTTTAGAAAACCGACTTTATTAAGAAATGCTGAAACAGGTCATGATCCCTTTAAAGCCATTGTATAGACGGAGATTCTTTCAAATAAGAAGATGATTTGATTGGTAATATCCGGGACGAAATAATGAAATCCTACTTATAGGAGATATGAACATGATTAAATATAGGTGCACTATTGAATATAAAGAGGATTTCAACGAAGTTATCCTGGACTTAGGCATTGATTCATCTTTAAAGAACGGTTATCTAATTACTAATTCTTTGGGATCAGATATTTTAGGAGATTTCGCCACGATTCAGGAAGAGGTTGGAAACCTAATTGAATTACTGAAAGGAAAAATAAAGCTATACGAAGGTGGAGGGAACGTCAATTTAATAAGATCAGACAAGTCTTTTACAACTTTTGAAGATATCTTTGCTGAAGAAGATGAAGAAAACAGAACATGTGAAATTGAGACGGTAGAATATGTAAAGATCTTATTGTTATGGGCAAAAGAGAATTTCAAATATAAAAGCCAGCGAGGTGTTATTATGAAAGAAGAAGCGGAAGGAGCATTAGACTGGATCAAAAAAATCCATATCGAGATATGTGAGATTGAGAGACAACAAGTTGAATGGTAGATCTAATTATGTAAAAAGAACATGAATCTTGAATGTGCAAAGACACTAAGGACATTAAATCAATGATAAAGCAGAATTTCACGGAACGAAATGGATATAACAGTCGTTCTATAGGAATGGAGTTTAATAAATGAATAATTCACTTTTAGATGCTGCGGAGCGATTGAAAATAGGTTTGCTTGCCAAAGCTACAGATGGAGAGTATCCCGATCCGGACTATAAAGAAGATTTAAGAATTCTATCAACTGATAATGAATTAAATATGATGTTACCAGCTTTTATTCGATTGAATCGCTCTAGCTCAGATTTTAGAAGAGCTATGCAAACTAAATTTAAAGGCTACGCGGAACGTAGAAACTTTATTGATCAAGAATTAGAACCAATCTTTAAATACTTAGAAAAATATCCGAGTGACAAATTTGAAATTAATATTGATGCTTATGAATTAGGTGAACAGCTTGGTAATGGAGGATTTGGAGTAGTATATAAATACCACCACAAATTGTTAGACGTTGATTTTGCTATTAAAATATTCGAACCCGTATTTGTTTCTAACGATGACCATATAGAAGGTGAAAGACGTTTTTTTAGAGAAGCAAAGATGTTATTTCAATTAAACAGTGATTATATTGTTCGAGTGTACGACATAGGTCGCATAGATGGAAAACCATTTATTCGAATGGAGCTAGTGGAAGGGGATACATTACTTGATTTCATATCGCAGAATGGTTCAGTTTCTTTTACACGATCTATAAAACCTATTACTGCAATATTAAAGGGGTTGAATTATGCTCACAAAATGGGCGTAATTCACCGAGACTTAAAGCCCAGCAATATTATGGTCACAAAGGATGGCAAGTTCAAAATTATAGATTTTGGTATCAGTGCCTTCTTAGAGAATGACAATCATACAAAACTAACAAAAACTGGAGAACGTGTAGCCGGTGGAGCTTATACCGATCCTGCGTTGATAAATGATCCTAAATTACGTGATATAAGAAGCGATTTATATTCTTTAGGTGCAATTTGGTATTATCTATTAGTGGGAAGATCTCCTGTTGGAGGAGATGCACGGAGAGTTTTATTACAGTCTGGTAACGCCACAGAACTTCAAAGTGATATCATCTTTAAATGTTTGACTAGTGATCCTATTGATCGTTATCAATCATGTGAAGATATATTAGCCATGTTATATCCGAAGGAAATCGTATCCAGTTTACCTTCTGCTATTACAATGCCTAACAGAATTACAGAGATAACAAGAGAAGCGGTTTTTGATTACTTAACTGAACGTTATTATGATGATTGCAATACTTACATATTTTCACAATCAGGTGTATATCAGGAGCCAGAACGTGTTTTTCACTATTATGGTAAAAGAAATTGTGTTACATTTCTCAATCGGTTATATGACTTGGAGAATATGCCAAGTAGAGATTCTCGTTTAAAAACATTCAAAGAGGAAATACAACGACACACTGTGGCAAATGAAGACTATCAGTATGATTGGGTTTTTCACGATGAGAGCTTGGGATTAGTAGCTGGTAACGATGTAGTATTGCTTAAGTTTCTATGTGAAATGTTTCATCCATTAGTACGTTCAGAGAAAAGTGATTGGCAAAGTGTCAAAGAGAGTATCAATGAGCTAATAAAAATAGATGGATACGAAATATACGAAAGCGAAAAAATATCTGGTCGCTCTGTTTTCTCTTATCAATATTGTATTTGAAGAGAATGTTTCTCTCGGAAATGGAGGTAAGGTCAAATATGGGAATCTCACAATCTTCACCTCGGAGTTTGATTTTTTTTCCAGTATATTATCTACAAAACAAAAGCCGTGATTCGGTTCAGTATGGCCACCAAGCTGGTAAATTCTCAGTCAGTTCTTAGGTAGAAGTAAATTATATTTTCATTTGAGAGTACCACCTAAAGTGATGCCCCATGATAACTAAAAAGTACCCAATAAATTAGCCAAGAAAAAGTCACCATACTTGTGCAGCACGCACGTAATTCAGTGAACTGATTCCCTAGGTCGAAAAAAAATTTTCACAGATTTAATATGATAATAAACTTATTTTCTATTTTAGCTAGTTGTTGATTCACAAGTGCCTCTACTAATGGGGGAGCGTGAAAATGAAATTCAAAGAAGCTTCTGTTGATTTTTTGACAGGAGTTTTTTTTGTTATAAGTATAAGTCAACATAAGTCAACATAAGTCGTCATATTCTTCCATTTTATAGTATAATATGACTGTATTAAAAGCCCTACTGCAAACAAATGAATTATAATACCAAATGGATTGGCAGGTGGACACGTGAACATTTTTGACACAATTCCTGAAAAATTTTTCTCTGTGCTGTCATCGGGGAACAAAGAAATATATGTTGATGCGCTTATGCTGCTACATCAGATGTTCAAGTATGAACTTAATATACGGGTAGACGATTATATCTCGTCTTTGATAGCCCAAATTGAGGATAAGTCCTTTATGCTCGAAGAAGATGACGAAGTAACCGAAGTAAACTTGACATCTAATGTTAAGGCGCGTTTGATATTGAACCGTCTGGTTAAAACGGGATGGGTAGATAAGGAGTTTCTGGATGGATCATTTATTGAAATTATTACTCCACGTGATTACGCCATTAAAGTAATGAAGCTCTTGAGTGAACTAAGTGATCAGACCCTGCACGATTATAACTCCCTCGTATTCGCGACTTATTCTGGTCTCAAGCAAGCTAAAAATGAACATCAAGGGCAAATGTATGAGGCAGTCTTGTCCGCAAAGACAAACACCGAGCAACTTACTTACGAGCTAAAAAGGCTTTATCATGGAATTCGCAGTTATTTGCGGAGAATACAGGAGCAGAGCGAAGTGAATGTGCTGCTGAAAAACCATTTTGAAGAATACAAAAGGATGTCCGACAGTATTTATCATCCGATTAAAACAATGGATTCTATTCATCGTTACATGGCACCAATTCAGGAGATACTGTCAGATATTCTTGCGGATGAAGAACTCATGGATGGAATGCGATCAAGAGCCATGACGATCCGAAAATATGAGAATGATGATGAGGCGGGGCAGGAGATCATATCTTCAATTGATTATGTTTTGGATGTATACCAGTCAATTGGAGGAATTGTGAATGAAATTGATAGAAAGCACAACGCATACACAAAAAGCTCTATTGAAAAAATCCAATACCTGATGACTGCAGACCAAAGTATCAAGGGAAAACTGGTTGAGCTGTTGAAAGAATACTCAAAATCCTCAGATACCAAGCGCACGGTAATCGTTGAAATGCTTGAAAAGAATATAAGAGTCAATCGACAAGAATTTATTGATGGAAAATCTCTCTATCATAAAAATGTACGTAGTAGGCGTGTCAATTCTGAACAAGCTGGAAATCACAGAGGATAATACGTTTTCTAATGCGGCTATGACTGGAATGCTGCAACAAATTAAAAATGGATACCCCGTGGAAAGAATTAGAAAATATGTAAACAGTCTTTTCAAAGAAAATGAATCGTCTATCAATAGTGAGACAATATCGATTAATAACGATGAGGACTTTGTACTTCTGATACTGGCTATGGTTCGTGCTAATGAACGAGGCATGAATTACAAGGTGCAAATGAACAATGGTCGATTTGATAGAAATGGTTACATAATTCCTAATATGACGTTCAGCAAAAGAGTGGTGGGCCACCATGTGGAATGAGAAGTACATAGGACTTACTACTTATGAGAAAGGCGAGTTCAAACGTTTGGCGAATTACCTATTATCTCATACATATATGGTGCGATATGAATATCAGTCTTCACAGCAGATGACCTTGCCAAACTACGACTATCAGATAGCTTCACGTCTATTTGGAATTTTGCAAGATTATTTTGCGGTCACTGGCTGGAGGCTTGAAAAAGATGATAATTATGGAATCATGTCCTTAATAAATATATTTGACCATAATCGCCTGAGGATTGATCGATTCACTACATTGTTTTTATATACATGCCGTCTCATATACGAAGAAGAGCGAGAACAAGTAAATAGCTTCCATACGGTTAAAACAGATACTCAAGCAGTTGTTGAAAAAATGCGAATACTTGGTCTTCTTGATAAGGGGAAAACAACACAAAAAGAACGTATTGAGGCTCAAAGAACGCTTGCGCATCATAATATTATTCAAAAAATGGAATCTTCTGCATGGAACAATGAAGGCAATCAAATTCTCATTCTTCCATCCATCTTATCTATTATTTCCAATCAAGGCATCAACGATATGATAACAGAATTAGATGAGCTTCGAGTAGATGACGACACTAGCACAACTGGAGAACAGGAGGAATAGAAATGAAACGGATGACAAAACTCTTACTGATTCATTGGCACTACTTTGTCCATGAAGTTATTGAGTTAGATAAAGTGAATTTTCTGACCGGAAAAAATGCCTCCGGGAAGTCGACGGTTATGGATGCTTTGCAGTTGTTACTGCTTGCCGATACTAGTGGTAGTTTCTTCAACAAGGCTGCCAGTGGACGTGGTAATCGAAACTTAAGTGGATATTTACGCGGTGAATTAGGTGACGATGAGGATTCTGGTTTTAAATATCTACGTAATGGACGTTTTACAAGCTATATCGCTTTAGAGTTCTTTGATGAGGAAAAGAAAAAATATTTTACCGCAGGGTGTTGCTTTGATACTTATTCGGAAAACGATATGCAAAAACTATTTTTTCGATTTGACGGAGTCATGCCGTCAAATGAGTTTGTCATTAATAGGAAGCCGATGGATATTACAACTTTGAGGGCACATATCAAGGAACACTATTCGATAGGACGTAGTTATACTACCGATGTAAATCGGGATTTTAGGCAGGATTTATATGGGAAACTTGGAGGCTTGCGTGATCGCTTCGGCCAGTTGCTGAGGAAAGCTGTTTCGTTTAATCCCGATGTTGACATACAAAAATTTATCTCAGAATTCGTCTGCGATACGCAACAAACAGTTGATGTCAGCCGTATGCAGGAAAATATTAGAAGCTATAAAAGCCTGGAGCAAGAGGCTGAGGTGCTTAAGGATCGAATCACGTTGCTTGAACACATTGTTACGGATCATCAAACCTTTGAAACCCACAGACAAAATGAAATTCTATATTCCTATCTGATTGACCGCGCGCAAGTAGATATCAAATTGACTACTAGTGCAGGCGAGAAAGAAAAAGTAACCGCTTATTCCGCCCAGCTAACTGTATTGAAGGATACGTTAGCTAAGGAAACTGAGCGACAGAGCAAACTGCAGGGCGACCGTAATATCATGCAAGCCAACCTGCTCAGTAACAAGGAAGCGCAAGTTTTAGCGAATCTTCAATCTCAAATCTCAGAGAAAGAGCAACTAATAGCCACGCTTCATGGGGATTTCGGTAGGACTTCTGCATTACTTTCAAAAAGCATTGCTTCATGGAGGATGAACATTAATGGGTTCATTAAGAAAATTCAAGGGACAGATACTAGCTCCCTCGATCCGATATTGACGACTCGTGTTCATGACCTTGTTGACGAAGGACAACAGTTTTATGCCAAGCTTGAAATACTCGGAAATAGTGATGCAGCAGCCATTTTAACAGTTGGGGAGAAAGGGCTCATTCACTATGCAGCCAGAGCGGATGCTATACGTATGCAGTGCAACGGCCTCGTTTCACGATTCTCCGAAGAAATACAGAAGGTTGCAGATAATCGTAAAGGATTACAGACGGAGCAGCAGTCCCTTGAAAAGGGTATCTACCGCTTTCCACAGGATGTACTTGATCTCAAGGAAGCCGTTATAGGGCGTTTGCATACCCAAACTGGTTCATCAGTTAAGGTAGTAGTAGTGGCGGAAGCAGCTGAACTTAGGAATAAACGCTGGCGTAATGTTATTGAAGGATATCTTAATACACAAAAATTCTATCTGATTGTTCCCCCGGAGCACTTTGACACTGCACTTCGTGTTTATGATGATATTAAGAGACAACGAAACATCTATAACACTGGTATTGTGGATATTGAAAAGCTGCAGAGAATAAATCCCATAGCAGAACCTGGAAGCCTTGCTGAAGAACTTGAAACGGATGATCCCAATGTGCGCTTATTTTTAGATTTTACACTTGGTCGTGTGAAAAAATGTGACCGCGTCAGTGATTTACGCCGGCATCGAACAGCGATTACAGACGATGGAATGTTATACCAGAATTTTGTTGTGAGAGCGATGAATCCAGATAGATGGGCTAAACCTGCCATTGGCCAAGGTGCGATTCAGCAACGCTTGGAAGATGTGAAAAGAGAGATTAAAGAGTTAACTGATAAAATAGCTGTTTGTGCATCTGTAAAGATTGCCTTTCAATCGGGAAATGCTCTAATGATTTTAAGCGAATCGGACGCCAAACAAACTGTTACGGCAGCGGTAAATGTTGGACAGATTCCAGAGATAGAACAAGAAGTCATTTTGCTGAATAAAAGTATGGATTCTATTGATAAAAGTGCTGTTGAAGCAATGCAGGAACGCATCGAGTCATTGGATCAACAACTGGGGGCCCTTTATAAACAGATTGACGTATATAAGCACGAATCCAGCACCATCGAAGAACGCTTGCGTGTATGCATAGAGGAAACAATTCCAAGACTTTCTAAAGAGTTGGAAACGATGCAGTTAGAACTTTCTAGAAAATACGAAGCAGAATGGCTCCAGAGCACAGGAAATACAAGATATCAACGAGAGCTCTTAAGTAGAGGTAATGCAGTTGATATTGAACGGGCATTTCCGAGAGAACTTAGTCGCTCCGTAAACGCTAAAAACGCTTTGTGGGACGGGTTGCGAACTTTGCGCCGCCAATATAATGATAACTATAAAATGGGGTATGATATTGACGTCGTGAGTAATGACGCTTACGATAATGCGTGGATTGAGCTCAGCGATATTAAACTTCCGGAATATTTGACTCGTATCGCCGATGCCCGAAATAAAGCTTTTGAGCAGTTTCAGGAGGATTTTTTAAGCCGTCTACAATATAACATTAAGGATGCAAGGCGGCAGATTGATGGACTAAACAGTGCATTAAGCGGAAGTTCCTTTGGCGAGGATACATATCGTTTTCTGATTATTCCAAAACAGGAATATAAACGATATTATGATATGATTGTAGATCCAATGCTGCTGGAAGGCGGGTATAATCTTTTGTCTGATCAGTTTAATGCAAAATACAAGGATGAGATTGCAGAACTGTTTGCAATTATTACGAATGAAGGAACCGGATCGAAAGCGCAGGAACGCGATGATTATGAAAAACGAGTACAAGCTTTTACGGATTATCGTACTTACCTTTCTTTCGATTTAGAGGTCATTAACCGCGAGGGTGAATCACAAAGACTCTCTAAAACACTTGGGAAAAAATCTGGTGGAGAAACTCAGACGCCATTTTATATTGCAGTGTTAGCATCGTTTGCGCAATTGTATCGCATTGGCCGGGACAAGACAGCTAATACATCTCGTATTATTCTGTTTGATGAAGCATTTTCCAAGATGGATGGCGAGCGAATTGTGCGTAGTGTTGAATTGTTACGTGAGTTTAACTTTCAAGTGATACTTTCAGCACCACCTGATAAAATTGGGGATATTGCCACTCTTGTAGATAGGAATTTATGCGTTTTACGTGTAGGAAAGCAGGCATGCGTGCGTAGTTTCGACCCTAGGAAGTTGGAGGAGCTTGAATATGAGTGAAGGATTTAAGCGCCAATTAGTTTCAGCTTTACTTGATAAATATGAGCGTAGTAGTTTTTTTTACGCGGAAAAACGTCCGACACGTCGAATTATGCTGAAATTATATGATGGAGGACAAACAGAGTTCCCACAGTATGATATAGAGCAATATGAAAAGCGCAGTATGATAAATTTTGCAGTACAGGCCTTGTATGAGGCGCAGCTCTTATCATATCGATGGATGAAGGGTGAAGAAAGTCACATCATAGCAGAGGTATGGCTGAATTTTGAGAATATCTCATCTGCGTACTCCTTGATTGGGCGGCAACCAAAGGGCGATGTGGTGGATGAGGTTTGTTTAGAACTGTTGAATTCAATAGATAAAGTTCGTAGCGGATGGGCAAAACAGTTTCTGAGCGATGCATATGACATCATTTCTAGAAAACGCTCTATTGGAAATAGATTACCAGTAGATAGAAGCGAGCGTAGTGATCTCCTTCGTGCAATATGTTTTATTGATCAAATGGGTGAGTTAGAAATGCTTGAACGTGTATTTTCGCTTCAATGTTTCGGAGATTCAAAGAGATTCGAGAAGGCGATAAGAGCACGGCTGCTTGGCATATTGTACAAATATCTAGATTATCAAGATGATAATACTGATGAGGAAATTCTTAGACAAGTAGGTATTACTAAGTATCCAGAACAATTGGAGTTTTGTGGGCAAGTAACCATGTCATTTGATAGCGGAACCATTGACTTTTCACATTTGATTTTTGGGGGCGTTGTGAACTCGAAAGATTTCCAACGAGGTCAGTTAAGATTATCTCCAACAATAGAACGTGTGATCTCAATAGAAAATAGGGCAAACTATATTGAGTATATCTATAAGCAAAAAAAGGACCATGAATTAGTTGTGTTCCACGGAGGGCAATTTAGCCCTGCTAAGCGGAAATTTTTAATGGCTGTTGCTGCATCCATACCTACGAATAGCCATTGGTATCATTGGGGAGATATCGACTTTGGTGGATTTTCTATGCTGGCAAGACTAAGACGGGAAATTAAGAACGATGTTATTCCGTACCGCATGGAAAAATCGGAATTGATAAGATATTCTTTGTTAACAGCATCACTACAGCCGAAATATATTGAAAAGCTATGTAGCTTGAAGCGGCATAGCGAGCTTGTCGATTGTTTACCCTGCATTGACCATATGATAGAAAATCGTGTCAAACTGGAACAGGAAGCTATGTTGACCGATCTTATTTAATAATTCAATTACCCGGTTTTTAAAGTTAATCTCTACTGGTCTGAATAATCAGCCAGCTTTATAAATAAAGCCGTTGGAATAATCATTTTGCCACGTTCGTAGCTTCATAAACACGTTTACCACAGCAAGATAAGCGGACGTTTGGTGTTTGAGGCATGGTTTAACTTTAATTTCGACTCAATTTCACCAAAAACGAAAAAATACTAGCGCATTTCCCGCTAAATCCTCATCCTACCTCATCCCTTGAGTTACAATCTTTCTGAGGTGACCTTATCATGAGGGATAATATGTCAAACTTGATCGAAGATTTGTTTCACGGAAACCTAAGATTGGACGAGTCGATTCATCCTGATCAAGCTGAGTATCGAGAGATTAATAGTCAAATATCGGACCTCATACAAGGCTACAAAACAAAGCTTACCAAGAGCGAATACGATGATTTGGAACAACTTGTAGACCTGATCGGACAGTCCACGTCCATGTATGTGGAAGCAGCGTTTGAGCAAGGTTTTCGTACAGGCGGTAAACTCATCATTGAGGTTTTATGCAAACCGTAATTATCTATTTAATCTATCCATCCATAAGTTAGCAGGGTATGCCCAGCAACTCAAAAATCCCCTTCACCAACACCAGCAATCCAGCTGGCATGGAGAAGGGGATTTTACGTTTATCCGTTTCTTTTATTTCACATGTGCACTCAACACACATGTTTAACTCTAACTCCAAACTACGCTACATCCTACCGCGTACCAATATTCGTACCCGATGGCGTACCTGACCCAACCAAATCACTGCCGTTCGCAAGCTTGAGGAAATTACCCAAGACAGGCGTTCCGTCCGCGCTGCGTGTTACCGAAGGCACGAGGGAGACAAAGTCGGCTGCGCTGGCGAGCAGGCCTTTTGCGTTCTCGCTTTTTTTGTTCTTCCACCAGACGTTGGTGCTGCTGACATCGGTTCCGCTTGTTTTGTCGCTGGCGCCGCCTTGGAAGGACAGGTTGTTGGTGAAGATGTGGGTGCCTACATCAAAGGCAAAGTTGCTTTGTCCATTGTTCCAGGAGGTGTTGTTTTTCATCTGGATCGAACCGGGATTGCTGTTATAGGTGAAGCCGTGCTTTTTGTTATTAAATGCAATGTTGTTCTCCACAATGTGATTCACCGCAATCTTCTCACCGCCGAGCTTGAAGCCGTTACCATCACTGTTGGAGGTAGAAGTACCGTCTGATGTTGCTCCGTTACCGTAGGCGATACTATTGCGGATCGTGACCGCGCCGATGGCGCCTGTGTCCGTTTTGCTATAGAGATCCCAGCCATCGTCCACGTTATAGGCGGAAATACAACCATCAAAGACATTGCCCGGGCCTACCGTCAATTTCGCGGCAAAACCGTCTGCATCCTCGCCGTCATCCGGGTCATAGTTGTTGTGGGAGTAGGAACGAATCACTTCATTATACGCAGGCCATTCACTCTTGGCGGCTGTGGAGGCATAACGTCCCATTTGAATGCCCGTATCCCGGTTGTGATGGGCTTCGATCTGCTCCAGTCGGTTATAACTGCCTCCGATGAAGATGCCGTTATCGCCGGCACCCTTCACCTCAAGCCCTTTGACGAACCAGTAGTCTCCGAACATTTGCAGTCCACGATTGGTAGAAGCGAAGGTTTGAGCCGAGAAGTCAAAGACCGGCTTTTCCGATCCATATGCCACCAGGTTTTTACGTTGTCCGGATGTGCCGCTGTTGCCTCGTTCAATGGTAATCGTTTGCGAGAAACTGTAGGTGCCGCCGCGTAGATAGATCGTTTTGCCCGGTGCGATCTGGGTCAAAGCGTTAGTCAGTGACGTTGGATTGTTGATGGTTCCTGGATTGCTGGCAGAGCCATTAGGAGATACATACAGATCACCGGCAGCAAGTGCGATATTCGAAGTCGCCACCGATTCAGAGGGATTTTGCAAGCTGCTCTCAATCAGTTCCGCAGCACCAACCGACCCACCACCAATCAATAATAGAGGGAACGCGGCGCTCAGACAGATCTGGGCCATTTTCGATTTCAGTGAACGTTCGGATCGTACAGAAGCATAAGTGGATGTGGATGGGAATAATTTCATTACGCAAACCTCCTTAGTTAATTGGGAATAGAATGAAGAGCATGTGGTAGCCGTGTACCCGACCGTGATCTATGAGATAAGTCAGGCCGGCTGGTTGGATACAATCTCTAGGACACAGGTTTATGGTAAATGTTGTAAGCGTTATCATCAATAATCATCTGATCAGGTGGAGTTACATGCAGGCAGGTCGGGCCTGGAAGCTTCCCGGGCCTGTAATATCAATGGATTTAGGTAATCTTTCTATTGGGTGATAGCTCTCATTTAACGAAGAATCATCTGAAATGAACGTAAAGAAACACGCTTTTCCATCCTCGAAGCACCCGTCTTACTTCTAATCCACTCCTATGAACTTCATATAATTTAAAATAAATAGCAGCATACATCCGAAGTGAAGATTACACCCAAGTTAATTATGAAAAAGCCCTGATCGCAGCTGCAACTGGCAACTTGACGATCAGGACGATGTTTAATCCAGAACGTAATTTGTTTACTAAAAATACTTACTCCAAATATTTACACACATGCATTAACAGTATCCGACCTATCAGTCTAAACGCTGTCCAGCTACCTTAATAACCATCCGTCTCACGACTGCGTTTCTCCGCTTGCTCCACGCTTGGTTCATGTTTCGGTTGAACTGTCGCACTATCATCGGTTGGTACAGAAGCCAGTCCTTCGGAGACACGCCGCCCGTAATCCGCATCCGCTTGGGTAAAATGAGAGATCATACGCTCCCGGATATCCGGTTTGCATTGGGCCAACGCGCTGACCATGTTGCTGATCAGCTCATCCCGCTCCCAATCCTCGAATGCCCGGTACGTGTCACCCGCTTGTCCAAAGTCATTGGTACGCTCAATCTTCTCACGAACGAGTCGCCCTTCAATCAGAGGTTCATGTTCCGGACCGAGCGGTGTAGCTTCTTTTAACCCACCAAGGGAGGAGGGTTCGTAGTTCACATGCGGGTTCTGCCCCGGTGCACGATCCACCTGATACTGCATCTGTCCGCCGCTTTGATTGGTCGCAACACGGTTCTTTGGCGCATTCACAGGCAACTGCAGATAGTTCGCACCGACCCGGTGACGTTGGGTATCCGAATAGGAGAAGGTGCGTCCTTGCAGCAGCTTGTCATCTGAGAAATCGAGCCCATCCACCAATACACCTGTGCCAAATGCCGCTTGCTCGACTTCAGTGAAATAATCCTCGGGATTGCGATTCAACGTCATTTTGCCTACAGGCAGAAACGGAAACTGATCCTGTGGCCACAGCTTGGTAGGGTCCAGTGGGTCAAAGTCCAACTCCGGATGATCGCCATCCTCCATCACCTGAACGCACAGCTCCCATTCGGGATAGTCGCCTTGTTCAATGGCATGATACAGATCCAGCGTGGCATGGTTAAAATTCTGCCCTTGAATCTCGTTTGCGTCTTTTTGTAGCAGGTTACGAATGCCTTGATTGAGCGGTTCCCAGTGGTATTTGATGAGTACGCCTGTGCCTTCCTGATTGACCCATTTGTATGTATTGACACCTGATCCTTGCATCTGGCGATAATTGGCCGGAATACCCCAAGGAGAGAAAAGGAACGTCACCATATGGGTAGCTTCAGGACTTAGCGAGACAAAATCGAAAAACCGCTCCATATCCTGTGCATTGGTCAACGGGTCTGGCTTGAAGGCATGTACCATGTCCGGGAATTTGAGCGGGTCGCGAATGAAAAAGATTTTCAGGTTGTTACCAACGAGATCCCAGTTGCCATCTTCGGTATAGAATTTGACCGCAAAGCCGCGCGGGTCACGCAGCGTCTCGGGAGAATGACCACCATGAATAACCGTTGAGAATCGAACGAATACGGGGGTTTCTTTTCCTTTTTCCTGAAACAGACGTGCACGTGTATACTTCGATACCGGCTCATCCCCAGCCGTTCCATACGCTTCAAATACGCCATGAGCACCAGCGCCGCGGGCATGAACCACCCGTTCTGGAATACGTTCACGGTCGAAGTGAGTGATCTTTTCAAGAAAATGATAGTTCTCCAGCGTGGTCGGTCCACGGCTGCCTACAGTTCGTACGTTCTGATTGTCTGTGATGGGGTGACCCTGTCGGTCTGTTAATGTGTCTGCCGCTGTGTCTGAGGAATACTCAGGTTGTGAAGACTGATTATCCATGGAGCACCGCCTTTCCTTAAAGTGGATTCTTGTATATATTTTCCCTGCAAATTGGTTCTATACATTAAACCTTACAAATAACCTAGCAAAAAAAGCTTGTCACCCGCCTCACCGCGTGCGATAATTAACTTTTGCCCTGCGGCCTTTTTTGAACGGAAATGAAAGAGGACCGCGTCTAAGAATGGAGGCTGACCTAGGATTGTCTACACAACGTTATCCTTTTGCATATGATCCGGCTGAACCTTTTGTATCCCGTCTGGGAGAATGGGTTGCCGATGTTTTTTACGATATTTTGCCTGAGTCCGGCTTCGAGGTACGGGATGAACAGATTTTTATGGCGTACCAGCTCGAACGGGCCTATGGAGATAAAAAGACCATTATGGCTGAGGCCGGAGTAGGAACAGGTAAGACGTTAGTCTACTTGCTCTACGCGGTCTGTTATGCACGTTATACGGGCAAACCGGCAGTGATCGCCTGTGCCGATGAGTCCTTGATTGAACAGCTTGTGAAGCCAGGCGGAGATATTGCGAAGCTGGCTGCACATCTGGATCTGGAAGTGGACGCACGTCTCGGAAAATCACCGGACCAATACGTCTGTCTGAACAAATTAAGTGCGGTGCGATTCGCGGATGAGGATGCGCCTGTTATTGAAGAAGTGCATGAGAGCCTGCCGGATTTTGTGAACACGCCGGGTACGCTTCAGGCTTTCCATCCGTATGGTGACCGCAAACAGTATCCGCATCTGAATGATCGTCAGTGGAACAAAATCAACTGGGACCCGTTCCAGGATTGTTTTGTATGTCCCAAAAGACAACGTTGCGGCCTGACGCTTTCGCGTGACCATTACCGCCGTTCCAAGGACATCATCATCTGTTCCCATGATTATTACATGGAGCATGTGTGGACCTATGATGCGCGCAAACGCGAGGGACAACTGCCACTGCTGCCTGATCACAGCTCGGTTGTATTTGATGAAGGACATTTGCTGGAAGAAGCAGCCCTGAACGCATTGAGCTACAAGCTGAAACACCGCATCTTCGAGGAACTCGTGACTCGTCTGCTTGAAGGTGAGATTCGTGAATCCCTCGCGGAGCGTGTGGATGAAGCGATTGAGAGCAGTGAGCGACTGTTTGCGTTGCTGGATACGTACACGGTGGCGATTCCGGGATCGGAACGGAAAGAAGTTCGAGTAGAAGCTCCGCTGCTGCGTGAGATTGAACGTCTGACCAACGTATTGGATGCCATTGGCGAAGAATTGGTATTTGAGAGCGGATTGTTCTCGCTGGATGGGTATCAGATGCGTGTCGTGGAAGAACATCTGGACATGATTCAGTCTGCACTTGCTTTGTTCCGTAAGGAGGATGGTTACATCTGTTGGGCGGAAGAGAGCGAGGACGAGACGACTTTATCGATCATGCCGCGTACGGTGAAGGAAATGCTGAACGAGCGTGTGTTCAACACAGGCATTCCAATCGTGTTCTCCTCCGCAACATTATCTGTGGATAGTTCATTCCGTTATGTGGCGGACAGCCTGGGCATTGATGATTTTGTATCGTTCTCGGTGGCTTCACCGTATGATTATGCGGACAAAATGAAGATGAAAATTACAGATGAAGCTGTACCGGGTCACCCGGAGAACGAAAATCGCATGCGTGATGCGGTGTCGTTACTTCAGGAGAGCGGAGGACGTGCGCTGATTCTGTTCCGTACGATGGAAGAACTACGCGCGTTCAAGCAGGACATCGTTCATGTGCCTGAAGCAGAAGGTTTGCGCTTTATGTATGAGGGCGACCGGGAGATCAGTGATCTGATTGCGGCATTCCAGCAGGATGAGGAAAGTGTGCTGTGTTCCGTTAATCTGTGGGAAGGACTAGACGTTCCAGGCCCGTCATTATCCAATGTCATGATCTGGTCGCTTCCGTATCCACCACAGGACCCTGTTTTCAATGCAAAACGCAGTGCGTCGGCAGCACCATACGAGGAGATCGATCTTCCGTATATGCTCTTGCGTGTGAAGCAAGGTCTCGGACGTCTGATTCGGACAAGCACGGATTCCGGTTCTGCGGTCATTCTCGATGAATCGCTGTATACCAAAAAGGAAGCCAAAGACCGCATTGCGGCCCTGCTTCCTGAAGGTGTGGAATGGACAACCCTGACACACTAATTAACTTACGTTAAATATTCTTGCTTTGTTTTTGATGATAAGGTTTCTTACCAAAATAAGTTCTTGTTCTCTGCGGATTCACCATCCGTATGTGAGCAAGAGCTTATTTTTTTATTTTGATGGTTCTTCCAATGGACTACTCTTCCCTTTTTCGAGGAATTTCCCCTCGCTCCCAATCGCTGCAAAATTCTAACGAACCCACCGCACCTTATTAGAGTGATAATTAAGTGATGTAAATTCTAACGAATCTCAGTAACGTTATCCCGTCCGAAAATAGCTTTTCAACCTTGAAATCGACCGAATTTGGAGAAATAACGTCGCTGTGATTCGTTAGGCTTCAGACCTGCGCAAATAGGAGCGAATAACGTGTGTCAGGTTCATTAGAACCAATGACCAATGAGCGCTAATAAGGGAGGGCCTCTGTCATGCTCATGACTTATGGGACATGGAAGCCCCTTTTTGATGTGTATAGATTTATGCTGTGTTAAAAAATATCCATGCTCAAATACCGTTCCCCGGTATCCGGCGCAATGCAGAGCACCCGGTGTCCCGGCCCCAGTTCCCGCGCGATGCGCAGGGAGGCCCACACCGAAGCACCAGAGGAAGGGCCGAGCAGCAGCCCTTCCCGGGCAGCAAGCTGCCGCATCGTATCCAGTGCGTCCTCATCGGACACCTGGATAATGGCATCCCACACGTCGGTATTCAGAATGTCCGGGATGAACCCCGGACTTGTACCGACGAGCTTATGAGGTCCGGGCTCGCCACCGGACAGCACAGGTGAACCTTTCGGTTCTACCGCATAGATGCGAATGTCCGGCAGCTGCTTGCGCAGTTCTTCTCCTGTTCCGGTAATGGTACCGCCAGTTCCCGCCGTAGCAATGAAGGCATCCAGCTTGCCTTCCATCTGCTGCATTATTTCGGGAGCTGTGGTGATCCGGTGGATGTCCGGGTTCGCCTGATTCTCAAATTGCTGGGGAATGAAACTTCCCGGAATGTCGCCCTGCAGTTCTTTGGCTTTGCGGATCGCACCCGGCATCCGTTCCGCAGCAGGGGTGAGCACCACATCTGCGCCATAGGCTTTCAGAATGTTGATGCGCTCCTTGGACATGTTGTCCGGCATGATCAGAATGGCCTTATATCCTTTGGCAGCGGCGTTCATCGCAAGACCGATGCCCGTATTGCCGCTGGTTGGTTCGATAATAGTGGCTCCGGGGAGCAGGAGTCCAGCGCGTTCAGCCTGAACAATCAGGTTGTAGGCGGCACGGTCCTTGACGCTGCCGCTTGGGTTGAAATATTCCAGTTTAACATATACGTCAGCAGATTCGCTGCCTGTGAGCCGGTTCAGCCGTACAGCAGGTGTCTGGCCGATCAGTTCGGTGACATCTGCGGCAACGCCTGTATGTCTGGCTGTTTGTTTAGTCGAATTCAAATCCAAATCCATGAAGTACAACTCCTTGATTGATAAGACGTTGAAAGCTATCCCGCTGGACAAGTCTGTCCGCCATTAATGTCTGGCAGGCTTGTTTGGTTATGGGCATTGATTTTCATTGCAGGTCTGAACGAAATGTCCAGACAAGTCTATTCCATCTTAATGAACGCAGCCTTCCCGGGTCAACCTGTTTCCATTAGGCAGGGGCGGGGAGTCTGAGGAGTAAAAGGACTACGAAATATGAATTCAAACGATGACGGGTACATCAAGTAGATAAATCAGCTACAATGGCTGGGCCAAATCCATATCCAGATGCCGACTGAGCTCCTTTTTGACTTCATTCCGCGCGAACGTCCACAGCATATAGAACCGCTGCAAATATCCTCTGCACAGATACTGGGTTTCGATCCCATCAACTTGCCGTTTCTCCTCCAGAACCTTGACGCCACGGGTTCTCATCTGTTTGCGAAGTTCCAGCATTTCCTTAAGTACATGATTCTGAATACGGGTTAGAGACAGGATGTAGACCTCTGGCATTTTGAGCTGCAACGT
Source organism: Paenibacillus sp. NPDC056933 (assembly GCF_042674385.1). NCBI lineage: Bacteria > Bacillati > Bacillota > Bacilli > Caryophanales > Paenibacillaceae > Paenibacillus > Paenibacillus sp. NPDC056933. Next base: position 751,735 of record NZ_JBHUQN010000002.1, on the reverse strand, counting down.
ATCCAGTGTTCGAATATCCCGTTCAAGCACATCCAGCAGGAGGGTGCGTACAACCATGCTTTTAATCAAACGATGATCCTCATCCGCAGGGGATGGGGCGGAAGGGGAGGATGACATACTTTCACTTCCTTAGCTTGAATATAAATCGATCGAATTAAGAACAAATGTTCCTGTTCTGTATTATAGTCAGCATAAGCTTGACTCATACAGGTTTCAACCTGAAATTTTTTACAGTCCTATGTATAATTCCAGGTTTGAATGCCCGAAATGCTTACCTTTTGCCGGTTACAGATACATTAGGAGCATGTTTTAGGAGAAACAGTCCAGTTTAGCCTGATGTTCAGAATCGGTTCAGAATGAATCGTTATAGTGTCTATATATGTTGTTATTGCACAGAAAGGAGATAAAAAAATCAGAGATACATACCAGAAGAGTATAAGTAGCTAATTTGTCTACTAGCAAAGTAACTAGCTTTTTTAGTAGATTTCGTAGGATGTGGATGTAGATAGAGTGCGGGTTGGGGAGTAACAAGCGGATGTTATATAGCAAGGGAGAGGATGAGGATGAGGATGAGGATGATGAATAGGAAGGTACTGAAGGTTAGAAAAGTGATTGCGATGCTATTGGTGTGTCTGCTCATTTTCGGAGGTGTTCCCGGATTTCAGACGTTGGGCGTGGATCGTGCCTATGCCGCAAGTGGGACATGGACAGATGTAGGTGGAGCCGGCTTCACAACAGGACAGGTAGAAAATATTACGTTAGTTTTTGATCGGGAAGGTACACCTTATACTGTTTTTAGGGATTTAGGCAACGACAATAAAGCAACGGTTATGAAATACATCTCTGGCGGATGGCAATCTGTCGGACCACTCGGCTTTTCTGCTGGTGAGGTTTGGACTACGTCACTCGCATTTGACTCTCAGAACGTTCCATACGTCGCTTACCAGGATATGGACAATGACAGCAAAGCTACAGTTATGAAATTTAACGGAAATCAATGGGAGGTTGTGGGCAGTGCTGGTTTTACGGCTGGAGCTGCGGTGTACGTTACGCTTGCATTTAGTCCTGATGATACGCTCTACATTGGTTACCGGGATCATGCTGCAGATTCTAAAGTGACGGTTAAAAGATGGAGTGGAAATCAGTGGGAGACGGTTGGCTCTGCCGGTTTTACGACAGGTATTGCACTGGAGATGTCCAAACTGATTATTGATGCTAATGGAATTCCCTATTTTGCTTTTAAAGATTCAACGAATAATAAATTGACTGTAATGAAGTTTGCAGGCAATCAGTGGAAAAATGTAGGAGCAGCGGCATTTACAGCAGGCACAGCATCATATCTGTCCCTGGCGTTTGGTCCGAATGGTGTACTTTATGTTGCATTTCAGGACGGTTCCAACAGCTATAAAGCAACGGTAATGAAACTGAATGGCAGCCAGTGGGAAGTGGTTGGGAACGCAGGATTCTCATCCGGAAGTGTGTATAATCTGTCTTTGGCTTTTGATCCGCAAGGTGTACCTTACACCGCTTTTAGAAATTCAGTTAATTTTAGTATGGAGCCTCAGGGTGTAATGATGAAACTTGATGGGAATCAGTGGACTATAGTCGGAGGGAAGCCGTTCTCTGCAGGTCAAATAAACGAATCCTCGCTTGCTTTTGGTCCGAATGGAATGCCTTATGTTGCTTATATAGATAATACCAAGAGTAATAAGATGACAGTCATGACGCTTTCTACGGGACATTCGGTGACTTACAATGCCAACGGTGCGACCACGGGAAGTGTTCCGGTTGACAATCAGAAATACGAAAAAGATGCAATGGTGACAGTGCTGGATAACGCAGGAGCACTGGAGAAGGAAGATTATCAGTTTACAGGATGGAATACTTCCGAAGACGGTAGTGGAATAGGTTACAGTGCAGCGGATACATTTTCCATGGATGATGGTGACGTTACGCTATACGCACAGTGGCAACCGCTTTATGTCCATATTGGTTTTGAATCGAACGGTGGAACCGAGGTTATTAGTCAAAAGGTGAATTACAATAGCTCGGCAACCATTCCTGACGCGCCAGAAAAATCGGGATACACGTTCTTTGGCTGGTATCAGGATAGCCAGTTGCAGCAGGCTTTTGATTTTACTACAAATTTGACGAAAGATATAACACTTTATGCCAAATGGAAGTCATCTACAGCAACACTCTCCAGTCTGACGGTAAGTTCAGGGCAGCTCACACCTGATTTCTCTGCGGATGAGCTTGATTATCACGTAGATGTCGAATCCGATCTAACGAGTATGGGCTTTTCTCTGAGTAAAGCAAATGAAGGACAAGACGTAACTGTAACGGGTGCCACAGATGAAACGTTGACGGAGGGTATTTACACCTATACTGTTACGGATTTGGTATATGGTTCGAACCCTGTAAATATTAACGTTCAAGCGGAGGATGGTAGCAGTAATAACTACACACTTAACATCAACCGCATCGACAGCAGTAACGCCAAACTAAGTGAAATCAATCTACCTCATATTACATTGTCTCCAGCGTTCAGTCCGGATGTAGAGATGTACGAAGCGACGGTCAGCAGTTCTGTTAGCACGACTGAAATTAGCGTTGAACCGGATAAAACGGGAGTTGCTGTGAAAATTAATGGTGTTAGCGGCAACAGTACAGTCGTGCAATTAGTTAGTGGTATGAATACAATTATTATTGAAGTGACTGCATTAGATGGAGTAAGCAAGAAAACATATACGCTGAACATCAAGCGCGATAGTGATCATTCAGGTGGATCGGGTGGCAATGGGAACTCCGGTGGGGGATCTGGCAGTTCTGGTGGCTCCAGTTCTGGGGGAAGCAGTGCAAGTACACCAGGGACTAACACCGTCGTAACTCCGCCAACCACAGGTGCTCAGGTGCTCGTGAACGGTAAAGCAGAGAACGCAGGCAGCTTAACCACTAGTGAAGTGAACGGACGAAAAGTTGTAACCCTTGCAGTGGACGCACGACTTATTGCACAAAAACTCCAAACTGAGGGGAACAACGCCATCGTCACGATTCCAGTGACAGGCAACAGCCAAGGAGATCAGATTGTCGGTGAGCTGACGGGTCAGACGGTCAAACTGATGGCTGACAAACAAGCAGTGCTGGTGCTTCAAACCGATTTTGCCTCCTACACGTTACCTGCACAGCAGGTTAATATTGAGCAACTCGCCCAGCAACTTGGTGTGAATTCTGACAATTCTTTGGAGAACATCAAATTGAGAATCGAAATCTCACAGCCAGCAGGAGCGGTCATACAGACAGCAAAGTCAGCAGCTCAGCAAAATGGATATGCTCTTCTGGGTTCGCCGGTTGATTTTAAAGTAACAGCCACCTTCGATGGCAAATCCGTGAGCGTGGATAAGTTCAATAACTACGTATCACGTACGATTGCATTACCGGCTAACGTTGATCCAAACCAGATTACCACAGGTGTTGTGGTGGATGCAGATAGCTCTGTACGCCATGTACCAACGAAAATTACACAGGTCAATGGGGTATACCATGCACAGATTAACAGCTTGACCAACAGTGTATATGCCGTCATCTGGCATCCGCATACCTTCACCGATGTTGCCAGACACTGGGCCGAGATCGAAGTGAATGATATGGGTTCACGTATGGTCATCCAAGGCATCACAGACACCACTTTTGACCCGAACCGTGGAGTTACACGTGCGGAATTTGCTGCCATCCTGGTACGCGGATTGGGATTGAAGCCTGGAGAGCAGGTGAACTCTTTCAAAGACGTGAATGGAAGCGAATGGTACGCGGATGCAGTGAACATGGCATCCAGCTACGGTCTGATCGATGGATATGAGGATGGGACATTCCGTCCGCAGACACAAATTACTCGTCAGGAAGCCATGGCACTCATTACAAGAGCTATGACAGTGACTGGAATGGACAAGACTGTACCTGCCGTGGACGTTCAGCAATGGTCTGACTATGCAGATGCTGAGCAAGTAGCAAGCTGGGCGAAGGAAGCAGTAGCGGCCAGCATTCACTCTGAACTGGTGTCTGGACGTGGAAATGGAATCATTGCTCCCAATCAACTGATTACCCGTGCAGAGACAGCGGTGATCATCCGTAGATTGCTTCAGCGGTCCGGTCTAATATAGATTCATAACAGAACATTTTTCTGAACTGTATTTGATATTGTTATTGGAACAGGCAACGCGAGATCTGCGTTGCCTGTTTGCTTTGCATAGGGTATTGGATTAGATGACATGCAGACGACTAAACTATCTCTTAGAAACTCATCTAAAAGCTATAATTTGTTATTTACAGAACATGTGTTCCTGTATTATAATCTATATGGGAATGTTGATACACATTACAACCGGGGAATATTGGAAATGGCCCATATCCTGTTTATGCTGAAGTGTAAGGTGTTCAAATAAGGACAGGCCTTCTCCAAAATAAGGTATAATTTTTGGCTTTTGCAGGAAACCTAAGGGCATGAAGAAACGGTCTTATGGATTGCAAGCTATTACGGAAGTGGTTATGGGAATATATTCGAAGAAATGTATCACAAAAGAAATTACAAGAATATGAATGGGAATGGCAGCTCTTTTTTGAAAAACAGCAACAAAAAAGCCCCTACCTTGGGCGGCGGGGGCAGATCATCTGCCGAACCAGACGGCAGAGTTGTATATGAGTCTAAAGCGGTTAAGCCAGATACTGAGGCTTCTCGTATAGAGCCTCTTTTTCCAGAATCACTTTGTAAGGTCTTTCCTTACCCTTCAGGGAAGGGCCAATCGTGGTCAAGGGTACGGCCGGTTTGTGGAAACGATCTTCTTCCTTGGGTTCCGGAACCGGTCGTGATGATTCGGGCGCAGAACTGAGGCGTACCTTTTTCTCGCTGCCCCAGCGCTTGCTTATTTTTTTCGTTTCCGGTTTCATTCCGGTTCGCCTCCTAACAAATCGTTGATGGCGTTGAACAGATGACGATTCTCCAAATCCATCTGCTGAAATATCGCCTCATCCGCATCAATATGCCCAATAATGTGGACTGTAATTACATACCTCTTGGCTACAGGATAGCATAGCAGATATTCTTTCTCAAGGTAGTCGTCGTAGAGATTGATCTTGATTTTGTTCTCCCGGTAAGAATCAATAACCAAAATTCGCTTCGGATCATCAGGCTGCTTATCGTCGTTGGCGGACAAGTTATATTTTCTCCCCGGTTCCCCCACATTACCACATAATTGTTCAATATGACCACTGTCATCTGTACGGTATATGGCAGTCCCGCGTACGGCAAATGGGGGATGAGAGACAAAGGCAGTACGAAGGGCATCACTCATTCGCTCGAGCATCTTGGCATCTGCTTTGCGGGTGCGCAGCAATTCCCTAAAGAACCGCAGCAACTTGAGCAGTTGCAACCGCGCTTCTCCTTCAGTTCGTTTATGCTTCTCAATGATCTGCTCTACTTCAGGATCGCTCCAGCGCCCCTGTTCTTCGATGCTGTCTGCGATTTTGGAACAAGCCACCGATACGGCTGGTGCCCATTTCCCGTCTGAACGAATTTCATAAACCAGTGGATTTAAGCCTAACAGGTCTGTGGGCATGCGCAAACCTTCGATCTTGGATGCGTCTTTGATGTCCGTAATATCCTCAGGGAGAATGAAAAAAATGCGTTTTCTTCCTAACCGCCCCATAAACAAACCCATTTCCAGCATTGTATTATCACGGACAGAGGCATAGTACTTCCCGCGAATTTTCGATATATCATCCGGATGAAAAATAAAAATGGCAAAATCAGTCGTACGCACTTCTGTTTCCAGATCGTCCATCGTATAACTGCTTGGATTAAAAACTCCGGAGTACCAAGGGGTAACTTCGGCCGAGAAACGCAAGTTTTCGTGTACTGCGGCTGCAATCGGCTTCGCTTCCAGCGAGCAGCCAATAAAGACTCTTGGCTTTAACGTTTTCATCAATCCGCCTCGCTTAAACGGTAGTGGGAATCAATTGTTATATTATACCATAAACAGCAGAGTAAGTCTGGAAACGTTTAGCTGGACTCAAAAACCGATTACGTTTGCTATAGTGTATGTGCAAAAGGGAGATGTTTCCTTTAAAATTCGCGGAAAAATAAAAAATGGACCCAAATTGTCACAGTTGGGTGACTGGACAGTTATATTTGGAAGCTTCAGTCATAGAATGAAGGAGCAGGTTGCACCATTAGTTAGAGAAGCTTGTCCTGGTGTGGCTGTTTGGCGGCTCAGGCAGGCCAGAGTGTGCTTTTTGCGCATATTTGAAGGGTCTGCTGTTTCGACCCAATCACATCGGTGTTATATAATAGAAGAACAAGCAAGTTAGCTTTGGTGTTAAATTGAATTAAATTGCAACTGCTACATTTTGGACTTACATTTTACACAAGAACGAAGAGTGCAGAACCCATCTGTAGAAGCGAAGCGTTCGCCTTTATCACAGGATTTTTCCCTCCGGGAAAATGGAATTCAAAAAAATCCAGGGATAACAGCGATCGAAAGAGGGTACTGCAATTGAAGTGATAAGTGTAAAGTGATATGTTCAAGCTTCTGCATTGTTGTTATTTTCAGTTTAATCGAGATAGCTAACCACCAACAGACAGAAAGGATCAGGATACCATGAGTTCCCGAAGGATAATCTCCCCAAGGACGATCTGGAAACGTTACGATCTCTCTTACACTTAGCGCCCCTTGTAGAGTAAACCACCGTAAAGAAAAAAACGGCTGACTCTGCGAAAGAGGGGATTGGAATGAATAATATTCGAAGGACAAATACGATGATTTCTTCCAGGCTTGCCTTTTGCAGTGTACGGTCGGTGCAAACCAACCTTTACAAACTGCGAGGGAACCTGAATGAAGAGAACATCGTTAACCTTACAACAAGTTAAGACAGAGGCGATCAAATTCGCCATTATGCTGCTCGGAACATTTATTTTGGCATTTGCCTACTATCACATTAATTTTCAGAATCATTTATCGGAGGGCGGATTTGTCGGTCTGGCCCTGCTTGGAAAATACGCGACAGGCTTATCACCTGCCATCGGCATGCTGCTGCTGGATATTCCAGTCATGATTCTGGCCTGGTTCATCAAAGGCTGGAAGTTCATGATTCAGGCGCTGCTGGGTGTGGCCGCATTCTCATTGTTTTATGACGGGTTTGAGCGGTACTCCACCCTGGTCATTCCGTTTCACGGCAATCTGTGGATTCCGGCAGTCCTGTCCGGTCTTATAACTGGCGTGGGAGCTGGCATGGTGCTTCGTTTCGGAGGAGCGACAGGCGGAGATGACATTCTGGCGGTGCTCATTAGCCGTTGGAAGGGCTGGAAGCTGGGAACGGTTTTCTTTGTCAGCGATGCGTTTGTACTCGGATTGTCGCTTTTCTTTCTACCGGTAAAAGAAACTTTATATACCATTCTGGCCGTATGGATTGCCAGCAAAGTAATTACGTACATGGTCAGTTTCCCGGCTCGCCGCACGGTTACGACCTCAGCTGTGAAGCTGCCCGTATCCACTGCAGCCAAAGTAGTCAGCGGTGCTTCCCAACGAGCTCCGGTGGCTAGAGGCGTATCGCATTAAATTACCGAACCACCTTACCCCTGAATGAACGATCTCAGGTAAGGTGGTGTTGTCTTATAAAAAGCCCTTTTGCATGCTTGATGGGATGAGATCCCATTAACAGCAAAAGGGCTTTTGACATATCAGCAGGCGACCGACAAACATGGTAAGTTCCCAACCAATCAATCCTTATCACAAATTCATTCAAGGTTTGATGGAAGAGGCAATTTGACCATCTTCATTATGGATGATCGCCCGGATGTTCTGCTTTTCACTCTTTTCCTTGGCAGCATCTACGGCCTCAGCTTTGGTTTGAAACGTGGAGACAGGTTTGGATTGCCCTTCTTCCTTGATGGCCCAGCCGGAGTCCGTAGGGACGACATGAATATTGTCATGGCTTTTGGAAGAAGAGACTGGCTCGGAATGACGGTGCTCAGATGAGGATTTTCCATGCTCTGATCCACTGTCTGATGAAGAATGTTTCGTACCCTGCTTCGAATTCTTCGATGTGGGATGATTCTCATCCCATTCTTCTGCTTTTGCCGTAGCAATGGCAATGGCACGTCCTTCCTCATATCCGTCATCCAGCAGTGCGTTGGCAATATCAATGGCTTTATGTCTGACACGAGGCTCCAGATTTTTCATGGAAACCGGATAATCCTGTTTATTCCACGGCATATAGATTCCCTCCCGTAAATTAATGAGTTAAATAAGTTAGTTGTATATTACCCTGTACGAGGATGGATAAACGTTTGTTTGGATGAGTCCTGATGGATATGTCTTGGTGTTTGCACTTTTTCTGTCGGGATTCCTACCCTTCCTTTATATACTTTTATATGGGCGAGGAGTATAATGCTCCCATATCCAAAAAGTACAATAAAAACGATTAGAGGAAGATAAGGAGATCTACATATGTTTAGTTTGAGTCTGGCCATTCCCATGTTATTTACGATGCTTATCCATGCCGCTGACAGTCTGTCCTATGCGCTGCGTCTTGGGGGATTGCGTACTCGCAGAATAGCGCTGGCCTTGTCCCTGTCCGGGATTTTGCTGCTGGTTTCCCGCACCTCCAATATGGCGCAAGGACCGATGGTGGGCAATCTGGTGGATACCGCGACAAATGGAGAAAATCCGCACTTTGCAGCGCAGCTGCACTGGCTGATGGGTGCAGCTACGGTAGGGACGGCACTGGCCATAATATGCTTCCCAACCATGGTTAAACTTGCTTCCCGCATGGTTGTTCATTTCGAGGCGGCAGGGTCCATTCCGTCGATGGTACGAGGCATGCTAAAGCGTAGCAAGATCAAAAACGCGACGTATTACATTACTCCTCCATCATGGAAAATGGCAAAATTGTTAGTCCACAACGGAATGCCCAGACGTCTAATGACGCTGAATATAGCGGTGACCGCCATCTATACGACAGGAGTTCTGTCCAGTCTATATGCTGCGTACCTTTATCCGGGGCAGGCCGTAGCGGCGTCACAATCTACAGGGCTGATTAACGGGATCGCGACGATCCTGCTGACCATTCTGATCGATCCTCGGATCTCTCTTCTCAGCGACAAATCACTGCGTGGTGAGATCCGTTTGGATCGAATGAATCAAATCTATGGGTGCATGCTTGTATCCCGTCTGTTCGGAACACTTCTGGCACAGCTGTTATTGATTCCGTTTGCGTATTGGATTGGCTGGATTGTTAGTTTGATGTGATTTTACTCCCAAGTTCTGTATTTTCTTACCTGAATCCATTCGATAAGAGGCAGGGTGATCATGGAGACTCCCAGCAGTGAGAGCAACAAAAGGCTGGGTTCTTCATGGATCCATTGGTCTATGCCAACAGCGACGAGAATAAAGAAGGTTAGCAGAAAATAACCAAGCCTCGAACTCTGTTCTGTAATCCGTCTGCCCAATTCCTCGTCTTCACGAATGCCATCTTTATCCTCTTTGGTTCCCCATGTCATAGCAGACATGAACAGCATCATGACAGCGCCAAGGGTCACGATTTCGTTAAATCCGATGGACTTCCCTGTAGCAGTCCGAAATATTACTGTGGCAAGAATAATGAATGCACCCAAACCTGTAATTGCAATTTTCCAGCTTCTGGTCTTCATTAAGGCTTCTTCCTCTCATATATAAATAATTGTTCAATCGTGACTTCCAATACTTCCGAGATGGCAAAAGCCAATGGAAGACTGGGGTCATACTTGTCATTCTCAATGGCATTGATCGTCTGTCTGCTGACGTCGCACTGCTCTGCAAGTTTTCCTTGGGAAATGTTTTTCTGTTCACGCAAGGCCTTAATCCGATTACGCATAATTAACCTCTCTTCACGTAGTACAGTAGAAACGAAAATAGGAAATACGAATATGGAAATGTTGGCTGGGATATTAAGGGGATTTCATGTTCGGACTATTGGGGTGTAAAGAATTCTTTACACCTGGATTATATAGGAAGCTTCTTCCGCATGTCAAGAACTCTTGACACACAAAGAAGAGCAACGGGATAGTACCCGCTGCTCTTTGCTCTAATTTACAGCTTCAGCTTATGTTCATAATCTGATCAATTACACAGCCTGGAACACTCGTTTAGTTAAACAGAACAGCGTACTCGCCATAGCCTTCTTTTTGCAGATCTTCTTTGGGTACAAAACGAAGGGCCGCGGAGTTGATGCAATAACGCATGCCTCCAGCTTCGGCAGGACCGTCATTGAACAAGTGCCCCAGATGGGAATCGCCTTCCCGGCTTCTCACTTCGGTACGAATCATGAAGTGGCTGAGATCGGTTTTTTCCTTGACGTTGTAGTCACGCAATGGACGGGTGAAGCTTGGCCAGCCGCAGCCGGAATCGTATTTGTCCGTGGAACTGAACAGCGGCTCACCAGACACGATATCCACATAGATTCCATCACCATGGTGATCCCAGAATTCATTATGAAACGCCGGTTCAGTCGCACTATTCTGTGTCACTTCGTATTGCAGCGGTGTAAGGCGTTCTTTTAGATCGCTTTTATCTACTTTGCCTGACCAGTTACGCTCGATAAAGTCCTGACGACCAGAACCTTTGCTATACCGTTTGTAGTGGGCAGGGTTCTTGCGATGGTAATTTTGATGATGTTCCTCTGCCTCGTAGAACGGTTTCGCTGGCAAAATCGGTGTGAAGATCGGCTTGTCAAAACGTCCGCTTTGCTCCAAAGCAGCCTTGGAAGCTTCCGCAATTTGGCGTTGTTCTTCACTGTGGTAGAAGATGGCCGTCTGGTAAGATGCTCCGCGGTCATGGAATTGACCACCCGTATCGGTTGGATCGATCTGTTGCCAGAACAGCTCAACGAGCTTTTCATAAGGGAAGATGGCCGGGTCAAACGTAATTTGAACCGCCTCTACATGTCCTGTCGTTTCCGAGCAAACTTCCTCATAGGTTGGGTTCTCGGTGTGTCCGCCAGTATAACCCGATACAATCTTATGAATGCCGGGCAATTCCTCAAAAGGGGATACCATACACCAGAAGCATCCTCCTGCAAAAGTTGCTTTTTCAATTGAATGTTGTTCCATTTATATTCACTCCATTTCTGATGAAGATCCAGCGCTCGTGTTCGAGCTGTCGCTCCGCTTGTTTTGGACATTCGTCCAAAGCCGAAAGTCGCTCCAATTCGATCACTCACTCTTCTATTATATCCTGAATTGGCAAGCCAACCAAGCCGGATCGTATGAGGTGGAACAGAATGGCCTCTGAACCACCGATTCAGATTTTTTTACGCGTACGCAAACGAAACAAGAGCAATATAACTGCCATGAGCAACAGATATCCGGCAAGGATCAGCAAGCTTTGCCATATGGATGTTTCTGCTTGTGCGCCTGCATAGGCAAAAACAAAAATCGCTGGCAATTTGCCAATCGCGGTAGCCACCATGAAGACCCAGAATGGCGTGTAGGTCATGCCCGCATAGATGTTGACTGCCATTTGGGGGACAATCGGCAACAGACGCATCGACATGACACCCATGAAGGGATGAGCCTCCATCCAGGTCGTGAATCGATTCAGACCTCGGATGTTTTCGAGATAGGATCTGGCCTGAGTTCTGAATATCGTTCTTGCTCCCGTGTATACCAGCATTGCTGCAAGTGTGGTCCCAAGCCAGCAGATCCAGGCTGCTGTTGCGGTACCGTAACTATAGCCAAAGGCAATAATAACGATCTTGTACGGAATTACGGGTACAAGAGCAAACAATGTCGCCATGGCGAGTAAAAGCGGGATGGACTGATGCAACTCCGTCCAGGCCAGCAGTTCATATCTGTAAATAAACGTGACTCCGGCAAGTAAAACATATAAGAGGAGCCATAACCATTTTCGCAAAATTCCAAACGCTCCTTTCAGATCAAAAGGCTCTGACCGCTTCCAATCTGTTTTGCTGTTCCTCTAAAGTTTACCACGATCCACCAAAGGATGAACAATTCGTTCCACCTCACCTGCAATCACTGGCAAGTTGCTGGCTGAAGGGTTACACTATAGGACGTGGAAATATTGAATTCATCCTGAAGGTGGAATGACATCATGGAAACGAAAAAGCGCACCCGTGCCGGTATCATTGGACTCGGGGATATTGCACGTAAAGTATATTTGCCGTTGTTAAGTGCTCATTCTGGTGTGGAGATTGCGGGTATCATGAACCGATCCCCAGAGCCAGTAAAGGAGATTCAGCATACGTACAGATTAAGTCATGGAACAACAGACTTGAAAGAACTGTTGTCATGGGATCTGGACGCAGTGTTCGTACATACTGCAACGGAAGCTCACTTTGACATTGTCATGCAATGTTTGGAGCGGGGACTGGCTGTATACGTAGACAAACCTCTATCGTATACATTACGCGAATCGGAAGAGATGACGGCGTTTGCCGAGGCGCAGGGTTTATTGCTGGCTGTAGGTTTTAACCGAAGATTTGCACCGATGTACCAAAAAGCAAAAGAATGGATGCAGGCTGGACAAGGCTTCGAATCCTTGACCGTAACAAAGCACAGAACAGGCATTCAGGAGCGTTCTGCTGCTGAAACCATTTATGATGACCTGATCCATATGCTGGACCTGATGCTGTGGTATTCGGATCACCATGTAGAACTGCTGCATCAGTGGATACGCAAAAATGATCTGGAGCAGTTGTTGCACGCGGCGGGAACAGCCAAGCTAGGCAAAACAGCTTATGGCCGTTTTGATATGGTACGCCAGGCGGGGGCTGATCTGGAGAAAGTAGAACTTCACGGCGGCGGAAGATCGGTCGAAGTCCTGAACATGGAAACAACCAGTTATATGGAACAAGGAGGGCTTGTACAGAACAAAACGTTTGGTAGCTGGGATTCCGTATGGACGCGCAGAGGGTTTACCGGAGCTGTTGACGATTTTCTGACCTGTTTGGAGGCACCTGACGACTGTCTGATCAGTGCAAGTCATGTGATGGACAGTCATGAGCTTGCTGAACAACTGACTCGCAAATAGTTTGGGTGTAGAATACACATTTTGGAGGAATAATACGATGGATGAATATGAAAAGGAACGCAGTAAACAGATCGAGGAAGCTGTGATTGAGACCTATAAACAGGAAGAGGAAATGATGATTCTGGTATTCGCCCAGTGGTGTGTCAATCACGGACTGGACCCGGAAGAGATGTACCGGCAAGCCTACCCGGATCAACTGAGCAACGAGCGTTTGCAGCAGGTGCTGAAGCTGGTAGTGTCCAAGGAGGAAGCCGGTGACATTCCGGATGATACAGTACTGGGTATCTTGTCGATGTTCGGCAATGAAGATCTCGCCATGGTGGTATCCGAGGCGGTTGCCGCGCGCAAATAAGTTTCGGTTACGTATAATACAGTATGAATGAAGCGAATTACATCTGTTCCCGGTGAATGACCCTGAATTCCTTGGGCGACATGCCAAACCGGGAGCGGAATACCCGGTGAAAATACGTATAGTTGTTAAAGCCGGAAGATTCGGCTACATGTTCAAGTGTCATCGGACTGAAAATGATCCGTTCCCTGGCCATGTTCAGCCGTACATCAAGGGTATATTGCATGATACTTTTGCCAAACGCTTCTTTGAAAAGATGTACTCCGCGTGAAACGCTGATTCCAATATGCGTAGCTATATCTTCAAGCTTGAATAGAGAAGAAGCGTTCTCCTCAATATAACTTTTAATCTCATACGCCACATAGTTGGTATTCGTAATCGCCGGATGCTCCGAGAGCAAACGATCCACTTCAAGACAGAGAATGCGCATATAATAACTGGCGATCTCCGGGTAAGGATTGGAAATACGGCGCTGCTCCAGTACGAGCTGTCGAAACAGGGTGAGCAGACTTTCGGTCAGCTGCACCTTGATCCGGTTCGGCCTCTTGTGATGGTTCCACCACTCATCGACCCAGTCCCCGTTGAAGAAAATATGGTAATCACCACTCTCCACAAGTCTTTCACCCATGGGATTTTGTTCTTTGTCTACTCTTAGTTCATACGGCTCATCGGGACTAAACAGAAGCAGATCACCCGCATCCACGAGCGACATGACACCGTCTACACGGGCTCGGCAACGTCCATCCGTCTGGAGCCTCAATAGGTAATTCTTTACTCCCTCAGGATGCAAGCCTATATAGGGTTTGCGGTGAAACGAAAAGCCTGCTGTAAGAACCTGGCAGGAAGGATCAGTCGGCATTGGCATACTCCTTGCAATTTGAAAATTATGACCAGATAGTTCATGTTTTAATCATATTATTCATTTTAATCGAAGCCGAAACGGAATACCATAGTATTAAATTCAAGCTCATAACATCCAGCACAGCCTTTTAACCGCAAACCATCCATTACCAGTATGCAAGTACAGGTTCTCACCATTCATAAGGAGATGAACATCACTGTGGAGAAAATGAAAGCAGGAATTATTGGTTGCGGTAACATCAGCGCCATTTATTTGGAAAATTTAAAAGATAATCCCCTCATTGAAATTGTGGCTGTTGCGGATTTGATCCGTGAACGGGCACAGGAACGGGCAGATGAATTTAATATCGCAAACGTTTACAATGTAGATGAGTTGCTGCAAAATAAAGAAATTGAACTTGTGCTGAACCTTACGGTTCCTGGCAGTCACGCCATGACTGATCTGGCTGTACTTGAAGCCGGCAAACATGTGTATGCCGAGAAGCCGCTGGCGATTTCTCTCGAGGATGGCCGCAAGGTTGTTGAACTGGCCGAGGAAAAGGGATTGTACATTGGCTCAGCACCGGATACCTTCCTTGGATCAGGCATTCAGACTGCCCGCAAGGCGATTGAAGAAGGGCTGATCGGCAAGCCGATCGCGGCTACTTCATTCTTCATGGGTGGAGGGCCAGAGGCTTGGCATCCAAATCCGGAGTTCTTTTATGTCGCTGGAGGCGGACCAATGTTCGATATGGGGCCTTACTATCTGACAGCTCTGATCACGCTTCTTGGACCGATTCGCAGAATCAGTTCCTCCGCAGGTGTACAGATCCCGGATCGCGTCATTGGTTCTGGACCGAAGGAAGGTACACCTTTACAAGTGCAAACGCCTACACATTTGGCAGGAACCATTGACTTCGAGGAAGGTGCCATTGCAACGATGATTACAAGCTTTGACATCCGGGGCGCTTCGGATCTGCCAAGAATTGAAATTTACGGTACGGAAGGAACGCTGAGTGTACCGGACCCTAACTATTTCAATGGGGAAGTGAAGCTGCGCAGATTCGGTCAGGATACATGGGAAACAGTGGAGCCTGCTTTTGAAAGCAGACAGAACGAGCGCGGTATCGGCGTTACGGAGATGGTCGAATCCATTCGTGCTGGTCGTGAACACAAGGCTAGTGGCAAGCTTGCTTATCATGTGCTTGAAGCCATGCATGCGTTCCAGCGTTCCTCCCTCGAGGGAAAACACATCCAGTTAGAGAGCACGTATGAAGCCGTAGCAGCAACCAACACAGATGAAATTCAGTCAGAGGCTGTACAATCACACTAATTGATTTCGGGAGAGGTGGATCTGGGTGCATTCCCCTGCAGCCTCAGACCAGACAGGTGACGAGTGGTTGGTTGTGGAACAGGATGAGTGCTAGAATCCGCCACTACAAGGCACCGAGAGCAGTATGAACTGGATTGGAGAATATGCAACTGATGGAGGACTTATTCATGTCTAAAGTACTTAATATCGCCATTGTGGGTTGTGGCGGGATCGCCAAAGGAAAACATATGCCTAGCCTGTCCAAACAGTCACAAGGCCGAATGATTGCATTCTGTGACATTGTCAAAGAACGCGCAGAAGAGGCCGCAGCCGAATTTGGGGCTGAGGCAGCCAAAGTATATACGGATTATCACGAGATGCTGAAGGATGAAAGCATTGATGTGGTACACGTATGTACACCCAACGACTCCCATTCCGTTATCACGGTTGCTTCCCTTGAGGCAGGCAAACATGTGATGTGTGAAAAGCCGATGGCGAAAACTTCTGCACAAGCACAAGCTATGCTGGAGGCAGCACAACGTACAGGCAAAAAGCTGTCCATTGCCTATCAGAATCGCTTCCGCAATGACAGCCAATACCTGAAACAAATGTGTGAAGAAGGCGAGCTTGGTGATATCTATTTCGGCAAGGCGATTGCACTTCGCCGCCGCGCAGTACCAACCTGGGGTGTATTTCTTGACGAGGAAAAGCAGGGCGGTGGGCCGTTGATTGATATCGGTACACATGCACTTGACCTTACCCTCTGGCTGATGGATAACTATAAACCGAAGAGTGTTATGGGATCAACATTCCACAAGCTGGGCCAACGTGAAAATGCAGCCAACGCTTTTGGACCGTGGGACCCTGAACAATTTAAGGTGGAGGATTCTGCATTCGGCTTTGTGACAATGGAAAATGGAGCCACGATCATTATTGAATCCAGCTGGGCATTGAATGTGGCTGAATTTGGCGAAGCCAAATCGCTGCTATGCGGTACAGAAGGCGGAGCGGATATGCAGGATGGTCTGCGGATCAATGGCGAGAAACGCAGCCGTCTGTATGAGACGAAGGTGGATTTAAACGCAGGAGGGGTAGCTTTTTATTCCGGCAGTGCTGAAAATGAAGCGGATCGTGAAGCCAGAATGTGGCTGGAAGCGATTGTGGAAGACAAGGAGCCGGTTGTAAAACCTGAGCAAGCCATTGTTGTTACTCAAATCCTTGAAGCCATCTATGAGTCTGCACAGACAGGTAAAGCAGTATATTTCGAATAGACCAGGATGTCATTTCCAGTGAAATAACCAGTATTCCTGTGTTTAATTTCAGGATAGAAAAGCTCTTGATTTTCCACAATAATGATACAATCATGTGATCCTGAACGGTATTTTATGCAGTTCATTGTTCATAAAACCAGCAATTATATGATATCTAATCTAGGGAGGAATCGCACTTGAAACTCGGCGTATTTTTGGTATTATTCGGAGGACGTAAATTGGAGGATGCACTTGACTATGTAGCATCCAAAGGCTTGAAAGCAGTAGAAATCGGAACTGGAGGACATCCAGGGAATGCACATTGTAAACCGGATGAGCTTCTGAGCAACCCGACAGCATTGAAAAACTTCAAAAATGCAGTAGAATCCCGTGGTCTGACCATCAGCGCATTGAGCTGTCACGGTAACCCGCTTCATCCACAAAAGGATATTGCAAAGGGATTCCACGATGATTTCGTTAAAACGGTAGAATTGGCTGAGAAGCTGGAAGTACCTGTCGTAAATACATTCTCCGGTTGTCCGGGAGACCATGAGGATGCCAAATATCCGAATTGGCCTGTTGCACCATGGCCGAATGACTTTCAGGAAATTCTGAAGTGGCAGTGGGAGAACAAAGTAATCCCTTATTGGACAGAGTGGGGCAAGTTCGCTGCAGATCACAATGTGAAAGTAGGACTGGAGCTGCACGGCGGATTCTCGGTGCATACACCAGCTACCTTGCTGAGATTGCGTGAAGCAGCAGGCGAAGTGATTGGCGCCAACCTGGACCCAAGCCACATGTGGTGGCAAGGTATCGATCCGGTTCAAGCGATCCACATTCTGGGTCGTGAAGGGGCTATCCATCACTTCCATGCCAAGGATACAACCATTGATCCAATTAACGTGAACAAACACGGTGTAACGGATATGCAGGATTATACAAACATGCTTGATCGTGCTTGGCAATTCCGCTCGGTCGGTTATGGTCACGATAACAAAACTTGGGCTGATATCATTAGCGCCCTGCGTCTGGTTGGATATGATTATGTCGTAAGTATTGAGCATGAAGACGGTCTGATGTCGGTAGAAGAAGGATTCTCTAAAGCAGTGCAAAATCTCCAACAAGTATTGATTGAGGAACCACTGGGAGATATGTGGTGGGTTTAGAGTTACACTAGGGGGAAATTGAATATGATTAACGTCACCATTTGGAATGAATTTGTCCATGAGAAGATTCATGATGAAGTAAGAGAAGTTTACCCGGACGGTCTGCACCGTGCGTTGGCAGACGGACTGGGAGGCGAAGGTTTTGCCATCCGTACTGCAACACTGGATCAGCCTGAGCATGGATTAAGTGATGAGGTGCTGAATTCCGCGGATGTGCTCATATGGTGGGGACATATGGCACATGATCGGGTAAGCGACGAGATCTCACAAAAGGTTGCACAGCGCGTTCTGAATGGCATGGGATTGATCGTGCTTCATTCCGGTCACTTCTCCAAACCGTTCAAGGCACTGATGGGCACCAGCTGTGATCTGAAATGGCGTGTAGCCGATGAGCAGGAAATTGTCTGGTGTGTGAATCCGTCCCATCCGATTGCCGAGGGAATCGAGGGCAAGATCATACTGGAAAAAGAAGAAATGTACGGGGAATTCTTCGACATTCCCGTACCGGATGAGCTGGTGTTTGTCAGCAACTTCCAAGGTGGAGAGGTATTCCGCAGCGGATGCACATTCCGTCGTGGGGAAGGCAAAATCTTTTATTTCCGTCCAGGTCATGAGACGTATCCGACATATTACAATCCGGACATATTAAAAGTGATCAGCAATGCAGTGAAGTGGGCTTATCCAGCCCGCAGCTACAAGCCGGAATTTGGCAGAAGCGAACCTGTAAGACCATTTGGTGGCGTGCTGGTCTAAGCCGCAAATTACTTCTTGAATGGACAAAAAATGGTAACCAAGAACCTAACTCCAAGTCGAGTGTGACTGTGGCAGTTGGGTTCTTTTTGGGTAAGATAGATAGTAACAGGGGAGTTATACGATATTTCCCATGGTTCCTGGGTCCTGTGTGATGTATACTTGGTTGTATCATCGAAGTTAGTTTACGCCTATAAAATTTTAACTTTTTTACGGCAGACGTTTTCTTTGAGACCTAAATATGTTATTATGAAATATACTAACTAAACGTAAGTTGAGTGATCTCTAAAGAGGTGATTAATGTGGAAGGCCAAGATCTGCGGATGTGTCCGCGTTTTGAGACGGCGTTTTCTTTTCTGGGCAAGCGCTGGAACGGTCTGATTATTCAAACGTTGATGAGTGGTTCGAAGCGATTCAAGGATATCTCCAATCTGATTCCATCGATGAGTGACAAGATGCTGTCGGAACGGATGAAGGATCTGGAAAGTGAAGGAATTCTGATCCGCCATGTGTATCCCGAGACGCCAGTTCGTATCGAATATGAGCTGACCGAGAAGGGCAAGGCGCTACAGCCAGTCATGAACCAGATTCAAGACTGGGCAGAGCAGTGGGTTGATTAATTCATAGATACCCTGGCTCAATAATTAGAAATGGATGGGACAAAGGCTCTTGATTTCCGATGGAAATCAGGAGTTTTTGTCTTAAGGGTTCTGCACATGTTGTCATGAGTTGTAGTATAATTGTAAATAAAATGGCCGCAGGCGGCCGGAGCGAGGAGGCCACTTGTCATGAGAGAAGAAAGCTTATCCCGTGAAGTACGCTACGGCAAGCAAGATATTGCAGAACTTGAGAGCGCATCCATACAGGTACATCTAATCTACAAAAAAGCTGCGGAGCTATTTAAACGAACTGCATATCCCCATTCAGTTAAGGGTGATCTTGCAGAAGAAAAGACCCATTCGTCGAATCGCAATGGTCAGGGACCGACTCCGGCAGTACTGCAAAAGTGGATTCAAACAGCAAGAGGCTGGAAATGTATCGGTTGTGAAATGAGACAACCCGATTCCATTGGCATTCAGGGTGAGGCCGTCTTTCATGAAGAGCGTCTGTTTCTGAATGTAGGCGAAGGCCGCTTTGTTCAGACAGAAATGCTGATTCAGGCCATTGTATGGTCACAGTATGAGAAAATTCGCATGCTCGCGCCGTGGCTTGGTGATGACACCTTCTACACGGTTCAGGAGCTGGACGTAATTGCCCGTTACATCGTACCTACCTATTTCTCTGAACGTCCGCTGCACGAGCAAGGAAAGGTATCCAAGGTACACCATCAATCCGGTCAGATTCCACTGTATCAGGAGTATGTAGATGCACCTTCATTCTGCGTACAGGTGGACGGAGCATTGCTTGAGGGCCGCTTGTTAACAGGTGTATATGTGTCAGAGGAACAGTTTTTCGGGCTTAATCCCTATCTAAAGGATGGAGACGGAGGACGTACCTACATGCAGGCTTACGTTCAGTAACATTGTAACAACAGACTCTAAATACGATAGACTTAAAGGAGCCTGCTTGCAGGCTCCTTTTGTTTGTATGATCCAGTTGTGGACCCCGCTGGAAGAAAAGTAACGGCATTGACACTTTTTTTGCCTGAATTTTGTGTCATAATAGAGGTTATGGACAACAGGGTGAATGATTTTACGCAGGGTGGTGTTACCTACATGAAGAAGAGAATCCCCGGTTACATAGGTATATGTCTGATTATTCTGGTTATATTAGCCGGGTGTAGTGAGACACAGCCTTCCGAACAGCCAATCGTCAAAGAGACCGAATCACCGAATACCATAACAGTGGCTGTGGATGGCAGCACTTTTCTGCCTGATGCAACGAAGTCCATTAAGAGAGATTTTAGTGAAGGTCTGACGCTCAAGAAAGCACTATTGAACAGTGGACTTGTCGATTTTACAGCAGATGGCAAGCGGATCCAATCCGTGGGGGAAGTTTCTCTGGACTCCTCACTTAGCTGGGCTGTTAAACTGAATGGCAAGGATATTGACCCGGAAAAATGGGACATGGAGCTTCATGCCAAAGATGAAGTAATCATATATGTAAAAGCCGCTGACAGTGGAGGCGATGATGTTGTTTACCAAACAACATTGCTCAAGGTGAGCGGCGGCAATATTATGCCGAATCTCAATCGTCAATATGCCGGGGTGTATGTTCAGGAATGTACTGTGCGTGACGTATTGAAGTCCAGTGGAATTGTGAGAATGTCGGAAAACAACAAATTTGTTGTTTCAGTCGATAATGTGATTCCCCGAATGAACCAACGCTGGATGATCATGGTGAATGACAAGGAATTAATGGAAAACGGTTTGGATATGAAGTTGAATCCACGTGATGCAGTAAAGCTTGAATTGACTACTATATCTTAAGTATAACAAAAGCCCAATCTTCGTTATCGAAGATGGGCTTTTTTCATTTGCATATCAAATGTTTATAAGACGGGGAAATCCTCAGATGTCAGATTCGGCAAATTTCGTTAGGGCATAATTCGCAGTGGCAGATGCCCTGCAGCATCTGTAGATCCTTGATGACAATCATGCCGTTATCGTATTCAATGGCGTCTTTTTTACGCAAATCGCTTAACATGCGGTTGACACTTTCACGGGTCGCTCCAATCATATTGGACAGATCCGTGTGTGTTATTTTTTTATGAATCATGACATGCTCTCCATGGGGTTCGCCGTAGGAATTGGACAACCGAATCAGCGTGGAACAAAGTGCACCCGGTTTACCGTACAACATCAGATCACGGAATTTGGTCTGAGTTAACCGGTGATGGATGCCCATCCATTTCATAAAGTCGATCGCAAAGTCACAATGTTGGCAGATTAGCATTTCCAGGTCTTTGTGCTCCAGTACTCCGATCTCACTATCCTCCAGCACTTCCGCTGAAAAGCTGTGTTTGGACCCGAAGAACGGGTCGGCCTGACCAATCATATCACCGGATTGATACATGTACATGATCAGTTCCTTGCCTTCATCCGTGGATTTGGTGATCTGGGCACGGCCCCGTTTCATATAATAAAGTTTGTCAGAGACATCTCCCTCCCAATACAGATGGGTTCCTTCCGGATAGGTTCTGTCCTTCATCGTTACGAGCAGATGGTTGAAATTCGCTTCCGAGAAACAGTTGGTATTGCCGCGTTTTTCCAGTACACTCAGTTGTTCTCTCATAAGTCTATCTCCCCTTTGTGTCCATCGGACGGCCTTCTGCAGCTTGGACTGGCCTCCGTGGTTCGCCGCAAACCGTTGCCGTCCTGATCAGGGTCTAACTCGGCCGGGAAGGACGGTACAAATTGCGGTGGTTCAATTTTTAAGTTCAGTATATACCTAATCTTGCCGTTTGAGGGGCGTGGATAGGGGGCAAAAATGGCGAAATTTCAAACATTGTGATTAAATTCACTTTCAGAAGGGAAAGATGAATTGGACAGCCCTATAGTTTAAATAGGAAGTGTAAATGGCGAAGTGAGGGAACCACAAAACTTAAATTAAATTTGTTATACTTTGTGAAAAAAATCACATAATTAACCCTTTCCCCATGGTACGATGTGAATGTAAAGAAGAGAGACAAACCAATACGAACCTTTAGGAGGATGAGGGAGATGGCTGTAAAGAACGAAGTCGCCCCAGTAAAAGAACCGACAGCAGGTCAGTATATTCAAACGTTAATTGACAAAGCGAATAAAGCACACGCAGCTTTCATGTCCATGGATCAGAAACAGATTGACCGGATCGTGCAAGCGATGGCGCTTGCAGGTCTAGACAAACATATGATGCTCGCCAAAATGGCCGTGGAAGAAACAGGCCGGGGTGTGTATGAGGATAAAATCACCAAAAATATATTTGCAACAGAATATGTGTATCATAGCATCAAATATGACAAAACAGTAGGGGTTATTGAAGATAACGAGTACGAAAGCTTCCAGAAAATTGCGGAGCCTGTCGGCATCATCATGGGGATTACCCCGGTAACCAATCCGACATCCACCACGATGTTCAAAGCATTGATCTCCATCAAAACACGAAACCCGATCATCTTCGGTTTCCACCCATCTGCACAGAACTGTAGCCGCGAAGCTGCCAAAATTCTGCGTGATGCAGCAGTGAAGCATGGCGCTCCAGCAGATTGCATTCAGTGGATCGATGATCCTTCTATGGATCGTACAAATGCCTTGATGAATCATAACGACGTGGCGCTCATTCTGGCGACAGGCGGATCAGGCATGGTGAGAGCTGCATACAGCTGTGGTAAACCGGCACTGGGCGTAGGGCCAGGGAACGTACCTTGCTTTATTGAGAAAAGTGCAGATATCAACCAAGCAGTAACGGATCTGATTTTGTCCAAATCGTTCGATAACGGCATGATCTGTGCTTCCGAGCAAGCAGTCATTATCGAAGAACCGATCTTCGATCAGGTGAAAAAGAAAATGATTGCGAATGGCTGTTACTTCGTTAACAAGGATGAGGCAGCAAAACTGACAGCAGGAGCGATTAACGCTGAAAAATGTGCGGTTAACCCTGCCATTGTTGGTCAATCCGCAGTCACTATCGCACAAATGTGTGGTATTGAAGTTCCAGCAGGCACCAAAATTCTCGTAGCCGAGATTGAAGGGGTAGGTACGAAGTTCCCATTGTCCGCTGAGAAACTAAGTCCGGTACTGGCTTGTTACAAAGTGAAAACGGCGGCTGAAGGGATTGAGCGTGCAGCAGAAGTGGTTGCTTTTGGCGGCATGGGTCACTCCTCGGTTATTCATTCGACGAACGAAGAAGTGATTAACAAATTCGCAGATCGTCTGCAAACCGGACGGATTATCGTGAATTCTCCTTCCACACACGGCGCCATAGGTGACATCTACAATACCAACATGCCGTCACTGACACTGGGCTGCGGATCGTATGGACGTAACTCGACTTCTTCGAACGTAACTGCTGTGAATTTAATCAACGTGAAAAGGGTGGCTCGCCGTACCGTGAATATGCAGTGGTTCAAAGTGCCGAACAAAGTCTACTTCGAAAAAGGTGCAACACAGTATCTTGCCAAAATGCCGGACATCACTCGTGTAGCCATTATTACGGATGCCATGATGGTCAAACTCGGTTATGTAGAAAAAGTAGAGCACTATCTGCGTCAACGTCAAATGCCGGTAGCTATTGAAGTGTTCTCTGACGTAGAACCCGATCCATCGACAACAACAGTAGACCGTGGTACGGAAATGATGCGCCGCTTCCAACCAGACTGCATTATCGCACTCGGCGGGGGATCACCGATGGATGCCGCCAAAGCGATGTGGTTGTTCTACGAATATCCGGACACAGACTTTAACGACTTGAAGCAAAAATTCATGGATATCCGCAAACGGATTTACAAATATCCACGTCTCGGTGTAAAAGCGAAATTCGTAGCGATCCCGACAACTTCGGGTACAGGTTCGGAAGTCACATCGTTCGCAGTTATTACAGATAAAAATCAAGGCAATACGAAATATCCACTGGCAGACTACGAGTTGACACCAGACGTGGCGATCGTGGACCCGGAATTTGTATACTCTCTGCCGAAAACCGCTGTCGCGGACACAGGTATGGACGTACTGACTCACGCCATTGAAGCTTATGTATCCGTCATGGCAAATGACTACACAGATGGTCTGGCGATTAAAGCCATCCAACTGGTATTCCAATACCTGGAGCAATCGGCGCTACAAGGTGACAAACTGGCACGTGAGAAAATGCATAATGCTTCGACGATTGCCGGTATGGCTTTTGCCAATGCATTCCTGGGCATTAACCACAGTTTGGCACACAAATGGGGCGGTCAGTACCATACAGCACATGGACGTACCAATGCGATCCTGATGCCACACGTCATTCGCTATAATGCGAAAAAACCGACCAAATTTGCATCGTTCCCGAAATATTCGCACTTTGTGGCAGATGAGCGTTATGCCGAAATTGCCCGCATTCTCGGATTGCCTGCACGTACGACAGAAGAAGGGGTTACCAGCCTCATCAATGCCATTCGCAAACTGAACAAAACATTAGGTATTGAAGAGTCGTTCCAGGAAATCGGATTTGATGCCAAAGACTTTGAAGCACATGTGGATTATCTGGCAGACCGTGCCTTCGAAGATCAATGTACAACAGCCAATCCAAAAATGCCGCTGGTGACTGAACTGGCAGATGTATACCGCAACGCTTTCTACGGAAAGTTTGAATAACGAATTTAGAACTAAGAGAGTGCCTTACGGTAAAAGAGATCAGGGTTCCCCAAGAGGGGAGCCCCGATTGCCGTCTTTTTAGAGGTTATACGAAATTCGTAATTGAGTGAGACATTAACACGATGACGAACAGAGCAGAACGGGCAGAAAAACGGAAAAGCGAAGTATCCGTTTTTCAGGAAATAGCTCTAAGCCCTTGTTTGCTCCGAGTATAACGGAGCAATAGTTTAAAGAGGTTCAACGAAATCGGTGATGTGGCTGTTTGAGCCAGATGTTCACACAATAACGAAGAGGGCAGAAAAACGGAAAGGCGAGTATCCATTTTTCAGGAAATAGTTCTAAGTCCTTGTTTGCTCCGAGTATAACGGAGCAATGGTGCTATAGAGGTTATATGGAATCCGTGATGTGGCCGTTTGAACGATCCCTTTACACGACAACGGAGGGGCAGAAATAACCTGAAAAAGCGAAGCGCTCGCCTTTATCCCCGGATTTTCCCTTTTCGGAAGGGAATCAAAAAAAATCTGGGGATAACAGCGATTGGAAGGTTGTTCTGCCACGCAGTGATCCTGTGTAAAGTTGCGGGTTCAATGAGACACAGCGCAGGTGGAGTGAGTTAGTTCACTGACTTTGTGATAAAAATCACAGAGTGGGAGAGAACGACGACGTATACTGAAAGTGTAAGAAAAACATTCATTCCGCGGTTCCGGTTCCCAAGTAGAGAGAACGTGTTCCGGTTACATGTGAAATTAATCACATTAATCGCGGCTCTGGGCACAGATGAGACGAGTAAAGCATCCTGTCATGTGTCCGGAAATCCAAATTAGTGGAGGGATTACAATGTCGGTGATCGAAAAAGATGTCAAACAACAAACAGGCTGGAGAAACTTTACCAAAGGAACATGGACCAAATCCGTAGATGTGAATGATTTTCTGACTCACAACCTGTCACCTTATTATGGTGACGAAGCATTCCTTACAGGGGCAACCCAGAATACAAAAGAATTATGGGATATTGTATCTGATCTGACCAAAAAAGAACGTGATAACGGCGGCGTCCTTGACGTTGATGTGAACACACCAGCTACAAT
Source organism: Paenibacillus sp. NPDC056933 (assembly GCF_042674385.1). Lineage (NCBI taxonomy): Bacteria > Bacillati > Bacillota > Bacilli > Caryophanales > Paenibacillaceae > Paenibacillus > Paenibacillus sp. NPDC056933. Next base: position 725,626 of record NZ_JBHUQN010000002.1, on the reverse strand, counting down.
CGTTTCACACCAACCAGGATATCTGGATCAAACCAAAGAGCAGATTGTCGGCGTTCAGACTGATGCCCCATTCAAACGTTCCATTCAACCAACAGGCGGAATCCGCATGATGATTGATGCATGTGAAGCATACGGCTTTGAATTGCCTCAAGGCGTCATTGATATATTTACAAATATTCGTAAAACACATAACCAGGGTGTGTTCGATGCTTATACTTCCGAGATGCGTGCAGCTCGTAAAGCCGGAATCATTACAGGTCTGCCAGATGCGTATGGCCGTGGCCGGATCATCGGTGACTATCGTCGGGTAGCTCTCTATGGCGTAGACTTCCTGATTCGGAATAAAAAAGGCGAACTGAATGCACTCGAAGTTGATGTGATTGATGAAGATGTCATTCGTCTGCGTGAAGAACTGTCCGAACAGATTCGGGCATTGCAAGAATTGAAACAATTGGGCGAAATGCACGGTTTCGACATTTCCTTGCCAGCCACAACCGCAAAAGAAGCGTTCCAATGGCTCTACTTCGGTTACCTGGCTGCGATCAAAGAGCAAAACGGTGCGGCGATGTCGCTCGGACGTGTCTCTTCTTTCCTGGATATTTACATCGAACGTGATTTGCAAGAAGGCTTGCTCACGGAGGAACAGGCTCAGGAATTGGTTGACCATTTTGTCATGAAACTGCGGATCGTCAAGTTCCTGCGTACGCCGGATTATAACGAGTTGTTCAGTGGAGACCCAACATGGGTAACCGAATCCATTGGTGGTATGTCCGTTAACGGTGAAACCCGTGTTACGAAAAACAGCTTCCGTTTCCTTCACACCCTGAACAATCTTGGTCCTGCACCAGAACCAAACTTGACTGTGCTCTGGTCCACAAAGCTTCCGGAAGCGTTCAAACAATACTGTACGAAAGTATCCATTGAAACGAGCTCGATCCAGTATGAAAATGACGATCTGATGCGTCCAATCTATGGAGACGATTATGGGATTGCCTGCTGCGTATCTGCCATGAAGATCGGAAAACAAATGCAGTTCTTCGGTGCTCGTGCCAATCTCGCCAAAGCATTGCTGTATGCAATCAACGGTGGTCGTGACGAGAAATCGGGGGCTCAAGTGGGTCCTGAATATCCGGCAATTACAAGCGAAGTACTGGATTACAATGAGGTTATGAAACGTTTCAAACCGATGATGGAATGGCTCGCCAAACTGTATATGAACTCGCTCAACGTCATTCACTACATGCATGATAAATACAGCTATGAGCGTATTGAAATGGCTCTGCATGATCGGGACATCGTTCGTACGATGGCATGTGGTATTGCCGGCCTCTCGGTTGCAGCAGACTCTCTGAGCGCAATCAAGTATGCCAAAGTCAAACCGATCCGCAACGAACAAGGCATCGCGATTGATTTTGAAATTGAAGGCGACTTCCCTTGTTACGGTAACAATGAAGACAGTGTCGACAGCATCGCAGTTGAACTCGTGGAAAGCTTCATGGGTATGATTCGCAAACACAAAGCATATCGTAATGCGATTCCAACGCAATCTGTACTGACCATCACATCCAATGTTGTGTACGGCAAGAAAACAGGTACAACACCGGATGGCCGTAAAGCAGGCGAACCATTTGCACCAGGAGCGAATCCAATGCATGGTCGTGACAAAAAAGGTGCGCTGGCATCTCTGGGTTCTGTAGCCAAATTGCCATATGAACACAGTCTTGATGGTATTTCCAATACCTTCTCCATCGTGCCAAAAGCACTAGGTAAAGAGGAGAATACACGTAAATCCAATTTGACTGCGATGCTGGATGGTTACTTTGGTCAAGGTGCACACCATCTGAACGTAAACGTATTTGATCGTCAGCAGTTGATTGACGCGATGGATCACCCGGAAAACTATCCGCAACTAACAGTACGGGTATCCGGTTACGCGGTTAACTTCATCAAGCTGACACGTGAGCAGCAGCTCGATGTCATCAACCGGACGTTCCATGGTTCCATGTAAATGAAATTAAAATGAGAAAGCCGCCCGGAAAGACAGACTGAACCACATATTAAACGCACAGCGGATGCGGATACAGAAAGGAAGAGGCATCATGGTTAACGGACATATTCATTCACTCGAAACTTTCGGGACGGTTGACGGCCCAGGCATCCGCTTCGTGCTTTTTATGCAGGGATGTCTGCTCAAATGCCAATATTGTCACAACCCGGATACTTGGGCATTGGACGGTGGTAAAGAAATGAGCGTGGAGGAGGTACTGGCCGAGATTGAGCCATACTTGTCCTACTATCGCAGCTCTGGTGGCGGACTCACCGTATCTGGTGGGGAGCCTACATTGCAGGCTCATTTTGTAGCCGAGGTCTTCAAGGAAGCGAAACGGCGCTGGGGCTTGCACACCACGCTGGACAGCAACGGGTTCAATGAACCGGACCGGATTCATGACCTTTTGGATCATACAGACCTGGTATTGCTTGATTTGAAACATATCAATGATGAGAAACATATTAAGCTAACAGGCAAATCTAACGAGAGAACGTTGCGCACCGCACAGTGGTTATCTGAACAGGGACGAAAAATGTGGATTCGCCACGTGTATGTGCCAGGGATTCACAATGAGGAAGAAGATTTGCTTAATCTGGGACGGTTTATTGGAACGTTAAATGGAGTTGAGAAGTTCGAAATCCTGCCTTATCACCAGATGGGCATCTACAAATGGCAGGCGATGGGTAAAGTGTATCCACTCGACGGCGTTCCTTCTCCAAGTGAAGAGGAAGTGGAGCGGGCATATCGCCTGATTGAACAAGGTCGCTCCGAAACAGCGGGTGTCACTTGCTTCAATAAGTAACTACCGTTATATATAGATCTTCCAACCAAGCAGTCCTTGCGAACATGTTTCGCAGGGGCTGTTTTTGTTGTTGTTATCCATTGTAAGTGCAAGAAGTTTTGTCCAGTGAAGGATTTTATCCCTCCATTGATGAATTGTCATCCTTACGATGTAAGCTCCGGCTTTTTATAATCAGAGTGTAAAGCCAAATGCTCAATATCTTGAGGAGGGTCAACCAGATGAAAAAAGGAATGACATTACTGCTTTCATTATTACTTATCACTTCATGGACTTTGGCGGGATGTTCGAGCTCAAGTAGTGAACCGCAGCAAGGAGGCGGTAATGCGCCCGCGGAGACGCGCAAGGAGCCGGTTGAGATGCTTCTCCGTCACACCCAGGTGGGCGCCGACAAACAAAAAAGGCTGGCCATTCTGCAGGACGTCGTGGGCAAAGTAGAGAGCGAGGTACCCAATCTGACCTTTACGCTGGACGGAGTCGAATCGGATGTGAACCGCAAGGAGAAACTTCGCGGGGAGATGGCTGCAGGCAATCCACCGGATATCTTCGAATTGTTCGGTAGCCCGGACTCCAAAGTGTATGCCAAGGAAGGCATGTTGCTGGATCTCACGCCGATTCTGCAAGAGTTGGGTATTCAGGACCAATTCTCATCACTTGAGCCATTCACCTATGAAGGCAAAGTGTATGGACTTCCAATTGGGGGCTCCGGTGAAGGTTTCTTCTACAATAAAGAGTATTTTACACAAAAAGGTTGGAAAGCGCCTACAACGATGGCTGAGCTCGACAACATGCTGGCCGAGATCAAGGCTGATGGCAAAGTACCACTCGCTTCAGCTTCCAAGGCTGGCTGGGTTCCGCTTATGTTAACGAACCATCTGTGGTCCCGTTACGCTGGACCTGATATTACGGCGAAGTTTGCGACAGGCGAAGCCAAGTGGACTGACCCGGGCGTTGTTGCAGGGTTTGCGAAGCATAAAGAATGGGTGGATAAAGGCTATTTCAAAAAAGGTGAACTTGGCTTCGAATATGCGGAGTACACCACTCAATTCACGAGCGGTGAAGCCATTCTGATGTATGACGGAACTTGGAAATCTTCTGTTTTCAAGGAAGGGCAAAGCGGAGAATCGCTGATTGGCAAGGTCGGTTTCTTCAATATGCCTCCGGTAGAGAACGGTGCTGGAGATCAAACAGCTTTGATGCGTGACGTAAATAATGGATACGGTTTCTCCGCAGCAGTTGCGGATGACCCGCAGAAACTTGCGGCAGTTAAAGCGTTTATCAAGAACTTCTACAACGAAGATATGCAAGTTCGCGGGCTCGTAGAAGATGGTGTGTTACCAGCGATGAAGCTGGATGAAAAAGTACTGACAGACAGCATCACCGACGATTTGATGAAAGAAATCGTAGCTGTGCTCAATGCATCCCAGACTTCGTTCCCTGCATTTGATGCCCTCGTACAGGCGGATGTAACCACTGAGATCAGCAACCTGCAAATTCAGAAGCTGGTTGGTGGACAGACCACTCCTGAGAAGATGGCGGAAGAACTGCAAAAAGTTCAGGAAGAGGCTAATGCTTCAGTCGAATAATGGATCTATCTTGCAAAGAATGAATATCTCTTGATCACCATGCTGGCTTACCCCGGTTTGAATTATTTCCGGGGTACGGCTCTTGGTTTAATGAAAGAATTGCACTGCTGAGGAATCTGTACGATTCATGAGCATAAGAAGTTGAAGTCACTGAAGGAGGTTGATCATGAACACTTCACTCCGCAGCCCGCTGATCTATACGTTGTTTGTGTTGCCGGCATTGATCCTGTTTATTATGTTTTTCCTGTATCCGATCGGCAGTTCACTTTATTATAGTCTGACCAGTTGGAACGGGGTATCCGCAGAGCCGCGTTTTGTGGGGCTTTCGAATTACGCAAAGGCACTGACAGACGAACGGTTTTGGATTTCCACTCGCAATAACGGTTTCTTTATCGCATTTTCCGTGTTGATTCAGGTACCTATTATTGTGCTTTTTTCACTGCTTATTGCGAACGTTAAGAAACTGAAGGGATTGTACAAGACGGCTGTCTTTTTACCGTCTATTATGTCAACAGCGGTCATCGGTATTCTGTGGGGATTCATCTACGAGCCCAACATTGGCCTGTTGAATCAGTTGCTTGAAGTCGTCGGTATATCCCCGGTCTATTGGTTGTCCGATAACCGGTTCGCAATGATATCCATTCTCGTAACTAACGCTTGGCAGTGGACGGGATTCTATATTGTCATGGTTTTGGCCGCCATTTTGGCTATTCCCAAGGATCTGGATGAAGCGGCGGCCATTGATGGAGCCACTGCGGTACAGCGAGCGTTTAAAATTACGTTGCCATTAATCAAACCGATCATTTCCGTTGTGGTCATGTTGTCCATTGCAGGAGCGATGAAAGCAGCGGATATTGTGCTGGTTATGACCAAAGGCGGGCCCGCAGGATCTACCGAAGTGCTTGCCACGTATATGATCAAATATGCGATTACCAATTTTAAATACGGTTATGGGAACACGATTGCGGTTCTGATCTTTGCTCTGACGCTTGTGCTCACCGCGGTGTATCAGTTGCTGGTGGCGAGACGCAACGAAAGGGTGGAATATTGATGGCAAAAAGCATAAAAGGCAGTATACCTCATGTGTTGTTAATGCTTTATTTGATTGCAATTCTGTTTCCCTTTTTATTCGTAATCTTCTCATCATTCAAACAGGATAACAACGAGATTGCACTGAATCCGTTCGGTCTGCCTTCAACCTGGGTGTTTAACAATTACGTGGAGGCCTGGGTGAACGCCAAGATCGGAACGTATTTCTGGAACAGTATGTACATATCGGTCTTGTCCTCTGCCGGAACCATTGTGCTGGGAGCGATGTTTGCTTTTGCCATCACCCGGATGAGACACCGCAAATGGAGTATGATTCTGTACAGTCTCATTCTCGCGGGCATGCTGATTCCAAACAATGCACTTATGCTGCCCATATATTTGCTGGTACGCAAGCTGGGCATCTTGGATACACATCTGGCGCTGATTATTCCTTATGTTGCGAATGCAATTCCGTTCACGATTATTATTCTGGCAGCCTTTATGCGATCACTTCCTGGAGAAATTGAGGAGGCCGCGGTAATGGATGGGTTGAGGGCTCCGGGTATCTTTGCTAGAATAGTGATACCCCTTACAGTTCCGGCCATAGTAACGGTGTTTATCGTGAATTTCCTCGGCAACTGGAACGAATTTTTACTCGCCAACTATTTCTTATCTACCGATAAACTGCGTACCCTGCCTGTCGGCATGGTCCAGTTTCGTGATCAGTATCAGATGAATTATGCTCAAATGTCAGCAGGAATTGTATACAGTGTTGTACCGGTTATTGTGATTTACGCTGTGCTTCAGGAGAAAATTATTGAAGGTGTAACGGCGGGCAGTGTCAAAGGGTAATTAACGATGCGCTTTATAGGGAGAACGAGAAATGAACTTGCGGATGAAGCTGGCCATGGCATTTCTGTTGCTCATCATTGTACCGATGTGCGCGCTTGGAATCGGCATGTTTTTGGTCACATCACATACGATTGAGAAAAAATACAATCAGCAGTCTGAATATGCACTCCAGGCGATTAGCTACAATATCGAGAATGTTTTTCAGCAGATCAACAATGTTACGGACAACGGGATTGCCACATCGGTTTTCCAGATGGCATTGAACGCCAAAGATCCGACCAAACAAGATCTTGGAACCGGTAACCAATTGTCCCTGAATGCCAGCCAGCGTAATTTCCGTTCCCTGTTATACAATTATCCATTCATCAGTTATGCCTTTTTGTATGATTTACGTTCGCGTTCATCCGAGGACAGTCAGATTGTCTCTATTTTTACCAAAGAAAATTTTCAGGCTCTCCCTTTTCAACAATTCAAGGTGCATCCATTATTCAAAGAAATTCAGGAACTCAACGGTGTACCCAAGTGGCTGGCCCCTTTGGAATACCCCGAACTGACCGGCGTGGAGCCTGTGTTTACCCAAATCCGATTGGTCAAAGAACTTAGTTATTTTCAGAATATCGGAGTTTTGGTCGTTCAGATCAAAAAAGGGGAGATGGATCGCATCTTCCGCCATTTGAAAATAAGTGATCCTGCACAGGATACTTCGTTCCTGCTGATTAATGAGGAAGGGCTGATCGTATACGATCCTTCCGGTCGCTACAGCGGAGAGAAGATGGAGAACCTGGGCGTGCGTTCTGGAAGTTACGGGACGGGGTTTAGCAGCAACAGAGCCGTGTTTGACGGCAGTGAAAGCATTATTTCACAATATCATCTAAAAAACTATAACTGGAGTCTGGTCAGCGTCACTTCATGGGAAGCGTTATCCGCAGAGACGAATGTATTTGCAGGCTGGTCCATCATTATCATTCTGCTGTGTCTGCTTGCTGCAATGGTCTTCAATGTGTTCTTCATGAACCGAATTACGGGCAACATTGCTGTGCTTGTACGATTCATGAGGCGTGTGGATGACGGTGACTTTAATGCCCGGGTTGAAGGAAAAGGTTTTGACGAGATGCAGCTGCTTGCCCAAGGCTTCAATGAATTACTGGATCGAATCGGCGGTCTGTTCCGGCGTGTACGTGCGGAGCAGCAACAGAAGGCCAAGGCGGAGCTGCGAGTGCTTCAAGCCCAGATCAAACCTCATTTTCTGTTCAATACACTGGAATCCATTAACGGACTAGCATTGAGGGGAGAAGGGCGTAAAGTAAGTGAAATGGTGACACGGCTTGGTAATATGCTGCGCATCAGTATTCAGGATCAGGAGGAAATATCGCTCGGTGAGGAGCTTAGGCACTTGCAGAGTTATCTGGAGATTCAACATTACAGATTCAGTGATTTGTTTCGGTATGAGCTGGACATTCCAACTCATCTGTACACATCGTCCATGCTCAAGCTTACCCTCCAGCCTCTTGTAGAGAATAGTATCCAGCACGGGTTTGAGGGGATTGAATATCAGGGCGTACTTCGAATCAGCGCGTTTGTGGTACGACATAATCTGGTGCTGCGAGTTGAAGATAACGGTATTGGTATCCCTCAGGAAATGTTGGCACGATTCGAATACATGGCAGAAGACCCGCCTGAATACATCATGGCAGAGGGAACGAAGCCAATATCTACCATGGCAGAACGCAGAGGGCTGGGATTAAGAAGTGTAGCAGATCGGATACGGATTCAATATGGAACCGGATATGGGGTGTTTATCTGTTCATCTCCGGGGAATGGCACGATCATTCAATGTATTATTCCACAATATGAGCAGGGGGAAGATGAATGAATCTAACCGCGTTGCTGGTTGACGATGAGCTGCCGATTTTGGAAAACCTGAGTTTTATTTTGCCTTGGGAAGAGATGGGCATTGAAGTTGTGGGCACGGCCAGAAGCGGTGCTGAAGCGCTCGATAAAGTTGCAGAATATCATCCCGATATTATGTTGTGTGACATTCGTATGCCATCCATGGATGGTTTGGAGTTGATTCAAACATTGCGGGAACAGGGTGAAACATGCGAAATTATTTTGCTGACTGGATACCAGCAGTTTGAGTATGCCCGTACAGCTATTCGTTACAATGTCCATGAATACATATGCAAGCCAATCGATTACTTGGATCTGGAACATAAATTGCGTGAGCTTGCCGGGCAGATTCAGAAGAAACGGATCGAGTTGGAGGCGGAAACCCACCGCAAATCGGAGATGGAAGCCTGGGTCAGATACAAACATATCATTGACCTGATGCGAAGAGAAGAGGATTCGGCGTTGTTTCCTTACCCAACGTCTGTCCCTCAACCCCAGTTATCTTCCTTAAGATATATCTTGCTGCTCATTGATGTATCGGGTTATTTCAAGCATTCCATTGGATGGTCCGTATCCCGTCATCAAAGCTGGCATGGGATGATCCGTTCCAGGCTTAGGGAGCTTACTGACAGAATCAGTAATGGTACCTTGCTAATTTCGGCCCGTAAGGGAGAATGGTGCATGTTGGTGGAGGCAACTGATGAATGGAGACTGCGGGCGGATGCGTTGGCTCGGCAGATCACTTTGGAGTTAGATGCGACATTTGAGCCCGATTCAGGCATGAAGACACGGGTCATTCAGGATGTTATGCCTGTGAAGCTGGATGACCAGATTGCTGAGAGGTACCGCCACTGTCAGAGACTGCTGATCATGAGTGACTCGGACCCGTGCAGTGTGAAGTTAAAGCAGGGAATTTCTGAACCTTCCTTAGAGATATCGAAGGAACCATCCGGAAGGGCAATGATGTGGGTTGCAAAAGAAGATCTGGACTCCATCACTCGCTGGATCAGGCAGGGAAATAAGCAGGGCTTGATTGAGTTGTTAACCATGCTCAAACATCGGATGAGTGAACATAAGAGTGCGCTGGATGGTGTCGCTGAAAATAGTCTGCGTTTCTTGCTTGTACATATGCTGCGTGAATTGCGCGAAGTACATGTGATGGCTGAACAAGACGAAATTCATTTCTGGAGCGCATTGCATTCAGCGACCTCCATCAAAGAATTAATCGAACTGGCTGAGGCGCTCGCCCATGTTTGTTATGACAAGAAAAGCGTGCCACGTCCTTCTGTATCGGAGCTAATGACGTCAGCGTGCGAGTATATGAACGCCAGACTGGAATGTGATTTGGGTATTGATGAAGTTGCCGATTGGCTGGGAATCAGTCCGGGTTACTTTTGCCAGCTGTTCAAAAATCATATGGGTGTTACGTTTGTTGAATATATGACCCAGAAACGGATGGAGAGCGCAGCTTTATTGCTAAGCACAACGGAGTGGAGCATAACAGCCATTGGAGAAGCAACGGGATTTAAGGAGCGGCGATATTTCTCCAAAGTATTCCATAAACATTTTCATATGAAACCATCGGAATTCAGGTCAAACCAAAGAGCAGGTTCTTAATGGGGGAGTGAAGCATGCGTATGAAATCAATCGATCGTCTTTCGTTGGAACAACGGGTAGGTCAGATGTTTATGTGTGGATTTCATGGACAGCACGCGGATGAACAGATCAATAAGTTGATCCGTGATTATCATGTGGGAGGCGTCATTTATTTCCGGAGAAATGTGGAAAGCGTGGGCCAGTTAACCCGTCTGTCTGCCGACTTGCAAGCGATTGCGGCGGAGGCCGGAGAATTGCCCCTGATGATCTCTGTGGATCAGGAGGGCGGTATGGTGGCCCGGATTGACAAAGAGGGAGTGACCCAGGTACCTGGCAATATGGCGCTTGGAGCAACAGGGAAGCCCGACTATACCCTTGAATGTGCCCGAATTTTAGGTCGGGAATTGAAAAGCATCGGTATCGACATGAACCTCGCTCCTGTCGTGGACGTGAATAACAATGTTCTTAATCCGGTCATCGGCGTGCGTTCCTATGGCGAGAATGCGGGAAGTGTAGCTGTCCATGGGGCAGCAGCTATCAAAGGGTACCAATCCCAGGGCATTGCTGCAACAGCCAAACATTTTCCCGGACATGGGGATACAGCTGTGGATTCTCATCTCGGCATGGTGACTGTACCTCATGATCGGGACAGGCTGGAGCAGATTGAATTGCTGCCATTCCGTCGGGCTATTGAGGCTGGAGTGGATGCCATCATGACAGCCCACGTAATCTTTCCAACCATTGAACCGGAGCCGATTCCAGCGACATTGTCACGTAAAGTGCTGACAGGCCTGTTGCGCGAAGAAATGGGATTTGACGGTATTATTATTACAGACTGTCTGGAAATGCATGCGATGTCCAAGCCCTATGGTGTACCCGAGGCCGCCATTCGTGCTGTGGAGGCAGGAGCTGATCTGGTTCTGGTCAGTCATACTCTGCAAGATCAGATCTCCGCCGTGGAAGCAGTTGTTGAAGCTGTTCAAACTGGGCGTATTGCAGAAGCAACCGTTAACCGGGCACTGGAACGTATCATTGCATGGAAGGCAGCACGTTGTGGTCAGTGGGGAAACTATCTCGTTTCCCTAGAAGCAGATGATGCAGTAGCTGCTTTACCAGATAGAACTGATGTGGGTGAGCTTTTTTTTACATCACAAGATAAGGATGAATCACCAAGATCGCTGGCCTACATCGAATCCACACTGAATGAGATCGCCTCCAATAGCATTACAGTGGTTCATGATGATGGGTTGCTTCCACTGAATCCAGAACAGGACGTGTATGTGATCTGGCCGGAAGTCGTGCAACGGACTGAAGTCGATGAACCATGGTCACATACGGATTCGCTTGGCGTGGCACTATCGCAGCGGAGAGGCAGAGTTCGGGAGCACAAAATAACCACCCAGCCAACTTATGATGAAGCGGATCGGATATTGAAGGATGTGTCGGAGGGAGATCAAATCATCGTATGTACGTATACTTCCGCTGGACATCTTCCGAAAGGACAACAGCATTTGGTTGAAAAACTTAGTGAGAAGTATTCTCTGATTGTGGTTGCTCTGCGTAATCCGTATGATCTATTGGAGATTCCAAAACCGGGATGTTATGTGTGCACATACGAGAACACGCCTGCAGTGGTTCGTACATTGTCCCTCCTGTTAACAGGTGAATTGCAGTCAACCGGAAGTCTGCCCGTCAGTTTGCGTTAGCACGTTCGAAATCTCTAAATCTCTCTGTGACGTGGTGCGATCCTCCCATGTCCTGGAGAGATTTTTTTGTTGGAATCTGCGGCAGGATTTAATACAGATTTTTCACTCCAAATCGAAAGTGTAATAGATAACTATTTTCATAGTATTTATGCTCTATTAAAAGTTTACAATTCTTATCAAATATTTTTAGCAACTTTTCCCGGTTACAAGCGTCTAATAGTATGACTTTTTGAGGGGGATATTTATAAAATGGGAGCAGAAGGAGCCAAAGACAAAGAATGAATCTGAAGAAGAAATTATCTATACTTACCGCTTTAGCTGTATTTCAAGCGTTTGCAGCGATTCCCGCGAATGCACTGGCAGCCGATCAAAGTGATACAACAACAGCAAATACAGCCACCGTTAAATCCGTAGAGGTTGTGAAGAAAGAACAAACGATCGCCGAATCGGAAGTGAAGTCCGGATCTGGTACAACTCAAACGGATAATGGAACTGTAGAAGGCACAAAAGAAGGCACAAATCCGGTGACAACTGAACCATCAGGTACGGATGTTACTCCGGTTGAACCAGTTACAGACCCTGCTGATGAAGAAGGTACGGAAGAAGAAACAACAGTTCCTACGACTCCAGTTGAGGTTGAGCAGCCATCTACAAGCGGTCAATCTGCTGCCGGAAGTAAAGGCGGAGATCTGACACTGTACATGAACAGCAATAAAATGATGCAGGACGGTAAAACCTATCTTGCCGGACAGCCAATGGCAGTTAAAAATGGAGTATCCTATGTAGCGATCCGCGCACTGGTGGACCGGGTTGGTTATAATGTTAAATATGACAATACAACCAAGGAAACCATAATTATTAGTGGCGAAGATGAGCTTCGCTTCAAAACGAACAGTACCATTTATACCGTTAACGGTGAATCCAGAACGATGAAAGGCCCTGCCTATCAACAAAAAAATACGTTCATGGTGCCACTGACTTCGATTACTCAGGCACTCAACATTACTTATAAAGTTAATCAGTCTGCCAAGACTGTTGTCCTGAACCTGAATACCAAACCGGTAGCCAGTTTCACGGTACAAAAAGAGATTTTTGCAGGAGATACGGTAACATACAGCACCAAATCCAGCTCTCCCAAAGGACTGGAAATTGTAGACGAACGCTGGACTGGCCGTCAGGATTCATTTGACCAACCAGGTACATATACGGTAACGTATGCTGTCCAGGATTCGAGTGGACAGTGGAGTGATCCGTACGCTGTAACGATTCAGGTTCAGAAACCGAATCTTCCTCCAGTCGCGATGTTTACGACAGACAAGGAAGAGTACAAAATGGGTGAAAAGATCACGTATATTGATCAAAGCACCGATGATGAAAATGCCATTGATAATGATAAAACCGTATGGGAAAACAATGCGCTGGCATTTTTTGTTCCGGGACCAAAGACTGTAACGTTAACCGTTACAGATAAACATGGTGCAAGCAACAGCTATACCAAAACCGTTAACATTACAGGTGAAACGCTGTACACCATGTCTGATTTTAATCAGTTGTTTACACCGGTAGGTGATAAGTTTATCTTCAACGGCAGTGAAGTTACTGCCATGGAGAAAGTTCCTTACACGTATTATGACGAGCCAAGTTTGCTGATTCGCAGTAACAGCCCGGAAACCGTTAATTCGGAAGGGATTGTGTACAAAGAGTCTTCCATTGGTCAGACTCGATTCATGATTCACCACGTAAACAATACAGGCAAAAGAGTGAAAATGTATGTTGTTGCAACAAATAACAATGCATATACAGCCGTATTCGAACAACAAAATATGGGCTTCGCGGGACCTACTCCGTTTGCTACCGTAGCCGGGAAATTGTCTATTGATAAATGGTTCAAGTCGATTCAGACCGGAGCCGATCAAAAGAAGGTGTATATTCAACCTGGAGAAAGCAAGTTGATTTTGACCGAACTCAATAAACTTCCGATGAAAGAAGGACAAGTTATCTCCCTCTACTCGGATGCTTTTAGTGATTATAGACTGGACTATAACATTATCATGATCGAAGAAAATAAAGATCCGATGACGGTATTGTCCACTCTGCCTGTTCTGGATCGTGATGGTGTGCACAACCGCGGTACGTATCCGAATGCAACACGTGTCATTACGTACGACCAGGAAGTAGGTTCGAAGCCTGCACGTTTGCCGCTCGGGGATAATGCAAGTGACCCGAATCTGGTCGGAACAGATCCAATGGCGTACACAGATGCTTCTAACGCGGGTAACTTCGGCGTACTGTACAAAATTACACTGAACAATGTGGCTCCTCGCACATTGATCTCGTTCAACCCTCGTGGAGGCAAATATTCAGGAGTAGCACTCGTGAATGGTCAGGTTGTTCAGGTTTCGAATGGCAAAACCTTGAGTGCGCCAAATGAACAAGGTGTGCTCTATCGTACAGGTTCATACGGCGAGAGTGTAACCATTCTGTTCTCGGCTGCACCAGGAAGCAATCTGCCAGTCAACCTGCTGTTTACACCGCTTCCGGCTGAGAAATAATCAACCTTTTCCATAGGCACGGACGGTTTGGTGTGAAGTTATATAATATTATCCTGTCACCCCAAAAGTCGCCCGAAGGATGAAGCATCTGAACCGTCAAAAGATGGAGCTGTCCCCACGTCATGCAATTGACGGGGGGCAGCTCTTTTTTGGCTCAGCTTGTAATTAGCGGTATCCGAGCGCTCTCGTTGACTATGAACTTCATTTAAGGCATTATTAGTAGTATATAAATTAAGCATAAGTATCAGCATTTTGCATAATTTGACTCCACACGCTTAGGGGTACAATTCCTAGACGAATAGAACCATTCCGACCTAGGATGGCTGGATTGAATTCGCTCTTTGGACTTATGCAGAATGCTCGTATGACAGGAGGTGCTTTTGGTCATGCTGTCGACAGAACAGATTATTACGACTATGTCCTCGCAGGGGCTTCGCATTACGGATCAGCGGAAGACACTGGCCCGGTTATTTGCCGAATCCCAGGGGTATCTGACACCCAAGGACGTCTATGAATATATGGGTAAGACATACAGCGGCCTGAGCTTTGACACGGTGTACCGGAATTTGCGGGTCATGCAGGAATTGGGTGTACTGGAGCAGGTTATCTTTGAAGATGGGGTCAAGTTCAGAGCACATTGCAGCGAGGATCACCATCACCACCATATGATTTGTCTGAAATGCCAGAAAACATATCCGATCATTTTTTGTCCGATGCAGCTTGCAGATGCGCCTGAGCAATTTCAAGTCGTCGATCATAAATTTGAAGTTTTCGGGTATTGTAAGGACTGTGCCGAACATGTACCTGCCAAAGTGTCGTCTGGACATCAGCACACTCACGGGAAGCACTGACAATGAAATTATCCCGCAGACTCGTTCAGGCTCCCATTCGGGTGTATCGCAGCTATATCTCTCCATTGAAGCCGCCGACGTGTCGATTCTATCCCACTTGCTCGGCTTACGCGATGGAGGCAATTGAGGTGCACGGTGCGTTGAAGGGATCGCTGCTTGCGGCAAAGCGCATTGCGAAATGCCATCCGTTTCATCCAGGCGGGGTGGATCTGGTGCCACCGAAGGCTGAAAAGTCTGTGATGGTATCGGATTAACGGCCCAACGTTCGTTTTTTGCAGAGTTATTTAAGAGTGCTGTCCACTTGACAAAGGAGGCAGTATTTCAGTATATTTTTCGTATAATGATTTCCAGTGAAGGGATAAGTACAGACACACCCCCAGTGCAGAGAGCCGGATGAGCTGAGAACCGGTCTGGGAGGAGGATGGAATATGGTCCCGGAGGAACCTCTTTCGAGCGTGCAGACGTTGATAAGGACGGTTGTCGTAAGGCTGAGGCGTGATCCAGCGTTAATGGGCGGTCGAAGGACCGGCAGAGCCTGTGGTTTGTGAAAAGCACGGGGAATTTGGGTGGTAACACGTGAGAGCAACTCTCGTCCCATACAGGGACGGGAGTTTTTTGTGTTCTTTTTTAGACAAAACAGTATTTCAAAAGCAGGAACATCCGAAGGAGGAGAAGTCATTAATGGCTGATCAAAAAACTTTTTATCTAACAACACCAATCTATTATCCGAGTGACAAACTGCATATTGGGCACGCGTACACAACTGTGGCGGGTGATGCCATGGTTCGTTACAAGCGTCTGCGCGGCTACGCGGTTCGTTATTTGACAGGAACCGATGAGCATGGTCAGAAGATTGAGCGCAAGGCCCAGGAGAAAGGGCAGTCACCGCAAGCTTTTGTAGACGACATCGTTGTGGGCATCAAGGAACTGTGGAACAAGCTGGACATTTCCAATGATGATTTCATTCGTACTACGGAGGAGCGGCACAAAACGGTGGTTCAGGATATCTTTGACCGTTTGCTGAAACAAGGGGATATCTACAAGGGTGAGTACGAAGGCTGGTATAGTATCCCGGATGAGACGTATTACACGGAAACCCAACTTGTGGATGTGGAGAAGAATGACAAAGGCGAGATTATCTCGGCCAAAAGCCCGGATAGTGGACATCCCGTTGAACTGGTAAAAGAAGAATCCTACTTCTTCCGGATGAGCAAGTATGCCGATCGTTTGCTGAAATATTATGAAGAGAATCCAGGTTTTATTCAGCCGGAGTCTCGCAAGAACGAAATGATCAACAACTTCATCAAGCCGGGTCTGGAAGACTTGGCCGTATCGCGGACGACATTCGAATGGGGTGTCAAAGTTAAAGGCGATCCGAAACACGTTGTATACGTATGGATCGATGCGTTGTCCAACTATATTACAGCCCTGGGCTACGGTTCATCCGATGCATCCCTGTATGACAAGTTCTGGCCTGCGGACGTACATTTGGTAGGTAAGGAGATTGTTCGTTTCCATACAATCTACTGGCCAATCATGCTGATGGCCCTGGACCTGCCGCTACCGAAAAAAGTATTTGCCCACGGTTGGTTGTTGATGAAAGACGGCAAAATGTCCAAATCCAAAGGCAATGTCGTTGACCCGGTAACCTTGATTGACCGTTATGGTCTGGATGCACTTCGTTATTACCTGCTTCGTGAAGTTCCATTTGGTTCAGATGGTACGTTTACTCCGGAAAGCTTTGTGGAACGTGTGAACTCGGACCTTGCGAATGACCTTGGAAACCTGTTGAACCGTACAGTTGCGATGGTGGACAAATATTTCGAAGGCAAGGCTCCTGCGTTTACTTCCGGTGTGACGGAGTTTGATGCATCGCTTGAAGAAGCGGGTCATGCTGCTGTGGAAAAAGTGGAGCAGGCCATGGAAAATCTGCAATTCTCTGTAGCGTTGACAGCGATCAGTCAGTTTGTGAGCCGCAGCAACAAATACATTGACGAGACTCAGCCTTGGGCTCTGGCTCGTGATGAAGCGAAGCGGAATGAACTGGCATCTGTAATGTCGCATCTGATTGAAAGCTTGCGGATTGCTTCTATCCTCTTGCAGCCGTTCCTGACACGTGCTCCACGTAAAATCTGGGAGCAGCTCGGCATTCAGGAAGGTGAACTGACGGCTTGGGATTCAGCGAAACAATGGGGCGTTATTCCAGCTGGAAATGCCTTGCAGAAGGGTGATCCGATCTTCCCACGTCTGGACTCCGAACAGGAGATTGCTTATATTTCTGAAGCGATGACTGGAGGCAAAAAAGCAGAAGCGCAGCCTGAGACAACTCTAGCTGATGCTGGAGGCTCTTCGGAAGCCGCTCAACCCGTCGCTGCACCAGAAGGCAAAGAAGAAATCGGCATTGACGATTTCGCCAAAGTGGAACTGCGTGTCGCTCAAGTTATTGCCTGTGAACCAGTCAAGAAAGCCGATAAATTGCTCAAGTTGCAGCTGGATCTGGGCTATGAACAACGTCAGGTTGTATCGGGAATTGCGAAGTTTTATTCACCTGAAGATATGGTTGGACGCAAAGTCATCTGTGTGACTAACCTCAAACCGGTGAAATTGCGCGGTGAACTGTCCCAGGGCATGATCCTGGCGGCATCCCACGGCGATCAGCTTACACTGGCAACGGTACCAGACAACATGCCTAATGGCGCACAAGTGAAATAGGATCGTGTAACCAAGGGTTTGGTTTGTATTGCTACAATAAAAGTGGCTCGATGAATAATCGGGTCACTTTTTATTTTTGGATGGAATCGGATCTGTTGCGATGAAAACAGGCATATACTGTTATGAACTCCGTGCTCAAGGAAAGAATGAATAGGACAGAGCAGCTTGACAAGTTCGTGCAGGTTACCTATAATTCTTTCAGTAATGTTTACGATTAAGAGATGCGGAGTGAATACTAGTGAAATTTTATAATGGAAGAAATCGAGACAAGGTAAACCGGACTCTAGCAACAGGTAGAAGAAGCCATCTGAAGCCGTTGCTCAGCGGTCTGCTTATTCTTAGTTTGCTGATATTGTCGGCATGCGGCCAAAATAGTTCGGAGAGTGCCAAGCTGGTGGAAGGTAAAGTGAATGTGATCACGAGCTTCTATCCTGTTTATGCGTTTACTGCGACAATAGGCGGGGAAGATGCGAATGTCATTAATTTACTGCCAACAGGTGTTGAACCACATGACTGGACGCCGAAGAGCCAAGATATCGTCAATACATCCAAAGCCCAGTTGTTCCTATACAATGGTGCAGGTCTTGAGGGATGGGTTCCCAACTTCCTGAAGTCACTGAATAGCGATACGAAGGTAAAGTCAGTTGCAGTAAGTGATGGAGTTACCCTTTTGACAGCTGAAGGTGATGATGGACACGGTCATGGCGAAGAACAGGTAGATGAACATAGTGACGAACATGCTGATGAAGCTAACGCAAAGGATATTGCAGATCATCATGTGGACCCCCATACATGGGTAAGTCCAAAATCGGCAATGGTAATGGCTGAGAATATCAAAAACAGTCTCGTTGAAGTAGATCCTGCACATCAAGAAGGATATGAACAACGCTATCAAGAGCTGCGGACCAAGCTGGAAACGCTGGATCAGCACTTTACAGATGAACTGTCCAAGGTTCCTAACAAAGAAATTGTCGTATCACACCAAGCTTTTGGGTACCTTGCACGTGATTACGGGTTGACCCAGCATGCGATTATGGGACTTTCTCCAGATGCAGAGCCCACAGGCCAGGATATTGTGAAATTGTCCAAATTGGTGAAAGATGAAGGGATTAAATATATTTTCTTCGAAGAGCTGGTATCGGACAAACTGGCGAAAACCCTTGCGAATGAAGCAGGTGTAGAGACAATGGTCCTTAATCCGGTTGAAGGTTTAACCAAAGAACAGGCTACCAACGGGGATGATTATTTCACCCTAATGGAGAAAAATTTGCAAAATCTGCTGATCGCATTAAAATAAGATAGACTGAAGGATTCGTTTGCAATCCTTATATATAATGAAGGGCGGCTTTGCCATGCAGCAAATCATGCCATTGTGTCATGATCCAATCA
The DNA here is from genome assembly GCF_042674385.1 of Paenibacillus sp. NPDC056933. Classification (NCBI taxonomy): domain Bacteria; kingdom Bacillati; phylum Bacillota; class Bacilli; order Caryophanales; family Paenibacillaceae; genus Paenibacillus; species Paenibacillus sp. NPDC056933. Next base: position 706,614 of record NZ_JBHUQN010000002.1, on the reverse strand, counting down.
TAGAGATCGAGAAACTCTCCTTTTCCTACGGTGACCAGCGAGTGATCGAAAATCTTGATTTTATGGTCCAGGAAAGGGATTTTGTCGGGATTATCGGTTCAAACGGGGCAGGCAAAACGACACTGTTACGGATGTTGGTTGGACTCTTGCCTCCAGCTGAGGGAGATATCAAGCTGTTCGGACAGTCGATTCGCCGATTCAAGGATTGGGAACGAATTGGTTATGTTCCTCAAAAAAATGCGTTTAACCCATTGTTTCCTGCCACGGTAAGGGAAGTCGTGATGTCCGGTTTGTACAATAATAAAAATATGTTCCGCCGAATGTCCCGTAAATGTCAGCAGCAGTGCACAGATGCCCTGCAAGTGATGCGGATTGAGGACCTGGCGAACAAACGGATCGGACAACTGTCGGGCGGACAGCAGCAGCGCGTATTTTTGGCACGTGCGCTTATTAATCACCCTGATCTGCTGATTCTGGACGAACCCACAGTGGGTATTGATGCCGAATCCCAGGCCAGCTTTTTTGAACTCATTACCCATATGCATGAACACCACCGGATGACATTCCTGATGGTTTCGCATGATATGGATCGGATGGAGAGTTATCTCGGTTCCAAAGCGGCAGCGACGAACGGAAAAATACATTTCCATGTCCGTCATTCCCATGAGGTGGAAGACTGTGCCGAGACGAATTTGCAGCATACCACCACCCAGGTGCGTTAGACCGAGTACACAAGCAGATTAGAGCAAGGCCGAAGGAGTCGTGTGTGTTTTGGAAATTTTAATGAGTGATTTTTTTCAGCGGGCGCTGGCAGGGGGATTGCTAATCGGAATCACTGCACCCTTGATCGGATTGTTTTTGGTGCTTCGGCGTTTATCCATGATCGGGGACACCTTGTCTCATGTGACTATTGCCGGTGTTGCACTCGGATTCCTGATTGAAGTGTATCCGATAGCCGTTGGCCTTATTTTTGCCGTGCTTGCATCATTTGCGATAGAAAAGCTGCGCAAGGCGTACAAGAGTTACGCCGAATTATCGATTGCAATCATCATGTCCGGTGGAGTGGCGCTGGCTTCGTTGTTTTTCACGCTGGGCAAAGGATATAATACAGATGTTATGAGTTACCTGTTCGGCAGTATTTATACACTAGACTCCACGGATTTGAAACTGGTTGGTGTGGTTACACTGATCGTGGTCATCGTTGTAGCGCTGTTACATAAGGAGTTTTTCCTGCTCAGCTTTGAAGAGGATGCCGCAGCGGTTACCGGATTGCCTGTGAAACTGTTGAACATGCTGATTACCGTGATGACCGCCCTGGTCATTAGTACGGCCATCAAAATCGTTGGTGCATTGTTGGTATCGGCATTGCTGACCATTCCGGTAGCTGTGAGCTTGCTCATGGCACGAAGTTTCAAATCGGCGATCATATTGTCCGTGGTCATTGGTGAAATAGCAGTGGTCATTGGATTGGTTGTGGCGGGTATCTGGAACCTTGCCCCGGGAGCGACGATTGTACTTTTGCTTATCATGATGCTGATTCTTACGATGATTGGAAAAAAAGGGTTCCGAGCCTAAGTCTAACATGAGCAAGTGAGCCCCCAGGGAAGGGAGATATCCGCTTCATGCCTGATGTTAATGTATGGCTGGCTTTTGTAGCAGGATTAGCTTCGTTTATATCGCCATGCTGTCTTCCGCTGTATCCTTCGTACCTCTCTTACATTACAGGGATGACGGTGCAACGGTTAAAGGATGAGCGCAATCAGCGTGAAGTTCGCTTCAAGACGTTGACTCATACGCTGGCGTTTATTTTGGGCTTCTCGGCTGTATTTTATTCGCTGGGGCTGGGAGCCGGATTGTTTGGTCAATTTTTCAATGATAACCGTGATCTCATTCGTCAATTATCTGCGATCCTGATTATGTTAATGGGGTTATTCTTGCTTGGTTTGTTCAAACCGCAGTTCCTGATGAAAGAACGCAAGATGGATATGAAATGGAAACCTGCGGGCTACTTGGGCTCATTTATATTTGGCATTGGCTTTTCGGCAGGCTGGTCGCCTTGTATTGGACCAATCCTGACCGCCATTATCGCGATGGCTGCGAGCGAGCCGACGACCTGGTTGGCATTGATTACTGGCTATACAGCCGGATTTGCATTACCTTTTTTCATACTGGCCTTTTTTATCGGCTCTACACGCTGGATTTTGCGATACTCCAATATCATGATGAAGGTGGGGGGCGCATTAATGCTGTTCCTCGGTGTACTGTTATTTACCGATCAGATGACCAAAATTACGATCTGGCTACAGCAAATTACACCTGACTGGATGATTATCTAGACTGGGAATTTTCGTCCATGATCAAAATAAGAACAAAGCAGGCTGCATGCACCAGACAATTCTGGCTCATGTAACCTGCTTTTTTAATCAGAACCTGTGTGGGGCGCCATATGTTCAGTGCACTTTATGTTTTAAGTGAAGTAATCAATGTTGGCCAGTGGGAAATGCTCAAAAATGCGCTCAGTAATATACTCGCGCAGGGCATCCTGCTGGTCATCCTTATACACATACTTGTACTGGCCCCAACGACCCCATTTCATTTTACGCTTTTCGATATCCATCTCAAGTTTCGTTTTGGGATAACGCTTCTCAATCGTCGCTTTGGCTGTTTTGGTGAATCGATGCTGAATCATCTCAAAGGTTAAATCTTTGGTTGCTTCGTCGGGGAGTGTATCGGCAAGCTTTTGTAAAAGCTCACTATACCCTTCTTCCCATCCGTCGTACCACATGATTGGGGCAATAATGAATCCGAGCGGATAACCGGCATGAGCTATTTTACCTGCGGCTTCTATACGCTCTTCAAACCGTGAGGTAGCTGGCTCAAAATTTTTGATCACATAATCGGAATTCACGCTGAAACGAATACGAGTGTGTCCGTTATGCTTGATATTTAATAAAGGATCAACATGATGATATTTGGTTACAAAGCGAAGTCGCCCGTGCTCCTCATCAGCCATAAAACGAATCAGGTCGCCGAGGTTTCCCGTAATATGTTCCAGTCCTACTGGATCGGATGTACACGCCGCCTCGAAACGAGTAAGTTCAGGTGCACGTTCCTCGATGTATCCTTTGGCTGCCTGAATAATCTCTTCCGTGTTTACATAGACACGGACATAAGGTTTGGCCCCGAGCGTCGTTTGAAGATAACAATAATGACAGTGGCCCATACAGCCTGTGGAGATGGGAATAGCGTATTCGGCTGATGGCTTGGATTGATCAAATTTAAGTGTTTTACGTACACCGACGACAAGGGTTCGTTTGGCCATTCGGTACTTTTCCTGTTCCGTTTCACCGGGGAGATTGGTAATTCGATTATGGGATGTTGTCATTTGATATGGGATATCCCTGGATGTAACCCATTCCATAATCCGTTTGCCTTTCTCATATTCAAGCGCTCCAGGTTCAAAATACACCAAATCGGGAATAAAAGGTTTAGTTCCCTTTACTTTGCGAACGGGTGGATGCGCTACACTTGTACTCACAAAATCACTCCTTTCATTACGGAACATTGCTTAGTGTGCCTCGTTTGCAGATAAGTCAGCCTTGCCAATACTTTCGCAAGGAGTGCCTGTTAAGTAATGAGAAGTGTTTAATGAACAGTAACAAGTGAATGAATTGTGCAGGACTTGCCAATGCGTATTGATAACATGTATCATTATAAGATAGGGACCAGGCAAGAATATTGTCGGTCAGAGAGAAGAGAGGGAAGCAGATGCCAACGCCCAGTATGGAAGATTATTTGGAGCGTATATACAAATTAATTGATGAAAAGGGCTATGCTCGTGTGTCTGATATAGCTGAAGGTTTGGAAGTGCATCCTTCATCAGTGACGAAGATGATCCAAAAGCTGGACAAAGACGAGTACCTGATCTATGAGAAGTACCGCGGGCTGGTGCTTACGCCAAAAGGCAAAAAAATGGGCAAACGTTTGATGGAGCGCCATCATCTGCTTGAACAATTTTTGACGACCATTGGTGTTCAGGAAGAAAATATCTACCAGGATGTTGAAGGAATTGAACACCATCTCAGTTGGGATTCCATTACCTGCATTGAGTCTTTAGTTGAATACTTCCGACAGGATGAAAGTAGATTACGTGATCTGAAAAGTATTCAGGATGTCATGAGCAATACCGAATCCTAGGGTGTAAGCCAGACCTCACTTTGTAAATTGAAGTGCATATCCATCCAAAATCAGAAGATGTTTCTCGCCATGAAAAAGGGCGGAGAAGCATCTTTTTGCTTTTTTTGACCAAAATTTGAGATTATTCGCAACTAAACAAACCGTTGAAGCGTCTATTAAACTAGCAGAATTTGCCGCGAATTTATAATTATTTTGGAGGATTGCACTGATGAAGTTTCGTAAAGGATTAATGCTGCTGCTTATTTTTGTTCTAGGTCTACAATCAGCAGGTATGACGGCGCAGGCAGCCAGTCAAAAGGAAATTGTTATTTATTTGGATGGTCAACGTCTGGAATCGGATGTATCACCTTACATTTTACCGAAAGTCAATGTTACCATGGTGCCACTTCGGGTCATTAGCGAGGGACTGGGGGCGTCTGTGCTATGGTCTCAAGCTACACGCACCGTTACAATCAAGAAATCCGATTCAATCATTACGATGACGAGTGGACGCCAGCAGGCAACGGTGGATAGTACTGTAGTGGATCTTGATGCTTCCGTTGAGTTAAAGCAGGGTCGTGTCATGGTGCCGATTCGATTTGTCAGTGAGAATCTTGGAATTCAGGTGACCTGGAACCAGTCCGCGCAGACAATTGATCTGACAACAGGAAATGAGCCGAATCCTACTCCTGTTACACCAGCAGAACCTGGAGGCACAGGAAATATACCAAATACGGATGAGATGCGAGGAGCCTGGATCTCAACTGTAAACGGTGATTGGCCTACATCTGGTGCCAAAGGAAACGTGGAGAAACAAAAGCTGGAGTACATTCAGCAGCTTGATACGTTGAAGGACATGGGAATTAACGCCGTATTTGTTCAAGTGCGAGCCAATGGGGATGCGATCTATCCATCAAGTCTTGTACCGTGGAACAGCGTTCTTACAGGAACACAGGGGAAAGACCCAGGGTACGATCCACTTGCATTCATGATCGAGGAAGCTCACAAACGCGGTCTTGAGTTCCATGCATGGTTCAACCCATTCCGAGCAACCAATTCGGCAAGTACAACCGGGCTCGCCTCCAATCATGTATCCAAGCTGCACCCGGACTGGATCGTGAACGCATCCGGCAAATTGTATATTAATCCGGGTATTCCGGAAGCGAGACAGCATATTATTGATACTATCATGGAAGTGGTCAATCAGTATGAGATTGATGGTGTACATCTGGATGACTATTTCTATCCGTCGAATGTCACATTCAATGATGACGCTGCGTTCAAAGCGTACAACACAATGAATACGAAAGATCGTGCAGAATGGCGCCGTGATAATATCAATCAATTCGTCAAGCAGCTCGGAGAGAGCATTCATCATGTGAAATCGGGCGTTGAATACGGAATTAGCCCATTTGGAGTATGGCGTAACAAATCTGTTGACCTGACAGGTTCCGATACGAAAGCAGGGGTAACCGCTTATGATAGCATGAATGCGGATGTACGGACATGGATCAAGCAGGAATGGATCGACTATGTTGCACCGCAAGTGTACTGGAGCATGACACTCAGTGCAGCACGATATGACAAGGTGGTTGACTGGTGGGCCAATGAGGTGGCAAATACAAATGTGAAATTGTATATTGGTCACTCGCCCTATAAGCTGGGCACACCCGAAATTGGTTGGCAAACGTCACAGGAAATTATTGATCAGCTGATATACAATGAGAAATATGATACGGTGAAAGGGGATATTTTCTTCAGTTCACAATACCTGACGAAAAGTCCGCTCGGCTTGATCGCGAAACTAAAAGCCTATTATGGACTTTAAAACATTTTAACGTAATAAGACCAACCCCTGTTCTCATACAGTGGCAGTAGTAACATGGACTGCCTGGAGAACGGGGGTTTTATTGTGTTAGTTAATGGGGTATTTGAAGGTGGCGGCGTAAAAGGAATTTCGCTCGCAGGTGCCGTAAAAAGTGCTGAAGATCACGGTGTCGAATTTAATCGTGTGGCGGGCACATCATCCGGCTCCATCGTAGCGGCATTGCTCGCAGCGGGATATCCAGCTGAAGAGATGAAGGGGATTATTGAGAATACACCGTTTGCCTCGTTGCTGCGGCGTTCTCCCCTATTTGATATAAGGTGGATCGGCCCGGCAGCAAGATTGTTTTTGAAGAAAGGACTGTACTCTGGGGAAGCACTGGAATCGTGGATTCGGGATATGCTGAAAAAAAAGGGGGTTCGGACGTTTGCTGATCTGCCGCCAGGCAAGTTGCTAATCATCGCATCAGACATTTCCAATGGCAACATTTTGGTGCTGCCTGACGATATAAAACGCTTTGGTATAGATCCAGCGAAGCTGGAGGTAGCCAAAGCGGTACGCATGAGTTGCAGTATCCCCTATTTCTTCGACCCGGTAGCGATTCGCAGATCCCCGGTCCTGTCCAAAGGTTTACGTTTTGCAGACCAGTTTGTTTACATCGTCGATGGGGCACTGCTGAGTAACTTTCCCCTCTGGCTGTTCGACGGGGAGCGAACAGAACGGGGAGGAGATATTATCCCTGTTATCGGGTTTAAAATGGTCGGGAAAACGGAAGGTGAGCCATCGAGAATCAGGGGGCCCCTCAGTATGCTCCAGGCACTGGTTGAAACGATGCTTACTGCCCATGATGAGCGCTACATTGAACAGATCAATCGTTTCCGAACAGTGAAAATTCCCACCCTTGGCATTAAACCTACGGAATTTCATCTTTCTGTGGAAGACAGTACAGCCTTATATCAATCCGGGGTTACCGCAGGCACAGAATTTTTCAGGGGGTGGAATACCAAGATCTATGGTGAACAGCTGGACAAACAGCGACGAGAGCTAAGAAAGAGACAAGCGGATACGCCCCCTCTAACACCTGTATAAAAATGAAACTGAAAAAGCAATTCTCCGCTTGTTGGGAGAATTGCTTTTCTGTGTGTTCAGCCGAAATCAGTGTTTTAGTGATACTTGGGTACGTCTTCGTCGCTTTTACCCTTTTGCCCTTGAATGACTTGGAAAGGGTAATCTTTACGTTTTTTTGAAGAACTGCTGCTCTTTCTGGCGCCGGACTGAGCATTAACTTTAGCCATGGTCCGAGCCGATGGCTTGATCTTCGGTGATGATGTCTTGCGTGCAAAGCGGCGGGGCGGATATTTATATAGCAGGAACACAACTCCGAACACGATTAGGGGTATCACAAATTGAGATACACCTTTACTCCACAGACTAGTCAAGATTCCAACAGCAGCCAGTGCGATGAACGTCCAAAATAGGATGGCCTGCTTCTTCATATCATTCACCCTTTCACAGGATCAAATGTTGCAACAGGAACTTCCGAAGTGGCTGATACGTTTGCAAGCTTGGCATCCAATTCACGCATACGGTTAAACGAAGCAATGGATACTTCCACCTGTTCATTCGTTGGTTCTTTGGTTGTCAGCAATTGCAGCCACAGCCCCGGGTATCCAAGATAACGAAGGACAGGGACGTCACGCACGGAGTTGGTCAACTTCAACAATTCGAACGAAATACCGAGCACGATTGGCAACAACAACAGCCGCTGCCCCATACGTTCCCATAGGTTATCGTATGTGAAGAGCGAGTACAAGAATACCCCGATAATGACAGTCAGCATAATAAAACTGCTTCCGCAACGGTAATGCAGACGGCTGTACTTCTGCACATTATCTGGGGTGAGCTCTTCTCCGGCTTCGTGAGCGCTTATGACTTTATGCTCTGCTCCGTGGTATTGGAACAGACGTTTGATCATTGGAGTCTGAGAAATCAGCCACAGATAGGCAAGCAACAGAATGAGCTTAATTCCGCCTTCCAGTAAATTATGCAAAAACTGATTGTCGAATGCATTTTTGAACAGAAAATTCTCGATGACAACGGGCAGCAACGTAAGCACAACTTTACCGAAGAGGAAAGAAAGAATAGCTACAGCGGTGACGCCAATAATCATGCTAAGGCTCCAACCTGAGCCTTCTTTTTCTTTTTGCTTCGCTTTTTCTTCGGGTTCAAGTTCATCATCAGCATAAGCGTCAGCAGAATAATTGAGATGTTTACTGCCTTTGACACTCGAATCTATAATGCTGACAATCCCGCGCAGTAATGGAATCCGCCGCAATTTCATGACCCAGGACTTGTCTTGCTTTGGGACTTCCAGATACGTAATTTCGCCGTCTTTTCTTCGAACAGCAGTAACGTTGACATGTTTACCGCCGAACATTACGCCCTCAATGACAGCTTGCCCCCCGTAGCTGACAGGCTTGGATTGTTGAGGCAAATTATTCACCTTCCTATTCTGTTCTAGGCCTTCAGTGTCGAAGACTGTTTAATAACCCTATTGTATCGAATATTGAAGGTAATTTCTAGTTTACGAGACAATCTAGAGGTGATGTTGTTAAGTTTGCCCTGATTTGAACATACTACCCGGTAGAGTTAGGACAAGAATTCGGTTATAACCCCAATGACGCGAACTGAACGTGAAGGAGAATATCAATGACAGAACATAAGGATGAACGCACATCATATATGGAAAATAAACGTTCTGATGAGCGGAATCAAAAGGACCGGGGCAGCCGCCCTACCCAGCGTCAAGGCCAGGCCCATTACTTCACCAAGCCGTTTCCCTTTGCAGTGGAGCTCGGTTTTTTCGCAGGTTTTATCTGGGGAGGCTTGCATTGGTTGTTCTATCTGCTTCATTTTACGATTGTACCATTGGGATTTTTGGCTGAGCCTTTTTTCAAGCACAATTTTATCTATACTGCAGCAGGGCATTTGACCGGCTGGCTGTTTTTTATTGTCTTTTCGGTCCTTGCCTCATTGATTTACACGTTAACTTTGAAAAAATGGAAAGGACCGCTTCCAGGCATGGGTTACGGGATTCTATGGTGGCTCATTATCTTTGTTCTGGTAGGTCCCAAACTGGATATGGTGAAGCCCATAAACCGCTTAACCTGGGATTCCATCATTACAGAATTTTGTTTCTTTTTGCTGTGGGGGCTGTTCATTGGCTACACCGTAGCTATGGAGTTCACGGATGAACGGAAACGTGAGCCGGAGCAAGCGGGAGCATAGCCGCAAAAAAGCTTCTCAATCCGGCAATGGCTGTGTTAAAATAGCAGATGGTTATTTGCAGAAAGGGTGGAGCAGCTATGAAACGGATTGTTGTAATCAATGGCCCGAACCTGAACATGCTCGGCGTACGTGAACCTGGCATCTATGGAACGCTTAGTCTGAAGGATATTGAAGAACAAATTCGCAGACAGGCGGAGGATCTTGGCGTCTCCATCGCTTTTTATCAATCCAATCATGAAGGGGACATCATTGATCGTATTCATGCAGCGATGGGCGATGCGGATGGAATCATGCTGAATGCCGGAGCGTTGACTCATTACAGTTATGCCGTGCGTGATGCAATCAATGCCGTGAAAGTTCCTACAGTAGAAGTACATCTATCCAACATTCATGCACGCGAAGAATTCAGACATCATTCAGTAATTGCTGCAGAAACAATCGGGCAAATTGCCGGATTTGGAGAAGTAAGCTATGAGCTGGGGCTGCTGGCTCTCGTGCGTCATCTGGACAAGCAAACCTGAGCCGGGGACCCGGGAATGTGAGAGAAAGAAGGGTTACCGATGGAAAACAAACGAGTAAATAAGTTGCGTGAGGCCATGCGTGAACATGAACTCACGGCTATGCTGATTACAAATCCGATCAACCGTCGTTACATGACGGGCTTTACAGGTTCAGCAGGATATGTGCTGATTACGGAACAAAAAGCATTCTTGCTGACCGATTTCCGTTATATGACACAGGCACCGCAACAAGCTAAAGGCTTTACCGTTGTGGAACATGGACCGAAACCATTGGAATCCGTACGTGATCTGCTTGCATCGGCGAATATCAAACAGGTTGGCTTTGAGCAGGATCATGTCACTTATGGTACGCATACTGCTTATGCTGAAGCACTTCAATCCATTGAATTGAAAGCTGTTTCCGGGATTGTGGAACAACTGCGCATTTTCAAGGATGAAGATGAGATCGCTGTAATGCAAAGAGCTGCGGATTTGGCAGACGCAACGTTTAGTCATGTTTTGCAATTCGCAAAACCGGGTATGACTGAACGTGAAGTGGATTTGGAGATGGAGTTTTTCATGCGCAAACATGGAGCAACCTCCTCTTCGTTCGACACCATCGTTGCATCGGGTGAACGTTCTGCTATGCCTCACGGTGTAGCAAGCAGCAAGGTCATCGGACAAAATGAGTTAATTACATTTGACTTCGGTGCACTTTTGGATGGATACTGTTCAGATCTGACACGTACCATCGCAACTGGCACGCCTGTACCTGAACTTCGTAAAATTTACGACATCGTACTGGAAGCTCAGTTACATACACTGGCTAACCTGAAACCGGGCATGACCGGACGGGAAGCAGATGCATTGGCACGTGATATCATTGCAGGACACGGATATGGAGAGCAATTCGGACACAGCACAGGCCACGGCCTAGGTATGGAAGTTCACGAGGCTCCTCGTTTATCCAAGCTGAGCGACGATGTATTGAAACCGGGCATGGTGGTAACCGTTGAACCGGGGATCTATATTGACGGCCTTGGCGGCGTGCGTATTGAGGATGACGTTGTGATAACCGAGACAGGTATACACATTTTAACGAAATCAGACAAGAAGTTCACCGTAATCGGCTAATTTACAGCCAACGGTGATATAAGGCGATTTTTAATTTATGCTTTTGAATAAGTCAACTTGAAATTCCACAATAACGGAGAGGGCAGAAAAAACCTGAAGAAGTGGAACGTTCGCCTTTATCACCGGATTTCTCCCTATTAGGATAGGGATTAAAAAGAAATCTGGGGATAACAGCGATCGGAAGGTTGTTCTGCCATCGTAGTGGTCTGTGGAATATGACGGTTTGACTTTTCAAACTTAAATTAACCCATCGTCTCATATCACCTACTTTTCAACCATATCAGGAGGGATTTTTTGTGATTTCAGTAAACGATTTTAAAACAGGCTTGACCGTACAAGTAGACAACGACATCTATACCGTACTTGATTTCCAACATGTTAAACCAGGTAAAGGCGCTGCCTTCGTACGTTCCAAACTGAAAAACCTGCGCAACGGTAACACCGTTGAGAAAACATTCCGTGCAGGTGAAACCATTGGCCGTGCCATCATCGAAAACCGTGGCGTTTCTTACCTCTATGCTAGCGGTACAGAGCATACGTTCATGGACAACGAAACATATGATCAGTTCACACTGACAAGCGACCAACTGGAGTGGGAATTGAACTTCCTCAAAGAGAACATGAACGTAAAAATCGTTAGCTACCAAGGTGAAATCCTCGGAATCGACTTGCCTACAAGCGTAGAGTTGAAAGTTATCGAAACAGAGCCAAGTGTAAAAGGTAACACTGCACAAGGCGCTACCAAAAACGCAAAAGTTGAAACAGGCTTAAATGTACAAGTGCCATTGTTCATCAACGAAGGCGACGTTCTGCTGATCGATACTCGTGAAGGTAAATACTCTTCTCGCGCGTAACGTTCACTTGGTGTAAGTTAAATAAAGCATGAATTCAACCCTCTGCCATTCCTTTGGCAGAGGGTTTTTTCGAAAAAAGATTAGCCTATCAGACGCTTTCGTAATATACTGGGTTAAAGTCATTTTTCGGAGAGAATAATGACGATGGACATCAATTATGCATACTGCACAAGGTAGGGAGTGGATTTGCTTTGTCATTGTACGTCATGAAATTTGGGGGCAGCTCGGTCGGAGATACAGAGCGCATGAAGCGTGTAGCCGGACGTGTTGTAGAAAAAGCGGATGAAGGACATCAGTGTGTAGTCGTGGTTTCGGCCATGGGGGATACCACGGATGATCTGATTGATCAAGCAAAACAGCTGAACAGTGAACTGCCTGCACGTGAGATGGATATGCTGTTGACAACGGGAGAACAGATCTCGATTTCCTTGTTATCCATGGCGATTCAGGCGCTGGGACGCAATGCCATTTCATTTACAGGCTGGCAAGCGGGATTCCGGACGGAGCCGGTACACGGCAAAGCTCGGATTAACGATATTCATCCGCAGCGGGTGAATCAGGCGTTGGCTGAAGGTAATATCGTTATCGTTGCAGGTTTCCAGGGAATGACGGACGACGGCGAGATTACGACACTTGGCCGTGGAGGCTCCGATACAACGGCAGTAGCCCTGGCAGCAGCCATCAAGGCGGACGCTTGCGAGATCTACACGGATGTGGACGGTATTTATTCCACGGATCCGCGAATTGTTAAGGTAGCACGCAAACTGAAGGAAATTTCGTACGACGAGATGCTGGAACTGGCCAACCTGGGAGCAGCGGTATTGCATCCGCGTGCAGTTGAATACGCGAAGCATTCCGGTGTGCCTTTGATTGTAAGATCCAGCTTTAACCATAATGAAGGAACGGTTGTGAAGGAGGAAGCAACAATGGAACAAGGCGTGGTAGTTAGTGGAATTGCCTATGACAAAAATGTGGCTCGCATCAGTATTTTGGGTGTGCCTGATGTACCGGGAGTTCTCGCCGAAGTATTTGGTGCCCTTGCATCAGAACAGCTGGATGTCGACATTATCGTACAGAGCGGTGTAATGGACGGTAAGGCTGACTTCTCGTTTTCTGTTGCGCTGTCTGACCGGGAGAACGCACTGCGTGTCATTGAAGCCCTTCACAGCCGCCTGCCTTACCGTGAAGTGACTTCCGAAGAAGACCTGGTTAAAGTCTCGATTGTTGGTGCTGGTATGGTTAGCCATCCGGGCGTTGCTGCCAAGATGTTCAAAGTCATCTCGGGTGAAGGCGTAAGCATCAAGATGGTCAGCACTTCCGAGATCAAGGTATCTTGTGTTATCGATGGAGAGAAACTTCATGATGTAATCAAGGCGCTGCACACAGCGTATGACCTGGATACGGCAGAGCAGGCTGTGATTGGCGGACCGCAAGTTCGCAGATAAAAGCAGTAATATAGCCAGACATACCAAAGGTGTACTCAATCCCTTCAGGGGAAGCGGTACACCTTTTTGAGTTGTTTGTATTACAACAATCGAAATACCCGCTCTTTACGTGATCCTTTAAAAGGTTGCATTCGGTGCCCTTCCCCCATCTCGGGAACGCAGTCCAGCAAATCCAATTGTGTGCAGTAGGTTACATCATGCACCCTGCCCAGTTTCTCCAACCTTCGCCCACCAGCCGATACTCTAACCAAATCGGGCAATTTATCCTCGGCATGAGTTGCAGCCTGATGGAGCGCCAAGCCCAGGTCACTCAGCATGATGGGAAAAGGGGATTGTTGGTACAGCTCTTCGATAATGCTGCCTGCACATAAACCATCTTCCAGCGCGAACTCCCCCTGATCTCCGGCACATAACAATAAGATATCCCTGCGAAGCTCGCACAGAACTGCCGCCACAGCCTTAACATTGAGAAACGAGCCTGCGAATACATATCTGGCCTTGGATGCTTTGATCAGGGCACGTGTACCATCTGTTGTAGTTAGAATAATGGTCTTACCCGCGATACTTGGAGTCATATATTCATAGGGGGAATTGCCCACCTCGAATCCTGTAATTTTTTTATCAAAACGCTCCCCGCCACGAATAGCATCCTTCACGTTCAATTGTTTCGCTTGAGGAACAGTCTCTACAGCGATTACATCTGCTGCATCGTAAGCCAGTGCCGTCACAATCGTACTGGTCGTTCGCAACACATCAATCACCACCACACATCGGCCTGCAATATCCATTTTTCGCACTTCATTCACATTGCCTACCACATCGACTCGCACTCCCCACAACTCCTTTCTGCATTTGGGGATAGGTTGTTCTCTTTCTTTCTTTATCCACAAATGGATAACACCTGTTTGCAAGCACTATATGCAATTGTATCTAGACGGGTGCCTAGACCGAGAACAAGGAGCTGATCTATGATTTTTTAACTCTCATCCCTATTCTGAAGAAAATGATAGATTTCAGCGTCATAAAATCAATGTACACACATAAACTTGAATATGAACAAGCACCAGAAACGCGATAAAACCGAATTCAAGGTTGGAGGGGCCTATTCATGATGGTGAACTGGAAGGATATCTTTCCGGAACCGATTCGAACCATTCTGGGAAGAATGCCGCCCGCTTTATTGGAAAAAGTGGAGGAAGTACGTATCCGTGAAGGAAGGCCACTGGAAATCAATGCAGGAGACACCTATCACTTCCTTACCCCTCAGGGCAGTCCGACAGCGAAGCCTGATGAAGCCTACATCCCCTTAAAAGAGGTAACTCACAGGCTGCTGGATCTGATCAGCAATCATTCGCTTTATACATTGGAAGAAGAGCTGCGCAAAGGGTTCATCACCATTCCTGGCGGTCATCGAATTGGGTTAGCTGGCCGGACGGTGCTCAGCGGTGGTCGGGTGGAATACTTGCGCGATATCAATGGATTCAATATCAGGGTTGCGCGGGAGATACATGGAATCGCTGATCGGATCCTGCCCTATCTGCTGGACATGAAGAGTGGTCAGGTACTGCACACCTTAATTCTTTCGCCTCCCCAGCAAGGCAAGACCACATTACTGCGGGATCTGGCGCGGCAGATCAGCAGTGGAACCAAACTTATGGGTGTCAGCGAGCTTGTTCAGGGTATACGTCCGCGGCTTAAGGTTGGCATCGTAGATGAGAGGTCGGAAATCGCCGGAAGTTACAAGGGAGTACCGGGATTCGATGTGGGACCCCGTACCGATGTCATGGACGGCTGTCCGAAGGCTGAGGGCATGATGATGATGTTACGCTCCATGTCTCCCGATGTCCTGATTGTGGACGAGATCGGCCGTCCAGAGGATGCTGAGGCGGTAATGGAAGCACTCCATGCAGGTGTATCCGTCATCGCCACGGCACACGGTCGTGATTTGGCCGAGCTTTCTTCCAGACCTGCGTTGAGGACCCTGATTGTCGAGCAGATGTTTCAACGCTACGTACAACTGCAGCGGACGAGCCGGGGCATGACCTTTCGACTGGCTGATGGCAAAATGCGCGGCCTCCAGCAGACGGAAGTGGGAGGTGAGGCATTTGCTTAACATGCTCGGAGCTGTCATCATTCTGCTGGCCAGCACGCTCGCCGGATTCTACAAGGCAAGGCAATTTGCCTTGCGGCCCAGACAATTGCGTGAGTTAATTGCCGCTCTCCAGCGGCTGATGACCGAAATCAACTATGGGCTGACTCCTTTGCCTGATGCCATGGGAAAAATGGGGGCTCAGACGAAAGAGCCTGTTCGGACGTTATTTCTCCACGCAGCCAAGCAAATGGAACCCCCTCATGGGCACACCGCTCGTGAAAGTCTTCAGTCTGGCATTGAAGAGGCGTGGGGAAAATCAGCCATGAAGGCAGACGAGCGGGAGGTCATGCTGCAATTAAGTTTCAGCCTTGGCACCAGCGATCGTCAGGATCAGACCAAGCACATCTCGCTAGCCATTCAACAACTAATGCATGAGGAATCCCGTGCTCAGGCCGATCAAGTGAAATATGAACGAATGAGTCGCAGTCTCGGGATGCTTGTAGGAGCGTTAATCGTCATTCTGATCTTCTGAAATAGCCGGGATAGTGAGGTGCCAAGGTCATGAATTTAGAAGTGAACGCAATCTTTCAAATTGCGGGCATCGGAATCATTATAGCAATGATTCATACGGTGCTGAAACAAATGGGAAAGGAAGATATGGCTCACTGGGTGACCGTGATCGGATTTGTCGTTGTATTGTTCATGGTGGTCCGTATGTTGGACAGCCTGCTGCAAGAGATCAAATCGATATTTCTTTTTCAATGAAAACGGTCATGAAGCCGGGATGGTGGTGACCTGTGGAAATAATCCAAGTTGTAGGTCTGGCGCTCATCGCAACGGTTCTCATTCTAGTTATCAAGGAACAGAAGCCCATGTTCGCTTTTTTGATTGCTGCTGCTACCGGCATCGTGATCTTTATGATGCTGATTGGCAAGATCGGCGCAGTAATCGACGTACTGAAACGGCTTGCTGAAAATTCGGGCATGGAGAGCATTTATCTGAAAACCGTGCTGAAAATCATAGGCATAGCCTACATTGCTGAATTTGGTGCACAGATTGTCAGGGACGCAGGGCAGGAGAGCATTGCTTCCAAGATTGAGCTCGCTGGCAAGGTGCTGATTCTTGTCCTCGCCATACCGATCATCAGCATTATAATCGAAACCGTCATGAAGCTAATGCCGGTGTAGAAGGAGGAGGCGTGCGGACTTCATATGAAAATAATGCATAACAAGCCGCAGTGGCGCCTTACCTTTGTGCTGATGCTGTGCTTTCTATTTGCGATCATGGGACAGGTCGCTGCCGGCTCCCCTTCTGATGAATGGATGCAGCAGCAGGCCGATCAGCTTCCCAAAGATCAGGTGGAAAAATATTGGGATCAACTTATGCAGCAATATGGAGGATTTTTCCCGGAAGGAAAGACGCCTTCCTTTATGGATATGTTAATTCCCGGCAATGAAGGATTCAGTCTGAAGTCAGTGTTCATAGCCATCGGAACCTTCATGCTGCATGAGATTTTATATAACGGCAAGCTTCTGGTCACGATTGTGATGTTGAGCGTGCTGAGTATGATTCTGGAGACGCTCCAGACCGCTTTTGAGAAAAACAATATTAGCAAAATCGCCTATTCCATCTGTTACATGGTCATTATTATCATCGCCATAAACAGTTTCAGTGTGGCGATTGGATACGCCAAGGATGCGATTGCCGGCATGATTAACTTTATGATGGCCATGGTGCCCCTGCTCTTTACGCTGCTGGCATCAATGGGAAATGTTATCACCGTATCAGTCACTCATCCGCTCATCATTTTCATGATTCATCTGGTGGGTACGTTGATTCACATTCTGGTGTTCCCACTGTTGTTTTTCTCGGCTGTATTGCATCTCGTCAGTTCCTTGTCTGACAAGTACAAGCTGACTCAGCTAGCAGACTTGTTACGCAACATTAGTGTGGCTCTGCTCGGTATATTACTAACGATGTTCCTGGGCGTAATTTCGGTGCAGGGTGCGTCAGGCTCCGTAGCAGATGGAGTCAGTCTGAAGGCGGCGAAGTACATCGCGGGGAACTTTGTCCCCATCGTGGGCAGAACGTTTGCGGATGCAACTGATACAGTCATCACGGCTTCACTGTTGGTCAAAAATGCAATCGGGCTAACCGGTGTCATCATTATCTTGTTTCTATGCGCTTTTCCAGCGCTTAAAATCCTGACCCTTGCCCTCATATACAACATTACAGGCGCTATAATGCAGCCTTTGGGTGAAACGCCAATTGTAGGTTGCCTGCAGGCGATTGGCAAAAGCATGCTTTACGTATTTGCAGCACTGGCAGCTGTGGGACTGATGTTTTTTCTGGCCATCACGATCCTGCTAACTGCCGGTAATCTGACGGTCATGATGCGATGAGGGGATTGTTAGAGAGAAAGGGGCTGGAAGGATGGGGTGGCTGAGCAGCTGGCTCCGGGAATTGATCATGATCGTTCTGCTGGCGACCTTTGTGGATATGCTATTGCCCAACCGATCCATGGAACGCTATGTCAAGCTTGTGCTGAGCCTTCTTATCCTGCTAACCCTTTTATCCCCTATAACAAAGCTCCTACGAAGTGACCCCGTTGCCGAGCTGAAGCGAGCGATGACAGCCATGGACTCACCATCGGATGGAAGTGCAACACTGGAACAGATCCTGGCTCAGGGCAGGAAGCTGCAGTCGAACGAACAGGAACAATCCTTGCAATGGACAGCCAGAGAACTGGCTAACGTGATGAAGGGGCAAATTGAAGAAACAACCGGGGAGCGAGTACAGTCCGTCGAGGTGAAGCTTGCCATGGATACAACCAAACCGGAGAAGGATCTGGCATCCTCCGTGGAATTGCCCGCAATCCAGTATGTTTTGGTGGAGATGGCAGGTGAGACAGCAGCCGGTAAAGCCGGCTCCAACACAGGTTCATTGGAGGAAGCGGCAAGCACCGATCCATTATTCGGCGCTGAATCCGAATCCGAACCTGCTAAATCGAATACAGCACAAGAGCCAATCCAGATCGGTCAGATTGAAGTGCCTGATGTACAGATTAAGGTGGATAATGGCAGCAATCATGACAGCAGCGTGGACAACGGAAATCTTGAAGGCTCTCCAAATCGACAGGAAGCTCACTCCACACCTGTTTTGGGTGATCAGTCAGAGACAAACCCTCAGCAAGAACAAACGTCCTCCCGATCAGAGCGAGCAGTACAAATTATTACGCTATTGACTGAGAAGTGGGATGTTGATGCGAGCAAAGTACAGGTGAGGGAAAAGAAAAGCGCTTCGGCGCTGTGAAAAGGAGGGTGTCCGATGAGGCAATGGCTCAAAAAGATGGAAAGCTGGCTCGGCGGCGGAGAAGGTGGACAACGGCGAAGTCAAACCTTTCGCTGGCTTATTATTCTCGGCTTGATCGGAGTAGGGATCATGCTGTTTAATTCCTTCGTCAATGTCAAAAAGATTGATTCCGAAAATATCGGTCGCGAACCTCCTGATCCGACTACATCCATGGCATCCATCCAGACGGATGCAACGGATCAGAATCCTTTTCAGGCGATAGAGATCGCGTTTGAAGACAAAATCAAGGGCGTACTGGAAAATATCGTCGGCGTGGGAACCGTTGATGTCATGGTTACTGTCGATTCTACAGAGGAGCTTGTTGTGCAGCGTAATGTGAAGGATTCGCAGCAGCTCACCGAAGAAACAGATGCTAACGGGGGGAAGCGGCATATGACGCAATATACCCGTGATGGCGAAATTATTACGTATGAAATATCAGGGGATCAGACCCCCATTGTCACCAAGAAGCTCAAACCGCAAATCCGGGGAGTGCTTGTCGTCGCCAGAGGCGCAGAGAACAAGGTTGTGAAGGACCTGATTACAGATGCTGTCGAAAAAGGACTGAATGTGGCGGCCTACCGAATCTCGGTTGTTCCGCGTAAGCAGGATTAATTCGGAATATTGAAACTCAGGATTCAATTCTTGTACAAGATTTAATTCACATAAGAATGAAGCCAATTCGAGGAGGAAGTTCTAATGAATAACAAACGTCAAACGGTATGGCTCGTATCCATGCTGAGTCTGATGGTCATTTTGTCCGCTTATTACTTGTTCACTGAAGATTCGGGTCCGGTTAATACGCCAGTAGCTGACAGCACGCAGGTGGATGGGATGAAGCAGGGAGAAGCGAAGGAAACGACTGGAATCCTTGATCCGACAGAAGGTCTGGTTGTGAATGAAGTGGTGAATGGCGGTGAAGTTACAGGGACTGAAGGAGAGCAGGCGGCAACTGAATCGGTTGATAATCCTGCGGTTGTAGACGGTAAAGAAGCCGGAGAAACCGAGAAATCCCCTGCTGCAGATTCGGGAGAGAAACAAGGTGAAGCAGGGAAAGGCAGTGAGAAGGGCTCTGACAAAGGTTCTGACAAAGGCGCAGCAACCAGTCCTGAGGCAAGTGGCGGAACTGACGGCAGCGTGACGAAAACCGATGAAGAAGTCCTTAAGGAAATGGAGGAGCAAAATACAGCAGCCTCTGCGAGCAGCCAGTTCCAGAACTATCAGTGGCAGCGTGAAGAAAGCAACAATCGCAAATATGAGGAACTGATGACCGTTGCGGGTGATCTGAGTAAAACGCCAGAAGAAAATGCCAAAGCAACTGAGCAGCTTCGTACGTTGGAAGAAAAAGAAGCGAAAATCAATGGTATTGAAGAAACCCTGTCGCAGCAGTTTGCCAATGCCATCGTTCAAGAGGATGCCGACAAGTATAAAGTTGTTGTTCTCAGTGACAAACTGGATGTGAAACAGGCGGTTTCCATTGTGGATCTGGTGATGAAAGAACTGGCAGTAACGCAAAATAAAATCAGCGTTCAATACGTAACAGAACAGTAATCCGATTCATGGAAAAGTAGCCCCGAGAGCTGGTTCAGTTCTCGGGCTCTTTCCATTTTTAACGATTATGATATAATACATAAAGCCATATGACCGTCCTAGTGAGACTGGCATGATGCCGAAGGAGTGAATAATGGAAATGTTTAAATTGAGTGAGATCAAAGAGCTGATCAAACTGGTAGATGAAAGTTCCGTTCAAGAGTTGGAAATTGAAAATGAAGGATCACGGTTGTCGATTCGCAAACCGGGTAAAACCGAGTATGTTCAGGCAGCTGCTATTCAACCGCAAATGATTGCTGCACCACAGGTGCAACCGGCTGCAGTTGTAGCTGAGGCTGCTCCGCAAGTCGATACTACAAGTCATTTACATAAAATTGTATCTCCGATGGTGGGTACTTTTTACAGAGCTTCCTCGCCGGAAGCTGGTCCTTTTGTAAGCGCTGGTGATAAAGTTGTTGAGAAAACAACGGTATGTATCATTGAGGCGATGAAGCTGATGAACGAGCTTGATGCTGACATCAAGGGAGAAATCGTTGAAGTGCTGGTTGAGAACGGACAGCTGGTTGAGTATGGACAACCCCTGTTCCTGGTGAAACCGGAATAACGGTTACAGCCGCATTACGGCAACTGCATGAGCTTCGAAGGAGGACAATAACGAAATGAAATTTCAAAAAATACTGATTGCGAACCGTGGCGAAATTGCGGTACGTATTATTCGTGCCTGTCGTGAAATCGGCATTTCGACGGTAGCAGTCTATTCGGAAGCGGATAAAGACTCCCTGCATGTTCGTCTTGCAGATGAAGCATATTGTATCGGGCCTACACTTTCGAAAGACAGTTATCTAAACTTCACAAACCTGATGAGTGTAGCTACACTGACGGAATGTGATGCAATCCACCCAGGCTACGGATTCCTGGCAGAGAACGCTGATTTTGCAGAAATCTGTGGTTCCTGCAATATTACGTTCATCGGCCCATCTCCGGAAGCCATTACCAAAATGGGTGACAAGGCTGTTGCCAAACAAACGATGAAGGATGCAGGTGTACCTGTAATTCCGGGATCCGACGGTTTGGTTGAAAATATGAATGAAGCCATTATGATTGCTAGAGATATTGGATATCCTGTCATTATCAAAGCTACCGCTGGTGGTGGAGGTAAAGGGATTCGTATTGCTGAAGATGAAGAGACGCTGATCAAGCAAATAACAGCTGCCCAGCAGGAAGCACAGAAAGCTTTTGGCAACGCCGGAGTATATCTGGAGAAATTCCTGACAGGCATGAAGCACGTGGAGATTCAGATCATTGCAGACAAGCATGGAAATGCAGTGCATCTGGGCGAGCGTGATTGTTCCGTTCAGCGTCGACGTCAAAAGCTGGTGGAAGAAGCGCCTTGTCCTATCATCTCTGAAGATGTGCGTACATTGATGGGAGAAGCCGCAGTACGGGCGGCGCTTGCCGTGGATTACTCCGGAGCAGGTACACTTGAGTTCTTGCTCAGCCCTAACGGTGAATTCTATTTCATGGAAATGAATACACGTATTCAGGTTGAACACCCTGTAACAGAGATGGTTACAGGAGTGGATTTGATCCGTGAAATGATTTCGGTAGCTGAAGGCAATCCACTTTCTTTCCGTCAGGAAGATGTTGTGATTAATGGATGGTCCATCGAGTGCCGTATCAACGCAGAAGATCCTGACCGTAACTTTATGCCGTCACCAGGCAAAATTGGTTTCTACCTTGCACCAGGAGGACCGGGTGTACGTGTAGATAGTGCAGCTTATCCAGGTTACACGATCTCTCCTTATTACGACTCCATGATCGCTAAATTAATCGTATGGGGAGCAAACCGGGAAGAGGCCATCGCAAAGATGAAGCGTGCATTGGCTGAGTTTGCGATTGAAGGCATCTCCACAACGATTCCTTTTCATCAGAAATTGCTGGATCATCCAACGTTTGTTCGGGGTGACTTTGATATCAAATTTCTTGAGGAAAATGAGATTTAAAAGGCATATTGGGCTTGTTTGTCATAATGTAGCCCAAATGATATAGTATGTAATAATAAGAGCGCATGTCTCCTGCAGAGGATAAGCCGTCACGTATGCGGATGAAGGTTGCAGGGGTTCCGGTAAAGCCGGACCGGAAGGGTATCTGAAGGTCAATCGATCTGAATGCCAGCGCCCTGACGGATGGCCGCAAACTTATTTCGCGAAAGGTGTGTTGAACAGTTATGAGTACATTGCCGACAGAATTTGAACGAACGGATATCGGTGAAATCCAGATCGCACCTGAAGTTATTGAAGTGATCGCTGGACTGGCTACAGTCGAAGTGAAAGGTGTTGCAGGCATGAGCGGCGGATTCGCTGGTGGATTTGCTGAATTGCTTGGTCGCAAAAACCTTTCCAAAGGCGTGAAGGTTGAAGTGGGTCAACGTGAAGCTGCGGTGGATGTTTCTGTTATTATTGAATATGGTTACCGTCTGCCCCAGGTGGCTACCGAAATTCAACAGAACGTGAAGCGCTCCATCGAGAACATGACAGGATTGAATGTGAATGAAGTTAATGTGCACATTCATGACGTTCAGTTCAAGAGCACCGAGAAAGTGGAAGAAATCGACCTGAACAGTCAGCGCGTAAAATAAAAGAAGACAGATTCCCCCGGCATCACTGCCGGGGTTTATCCCGTCTTGGACAGGTCTTTGGGGCAGTGGAAGCGTGCACTTGAGGATCACCCTTTTGCGTATGGGCAGGTTAAGCAATGTTAGTGAGCAAGGGAGGCTGTGCAGTTCGTGGCTAAAATACTGGATCGGCTTCTGTTGTTTATATACAGCATAAGCGTTGGAGCAATATCGGCAGCAGTTATACTTCTTATCAGTGGTGTGCTGCCTTACGAATTGAATTACCAGCAGGAACAAAACGTCATTATTGCGGCGGTTGTTGCAGCAGCGATTTTGTTTATCCTGAGTTTGCGATTTTTCTACATTTCGGTTCGGCGAGATCGTGCTTCGTTGCCATCTGTGGACCAACGTACCGAGTACGGGGATGTACAGATTTCAATGGAGACGATTGAGAATCTCTGTCTCAAAGCGACTTCCCGTTTCCGGGGAGTGCGTGATGTCAAAGCACGTATTCGTGTAGTCGAATCGGGACTGGAGATTATGATTCGCGCGGTAGTGGATGGGGAGTCGCCAATTCCTGCGCTGACATCCGATCTGCAGAAGGCAATACATGATCATGTACAGGAGATTACGGGTATCCCGGTTTCTTTTGTTACCGTATATATTGCCAATGTTACCCAGTCACCTAACTACAAGAGTCGAGTGGAATGAGGTGAGTTTCACTGATGTTGTGGAGAGAGATTTGGGATAGTCACAAAGGCCGGATTACCGGAATAATCGGCGGCATCTTTTTTGGGTTTCTTTATGTATGGATCGGTTTTTGGGATATGTTGTTCTTTGCACTCTTGGTGTTCATCGGTTATACGTTAGGCAGACGAAGCGACTCGAAGCTGGGCTCGTTCATTCCCTGGAGGGAATGGGGACAATGGCTTGGTGACCGCTGGCGTCCGTTCAAGTGAGCCATCTGAACCCTGCAATATGTTTCTTCCGAAAATAGAACTGTAATTTAGGTTGCCCGTTTTTTGGAGGAAACGTAGTGCAGGTTTTTTTGTGAAAAGGGATAACAATATAATAAGATCTCTGATTCCATCAAAGATTTTACTATTTTAAAATAAGCATGATGACGCTCCAGAAGGAGCGCTGCAGGAGGCAGGACATGAAAAGACGTTTGGCAAGGGAAATTGCAGTACAAAGTCTGTATCAGATGGAAATGAATGAAGTGGGCGCAGCTGAGGCTGTGAATATGCTGATCAATGAAGCCGCTGAAGACAATGAAACCGAAGTGGTTATTCACGATGCAGATGTAATGCGTACCTACGTGACCGAAATCGTACAGGGTACATGGAACAATAAGGAAGCAATCGATGGCTTGCTCGTCGATTATTTGAAAGGCTGGCAGATTAGTCGTCTATCACGCGTAGACCGTCAGATTTTACGCCTTTCAACCTATGAGATGGTGTTCCGTGATGACATCCCGGCAAAGGTATCCGTCAATGAAGCGATTGAATTGTCCAAATATTTTGGTACAGATGAATCCGGCAAGTTCGTCAATGGCGTACTTGGACGCATGATTCAGGAAGTTGACGCCATCAAAGCAAAATTGTCTTAATTACGAAAGTTATTTTATTTTTATTCACATAAGGGAGAGAGTACAATGACAGCATCTATTATTAACGGCAAAGAAGTATCCCAAGAGCTCCGCGCAAGCATGACGACCGAAGTAAAACAGCTTAGCGAACAGGGGGTAGTACCTGGTCTTGCTGTGGTGCTCGTCGGGGAAGATCCGGCATCCCAAGTTTATGTGCGTAATAAAGAAAAAGCATGTCATGATCTTGGTTTTTATTCCGAGGTGCATCGTTTGGATGCAAACACGTCGCAGGAGGATCTGCTCGCTCTGGTGGACAAGCTGAACAGACAGGAAACCATTAATGGTATTTTGGTTCAGCTTCCATTACCGAAGCATATCGAGGAAAAAGCAGTTATCGATGCAATCGCCGTGGACAAAGACGTGGATGGGTTCCATCCGGTCAATGTGGGTAACCTCGTCATTGGTGACGACAGTCTGCTCCCATGTACTCCTGCAGGTGTAATTGAACTGATCAAGCGTACGGGTCTCGAAATGTCGGGCAAACATGCAGTAGTCATTGGACGCAGCAACATTGTAGGCAAACCGGTATCCCTGCTGCTTCAACGTGAAAACGCAACAGTAACGATGTGCCATTCCCGTACAGCGAACATGAAAGAAATCACGCGTCAGGCAGATATACTTGTCGTTGCCATCGGCCGTGCAAACTTTGTGGATGCTGATTTCGTTAAACCAGGTGCAGTTGTCATCGATGTAGGGATGAACCGTCTAGATAACGGCAAGCTGGCAGGAGACGTGGATTTCGAGAGCGTGAAGACGGTATCTGGCCCAATTACGCCGGTTCCTGGAGGCGTTGGCCCTATGACCATTACGATGTTGATGCAAAATACACTGATCGCAGCCAAACGCGCTCACGGATTGGCCTAGGTTACCGTCTGTGGCAGATCAAAAGATCTTCTCCATCAAAGACCTGAACCGCTACATCCGAATGAAGCTGGAATCAGATCAGGTCCTGTCGGACGTCTGGCTGCGCGGAGAGATCTCCAATTTTACACATCACTCCAGCGGTCATATGTATTTTACATTGAAGGACAAGGACAGCCGGATTAAGTCCATTATGTTTGCGTCCCATAATCAGCGATTGCCCTTTGTACCGAAGGAGGGTGCAAGGGTTATTGCTCGTGGTAACGTTTCGGTGTATGAGCGGGACGGACAATATCAATTCTACGCCACACACATGCAACCGGATGGTATTGGAAGTCTTTATCTGGCATATGAACAACTGAAAAAAAAGCTGGATGAAGAGGGGCTGTTCTCTGCATCGCGCAAAAGGCAGATTCCCCGTTTTCCACAGACGATAGGTGTGGTTACTTCACCTACAGGAGCAGCCGTAAGGGATATCATGATTACATTGCAACGCAGATATCCGTCAGCCCGAGTAATTCTATATCCTGTACTCGTTCAGGGTAAAGGGTCGGCTCCTTCCATTGTGAAAGCCATCAACAACCTGAATCGTATGGGTGAAGCCGATGTGTTGATTGTCGGAAGAGGCGGGGGATCCCTGGAGGAATTGTGGGCTTTCAACGAGGAGATCGTGGCAAGGGCGATTGTTGCCTCGACCATTCCAGTCATTTCAGCCGTGGGGCATGAAACGGATTTTACGATTGCCGATTTTGCTGCTGATCTTCGGGCGGCAACGCCCACGGCTGCTGCCGAGCTGGCCGTGCCTAACCGTGCCGAACTGCTTGATCAGATTGCTCAGCGCCAGCGTCAGCTGCAACACAGTTTACGTCAGCGTGCTGTTCATAATCGCGAGCGGCTGACGAGATTACAACGCTCACCTGTCCTTGTGCATCCCAGAAGGACCTTAATGCAGCATACGGAGCGATTGGATATGCTGAAACAGCGTCTTGTGCGAACTGTAGATACACGTGTGAAATGGACAACCGAGAAACAGGAGCGTTTGCGTGCTGCCCTGCAGCGGTTTAATCCTCGTGATCAGGTGAATGCAGCAAGGCGGGAGAATGCATCAGCCCGGCGTCAGCTGGAGGTTGCGATCCGATCCATTACGAGAGGCAAGCAGCAGCAGTGGAAATCATCCGTAAGGCATCTGGATGCGCTTAGCCCGCTTAAGGTCATGTCAAGGGGATACAGCCTTGTCTATGACGAGCAGGAACAACGCTTGATCAAATCCATAGAGGATGTACAGCCTGGAGATTCCATAAAGATTAAATTAACAGACGGACAGCTGGACTGTCAGGTTTGGGGAATGAAGGAGGACGACAATACCGATGGCGAATGAACCGGAATTGAATTTTGAAGAGGCAATGGCGGCATTGGAAGACATCGTAGGTCAGCTTGAGCATGGAGATGTTCCATTGGAACAGGCCATCGATTTGTTTCAGCGCGGGATGAAATTATCACAACTTTGTGGGCTGAAGCTGGAACAAGTGGAACGCAAGATCGAAATGATCGTAGAAGAGGATGGGGAACTTCGCAAGAAACCGTTCGGCACTGCCGTCGATGAGAGCGGTGAAATCAATGAGTAATCGTCCTTCGTTTGAAGTGTATCTTCAGGAAATAACGGCAGAGGTGACAGGAGAGTTGCAGCAGACTCTTCCTGTTCACTGGGATGTCCCCCAGTCACTGGTTGACGCGATGCAGTATTCTCTTATGGCCGGGGGCAAACGTCTTCGTCCGCTCCTGGTCGTTGCTGCGGCGGAAGCCTTCGGTGCACAGCGTAAAGCTGCACTGCCGGTAGCCTGCGCCGTGGAGATGGTTCATACGTATTCATTGATCCACGACGACCTGCCAGCGATGGATAATGATGATTATCGCAGGGGAAAATTAACGAATCACAAAGTATTCGGCGAAGCAACGGCGATTCTGGCTGGTGATGCTCTGTTGACGCATGCTTTCTATAGCATTGTGCAGGCAGGTCGCCGCTGCGGTGTTTCGACAGACGCCTTGTTGTCCATTGTGGAGGAATTGTCTGAACTGGCTGGAGCAAGAGGCATGGTCGGTGGGCAAGTGGCTGACATGGAAGGCGAGCAGGGGATGACAGATTTGGCACAGCTGCAGTACATTCATCTGCACAAAACTGGGGATTTAATTGTGTTTTCCCTTCTCGCTGGAGCTCGTATCGGTGGTGCGACTGAAGGGCAATTGGAAGCGCTGCGCGTATTCGGTAGAGATCTGGGCCTGGCTTTCCAGATTCAGGATGATATTCTTGACCTGACGGGTGACGAGCAAAAAATGGGCAAAAAAACGCAAAGTGATGTGAGTCAGCACAAGGTGACGTATCCTTACTTTATTGGTATGGAAGCCTCACTTGACGAGGTTAAGTCTCTTACACAATCTGCGAAAGATGCACTTGGTAGAGCTGAGTTACCTGATCCGTCAAGACTGATGGAGATTGCTGATTATTTAATGAGTCGAGATCATTAAGCTCCGCTTTCGGATCGCGCTCCTTGTTTCAAAATGCCTGTAGAGGTGTAATGCATTTAATGTGCTTTTTCTGCCTTCATAGAGCAAGTCAGTTCCGAGAAAACGATGGAATACATACAGAGGAAGATCATTGAACCTTGCTGGCGAAAATGCTCGTTATCTGGAGTATAGTGCCGTAAATTATGATTCTTGTTCTTTTATGTTATAATGTTTTAATGTCATTTAATAAATTGTGTATATATAGATTACACCAACAATCAAACAATCTAGGAAAGCGGGGAGATTCTCGTGCTGCTTCCACAAATTAAACAACCCAGTGATCTAAAGTCGATGTCTCAGGATGATCTCGTTCTTT
Organism: Paenibacillus sp. NPDC056933; assembly: GCF_042674385.1. Classification (NCBI taxonomy): domain Bacteria; kingdom Bacillati; phylum Bacillota; class Bacilli; order Caryophanales; family Paenibacillaceae; genus Paenibacillus; species Paenibacillus sp. NPDC056933. The sequence continues at coordinate 678,397 of NZ_JBHUQN010000002.1, read as the reverse complement.
TGTCGGCAGAGATCCGGCAGTTTCTGATTGAGAAACTGTCCGTTACAGGGGGCCATCTCGCACCCAACTTAGGAGTGGTTGAGCTCACGGTAGCCCTGCATTACTGTTATAACAGTCCAGTGGACAAAATGATTTTCGATGTAGGGCACCAAGCTTATGTGCATAAGGTTCTGACAGGGCGTATGGATCGCTTTGATACATTGCGTCAGCACAATGGCTTGTGCGGATTTGTCAAACGTAACGAGAGTGAACATGATGTATGGGAAGCGGGTCACAGTAGTACATCATTGTCTGCTGCAATGGGTATGGCGCTTGCGCGTGATCTCAAAGGTGAAGACAATCAGGTTATCGCGATGATCGGGGATGGAGCGCTTACAGGAGGAATGGCTTTTGAAGCACTCAATCACATTGGTCATGAGCAGAAAAAACTGATGGTCATTCTGAATGATAATGAAATGTCCATTGCTCCCAATGTCGGAGCTATGCATAAATATTTGAGCAAAATTCGTTCGGATCGTCACTATTTGAAAGCCAAAGATGACGTGGAAGGAATGCTCAAAAAAATCCCTGCCATTGGGGATCGTCTGGCCAAATCGGCGAGCTGGATTAAAGATAGTGTCAAATATATGATGGTTCCAGGAGTTCTGTTCGAAGAGCTGGGTTTTACTTATTTGGGACCCATTGACGGTCACGACATTCCCAAGTTGATTGAAACGTTCAAACAGGCGGATAATGTGGATGGCCCTGTCATGGTTCATGTGCTTACAACCAAAGGCAAAGGGTATCAGCCGGCTGAGGCCGATTCACACAAATGGCACGGAATTTCTCCGTACAAGATTGAATCAGGCCAAGTACTCAAAGCTGTGGGCAAACCAATGTATACAGAAGTGTTTGGTAAAACGCTGGTTGAACTTGCCGAACAGGATAAGCGAATCGTGGCAGTAACTCCAGCCATGCCAACAGGATCGGGCCTCATTCCGTTTAGCAAAGAATTTCCAGAACGGATGATTGACGTGGGTATTGCAGAGCAACATGCAGCAACGATGTGTGCGGCGCTCGCTATGGAGGGTTTGAAACCGGTATTTGCCGTCTATTCGACGTTTATGCAACGAGCATATGATCAGATTGTTCATGATATCTGCCGTCATAACGCCAATGTGATGTTCGCTATTGACCGTGCAGGATTTGTAGGCCCGGATGGCGAGACGCATCAGGGGGTATACGATGTGGCGTTTATGCGTCATATTCCGAATATCGTGCTGATGATGCCAAAAGATGAAAACGAACTGCGCCATATGATGAAGACAGCGCTTGAATATAATGAAGGTCCCATTGCTTATCGTTATCCACGAAATAATGTGGTAGGTGTGCCTCTTGATGATGAACTCATTCCCATTCCGATTGGCAGATGGGAACAACTTCGACCATCTGAAGGTTATGCTGTTATCGCTTCGGGATCGATGGTACAACTTGCAGAAGAAGCAGCAGAGACGGTTAAAAGGGAAGGTATCACGGTTGGCGTCATTAATGCCCGTTTCCTGAAACCGCTGGATGAACAAATGCTGCGTGATTTGGCTGTTCGGGGTACGAAACTTATTGTGCTTGAAGAAGCATCACAGGCGGGAAGCATGGGAAGTGCTGTATTGGAGTTTTACGCTGAACAAGGGCTGCACGATGTTCATGTGCAACTGATGGGGATTCCGGATCGTTTCATCGAACATGGCAGTATTGAGGAGCAAAGGGAAGAAGTGGGACTCACCGTCGAGAATGTGAGTTCAGAGTTGCGCAGTATGGCAGCCCAATCTTCATACGGCATGTCCAGAACTCGGTTCCCTTCATAACTGAAACACATTATTGAATATTAGGATTACTACATGATAGGAGAAAGACATGTCACTCCCGAAAGAACGAATTGATGTTCTGCTGGTTGAGCAGGGATATTATGAAAGCCGTGAGAAGGCAAAGGCTGCGATCATGGCTGGACTGGTATATGCTAACAACGAGCGGATTGAAAAAGCGGGCATGAAGATTCCACGGGAAGCTGAACTCAAAGTAAAGGGTTCAGTACATCCCTATGTTGGGCGAGGCGGATTAAAGCTGGAAAAAGCGATCCGTCACTTCGACCTCAAGATGAATGGACTTGTGATGCTTGATATTGGTTCGTCAACTGGCGGTTTTACCGATTGTGCCCTACAACATGGAGCAGCGCATGTATATGCGATCGATGTAGGCTATAATCAGCTGGATTGGTCCCTTCGTAATGATGAACGGGTTACTGTAATGGAACGAACGAATTTCCGATATGTGACTCCGGAAGATCTGAATGGACCTGTACCTAACTTTGCCAGTATCGATGTATCCTTTATTTCACTGAAAATTATCTTGCCACCGCTGCTGGCACTTCTAAAACAGCCGGCAGACATTGTAGCACTAATTAAACCGCAATTTGAAGCAGGTCGTGAGAAGGTCGGGAAGTCGGGCGTCGTTCGTGATTCAAGGGTACACAAGGACGTCCTGCAGACGATGCTTCGTTTCGCCAATGAGCTTGGGTTGAAACTGCAAGGACTGACGTTCTCCCCAATTACTGGAGGAGAAGGCAATATTGAATTTCTCGCCCACTGGCGTCTGGAAGCACCAGGACCAACACAACTAGAGAACGTTGGGGCTTCACTTGATGCACTTGCAGACCAAGTTGCAACAGAAGCCGCCCATACTTTTACAGGAAACTCATCATAGGATGGGTTTCTTTTCGCTGGAAAGGTGACAAGCTAAAAGGAAATTGGTTGTCGAACCTCGAATAAGTCTTCGAGGTGAGCGATGATGGATGGGCAATATGACACAATCGTTATTGGTGTATTTGCTGTCTGCTTGATTTTGTGGCTGTTCTTTGGCTTAAGAAATTGGGTTAACCGACCGATTCCGGTAAGCTTGTCCGGCATGCAATTGAATTCGGAAATTCAGGATTCACCTGCAGTCGATCTGCTTGAGGCGGAAGGATATGAAGTCATCGGAGGCAAAATGAAAGTTCCTTTAGCTTTTGAAGCGGATAAATCCGTTTATTACAGCAGACTGTTCATAGATTATATTGCAGAGCGGGATGATCTCAGGTATCTCGTAAAGACGTCACGTCGCAGGCAACCGTTTGAACTTACTGGACCAGCGCTGCGGGATCGCTTTCTGTATTATTTATTGTTATACCCCGGCTGTGAAGGATTGCTGTATGTAGACATGGAGGAGTCGGATATCAAAGTAATCAGGCTTATGGACTATCAGGAAGATGTGTATGACGGAGATGGGCTGGATTAGTGGCATATATAAAACTGGAACCAGATTTGATAATTGATTGACAACAAAATTGCTGGCAAAGGCCTCATGAATAACCAACGGACTGCCGGCTTATTGCAATACAATGAACTGGAGGCATGTATGAAAGGACAACGGCACATTAAGATACGTGAAATTATTAGTCAAAACGAAATTGAAACCCAGGATGATCTGGTTGAGGCACTGCGTCAGTCAGGATTTCAAGTGACACAGGCCACGGTATCCAGGGATATCAAGGAGCTCCTTTTAATCAAGATTCCCATGGATGATGGAAGATACAAATATTCGCTGCCTACAGATCAACGCTATAACCCGATTCAGAAATTAAAACGTGCCCTTGTGGACAACTTCTTGCACATTGATCATACGAATAATCTGGTCGTAATGAAGTGTTTACCTGGAACGGCAAATTCCATTGCTGCTTTGCTCGATAATATTGAATGGACTGAAGTCATGGGTACGATCTGTGGAGATGACACCATACTCATCATTTGCCGGACGGAAGATAACAGTGTGACTGTAATCGAGCGAATTATGGGTTACATTTCCTAGATCATTATTGTTCAAAAACATAATTTCTGAGTTAGCCATCCGGAGGTGTTTTTGCAGATGTTAGTAACATTATCGATTCGTAATCTGGCTGTAGTGGAAGAGGTGGATGTTGTATTTCACCAGGGATTTCACGTCTTATCAGGTGAAACAGGAGCAGGTAAATCGATTATTATTGATGCACTGGGTTTGATTGCTGGCGGACGAAGCTCCGCAGATCTCATCCGCTATGGATGTGAGAAGGCCGAGATGGAGGCTCTATTCGAAATGGAGCCTAGTCATCCGGTATGGGAAACACTGGAGAAGCTTGGTATTCATTGTGAACCAGAGGAGCATCTGGTGATTCGCCGAGAACTGAACATCCAAGGCAAAAGTACATCTCGAATTAACGGACAGCTGGTCAATCTGACCATGCTTCGTGAAGTAGGCGAAAAACTAATCAATATTCACGGACAGCATGAACATCAAAGCTTGCTGCGTGCAGAGAGCCATCTCGGGCTCCTGGATACATACGGCGCGACAGTTATAGGCCCTGTCAAAACGGAATATCAGCAGCGCTATAGCAAGTTCATTACTGCCGAAAAAGAACTGCGTGCACTTCAGGAATCCAGTCAGCGTGCATATCAACTGTTGGACATGTATCGCTTTCAACTTGAAGAAATTGCAGCTGCATCTCTAACCCAGGGTGAGGATGAATCACTTGGAGAAGAACGGGTCAAACTATCCCATAGTGAGAAAATGATGGACAGTGTTGCCGGTGCATATGATCTGCTTAGCGGTCAACGTGGGCTGGAGGCCGTAAGTATCGCTTTGTCACGAATTGAGGATATTTCGGGATATGACAGCAAAGGGTTACAGCCTATTGTGGAACAGCTCCAGTCTGCATTTTACCAGCTGGAAGACGCCACGTTTCAGTTGCGCGATTATCGAGAGAAGATTGAATTTAATCCAGCAAGATTGGAAGAAGTGGAACAGCGGCTGAATCTGATTTCTGGCCTCAGACGGAAATACGGGGACAGTGTCGAACTTATTCTGAATTATTATGAACAAATCAGCCATGAAACCGACCAGCTGGAGAACAAGGATGAACGGCTGGAGAAGTTGCGTAATGAACGTGACAAATTGCTCAAGCTGGTCATGGAGTCTGCCGAGGAGCTCAGCCGGGTTCGTAAGCAATGTGCAGAGGATCTGGCAGCCCAGGTGGAAAGTGAACTGAAGGATCTCCAGATGGAAAGAACAACGTTGCGGGTACAGATTACTCCCTTTGAAGATCAGAAAGGGATTGAATGGAATGGTCGACGCATACGTCTGACCCGTCAGGGGGCAGATAACGCGGAATTCCTGATTTCACCGAATCCTGGGGAGCCTCTACGTCCGCTTGGCAAGATTGCCTCCGGGGGTGAGTTGTCCCGGATGATGCTCGCGATGAAGAGTATCTTCGCACGTCATGACCGGATCCCCGTGTTAATCTTTGACGAGGTAGATACGGGTGTAAGCGGAAGAGCCGCACAGTCGATTGCTGAAAAATTATTCCGTCTGTCCTCCACTTGCCAAGTTTTTTCCATTACTCACTTACCACAAGTCGCTTGTATGGCAGACCATCAATATCTCATCGAAAAACATGTCGTAGACGGGCGTACGATGACGCAGGTGGAATCGCTGTCAGAGGAAGGCAGAGTGAAGGAATTGGCACGTATGCTGGGCGGAGTGGAAATTACAGAAAAAACATTGCATCATGCTCAGGAAATGCTGAATTTGGCGGAAGCCAAAAAAGGGTGAAACGAGCGGCTGGCGTAATGATTGACAGTAATAAAAGCCTGGGGGCGAGGTTATCTTATAGGTACGCAATTGGCGACCACCTTTCGTCAAGCGAAAGAAGCAAAGGGAGTGTGACAGCCATTGAATTCCCCCCTCAGGAAGAAATTGCTAGGTCTTTTATTTGCCTTCTTTCTATGTGTGATCAGCCAGGCGATCCAGCCTGTGCAAAGTTATGCCTCATTGCCTGATGAACTACAGGTGTTTGCAGGCAGACAGGCTGATGTTCGTCTTGCTGTACCGGCCGCTTCAAGTGCTGTTGTGGACCGCCCCGACATTGTTGGTTTCGATGGTCAGGAGAATGCGGTGCACGTAACCAGGCAACAACCTTTGCATCTTCATCCCCAACAAACGGGACATGCCAAGTTAACGTTGAAGTTGTGGGGCAAGATTCCGGTAAAAACGGTGAATGTAAACGTGATTCCGGACTTGCGTGTGGTACCCGGGGGTCAAACCATTGGCGTCAAAGTTAAATCTGCAGGTATTTTGGTTGTTGGACACCATCTGGTGCGTTCTGGACAGGACGAGCGCGTATCTCCTGGAGAATCAGCAGGCATCAAGCTCGGTGATCTGATTACCCACATGGATGGGAAACGTCTGAATGGGGTTGCGGGTGTAGCAGAAGTTGTAGAGCTTGCCGGCAAGAGCAAAAAAGGAATCGATGTAGTCTTAAAACGTGGTAAAGAAACAGTGAAAACTCGGTTGACTCCAGCGTATGATGCGGAAGATCAAGCCTGGAGGCTTGGATTGTACATTCGTGACTCTGCTGCAGGTGTGGGTACATTAACCTTCTATGCTCCAGATCAGGGCGTATACGGCGCACTGGGACATGTGATTACAGATATGAATACTCAGACCTCCATCGTTGTGGGTAGTGGTCAAATCGTTCAGTCTAATGTCACGTCCATCTCCAAAAGTGAATCCGGTGACCCAGGTGAGAAGCGAGCACATTTCTTAAAGGAAAGCAAAATATTAGGCAATATTGAACGCAATACGGCTTTTGGCATCTTTGGTAAAATGTCCGATAATCCTGAACATAGTCTGTATTCTAAAGGGATTCCCGTTGCGTTCTCGCATGAGGTAAAAGAAGGACCTGCTGAAATTCTTACTGTCGTTGAGGGTCAACAAGTGGAACGCTTCTCTATTGATATCGTCCATGTCGCCGATCAATCTGAACCGGCAACAAAAGGCTTGGTTCTTCGTATTACGGATCCGAAGCTGCTGGATAAGACCGGAGGTATTGTACAAGGCATGAGTGGCAGTCCCATCGTACAGAATGGCAAACTAATCGGTGCCGTTACCCATGTATTTGTTAATGATCCGAAATCAGGTTATGGCTGTTTTATTGAGTGGATGTTACAGGATGCCGGAGTGATGATGAAAAAGGATAATGCAAAAAACCTTAAAGCGGGATAACCCGCCTTAAGGTTTTTTTGTCGAACAGCAACGTAAATTATCAGATCATGAAATAAATTATTTATTATATAGCAACGCGAAAAAAAAATAAAGAAAAATAATTTTCGACAGAAGGAATTTCCTCTCCTGTGTCGAAAATTTAACCTGTAAGGAAATGTACGAAACGATGTTTAAATTAAAGGAGGATACCGTTTTGCAAAAAATTGAGGTATTGCTGGCCGATGATAATCGTGAATTTACGAATTTGCTTGCCGAATATATATCTGAACAGGAAGATATGGAAGTAACCGGAATTGCTTACAATGGAGAAGAAGTGCTGCAGTTGCTGGAGCAAACTCGCGATGTACCGGATGTGTTGATTCTGGATATTATTATGCCTCACCTGGATGGACTGGGTGTGTTGGAGCGTCTGCGCAACCTGAATCTGTCTCCACAGCCCAAAGTCATTATGCTTACGGCGTTCGGACAAGAGAATATCACGCAGCGTGCCGTGCAACTCGGAGCTTCTTATTACATCCTGAAACCGTTTGACATGGAAGTGCTCGCGAATCGTGTACGTCAATTGGTTGGCACGCAAACCACGATCTCCACAGGTGGTGGTGGCGGTTCATCCATGTTTTTGAACAAGTCCAACGTGGTGCCGATGGGTAAACACAAAAATTTGGATGCTAGCATCACGTCCATCATACATGAAATCGGCGTTCCTGCGCATATTAAAGGATATCAATATTTGCGCGAGGCCATTACGATGGTGTATAATAATATCGAAATTTTGGGTGCTATCACCAAAACTTTGTATCCGGCTATTGCCGAAAAATTCAAAACAACGCCGTCCCGCGTCGAACGCGCCATCCGTCATGCGATTGAAGTGGCTTGGACACGCGGTAACATCGACAGCATCAGCCACCTGTTTGGCTACACGATCAACATCAGCAAGTCGAAACCAACCAATAGCGAATTCATCGCGATGGTCGCTGACAAGCTGAGAATTGAGCATAAGGTGTCTTGAAAGGATCAGGAATGATATAGACCAATTTTTGATTACTGATGTATGAGCAGATTGAACTTTATGATTTATCATAAATATGCAACGTAAAAAACCGTTACAATCGGGCTTAAATGGCCTTTTTGTAACGGTTTTTTATACATTTAGGAGGCCTTTACAACCTCTACTCCTGTTATAATAAAATAAATTTTAATGCTTTAAAAGAAGTACAAAGGAGATGGATCTACTGAATAAAACTGAAATTTCACAACTAATCTTTTCTAAGTATCTTGAAGCCGGTAATTTGATGAATTATTTTGGTCAAGAAATAGTTCATATTGATAATTTAAAAAAATATTCAGATGAGCAATGGTTAAGTAAGAGTGAAGAAGTACTAACTTTTGATTTTGATGGCTGGTCAGCGAATGTCACTTTTACTAAAAACGGTTCTTATCATAGTGACAGCTTAGATTTCTTCTTTTCCAAAAATGATGCTCATAAGTATACTATTGGACTTTATGAGGATCTGCAGCGCTTCATTCTTAGCAGTGGAATAAATGTGAACCAATTTGTTTCCGAGAATGAGCTTGTATTTTTGTTCAAGAGCGCAGCCAGTGCTCATTATTTGTTGCAGAATGATCGTTATGTGCTTCGAAAGCTGTCGGGAACTTTTTTAGATTATGATCAGACATACGCCTACTATAAAAAAATATATGGTGAATCAACATCCATTTTTTAATATGGTCTGAAACTACATATCACCTCTTTCATCTGTTCAAACCCGGATGTCGAGAGAAGTATAGGATGGGGAAAGGGATGCATTTGATTGCGTATCTTGAACTTTTCCTGGGTCTTTATCATTCTGCGTATCATTGGAAATCCTCGATTTATTTTCAGCCTTATTTCCTTCGGAGACTTCCTGCTTTTCCTTTTCCGCAGAGGATAAAGGTGTAGGAGACGAAACGGATTCTTTTGGTTCAGGCTGATGTATCTCTTTTATCAAATCTCCAATCTTCTGACCTACTTTGCTCATTTGGGAGCTGATGTCCTGAACAACTTCTCTTTTTTTCTGGAATACGGTACGTTCAGCATTCTCAAGCATCATCGATTTGCCAGCACCAGCATTAATCTCCAGAACCAGTAGGTCAAACTTGGTTTCCCCTTCAATGGTCTGAATGGAGCTGTTCATGCGATCACGCAAACCGACCAGTTTACCTAACTGATCATAAGTCTGACTGTGCTTAATTAAGTGGTCCATCGATGGAGTTTGTGTTTCATCATTACGCTGAGGCTGTTGTTCTTTGGTCTTCTCAGGCTGTTTTAATTTGTTTTTTTCCTCCATTTCCTCTGCTTTGATCTGGGCGATCTGCGTGTCGATTTGCGTAATGGAGCTCGTTAATGATTTAATTCGTGCAGCTTTGGTTTTGGTGTCCAGTTCATCATTGGATTTTACAGCTTGTACTTCTTCATTAAGTCTAACCTTCTGCTGCATAAGTCCCTGAATTTCCTTATCTCTGCTGGAGACTTGGCTCCCGGGTGGAGCTGCTTTTTGAGGCAGGTGAAATTGAATTCATGGTCTTTTCCCCTTCTTCGTTATATCGTGGATTTACTTACATATATCGGATGTTACGAGAAGCAGATGAAGATATGTTTGCTAATTAGTTTACTTTCACTTGTGTATTGCTTACATGCTGATCATAATTGATAATGGTTATCAATGAGTGAAGGACTGTTAGTGAATCTATTTAGACGGGGTTGAGTTAATGAAATGTGGAATAATTATTACATACTCTGGAACTATGCTGCAGTGAGTATTGCGGATATACGTTATATGGAGTTAGGTCCAACTGAGGAGCTAACATATAAATTTCCTGCAAGTACATTTGTATTCACCATCCAGGGTAAAGCCTATGTGACCATAAACGAACTGAAGCATGAAGTAAGTCGTTTTTATGTTCTCCATGGTGGAAAGGGGAGCGTGCTGCATATTGAAGCTGGACAATCCGGATTGAACCTGTTTTACCTTATGTATAAAGCAAGCTTGCCAAGTGGTGGAAGAACAGATTTGGGCAACATGATGGAGCACATGAATCCATTTCAGATAACCTATGGGTTTGCCCCCAAGTCACCAGTTGTGCTTTATGAGCAAGTGAAACAGATGCACACTTTATGGAATCAAAAGAACCCCATACATCATTTTCAGGCAAAAAGCCTTTTTTATCCTTTTGTAGAGAAAGTATCAGCACAAATTCCTCATGCTGCAACCCGTTATTCCGTTACGGATCAAGTCAACCAAGTAATCGAAATTGTGGAAACTTCCTATGCGAAGCCACTAACACTGCATGTTCTGGCTGAAATGATCGGCAGCAGTCCCAGAAGTCTGTCCCGAAAGTTCAAAGAGGCGACTGGTTATAGTCCAATCGACTATTTGATTCAGTTCCGTATGTTCAAGGCCAAGGAGATGCTGCTCTATACCGACGCTACATTGGATGAGATTGCAGCAGGCATCGGTTATCCGGACGGATATTATCTGGGACGTATGTTCAAAAAACATACAGGTGTTTCTCCACTTCAGTTCAAGGAGAAAACATCCGGCCCCTTAAAATGGCCTGATCTGACATCGACCTTGGCGCGAAATGACATTTCCAGTGGAAGAGCTGGAAGGTATGTTTATAACGATGATGATAATCATTATCAATATAAACACGGAGGGTCATTGCACATGAATACACAGACAAGAACGGGAATGCTGCTTAGTATTTTATTAAGTCTCACTCTACTGCTCAGTGCCTGCTCGCCAGGGGCAATTAGTAATTCTGGGGGAGAAACAACGGGAAACAAAGGGACTTCGAGTGCCACCAGCACAGTAACGGCAGATAGCCAATCGAGCACTTCCGAGCCTCGGATCATCTCGACGGTCAAGGGAGATATCACGGTCCCGGCTGAACCTAAGCGAATTGTGGTTGATTTATATTTGGGAAGCCTGATTGCTTTGGGAATCAAGCCCGTAGGTACACCGGAAATGAATTTGAAGAATCCTTATTTTATCGAGTCACTCGAAGGTGTAGAGAATATTGGTGAATACGAAACCATCTCTCTCGAAAAGGTATTGGAACTTCAACCGGATTTGATTATTACAGGGAATCCGGATTTGTTCGACTCTTTTAGCAAAATTGCTCCGACTCTTGTAGTTCCTTATGGTGAATTGAAAAATACTCATGAAGAAATCACTTATTTCGGTAAAGCACTGAATAAAGAAAAAGAGGCTGAAGCGTGGACTACCAATTACGATGCACGAATAGCGGACGCCAAGAAGAGTGTCAGTGAAGCAATTGATTCGGATGCAGAAGTATCCGTTATGCAATTTTACGATAAAGCACCATTAGCCTTTGGTGATAATTTTGGTCGTGGGGGTCAGGCTGTGTACAGTGCTCTGGGATTGAATCCTCCGGCAGACAAGAAAGAGATATTAATGAAGGATCAGCTTGTGGAAGTCTCGTCCGAATCCATTCCCGATTTTGCTGGTGACTACATTATTCTTACGGCAGATAACCTGACTGTAGAGGAATTGAAGACCAAGCCAGTCTGGAGCTCGCTTGATGCCGTCAAGAATGATCATGTGTTTATCTGGAGTCCGGATCGTTCATGGTACTTTGACCCGATTGCAACGTTGGATCAGACGGAGGAACTCGCAGCGTGGTTTACAAAGATATCAGATAAGAAGTAATCGAACCGATCGAAGCGAATATATAAATGTGGTGAAATCTAATCCTGGTCAAAATACAGTTGATAATGAAAATTATTATCATCTATAATGAAGGAATAATATGTCCCCTCTGTAACACATCAGTGAGGATAGCGTTTGTAGTACGATGACCTGTTCAAGGTCTTTGTACCGGTGAGACTGGGATTGGAGAGTAATCAATGCAATTAAATGAACAGATGCAATACTGGAATCGAGCGGCTGTCAAAATTCTGGATATACGCAGGATCGTCATGGAGGCAGGGGAGATCCTGGATACCTATGTGCTGCCTGCAAACGGTTATATATACATCATACGTGGTGCAGCTCAGCTGAAAATGGATGGAAAAGCTTATGAAGCTCAGCGATTTTACATTCTTCACGGTGGTAAAGGATCGTCGATAAATATCCTTGCTAGCGAAAACGAAAAATTTGAATATGTTTTGCTGTTCTACAGGGCATTCCTTGCATTCCCAATTCATCGTAAAACGTTGAGGCAAGCACCCCAGGTAGCTCCGTACTCTTTACAATATGGGTTTACACCAAGCGATCCCCTTGCTTTATTACGTCATCTGGGTGAGCTGGAGAAAGTCTGGGATCAGGCAGGAAGTCTGGAACTGCTTCAAGTGAAGAGTTTGTTTTACCAATTTATTCATGAACTCATGTTTCAATTAGCGGAGCAGGAGGTCAGTACAGTGCTACCAGACCCAGTGCAACAAACACTCCGTTACATACAGAATCACTATAGGGAACAAGTGACTCTGGATTTTTTGGCCGAACAATTCAACTACAGCTCTCGTCATTTATCCATGCAATTCAAACGTAAGACGGGATACAGTCCGATTGATTATCTCATTCAAACCAGACTGGCTGAGGCTCGAAATCTGCTTGCTCGATCGGATGCAACTTTGCGCGAAATCGCAGCAGAAGTGGGTTATTCGGATGTATATTATTTCAGTCGCATCTTTAAAAAACATGTGGGCCTGTCTCCGACCCTCTATCAGCAAAGGGTGAGAGATCAGAGCCTGGCAGAAGATCGTCCATTGCAAATCTCCGAATCGTCCATTGGCTGGAGATGGAAGCGAGGATATATTGATTATGAGAATCATTATCAATATAAAGACGGAGGGTCTACACCAATGAAAAGAAGAAAAACAAGTTCCAGCATGATCATGGTTGCATTATTAAGCATAACGATGCTCCTCGCGGCCTGTTCTTCAGGTTCAGCAACAACACCAGTAGCTGGCGAAGGAACGGGTGCCAGTTCCAACAACAGTAGTACGACTGTGTCATCAGACACGGGAAGCCAGACGAACAAAGACAATGAAACACGAACCGTCTCAACGGTAAAGGGCGATGTTGTTGTTCCAGCTAATCCCAAACGGGTTGTTGTGTTGTATCTTCAAGGAGATGTTGTAGCGCTTGGAATTAAGCCTATTGCGACGTCTGACGTATTTGATGGGGCTGCTTATAAGAATGAGCTTGAAGGTGTAAATTCACTGGGAACCTGGTTTGAACCAAACCCTGAAGCTGTCATTGATCTGGACCCGGATTTGATCATTGTTCCTTCAGAAGAGACCTACACGCTATTAAAAGATATTGCACCAACGGTTTATGTCCCATATGAAAAATTGACAACGGAAGAAAGACTTCATAGTATAGCTAGCATTTTCGGCAAAGAACAGGAAGCTGACGTTTTAATTGACAATCTTAACAGCAAAGTCGAAGAGAGCAAGAAAACACTTGCTGATGCAGGCATACTGGACAAAACGGCCTCCATCGTCGAGGGTGGGCTGAAAGAGATGGTCATTGTAGAAAGTAAGCAATACGGCCGAGGATCTCAGGCTATATACGAGTACTTGGAAATGAAAGCACCTGAAGCTGTCCAGAAAAAAATTGACGTAGTTTCCGACGCTGCAGGTTCGACCTTGTCCATGGAAGTTCTTCCTGAGTATATGGGAGACTACGTATTTCGTTCGGTATATGAAGGGGCGGATAACCTTAACGATAATCCAATCTGGAATAGCATACCCGCTATCAAAGAAGGCCGTCTAATCGAGATTGACTTTGATTTCTTCTATTACTCGGATATCTATTCCATAAACAAGCAAATCGATTTCGTTGTCGAGCATCTACTGGCAGCTCCCAAAGTAAAGTAATCAACAAGTAAATAACCGATGGTAGTTTTGTATAAGAATTGTTTGAATTTTATCCATTGTAATTTGATAAGTTTCCCATTAGACTAGAAAAATAGTGATAATGAGAATCGATATCAAATAGTTAAAGTGCTTTGGATCGAACTGATGGAGGTAAAGAAATGGATCAGCATTTGGAATTATATGATGTAACAATTATCGGCGGCGGACCTGCCGGGATGTATTCTGCATTTTACAGCGGGATGCGTGATATGAAGACCAAGTTGATTGAGGCGCGGGATAAATTGGGCGGTCGCATGCTCTTTTATCCAGAGAAAATGATCTGGGACGTCGGCGGTGTCACCCCGATTCTATGTGAGAATCTGATTAAACAGTTGGAAGAACAGGCGAGAACGTTTGAACCAACGATTGTGTTTGAACAGCAAATCGAAGGCTTCGAGCGTCAACCGGATGGCACGATTCTGCTGACATCGGCTTCAGGAGAACAACACTGGACACGTACCGTCATATTGGCGATCGGGTATGGTATATATAAAATGGCCAAGCTGGAGCTTGAAGGAGCTGACCGTTATGAGGTCACCAATCTCCACTATACGGTACAAGAGTTGGAACCATTCCGGGGCAAGCGGGTATTAATCTCAGGTGGAGGAGATTCCGCTGTGGATTGGGCCAATGAACTTGAGGCACTGGCAGAGCAAGTAACGGTGGTGCATCGTCGTGACCGCTTTGGTGGACTGGAGCGCAATGTACTGCGCATGAGAGAATCTTCGGTCGATATTCGTACACCATATGCCGTGGACACGTTGCATAGTCAAAGTGGAGAAATGATCGAACAGGTGACGATATCCCATGTTGAGACGGGCGAAAGTGAACTGCTGGATGTGGATGCAATTATCGTTAATCACGGGATGAAGAGTGATTTTGGACCGATCCGGGATTGGGGACTTGAACTTGGAGAATGGCATGTCAGCACAACAGAGAAGCTGCAAACGAATATCCCAGGCGTTTTCGCCGCAGGAGACTTTGTCGATTATGGAAGTAAACTGTATCTTATTGCGGGTACATTTACGGATGCAGCGCTGGCGGTCAATAGTGCGAAATTATATATGGACCCTGAGGCGGAAAAAGTCGCTTATGTATCTTCTCACAACAGTCGTTTCAAAGAAAAAAATAAGGCACTTGGTGTTGTGGAAGAGTAGAATAACAAAAATGTATTGATTGCATACTTTGGCAGAGGTTTCGGGTAAATCCGAAGCCTCTTTTTTTGCATAAACATGGTATGAAGTAGGCATATATGCACAATATAGAGCAGGGAGCCAAATTGAACATACATCATCAAATGACTATAATGAGCCTTAATAAGAGAAAAAGCATCGAGAAACGTCAAACAGATCAGAGTGGAGTGCAGAATATGAGAAAAGCTTTACAACGTATATCCACATTTACCCGACGGTGGTTCAAAGGTACTGAGAAAAAACGAATCAAGTTATCCGCAATCTATCTTGCACTGGCTGGTAAGCTGCACCGATGGTTGGTGGAAGGGCGCCGTGCGCGTTCAGCAGCCAAGAGGCTGTACCAGGACTTGCCCGTTACAGCTTTGGGCCAGATGAAGCTGGAGCCAGGAGATATTGTTTATACACCGAGCTCGGAATCAACTTATTACGCTGGGCATATGGGAATCATTGGACTGGACGGCAAAGTGTATCACGTACATCCTTACGGACCGGTGTTTGCCGATTCCTTGGAGTGGTATATCACCCGCTTTTATGAAGGGGATCGATTCATTATATTTCGTTCCCGCTTGAATCTGGCTGGTGTTAAGGCAGCAGAGTGGGTACACGAGCATTATAAGCAGGTGAAGTGGTATCGTTTGCAGACGAATCTACGCAGCATTGAACGGAATTATTGTTCCAAATTTGTATATCAGGCGTATCAATTTACATCTGGACTTGACCTGTGGAGTCGCAAGTTTACCAAGCTGAATCAGGGATACATCTATCCGTTTCGAATTGAGCGTTCACCCGAGTTGGAAGTTCTTGGGACGTTTTATAAATAAAGCACGCTAACCGACGCATTATGTTCCTTTCTTTACAAGAGTTTGGAGCAGGTTCTGTCGGTTTTTTTTGTATGTGTAGAGATTAAAAACAGGAAAAAGGCTCCAAACGTCGAATAGATTATGAGATAAGCATGCACAACTTGGAATCGTATACATAACTTTTGCAGGATCATATTTTGCGTGAGACTAAGCAAGTGACACTCTTAAGAAGGCAAGCAAGGAAGAGAGAGAACGGGATGAAATGGCTGAGCTTCTTGCACAGATTCAAATCAAACTCAAACGTAGTAAACCTATCCGATTACATTCCAACGAAGGAAAGGAGGCACTATTGTTCACTCTGTAGTAAAAAAGTAAAGTCCATCGTTTTTTATGCGACTTCCCAGGGAAATGTTACAGGTGTATGCAGTTCTTGTAAAACATTGGCGGAGCAACGAGGAATGCTGCCCATTTAATGAAGGAAGAGATACGCTCAGGAAATAACATTGCTTTGATTTATGAGCGTTTTTGTAGTACATTAGCAAATGTATTCGAAGGAGGATTCTAATGTACTCAGGTAGACAAGACGATACTTTATACATCATGACCTACACCTTAAACAGCGGTATCAAGGGTACGGTTCCACTGTCTAATAAGCAGATTATTGAGTGGCTGGATTGCTACAAAAATGAGAAGCGCTTCGTGACCGAGATCGGCAAGGAGTTTTTTGGATTGAATGCAGGTTTGGTAGCAGACTTCAAGGTTCAGAATCATTTATCGGATTATCAGCAGACCATTATGCCTACACAGCAGCAGGATAACCTGGAACGGTTGTCCAGCGCCTATAAATCAACCGAGTTATTAATGAAGATTGATTGTAAATGTGGCACGGCGTATGTAACGGAATCTCCATATAAGCGCACCAAATGGTACTGCACCAAGTGCAAGGAAATTGTATTTTTGGATGCCAAAAAAGGAATGGTAGAAACGTCGCGTGGTGACGCATACTACATGACCAACAAATATTTTGTTTCCCGGGACTAACGGGAAGTGACCTATGGAAGCATCGCTGGAAAGCGGTGCTTTTTTGTACGTACAGATAGATTAAAACCCCAACCTAGTTAGGGTAAAGTGGAATTTAGGTATGTTGATGTTAACTAAATATATAGCAAAAAAGCCCCTCAAGGGCTTTTTTATAAAAAAATCTCAGGAAATCTGTAGCAGCAGATACCGCCGATCAGAACCTATACATTGAATATGGGAAGCCATCTCAGCATTCTACTTTGTGAGGAGGAATGAAACAGCAGCGACAGCGCGGCTCGTAAGCTTCTGAATCGCCAATCATAACAACCGGGCCGAGGGTAACCGGCTCACCATTAACGATGCGCTGGGTGAAGGCCGCATCCGGGCTTCCGCATACGGCGCAGAATGCCGAGAGTTTCTCAATGTCATCTGCCATGGCGAGTAAACCGCCTACATATCCGAATTCCTTGCCACGGTAATCCATATTCAGTCCATCCACAATAACATGTTTGCCACAATAGGCAAGCTCGGAGACCAGCTCCATAATGGCACTGCTGAAAAATTGTACTTCATCAAATGCAACAACATCAGCATCCTTGGTCTGAGTCAGGATCATCTCTACAGATTCCGGGGTCAATTGCCGTGGAATGGAATGGGCAGGCAGGCGGTAGCCGATTCGGCTAACGATTTCGTCCTGGGCAAACCGATCATCTTCAGCAGGTTTGTAGGCAACGACCTTTTTACGGCCGAATTGAATTAATTTCTGACAACGGCGAATGAGCTCACCGGATTTTTCACTAAACATAGGTCCTGTAATTACGGTAATACGTCCTGTTTGCACGTGCTGCTACTCCTCTCACATACGGGATTCAACAAAAAAGCGACCATTACAGAGTACCACAAAATCTTTGGTAAGAGCCAGAACTAATCTAAGCAGCTTTGTGTTACTATATGGATGGTTATGCTGTTGGTTACGGCAGTTGACTAACCGGGAGCTGATTGAAAAGAGGTGTTAACGATGAGTGAGACATTATCCGAATTGCAGGAGCGATATGAACGTTTGAAAGGACAGGCCGTTCTTGATGAGGCTGCACAGGCCTTGATTGCAGATTTGTTTGCTGAAGCTGAGCGGCTGCAAGCCAGTAATCTGACCTTGCGCCGAACGATTCTGAAGTCTTCTTCTAAAGAGTCGCGCATGTCTACCAAGCTGCGGGATGCACTATACGAATAACCCGGAGACTACTCCGGGTTATCTTCTGTCTCTAATTTACGGGAGAATAGAAGCTAACTCTGAATTTATGCAAATACGTGTCGGAATAAGCAAGCATTATACCTGATCGTACATGGTATATAAAGGCAGATATAAGGTTTGGATGATGGAAACAGGTGGTGTTCCGTATATACGACAAAAAGCCCGGACTCAGGAAGTCGTACCGGGCGAGTCTGCCTTTTCGGCTGAGGGAGTGCTCTTGGAGCGAAAACGCGGCCCTACATAGTTACGCTTGCGATCACGGAACAGAATCCAGCCTCCCAAAAAACTCATGCCTGCGGCAAACAGGACAAGGCCTCCGCCAAAGGAGAGCCACTGAAAGCCTGGTGAGATCTGCTCGTTCCCATGCTCGGCATAATACAGGAAAAGGGCATCTTTCATCATCAGAAAACCCTTCATTGCCATTAACCCGGGAATGACCAGAACAACAATCGCCACAAATCGTGCAAAGACAAGTCTAGTATTCATCTACCATTAACTCCTTCTGCCTGAAATCGACGTCAAATAAAGGTTGCGCTTACAAGTCATGCCTGATTTCATCATAGCTTGGTTTCCAGAAGCTGTCCATGCGTTTTTACGAGACAAACTTTGAGTTGGCTGTGCAAGGGGAGTACAATAGAGTGTAGAGGAACGGTTATTTCAAAAAGAGAAACATCGGGATTATCACTTGCAATATATTGAAATTATAGGGATAGAGGAGAACATAAGAGATGCCAATTACATGTGATGTTGCCATTCTTGGAGGCGGAACCGGAGGGTACGTTGCTGCCATCCGTGCTGCACAGTTAGGAAAACAGGTTGTTATTATTGAGAAGGATAAACTCGGGGGCACTTGTCTGCACCGCGGCTGTATTCCAAGCAAGTCATTGCTGAGAAGTGCAGAAGTATACGCAGAGATACAAGAGAGCGAAATGTATGGGATTGAGACAGCTGGAGCAACAATTGTATTTCCGAAGGTTCAGGCGCGCAAGGATGCGATTGTGGAGCAGCTTCATCAGGGTGTGCAGTATTTAATGAAAAAAAATAAAATTCAGGTGGTACACGCCAAAGGGCGCGTGATTGGACCCTCCATTTTCTCCCCTCAGAGCGGTGCAGTTGCTGTCGAGTTCGAAGATGGCGAGATGGATACGGTTGTGCCAACCAACCTCATTATTGCTACCGGATCTCGCCCGCGGGTGTTACCAGGTCTTGAGCCAGACGGCCGATACATCATGAGCAGTGATGAGGCTCTGCGAATGGACGAACTTCCGGCATCCCTGGTCATTGTTGGTGGTGGCGTGATTGGCCTCGAATGGGCCTCCATGCTGAATGATTTTGGCGTCGAGGTTACAGTTGTTGAAGCTGCCGCTCATGTATTGCCAGCCGAGGATGAAGATGTAGCGAAGGAGATGCAGAGACTGCTTGGCAAACGTGGAGTTCGCTTCCTGACAGGCGCCAGTATTTTGACAGAGACCTATCGTGTGGAAAAAGGCGGCATTCAGATTGACGTCAAGCTGGGAGACGAGAAGCAAGAAACCCTGAAAGCGGACAAGATGCTGGTATCTGTTGGTCGTCAGGCCAATGTGGAAAATATCGGACTCGAAAATACGGATATCAAGCTCGAACGCGGCTTTATCGCTGTGAATCAATATTTGCAAACCGGTGAGGGTCATATTTATGCCATTGGCGATGTCATCGGCGGATTACAGCTTGCACATGCGGCGAGTCATGAAGGCATTCTGGCTGTGAATCATCTGGCGGGTGAAACGGTACATGCCGTCGAATCGCATCGCATCCCTCGCTGTGTCTATACACGTCCGGAAGCAGCGAGTATCGGATTCACGGAGCGTGAAGCCAAAGAGCGCGGTTATGAAGTGAAAACAGGTAAGTTTCCGTTCCAGGCCATTGGAAAATCGTTGGTTCATGGAAGCCGGGATGGATTCGTGAAGGTAATCGCCGATGCCAAGACGAATGATATATTGGGTGTACATATGATTGGTACCCATGTGACGGAACTGATCGCTGAGGCCTCCCTGGCTCAGACGCTGGATGCTACACCTTGGGAAGTGGGGCAGACGATCCATCCTCACCCTTCCCTATCAGAAATCATGGGTGAAGCCATGTTAGCTGTAGACGGAAAAGCGATTGGAATGTAGGCCGGACAGGCTTATGAGAATGGTCCTTTCCTTTTTTGGGCAAAAGGGATTATAATAAGGTTAAGCCAAGTCTTAGTACCAGGTTATAAGATCGGGTTGTAAGACGGGCACAGGCTCTGATTAAAAGGAGGTACCTCATATGAGTTCACAAGGTACTGCAGACGCGGTCCATCGGCATGAACAGCTGGGACTTAGCGATGGTGAAGTATTGGATATGTACAAATACATGCTGCTCGCACGCAAGTTTGACGAGCGTTGCTTGCTGTTACAGCGGGCCGGCAAAATTAACTTTCACGTATCTGGTGTAGGACAGGAAGCGGCGCAAGTAGGTGCTGCTTTTGGTCTGGACCGGGATCACGATTATTATTTACCGTATTACCGGGATTATGGTTTTGTCCTGGCGGTCGGCATGACTCCACGCGAGCTGATGCTGTCTGCTTTTGCGAAGGCAGAAGATCCGAATAGTGGCGGACGGCAAATGCCGGGTCACTTCGGTCACAAAAAGCTGCGGATTGTGACAGGGTCCAGCCCGGTTACAACACAGGTTCCGCACGCTGTAGGATTTGCACTGGCTGCCAAAATGAAGAAGAAAGAATTCGTTTCTTTTGTAACTTTTGGTGAAGGTTCAAGCAACCAGGGCGATTTTCACGAAGGTGCCAATTTCGCAGGTGTTCACAAACTCCCTGTGATCATTATGTGTGAGAACAATCAGTATGCCATCTCGGTTCCGGTCCACAAGCAGCTTAGTGGTAAAATATCGGATCGTGCACTTGGGTACGGGTTCCCAGGACTTCGTGTAGATGGAAACGATGCGCTTGAAGTATACGGTGCAGTCAAAGAAGCTCGCCGCCGTGCGATTGCTGGTGAAGGACCTACGCTTATTGAAGCGATGATGTATCGTTTGTCTCCTCACTCCACTTCCGACAATGATCTGGCTTACCGGACCAAGGAAGAGGTTGAAGAGAACTGGAAGAAGGACGGGGTCCTTCGCATGAAGAACTATCTGATCGATTGCGGCATCTGGGACGAAGCCCGGGATGCGGATCTGGCTTCCCAGCTTGCGCTGGAAATGAAAGAAGCAACTGAATATGCAGACAACGCGCCATATCCGAAACCTGAGGACACTCTGACGCACGTGTATGCGGACAGCGAAGAAGGGGGACGGTAATCATGGCGGTTATGGAATATATTGATGCAATCCGTCTCGCAATGAAAGAAGAGATGGAACGGGATGAAAATGTCTTTATCCTTGGTGAAGATGTCGGAGTCAAAGGCGGCGTGTTCACCACAACCAAAGGGTTACAGGATCAGTTCGGCGAAATGCGTGTCATGGACACACCTTTGTCTGAATCAGCTATTGCAGGCGTAGCCATTGGTGCTGCGATGTATGGCATGAAACCAATTGCCGAGATGCAGTATTCGGACTTCATGCTGCCTGCTACGAATCAGATTATTAGTGAAGCGGCCAAAATTCGCTATCGTTCCAACAATGACTGGAGCTGCCCGATTGTGATTCGTGCACCGATTGGCGGCGGTATATTTGGCGGACTGTATCATTCCCAATGTCCGGAATCAATCTTTTTCGGAACACCAGGTTTGAAAATTATAGCTCCTTACTCGGCATACGATGCCAAAGGGTTACTCAAAGCAGCCATTCGCGACCCGGACCCGGTTCTCTTTTTTGAGAACAAAAAATGTTACAAGCTGATCAAGGAAGATGTGCCAGAGGATGATTACATCGTTCCAATCGGTAAAGCCAACGTGCTTCGTGAAGGGGCAGATATTACGGTTATCGGTTATAGTCAGCCACTTCATTTTGTCATGCAGGCTGCCGAGGAGCTGGAGCGTGAAGAAGGCATCACTGCCCATGTTCTGGATCTGCGCACGTTGCAGCCGCTTGATCGCGAAGCAATTATTGCTTCTGCTCGTCTGACAGGCAAAGTGCTGATCGTGCATGAAGATAACAAAACCGGTGGTATAGGCGCCGAAGTAGCGGCCATTATCAGCGAAGAATGTCTGTTCGATCTGGATGCGCCGATTCAGCGTCTCTGCGGACCGGATGTACCGGCAATGCCCATCAGCCCAACATTGGAGAAATTCTATATGTTGAGCAAGGATAAAGCCAAAGAAGCGATGCGTACCCTCGCTGAGTACTAATTTATTAAGATAGTATAAGTACCTTTTGTGGAATTGATTTTTTATAAAAAAAACCTAGAATTACACGATAACGGAGAGTGCGGGACCAATCTGAAGAAACAAAGTGTTCGCCTTTATCACCGGATTTTAACCTTAATTAAAGGGGATTGAAAAAATCTGGGGATAACAGCGATCGGAAGATGGTGCTGCAATCGGAGTTGTAGAGTGTGGCATTCGTTAGTTGTTTTTATAAGTGAATTCCATAAAAGGTTAAAAGCAAAGTTTGGAGTGATATAACCAATGAGTATGAAATGGATCGAGGTCATCATGCCACAGCTGGCGGAATCACTGGTCTCGGCTACCATAGCCAAATGGTTAAAAAAACCGGGCGACCGTGTGGAACAGTACGAGCCGATCTGTGAAGTGATAACCGATAAAGTCAATGCTGAGATTCCATCCACTGTAGATGGGATTATGGGCGATCTTTTGGTGGAAGAGGGAACAACCATTGCTGTAGGTGAAGCCATTTGCCGCATGCAGGTGGCAGCTTCTGATGAGGAAGCGGCAGAGCAAGTAACACCAACTACGCAGCAACAGAATGAGGCTCAGGGCCATGTACAACAACGTACGAGTTACACACCTGCGGCAGATGCAGCGAGTACAGGAGTTCATGATCCCAATCAGCCAATGCGTAACCGGTATTCCCCTGCAGTGCAATCACTGGCAGCCGAACACGGTCTGAACTTGCAGAATATTCAGGGTTCTGGAGCAGGTGGGCGGATTACCCGTAAGGATGTGCTGGCTTTCGTTGCACAGGGTGGAAACACGGGTGCAGCGTCTGTTCAGTCTTCTGCTGCAGCTGGACAGCATGCCTCTTCGGGAGTACCTTCAGGTTCACCTTTTAGCGGATTGAATCGGGGGAATGGAGACTTGGGTGCATCTGCGGGAGAAACAGTCCCGGCAGCCGACGCAGGCGTTCCTGTAAGACATTCCGGCATACATCTGACCGAAAGTCCAAAAATCCCGCAAATCGAAGTCGAGGGCGGCGGACAGGGAAGATCGGAATATTTCATCGACGTTACCCCAGTTCGAAATGCGATTGCTCGTAATATGCGTCAAAGCGTATCGGAAATCCCGCACGCGTGGACGATGATTGAAGTGGACGTGACCAATCTGGTGATGCTGCGCAACAAACTCAAGGATGAGTTCAAGCGTAAGGAAGGCATCAACCTGACGTATCTGTCCTTCATGATGAAGGGTGTCGTCAACGCCATTAAAGACTATCCAATCATGAACTCCGTTTGGGCTGTCGACAAAATTATTGTCAAACGGGATATCAACCTGTCCATGGCGGTGGGTACAGAAGACTCTGTGCTGACACCTGTAATCAAACATGCAGATCAGCGCAATATCGCTGGACTGGCTCGCGAGATTGATGATCTGGCACGTAAAACACGTGAAGGTACTTTGAAGCTGGACCATATGCAGGGCGGTACATTCACGGTCAACAATACGGGATCATTTGGTTCGATTCTGTCGCAACCTATTATTAACTACCCGCAGGCGGCGATTCTTACATTTGAGTCCATTGTCAAGAAACCGGTGGTCATCAATGACATGATTGCTGTCCGTTCCATGGCGAACCTTTGTCTTTCCTTGGATCATCGTATTCTGGATGGAGTCATCTGCGGACGTTTCCTGCAACGTGTAAAAGAAAACCTCGAAGGTTACACAATGGATACCAAAGTGTATTAAGTAGAGCGATTGCATCATTTTGATAATCTGTTTAAATGATGCAATTTGCTGAATAGATGGATGACGGGAAAGTGTATGAGCCTCCGGCCGTGCACTTTTCCCGCTTTTTCAATTAAAGGCTTTCTTACAATACAATGAACATTGAACCAGAAGGGTGGAGGAATCATGAGCAAGCCGCTGGATGTTGCCTACATACCGATGCTTGATTATGAAGTAGCTTGGAACCGCCAGAAAGCGATTGTGCAGCAACTGGACGAGGGAGAAGGAGCGGAACAGATGCTGCTGCTCCAGCATCCGCCTACGTATACGATCGGTTCACAGAATCACCCGGAGCACCTGCTTCTTAGTCAGGAGGAACTGCGGGAGCAAGGCATCTCCTTGTTTCAAATTGACCGCGGCGGGGATATTACTTATCATGGCCCAGGCCAACTGGTAGGTTACCCGTTACTCGTGCTCGGGCGGGATGAAGCTTTGGATCTGCATGGCTATTTACGCAGGCTGGAACAGATGATCATTGATTACCTGGCAGACCAGGGGATTGAAGCGGGACGCAAAGAGGCTTACACGGGAGTATGGATCAATGATCTGAAAATTGCCGCCATCGGCGTAAAGTTCAATCGTTGTAAACATCGTCGAGGTTTCGTGACGAGTCACGGATTTGCTTTTAATATCACTTCCGGCATTCAGCACGCAGGTTTTCAGGGGATTATTCCTTGTGGTATTGAGCAGTATGGTGTCACTTCATTGGAGGATATCACAGGCAAGACGTACACTGTGGAACAGGTTGCGCAGGAGATCGTTCCATACTTTAACCGGATCTTCCCGTATGAGATTACCTGGATTACAGAAAAAGAAGCCTTTCACCGTCTGTGATTAAGACAGTCAAAAGGCTTCAGGGTTCTATCCGAACAATAAAGGTTCGAGCGCGATGAAAAGGGTGGACCCAATCATGGCGAGCAGCATGAGATAGATAATGATGCGGAACCATTTCTTTTTTTGCATGATGAGAAACTCCTTTCAAGAAATGAATAAACAGACCATAGTAATTGTATTGTACCGTATCGACGAAAGGTAGGAAAGTCCTATGATAAAACAGCAGCGTGTCATTGATCAGTTTATGGAACTGGTGCAAATGGATAGTGAGACAACCCATGAGCAGAATATATCAAAAGTGTTAAAAGAACAATTTACTCAGCTGGGCCTCAGCGTATATGAGGATGATACGACGGAAAAAACCGGACATGGTGCAGGAAATCTAGTTATTACCTGGGAAGCCGAGGGGATTGAAGCGGCCGCACCGATTTTTTTTACATGCCATATGGATACTGTAACACCGGGAAAGGGGATTAAACCTCAGCTCGGTGATGACGGTTGGATTCGCAGTGATGGTACGACAATTCTGGGTGCAGATGATAAGGCGGGGATTGCCGCTCTGTTTGAAGCCATTCGGGTCATCCAGGAGAACAACATACCGCATGGTAAAATTCAGTTCGTGATCACTGTAGGTGAAGAATCGGGCCTGGTCGGAGCACGTGCCATGAATCCGAAGGATATTGAAGCTGAGTTCGGTTATGCACTGGATTCCAACGGAGCTGTGGGTACAATTTGTGTGGCAGCACCGGCCAGAGCAGAAATTGAAATGAAGATCTATGGGAAATCCGCTCATGCGGGAGTGAATCCGGAAGATGGCATCAGCGCCATTCAGGTGGCTGCCAAAGCGATTGCGGCAATGAAGCTGGGACGGATTGATGAAGAGACTACAGCGAACATCGGCAAATTTCAGGGCGGATCAGCGCTGAACGTTGTTTGCGATTTTGTGCAGATTGAAGCGGAGGCTCGCAGCATTGTGCAGGAAAAAGTGGAACTGCAAATTGCACAAATGCGTGAAGCATTGGAAACAACATGCCGCAAATATGGTGCAACAGCTGAATTCAGAAGTGAAATCCTGTATCCTGCATTTGGCTTCCATGATGAGCATGAGGTTGTTCAGCTTGCACAACGTGCCATTCGCAGCCTGGGGCTGGAGACCAGCACGTTTGCATCCGGTGGCGGCAGTGATGCCAACATCTTCAATGGTTTCAACATTCCTACGGTCAATCTGGCAGTAGGTTATGAAGATATTCATACTACGAAAGAACGCATTCGCGCTGAAGATATTGTGAAGCTGTCCGAAGTGGTCGTGGCGATTATTCAAGAAACGGCTGCGAGCCAGAAGTAAAGAGTGTTTTTCGTAAAATAGGTGTAAGGTCTCTGCCTACAACTGAAAAGTCCGAATCCGGTACACACCGTGTTCGGACTTTTTGGCAAAAAAATTATATTTCATGGGTATGAATAACTACACCATGAACAGCATCATTTGCGTCCAGCAAGCATGTCGCTTAATTTGGCATCCGGACCCCACTCGCGTATCCATTGTTTGAGTATGAGCTGGACTTGTCTGGCTTGTCCGACCACGTGCACGGATTGCGGTGTTAAATAAGTGTTCATTGGTTGTCCCCCTGATTCACTATATTTGTTTGAAATCGCTATAAACTCACCATATGCCAAAAAACTGAGGTTTATACGTATACGAACCAAATTTCTAGGAAGCGGAGTTGAAGAATACATGAAACCAACGAATTCAACCAATCATATACACCCGGCTAATCCGAAACTGGATGAAGAGACGATATCCACACAGCCCATTTTTGAAGGTAAAGTTATTTCACTTCAAGTCGACACGGTTAAGCTCCCCAATGGACAGACCGCTACCCGTGAGATTATCCGTCATCCTGGAGCGGTAGCGGTCCTAGCCCTGAATGGAGATCGCATGCTGGTTGTTGATCAGTATCGTCAGGCTATGGGACGTACCGAAGTGGAGATTCCAGCAGGTAAACTGGACCCGGGAGAAGAGCCCGAAGTGGCAGCGGCACGTGAATTGCGCGAAGAGACTGGTTATGTAGCCAAATCACTGCGGCATCTGCGTTCGTTTTACACATCGCCAGGGTTTGCGGATGAGATCATCCATTTGTACATTGCCGAGGAACTGGAAGCCGGGGATATGGCTCTGGATGAAGATGAGTTTCTGGAAGTTTCCGAAATTACCATCGAAGAAGCATACCAGCTGATGGATGAGAACCGGATTAGTGATGCCAAAACGATGATGGCTGTATATGCGTGGGACCTGTACAGAACGACAGGACGGTTTTAATAATGGATGAGCAACGAACATCATCTGCAATGTGGGAGCCGTGTTATGCAGACCTTCATATTCATATCGGACGAACTTCGCGCGGGGAAGCCGTTAAAATTAGTGGCAGCCGGGATCTGACATTTGAGAACATTGCTCGGGAAGCTTCGGATCGCAAAGGCATTCATTTACTCGGCGTCATTGATTGCCATTCTCCCGTGGTACAGATGGATATCGAGCAGTTGCTGGAGAACGGCACCATGTCCGAGGTAGAGGGCGGAGGAATTGCGTATCAGGATACAACGATCCTGCTAGGTACGGAGTTGGAACTGCGCGAACCGGAAATGCGGGAATTTCATATGCTTGCCTATTTCCGGGATCTAAGCACGATGAAGTCCTTTACGGATTGGATGAAACGGTATATGAAAAATGTGAACCTTAGTTCTCAGCGAGTCTATGTACCGGCTCTGGAGATGCAGGCCGAGATTAAGGCTCGCGGTGGACTTATTGTGCCTGCACATGTTTTTACACCGCATAAGGGCATATATGGCAGTACGGCTCCTCGTATGGCTGATGTGCTGGATACGAACCTGATCGATGCAGTCGAGCTTGGCCTAAGCTCCGACTCATCCATGGCCAGTTACATTCGGGAACTGGATCAGGTCCCCTTTCTGACCAACTCGGATGCACATTCTCTGGGCAAGATCGGACGAGAGTACAATGAGTTGCAACTCGCGAAACCTTCTTTTGACGAATTCAACATGGCACTTAAAGGAGAGGAGGGCAGAAGAATTACCGCCAATTACGGTTTGAATCCAAGACTCGGCAAATATCACCGTACCTATTGTGCATCCTGTGGAAGCATTATGGACGAACATGCAATGTCAGCAGAACGCTGCCCACACTGTGGCAGTGTGAAGCTTGTTCAGGGCGTGCTTGATCGCATATTGGCGATCGCGGACCGGGAGAATCCGCATGTCCCTGCCAGCAGGCCAGCCTATCAATACCAGGTGCCGCTGGAATTCATCCCAGGACTGGGTAAAGCCAAACTACGCCTGCTGCTGGACCATTTTGGTACGGAAATGAACGTACTCCATCGGACAAGGGAAGATGAACTTGCAGCGGTGGTAGGACCCGTTCTGGCAGGACTCATCGTTGCTGCTCGAAATGGTGAACTGGTGCTCTCTTCTGGCGGTGGAGGTACTTATGGGAAAGTATCCGCCAGAGAAGTAACAGAGTAGTTCGAGGTAGGGGAAATCTGGACAAGAAGTCATACGTGTGCGTTCCGGTTCATAAGAATGACTATGAGGATTTCACTCGACATCCTTGCAGCATGATAACCGGAAAGGGGACTCGTATCTGTATGCGTTCTGCCTACTTCACATTTAAAGGTCAAACCTCGCTATATGTATTCGTGGCCGTCTTGTTTCTGGTCGGAGTCATCTTTGGGGCCCTGATGGTCAACGCCTTGTCTCTTGAGCAGCGTCAGGATCTGGAGGGGTATCTCGGCAATTTCTTTATGACAGTGCAGCACAGTGGGCAGGTGACTGAGACTGGTACCTATTGGGACATTGCCATGCTTCATTTGAAATGGGTGGGGCTCATTTTTATTCTGGGTTTATCGGTCATTGGCCTGCCGGGCATTTTGGTTCTCGATTTTCTGAAAGGTGTGCTCATTGGTTTTACAGTAGGTTATCTTGTTGGACAGTATTCCTGGAAAGGGCTTCTATTTGCATTGGTATCGGTTGCGCCACATAATCTATTCGTGATTCCTGTCCTGCTGATTTGCAGTGTGTCAGCGATGACCTTTTCATTATACATCATTCGGAACCGGGTATTGATGCAGCGGACAACAGGCAACCAGAGACCTTTTGCTTCTTATATGGTGTTGACTCTCGTGATGGCTGCATTGTTGTTAGGTGTCGCCTCTTTTGAAACCTGGGTCACTCCTGCAATGATGCGCTGGGTCACGCCGATGCTGCTACCCGCCTAGCTTGCATGCAACAGTGTAAAATGTTGACTTTAATTATGTACTCCCCCTATAATGAAAGAAGTGGGTTAAGTTGCAGTGTGCAGTGATTTCCTAGGGGGAGGGAGAAAATGGAAGCACGGATCGATAAAATTAAGCAGCAACTACAGTCCCAAGGATATAAATTAACGCCCCAGCGGGAAGCCACCGTAAGAGTACTTCTTGAGAATGAAGAAGATCATCTGAGTGCAGAGGACGTATTCATGCTCGTGAAAGAAAAGGCTCCCGAAATCGGTCTGGCAACCGTGTACCGTACCCTCGAACTGCTGAGTGAGCTGCATGTTGTAGAGAAAATCAACTTCGGCGACGGTGTAGCGCGTTATGATCTGCGCGGAGATACATCCAAACATCACCATCATCACTTAATCTGTGTTCAATGCGGAAGTATGGATGAAATACGTGAAGACTGGCTTGGACCGCTTGAAGAGCGACTGGAGCGGGAATTTAATTTTTCGGTAGTGGATCACCGATTGGATTTTCATGGGATTTGTTACCGTTGCAAAGCTAAAAATGACCAGAAGCCCAAAGATGAAGAATAACATAGCATATCTTCAAGCTCTCACCGGCGGTTTTGACGGGAGAGCTTTTTTGGTACCGCATGTGATGTGAGGTTTGCCCAGAATGTCATATTTCTGTGTTGGTGGACATACCCTGATTCAAGGACGAACCGGATTTGAATCAGAAGGGGGTACGACCCATGATCATATCACTGCGGAGAGGACTCCGTTTTATTCGATTTATCGTATTTTTTGCTGCTTTGGTTTATCTGTTCTATCATGTCCTGGATTTGTTCAACGGCTGGATCTCGCCTGTGGACCAATATCAGATGCCATCCGGAAATGCAGTTAAGGTATTTCAGGAAAATGTGTGGCAAGGCTACGAAGAAGGGCGCCCTACGATGGCAGAGCGTCTCCGTTTATTCTATTGGTACGGAGAGTAGCCTGGACAGCCAGGGATGCAAATACGGATGCAGGCTGCCAGCAAGGCAGTCCTGTCAGATGAGGAGCGTTGTGCATGAAGCAGACGATACACACCTATGCCTTATACTTGGAAGAGGATAAAGGGATGTCGAGCAGTACGTTGGAGTCGTATCTTCGAGACGTGGACAAGTTCATCGAATTTGCGGACAAAGAATACGGTATCCGGGAAGCGGAGCAGGTGCGTCGTACGCATGTCATCCTGTTTATCGGTCAGCTGAAACAGGCAGGACGTGCGAATGCAACCATCGCTCGCAGCGTGGTATCCCTGCGTTCCTATTTTCATTTTTTGATGCGGCGAGGAGAGATCGTACAGGATCCTACGTTTGACGTGGAGGCGCCAAAAGCAGACAAAACACCGCCGCAGGTGTTGACCATCCAAGAGATCGAGCTGTTGCTTGCAGCGCCGGATACGCGTTCGCCACAAGGCGTACGTGACCGGGCCATGCTGGAGTTGTTGTACGCGACAGGCATTCGCGTGTCGGAACTGATCGCGCTGGATGTTCGGGATGTACAGCCTGGCATGCGCTTTATCCGCTGTGGAGGCGCTGGTAAAGAACGCATTCTGCCGATTGGTGCGCCAGCCGCGCATTGGGCGAGTGTCTACGTAGATCATTACCGCAACTTGTTAATCAAGAACGAATTGGACGAGCAGGCTTTATTCGTCAATGTATCCGGTAGACGATTAACAAGGCAGGGCTTCTGGAAGCTGCTCAAAAAAGCGGCATTGGATGCAGGAATTTCAAGTGAAATTACACCGCATACGCTGCGTCATTCCTTTGCTGCTCACCTGATCGCCAGTGGAGCAGATACCCGTGCGGTGCAGGATATGCTTGGGCATGTGGAGCAGCCTGGGCAACAGTATGGCCATCATGGTCGCAAAACGATGAAAGAAGTTTACGAATCGCATCATCCACGTGCAAGATAGTTGTTGATGTGGATGCCAATCTGCAAAAAAATGCGGAACATTAAGCCGATTTAGGATAAAATAAATTGAACACAGGTAAACGCCGTTATACATAAGCAGATGCATCTTTAGCGTGAAATATTAAGAATGATGCCATCTGCTAAATACAGACGGATCGTTTCAACTCAAGGGGGAACATCTTATGACAGCATTAAACCAACAGATGATTTTGGAAGCGGCATCCTATATTCAAAGTAAAAGTTCAGTTAAACCGGAAGTTGGTTTGATTTTGGGTTCAGGACTTGGCATTTTGGCAGAACTGATTGAAGATGGCGTAAGCATCGCCTATCAGGATATCCCGCATTTCCCGGTGTCCACCGTAGAGGGGCACGAAGGCGAATTGCTTGTGGGAACTATTAAAGGCCGTCCGGTCGTCATGATGAAAGGTCGTTTCCACATGTACGAAGGATACGGTCCGGAACTGACAGCCTTCCCGGTACGTGTCATGAAAGAACTGGGAGTGACCTCCTTGCTCGTAACCAATGCAGCAGGCGGTGTGAATACCTCGTATGAGGCAGGTGACCTGATGCTGATCTCGGATCATCTGAATCTTACAGGCAAGAATCCGCTAATCGGACCGAATGACTCTGCCTTGGGCGTGCGTTTCCCGGATCTGTCTGAAGCCTATAGCCGTCGCTTGCGTGCGCTGGCGAAGGACACGGCGGCATCGCAAGGCTTTAGCGTGCGAGAAGGGGTATACGCAGGCATGCTCGGCCCTAACTACGAGACACCGGCTGAGATTGTGATGCTGCGTACACTCGGTGCAGATGCAGTGGGCATGTCTACCGTTTCCGAAGTCATCGTAGCACGCCACGCAGGACTGGAAGTACTCGGTATCTCCTGTATCAGCAACATGGCTGCCGGAATTCTGGACCAGCCATTGTCTCATGATGAGGTTATGGAAACGACAGAACGTGTCCGTGAATCCTTTCTGGCGCTTGTCCTGGCTGTTATTCCACAAATGTAACTGGTAATTTAGAAGAGGCAATCTACCCTAATGTGAACATTGGGGCAGATTGCCTCTTTATTTTTTCTTGTAAAGTGTCGCTTAGTGAACCGATGAGTACAGGAGCATTTGGTCTTCTGCCTCTTTTTACACAAAAAGTTCGGGAAATCATTCTTTTGATGGAATAATTTACTTTAATTGGGCCGACAATGATTAGCAGTACATGCATGGAACATGCAGTAAGCAAGTCATTTGAGGAGGTAACCCTTGTGAAAAAACGAATAATGGCATCGTTCATGACCCTTTGTATCCTGCTGCCCCTGATGGCATCAACAGCGCTGGCTGAAGAAACACCCAAAGCAGCGGGTGGAGCAGATTTGGCCCCGTCGGCACGCTCTGCCATTTTGATGGATGCAGATACGGGCACCGTTATTTATGAGAAAAATAGTCATGATCAGCTGCCTCCCGCGAGCATTACGAAGATTATGACCATGCTGCTCACCATTGAAGCAATTGACTCTGGCAAACTGAAGCTGACGGATAAAGTGAGAACGAGTGAATATGCCGCATCCATGGGTGGATCACAGATTTTTCTGGAGCCTGGGGAAGAAATGACGGTCGACGACATGTTAAAAGGAATCGCCATGGCTTCCGGCAATGATGCCTCTGTGGCCATGGCAGAGAAAATTGCCGGCTCGGAGGAAGCCTTTGTGCAGCGGATGAATGAGCGCGCGAAAGAGCTTGGCATGAAGGATACTCATTTTGCCAACTGTAACGGTCTTCCGGTTGATAACCATTATTCCTCCGCCCATGATATTGCGTTGATGAGCCGTGAATTGCTTAAGCATTCGGGGATTACAAAGTATACAGGTGCTTACCAGGACTATCTTCGCAAAGATAGCAAGAAGCCCTTCTGGTTGGTAAATACGAACAAGCTGGTTCGGTTCTATTCGGGTGCGGATGGCTTGAAGACCGGATACACATCGGAAGCCAAATTCTGTCTGTCAGCTACAGCAATGAAGGACGGGCTTCGCACGGTTGCGGTTGTCTTGGGTGAACCCAACACCAAAACAAGAAACAGTGAAGTATCCTCGATGTTTGACTATGCGTTCGGTCAATACACCATGAAAGCATTGTACAAGTCAGGCGATCTGCTTGGCAGTCTCAAAATTGAAAAAGGTGAGGTCCCTTCATTGCCGCTGAATGCAACGCAAAATTATAGTGTGCTGATGCGTAAAGGGGCCAAATCCAATGAGCTCCGTCATGAATTGCAGATGGAAAAAGAAGTAAAAGCCCCGGTTAAAGCAGGTCAGAGTGTCGGCAAGCTTGTTGTGTACCAAGGCAATGAAGTGATTAAGGAATTCGACATTCAGGCACCGCAGGATGTGGCCAAGGCAGGCTGGTGGAAGCTGTTCAAACGCACGACCTCTACACTCTTTGATTAGAGCTCCCATATGCAGATCAGTTCGGTGACTGAACATATTTTGTAGTTAAATAGGGGTTTTCTTCTAGTTTTGTCGGGGGGCAGGAAAAGCCTTCGGGAACGTAGAAATCCTTGTTCAAGACAGGGAGGAGAGTGAGCAAACGTGAACTTGCATGTGGAAATGGAACATCACCGCGGGATTCTGATTGTGCGATTATCCGGGGAGCTGGATCACCATACAGCTGATATGGTACGGATGCAGATGGATGAAGCTATCCAGCGCAGACAATGCGAGCATCTGGTACTCAGCCTGAAAGATCTGCAATTCATGGACAGTTCGGGTTTGGGTGTTATTTTGGGAAGATACAAGCTCATTAAGAATAAAGGCGGCAAGATGGTTGTCTGTGATGTCAATCCGCCGGTGTACCGTTTGCTGGAAATGTCGGGTTTGTTCAAGATTATGCCGATTTACGAAAATGAGGGAACTGCTCTCTCAGGTCTGGAGGTCGTCTCATGAATGAAGGAACGGGGACAAATTTCATGAATCTGCAATTTGCGGCCAAGTCGGAGAACGAATCGTTCGCACGGGTGACCGTTGCTGCTTTCATCTCCCAGCTTGATCCTACAATGGACGAGCTTAGCGATCTGAAGACGGTCATTTCGGAAGCAGTGACCAACAGTATCATCCACGGTTACAACAACAATCCTGAAGGTGTCGTGTCCATTCAAGCCCAGATTCGGGATGACATGATTACGATCATTGTGGAAGACCGCGGTGAAGGCATCGAAGATCTTGAACTGGCTAAACAGCCACTCTATACGTCCAAACCTGAACTTGAGCGCTCGGGCATGGGCTTCACCATTATGGAAAACTTCATGGATGAATTCGAAGTCAGCAGTGAGCCCGGCAGAGGCACCTCCATCAAGATGAAGAAGAGGATTGAATCCAAGAAAGCATTGTATAATTAGGGGTTGGTGGTCTTATGGATGCTGAAGTGAAACAGTCTTCACAGACCTATTTGGACGATGCCGAAGTCAAACGGCTGATTGCGCTCAGTCAGTCGGGTGACCATGTCGCACGGGATACGCTGGTGAACTGCAACATCAGACTCGTCTGGTCCGTCGTACAACGTTTTATGAACAGGGGATATGAGCCGGAAGATCTGTTCCAGATTGGTTGTATTGGGCTGCTCAAATCGGTGGATAAATTTGATCTCAGTTACGATGTGAAATTTTCCACCTATGCAGTACCAATGATTATCGGAGAGATTCAGCGTTTCCTGCGAGACGACGGTACCCTTAAGGTCAGTCGTTCACTCAAGGAAATGGCGAATAAAGTCCGCAAGAAAAGGGATGAGCTGTCCAAAACACTGGACCGTCTTCCAACGATCAAGGAAGTAGCTGAAGAGCTGGGGGTGACCCCGGAGGAAGTCGTATTTGCGCAGGAAGCGAACAAACCGCCGACCTCCATTCACGAGACGGTGTTTGAGAATGACGGCGATCCGATTACACTGATGGATCAGATTGCCGACGAATCTCAGGAACGGTGGTTTGACAAGCTCGCGCTGAACGAAGCAATCGGCGGTCTTAGTGAACGGGAACGACTGATTGTGTACCTCCGGTACTACCGGGATCAGACGCAATCCGAGGTAGCCAGCAGGCTGGGGATATCGCAGGTGCAGGTATCACGGCTGGAGAAAAAAATACTTCAATCCATTCGCGACCAGATCGCACAGTAATTTTGGATTGCTGAACACATTATTGGTGCTGAACCGCCAATATACGACAACTAACAACCTTCTATCGCGCTTGAATATGCGGAGAAGGTTATTTGTCGTTAGCCTTTACGGATCGGCTCCGATTCGACTGCAACAGTAATATCAATCCAATAATACATGCTGTCCCCAGCCACTGGAAATAACCGAAAGGTTCATGCAACCAGACGACTGTTGCTCCGACGGCAGCAAGCGGCTCGGCACTTCCAAGCAGACTTGTTTCTTTTGCGGTCAGGCTTTTAAGACTCTCAATATAGAACCAGAAAGCAATCATCGTTCCGAGAATGATCGTAAATACCAAATAACCGTAGGTTTCCAAAGGCATGTTGGCAAAGTCCATTTTCCATGGTGGATGGATTAGACTGAGCCCGGTCCCTCCAATAATCATCGCCCAGCCGACCACCACCAGGGAATCCAATGTTTCGATGAGTTTCACGGCGTAGAGGGTATAAAAGGCAGCGGCAACTCCGGATAACAGACCCCACACCATAGCCGGTAACGATACGGATAACTGAGAGAGCGAACCATTCGTCAGCAGAAGAAAACATCCGCCCAGCGCTAAAGTTGCCGAAGCAACATCCTTTTTTGTTAGAACAGCCTGTTTACGCAGGATGAGGTAGAACATGATGATAACAGGGGACAAATATTGCAGAAGTGTGGCAACTGCCGCGTTGCCGTGTTTAATGGAAGCCATGTACGTATATTGTACGGCGAGCATACCGATTAAACCAAAAATAATCAGCTGCACAGCGGTTTTCCTCGTTTTCCACACATCAAAAATTTGCGAGCGTCTGACTGTAAAGGATTGAACCATTAGAAGCAATATGCCTGCAATCAGCAGTCGTACAGTTACAAACCAGTTGACTTCAATTCCGTACTGTTGAAAGAGTTTCTGGGAAACGGTACCGCCAATGCCCCAGCATATAGCTCCGGTTAGAACAAACATTATACCTGCTGATCTTGATCGTTGATTAGATGTTGTCATAATTCAATGCCCTCGCCTTAAATATAAGAATAGTGCTATATTAAGGTTAAATGCGCTACAATAATATCAAAATTGCATAAATAAATATAAATATATTGAGATGAGGACATATGGTAAAGACAGAATTTAGAATGGATCAAAACAGGAGAGAACTGACTGAGCATCGTACGGTTGCGGTACCTGTCGCTTGTTATAAAACAACAATTGTGAATAATGTCCATGGTTATATTCCACTTCACTGGCATGATGAATTGCAGTTCGTCCTGGTTGTGCAGGGTGAAGCTCTTTTTCGTGTCAATGAGCAGGAAATCGTTGTTCCTCAAGGGAATGGATTATTTATCAATAGTGGCTCCATGCATATGGCAGAAGACCATGGTAAGAACGAGAACAATCAATGTATTTATCTCTGTCTGAATGTGTCTCCCCATTTTGTTGTGCCTTCCGAGTTGTATGCAAAGTATGTTCATCCGTATGTTACAGCCACTAACTTCCCTTATCTCTATATTGAAGGCGGTATAGCCTGGGGGACTGAGGTTCTGCGCGCCATCCGTGAGATTAAAATGGAACTGGATGATCAACCCCCATATTACGAAATAAATGTAGCCTCACAATTACTGACGATATGGAAACATTTAAATATAGGAGGTTACAAGCTGGAATATGATACGTCCGAAAATATCAGAAGCAAACGAATGAAGGAGATGCTGGAATGGATTCACTTGCACTTTGATGACCCAATCCAATTGGAAGACATCGCAAGGGCAGGCCAGCTAAGCCGTTCGGAAACATGTCGTTACTTCAAGCAAATGTTGAAAACAACACCTATACAATATGTTATCGATTATCGCATCCAAAAGAGTGTAGAGCTGTTGCAACTCCAAGAACGCAGCATTACCGAGATTGCTTATGAAGTTGGTTTTAATAGCACCAGCTATTTTATTAATCAGTTTCGCAAAACCATGCAGATTACTCCATTGAGATACAGAAGGGAGATCAAGCCACGTGAAAAGGAGGGTATTGAATATGGAACAAAAAAAGGAGGGTACTTTTATCCGTTCTGCTGATGATCACGACTTTTGTTTTTGTGTACATGCGTTATTTCCATCCATTCTCCAAAGATATTGAAGTTCTACAAATGACCCATCCTTCCAAGATAAAAGCTTCACAGGAAGTCCTTACAGCGATGCGTAAGGCTTTTCCAAAGATGCCTGATCCCCGAAATTTCTTACCAGTCAATCCATAAAATCTTCTCTTCTCCATAAGTCGCTATATTAGCGATTTTTTTTGTTTCTGTTTTTAGTCATAAAAGAAATGTAATAGAGAAAAAGCGGTAATTAAGCCAGCTTATAAAATCTCCTACTGCCGCCTCCCAGCATATTTATTGCAGGCGTTTTGAAAAACGGAGAGCCATGCAGCGAAGGGATGGAATCGGATAAAAGGAGCGAAGCCTCGAAGGTATATTTAAATACACTACCAACGTAGGCGGCAGAATAAACCTGAAGAAGCGAAGCGTTCGCCTAAAAGCTTTCTGAAAGAAAGCTACTTCGAAAGCATACACTGTCTCCGAATTTCTACACTAGTAGAAATGAATCAAGAAAATTTGGAGACAACAGCGATCGGAAGGTTGGTCTGCTGAGAGCAACAGCGACCGACGGCCGATCCATCCCGAAGCGTCCGCAGGCTACCCAACCTTTTTCCAACCAGAATGTAATAAATTTGCACATTATTCAAATACTAACCTAAATTACGCAGTAAAGGAGTGTTTCGGATGTCCATGACACCCACTCCAACGGTCTACGTTCGCTTGCGCAGTCGTATTCGCATCCAGAGGGGGCGGGGCGTCAAGCTTGGGGATGTGGCTCATCTGCTAACCTCTCCAGAGGAACAGGAAGGGAGGCTGCTTGAGCTTGAACTGCTGCGCCCCGGACCGGAGGACGGAAATCTGATCCTCATTGACATACTACAGATTATTCCCCAGATCCGTATTGCTTTGCCTGGTGTCACTGTTGAATTAATCGGATCGGGACATACACTTGTTGAGGTGATTGCTGGAACTGGCAAGGCATCCATATCATTGTTCATTCTGGTATGGTTGCTGCTATTTTTCGGATCAGCCCTGACCATTATGAATTTTCATGCAGACGTAAACATGCAGGAAGTACAGATTCGAATCGTCGAAATGATTACAGGACGTCGGGATGAGCATCCCTATCTGTTCCAAGTGGCATATTCCATTGGGATTGGATTTGGTATGGCGGTGTTTTTCAATCATTTATTCAAGAAAAAATGGAATGAAGAACCTACCCCTTTGGAAGTGGAAATGTTCCTATATCAGCAAAATGTAGACAAATATGTGGTGATTGAAGAAACCGAACGTATGCATGAAGAGGAACGCAGGGAGATGAATGCGGATGAGCGTTCTTAATGGAGCGATCAGTATCGTGCTGGGTGTTGCGGGGGGAGTCGCCGTAGGAAGCGGTGTGATCGCGCTTATTCTCGTGCTCGATATGATCCCCAGATTGGCGCAGCTAACACGTTCCTATGATAAAACCCATTGGTATGAAGGGGCATTGATTGGCGGTTCGCTGATCGGTACCGTTGCGGATTTCTGGCATTGGAAAGTGCATGGCGTGTTGCTGCTCAGCCCGATCATTGGATTGTTTTGCGGTGTGTTCATCGGTCTGCTCGCTGCCGCACTCACGGAGGTATTGAATGTGCTGCCTGTACTCGCGAAACGTTTGGGCATGAAATCTTATTTATTCGGACTATTGCTCGCCATGATTTTGGGCAAGATGACAGGTTCGCTATTTGACTTTTTTGTATATCAGCGTTAGAACGTGAGGCCGAAGGAGGATGGGAAATGGATGTAAGATCGGACAACAACGGACATAATTCCGACGAATCAGAATCAGCATCTGAAGAGATGTTGAATAAATCGCCTAATGAAATCCATAAAGAGAAAGAACAGAAGGCATATGAGAAAAAGAAGCAAAATGAAATGTCCGACAGTATTGAAGAATCGATAAAATATTGGCAGGAAAACGATGATATCTCCCCGAGCATGAGTGAAAACAAATATACGCTGCAGCAAGTATTGGGTCTTGGTGAATCCTTCGATGTCAATATGAGAGAAATGGTTATGGGCGGAAAGCATGTGGGATTGCTGTTATTAACCGGTTTTGCGAAAGATGAGATTCTGCTTGAAGTGTTAAAACGGTTAACCTATCTTACACCAGACCAGGTATCAGGACATGCACTAAAGTCATATTTTGATTGTTACATCCCTCATATACAGGTTGAGCGAGTGGAAAAAATGAGCGCTGTAATCAACAAGGTCCTCACGGGTATGAGCGCTTTGTTTGTTGAAGGGGATCGTTCCGTTATTATTATGGATACGCGCAGTTATCCAGTGCGTTCACCGGAGGAACCTTCGCTGGAACGAGTGGTGCGCGGCTCTAGAGACGGTTTTACCGAGACACTTCTGACCAACGTTGCGTTAGTACGTCGGAGAATAAGAGACCCTGGATTAAAATTCGAAATTATGCAGGTCGGTCGGAGATCTCAAACGGATGTCTGCGTCGTGTATATAGATGATATCGTGGATAAAGTTCAGGTGGATTCGGTTCGCGAGAAAATTAAACGAGTGAATATCGACGGCATTCCTGCTGCTGATAAGCAACTTGAAGAAGCGATCATTAACAAGGGCTGGCACCCATATCCGTTGGTTCGTTATTCGGAGCGGCCGGATGTGACGGCTTCTCATCTGATAGAAGGGCGAGTTGTTATCTTTGTAGATACTTCACCCAGTGTGATGATTCTGCCCACGACTTTTTTTGACCTGTGTGAACATGCAGAAGAGAACAGACAGACCGCCTTTATGGGAACCTATTTGCGCTGGGTACGTTTTGGGGGCATTTTGATTTCGCTTTTCTTGTTACCTTTGTGGTTATTGATGGTGATTGATCCGGGGATCAAGCCGGCTGGAATGGAGTTCATCGGTCCTCATGAGAATGCCAAGCTTCCGCTGATTCTACAGTTCCTGCTCATTGAGTTCGGGGTCGATTTATTGCGGATGGCGGCTGTTCATACCCCCACACCACTCGCTTCGGCCATGGGCTTGATTGCCGCCATTCTGGTCGGTGATATCGCTGTGAAAACAGGTTATTTTGTGAATGAAGTTGTACTTTACATGGCTATAGCTGCGATTGGCATGTTTGCAACTCCCAGTTATGAGCTTGGTTTGGCGAATCGGCTAGTCAGGTTGTTTTTGCTAGTGGTAGTAGCGATATTCAAGGTTCCTGGATTCGTTGTTGGAACCACGTTCATTATAGTGGCCCTTACGTTGCATCGCTCGTACAACTCTTCTTATCTCTGGCCATTCATACCGTTTAATGCAAAGGCATTGGGTAACTTTTTGTTTCGTATGCCACTGTTGGAAAATAAAAAACGTCCATCAATCAACAAAACGCGTGACAATACCAAAATGGACGATGACCCTGACGGAGAATTGCGAAAAAGTAAAAAACACAAATGATCAGCTGAAAAATCCATTCTTCTCATTCACTAATTTGATATACTGGTGTAAAATCATTGGAATAACAGCTGTTCCAGTATATAAAAAGTGAGGAATGCAGAATATGTATTTACATGGTACAAGTAAAATAAATGCGCAAGGACATTTGGAAATTGGTGGCGTGGATACAACGGATTTGAAAGAACAATTCGGAACTCCACTCTACGTGGTGGACGAGCAACTGGTTCGCGAGCGCTGCAGAGAGTACATGGAAGCATTCCGTGCTTCCGGACTGGGCTTTCAAGTTGCTTATGCAAGTAAAGCATTCTGCGTAATGGCCATGTGTGCTCTTGCTGCGGAAGAAGGACTTTCATTGGATGTTGTATCCGATGGTGAATTATTCACTGCACTGCAAGCTGGCTTCCCGGCAGAGCGTATTCACTTCCATGGCAACAACAAAACACTGGAAGAAATTGAAATGGCGCTTGATGCGGAGATTGGATGCTTTGTTGTTGATAACTTCAATGAATTGCATCTGTTGCAAGCTGTAGCAGCGGACAAAAATCGTAAAGTAAACATTTTGCTTCGTGTGACGCCTGGTGTTGAGGCCCATACGCATGAATATATCTCCACAGGACAAACCGATTCGAAATTTGGATTCGATATCGGGAACGGAACTGCATTCGAAGCGATTGAACTTGCTTCCAAGCAGTCGAACTTAGTTTTACTCGGTGTGCATTCACACATCGGATCACAAATTTTCGAAGTTGAAGGTTTCCAGATGGCAGTTCAACGCGTTGCTGAATTTGCAGCAGCGGTGTATGAGCGTCTTAACGTTGCATTCAAAGTGGTTAATCTGGGCGGCGGCTTTGGTATTCGCTATATTGATGGAGATACTCCGCTTGAAGTTTCACAATACGTAAAAGCCATCACCGATGCGGTTAAAAATCATTTTGCCCAAATCGGCTATGCCGTACCTGAGATCTGGGTTGAACCAGGCCGCAGCATCGTGGGTGAAGCGGGAACAACACTCTACACCGTTGGAACAAGCAAAGACATTCCAGGGGTTCGTAAATACGTGGCTGTTGATGGCGGGATGACAGATAATCCGCGTCCGGCACTGTATGAGTCCAAATATGAAGCAGTACTTGCCAATCGTGCGAATGAGGCTGCTCATGAAACGGTATCGGTTGCTGGTAAATGCTGTGAGAGCGGCGATATGCTGATCTGGGATCTGGAACTGCCCAAAGTACAAAGCGGCGATCTGCTCGCAGTAGCTTGCACAGGCGCGTACAATTACTCCATGGCAAGCAACTACAACCGGATTCGTCGTCCGGCAGTAGTATTTGTCAAAGACGGTCAAGGGGATGTTGTGGTACGCCGTGAGACGTATCAGGACATTATCCAGAATGACCTCGTTCCTGAGCGTATTGCTAAGCAGCCTGTAACTCGTTAATTCGAGAACGATGCTGAATTGTTAATAAAGAAGACAAAAAAGGAGCGCTCCTTTTTTGTCTTCTTTGCATCTATAAGGGTGGATTTCGAAAAAAATCTTGCTGATTATTTTGCGATCCATCCATTTTCGGTGTACACTAAGAAAAGTGCTATAAAGCTTGGCCCAGGGTCAATGCGTT
This sequence comes from Paenibacillus sp. NPDC056933, assembly GCF_042674385.1. Lineage (NCBI taxonomy): Bacteria > Bacillati > Bacillota > Bacilli > Caryophanales > Paenibacillaceae > Paenibacillus > Paenibacillus sp. NPDC056933. The sequence goes on along the minus strand of NZ_JBHUQN010000002.1, from coordinate 635,641 downwards.
CTGGCACCATTAACGATGGTCAATACGAAAGGAGTCATTTACATATGGCGAAACAAGCGAAAATCAAAATGGCAAACGGCGGAGAAGTTGTAATCGATCTGTTCGATCAAGAAGCTCCAAACACAGTAGCAAACTTTGAGAAGCTGGCAAACTCCGGTTTCTACAATGGTCTTGTATTCCACCGCGTTATTCCGGGCTTCGTTGCTCAGGGCGGATGCCCTAACGGTACCGGTGCAGGTGGCCCAGGCTACACAATCAACTGTGAGATCAACCCGAACAAACATGAGCGCGGAACATTGGCTATGGCACATGCAGGCCGTAACACAGGCGGAAGCCAGTTCTACATCTGCTACCAACCGCAACCACATTTGGATGGTCAACATACTGTATTTGGTAAAGTAACCAAAGGTATGGAGTTCGTAGATGCTTTTGAAGGTAAAGACAAAATGGAGACTGTTGAAGTTGTAGAAGCTTAATCAGGATCTCTGTAAGGAAACCGTTTCGCTTTGGCGAGACGGTTTTTTATTACACTTAAGCTTATTAAAAGTTAGTATGTGACAAAAAGGAACAAAAAATAATTGATTTTTTGGCATTAAAGTGCTAACATCCAATTAATAACGAAAGCGAATCCTTCAGGGCAGGGTGTAATTCCCTACCGGCGGTGATGCAGTCGTGTGAGGATGTCAATCCAGCACGAAGTGCAAAGTCCGTGACCTGTCTGCCTGTGGCAGATGGCTGATCTGGTGTAATTCCAGAACCGACAGTATAGTCTGGATGGGAGAAGGAGAGGGTGCAGTCCTAACGGGCCGCATTCCGCAGTATTGTTGCTGTACAGTTTTTGACGAATTCATTTTCTGTACAGGGAGAAATCCGGTTACATTCGGAAATCTTCATACATATGCCACATCATAGAAGCTCTTTACCTGTAAATGAAGTTCATTAAGGTATGTGTCTGCTTTCACTTGCCTGAAATGAAGTTTTTGGGCGAAGTGTTGTTGGTACTGTATCAATAGTATTGCTGATGACACATGTCTCTCATCATCCCCATCGAACGGATTGTTCGACGGGGATTTTTTATTAGATATGGAACATGCCTCTCAGTTGGAAGGGAGGTCAATACAATAACTCAGATTTTAACCGTGGGGTGAACGGATTGGAAATGATTAATGATGAATTTTATATGGCGCTGGCGTTGGATATGGCAGAACGGGCACAAGGACAGACAGGAATAAATCCGGTTGTAGGTTGTGTCGTTGTGAAAGAGGGGCGTATCGTAGGCCTGGGAAGTCACCTGAAACGGGGGACGGGCCATGCAGAGGTACATGCACTGAATATGGCGGGCAGCGATGCTGAAGGCAGTACAGTGTATGTTACACTCGAACCTTGCAGTCACTATGGCAAGACCCCTCCTTGCAGCGAACGTCTCATTCACGAGAAAGTGAAACGTGTCATTGTATGCTGTGAAGATCCGAATCCGCAAGTTTCCGGCAGAGGCATCAGCATGCTGCGCCAACAAGGGATTGAAGTTGAAGTGGGTGTCCTCCGTGAGCGCGGCAGACGGATGAATGAAAAATTCATTAAATACATTACAACAGGTCTTCCCTTTGTAACTTTAAAGACGGCTACTACTCTTGATGGCAAAATCGCTACTCGTAGCGGTGACAGCAAATGGATCTCTAACGAGCCGGCACGCGAGATTGTGCATGCTCTACGTCATCGTCATCAAGGAATTATGGTTGGTGTGGAAACTGTAATTGCTGACAATCCGGAGCTGACCACTCGTCTGCAGGTGGAAGGGATCAGCCCGGTGCGGATCGTTGTGGATTCCAAGCTGCGTCTGCCTGTAGGCTCCAAAATGGTTAAGGATGGTCTTGTACCAACTTGGGTGCTTACAACGGATGAAGCGAGCACTGAAGCAGCTGAGCGTTTGGAAGCATACGGTGTGGAGATTATACGTTGTGGTCCTGGACCGCGTGTAGATTTGCTGAGTGCACTCAGCAAGCTCGGTGAACGTGAGATTGGTTCAATCCTGCTTGAAGGCGGAGGCACACTGAATGGTGCTATGTTGGAAGCTCGGTTGGTAGACCGACTGCTTATGTTCATTGCTCCGAAAATTGTCGGAGGATACGATACACCAGGCAGTTTCCGCTTCGAGGGTGTGGAGCGCATGAGTCAGGCCATTCAACTGCATCAGCTGGAAATTGAGCAAGTTGGAGATAATATCAGCATTGGCGGAATTCCGGTGTGGCCAGAATAAATACATTTATGTTAACGAAATAAATAAAGGAGGCGGCAGCATGTTTACCGGTTTGGTGGAAGAAGTCGGTCAGATCCGGCGCATAGGTCGGAAAGGCGAAGCGATGGTCCTGAATATCGGAGCTTCCGCCATCATGAATGACTTGAAGATTGGCGATAGTGTGTCTGTAAACGGGGTATGCTTAACTGCAACAACCCTGGAGGCCGGGGGATTTACAGCTGATGTAATGCCCGAGACATACCGCCATACCAATCTTAGTCAATTGCAATCCGGCAACAAAGTCAATTTGGAGCGAGCCATGCTGTCTGGTGGACGTTTTGGCGGACATATCGTTCAGGGTCATGTAGATGGCACTGGCGTTATTGGCAGCATTACACGTGACCAGAATGCGATTGTTTTCGAGATCAAACCTGATGATACGCAATTGTTTAAATATCTGATACCCAAAGGGTCCGTAACCCTGGATGGAATTAGTCTAACAGTTGTGCATACTTCACAGACTGCATTCACTGTGTCCATTATTCCACATACCATTGGTGAAACGGTATTAAATGTCAAAAAGACGGGTGATACCATCAATATTGAGTGTGATATTCTGGGCAAATATGTGGATCATCTGCTGCATTACGGTAAGGGACATCAGGAGACTGGTGCAGGCAAGCCGAAAAGTATCAGTGAGGATTTCCTAGCTAATCACGGATTTGCTTAACTAATTGTTTGAATACAAATATAATTTGAAATGGAAACTGGAGGGGGACTTATGTCAGGAGAACAATCCATTCTGAACCCTATAGAAGAAGCGATCTACGATTTAATGCGGGGGAAACCTGTCATTGTGGTAGATGATGAGGACCGGGAGAATGAAGGCGATTTTATCGCTTTGGCCGAGAAGGCTACACCGGAAGTAATCAATTTTATGATTACCGAAGGCAGAGGATTGGTATGTGTTCCCATCACGCAGCAGCGTGCGGACGAACTTAATTTGAAACCAATGGTTCAACAAAATACGGACTTTCATGGAACGGCATTCACCGTTTCGGTAGATCATAAAGATACGACAACGGGCATCTCGGCACATGAACGTTCCATAACAGTGAAGGGTTTGATCGATCCAGAAGCGAAAAGTGGAGATTTCCGCAAGCCGGGGCATATGTTCCCGCTTATCGCGAAAGATGGGGGTGTCCTGCGGCGTGCCGGACACACGGAAGCGGCTGTGGATCTCGCTATTATGTGCGGCTCATACCCGGCCGGTGTCATCTGTGAAGTGATTAAGGAAGATGGTACGATGGCCAGACTTCCAGATCTTCAGGAGATTGCGCGTAAACATGATCTGAAGCTCATAAGTATTCAGGACATGATTCGTTACCGGAATGAAAAGGAAAAGCTTGTTCAACGCGAAGTCGCTGTGCGTATGCCTACGGATATTGGCGAATTCCAAGCGGTAGCCTATACCAATGCGGTGGATAACAAAGAGCACGTAGCTTTGGTTAAAGGAGAGATTGACGGTTCGAAGCCTGTGTTGGTCCGCGTGCACTCCGAATGTCTGACAGGGGATGTATTCCATTCTCATCGTTGTGACTGTGGTCCGCAGTTCGATGCAGCCCTCAAACAGATCCATGAAGAAGGTAATGGCGTTCTGCTCTACATGAGACAGGAGGGCCGTGGCATTGGATTGATCAACAAACTCAAAGCCTACAAGTTGCAAGAAGAAGGTCTGGACACTGTAGATGCCAATCTGAAGCTTGGATTTGCTGCTGATCTTCGTGATTACGGCATTGGTGCCCAAATCCTCAAGGATCTTGGTGTTCGCCAAATCCGGTTATTAACCAACAACCCGCGCAAAATTAAAGGGCTTGAAGGCTACGGGCTGGAAGTGGTAGAACGAGTACCGATTCAGATGCAAGAGAACGAGGATAATACGGCCTACTTGCATACGAAGCAGGCGAAGCTTGGTCATATGTTGAAATTCGACGATATCGAGCAGAATGAAGAAAAAAACTGAGTGGCTGTTCTGAAGTAAAATAAGGTGAAATATTTTGCCGAAGATCAGCTACGTACATCATATAATACGATTAGGGAGATGACATGAATGCCACACTTTTTTGAAGGACATTTGGTTTCGGAAGGATTAAAATATGGAGTTGTCGTGGGTCGGTTTAACGAATTCATTACAAGCAAATTGCTTAGTGGAGCATTGGATGCGTTCAAACGTCACGGTGTACAAGATGATGAAGTGGATGTAGCCTGGGTTCCAGGTGCCTTTGAAATCCCGTTGATTGCACAAAAAATGGCTGAAAGTGGAAAATACGATGCGGTCATTACGCTCGGTACGGTGATCCGTGGTTCTACGACACATTATGATTATGTGTGCAATGAGATGGCTAAGGGTGTAGCCGCAATTAACCTGAAAACAGGCGTGCCTACCATCTTTGGTCTAGTTACCACAGAGAATATTGAACAGGCCATTGAGCGTGCTGGGACAAAGGCAGGAAATAAAGGCTGGGATGCAGCTACTGCCGCTATTGAAATGGCAAACTTGACGAAACAGCTAAAATAGTGCTTATTTAATATAGTGCCCTGCTCTGCGCAGACGAAAACGGGAGACCGGATTCGGCGGCTTAGCGGGGGTTTTTATTTTTCTGGCGGGAGGATTCGTCTAGTGACGGTAGTGACATACAAACTGGAGACTTTTGAAGGGCCTTTGGATCTGCTGCTTCATTTGATCGATAAGGCAGAGATTCATATCCAGGATATTCCCATCAGCGATATTACCGATCAATATATGGCGTATCTGCATTCGATGCAGGAATTGGAGCTGGATATTACGAGTGAATTTCTGGTAATGGCGGCAACACTTCTGTCGATCAAGAGCAAACTTTTACTGCCCAAGCCACCGGTAATCGAGGACTTTGAGGATTATGCTTATATGGAAGAAGAAGATTATGACCCACGTGCTGAGCTGATTGCACGTCTGATTGAATATCGCAAATACAAGGGAATTGCGCGTCATTTACATGAGCGGGAGTGGGAACGCAGCCTTATTTTTTCCAAAGAGCCCGAGGATTTGCGACCGTATATGCCCGTAGAAGCACAATCTAATCCGGTGGAAGGGTTGCATACCTCGGATCTGATTGCTGCATTTCAGAAGGCGCTGCGCAAGGCGGAGAAGCGGACAACCGTTACCCGGATCCACCGGGATGAAATATCGGTTAAGGATCGCATCCGTGATGTCATCGGCGCTTTGGAAAGCATGGGGCCAGGAGGCAGACTGTTATTTTCAAAACTGTTGGATAACCAGATCTATCGGCATGAGATTGTTGTCACATTTCTGGCGGTGCTGGAGCTGATGAAGATGAAGCAGATTGTCTGTTATCAGGAGCGGATGTTTGAGGATATTGTTATGGAGTGGAGAGGGGAAACAAAGAATCATGGATTTTCCGAAATTGAAATCGATTATTGAAGGCCTGTTGTTTTTGTCCGGAGAAGAAGGTCTGAGCATCAAACAAATTGCCGAAATCGTAGATCAGCGGGTGGAGTTGGTGTCCGACGCGATTGAGGAAATGATCGCTGAATTTGCCAACCAGGGGAGAGGCGTGCAAATTCTTAAAATTGCAGGGGTTGTGCAGTTGGGTACCTTGCCGGAGCATGCGACGTATTTTGAGAAATTGGCATACTCACCTGCACGTACCTCCCTATCCCAGGCCGCACTAGAGACACTTGCGATTGTAGCGTATCGTCAACCGATCACGCGGGTAGAGATTGAGGAGATCCGTGGAGTGAAGTCAGAACGCGCCATCCACACGCTTGTGAACAAGGATTTGATTCAGGAAGTGGGACGCGCTGAGGCGATTGGACGCCCAATTCTATATGGAACAACCAAATCATTCCTGGATTACTTCGGTTTGGCTTCACTCAAAGATCTGCCCGAGCCGGGCTTGTTTGAAGATTCCGAGAATCTGGAGGAAGAGACACAGTTGCTCTTTGAAAAGCTGGATGTGCAGCCTGTGGAATTGGATCTGGAACATACAAATCTGGATGACAATGAAAGTACGGAGGATATGCACGATATCAACATTGAAGATGATTCCATTAATTCATAATATTGATTTAAATGATAACCGGTACCCTAAAGGGGAGCCGGTTTTTTTGTTGTCTTTTCGAATAGTTGATTGGGTATGTCGGAAGATAGAATGGAATTTTCAGGTCGGACGTGAATTTTTTCCTATATAGAGTGTCATACTAGACATGATAAGAATTGAGGGCTTGGAGGTAAGGCCTGTGTGGATTTGGCTTGGAGGAATCGGCTTGTTGATCGCACTGCTGCTTGCCGCAGTCCTCATCTCGTATGTTCATGTGCATTTTACATTCAGTAAACAGAATCATGATGATTATGCCAAAATTACGATTCGTATGTTCTATGGCATTGTACGTATCAACTATGAAATTCCCAGCATCGTCTTTCGTAATTGGAAGGAAGGATTTCTGGTAAAAACAGAACAGCGAATGAATCATTCAAGAGGAGAGTCTCAGGGTAGCGAGCGTGTCAACAAACGAAAAGTTGAAAAATGGACAAAAAATGTAAAAGTCATGCTTCGGGCAACGGATGCACTGAAGCTCTGGGTCAAGCAAACGCTCACTCGTGTGCATGTGACTCATATGTTCTGGTCAACTCGTGTGGGCGTGGGCGATGCAGCGTACACGGCTATTCTCATTGGGTGGGTGTGGAGTATCAAGTCGAGCATAATTGGATATTTGTCTTATCAAATCCATTTTGAACGAACACCAGTCCTGCAGGTTGTGCCGGTGTGGGAAGATGATATGGAGTTTCAAACCGAACTGGATTGGAAAATGAAAATTCGAATTACAGCGCTTTTGATTGCAGGATTTATGTTGTTAACCCGTGTACTGCAAGTGGAGGGAGGATGGCGTATGTGGTTCAAACTTTTGCAGGAACAACGGCGCAGACGCAAGAAAAAGCTGAGAAGACATCATACCAAATAGGATGTTTAGAAGGCGGGTGTCCTCTTTTTATACAGTCACAAAGATGAGTATAAGGTTGCCAACCACCAACACCGGAATGTGACAAGTTCTTGCCCCGTGATTTTGGCTAGATTCGAGAAATACTCACTTACATAACTCCCTTCAAGTTTGGGGATGATATGGTTAGATCAAACCTAGCTTATAATGAAACTGGAGGGGATTTAAATGTCAGATCATCCAATTCAAGGCTTAATGGAAACCGCAATGGAAAATATCAAGGCCATGGTGGATGTCAATACAATCGTGGGCGATGCGGTAGAAACACCTGACGGTACCGTCATTCTGCCAATCAGTAAAGTAGGATTCGGATTTGCTGCAGGTGGCAGTGATTTTCATGTAAATGATGGAGGAAGCAGCAAAGCGAGTGCTGGAAGCGCCACTGAGCATGCCAGCTCTGCGTCGGTTGCTTCTCCATTCGGAGGCGGTAGTGGGGGCGGCGTATCTATTCGTCCTATTGCGTTCCTGGTGGTTGGAAAACAAGGTGTTCACATTGTGCCGCTTGACAATTCAACGCATCTGTTCGAGAAACTGATTGATTCCACACCATATGTGATGGACAGAATTCAGGACATGTTCCGCAATCGTAATACGGAACAACCTTCGGAGTCCGGTATACCTGTCACACCTAATCCTTCAACGTTCAGCTAAATGATTCGCTCAAAATCCCTTCCGCAGTGAATGTGCGAAAGGGATTTTTGCTGTTTTCTTGCACTGGGACATACTTCGGGTTGTCCAGACATAAGCTAGTACAAGATTCCAAGTGACCCGGAGGAATGAATTGATGCGAAAATTAATGAAATTTGTGGCATGTATGCTTGTACCTTTGTTTCTGTTTCCTTCATTTAGGCTCGCAGAAGCCCAAGGAACCATACCGGGGCCCTCAACTCATGCGCAAAGCGCTGCTCTCATTGATGTGACGTCGGGCCGGATTTTGTACAGCAAAGATGGGGACAAAGAACTCAGAATTGCCAGCCTGACCAAAATCATGACGGCCATTGTAGCGATTGAACACGGTAAATTGGATGACAAAGTAAAAGTGACTTCTTCGGCCTTTGCCAAAGAAGGGTCTTCTCTCTATCTCAAACTGGGCGAAGTAATGACGCTTGAAAACATGTTATATGGTTTAATGCTTCGATCAGGCAACGATGCGGCCTCGGCAATTGCTGAACATGTCGGTGGATCTGAAGAAGGTTTTGTACTCTTAATGAACAAGAAGGCAGAGCAAATGGGTCTGACCCATTCCCATTTTATGAATCCTCATGGACTTGACGCCGACGGTCATTACTCCACCGCCAATGATCTGGCACGCTTAACAGCATATGCGCTCAAGAATCCGGTTTTCAAACGAATTGTAGCGACGGAGAACAAGAAGGCTCCAAATCCGAATGAAAGCTGGGAGTATTCCTGGCAAAACAAAAATAAAATGCTGCGGCTTTACGAAGGAGCCGATGGGGTGAAGACCGGGTATACCAAAAAGGCGTTCCGTTGTTTGGTCAGCTCTGCAACACGCGATGGACAACAGCTTGCTGCGGTAACCTTGAACGATGGCGATGACTGGAATGATCATGCGCGTATGCTGGATTTTGGTTTTGAAAACTTCCCTTTGGTGGAAATTGCAAAAAAGGAACAGCCTGTACAAAACACGGATGTGGTCACAGGCCGCGGGTTCATCTATCCTTTGGCGAAGAGTGAGACATCCTCATTGACGAAAAAGCTTATTTTACTCGAAAATCGTATTCAGGAAGGTTCAGAGGCAGATGCCAAACCGACAGATCCTTCTTTTGGACTGGCTGGCAGAATTGATATGCAGCTTGACGGGAAACTTGTGGGCTCCATCCCTGTATACCACAAGGGAAGTTATATTCCGCCGGAACCGAAGACAGAGGATTCAACATGGGGCGGAATTGCCGATGTTTCCTCGTGGGCGGCGGCCTGGCGCGCGGTATTAAGTCATCTGTTATCTCCATAAATCCAAATTGCCGAAAAAATTGAATGCTAAGTTTGTTCCTCTGAAACAAACAGATATTGAAGTTGAGGGGAGGGTTATCTTTTGATTAATCTTATCTGGCTTATTATGATCGTAACGGGATTTGTTTTTGCTGCAGCACAGGGGAAAATTGAAATCGTTACCCAGGCGGCTTTTGATGGAGCGGCAACCGGAGTAACCGTATGTTTTGGGCTGATCAGTGTGCTCGTGTTCTGGATGGGGATGATGAAAATGGCTGAAGATGCGGGGCTGCTGGGCCGGATTGCGAAGCTGCTGGGTCCGGTCGTCGGCTATTTGTTTCCCGATGTTCCGCGGAATCATCCAGCCATGGGCTACATTTTATCCAATATGAGTGCCAATCTGCTTGGCCTCGGCAATGCGGCTACCCCAATGGGGATCAAAGCCATGCAGCAACTGCAGGAATTGAATCCGGATAAACAAACGGCGTCCCCTGCCATGTGTACCTTACTGGCATTGAATACAGCGAGTATCACCATTATTCCAACAACCCTGATAGCCATTCGGCTCAATTATCATTCCGCAAATGCTACGGAAATTGTAGGGACAACACTGATGGCAACGATTGTCGCGACATTTGCAGCCATCGTTGCTGATCGTTGGTACCGCAACAGGGCACTTCACAGACCGCCGCGTGTACATAAAAGTGACAATCCCGCTATGAAAGGATGAGTAGCGTTGTTAACCTTCATCAACTGGATTTCCGTCTGGGCCATTCCGGTTATTATCGCGTTTGTACCATTATATGCGTTCACCAAAAAGGTCCCGGTCTACGAATCCTTTGTTGATGGGGCCAAAGATGGATTTTCCACGGCAATTAGCATTATTCCTCATCTGGTAGGCATGATGGTCGCGATTAGTGTATTTCGGGCTTCCGGTGCACTGGATTATGTGATTAGTCTGATCGCTCCACTCGTGTCCTGGATGGGGGTTCCGGGAGAAGTATTGCCGCTTGGCATTTTGCGTCCCTTGACCGGGACAGGCTCACTTGCTTTTACGACAGATCTGATCAAGACCTATGGTCCTGACTCTATGATTGGCCGCATGGCTTCCACGATTCAAGGGAGTACGGATACAACTCTATATGTATTGACTGTTTATTTTGGAGCAGTAGGCATTCGTAATGGCCGCTATGCCCTCAAAGTCGGGTTGTTTTCTGATGTGGTTGGTTTCATTGCTGCCTTGGTCATTTGTTTAATTGTATTTGGATAAAAAAGTTGCCCTTTCCTTCCGATATATGAATTATGCTAGAATAATAGCGGAGGAGAGTGGGAACATGCAAAAGAGTTGGAAACAAATGCTCCGCTTTGGAATGTCAGGTATGCTTGCTATTGCGTTGCTAGGAGGACAGACGGGGCTGGCCGCGGCTCAAGCCGTTAATACGATTCATTTTACGGGTTATTTCGATAAACAATTGCGTGCTCAACTGGCCGTTTCTGCGGATTCTTTCCCCGTTGTGAACGTACGTCTGGAGAAACAGGATGAACCCGATACAGTATATTATGATGTGGGTACCTCAATACTGATCTCCAAGGATGAAGTGCTCACTAACTATCATGTCGTTCAGGATATTGCTGAACTGTCTGACGGGGACATAGGAACACTGACTGTAGCGAGCCCAGGTCAACTGGATGAGCCTGTGAAGGCCAAAATCATCAAAACAGATCCGGTGACGGATATGGCATTGCTCAAACTGGACAAAGCAATCGATGCACAACCCGTGACGTTCGCGAATAGCAAGGATAACCAAATTGTCTATACAATTGGATTTCCCAAAAATCCTGCTGGGGAACTCGTACTGTTGGACGAGGAGTTTCCTGCAACCTACAATACGATAGCCAAGAGCCGAGTATTTAATTCACAAGATTCAGACGTCCCAGGCAAGAAGGGCATTGGCAGTATCGTAAAATCGGTGGCACAAGGCAATTCAGGTGGCCCAGTTCTGGATCAGAACAATCAGGTTGTTGGCATGATGACCTTTGTATACGGAGGACGCACTTATTTTATTACTTCCAAAACGCTGCAATCCTTCATTAAAGAGAGCGCAGTACCTGCCAAAAAACAGGTCGTTGTAGCCGGCAAAGTAGCCAGTTAACCTTATTCGTTTTAGTGGTTACATATGATTGAAAGTGAAAGGTTCACCTTGACGCTTCCTGTTATATACAGGCAGTGAAAAGGTGAGCTTTTTGGTCTGAATTCATAGCTAAACACAGGTCAAAAGGCGTTTTCAGCCACTGCGTTTACAAAATCGATGGATTATCCTTGTGATTTTCGGCCTTGATGGGTATCATTAGTGTGAGGTGACATGACAAACATGGAAAGATTACAAAAAATTATCGCACAGGCAGGCATTGCATCCCGCCGCAAGAGCGAGGAACTGATCCTGTCCGGCAAAGTAGAAGTTAACGGGGAGGTCGTAACCGAACTGGGTACGAAAGCGAACCCCGAAGAGGATATGATTACGGTTAATGGAAAACCGATCCGCAGTGAAAAGAAAGTGTACATGATGTTGAACAAGCCGAAAGGTGTTATCACAAGTGCTTCAGACCCGGAAGGCCGGAAAATTGTATCCGACTATCTTAAAGGTGTCAAAGAACGCGTTTATCCTGTTGGTCGTCTGGATTATGACACGGAAGGCTTGCTGATTTTGACGAATGATGGAGAGTTTGCTCATTTGCTGACGCATCCAAAGCATCATGTACCGAAGACGTACCTAGCAACCGTTAAAGGGGTTCCGCATGGTACAGCCCTGGAGAAATTAAAGACAGGCATTATGCTGGATGACGGTATGACAGCTCCTGCAGAAGTCGAATACAAGGATGTGGATACGGCAGGGAATGAAGCCGTAATTTCCATCACAATTTACGAAGGGCGTAACCGTCAGGTTAGACGTATGTTCGAGGCGATTAACCATCCGGTAACACGTCTGAAACGGATCTCGTTCGGTGGCATTTTGCTGCAAAACCTGAAACGTGGACTCACACGCAATCTGACCAAAGAGGAAGTCAACAACCTAATTACCCTCGCAAAATCAGAACCCGCCAAAAAAATGAAAAAAAGGTAATGTGAGGACACATAATCTTCATAAAACCGCCGCAGTTTTGTGACGAAATTCGCTATAATTGTTCATAGGATGTTCACAGTTGTCCGAGACGGTTATATCTGAATGATAGTTACTTAAAAGGGGAGCAGCACATGGGGAAATCAAGAAGAGCGGTGCAAATCGTTATTTTGTTATTGATCCTGGTGTTGGGCGGATATGCGATTACTACATCGGTATCCGGCTCGAATGGCAAACCGAAAGAAGGAGACAAAGCTCCTTCTTTCGAACTGCTGGGCCTGGATGGTCAAGTTCATACGTCTGAGGAGTACAAAGGCAAAGCCATGGTGATCAACTTCTGGGGAACATGGTGTGAGCCTTGTGTCAAAGAGATGCCTGCACTTCAAGCGCAAGCGGACAAATGGAAGGACCAGGGTGTGCAATTTGTTGGTATCAATGTAGGTGAAGACCAGATGACCGTGGAAAATTTTGTGCAACAGGTGGGCGTAACGTTTCCAATTATGCTTGACCGGGACAAAAATTCGATCCGGGATTTCGGCATATCTCCAATGCCAACCACATTTTTTGTCTCCGACACGGGTAAAATCTCCACCATTCATATCGGTCAACTTGACTTGGACACACTTGACGCTCAAATTTCACAACTGGCGAAGCAGCCCTGACAGGAGGTCTAGTCGTGTTTCAGAATACGAAGTGTGAGTGCGGACACCAGAATCCGGTAGGCACCGTGCTGTGTGAAGCATGCGGCAAGCCGCTGCTGGAGGCTGAGGTTAAATCGGATGAATTACTTGAAATGCGCTATGATGGTATGGCGCGGCGTTCGCAGCGTAGTAATCCCAAAATCATCGACCGCATATGGAACTTTTTTTCGTCGGTCAAAATTGCCGTATACATGATTGTATTGACACTTGTTGGTTCCATGCTCGGCACGGTCTATCCACAAGAAAGTACCTTTCTTAATATTGATCCATCCGTTTATTACAAGGACACATACGGTCAGTTGGGTCATATCTATTATCTGCTGGGTCTGTCCCATACATATGAGTCATGGTGGTTTATTTTGCTGCTGGTCCTGATCGGTGCTTCACTTGTCATTTGCAGTCTTGACCGGGTACTTCCGCTATACAAAGCACTGAATAAACAAAAAATACGGAAACACTTGCAGTTTCTTACACGCCAGCGTCTGGTGTACCAAGGCCCTATTGAAGAGGCTCCAGAAGACTGGATCAAGAAAGCGGTTACGCCGCTTAAAAAGAAAGGATATCGTGTACACACCGAGGGTGCTGCATTGCTGGCCGAAAAACAGCGATTCAGTCGCTGGGGGCCGTATGTTATCCATATCGGACTGATTATTTTTCTACTGGCAGTACTTGCACGGGGGCTTCCTGGCCTGAATCTGGATGAACATGTTGCATTTCCTGAAGGGGAGATCAAGAAAATCCCCAATACATCCATGTATCTAAAGAATGAACAGTTCAACGTAGAGTTTTACACAGAAGATGAAGTGCCTGAACAATTTCGTAACTTGAACAAAACGGTTCCAAAACTGTTCGAAACCAAAGTGGTTTTGTACGAATGTACTGCAGATTGTTCAGACCCTTCAAAGAAACCTCAATTGTCCGAGGTGGCCAGGCATGACGTTCAAGTGAACCATCCATTGAATTATAACGGATTGAAAGCGTATCAGTTTGATTATGATCTGACGCCAACGATCCGTTCGGTAACACCTGATCTGGTCAATACCAAGACGGGTGAGCGGTATGGTTCCATCCAAATTGATATGGTGGATACGCAGCGAACGTTCGAAGCTGGAGCCTATAGTTTGACAGTCAAAGAAAAATATATGGATTTTGCATTGGATGATAATGGACAACCCAAATCAAAGTCCCCTTCGCCTAATGCGCCTGCCTTTCTATTTAACATCAAAGGACCGGATTTGCCCGAAAATGGCATGCAGTATTTGTATTTTGCAAAGCAGGTGGACAAACAGCGTTTTCAACAGGATGCGATTAATACACAGCTGAATGGAGGAGAAATTCCTCTGCAGTTGGAAGTGGACAGTATGGACAAGGTTGATATCATTCAATCCGTGAGTTACCTCAATATACGTATCGATAAGGCCATGCCTTTTGTATGGATCGGGGCTGGAATCGTAATGTTGGGTCTGGTTATGGGCTTTTACTGGCACCATCGACGCATTTGGATTCGGATAGATGCTGGACAGCTTACCTTGGGCGGACATACCAACAAAAACTGGTTTGGCTTCAGACGTGAAGTTGCAGCTGTGTTGAAACAGTTGAATGTGGAAGTGGATGAGAAGTCGTTGGATAACGGGGGGAACCAAGCATGAGTTTATTGGATTTCAGCAGCGACGCATTTATCGTATCTTTTTTTCTATATTGTGCTGCATTTATGTTATATGGCGTTGCCGTTATGGGAAAGAAATGGAGTAATCGCGATCCTCAGGCTCATCTAGATCGTTGGGGAAAGCGGGCCTTTATCGCTTCAACTTTTGCATTGGCTGCACATCTTATCTTTTTTGGCACTCGCTGGGCGGGTGCAGGCCATATACCGGTAAGTAATATGTATGAGTTTATGAGTTTTCTATCCATGATGATTATGGTGGCATTTATTGTAGTTTACGCAATTTATCGTAAATCCTTGCTGGGATTATTCGCATTGCCTCTTACGATCATAATTATGGCATATGCCGCCGTATTTCCTCAGGAAGTGCAGCCACTGATTCCTGCTTTGCAGTCGATTTGGCTCAAGATTCACGTGACTTTGGCCGCCTTTGGAGAAGCATTCTTCGCCGTAGGTTTTGCAGCTGGGTTCATGTATTTGTTGCGTACCGTCGACTTTAGTGGCAAGGACAAATCTTCCAGACGCCAGCGTGGATGGGTTGAATTCACGATGATTACAATTGTGGTAGTCGTCGGTTTTATCGGAATTGTATTTGCTTTCCGTGCTTCCGGATATGAGGCGGTTTTTGTACAGAAAACCACTAGCATTGACACAGAGGTACAGGAAAATAGTACAATAGAGAAAGTGGTTTATCGCATGCCTCCCATTTTCGCACCTTATAATAGCGAAGTGGAAAGTATCAAACCGTTTCTTGGCATGAAGGAACCTTTGCTTGAAACGCCTTCCTGGATGAATGGAGTTAATGCCGGGCGTAAACTGAATACAGTAGTCTGGTCATTGATTGTAGGGCTGATTCTGTACGGTCTTATTCGTTTAATCGTAAGAAAACCGCTTGGGCAAGCACTACAACCGATGCTGGATGGTATTGATGCCGATGATCTGGATGAAATTAGTTATCGCGCAATTGCTATCGGGTTTCCTATATTTACGCTGGGTGCATTGATTTTTGCCATGATTTGGGCCCAGATTGCCTGGAGCCGCTTCTGGGGCTGGGATCCCAAAGAAGTGTGGGCACTGATAACATGGTTATATTATAGTGTGTATCTGCATTTGCGCTTGTCCAGAGGCTGGCAGGGCCGCAAGTCTGCTTGGCTGGCTGTGCTTGGATTCTTGGTCGTTATGTTTACGCTCGTGGGTGTGAATTTAATCATCGCAGGGTTGCATTCTTACGCCGGGGCAGACTAGGGTAGGACGTTTTGTTTTCGTGAAGTTCCGGAGAGAGATCCATGAAACATATGTGAAAGCCCCTTCTTTCAATAGGGGCTTTCAAATATTGTTCGCCAGATCGAACATAATAGAAGTAATGAGGAGTTATTGCAAAGGGGCTGGAGTGGAATGGCTGAACATGAGAACCGTATACTGGTTGTGGATGACGAGGAGAGAATCCGCCGACTTTTGAAAATGTATCTCGAAAAAGAAGGTTATGAAATTGATGAAGCGGAAGACGGGGAAACTGCGCTGCGAAAAGCAACTGCGGGTGACTATGGTTTGATTTTGCTTGATGTAATGTTACCGGGTATGGACGGCGTTGAAGTATGTACACGTCTGCGTCAGGTAAAATCAACGCCGGTGTTGATGCTTACTGCAAAAGGCGAAGAAATTAACCGCGTTCAGGGCTTCGAAGTTGGGGCAGATGATTATGTAGTTAAGCCGTTCAGTCCGCGTGAAGTAATTTACCGGGTGAAGGCGATTTTGCGCCGATCTTCAGCGACAGCCTACCTTTCGAAAGAGAGTAATTCGAGTAACAATATTGTATTTCCGCATTTGGTCATTGAACATGACGCTCACCGGGTGACTGCGGGTGGAGAAGAGATTAGTCTTACGCCTAAGGAATATGAACTGTTGCATTACCTTGCGACATCACCAGACAAAGTTTTCTCCCGGGAAGAACTGCTCAAGGATGTATGGAACTATGAATTCTTTGGTGATCTTCGTACTGTAGATACGCATGTGAAGCGTCTTCGTGAGAAGCTAAACAAAGTATCGCCTGAATCAGCGGCGATGATTACGACAGTGTGGGGTGTGGGTTATAAACTGGAAGTACCGAAATAGTTTCAATTTCTGGAGATCGCTGGTCGGGAAGTTATGGATCACCATTATTTGCCTTGTGGGCTGTGTACTCATAGCGCTGGGTCTTTTTTTGCTGCCGTATATTGATACAAATTTTGCTGAGTCTGAGTCTAGAGATATCAAGCGTTTGTTCACATATGTTTGTATTATCGGTTTCAGCCTGACGACCTTCTTTGCGTTGTTTCTTTTTACGAAAATTACGCAACCGATGCAGCAGTTAATCCAGGCAGCGAATGCCATACGTAAAGGAAATTACGGTACGCGTCTCTCCCTTGTGACGAGTGATGAGATCGGTGAATTGGGAAATACTTTTAATCATATGGCTGCACAGTTGGAAGATAATATCCGCAATCTTAACCATGAGAAGGAACATTTGGCGAGTGTTCTCAGAAGTATGACTGATGCAGTAGTTACATTCGACGGTGAGGGCAAAGTGATTCTGACCAATCCGCCTGGAGAGAAAATCATGCAGGCATGGTGTGATCTTGACTGGGCGCAGCAGATGGGTGAAGGAAATGAATCGGACAGTTCGGCTAGCTCTTCACGGGAAGTGCCCGAACCGCTCGTTCCGTTGTTCAAAGCGGTCATGGAACAAGGCAGGGATCAGAACTCTAACGTGCATGTGCAACAGGGAGTCTGGTCTGTTCAGATGGCGCCTTTATATGCTGATAGTGTCGTACGAGGTGCTGTAGCCGTGCTTCGTGATGTAACGGAAGAAGTGCGATTGGAGAAAATGCGTCGTGATTTTGTCGCAAACGTATCTCACGAAATACGAACTCCACTATCTATGATGCAAGGATATAGTGAAGCTCTTTTGGATGGAATGGCGGCTTCTCCAGAAGAAAGCGAAGAGTTAATTCAAGTTATTCATGATGAGTCTTTACGTATGGGCAGATTGGTTAAGGATCTGCTTGATCTTGCCCGAATGGAAGCGGGACATACGGATATGGCCGTAAAGGAAGTTGACCTGGTTGAGCTGCTTGAACGGGTATACAGGAAGTTCTCCGTACGGTCTAAGGAACAGGATATTCATCTTCGGTTTGAATGCAGACAGTCTTCCATTGAACTTCACCAGGCCGATGAAGATCGGCTTGAACAGGTGTTTACGAATTTGCTGGATAATGCATTCCGGCACACACCGTCGGGCAAAAATGTTGTCATATCAGCAGAATTCTTAACAGATCTGCGGACACCTGCAGCTAAAGTGATTGTAAAAGATGAAGGGGTAGGCATTCCATCTTCGGATCTGCCATTCATCTTTGAACGATTCTACAAAGCGGATAAGGCTCGTGTTCGAGGGGAAAGTGTCGGTACAGGACTGGGTCTGGCGATTGTGAAAAATATTGTGGATGCGCATCACGGCACCATTAATGTCAACAGTGTACTTGGTGAAGGTACGGAGTTTATTTTACAATTTCCTGTGGATTCCTCGAAATAGCCCGATTTCATACAAAAAGTGCGAAAGCACCCTCCTGTGGAGGGTGCTTTTTTGTTGAACAGTACCGTTTAATCTTGTTCAACGTGGAACATAAGAAGTCACTTTTATTTGCATAAAAAAGTGTCCAAGATAATTTTGCCTCCTATGTAACATAAGTTTAAAAACAAGGAAGTAAAAGGAGGATTGGATTTCGCATGCCTGATGAAAGAAAACGGGTTAATATTAAGGCTTTTCTGGAAGGAAGATCATTTCGAGCGGGATCACTGTTTATTCCAATAACATCCAGTGAAGTGGAGCAGTTTCAGTCTATTTTGAGCTCTCTCACTGTGACTATTCCGGTCGCGGTCAGCCAGCCTACTGCGGCCCATATTTTGGCTTTACAAAACAGTTTACGGAATTTACTCCTTTTCGTTAATACCACCAGTTTTCGTCCTGGGGTGAAAGCAGAGCTGCAATCTGTGTTGGAACTCACAATTGCAGGTTCTGAAGTTGTGCCGGTAGCGGTCATCAATTTGGCGGGTAAATTACAAAATCTACTAGATGATTTATTAAGCGTCACATTGCTTCTGGAAGTTCCATCTGACGAAAAAGATAAACTGGTCGGATTGATTCGATCCATATCTGTATCTTTAAGTCGTGCCACAAGTTCGTTTGGTACACCCGGAGCCCCTGGCCCTCCAGGTCCACCGGGAGTGCCAGGAGTTCCAGGTGTACCCGGGGTGCCAGGTCCAGCCGGGCCAGGAGGGACAGCTGGACCCGTAGGTCCTGTAGGTCCCCAAGGCGTACCAGGTCCGCAGGGGTTGCCAGGAGTTGGACTGTATGATATTTCCGTTTTTGATCCAGCTCAGTCTCTTGGCTATGTACAAGGTCAAGTGATTTCGTATTATGGTAGTCTTTATGCTGTAAATGTGAATGGACCCACGGGTGTACCCGGCAGTTCTCCAGACTATATGCTGTTTTTGGCAGGCGGAACAACCGGGGCAACAGGGACAGGGTTAACGGGCTCGGTACCGTTTGACCCTGCGGTAGCACCAACCTATCCAGCGGGTCAAGTCGTAACGTTCAATGGTAATACCTATACTACAAATGTGGCTTCTCCAACAGGAACCCCGGGCTCATCACCGGATTATACATTGCTTGCAGGTGCAGGAGCTACGGGTACAACTGGAGCCACAGGAGTTAGTGTAACGGGGAGTACAGGAGCGACAGGTGAGCCGGGAGTAACCGGGACAACTGGCATAGGTTTAAGTGGTATAGTACCGTTTGACCCGGCAGTAGATCAGACGTATCCAGTCGGTCAGGTGGTAACATTCAACGGCAGTACGTACATTACGGATGTGGAGTCGCCAACAGGAACTCCGGGCATTTCCGCGGATTACACATTACTTGCCGGAGCAGGAGCAACGGGAGCGACAGGAGCAACTGGGATTGGTGTAAGGGGGATTACAGGTGATACTGGTGATACTGGTGTAACTGGAGCCACTGGAGTACCAGGAAGTACAGGTGCAACAGGTATTGGTGTGACAGGAAATACGGGTGCGACTGGGAATACAGGGGGAACCGGTGCAACGGGTGCCGGCCTTACAGGAGTTGTATCGTTTGACCCAGTAGTAGCCCCAACGTATCCAACCGGCCAGGTGGTAACATTCAACGGCAGTACGTATATTGCAAATGTAGCATCGCCAACCGGGACCCCAAGCACATCGCCGGATTACACGTTACTTGCCGGAGCAGGAGCCACAGGTGCCACAGGAGTGACCGGTGCAACTGGGGTAACCGGAGATACAGGAGTCACGGGAGCCACTGGCGTTGGTGTAACCGGAAGTACAGGAGCCACAGGTACGACAGGAGTGACCGGTGCGACTGGTGTCACTGGAGATACGGGAGCTACAGGAGCCACCGGTGTTGGTGTAAGTGGAAGTACAGGCGCAACAGGAGTGACGGGGTCAACTGGGGTAACCGGAGAACG
>NZ_JBHUQN010000002.1:0-615284 GCF_042674385.1 Paenibacillus sp. NPDC056933 | reverse complement strand
GCGCAACAGGAGTGACGGGGTCAACTGGGGTAACCGGAGATACGGGAGTCACGGGAGCCACTGGCGTTGGTGTAACCGGAAGTACAGGAGCCACAGGTGCAACAGGAGTGACTGGTGCGACTGGTGTCACTGGAGATACAGGAGCCACGGGCGTCGGTGTAGCCGGAAGTACAGGAGCCACCGGGGATACCGGAGTCACAGGAGTGACCGGTGCGACTGGTGTCACTGGAGATACGGGAGCTACAGGAGCCACCGGTGTTGGTGTAACTGGAAGTACAGGAGCGACCGGAGATACTGGATTCACTGGTGTAACTGGAATAACCGGAATAACCGGAGATACTGGAGATACGGGAGTCACCGGAGCGACTGGTGTAACTGGGATAACTGGAGTCACTGGTGTAACTGGAATAACCGGAATAACCGGAGATACTGGAGTCACAGGAGCCACGGGCGTCGGTGTAACCGGAAGTACAGGAGTCACGGGAGCCACCGGCGTTGGTGTAACCGGAAGTACAGGAGCGACCGGAGATACTGGAGTCACTGGTGCAACAGGTGTTACTGGAGAGACAGGAGTCACGGGAGCCACAGGCGTTGGGGTAACCGGAAGTACAGGAGCAACTGGATCAACTGGTGCAACCGGTGCAACAGGAACTTCCGTAACTTCCAATTCAGCTTACGCAGAAAACACGAGTGGTACGATTGTTGTAATATTAGGTGGTACACTTATTCCATTGCCGAATAACCAAAATATAGGAACAGGCATAACGGTTAATGGGGCGAATGACACCTTCACTCTTACAAATGCAGGCCGTTACTATATCTCTTACAAAATAAATCTGACAGCTGCACTCGCTATTCAATCTCGAATTTTGCTTAACGGGACCGCCATTCCGGCGAGTGTAGTATCTCCAACCCTTTCAATTAGTCAGTTGCAATCTGACTTTATTGTGACTGTTACCGCCGGTTCAACAATCCAGTTTCAATTATTTGGGCTTATTGGTACAGCTGTTCTATCTCCTCCGGGGGCGACACTAAACATTATTCAGTTAAGTTAACCAAAAAGAGGCGATCCTTTACAGGATTGCCTCTTTTGAATATTTGATATTAATGGAGTACAATTTCAACGGCTGTATTGATTTCTGGAAGAGCAGCGAGCTGTACAAGAACATCTTTCGGAACTTCCTTGTCAACTGTCAGAATCATAATAGCAGCTCCACCGATAATTTTCCGACCAACTTGCATTGATGCGATGTTCACATCGTTTTGTCCGAGCAAGGTTCCCACTCGTCCGATAATACCTGGTTTGTCATTATGCGAGATCAGAATTTGGTGACCTTCCGGAGCAATATCCACTGGGAATTTGTCCAGACGCACGATTCGTTCTCCGTAACCGGCAAGCAATGTGCCCGCAACACGGCGCTCCTCGGAATCCTGAGTCGTTACAAGTGTAACGGTAATCAGATTTGTAAATCCTTTGGTAGTCGATGTTTGGCTAACCACTACATTGAGATCCCGCACTTTAGCTAAATGCATGGAGTTGACAATATTGGCTTCACCACCTAGATGTCTTGCCAGAATCCCTTTTACAATGTAACGAGTTAAAGGGGAAGTATCCACTTCAGACAGGTCTCCAGCATAGTCGATCCGAATTTCCTGAACCGCATTTTGAGTGATCTGAGCCGCGAAGCTACCCAATGTTTCGCCCAGTTTAAAGTACGGCTGTAATTTGTTCATTACTGTTGGAGCCACAGCTGGCATGTTAACTGCGTTTTTGAACGGTTCATTGCGCAGGATGTGGAGTACTTGTTCTGATACATCAATAGCTACGTTTTCTTGAGCTTCTACTGTGGATGCACCCAGGTGAGGTGTAACAATAATGCTTGGGTGATTCAGGAACGGGTGATCAGCAGCTGGTGGCTCGCTCTCGAAAACGTCAAATGCTGCACCGGCAACGATACCTTCATCAATGGCTTCTACAAGCGCCAGTTCATCAACAACTCCACCGCGGGCACAGTTGATAATACGCATTCCCTTTTTCATGACTTCAAATTGTGGACGGGAAATCATATGGCGTGTTTCAGGTGTCAATGGTGTGTGTACAGTCATGAAGTCGGCATTGCGAATGATGTCATCCACGCTGGCCAGTTTAACTTGCAGTTTTTCAGCACGCTCTTGTGTGAGGAACGGATCGAATGCAAGAATGTCCATACCGAACGCTTTCGCTCGTTTTGCAACTTCGCTCCCAATCCGTCCCATACCGAGTACACCCAGTGTTTTGTTTCTTAATTCCACACCAAGGAAGGTTTTACGATCCCAAGTACCTTGAATGGTTTTGGCATAAGCTTGAGGAATGTGTCGCGCAAGTGCCATCATCATGGCAAATGTATGCTCACATGTCGTAATGGTATTACCATCGGGAGCATTAATAACAATGATACCACGTTGTGTAGCAGCTTCCAGATCAATGTTATCTACACCTACACCAGCACGTCCGATGACTTTAAGATTTGTACCTGCAGTCATAATACGATCCGTAACACGAGTCTGGCTTCGAACCAGAAGGGCATCATAATTGCCGATAATGGCAACAAGTTCATCTTCGCTAAGACCTGTTTTCTTCTCAACAACAACATCATTTGCATCCACCAGTTGCTGGATACCCAGATCACTAATAGGGTCCGACACTAACACTTTGTACATGGTTTCTTCCTCCTTGGTATGTGTATCTATATCGTCAAGGTCTGACCTCACAGAAGAGGTATTCCTTAAAACCATTCCGATCCTTCCTCTCAACAACGCGGTGTCGCAGCAGAGGGGGAGGGTGTAACAAATAGGGCAATTCCCACGTCTTTACTTAAAATAAATCAAAAAACTCTCAATCCACATACTGCTTGCGCAATAAGGGACGAGAGTTGTCGTGGTACCACCCTAATTCACCGCCGTTTCGCAACGACAGTCTTAGCGGTCAATGAAGACCGAAGAGGATAACGGGTCTAAACCGATTGCACCTACTCCAATTTCAATGCAATAACTCAGGAGCGCTCAAGATCATCTGCCTGCCACCGATTTACACCATCCATCGGCTCTCTGTAAGACAAAGCAACGTCTTTTTTCCATCATCGTGTTTAACGTGACTAATTTTTTCATAATGTATCATGGCTGACATGAGCATGTCAATAGGCATAAATGTTTTAGTTCAATTTACGAAAGTCATTTTCTTGAGTGGCAGGCAAAGCAAATAAATGTTAGCAATTGACTTCATTAATGATAAAATCATCTTGATTACAAGCTGTTTTGTGAATCGAATTTTATTGTAATAATGAACTAATTCATCGGATATAGCTACGCTGAAAAACCGGGACTTGGGGCAGGCCTTGAACCTATTTGGTTTTTTGGCTATCATTTAGTATACTATCCGATTGGACAACGAACTTGTTATCCATCAAATATAAGTCAAGAGGACAGACACATCGATGAAAAAGTTGAAGTTTCCCAAGTTCAAGATTCAGAAGGCTGAACCACAGCAGCTTACCGAGCGCTTGCTCCTGATCAATCTATATTTTACACAAGGTTTAACTCTGATCGTTGGGGTTGTGTGGATTTTATTGCAGAAGCGAAATTTGTTGGATGTGTTTGCATGGCCTGACAGCTACCATTTTATTTGGTGGGGACTTGGACTTGCTGGCATAATGCTTGTAATGGACTTGATTCTGTCCTATGTCATTCCTCAAGAAAGTATGGACGACGGGGGGATTAACGAGATGCTGTTTCGACAGCGTCCGATCTGGCATATTGTATGTATAGCAGCCATCGTTGCTGTCTGCGAAGAATTGTTATTTCGTGGAGCCATACAGTATGCGATAGGTCCCTACTGGACAAGTATTATATTTGCAGTGATCCACATCCGATATCTGCGGCATTGGATTCCAACAGGTTGGGTATTTGTCTCCAGTTATGGATTGGGTTGGATTTATTTGCAATCCGGCACATTATGGGCGCCAATATTATGTCATTTTATTATTGATTTGGTGTCTGGATTAGCGATACGTTTTCGGAGGGGATCATGAATCAGCAATTAAGTAGAATGAAGACATACGGCAGACAGCGCCATCGTAACTCGGATAAGACAGAGACATCTGAGCGTCCCGAAACTTCTCAAGTCAATTTGGTTGTTGAATCAGCTGCTGCCGCGGAGGTGGCCATCATCCCGCAGATCACTTCTGTCTCCATACCAAGATCACAACGCAAATCGAATATAACATCGTTGGAAAGTCCGGTACTCCCCCAGCGGGCACCAGCACGCACCAAAAAAGCACAAAACCCATCGGAAGAATCCGTTTCCGAAGCGGGTACACTGCCTACACGGACAGAGCTTCATCCTTCTCGGCGTTTGCGGCTTAGTAAACGATTTGTAAACTCACTCATTTTTATATTTATTTTGCTTACCATAAGTCTCATTTGGTGGGGAGTGGAAGGAGCGCCTCCTCTGAATACGTTTCTTCCATGGCCTTGGTGATGTGGATCTGGTTTGTGGTCGTTATTTTGGCAGGGATTATCTTGATGGTTCATATGTGGCGTGAGGCGCATCTTCACCACATTGTTTCCGAAGAGGTTGAAGTTTCGAATTTGCCGTCTTCTTTTGATGGGAGCAAAATCCTCTATTTATCGGATATCCATAAACGCAGGCTGAAACAGAAGGATCTGGAGTACCTTCGCAATCAGGTTGACTGGGTTATCATTGGGGGAGATGTGGCGGAAAAAGGAATTTCATGGCCCATTGTCAGACATAACATGAGCTTATTATCATATATAGCTCCTGCATATACCGTGTATGGAAACCACGATAAAAGAGCAGGAACTGTACAGCTCGAACGGATATTCCGGGATACGGGCATTCAACTTTTGCAAGATTCTACCTCCTATCTTCACAAAGGCAAAAGCAAACTTTGCCTGGTTGGATTTGATTATCGTTCAGGGCGAGGGGATTCACTGCTAACAGAACTGGATACCAAAGATTGCAAAATTGCTATCGTGCACGATCCCCTGCAGGCTCTTCATTTAAATGAACCAGTTGATCTGATATTAAGTGGTCACACGCATGGTGGACAATTGGTAATGCCTGGGTTTGGCCCCGTTTTTCTTAACAAAGCGTACCGCTCGGTATCTAGCGGGTGGTTCTCTTTGAGAAAAGATGGTAATGATACCGAGCAGGAAGGTAAAATGCTGGTTAGCAAAGGATACGGAACAAATCATTTGCCGTTCAGACTTTGTTGTCCCGCAGAAATGCATATCATTACTTTGCGAATGCTCTCAAATAAACAGCCTTGATCCACATGGGATCAAGGCTGTTTATTTGACTTTGTATGTTCCTTTATGTCAATTCTAATTTATCACTGAGATTATGCTGAGTGTTGGCCAAATAAGTAAGTTAGCGTGCTTCCAATTCAATGGAGTGGGGGTCGACAAAAGTGTAGCCTTTCTTTTCCAGTTTGGTTAACAACTCATCGAGTGCGTCAACAGTCCAGGGCAGCTCATGCATCAAAATATTACTACCCGGGTTTAATTGATCCAGTACATTCTGGATGACTTTCTCCGGTTTGTTTTTGGTACTCTTGTCCCAGTCCAGTGAACC
The DNA here is from genome assembly GCF_042674385.1 of Paenibacillus sp. NPDC056933. NCBI lineage: Bacteria > Bacillati > Bacillota > Bacilli > Caryophanales > Paenibacillaceae > Paenibacillus > Paenibacillus sp. NPDC056933. The sequence continues at coordinate 609,652 of NZ_JBHUQN010000002.1, read as the reverse complement.
ATTAGACCATGTCATATATAACATGCCGTTTTTTTTGACAGTGGCTTTCAAAGCATCATTACCTGAGCCGAAGGGTGGACGGAAGAACTGGGGCTCCACGCCAATCGTATCTTTCACAATCTTTTGAACATCGGTTACCTGTTTGGCAGCTACCGAGGTGGACATTTTTTTCAGATCTTCATGATCCCACGCATGATTTCCTACCACCTGACCACGTTCATGAATGATCTCTAGCAATTCTGGGTGACTCTTCACTCGGTATCCGTTAACAAAAAATATCGCTTTCGCTTCATGTTTATCCAATGTGTCGATTAATGCATTAATCATTTTTTTTTCTTTGGGGCCATCATCAAATGTCAGCAACACCACTTTGTTTTCACTCGTTTTATCATTGGGCTTGATGTAATAATTGGCGTTCATGTGGTACGTTTTTTCAATATTATCTGTAGATGCTTCTGTACCGGCTGTGCTGTTTGTATGTTCCTTTTCTGTTAGAAACGTATCGTCATCACCGGGTGTTTCCTGATCAGATGTTTTATCCGTTGGGGACTGGGAATCAGTGGAAAGAGTTTCCCCTGTATCTGTTGCAGCTGGACCGTTCTGCTCCTCTTGGGTGGAGGTAACGGTTTCGTTGCTGGACTTGGCGGTTTCAGGTGATGTTTGTTCTTTGGCTCCACACGCTGACAACAGCATGCATGCGATCATAATTAAGGCGGCGGTGTGTCTAATCATGATTTCAACTCGCTTTCCTGTATTTATACGGAATGATATTACGCGCTCCCGTAAACACTAGTTGTGATCTTAACATTAAGAGGAGGTTGGTGAAATGAAGGCGTCATCCTTTTTTTGGGGTATTGTAGTTGGCGTAGCAGCAAGTACCTGGCTGTCTAAAGGTAAAATGCCAATGCTGTCTTCCGGTTCATCCCGCAGCATGATGAATCAGGCCAAACATAAGATGATGGAGATGACATTCCCGGGCATGGACGGATTCAGCTCCAAACCGAATGAACGTGGTGATGAGTCACACAAGAACTCGCTTAAAAAGAGCACCAGAACAATTACTCCGCAGGAAAAAGAAGAGAACATGAACATGTTAAAGGATTTTATTCGCACCAATCCGGATGTTAAACATGAAGTTGAGCAGATTTTAACTCAAACAAACACAACAGTACCGGGTTTATAAACCAAAACTCCCCATTAGAATCATCCACAGTCCTGCTTTGATGTGGAATGATTCTTTTTTTGTCGATTTTACTTCGTGCATTTGCAGGTATAAAATGATAACATAACTACATAGATTTATTTTCAGCACATATTGTTTTGTGCATCATAATCTGTTATAAGACTTGCTTATAAAGGGGAGATCCTGTATGAAAATAGAACGATTAAGTCACGATAAGATACGGATTTTCCTGACCTTTGACGATCTGAGCGAGCGCGGAATACAAAAAGAAGATATGTGGCAGGAAATACCTAAAGTTCATGAACTGTTCACTGAAATGATGGACCAGGCTTATTCCGAACTTGGATTTGATGCTACAGGTCCACTTGCTGTCGAAGTATTCGCACTTCCCGCTCAAGGGATGGTTGTCATTGTCACCCGGGGGAAATATGATCCGCAACAATATGGTTCAGGTCATGAGGATGATCTGCCTGAAGAAGTTTATGAGATGGAAGTTACACTGGAGCAAAGTGATTCCATCGTCTATGCATTCAAAGATTTTGAAGTGCTAATTGAGGCTGCACATATGTTGCGTCAGCACGTAACGGATGCTGGAAGACTCTATTCCTATAAAGACAAGTGGTTCTTGCATTTGGAACCGGATGACGTGGATTCCACCAAACATGCAGCATTGATTGCATTGCTTGCTGAATTCGGTGAGGGATCTTCTGTTACTCCAGCAGTTATGGAAGAGTATGGAAAAGTTGTTATGCCTGAAAAAGCGATTGAGGTTATCTGCACCCACTTCAAGCGTCAAGAGTAAGCTCAAGTTGTAATCGCGTCTTAGTCAGAGGAGGGAATTCGGTGCTTTTGTTTTCGGTTTTAGCGGCAGCAGTAGCTCCGGGTCTCGCCTTGTTAACATACTTTTATCTGAAAGACCGTTATGACTCCGAACCTCTTCACATGGTATTTCGAGTTTTTCTGATGGGGATTCTGATGGTACTGCCCGTCATGATTATTCAACGGGGTATGATGATCTGGCTTGGAGATAATCCTTATGTTGAAGCCATCCTGATTTCGGGTGGGGTCGAAGAGTTCGTTAAATGGTTTGTGATATATCATATTATCTATAACCACACTGAATTCGACGAGCCTTACGATGGGATTTTGTACTCCGTTGCGGTTTCACTTGGATTTGCTACAGTAGAGAATGTGTTGTATGCCTTTGCGGGGAATGCTTCCGTCTCAGCCATGTTCATTCGTGCATTGCTTCCTGTATCGGGTCATGCTATGTTTGCCGTCATTATGGGGTATTACATGGGTCGGGCTAAGTTCACGGATGGCAAGAAGAAACGTTGGTTTCTTATGCTTTCACTCGTCTTGCCATTCTTCTGGCATGCGCTTTACGATGTCATTATGAACATCATGGTGAATCATTGGTTGTGGTTCATTGCCCCACTGATGGCTGGTTTATGGTACGGCGCGATGGGCAAGATTACAAGGGCCAATAACCGTTCTCCTTTTCGATTTGTGAAGCGTGAGGAAGAGATTAAATTATAAAAATTCGGACACACTGGTGGACATGGAGCGCAACCTGCGCCTGATGCCCCGGTGTGTTTTTTTGTTGTACAATATTAAAAAAATCTCCGGGGAAAGACAAATAGAAACGGGGATACGCGTGATGAGGATCAAGATCAAAATTAGATGCAAACAATGTGGTGAACGTTTTACCTTGCGAGGTAAGAAGGAACGAGGAAGAATTGAGACTGGCTTCAAACAGTGTCTATGTGACAATCGGGACCAGTTCGAGATTGAGGAAGATGGCGGTGTATCCTGGGTCCAGTTGAATTAAACGAACAATATTGAACCAACAATTATGGACCGTAATTGGCCAGACTGGAAATCGCATGCATAAGAGGTCTTTCTTCGATCCACAATAGAGGTAGTGGCTTAGAAGAAAGGAGACTCTACCGATGTATAAACGTTTAAGTTCAGTTATGTTTCCGATATTTGCAGTTCTGCTGATCGGTGCTCTCGTATGGGGATACCAAGAGAACCAGGAGAAAAATGCAATTCTGATCAAAGCAGAGAATCAGTATCAGCGTGCTTTTCACGATTTATCTTTTCATATGGACAAATTGCATTCGGAGATTGGGAATACATTGGCTGTTCATGCTACGTCCCAGGGAATGCATCGCAAAGGTCTGATGAACGTGTGGCGACTTACCAGTGAAGCGCAAAATGAGATTAATCAATTGCCGCTCACGATGCTGCCATTCAATGAAACGGAGGAATTTCTCTCCCGTATTTCAAACTTTGCTTATCAGGCGTCCATGCGTGATCTGACAAATGAACCTTTAAGTGAAAAAGAAATGGGCAACCTGAAGAAACTATATCAGAATTCGTCCGAGATTACCAAGAATCTGCAGAATGTACAGCAGAAGGTTATTACCGATCGCTTACGCTGGATGGATGCCGAGTCAGCAATGGCAACGGAACAACAAACGATGGACAATAGCATCGTGGACGGGTTCCGTACGGTGAACAAAAAGGTTCAGGAATACCCTGAGCTTGATTGGGGTCCTTCAGTCTCCAGCATTTATGCCAAACGTTCGGTGAAAAAGCTGGATGGCTTACCGATGACCAAAGAGCAGATCCAAACTAAAGCTGCCAAGTTTTCTGATGCCGAACACGGTAAGATTCAAGTACAGGAAAATGGTAAAGGTACAGATTGGGAATCGTATACAGCCACCGTTGATCGATCCAAAGACAGTAAATTAATGATGGACTTCACGCGTAATGGCGGTTTGCTCATCTCTTACAGTGACACACGTCCGATCGGGACAAAGAAAGTAACACGTAAGGATGCCATGGCAAAAGCGGATCAATTCCTTTCCAATAAGGGTTACAAAGATATGAAGGCGGTCAATTATGATGAGTTTGGAAATCTCGGTAACCTGACCTATGTGCGCAAAAAAGGCGATACATTGATTTATCCGGAAAAAATGTCTGTTCGAGTGGGTCTGGATAACGGGGATGTTACCGGTTTCCAGGCAAGTGACTTCGTATATGAGCATCAGAAGAAACGGGAGATTCCCAAAGCGACTCTCACCGTCGAACAAGCCCGCAAAAAGCTGAATCCGGAATTCAAGGAGAGCTATGCTCGTAAGTCACTCATTAAGAATGACTACAGCAAAGAAGTTCTTTGTTACGAATTCGGCGGACGCATTAACGGCACGAAGTATAGAATTTTCATCAACGCCAATACAGGTGTGGAAGAAGCAGTTGAGGAAATCAAACCGGTGAATGAGACCAAATAACATCCAAAGCCGGCAGCTTGTTAGAATGCAAATCAATTACGGAACAGACCATCATGGTGGTCTGTTTTTTGTTGTCCACTATGAGAAAGGTCATGGTATAATAGTCCTTGTACATACGATGCGAAGATAAAAGCTAAGGTGGCGGTGAACAGCTTGTTTCCCAAAATAAATGAAGTTCTATACATCCAGATTGCCTCTGTCGATGAAAAAGAGGAAAGCAAAGAGTACAAATCACGCATTGCAGATGTGGACGATAACAGTTTTTTGATCGAAGTTCCCATGCAGCAAGGAAGCAGTCGGTTAAAAAGGTTGTTTTTTGGCGAGGAGTTGTCCATTTCTTATATTACGGAGGATGGGGTCCGTCATTATTTCAACACGTACGTGACCGGATTTGAAGAAGACGTTGTCCGGCTTGTACGAATTCGCAAGCCATTACCGGATGACATTACCAAAATCCAGCGTCGCAGTTTTTTGCGTGTTCATGCAAATCTTGAAATGGCCATTCAGAGTGAAGATCTGACCCGTGCAGTAGGGTTGACTGAAGATATTGGGGGCGGTGGGTTATCCATACACGGTGAACCCGGCTTCAACATTGCTGAAGGACAGAAGCTGAGATGTTGGTTGCTGATCCCCTATCGTAATGGAGCAATTGAACATGCGAATTTTGAAGCTGAGGTGGTTCGAATCAAAACCACGGAAACAGGCAGACAGCTATGCATGTTAAAGTTCGTACAGATTACGGATTCGGAACGACAGAAGATCATCAAGTTTTGCTTTGAACGACAATTAGATTATCGTACGAAATAAAAAAAATGTTGTTTGTCTGGCATAAAAAGGGACAGCGGTGGGCACTGTAATGGGAAAACGGAGGTTCGGCTCATGAACAATCGCCATGCATCCCGAAGATACAAGCGCCTGTATTATGTGTTATCCATGAGGATGGAGAGAAAGGTTATGAAACTGATCGTGTTCCTTTTGATCCTGCTTGTGGTATATCAATTATTACTTCAAGTGCCTGATTTGAAAAAGAATATGACAACAATTGATCGTTTGGAAGGAACACCAATTCAGATGCAAATGGTAAACGATTTGGAGCAACACTGATTTGTCTGTTTTTGCATCCATGTGTATAGTGTGGTATAATTTTGACGATGCAGGCAATGCCTGTTTTTTTATTGAGGCTTATCGTTTGAGGAGGAATGCCCCGTTGGCAAGCCAGAACACATCAGAGAACGGGAAAATGAACGTTGCAATTGACGGACCTGCCGGTGCCGGGAAAAGCACGGTGGCCCGATTGGTTGCAGAGGCGCTCGCGTATATATACGTCGACACTGGCGCAATGTACCGTGCGGTAACCCTGCATATGCTTCGGAAAGGAATCTCACCGGAAGATGTGCCAGAGGTGCTTCAGGAAACCCAAAAGCTGGTCATTGATTTACAACCGGATCCCGACGGACAGAAAGTGTTCTGTAATGGGGAAGATGTAACCTCGGAAATCCGCTCCCGTGAAGTGACGGGAATCGTGTCCCGATATGCGCAAATCGAGGGGCTGCGTACACAATTAGTGGATACACAGCGGCAAATGGCTTTGCGCAAGGGCGTCGTCATGGATGGACGCGATATCGGAACGACAGTACTGCCCGATGCGGAAGTGAAAATCTTCATGACTGCCAGTGTGGAAGAGCGTGCACTTCGCCGCTTCAAAGAACTGGACCCCTCTGAAGGACTGACGTTGCAGCAACTTGAGCGAGATATTGCCACCCGTGATAAATTGGATGAAGGTCGGGAGATTTCCCCGCTTCGTTGTGCTGAGGACGCTACTGTGCTCGATACAACCAAGATGAGCATCCATGAAGTGGTTGACAAAATCGTGTCTTATTGCACAATGGTCAGAGGAGAGATCGGTCTATGATTTACACATTTTGCAGCACATTACTGCGGATCATTTACACCATTCTTTTCCGCCTGGAGGCTATCGGACGGGAGAACATCCCGAAAGAAGGCGGCGTACTTTTATGTTCCAATCATATCAGTAACTTTGACCCTCCAACGGTAGGTATCAAGATTCGCCGTCAGGTGCGATTTATGGCCAAAAGCGAATTGTTTGATATTCCGGTCTTAGGCCGAATTATCAAAGCCGTAGGCGCTTTCCCGGTTAAACGCGGAGGTGTCAGCAAGGAATCCATTAAGACTTCACTCAACATTTTGCGTAATGGTGAAGTGCTTGGCATTTTCCCTTCAGGAAGCCGCCACAATGATGGAGGCATCGGTAAAAAAGGGGCAGCGAGCTTTGCACTCCGAAGTGGTGCTACTGTTATTCCTACTGCTATTATCGGTAACTACAAGGTTTTTCGTAAGATGAAAGTTGTGTATGGAGCACCTGTTAATTTGGACGAGTTCAAAGAAGATCCATCCGGAGATGCTCTGGAGAGAGCGACGGAGAAGATTATGTCCAAGATTAACGAAATGGTGCAAACGGGCGTGCCGAGCAAGTAAGCAAGGTGGCGTTGGACAACGGAGTGCATGTTTCCATTTTTTTGAGGGAAGCTAAGCTATGCATTCAGTTCTGAAAGTGTTTTGAACTCTGCTACAGGCAGGTTTGAATATAATGGGGTTTTTGAATTGAGGAGGGTATTTGACATGTCGGAAGAAATGAAAAATCAAGAAGCAACCCAAGATGAGTTGGATCAATTCGTTTCCTTGAAAAAAGGAGATACCGTAAAAGGAACCATCGTCAAATTGGAAGATAACCAAGCCTATGTGAGCATTGGATATAAATATGACGGTGTAATTCCAATTCGTGAACTGTCTTCTTTACACGTAGACAGCGCGTCTGATGCAGTTGAAGTTGGACAAGAAGTTGAAGCTAAAGTACTTAGCATCGACGACGAGAAAGAAAAACTCGTTCTGTCCAAACGTGCAATCGACAGCGAAAACGCTTGGGATCAATTGCAAAAGCATTTTGAAGACCAAGACGTATTCGAAGTTGTTGTAGCTGATGTTGTTAAAGGCGGTCTGGTTGCAGACGTGGGCGTACGTGGATTTATCCCGGCTTCCATGGTTGAGCGCCATTTCGTTGAAGATTTCAGCGATTACAAAGGACGCACATTGCGTGTTAAAGTGAAAGAGATCGACCGTGAGAACAACAAAGTGATCCTTTCCCAAAAAGACGTACTTGAGCAAGAATTCGAAGCAAACAAAGCCACTGTTATGGCTGGTTTGCAAGAAGGTCAAGTCATCGAAGGTACGGTACAACGCCTGACTCAATTCGGTGCATTCGTTGATGTAGGCGGAGTAGACGGTCTGGTTCACGTATCCGAGCTGGCTTGGACACACGTTGAAAAACCATCTGACGTCCTGTCTGAAGGCGACAAAGTTAACGTAAAAGTGCTGAAAGTTGATCCTGAAAAAGGTAAAATCAGCTTGAGCATGAAAGCTGTTCAACCAGGCCCTTGGGAAACAGCTGGCGACAAATTCAATTCCAGCGATATCGTAACAGGTGTTGTAAAACGTCTGGTTGACTTCGGTGCATTTGTTGAAATCGCTCCTGGTGTTGAGGGACTTGTGCATATCTCGCAAATCTCCCACAAACACATTGGCACTCCTCATGAAGTGCTGAAAGAAGGACAAGAAGTTCAAGTTAAAATCTTGGACATGAACCCTTCTGAGCAACGTGTAAGCCTGAGCATCAAGGAAACAGAAGAAGCTCCTGCCCAAGCGCCTAAATCGGAAAGACCAGCAAGAAACAACGCTCCACGTGAAGAAATCAATAACCCGAACGTTTCCATGAGCAATCAAGGTCTTAGCATCACGCTCGGCGAGCGCTTCGGTGACAAACTCAGCAAATTCAAATAAGTTATCTGTGCATGGTTCTTAGTTAAATACTGCATATTTTGCTGAACAATAAAAGCAAGATCGGCGAGCCCCAGCGGGTTCGCCGATTGTTGTTATTGCCGAGTATAACAGCATGAAACGTTAGCCAAGACAGGTGTTTTTTGCTATGATGAGTATCGTAAGTATGGACAGGAGGAGTGGAATGTATGGCAAGACCCGTTGTGGCAATTGTCGGGCGACCGAATGTGGGTAAATCCACCATTTTTAATCGGATTATCGGCGACAGATTGGCCATTGTGGAAGACAAGCCGGGCATTACCCGTGACCGTATATACGGAATCGGTGAATGGAACGGTAAACCATTTAGCATTATCGATACCGGTGGTATCGAAATCGACGGCGAGGATGTCATTCTAAAATCAATCCGGATGCAGGCGGAGCTCGCCATTGAAGAAGCGGATGTTATTGTATTCATGTGTGATGCAAAAGCAGGGATTACGCAATCTGATGAAGAAGTCGCAGAGATGTTGTACCGCTCAGGGAAGCCTATCGTTGTAGCCGTTAACAAAGTGGATAATATCGGGCGCAGTGAGCTCATTTATGAGTTTTATGGATTTGGGTTTGGTGATCCCATCGGAGTATCGGGAAGTCATGGTACAGGTGTAGGAGATTTGCTCGATGCGATCGTCGAGAAATTGCCTGAACTTGAGGAAGAGACTTACGATGACGACGTCATTCGTGTAGCTCTGATTGGACGCCCTAACGTGGGGAAATCTTCACTGGTAAACGCCATTTTGGGCGAAGAACGTGTTATTGTCAGTGATGTTGCTGGAACGACGCGTGACGCTATTGATACACCATTCGAAAAAGATGGCCAACGCTATGTGCTGATTGATACAGCAGGTATGCGTAAGCGCGGTAAAGTCTATGAAACGACGGAGAAATACAGCGTGATGCGTGCTATGCGTGCCATTGAGCGTGCAGATGTGGTTCTGATTGTTATTAATGGCGAAGAAGGCATTATTGAACAGGACAAGCATATTGCAGGTTATGCATTCGAAGCAGGCAAGGCTTCTATGTTTGTTGTAAACAAATGGGACGTTGTGGAGAAGTCTGATAAAACAATGAACGAGTTTGAGAAAAAAATTCGGGACCATTTCCTGTTTATGACTTACGCTCCGGTTGTATTTTTGTCAGCTAAAACGAAACAACGCTTGCAAAAATTGTTACCTGTTGTTCAACGTGTAGCACAGCAGCATTCCATGCGTGTTCAGACGCATTTGCTTAACGATGTGGTATCTGATGCAGTGGCGATTAATCCTCCACCGACAGATAAAGGACGCAGAATGCGCATCAACTATGTGACGCAGGTTGCTGTTAAACCTCCAACTATGGTTATTTTTGTAAACGATCCGGAATTGATGCACTTTTCGTACGAACGCTACCTGGAGAATAAAATTCGTGCAGCGTTTGATTTTGAAGGGACGCCAATTCGCATATTTACTCGGAGGAAGTCCGACGAAGGTTAGGGGAGAAGTTTGTGATTTTACAAATCGCAGCGATTGTACTGAGCTATCTGCTCGGTTCAATCAGCTTTAGTGTCCTCCTTGCAAAAGCACTACGGGGGATCGATATCCGTCAGCACGGAAGTGGAAATGCGGGGGCCACCAATACATTGCGGATATTGGGTAAAGGACCGGCAATTCTGGTACTGCTGCTGGATGTACTTAAAGGTATTGCGGCTGTTTGGATTGGGGTTTGGCTCAGCAACGGTTCCGATTGGATTCCAGCACTCAGTGGGATCGCTGCTATTGCGGGACATAACTGGCCGCTGTACTTCCGTTTCCGTGGAGGAAAAGGCATCGCGACAGCCATTGGTGTGCTCGTGACTCTTGCTCTTGTTCCTGCGCTATGTGCCGGAGTATTTGCTATCCTGTCCATCGTATTGACACGATATGTTTCACTGGGTTCCCTGATTTTCGTAGCTTTGACACCGCTCTTCATCCTTGTGTTACCCGGATATTCAATGAGTATCTTCTGGGGAAGTCTGATTATTTGTCTGTTTGCGTTCTGGAGACATCGTACCAACATTGCGAAGCTCGCCAAAGGACAGGAAAATAAATTGGGATCGAAAAACCCTGGAGGGGGAAAACGCGTTGTCTAAAAAAGTTGCTGTTCTGGTTGCAGGCAGTTGGGGAACTGCGCTCGCCAGTGTATTGGCTGCCAATCAGCTGGACGTGATCATGTGGACACGTGGTGAAGACCAGGCCGCAGAGATCAATACTAAACATACAAATCAACGTTACCTTCCCGATGCACAACTGTCACCCCGTATTCATGCAACTACGGATATGGCAACGGCAGTTGAAGGGGCTTCAGCGGTGTTAATTGTTGCTCCTTCATCGGCGATGCGTTCGGTGGCACACCAGCTTAAGGCGTATTACAAACCGGAAATGTTAATTATTCATGCAACCAAGGGGTTTGAAACGGAGAGCCTGAAACGAATGTCCACAGTCATCTCGGAAGAACTTGAATGTGAAGAAGGACGTATCGTTGTACTTTCCGGCCCAAGTCATGCGGAAGAAGTGGTAAAGCGTTGCCCAACAACGGTTGTTGTGGCTTCATTGGACAAAGCTTTTGCCGAAGCAGCTCAAGGTTTATTCATGAATGCCTATTTCCGTGTCTATACGAATCGCGATATGCTGGGGGTTGAATTGGCAGGAGCGTTCAAGAACATCATTGCTCTTGGTGCGGGGATGTCCGATGGGCTTAATTTTGGTGACAATGCAAAGGCTGCTTTGTTAACCCGGGGACTTGCTGAAATCACCCGTATAGGTGTCGAGATGGGTGCGAATCCGCTTACATTTTCTGGACTTGCAGGGATCGGCGATCTGGTCGTGACCGCAACAAGTCAGCACAGCCGTAACTGGAGAGCGGGGTCCCTGCTAGGTCAAGGACAGAAACTGGACGATGTTTTGAATTCCATGGGCATGGTTGTGGAAGGCATACGGACCACGCAGGCAGCTTACTTCATTTCTCAGAAATACGGTGTTCAAATGCCGATTGCAGATCAGCTGTATCACGTTCTTTTTCAGGAAAGAGAGCCGCGGGATGCGGTTGAAGCCTTAATGGGACGTGACCCGAAAACCGAAATGGAAGTCATGACGCTTGAAACATGGGAGCAATGGCATTCTTAATATGGATTTGAGGGTTCTATAGGCAAATCATGCGAAACGGGAAGCTTATTCACCTTTTCTCCGGTGCACTCATACTATACACATGAGTATTACCGGAGGAGGGGAGACGAATGGGTAACAACATTTCCAAAGATGCGCTGAAAGCGATCAACAAAAAAACAGGCAAAACGATCACAGAAGGTGCCGTTAAGAAATTGGCGAGTACAGTGAAACCGTCCACCATGCAAAATGAAGCTCAGTTGCGCCAATTGATCAAGCAAGTATCCGCAATGGCGAAAGTACCTGTATCTGAAGATACAGTTCAGGACATTGTAAGTGCCGTCAAAAAAAGCGGATTAAACCCAAACAGTATGGAATCATTAATGAAAATGATGATGAAAAAATAATAGATCGCACCTGCTCTGGCAGGTTGTCGAGCAAGACAAAAAGACGAGTCGGCTTCTGCCGACTTGCTTTTTGTCTTTTTTTTGGAAAGTTGGGCCGAGTTTCGTGTTATAATAATTGCAATTGTCACAGTGTCAGTGATGAATAACGGATTGAAGGGGAGACTTCTGGATTATGAACGCAATGGACAAGATGTGGCTGTCTTTGGTCGCAATCCTCATTATGGGACTATCTGTATTCCTGATTACGTTTGCTCGTGCCAAAACAAAAGGTGTTGTACGGGGGATTCTTTCATTAATTGCTTTTCTAATTATGCTGATTGGTTTTTTTGGCGGAATAGCTTCTCTGACCTGATCTTTCTACCTGAGAGATAACATCCGCATATACACATCATAGAACTGACACAAATGAAAACGGATGAGGGGAAGGTGAGCCGATGGGGCCGCATGAAACGGAGGATCGGACAGAACGCTTTCCTGAATTGCACGCGGCTTTGCTGGAAACCGCAAAAGCCTGGTGTAGAGAGCCTTACACATGGTTGCTTGGAGGAAGTTGTGGTTTGTTGCTCCAGCAGGTGGAGTTACAGCAGGCTCCCAGAGATATTGATATTTATGCTGATATCACCGCAGCCAAGATGCTGCATAAATCTGCTCCTGGAGTGGGGTTGGACGAGCCGGTAGTAGATAGGACTGGACCCTACGCATCACTGCTCAGTCATTATCAGGTGGGGAACTGTGCATTGGAGCTGGTTGGTGGTTTTGAGGTATGGTCAAGAAAAAGCTGGTATCGCACTGAGATTGAGCATGTCTTGGTGAAGTATGCACCTGAAGCCATGGTCGGTGGCTACACAGTAAGACTGATGCCGCTTGCTCATGAGCTGTTATTCAATCTGATGAGAGGTCGAGCTGATCGTTATGAACCCATTGCAAGACAGATTCGGCAGAGGCCCGAATTGCATCAACCTCTAATGGTTTTATTGGGGCAGCAAAATGTATGGACAAGCCGTTTCAGAGCGGAAGTGGAAGAGCTTGTTGGCTTCGACTGGCCCCAGTAGGCTGAGGGAGGAGAAATGATGGATTACACTATTACATTTTTACCACAAAACAAAACAATTCGGATAAAATCTGGGGTAACGCTGCTAAATGCTGCACGACGTGCAGGTGTGAAAATAGCGACCCGATGCGATGGCAAGGCAGCCTGCTTGATGTGTAAGGTGAAAGTGGACGCGGAACATCTTGCAGCATTACACTTACCAACGGATGCGGAGAAGCGTAAGCTGGGTTCGCTGTTGGATGCCGGAACCCGGCTTGCTTGTCAAGCGAAGGTGAGGGGATCGATGGTGGTTCACGTACCGGAGGATCCCCTGAAGGCCGCAATTCGCAAACAATTAGAGCGTCAGCAGCAGGAAGAGGATGACTGGTTCTAAGTAGACCTGAAGGGAACGATTCGAGGAGGATACGGATGAACAGGAAGAAGTGGAAATACGTGAAGTTAAGCGGACGGCGACGTCTAAAGCAGCAGATGACTTATCTGCTGTTACTCCTGCTGTTTGCGTTGACAGCGAGTGGTTGCATGTATCAATCCCAGAGTAATGCTGATCCCAAAGTTGCTTACAGGGAAAGTATAAACCGTATCCAGACGGCAGTAGAAGCATTCCAACAGGATCAGGGGATTTTGCCCATTGTTAATGCAGATATGGAAACACCTAAATATGAAAAATTTAGAATCGATCTCTCCAAGCTGAAACAGCAGGGATATTTGGATGAAATTCCTGGAACAGCTTTTGAGAGTGGTGGGAGCGCTTACTTTATCATCCAGGATGAAGAAGTAAAGCCGACTGTCAAAGTTATGGATCTGCAAACGGTGCAGAAAGTTAATGATGTTCAGCGAATGGTCAATCAATACAAGTCCGTACATAACAATCAACTGCCAAGTGGGGAAGAACTGTATCCTGGGCTATATGCTGTCGATATGGAAAAAGCCGCACAGGCTGGTGCTCCGGGGGTTACGCTGAACAGTGTATATTCTGGTCAGGAGCTTCCTTTCATGATGAACGATGAAGGCGATGTTTATGTGGATTACGCCTTTGACATTATGCAGGCAGTAGAGAAGTCGGAAAGTCCCCTGACTCAAGCAGGGGATATACGCGAAATTCTGCTGGAGCATTCTTACTTTGTCCCTGTAAAATCAGTTGCTTACGCTTGGGAAAATAACGCCCCCGTTGCACAAGGCAAATAAAGAGCGCGTTGATTTTGCTTCAATAACGTATAGTACACCAGGTTCGTTAGACCACAATAACGCTAATAAGGGCTGTCCCACCGTCATGTTCATGACTTATGGGACAGCCCCTTTTAATGATACAGGTTCATCTGCAATCCAGAGTAACCATGAATAACGTTGTTCAGACCTCCACCTGATAAGACAAACCAAGCTCATCGCCAGGTAATCCACGAATCCCCCAATGATTGCGCGGCGTCTCGAATAGAGTAATCTCCACATCTGTGGGTGATAAATTCAATTGCTCATTTAACCTTGAGAATAATTGCATCATGAGTTCTCTCTTCGACAGATCGGATCGGCCCTCAAACATGCTGATTTCAATAATCGTATAATTTGCTGAACGATCCGGAGAGAAAAGGAAGTCCTCCGTCTCCATAGGGAAGTACCGATGAAACCTCTTATTCTCGGGTAATCCCAAGACATCCATCATAACGGAATGTATGACTTGTGAAAGCTGCTCTTTTATTGGATTCAGTTGGTCTCTCAATCCGTAAATCTTGATCTGTGCCACACTCATCTCACCTTTCTCTGCTCATCTCTGTTCTATGCTCTGCTTTTAATGGTTTCCTCCTAAGTATAACTTTTGTAAGGCTCGATGAATACCACCAATTACAAATCAATGAAAGGTCATAAATGCTTCGCCTTAAACATAAAGTAGATTGAAATAAAGACGCGCAGTCCGAGAGAAGGCGATTCTCACAAGGTCTCTACCTTGAGAAAAAAACAAAAAACGCGTCATAATGCTGCATACGGATACATAAGATGATACTAGTCCAATTGCATGTACGAGTTAACGCCGCTTTCGCCGGTTTCATCAGAATGCAACGTTCGGCGGCGGACGACTTCCGGGCACTCACAAAGGCGGCTCTACCGTTGCAGGGATTTCAGTCTTCTGATTGAAAAAACGAAGCGGATGCTCTTTAGCATTTTTCCTTCGGAGTAATTTAGGGAGGGGATTTCATTGGAGAAAGTGGACATTTTTAAGGACATTGCCGAGCGGACCGGAGGGGATATCTATCTCGGGGTTGTCGGCGCAGTCCGGACGGGTAAATCAACATTTATCAAACGTTTCATGGAAACGATTGTGTTGCCAAACATCACAAACGAGGCAGATCGCGCGAGGGCAGTAGATGAACTGCCACAAAGCGCAGCTGGCAAAACAATCATGACTACGGAGCCAAAATTCGTACCGAATAACGCGGTTCAAATCAAGGTCGCAGAGGGACTTGATGTCAATGTGCGCCTTGTGGATTGTGTAGGTTACGCAGTGGAAGGAGCCAAGGGATACGAGGACGAGAATGGACCACGCATGATCTCCACACCTTGGTTCGAAGAGCCAATTCCTTTTCAGGAAGCAGCTGAGATCGGCACACGGAAGGTCATCCAGGAGCACTCCACGTTGGGTGTGGTTGTCACAACAGATGGTACGATCGCAGAAATTGCCCGCAGCTCTTATGTGGAGTCAGAAGAACGGGTTATTGCTGAACTGAAGGAAGTCGGTAAGCCGTTTGTACTGGTGATCAACTCGACCCGTCCTCGCAGTGAGGAAGCATTGCAGCTGCGCAGTGAGCTTGCAGCCAAATATGACATTCCAGTCATGACACTCAGTGCAGCGACAATGACAGAAGATGATGTGACAGGTGTGCTTCGTGAAGTGCTGTATGAATTCCCTGTGCATGAAGTGAATGTAAACCTGCCGAGCTGGGTGATGGTGCTCAATGAGAACCACTGGCTGCGCAGCAACTACGAAAACTCAGTGCGCGACACGGTTAAGGATATTCGCAGGTTGCGTGACGTGGATAGGGTTGTCGCCCAGTTTATGGAGTATGAATTCATCGACCGAGCAGGGCTGAGCGGCATGAATATGGGGCAAGGCGTTGCGGAAATTGACTTGTATGCACCAGATGAATTATACGATCAGATCCTCGTGGAAGTCGTCGGTATTGAAATTCGAGGGAAGGATCATCTGCTGCAACTAATGCAGGAATTCTCCCATGCGAAGAGAGAGTACGATCGCTTTGCTGAAGCGCTGGAGATGGTCAAAACGACCGGTTATGGTATTGCGGCGCCATCTCTCGCCGAGATGGCACTGGATGAACCAGAACTCATTCGGCAGGGTACCAAATTTGGTGTCCGCCTGAAAGCGACCGCACCTTCCATTCACATGATCCGGGTGGATGTGGAATCGGAGTTTGCTCCGATTATCGGAACGGAAAAGCAGAGTGAGGAACTGGTGAGGTACCTGATGCAGGACTTCGAGAACGATCCAATCAAGGTATGGGATTCAGATATGTTCGGTCGTTCGCTGCACTCTATCGTCAGAGAAGGTATACAGGGTAAGATCGCAATGATGCCGGACAATGCTCGATACAAACTGCAAGAGACGCTTGGACGTATCATCAACGAAGGTTCGGGTGGATTAATCGCCATTATTCTGTAATGCCAAAAGACCGTAAAGGCCCCCCTTTACGGTCTTTTTCTTGTTTTGTTTTCCTTTATTCTGGATGAATTGGATGGAAAGTTATACGTTTCGTAAAAACTTAGCGAGTTTTAGCTTTAAATTGCTAAAACCCATTTACATACTAGGGATTAGCCGTTATATTAATATTCAACGATTGTGATCGAGATCACAGAGAGTGTGAACAGGGGGAGACAGAGATGAAAAAGAAAGATACAAAATGGATATGGTTGAGTGTATTGCTCGTATTTACATTAGCGCTGTCCGCTTGCGGGATCAAAAAAGAACCTGCTTCGACTACAGCTTCGGGAACGACTGAGGACAAGCCCAAGACAGAAGCAGTCACTGGTCCATTGAGCGGCAAAAGAGTCGCATTGATTATGGAATTTAACACAGGCACGTTCTCACAGCAATATGTGCAAGGAGTTAAAGAAGAAATCGAAAAATTCGGTGGGGAACTGACTACGTTTGTTGCCGATAATGATAAAGCCAAGATGGTATCGTTGCTCGATAGCGCGATTAATCAGAAGTTCGATGCCATTCTGACCGACCACGGAGATTCCTTGCTGGAGCCAGGTGTGAAAAAGGCAGTAGCGCAAAATATTCCGGTTGTTGTTTTCGACGCAGACATTAGCGTTCCTGGAGCAACAGTGCTGTCCCAGGATGATCAGAAGATGGCTGAATTGACGCTGGAGCAAATGAAAAAGGACATCAATGGAAAAGGAAACATTGTAAAAGTATGGGTAGCCGGATTTGCACCGATGGAACGCCGCCAACTTGCCTACGGCAAGTTCTTGAAAGATAACCCGGATATTAAGGAGATTGCGACATTTGGTTCAGCACAGAACCCGGCTTTGGATACACAAGCCAAGATGGAAGCAATCCTGAAACAATATCCAAAAGGCGAAATCACAGCTGTCTGGACTGCATGGGATGAATTCGCCAAAGGTGCAGCACGTGCCATTCAGCAAGCAGGACGTGACGAAATCAAAGTATACGGCATTGATATGAGTGATGAAGATTTGCAGATGATCCAGGATCCGAAAAATCCGTGGGTTGCTTCCGCAGCGGTTGATCCAACAGACATTGGTCGTGTACAGGTTCGTTATGCGTACCAGAAACTGAATGGGGATGAGACGGAAGACCAAGTCGTTCTCAATCCAGTCTATGTACAACGTGAGGCGTTGCCTGACAAACAAATTTCCACTTCAGAGCTGTCCGAGTATGTTGAGGGCTGGGGAGGAAGTACACAGGGAATCAAGGATTGGATGACAGAGTACGGGGTTACTGCTAAATAAAGCAGCGTAAGGGGCGCGCCGCAAGGCGCGCTTTTTCCAACCATGATGACGAAATTTAAATGCATGAGGATATCGATACTCCCAGCGGGGAGTGATAGGAGGTTTGCGTCATGAGCACTGTACCGATCCTGCTTCAAATGGAACATATTCATAAGCAATTTGCAGGCATTCCTGCCCTGAAAGATGTGCAGTTCTCGGTAAAAGGTGGAGAGATTCATGCGCTTCTGGGGGCAAATGGTGCGGGGAAGAGCACATTAATGAAAATTTTGTCTGGTGCATACCAGCTGGATCAAGGCGCCATCCGATTGAGTGGACAAACTCTTCAATTATCATCACCTGGTGAGGCCAAGTCAAACGGTATTCATTGTGTATACCAAGAGGTCGATGCTGCATTGGTTCCTCAATTGACGGCTGCCGAGAATATTATGTTGGACCAACTGGCGTCGTCTGGCGGAGGCTGGTGGAAAAGTCCTCGGAAACTGCAACAGCGTGCAGCTGAAGCTTTGCAGCAACTGGGGGCAGACATATCGGTACACAAAAAGGTAGCGGACCTGACATTGGCGGAGAAACAGATGATTCTGCTGGCACGCATCCTGATTCAGGATGCCAAGGTCATTATATTTGACGAACCGACTGCGCCACTAAGTCGGGAAGAAACCGACGCCTTTTTTAGAATTGTGCATTTGTTGAAAGATCGGGGTGTGGCATGTATTTTCATTACTCACCGTCTTCCTGAAGTTACGAGTCACTGTGATCGGGTCACAGTAATGAGAGATGGGCAGCATGTATTCACAGGTGAAGCACGGGGGCTTACGATTAATGATCTGGTGACGCATATGCTGGGTAAACCGTTTGAGGAGGAGTTTCCCAAGACAGAAGCGCCAGTAGGTGAGGTATTGCTGGAAGCACGTGGACTTCGTCGTGGACTCAGGGTTAAGGGAGTGAATCTTTCTGTTCGTCGAGGCGAGGTGCTTGCCGTGGTAGGTCTGGTTGGTGCCGGCAAAACGGAATGCTCCCGCTTGCTGATTGGTGCAGATCGTCTGGAGAGTGGAGAAATTCGGCTGAATCACCGTGAGCTTCACCTCTCCCAACCTGCAGATGCCGCTGCTCTAGGCATTGTTTCCGTGCCGGAAGAACGTCGTAAACAGGGGATTCTGATCCAGGAAAATGTGGAACGGAATTTGAGCCTGCCGTTGCTGGGACGCCTAAGTACATTGGGCTTTGTGAGCCGAAAGCGTGAACGTGAGAACGCGGAATCTCTGGTACAGCAACTCGGAATCAAAACATCGTCCGTTCGGCAGGAAGTGAAATATTTAAGCGGAGGCAATCAACAGAAGGTCGCTATTGGCAAATGGCTGAATGCGGATGCAGACGTATTTATATTTGATGAGCCGACAAAAGGTGTTGATATCGGTGCAAAAAGTGACATTTTTCGCATTATTAACGAATTGGCTTTGGCAGGAAAAGCTGTAATTTATTTCACATGTGAACTGGATGAAGGATTGGGCATTGGTGACCGAATTGCAGTTATGTGTGAAGGGACTATTGTCAAGGAATTCAAACGGGGCGAGACTAACCAAGAACAGCTGCTATACTATGCAAGCGGTGGACAAGAGGTGGAAGCATGAAGGATAAATCATTGGATTTTGCGTTCCGTTATGGTGCGATTATCGTTATTGTTGGTGTTATTGCATTTTTCGGTATTAAATTGCCTTATTTCTTTACGTACAGTAACTTGACAGATATATTGGGTTCCATCTCAATTGTGACATTTGTGGCGATTGGTGTAACCTTATCTCTCATTGTTGATGGATTTGACCTCTCGGTGGGGGCAACCGTCTCGCTAACGACTGTCGTTACCGCTTCGTTAATGATTTGGTACCAGCAGCCGCTCGCTGTTGTCATTATTGTCCCTCTAATCATTGGGGCTGTCATTGGTTGGCTTAATTCCTTGCTGATCGTGAAACTCCGTATCCCGGATCTGCTGGCTACACTTGCCACGATGTACATCATCGGTGGAATTCACAAAACGTATGCCCAAGGTTACACGATTTATAACCATATGCAATTTCCTGACGGGAGTAAAGCTGCCGGGGAGATGGATCCCACATTTCTACTGATTGGGCAGGGAAAATGGCTGGGTATGCCGATTTCGGTCATCCTGCTGCTCTTTGCTGTGATCGCTGTGCATATCTTTTTGACGTATACAAAGTATGGGCGCCAGATGTACGTTACTGGGGGTAATGAGGAAGCGGCACGTCTGTCTGGAATCAAGGTGAAAAAGGTGCGCACTCTCGCCTATGTGGCAGCTGGAGTGTTTGCTGCAATTGGAGGTATTATCTATGCATCCAAAGTAGGATCAGGACAAATCGACGCGGGATCTCCGTTGTTAATGGAATCGGTGGCAGCTGTGTTTGTCGGCTTCTCTGTATTTGGCGCAGGTAAACCGAACGTGATTGGAACGTTTATCGGCTCGGTTCTAATTGGTGTATTGGTCAACGGTTTGACCATGATGAATGTCCAATATTTCACCCATGATATTGTCAAGGGTGGAGTGCTCGTCCTTGCCCTGGCAGTGACATTTTACGTCTTAAACCGCAACCGCACTTGAAATTGTGGGCTGTCTGTATTAGTATAAAATTTGTTCGGCGTCCGAAACAACCTTTGTTTCAGGCGACATTCTGCCGGAAATGACTGTTGACCGCAGGCGGAGATTTGTGTTCATCACGCTCAAGATGTACGTAGATTTTTTGCGTATGAACGTATATTTCGCTATAAAACGGAAACACAGTATAACATTCAGGACATTGATTCAGGAGGTGAAAAAACAATGAACAAATCAGACTTGATTACACAAGTGTCTGAAGCGACTGAATTGTCCAAGAAGGATGTAACGAAAGCGGTTGATGCCGTATTCGAAGCAATCTCTGGTGCTCTTCAAAGCGGAGACAAAGTACAATTGGTTGGTTTTGGGAACTTCGAAGTTCGCGAGCGCTCTGCACGTAAAGGACGCAACCCGCAAACAGGTGAAGAAATCGAAATTCCTGCGAGCAAAATACCTGCATTCAAACCAGGTAAAGCGCTCAAAGACGGAATTAAATAAGATTTCTACATATTCCATATGTCGACAAAAAGACCGTGACTTGTTCACGGCCTTTTCTTTTGCCCACTAATGATCTGTCTCCCTTTTGTTCAGGGACTCTGGCTCATCCGATTGTTGTGTATAGGCAATGAGAATGAGTTCTTCTCCAGCGGCTGCAGACAGATGATGCTCTATTTCTCTTAATTGGTGAATATGCTCGTCTGTCAGCGCTGCAGGGGCATACTTCATAAGGTATCTCCTTTCTGTGGCGGGATTAACTGTAGTATGACCAAGGTGTAACAGAATGTTGCGCACCTTACACATAAGGATTGGTTGACAAATGAAACAATCTTTATCATCATTAACGCTATTGAACTAGGAGAGGGGTCGTGCGTAATGGATCATCCAACCGGCAGTGATTATATTGTAATTAAGGCAGAGGAGAATGGTGTCCAGGTGATCGGCTTAACCCGAGGTCAGGATACACGCTTTCATCATACCGAGAAGCTGGACAAGGGAGAAGTCATGTTTGCCCAATTTACGAACCATACTTCAGCCATTAAAATCCGTGGAAAAGCTACCCTGATTACCAAGCATGGACAGGTTCAGTCCGAATAATGAAAATTGCAGGCATAGCCTGCTTTTTTTCATTGTACAATGAGGTATGAGCCTTTACCGGACAGACTACACTAACAGGTAAGGGCAGGGAGGCATTTATGAAACCGCGGATGATCGTGACTGCTTCACTGCTGGCAACGGTTGCAGCGGTCCTTCTGCTTGTTGCCATACAAACCTTACATATTCGAACATGGGGTGGAGAAAGGGCGCAACCGGTCTCTGCCACAAGGCATCCAGCTCAGTTATCGGAAGAAAATCTGGTGGATGTGCTGAGTACCCTTCAACTATCCACACCCATCGCGAGGGTGGAATGGAAACAATCGATTTTGACGCTCGATCTGAAAGTTACCAGAACCGGCACTAGCTACACCGAAATCTATGCAAATATGGCTGCTGTGGCTGATCTTGGCTTTCAAAGTCTCGACAATGTGAATCAGGTGCTGCTGCGTGTGATGGCTGAGGACGAATGGCTGCACAAAAGGCATTTATTACTTGCAGCTGATTTTCGACGTGGAGAATGGCCGATGTATGCAATCGAAACGCTTCGAAGCTGGAAAAGTCCAATCCTCTCGGAGGAATTAAAGGACTGGTTTCATATGATGGAGACGGAACTGTGGAAGAAGCAATTCGAAATGACAAGTCAGGGGTAATAGAATAGCAGGATTCAGTGCGTGTCCGATAAACATATGCTATAATATATAAGATTGTAGTGCAGAAATGGTTTAACAATGTAAAGGCTCGGAGGCTGAGAATGAATTCATATCGCGTACCCCAACTAGCAAAGAAATATACGGATTACGACATGATTCGACAACATACGGAAATCCCATCATTTCCGGATAGCCGGGCACGTCTGCTGCAGGTATTTGTGGGCCGGACAGACGAAAAGGTGCATGATGAGCTTTACGCTCTTGCAACCTCGCTCGTTCAGTTGGCTATGGATACGCATGATCGGATTGATACGATATCCGGAGAGCGCAGAGAACAGGAGATGCGTTCGCGCCAGTTGAACGTGCTTGCCGGAGACTATCTGAGCAGCCGTTTCTATCAGTTGCTCGCTCATGCGGGCAGAATTGAAATGATCGGCAAACTCAGTGGTGCTGTATCCGAAGTGAATGCACGCAAGATGACGCTGTATGAACGGATGAAAAAACTCCTCGTTTCGGCTGAAGAATACTTGCGTGAAACGGTACAGCTGAAGATGCAGCTGTTTCTTTCTTTTTCAGACATGATTGGTTCCAAGGAACAGTCCCTATGGAACAGTCTGCTGTCGGAATTCAGCTTCTGCGAAATGATCGCGGAAGAGTTGCGACGGATGAACGACGATCAAAACTTTTATCACAGTTATGCTTTCTGGCATATTTACGAACACGGCAACGACGACGAGCAGAAATGGCTTCGTCAGCCAGAGATGGATGCACGGACATGGAGCAGTATGGTCCTCAAGCATCGAATTGGCGAGGTTTTGCTGGACAAGCTTCGAGACTGCACACGCCGCATACAGCAGTTGTTGCAAGACGAGGAGGATCAATTGGGCTTGCATGAATTCGATGCAATCCTGGAGCCTTACCTGACGTATTTGCAGCCTTCACATGCGGCAGTAAGGGAAGATTGAGGGGGAGACAGACGAATGGGGAGCGGAGAGACCAAACCGAAAGAAGAATTTGTCCATTCGGTTTTTCAGAGTATAGCCGGGAAATATGACGTCATGAATGATATTCTGAGTTTCCGAAGGCACAAGGCTTGGCGTAAATTCACCATGAAGAAGATGAATATGTCCAAAGGCGATACCGGGCTCGATTTATGCTGCGGTACGTGTGACTGGACACTCGCCATGGCCCAGGCAAGTGAAACGGGTCACATGCATGGACTTGATTTTAGCAGCAATATGCTCGAAGTTGGGCAGACCAAGGTTAATGCAGTAAACCGTCAGAAACAGATCACGCTGGTTCAAGGCAATGCGATGTCACTTCCCTTTGAGGACAATTCATTTGATTATGTCACTATTGGATTTGGATTGCGCAACGTTCCGGATCTTCGTCAGGTTCTGTCGGAGATGAAGCGTGTCGTGAAGCCGGGAGGCATGGTAGTCTGTCTGGAATTATCTAAGCCGACATGGCAACCGTTTAAAGCCATTTATTATTTTTATTTTGAACAATTACTACCGAAGATTGCCAAATTGTTTGCCAAACGTTATGAGCAGTATAAATGGCTGCCGGACTCACTGGCACTTTTTCCAGGGAGGAAGGAACTGGCCGATATTTTTGCAGAAACCGGATTGAAGCAAGTGCAGGCCTATCCTCTGACCGGAGGTATCGCGGCACTGCATATTGGAACCAAGGAGAATCAGCATGTTTAGGAAAATTCGCATCTTTTTAGAAATGATCAAGATTGAACATACGCTTTTCGCATTACCTTTTGCATTTATGGGGGCCATTCTCGGTTCCATGGTAGTGAATGATACATTCCCAACCTGGCTGCAGATTATGTGGGTATTACTGGCAATGATTGGTGCAAGAAGCGCTGCTTTTGGCTTGAACCGCATGATTGACCAGGCGATAGACAAGAAAAATCCACGTACTGCGATGAGAGCGATTCCGGCCGGTTTATTGAAAAACGGTGAGGTCGTTATTTTTATCATATTGTCGTTTGTGCTCTTGTTCTGGGCCTCTTCCAACCTTAACGTGTTATCCATGCAATTGTTGCCGATAGCTGTATTTATGCTGGTATTGTATTCATATACCAAACGTTTCACATGGTTGTGCCATGTAGTACTCGGTATGACTATTGGTCTGGCTCCGCTTGGGGGTTGGGTAGCTGTAACGGGTACAATGGATTGGACAGCGATTGTGCTGTACGTTACGATTGTGTTCTGGACAGCAGGGTTCGATATCATTTATGCATGTCAGGATCTGGAGTTCGATCAGGGTGAGGGACTTCATTCCATACCTTCCCGTTTCGGTCTTAACACATCATTGCAGATCGCCAAGTTATTTCACGTGATTACTGCAGTTGGTTTTCTGGCCTTGTTATTGATGACTGATCTAAGCTGGTGGTATGGTGCCGGAATGCTGATTACTTATGGTATTCTTTTCTATGAGCACTATATTGTATCGCCAAATGACATGAGCCGGGTGCAAACTGCGTTCTTTACCATGAACAGTGTACTAAGTTTGGTTGTTTTTACATTTACTCTAATTGATCTGGCGGTGAAATAAAGATGCATCAGCCCGAAAATAAACGACTAGTTGTCGGAATTACCGGAGCGAGTGGCAGTATATATGGCATCAGATTAATTGAAACGCTGCTTGATCTGGATTACACCGTGCATCTGGTGATATCCAATGCCGGCTGGCGTGTATTGAAAGAAGAAATGGACTGGGATATTACGAACCGGGACCGTGTGCTGGAAGAAAAATTCGGCAAACGTGCTGGTTCCCTAATCTATCATCCCGTTAGTGATATTGGTGCCTCAATCGCAAGCGGTTCTTTCCTGGCAGAAGGCATGATAATTATGCCATGTTCCATGGGCACTCTTTCATCGATTGCACAGGGGTCGTCCGATAATCTGATGTCCCGTGCTGCCGATGTCATGATGAAAGAGGGAAGAACACTGATTTTGGTACCGCGTGAGACACCTTTACATGCAATCCATCTGGAGAACATGCTGAAGCTCTCCCGGCTTGGTGTCCGAATGATACCAGCGATGCCTGCTTTTTATTACAAACCCCAAACGATGGATGAGTTGATTCTTTTTCTGGTGGGTAAGGTGCTCGATAGCCTGCGCATTCCACATCAACTGTTTACAAGATGGGGAGAACCGGATGAACGGGGATAGGACCAAGTACTCTCGCTTTGTATCTGATAAGTAAGTGCATAAGTGACTTGGTCGCCCCCAAATACCGGGGTATTGGTGAGCGCTGATGGTCATGCTTCGTTTGAACCACAGCCTTGACCCATGCTCCGGCTGCTTCTGGACTTATGTTTCAGAACAAGTCGCAGAGTTTAATTCCCGGGTGTCAGCCATGACATTCGAACAAGGTAAGTACGTTAAAGAAGAACGCAAGCAGGAAAGGCAAGCCCTGGTTTTTCGTTATGCCTGCAGGCCCGACTTGCTGGAGGGGAAGGTAAGCATGGATTTATGGACTGATAATACGCTGACACGGGTGAACGAATGAAACTATTGGATATTTTTGGGTTGTTAAAAAAGGACATGAATTACATTGAAAAAGAGTTGTATCGCAGTGTTCAGGGAGAACAGAAACTGCTGAGCGAAACCTCACTTCACCTGCTTAAGGCAGGGGGGAAGCGATTACGGCCCGTATTTGTGTTGCTTGGCGGGAAATTTGGTACATACGACATCGAGCGCCTAAAGCTGGTAGCAGTTCCGTTGGAATTGATTCACTCGGCTTCTCTGGTTCATGATGATGTTATTGATAATGCCGAGACACGACGTGGCAAACCAACGGTGAAATCCAAATGGGATAATCGAATTGCGATGTATACTGGAGATTATATTTACGGCAAAGCGCTTAAAATGACGGCGGGCCTGTCCGATCCGGCAATACACCGTATTCTGGCCAAAGCTATGGTGCAGATGTCCATTGGTGAAATGGAACAAATTCGGGATTTTTTCAATACGGGACAAAGTGTACGTAACTATCTCTTGCGAATTCGTCGCAAAACTGCGCTTCTTATTGCTGTCAGCTGCCAGCTGGGGGCGCTTGCCACTCGTGCGCCGGAACATGTATCTTCGTTGCTGTACACCTACGGTTACAACGTGGGTATGGCGTTCCAGATTCAGGACGATGTACTTGATCTGGTCGGCACCGAGAAGCAACTTGGCAAGCCCCCAGGCAGTGACATGAAGCAAGGCAATATTACGCTGCCCGTACTGTACGCGTTGCAGGAGCCTGATTTGCGTGAACCTTTGCTAAAGGAAATTTCCCGTGTTCAGCATGAGGAAGGGCGGGCAAGTGCGTCCGACGCTATTGGAATGATTCGCCAAAGTCAAGGAATTGCTAAAGCGGAAGCCCTGGCTGACCGATATATGAAGAAAGCGCTCGATGCTCTGGATCAACTGCCTAACATCAAGACGACCAAAAACCTGCGTGATATCGCACATTTTGTGGTCCAACGTACTCATTAATCTGTATTATCATTTCTCTGTTTTCTACAAGAGCTTGGAAAAATGAAGCTCCCTGGGCAGATGTACTTACTCAAAAAAATAACAAACATGTGATATTCCTCATTGGGGGGATCTGGACATGTATGTTACAATCAAAGGGATTGCGTTTACATAATGAAATAACTTTGAACCGTGAGTGAGGAGTGAGCCTATGGATCGTACATTTTTGATGGTGAAGCCGGATGGTGTGCAGCGTGGTTTGATTGGGCGTATCGTTAGCCGTCTGGAAGACAAAGGATTTAAGTTGGTGGCAGGCAAACTGGTGCAGATGTCTGAGGATCAGGCCAAACGCCATTATGCTGAACATGAGGGAAAACCGTTTTTCGATGACCTGGTGCGATTTATCACTTCTGGACCTGTATTTGCCATGGTTTGGGAAGGGGACGACATCGTGGCGCTTGCACGCATCGTAATCGGTAAAACCAATGTGAAGGAAGCGGCTCCGGGGACGATTCGCGGAGATTTCGCCAGCCACACACCGCATAATCTGATTCATGGGGCAGATTCACCAGAAAGTGCCTTACGTGAAGCAGCGAACTTCTTTGCTCCCGATGAGCTGGTAACGTACGACAAGAGCATCGCAGCCTGGTTGTAATTTATTAGCCAGAAGGGTGATACGATGCTGGAGCAGGAACAACTACTAGACCCGGATTACACCGGATTTATTCGTAAAATCAAAGAGAGCACAGGTATTGATCTTGCTCAATACAAGGAAGGCCAGATGAAAAGAAGGCTGACCACACTTCGTAACAAAAACGGATTTCATACGTTTTCTATCTTTTTTGATGCCATGCAGAAAGACAAGTCACTGTTCTACGAGTTTCTGGATCGCATGACCATTAACGTCTCGGAATTTTGGCGGAATCCCAATCGCTGGGAAGTGCTGCGAGATGAAATCCTGCCTGAGTTGCAGGGTTCGAAACGTGGAGTTAAAGTGTGGAGTGCTGCTTGCTCCACAGGCGAGGAGCCTTACACTTTGGCGATGATACTGGACACGATGGGGATTCTTAAGGGAAGCTCCATCACAGCAAGTGACCTGGATGAAGGAGCTCTCGCGAAAGCTAAGGAAGGGCGTTATATGGAACGCTCGCTCAAAGACGTACCGAAGGAAACGGCCAATCGATACTTCAAGCAAGATGGCTTGGTATACCGCATTGATGAGCAATTAAAAAGTTCGGTCAAGTTCATGAAACAAAATCTGTTGCTCGATCGTTTTGACGATGGATATGATCTGATTGTGTGCCGAAATGTCATGATCTATTTTACCGAGGAAGCCAAAAACCTGCTGTACCATAAGTTTGCAGCAAGCTTGCGTCCAGGCGGTATTTTATTTGTGGGCAGTACGGAACAGATTTTCTCCCCGGGACAATATGGTCTGGAGACAGCGGAGACATTCTTTTATCGCAAAAAATAACTTCAATTGATGTCATAACCGTCTGGAGTGCACATGTACATGTGTCCAGGCGGTTATTTGTATAACGGTTGGATGGAAAATAACCCACACACGTCATAATCTTGGTTATCACTAATCCAGGCAGGTCAATCTGGGAGAAGAAACGATCGACTTTCTTGTCAAAGCCCGTCAGCTATACTATAATAAGCAAAGAAATTATGGGATTTTAGCAATGTGAAGTTTAACAGTTTAAAGGGGGAACGTATTATGAGTTTACGCTATTTAACCGCAGGGGAGACGCACGGACCCCAATTAACCGCAATTATTGAAGGTTTGCCTAGTAATCTGAATATTGACTTTGAAGAGCTGAATTTCCAGCTTCAACGCCGCCAGAAAGGATATGGCCGTGGTCGCCGGATGCAAATTGAGAAGGATCAGGCCAATTTCGTTGGTGGTATCCGTCACGGATATACAACGGGTGCTCCAGTAGCATTGGTCGTTCAAAATAATGACTGGAAACACTGGCAGAAGATTATGAATATTGAGCCGATTGAAGGCAGCGATGAAGAGAAACGTCGCGTTCATCGTCCACGTCCGGGACATGCTGATCTGAACGGAGGACTCAAGTATAACCTGAAAGACTTGCGTAACGTACTGGAGCGTTCCAGTGCCCGTGAGACAACAGTTCGTGTAGCTTGTGGCGCCATTGCACGTCAATTCCTCGCTGAATTTGGGATCAAAGTAGCAGGTCGTGTGCTGCGTATTGGAGAGATCGAAGCACCTTATCAGGATCTGCCGATCGATGAACTGATCGAAGTGACAGAAGCTTCCTCCGTACGTGTGACCGATGCAGAAACCGAGAAGAAGATGGAGGCCTACATCGACCAAATCAAGCAGGAAGGTGACTCCATCGGGGGAATCGTTGAATGTATCGTTGAAGGTGTGCCTGTGGGTCTTGGGAGCTACGTACAGTATGATCGCAAACTGGATGCACGAATCGCTCAGGGTGTGATGTCTATTAATGCATTCAAGGGTGTTGAAATTGGTATCGGCTTCGAAGCCGGAACAATTCGTGGTTCTCAGGTACATGATGAGATCATGCATAGTGAAGAGCGCGGTTACCATCGGGCGACTAACCGTCTTGGCGGATTCGAGGGTGGAATGACCAACGGAATGCCGGTTGTGGTACGTGGAGTTATGAAACCTATTCCTACATTGTACAAACCGCTTCAAAGTGTGGATATCGATACAAAAGAAGCATTCACAGCTCAGGTTGAGCGTTCAGATGCATGTGCGGTTCCGGCAGCTAGTGTCGTTATGGAGCATGTGGTAGCCTGGGAAATTGCGAAGGCTTTCCTTGAGAAATTCGGTGGAGATTCCATGGAGGAAATCCGCGCGAACTTTGAAAGCTACAATAATCAACTGGAGAATTACTAAGATGCGCCAGCTGACAGTGCAGTTGGAGGAGCGCTCTTATCCAATCCTGATTGGCAGCGGCCTGCTGGCTCAAGCACCTCAATATTTTGAGCAATATGGCTTGACTAAAAAAAGCCCGCTGCTCATTATTACCGATGAGAATGTGGCACCCAAATATTTGTCAGATCTTGAACAAACGCTGCGCGCGGCAGGTTTTATAGTCGTCTCAGCAGTTGTTCCTTCTGGTGAAACGTCGAAATCCCTTTCGGTCTATCAGGATATGATGACTGTCGCCATCGAAGGCAAACTGGACCGCAGTTCGGCTATTGTTGCTTTAGGCGGCGGTGTAGTGGGGGATCTGGCTGGTTTTGTTGCTGCTACATATATGCGCGGAATCAAGTTTATACAAGTGCCTACGACGATCCTGGCGCACGACAGCAGTGTTGGCGGCAAGGTAGCAGTCAATCATCCACTGGCGAAAAATATGATTGGTGCATTCCATCAGCCAGAGCTTGTGCTCTATGATGTGGATACTCTTCAATCTCTACCGCCGCGCGATGTTTCAGCTGGCTTGTCAGAAATGTTAAAGCACGGACTGATTCGGGACGAAGCTTTTGCATACTGGTGTGAGGAGCATGCGGAGGAACTGCTTGCCCTTGATCCGGAGGCTCTGGGATACGGTTTGGAACGTGGCTGTGGCATCAAGGCAGAGATTGTATCCAGAGACGAACGTGAACATGGAGAACGTGCGTTGTTGAACCTGGGTCATACGATTGGTCATGCGATTGAAGCGATTGCCGGCTACGGCGAATTTCTGCATGGAGAAGCCATCTCAATTGGTATGGCAGGCTCGGCATTGCTTGGCGAGAAGCTGGGAGCACAGGCAGGGCTCTATGACGATACGGTCCGCATGCTGCGTTCATTGCGCCTTCCGGTGACGATGCCAAAACATTTGGATACGGATGAATTAATGGAAGCAATGATGCATGACAAAAAGTTTCGTGAAGGTCATATGGTCTTCATTATTCCTGACCGGATCGGCGCCGCCCGAATTGTGAAGGACGTTCCTGTAACGGCAGTACGCGACGTCATTGAATGGCTCAAGAAGGGAGAATAAAAGCGATGTTTACTCGGGGGATTCGCGGGGCCACAACGGTCACGCATAATAACGAAGAACAGATTTTGAAAGAAACGGCTGTACTATTGCAGGAAATTGTGGATCGTAACGAGATTACACCTGAAGATATTTGCAGTGTGTGGATTACGATGACAGGAGATCTGGATGCTGCGTTCCCGGCAAAGGCGATTCGTCAGTTGGACGGCTGGGAGCTTGTACCCTTGATGTGTGCACTCGAAGTTCCGGTTGCAGGAGCTTTGCCACAGTGCATTCGTTTTATGGTACACATCAACACAGGAAAAGGTCAGAATGAGATTCACCACGTATACCTCAATGGGGCACAGTCTCTTCGGCCGGATTTGGCGGCACCTTCCAATTCGTAACATTAGAGTGGTTGTCAAATCGTTCGGAATAATGTATAGTGAGAACCAGTTGAGTAGAGTATGAGATTGAGCTGAGAGCAGCTGAGATGAGTGGAGTATATAGCAGAGTCCAGCGGGTGGTAGCCGGAGCAACAGTAGTCGGTGAACTGATTCGCGGTACGTCATGCTACGGAATTTGAAACAGGATTAAGGGAAGGGAACGTGTCTTAGGACATCGTTTGTTTTGGTATAACACAATCCATATCCTTATGCATTTCTTTGAAAGAATGCACGAATCGGATAAAGTTCAGTGTATACCGCTACATTTCCTTTGTTTTGGCTGGATGCATAATACATCCATACCACAGCCTGTATGATAATTCGGTAACGGTGTATGTATAGGGACTTGTTATTTATGAAGCACCAACCTGTTGAAACAGCTTATAATCAAGCCTCTACCTGATGGTAGAGGCTTTTTTTGTTGTTTGTAGTACTTTTCTTCTACCTAATCTGAAAGGACGTGATCTGATGATAACGCCAAACGTTAATCAAGTACTGAAAATGTCGAATGAATATAATCTGATTCCGGTAGTCAAACGGATTCTGGCAGACATGGAGACCCCAATTCGGATTTTCCGCCGTTATGCTGACAACGACCGGGCATTTCTGCTGGAAAGTGTGGAGGGCGGGATTCAATGGGCAAGATATTCCTTCATCGGTACAGATCCGTTCCTGATGATCTCAGCCAAAAAAGGCAGGATTGTGGTAGAAGAAGCTGGCCATACTCGGGAATTGCCAGGCAAACCGATTGAAGAACTCAAAGCGCTGCTGCGTAAGTATCGCAGTCCAAAAGATGATGAACTGCCGCCATTTACGGGCGGGGCCATTGGTTTCTTTGGATACGATCTGCTGCAATATTATGAGAAGCTCCCAGCTCATGCGTTGGATGATCTGAAAATGGACGATATTCGCTTTATGTTCTGTGACCAGATTATCGTGTTCGACCATGTGAAGCAGCAGATGCTGCTGGTGGGAAATGTGCACGTGAAAGACGGTGCAACTGATGATGATATCCGTCAGGCTTATGCCTTAACCTCAGAGAAGCTGGAACAAGCCGCTGAACGTTTACAGCAGCAAGGACCAGGGGAGAACCTGAATCCACGCTCCATTCCAGGAGATATTGAATTAGGGGATATTCAATCCAATCTAACCAAAGAACAGTTTATTGGTAATGTAGAGCAGGCCAAAGAGTACATTCGGGCAGGAGATATTTTTCAAGTAGTATTATCCCAACGATTCCATATTGATACCGAAGTTTCTCCGCTGCATGTATATCGGGTTCTTCGGACATTGAATCCTTCCCCTTATATGTACTATCTGAAGATGGATGATGAGATTATTGTTGGGACCTCACCGGAAGCACTGGTCAAAGTGGATGGAAACCGCGTAGAGACACGACCGATTGCGGGGACTCGTCCAAGAGGAGCTACGGAAGCCGAAGATCGTGCGCTGGCAGCGGATCTGCTTCAGGATGAGAAGGAACGCGCAGAACATCTGATGCTTGTTGATTTGGGCCGCAACGATCTGGGCCGAGTATCTGACTTTGGAAGTGTGAAATGTGACATGTTCATGGAGATTGAGCGTTATTCCCACGTCATGCACATGGTGTCCAATGTTACAGGTGAGCTTAGAGAAGACAAGGATTTCTTTGATGCATTTCTCTCGTGTTTACCGGCAGGAACGGTATCTGGAGCGCCGAAGCTGCGTGCAATGGAGATCATCGCGGAACTGGAGAAAGAAGCACGAGGTGCGTATGCAGGAGCCATCGGTTATCTCGGGTTCTCGGGGAATATGGATTCCTGTATTACCATTCGAACGATTATTTTCAAAAAAGGAAAAGCATATGTGCAGGCTGGAGCTGGAATCGTATGGGACTCGGTTCCCGAGAATGAATATGAAGAAACGGTAAATAAAGCCAAGGCACTACTAAAGGCGATCCGTACAGCAGAAGCCATGTTTCCTGCGAAAGAGAAGGACAGTATCATGAATCTGGCCAACGCTGATTATTTTGTTACTCCAGCCACAGCTGTACAGAACTGAGAGAGGAGAGACCGGAAATGAGTATGAACCCAGTAATGAATGAAGAATCCAAACGGCCCGCAACTGAAACAAGCCAAGCGGAAGGAATGAAAAATGGCCTTGCCAAAATTTTGGAGGGCAGCCATCTGGAGCAGGCGGAAGCACGCGACTTGATGTATTCCATCATGAGAGGTGAAGCGACTTCGGCTCAAATCGGGGGGTTACTTATGGCCTTGCGGATGAAGGGGGAGACGGTGGATGAAATCACCGGGTTTGCGGAGGCCATGCGTGGACAGGGTGGACGAATTCTGACAGACGGTAATGGACTGTTGGACACCTGTGGAACGGGTGGTTCAGGTATTCATAAGTTCAATATCTCAACGGCGTCAGCCATTATTGCTTCAGCAGTTTCTGTTCGGGTTGCAAAACATGGCAATCGCTCGGCATCAGGCAAAGCAGGAAGTGCGGATGTACTTGAAGCGCTTGGTGTGAATATTCATCTGAACGGAGAACAGGCGAGGCAGTGCCTTGATGAGATTGGAATCTGTTTCTGTTTTGCCCAGGTGTATCATCCTTCCATGAAACATGCGGCTGCGCCAAGAAAAGAGCTGGGTGTACGCACAATTTTTAACATGCTTGGACCGCTAACTAACCCTGCCGGGGCCGATCGCCAATTGCTTGGCCTGTATGACCGCAGCCGGACTCCGATGATTGCTGAGGTGCTGAATCGTCTGGGACTGAAAAGAGCTTTGGTCGTTGCGAGTCATGATGGTCTGGATGAAATCAGTATTTCCGCACCTACCCAGGTATCTGAATTGCGTAACGGTGAAGTGCAGACCTATGACATTGATCCACGTGATATGGGGCTTTCATTGCATCCGCTGGAATCAGTCCTTGGAGGAAATGCAGCCCAGAATGCCGAAATTATTAAAAGGATCTTCCAGGGAGAGCGAAGTGCATACCGTGATGTCGTTCTTTTGAATGCCGGTGCGTGCATTTACGTATCTGGTCTCGCGGACACCATTGCAGAAGGTGTGTTGATGGCGACAGAAGCTGTAGACTCCGGCAAGGCTGCCGGGAAACTGGAACAGTTAATTCATACAACGGAGGCGTACAGTCATGTATCTTGATCGAATCGTAGCAACTAAACATAAAGAAGTTGAAGTTCTTGCACAAACCTTTCAGATGGACGATGCGTTGAAAAAGATAGAGGCATTACCCAATACTCGTGGATTTGAACGAGCTTTATCAGAGGGTCGCAACCGTAAGCTGGGCCTCATTGCCGAGGTGAAGAAGGCATCTCCGTCCAAAGGACTTATACGTCCTGATTTCCATCCGGTAGAGATCGCTTCCGGATACGAGCGGGCTGGAGCGGATTGTATCTCGGTATTGACTGATGTTTCTTATTTCCAGGGAAATAGCGAATACTTGCAGGCGATTCATCAGGCTGTGAACATACCGCTGCTGCGCAAGGATTTTATTATAGATGAACGACAGATTGCCGAGGCAAGGCTGCTTGGCGCGGATGCTGTTTTGCTGATTGCGAGCATTCTGACACCCGAACAGATGCGTCAATATCTGACGTTTGCCAAAAGTCTGGGCCTTGATGCATTAATTGAAGTTCATGATCGGACCGAACTGGAGCAAGTATTGGATATTCCGCAGGCAACACTTGTAGGTATCAACAATCGCAATCTGAAAACGTTCGCAACCA
Organism: Paenibacillus sp. NPDC056933; assembly: GCF_042674385.1. Lineage (NCBI taxonomy): Bacteria > Bacillati > Bacillota > Bacilli > Caryophanales > Paenibacillaceae > Paenibacillus > Paenibacillus sp. NPDC056933. The sequence goes on along the minus strand of NZ_JBHUQN010000002.1, from coordinate 574,750 downwards.
GTCTGAACACCACGCTGGATTTGATGGACTTGATTCCGGATAGTGTAACCTTGATCAGTGAAAGTGGAATTGACGGTCCGCAGCCATTGGAATCTCTTATTGAGGCAGGTGTACACGGTATCCTTGTTGGAGAGCATCTGATGCGCAAGGAAGATGTTGAGGCTGCGGTTTATGAACTGATGGGACCAAAAGCATGAGTGCATTCAATGATGACGGCACAAGCAGCAGAGATGAGAATCTGCGAAGTCAGCCGGCAGCGGCCGTAAAAATATGTGGACTTCAGGACGTTGAAGTGCTAAAATCGATGATAAACTTGCCTGTGGATTACATTGGTGTTGTTTTTGCCCCATCCCGTCGCCGAATTACACCTGAACAGGGTGCTGAGCTAAGAACTGTTCTTTTGGACTGGACGATGTTCGATCGGCCGAAGCTGGCGGGTGTTTTCGTGAATCCCACGCTCGAAGAGCTGGACAGTATCATGAAGGTTTCACTTCTGGATGTCATTCAGCTGCATGGACAGGAATCGCCGGATTTTTGTGAACAGGTGAAACAACGTTTTGATACCGAAGTGTTCAAGGCTTTTTCTTTTCCCAAGGATGAAGAAGGTTCATTAACTGAAGATAATGCCTTGATGGCACTTGATCCATATAAAAATGTGGTGGACGCCATATTGCTCGATACTTACGACCCGCTCTATGGAGGGGGTTCCGGTAAAACCTTTGCCTGGGAACGAATTCCTTTCTATGCCGAATGGGCGAGAAATCATGGAATTGCGTTGTTCGTGGCAGGTGGATTACAGCCGGATAATGTGCAACAACTGATACAGACATATGCACCGAACGGCGTCGATGTTTCCAGCGGCGTAGAGTCCGAAGGTGTGAAGGATATTGCGAAAATAACAGCATTTGTAGAAAGGGTGAAGCAGGCATGACACATCAATTGCCGGATCAACACGGGCGTTTCGGTCCCTTCGGAGGCCGCTTTGTACCTGAGACACTAATGAACGCTCTGATCGAGTTGGAAGAAGCGTACAGCCACTTCTCAGAAGACGAGGAATTCAACAAGGAATTAAATTATTTGCTAAGTGAGTATTCTGGCCGGGAAACACCTTTATACCATGCAGAGCAATTGTCCCGCCGCTTGGGTGGGCCCAAAATTTATCTGAAACGTGAAGACCTGAATCATACAGGTGCGCACAAGATCAATAATGCTATTGGGCAGGGACTGCTGGCTAAACGGATGGGTAAAAAGAAAGTGATCGCAGAAACAGGTGCAGGGCAACATGGCGTTGCCACGGCAACAGTCGCTGCACTGTTGGGCCTTGAATGTAAAGTGTTTATGGGTGAAGAAGATACGCAGCGACAACAGCTGAACGTATTTCGGATGAAGCTGCTTGGAGCAGAAGTCATTCCGGTTACATCCGGAACGCGGACATTGAAAGATGCAGGTAACGAGGCACTCCGTTACTGGGTTAGTAATGTAGAAGATACCTTTTACGTGCTTGGATCCGTAGTCGGTCCTCACCCTTACCCAATGATGGTTCGTAACTTCCAGCGAGTAATCGGTGATGAGACAAGACGTCAGATTCAGGAGATTGCCGGACGGTTGCCGGATGTAATTGTTGCAGCTGTAGGCGGCGGAAGTAATGCAATCGGCATGTTCTATCCGTTTATTGAAGATCAGGATGTGAAGCTTGTTGGTGTTGAGGCTGCTGGTAAAGGGGTGGATACCGAGTTCCATGCGGCTACGATGAGCAAAGGAACACATGGTGTATTCCAGGGTTCGATGAGTTATCTATTGCAGGATGAATATGGACAGGTTCAGCCAGCGCATTCCATTTCGGCGGGACTTGATTATCCGGGTGTTGGTCCCGAACATTCCTATCTCAAGGACATCGAACGGGCGAAATACGTTCCCATTACGGACCAAGAAGCATTGGATGCCCTTCAATTGCTAAGTCGAACAGAAGGTATCATACCCGCGCTGGAGTCAGCACATGCTGTCGCTCAGGTCGTCAAGCTCGCACCTGAACTCGGCGCTGACGATATCGTTGTAATCTGTCTGTCCGGTCGTGGTGACAAAGACGTTGAATCGATTATGAAATATACGGGAGGGGACTTGGCATGAACTTGATGGACCAGACCTTCCAGCAATTGAAAGAACAGAACCGTACAGCCTTGATTCCATTCCTTACCGTTGGAGATCCAGATGTGGATACCACGGTGGAAATCATTAAGGAGTTGGAGCAGGCGGGAGCGGACATTTTGGAACTCGGTGTTCCCTATTCCGATCCGCTCGCGGATGGACCCGTAATTCAGCGTGCTTCGGAGCGTGCCTTGAAAAGTCAGATCACGATTCGGACTTGTATGGAAACAGCAGCAAGAGCACGTGCGGAGGGTGTGAAAATGCCTTTTGTTCTGTTCACTTATTATAATCCGGTGTTGCAGACGGGGCTGGATGTATTTTTTGACGAGTTGGTCAAACATGAAATCAGCGGCATGATCATCCCGGATCTTCCGATTGAGGAGGCAGAGGATATGCGTCGCCGTGCGGATGCAGCAGGTGTGCACTTGGTTCCACTAGTGGCTCCTACCTCTAACGCCCGGATCGAACGTATTGTTACGGGAGCACGTGGTTTCATATATTGTGTCTCTTCACTGGGCGTAACAGGAGAGCGAGCATCTTTCTTCAATGGCGTGGAAAGCTTCATTGAAACGGTAAAAAGTCTGACAGACCTTCCGGTTGCTGTAGGATTCGGTATCTCCAGCCACGAGCAGGTGGCTCGCTTCTCCCGTATCTGTGACGGTGTGGTTGTAGGCAGTGCTATTGTCCGCCAGGTGGAAGAAGCGATTCCTCTTCTTGAAAACCCGGATACACGTGAGGCAGGGCTGTTGCAAATTCGCAACTTTGTGGCACAATTAAAAGGATAGAGATTAAATCATGTTATATCCTTGGGACATGCTCAGCAACGTGCTGAGCATGTCCATAACTATTTTAGCGAACAGGAGGCGGTCGGGTTGAAACCGAAGTCCCAGATTGTCAATTTGCCTGTATATCAGCCGGGCAAACCGATTGAAGAAGTAAAACGTGAATTGGGTTTGGAGCAAGTGATTAAGCTGGCTTCCAACGAGAACCCATACGGTAGTTCACCTGCTGCACTTGAGGCAATCACCAAAGAGTTGGTCAATGTTAGCATATATCCGGATGGCAGTTCCGCAGAACTGACCGAAGTGCTCGCTAAGCATCTTGGTGTGGAACGGAATAATCTGATCTTTGGCTGTGGATCGGATGAGGTCATTGCGTTGATTACTCGTGCATTCTTCCTCCCGGGAGACGAGAACATCATGGCGGACCAGACGTTCTCCGTATACAAAAGCAACGCAGACATCGAAGGTGCTGTCAGCATTGAAGTGCCGCTCAAAGATGGAACTCATGATCTGACCTCTATGCTGTCACAAATTAATGATAAGACGAAAGCGGTTTGGGTGTGTAATCCGAATAACCCAACGGGTACAATCATCTCAGAGCAGGAATTCACTGCATTTATGGACCGTGTGCCTTCTCATGTCATGGTTGTGCTGGATGAAGCTTATTATGAATTTGTAACAGATGAGGCTTATCCACAAAGTATTCCTATGATTGAGCGTTATCCTAACCTGGTCATTTTGCGGACATTCTCCAAAATCTATGGACTGGCATCATTACGTATTGGATATGGTGTTGCACGTCCGGAAGTGATTGATCTCATTAATCGTGTGCGTGAGCCGTTTAATACTTCACGTATCGGTCAAGTTGCGGCAAAGGCTGCACTTGAGGATCAGGCTTTTGTTCAAGCGTGCTCGGAACGGAATGCAACGGAGCGCGATTATTTGCAAAATGAATTCACGCACTTGGGACTTCCATTTTTCCCTTCGCAGGGGAACTTCATTTTGGTTGATGTCGGTATGCCATCCCGGGATGCGTTCCAATCCTTGCTCAAGCAAGGCATTATTGTTCGTGCTGGATTCGATAAATACCCAACGTACATTCGTGTGTCCGTCGGAACATCAGAACAGAATCGTGCATTTGTCACGGCACTGGAGAACACGCTGGCTGAGAAGGCGGTAGCACGCCCTTAATACTGGCGATGAAAAGAGTGAGGACCCATGAAACTAAAAATTGCAATGATCGGTGTAGGGCTCATCGGCGGATCACTTGCGCTTTGCTTCAAAGGCAAGCCAGGTATATCGGTGATGGGCTATGCTCACCTGCCTGAACTGAAGGACAAGTACATAACAAGCGGAGTAGTGGATGATGCTACGCTTTCTTTGGAGGAAGCGGTAGAGGATGCTGACTTTATTTTTTTGTGTGTACCTGTAGGTCTTCTGGAAACCTACTTCGAAAAACTATCCAAGCTTTCCTTGAAAAAGGGATGCATTATTACGGATGTTGGAAGCACCAAGGCTTCCATTGCAGCATGTGCTGAACATGTCCGCATGAGTGATGCATACTTTATCGGCGGTCATCCGATGGCCGGATCGGAGCGTGCTGGTGTGGATGCTGCCTCAGCTGTGTTATTCGAGAATGCTTATTATGTTTTGACCCCTTCAGAACATGTGCCTGAGGAAGCCTATGGCAAATTATCTGATCTTCTTGCGTATACACGTGCCCAGATTGTTCGAGTAGAGCCTATGCTGCACGATGATATTGTGGGGGCGATCAGCCATTTGCCACATGTTATTGCAGTGGCGCTGGTGAATCAGGTACGTGAATATAATGAATCGAACCCTCTGTATAAAATGCTGGCTGCAGGCGGATTCCGAGATATTACCCGGATTGCCTCCAGTGATGCCATTGTCTGGAGAGATATCCTGTTGAGCAACCGTGAGGTGCTGTTGGGCTTGCTGAAGGACTGGAATGGCCAGATGACCGCTTTCACCGATATGCTGGAGCAACAGAATGGTGAGGGCATTGAAGAGGCGTTCCGACAGGCACGCGAGTTCCGCAGCGTGTTGCCTGAACGACGGAAAGGTATGATCTCGTCTTTGTTTGATCTTTATACGGATGTGCAGGATGCGCCGGGGATGATCGGAAAGATTGCCACCGAGCTTGGGGCGAATGATATTAACTTAAGTAATATGGAGATTATTGAGAACCGGGTCGATGTTCCAGGCATTATGCGTTTGTCTTTCCGCCAGGAAGAGGATATGGAACGTGCCAGGACATTGCTGGATTCTCTTGGGTATCAGGTGTGGGTTTAGCAAAATGAAAGGGGGCGATAAGCCCTCCTTTTTGTGTTGTTAACGAGTTGTTACAGTACGTGACAAAAAAAGGACAAAAAAAAGACCGCTTACATAAGCGGCCATTGCTCACGTGGAGCAATACAGTTATTGGATAGGAGTGGAGAGAAACCATACTGTACTTTTATTATATGTATACGTTTTCATTTTGTCAACACTTTAAGTAAAATTGTTTGAATTAATTATAGATTTCGTAAATTCAGGGGATTTAATCCTTATTCGAAGTATAGTTGAAAATTCACTGACTCGGTGGTTCTATGGTTTGAAATACATTCGTTTGACCAAGGTAACGCAAAATTAAGTTATAATAAGCGATGAACTATACTAAAGAAACGATGAGAAATTTTCAAATCATGATTATTCTCTTCAACTTTTTCGGGAGTCTATTCGTCTAATGTATATTGGCTAGTATAAATTGGCTCAAATTGAAGTCATACAGGCGAAAAATGGCGCATATGAATGACAGGTCGGGCTGCGATGAGGAGCACTGGATTTGCCAGGATGATGCAGACCGTTGTACAATAAATACTGTTAATGTAGAAACGTTGGGGAAATTGCCATTACATAGGGGATTTTGGCGGGAAGGCCTGTTAAGGTACTGAACGCTGTTTTATGCGGTGAGAACCGCAACTTTTTTGTGCCTGTTCGGTAATACATGGATAGAGTCGAACGGGGAGAAGCACATGGATGGGCGAGGAGGGGTCGCACTCAAATGACGGATTCCCAGTTGATTCGAGAGATCAAGGAAGGTAACCTGGAGTTATATTCCGAGCTGATGAGTCGTTATCAGCGTAAAATACTGGCTTTCGTATATCATATGTTGAAAAGTTCCAATATGGAGCTGCTTGCGGAAGATCTCTGTTCTGAGACTTTCTATAAGGCGTTCCGCAGTCTGCACTCATTCCGAGAGGTGGATGCCTCATTCTCAACCTGGTTGTATACCATAGCGAGAAATACGGTACTGAGTGAGCTTCGCAAACAGCGCAGCGGGAGTATTCCACTCGAAGAGAGCGGTATTGTACCAATCGCTCCTTCCGAGAACGCGCCAGAGCATGCTGTATTGCGCAGTGAGCGGGTGATGCTGGTTAGGGATGCGATTAACAATTTGCCGGAGAAGCAGCGTTCTGCCATTATACTCCGTGAGTATGATCAACTAGACTACCAGGAGATTGCAAATATTCTTGGGCAGAGCGTCAGTTCTGTGAAATCGTTATTGTTCAGAGCAAGGTCAAGCGTAAAAACTCAATTGGAACCTTATTTCTTCGAACCGGTCTACGAGCCATATGAAGGGATGAAGAACCGATGAATTGCAATGAAGCCCAGGAACTGTTTGCACTGGTCTGGGACTTGCCGGAAGCTCATCCTCAGCGGATTGCATTTCATGCTCATCTCGCTGGTTGTGAAGAGTGCTCGCAGCAATTTGAAGTCTGGGAAGAAGCTCAGTTTCTGCTGCACAGCATACCGGTCCCAGTGACAGAACAACAAGCAGAGAAAGTAAACCGTAATGTTATGGACCGGATCTATGCGGAGTCTCCATGGCTATTGCCGGAAGAGGCAAAGGTGAATCGTTTTTCTGCTGTGATCCGCAAGCATATGTCTTTGTGGATTGCTGCGTTCCTGGCAATTTTTTTATGCAGCTTTCTGTACATGGCGATGTTTAAGCCAGATGTATCGGAAGCTGAACAGACCAGAGTGGTCTCTACGGGTATTTTGGAGACCGGGGTGGCAGGGAGTGAACCTTCTTCTTCTGGTGTGTACAAGTATAATATGACGGGAGCGGACAGAGGGAGTATTATTGAGCCCTTCGTTGTGAGCATGGGGCCGGCCTATCCTCAGTATTGGATGGCGCTGTCATTGCTCGCAATAGGTATGGCGTTGTTCTCTCTTGGACGTATGCATCGTACAACAAACAAACGCAAACAAGGTGCACGTGCTTAGCTAAGGCTTTCGTTCACCGTATAGAGAAATGAGGGATGAGATGAGGATTGGGCTTATTCGTCACGGTCTAACCGACTGGAATGCGGCAGGACGTATTCAGGGTCAGACAGACATACCTCTGAATGCAGAAGGTCGTGAGCAAGCAATGCGTCTGGGAAGACGTTTGCTCTCCGAAGAATATCGCTGGGACCATATCATTACAAGTGGGCTATCCCGGGCTCAGGAGACAGGAGAGATTATCTCCGGGCTTCTAAATGTTCCCTTGTTGGAGCCAGATGCACGTTTGAAGGAGAGGGCCTTTGGTCAGATTGAAGGTCTAACATCCGAAGAACGTGTCACTCGTTGGGGCACTGCCTGGGAGACGCTGGATTTGGGACAGGAACAGATTGCTGATATTCAAACACGTGCTTTGAGCTTTCTGGAGGATTTATGGGAAGCCTATCAGGACAATAATGTGCTGATTGTCTCTCATGGCGCTTTCCTTGCCAATCTGCTTTCAGCTTTGTATAAAGACCGCTATACGGAACGAATTGGTAACCTGTCGCTCACCATCCTGGAGAAGGAACGTGAGGATTGGAGTCCATTGCTCTATAACTGTACAAGGCACCTTACATTGGATCTGGCGAAACAACCTGAGTAATAGACTCGGGTTGTTTTTTTTGCGTTACAGGTATATAAACCATGATTCTATATGAATTTGAACCTCTCATTTTCCTTCTGAGAAGGCTACTTCAGGCATAGTATGGTTAAAACATAAAAGATTTCCAAAAAAAGAGGTTTAGATCGTGGGAATTCCGTCAACGATGTTTACAAAACCAAACTACTTCAGGCCCCGAATCATCAGCCAAAAAGTAGTCAGCGGGCGAGGCGATGGACCCATGAATCTAGCGGATATGCTTACTTTTGCCGATATCGGCCAGCTTAATCGAATAGCAGACTATTATCAATGCGAGTGCAAGCCCAATTCCAAACATGAACTCATCCAGAGCATCCTCACTACATTGGGCAGCAGACCTTTTTTCGAACAGCAGGTTCGCGAATTGAATCAAGTAGATCTGCGATTTTTGAACAACTTGCTGTTTGATGCCCGGCAATATTTCGGGATGGAGGAGCTCGTCGCCATTGCTCGCCAGTCGATGGACAAAAAAGATAGTGAGGCTGGAGCCAGTCCTCGTGATCTTATCGTACGCTTTACGAAGAGCGGATGGTTGTTCAATGGCACAACTCAACAGACCAGATACCTGTATCAGGTACCCCAGGATTTGCAAATGAGATTCCGGGATGTACTAGCCACTCACCTGAAGGCAGGTGTTGTACAGACAAGCGAGCCTTCCGTGTACAGGGATGAATACCATCTTCTCGCGGAAGATCTCAAGCTGTTTCTGCAATTTGTCCAGCAGCAGGAAATTGCTCTAAATGCAGAAGGCATGATGTATCGGCGTTCTCAGCAGCAGATCATGGAGCATCTGCATGTGAGTGAAGCACTGGTCGGGAAAGCTGGATGGAGATTCGGGTATGGTCGTTCGTTCAAAGACTACCCCGACCGATTTGCCTTCATCTATGACTACGCATTTCACCATCGTCTGGTACGTGAGGACCATGGCATGCTGAAATTGTCCCCATCAGGAGAAGACAAGCTGGGGGCAGAGAAAACAGCCGAGATGATACAGCTATTTAGGTTTTGGTTAAGACTTTATAAAGGTGCTATTCCCAATCTGTCCTCTATCGTGTACTGGACAGGGGAATGTGCAGCCGGCTGGTCAACAGCAGAGTCATTGTTCCGCCAGATAGGTCCTTTCATTCAGCCGTTCTACTACGACACTGCAGAGACGATTTATGACAACAGGGTACTCAAAATGATGCTTCATCTAGGTATGCTTCGAATTGGGGAGCATACGGATGGACGAACGATACAAATGACAGCATGGGGTTCACGCCTTGCGTCATCTTGTCGCTCGCTGTCCAAGGACATTACACCTGTCATGTTTGACAATTGAAGGACAAGTTGCTAAAATCACTCCCAAATTAAGGAGTGATACGAATGATAATTCCGTACCAAGGTATTCAACCGCAGTTACACCCTTCGGTATATATGGCTGAAGGTGCCAAGCTTATAGGTGATCTCACTATGGGGGAAGAGTCTTCAGTCTGGTTCAATGCTGTGCTGCGGGCTGATCTAGCGCCGATTGTAATTGGACGACGTTGTAATATACAGGACAATGCTGTTGGGCATGTCAACACAGGTCAGCCTTTGATCTTGGAGGACGATGTATCGGTAGGACATTCTGCGATCATCCATGGTTGTCGTATTGGAACAGGTTCGTTGATTGGTATGGGAGCCATCCTTCTCAATGGAACCGAAATTGGCGAATATACGCTGATCGGGGCCGGTTCTGTAGTCACTGAAAATACTAAAATTCCGCCCTATACCCTTGCTTTGGGTACACCAGCCAAAGTGATACGTGAGTTGACTGATGCAGACCTTGAGCGGATGTCAAGAACTACACTAGGTTATGTTGCCAAAGGAAAGGAATATAGGAGCTCTTAAATCCGTTTTGGAGGTGCATCCTATTGGATAAAATGAAAGTTACGTATGAAGTCATGTTGGGGCTGGCTGCTGAGATGGTGTGGGACGACGCGCTTCGTAAACAGCGCAGTGAGAAGCTGTATATGGAAATCGACAAGGCGTTGGCTACCGGAGACGAAGTAGCTTTCCGGAATCTGACGGATGAACTGAAGGCCATAAACTGATGAGCATATCAAAATAAAAATAAAAGAGATACGTGAAAACGCATCTCTTTTTTTGTTTATGAAAAACCTCATAAATGGTTCTCAAGTACCCGTTCTACACGAATCTCTGGATTTATAAAATAGGGTCATATATAATATGGGAATAAAATGGATAGAGAGGGGAATTAGGGAATTGAAATTCAGTGAGATGACTCAAGACAGCTGGGCTGAACTGCAACTCTATCTGGATACATGCCTTATCCCATATACAGCCCTTAATGGCGAGCGGTCTCCGGTTGAAGCGACGGAAGCGCTGGAGCGGCTAAGAGATTTTTTGGATATGGTGGAGATTCCTTTCAAAGGACGGATCATGACTTACCCTGCATTCCATTACACATATCCAGAGATGTCAATGGCATTAAATACCTTATGCGAACAACTTAAATCTTCCGGTTTCAAATATGTGGTTGTAATGTCATCAGATGGTGTATTGGAAAAAGCTGAAATTCCTTCCGCAGATTTGGTTTTAAGTCGCTCCATTTTGACTCAAGAGGTGGGAGAAGACGAAATTGCGCGTTTTGTCGGGGAAAAAATCCGTGAGTTATGGAAAAGGTGACCTTCCTGTGACAAATGTGACAATTTACCAACACTTTTTTAATAACGCTTACAAATGTACCTTAAAAATGTGTGACAAATTCTTGACGGTGTTCTAGGGCTACTATATGATTATGTATGTTCTAGTAAGTCGTGGAATTTCTGATAATGAAAACGATTGAGAGAGTTGGCTGAAAAAGGGGGTTGGAGACAGTATGAGCAGTGAGCATGACCAGCACGAAGCTTCGATGAAATTGCCAAGCCGCATGGAAATGTCACGCAGGCAGTTTTTGACGTACACGCTTGGTGGAGCTACCGCCTACATGGCCGCCGGTGCAATACTCCCTATGGTCCGTTTTGCGGTGGACCCGATTTTGCAGCACAAGGGAGAAGGCACCTCTGTCAAAGTAGCAGAAATTAGCAAAATTACGAATGAACCTCAAGAATTTACGTTTGAACTGCAGCAACAAGACGGCTGGTATTTGAGCAATGCTTCGTTAATCGCCTGGATCAGGAAAGATGAACAGGGTAAAATTTATGCGCTTTCACCCATTTGTAAACATTTGGGTTGTACCGTAGGTTGGAATAGCGATAAACAGTACCCTGATGAATATCATTGCCCCTGCCATGGCGCGCACTATGACAAAGAAGGCAAGAATCTTGCCGTAGCCCCGAAGCCACTGGATGAGTATGTGGTTAAAGAAGAACAGGGCTGGGTTTATCTGGGCGACATTGTTCCGAACACCCGAGTCAAATAGGAGGCGTGAACGCAGATGTTTAAAAATGTCTATGACTGGATTGACGAGCGTCTCGATATCACGCCAATTTGGAGGGACGTTGCGGATCATGAAGTTCCAGAGCACGTTAACCCGGCTCATCACTTTTCCGCATTCGTTTACTGCTTTGGTGGATTGACGTTCTTTATCACTGTAATTCAGATTTTGTCAGGAATGTTCCTGACGATGTACTATGTGCCTGATATTATTAATGCTTACGCCAGTGTCGAGTATTTGCAGACCAAAGTAGCCTTCGGCCAAATTGTACGCGGTATGCACCATTGGGGAGCCAGTCTGGTTATCGTAATGATGTTCTTACATACGATGCGTGTGTTCTTTACCGGCTCTTACAAAGCACCGCGCGAAATGAACTGGGTTGTCGGCATGCTGATCTTTTTTGTCATGCTGGGTCTGGGGCTTACCGGGTACTTGCTGCCATGGGATAATAAAGCCTACTTTGCAACCAAGGTTACTTTGGAGATAGCGAACACGGTTCCTTGGCTGGGGCCGATCATTAAAGAGTTCCTGCAAGGCGGAACCATTGTAGGTGCACAGACGTTAACACGGTTCTTTGCCCTGCACGTATTCTTCCTCCCCGCTGTGCTTCTGGTGCTTCTGGTCGGACACTTTATTATGATCCGCAGACAGGGCATTTCGGGACCACTATAATCTGAGAAGGGAGGAATCGACATGGCTCACGGACACAAGTCGGATGACCAGGAAAAGATTATCTTCGTTGGGGATTCACGCGTCCGTAAAGGGGCGGGGTTTATTACTCCACCGGACTACACGGCGTATCCCGGCAAATCAGAGGCTTTTATTCCTAACTTCTTGCTAAAGGAATGGATGGTTGGTGTCGTTGTGCTGGTTGGTATTCTGGTATTAACGATTTCGGAGCCTGCACCTTTGGGCTATCCGGCCAATCCAAGTGCATCGGTTATTCCGATGCCGGACTGGTATTTCCTTTTTCTGTACCAGTATTTGAAATACCCGTATGCCTCGGGTGATTACGTCCTGTTGGGGGTACTGGGGGTCAGCGGAGTTGCTTTCGGCGCCCTGTTGCTCGCACCATTTCTGGATACAGGCAAAGAGCGGCGTTTCTACAGACGCCCCATTGCATCATCGCTTATGATTCTGTCGGTGATGTCCGTAATCTATCTGACTAACGTGGCGTGGACGCATTACGAGCATGAGTTGGAAGCAAGCGGTCAGAAGCCGGAACATATTCAGCGTGAAGAAGAAGCGCGGGAGAAACACGAGCAGGGTCTTCCTACGTCGAATGCGCCAGGTCAGAAACAAGAAGTGGCAATCGTAGACAAGGATGATCCGGCAATGGAAACCTTCAAAAAGGCCGGTTGTATCGGATGTCATGCCGCCGACATGAAGGGAGCAGGCGGACCTTCACTTCGCGGTGTAGGTGATAAACACAGCCAGGAAGAAATCCTGACGATTATCAAAGAAGGATATAACAGCATGCCTGCTCAGTATGACAATGCTATTGCCCAAGGGCTGTCGGATGATGACATCAATCACTTGGCGGAATGGCTTGCGAAACAAAAGGCGGAACAGTAGAATCGAAATAACCAATGAAACCTGATCGTTTATGCGGTCAGGTTTTTTTGAAGTGTTTTTTAGCAATACCTCTGGAAGCAGAACACATATGAAGGAAGGGGCAGAGAACGTGGCTTTATCGTATTTCTGGAGCCGGGAATTTCTAACGAACCGTTATTTCCTGTGGCTTTTATTTTGGTGTAATGCAGTGGGAACGGTGTACGGATACATATGGTACGGGGATCAATTGGAGTATACATTGGCGCGGCAACCCTTGTGGCAGATTGTGTTTGTGCCGGATAGTCCGACAGCGAGCTTGTTCTTCACATTGTCTTTATTGTGGGTTTTGTATAAGCCGCAGTCCAGAATCCTGAACCGGATCGGACATGTCATTCAGGCCCTCGCAGTGGTTACTTCGGTGAAGTATGGTGTATGGGCGGTTTCCATTATATTTGCAGGCTGGATGCAAGGAGGTTCGCAAAACTGGCAGGATTGGATGTTAATTGCATCGCATAGCGCCATGGCCATCGAGGCTTTGCTGTATGTGCGGTTCTTCGGTTTCCGCTGGGGAGCTCTGGTGATTGCCGGATTGTGGACTTTGCTAAATGATACAGTGGATTATACCTATGACATTTTCCCATGGCTGCCTGCGTCACTGATGGATCAACTGGATGGTGTGCGCAATTTCACTGTAGGACTGACGCTGGTGAGCATTCTGTGTGCATGGGTGGCCTTGAGACAGGCAAGACGAGCCTAGTTTCATAAAGCAAGCTTGTTCTAAGGAGCTGTACCCTGCCATACATTGATGGTGGGAGGGATGTCCATGAAGAGAACGTTCAGGATCAAAACTGGATTAATGGTGGTGTCGTTCATGGCTCTGCTGTTCTGGACGAACTTGTCATACAGCGTATCAGCGGAAAGTAGTGGGGTTAACGGAGAAAAGGGTAAGCAAGTCTCTGTCAAAAATTCAATAGAGCAATTGAATGAAGAAGCGGCGCAACTGTATCGACATGCCCTCGATCATGATATTGAGGAAGTGAGAGGCAGTATTTTGCGAATCAGTAAAGGTCTGGAGCATATATCCTTTGAGGGTCAGACGACAGTAGAAGGCATACACGCCCTATCCGAAACCATTGTTGAAGTGAAAGAAGCCGCCGTCCGGGTTAAAAGTGATGATGCGTCACTCCAGCAGGCCTCTGCCAAACTTCGGCTTGCAGCGGACAGTCTTGCTAATCCAGCCAAACCTTTATGGCTCCAGTATTATAAAATTGTGAAAAATGATCTCGACGCGTTATCAACCGCGGCAGATCAACAGCAAAGTGCGGCAATCATAGCGAGCCGATACGCCTTGCTGGAGGAGCATTATGAGACTATCCGCCCTGCGGCTATGATCCGCCGTGAACCCTACGAAATTGCCCAGCTTGACGCCTGGCTATCGCATACAAAGGGTCTGACTACGGCCAAGAAACCCGACATTGCCCAATTGAAAAGTATGGTCGTTCATGGTGAAGAGCTGGTGAACCAGTTGTTTGGTCGGGAAAAGGACGAAAGTGCTTTTGTACCATTTGTTGAAGGTCCCAACCGCAGGGCGGCCGGATTGTTCATTAGTTCCGTGATTGTAGCAGCGCTTGGTTATGCGGGTTACCGTAAATACCGGGCGCAGCAGCAGGGGATCTTTCCTTTTCGCCGCTGAATTTAATCAAAAACAATAGAAAAAATAGACAAATAGAAAAACCCCGATTCACAAGAATGGCCAATTCGCTGGCTCTGTTCTTATGATTCGAGGTTTTTTCAGCAATCTGGATCAACTTTCCTTAAACCCTTCTCCATGCACATCGTGGACATCGCTGATGATGACGAAGGCCCTGGGATCAACGGAGCGCACAATCGTCTGTAAACGTCTGAATTCTTGCCTGGAAATGACACAATAGGCTACATGTTTGGCCTGTTTTGAATAGGCACCAACAGCTGGAATGAGTGTTACGCCGCGATCCATATCACGGGTAATCAGGTCTGCAATTTCCGGGGCGTGGTCACTGATAATCATAAATGCGCGGGCAGAGTATGCTCCTTCCTGAATAAAGTCGATCACTTTAGAGGCGATAAATACAGCTACCAACGTATATAGTATTTTTTCTTTTGGAATGTATATGAGCGAAATGCCAATAATGATGAAATCGATACCCAGCAATACACGACCCATACTCCATCCATATTTTCGATTGAGAATCCGGGCAATGATGTCAGAGCCGCCTGTTGTTCCGCCCCAGCGAAATACGATGCCAAGCCCTGCGCCCAGGGTGACCCCGGCATATAATGCCGCAAGCAGAAGATCATTCTCGGTATGTAGCGGCTGGATCCAGCCGATCTGAATCCATTTTTCGAACAACCATAGGAACACTGTAAGTGCTCCAATACCAACCCCTGTATAGATCATCTGTCTACCGCCCAGAATTTTGAGCCCAATCAGAAAGAGCGGAATGTTAACAATTAAGGTTGTTAGTGAAGGAGAGATGCCGAACGCATAATTCAGCAGGACCGTAATTCCCGTTACCCCGCCTTCCATGAGCTGATTGGGAATGATGAAATACAGAAGTCCAAAGGCGTATAATGCGGTTCCCAACAGGATGGGAAGAATCATTTTGAACTGAACCCAGGTTTTGGAAGTGCTCATAAGTTCCCTCTCCATTTGCAAATTAGAATGTGAAAGCAATCATTCCCACCTTAGTATACCTGTTTATCGATTCTTTAAAAATGATTTGTCGTTTATGATGGTGGAAGTGAATCTAAATAACTGATATATTAGGTACAAATACGACACAATTTCAAAAGGAGAATCCGTTCTCATGGAGAAAAGCATTGCAGAAATGCAGCGTGAGGTTGATCTATATATTTCCCAGTTCAAAGAAGGATATTTCAGTCCGCTGGCCATGCTGGCTCGGATGTCCGAAGAGGTGGGAGAACTTGCGAGGGAAGTCAATCATGAGTTCGGCGAAAAACCGAAAAAATCTTCCGAAGCAGAAAATTCCATTGAGCTTGAGCTCGGGGACATTTTATTTATCACGATTTGTTTTGCGAACTCTCTAGGGATTGATCTGGCAGAGGCACATGACAAAGTCATGCATAAATTTAACACACGCGATGCAAATCGGTGGACACCAAAAAACACCGATTAGGCGTAGATTACATATGCTGTACCATCACCTCAATGGGGAGGGACAGCTTGGATGATGAAACCGGAAGAGTATATGCAGCAAGCATACCGCTGTATTTTGCAAAATGATTTTGAGCAGGCGATTCGTTGGTTTGAATCCGCCATCGATGCTCACCCGGAACATGCGGAACTCTATTATCGTTGTTCCATTACGCATGCCCGCAGTCAGCATCTGAGTCAAGCGCTTGAATACGCTCGTAAGGCAGTTGAGCTGTCTCAGGGCATAGAGGAGTATGTATTGCATTTACAGACCCTGGAAGCCAAACAGCTCAGCACTCAGGCTAAGGTACTGCTTGAACAGGCAGGGGACGGAACGCATGAACGATATGTTCAGGCGGCCGATTTGCTGAGACGGGCGGTTAAACTTGACCCGTTATATGTTGAAGCGCAAATCATGCTTTCTCTTGCATACAGCGATCTGAATGAGTTCGACCTTGCAACCAGGTCCGTTCGTGACGCACTGTTATTGGACCCGCAGAATGTGCAGCTGCATCAATTGTTACAGGAAATTAAGCAGCGTATGAAGTCTATACAATAAGAATCCATTTCACGGGTGTAAGGGATTTGTAATGAAATGGATTCAGCCGATTGAGCCAACATAGTGAGGAGATGCAGTCAAGATGAGTGAAGTAATACGAGTTGCCGTGATTGGAGCGGCTGGCCGGATGGGCCGTGAAGTAGTGAAATTGGTGCTTCAAGATCCTGAACTGGAACTCGCAGCAGCGGTCAACCGCTCCGGCATAGGCACGGATGCTGGAACACTTGTCGGTCTGCCTGAATGTGGGGTGCTTTTGACCGACGATATCGAGATGGCTTTTGCAGAGACAAAACCACAGGTTATGGTGGACTTCACTGTCCCCCAATATGCCTTTGCCCATACAGAGATTGCAATCCGTCATGGGGTCAGACCTGTTATGGGTGTTACCGGCTTTACGCCGGAGCAGATTGAACAGCTGGACAAGCAGTGTCAGGAGAAAGGCATTGGAGGGTTAATTGCCCCGAACTTCTCAATCGGTGCTATTTTGATGATGAGGTTTGCCGCACAGGCTGCCAAACATATGCCAAATGTCGAGATCATCGAATATCACGGCGATCAAAAGCTGGATGCTCCTTCAGGTACAGCAATCAAAACAGCCGAGCTGATTGCGGCAAACCGTGAGGAAATTCGTCAGGGTAATCCGAATGAAGAAGAGACGATCGAAGGATCGCGTGGCGGATATTATAATGGATTCCGAATTCACAGTGTACGTTTGCCGGGTGTATTCGCCCAGCAGGAAGTGGTATTTGGAGATTTTGGCCAATCCCTCAAAATTCGTCATGACTCCTATGAACGGGCAGGTTACATGCCTGGTGTTAAAATTGGAGTACAAAAGGTTATGGAATATACAGGACTCATCTACGGATTTGATCACTTTATCGACTAAAAGAGGTAGTTCAAAAAGTCAACTTTTGATCACGAGGTCACTCGAGAAGCGGATACGACATCGAATCTTGAATTCAGCCGGGCCTTCCGTTGCTCACGTAGGTTCGCCTACGCTCCGCTACTCAGTCCCTAGCTTCATCCAACCTTCTTGGTGCTGAAAACCTGACTTTTTGAACACACACTAAAAGGAGATTGTCATGTTGAAAATCGCATTTATTGCCCATGATCGCAAAAAGGAAGAGATGGTTAACTTCGTGACAGCTTACGAACCTGTATTTACAGACCATCAACTATACTCTACCGGCACAACCGGCCTGCGTATTATGGAAGGAACCTCATTACAGATACACCGTTTTGAATCCGGCCCGCTGGGCGGGGATCAACAGATCGGAGCTTTGGTTGCACAAAATGAGATGGATCTGATTATATTCCTGCGTGATCCACTGATGGCACAACCTCACGAACCAGATATTAACGCTTTGCTGCGTCTCTGCGATGTGCAGGGTATTCCACTTGCCACGAACATCGCAACTGCTGAGATTCTCGTTAAAGCGCTGGATCGCGGCGATTTTGGCTGGAGAGAGCTTGTACATAAATACAAGCCAGAGGGCGGATTAAATTCGGGTGATGCTCAATGAGTTTGGACATTCTCATATTTGGTGCACATGCGGATGATGCAGAGATTGGAATGGCAGGAACGATTGCCAAACATACTGCTGCAGGACTGAAAGTTGGTGTGTGTGATCTGACCCGGGCAGAGATGTCATCGAACGGGACAGTAGAGCGCAGAGCCGAGGAAGCGGAGCAAGCCTCCCGCGTCCTCGGTCTTTCGTGTCGAAGCAATCTTGGTTTGCCTGACAGGGGACTGCATGTTACCCCTGAACACATTCAGGCAGTAACTGCCGAGATACGCCGTCATGCACCCCGAATCGTGTTTGCTCCCTATTGGGAGGATCGCCATCCGGACCATGTGATGTGCAGCAAGCTTGTACAGGAGGCCGTATTCAACGCCAAGCTTAGAAATTATATGCCGGACATGCCCGCTGTTCAGGTGAAAGAATTGTATTTTTACTTTATCAACGATATCGGGCCAACGGATTTGATTGTGGATATTACGGAATACTATGAGCAAAAGGAACATTCGTTGCTCAGTTATCGTTCCCAATTTGAACGGGGAGAAGGTGCAGTTTCCACTCTGCTCAATCAAGGATATATTGAACGTGTGAGAGCCCGGGATTCCTTGCTGGGCCAGCGTAGCTTTATTCCTTATGCGGAAGGGTTCGCAAGTATCACGCCTTATGTGGTTAATCAGTTTGGCCTAGCAGCCAAGTAATAGATGATCGAGCTTGCTCGTATGAATATATATTAGTTGCACTTCCGTTGCATTATATCAACCTGCACATGCGGGAGATTAAAGGAGCGTCCACCGGATGGATCAAAAGCTAAAGATTGGGATCACCTGTTATCCGTCCCTCGGAGGGTCTGGCGTTGTCGCAACGGAGCTGGGCAAGTTGCTTGCCGAACAGGGTCACCAGGTTCACTTTATTGCTAATAGTATCCCGTTCAGACTGGGTACATTTCAGAAAAATATTTTTTATCATGAAGTTGAAGTCAACGATTATTACGTATTTCGTTATCCGCCTTATGATCTGTCATTGGCAACGAAAATGGCTCAAGTAGCCAAATCACAGAAACTGGACCTGCTGCATGTGCATTATGCAGTACCACACGCCGTGTGTGCCTTTTTGGCAAAACAAATGGTGGGTGAGGACCTGAAGGTAGTTACAACGTTACATGGTACGGATATTACCGTACTGGCACAGGATGAGTCTTTGAAGGATCTTATTCGACTTGCCATTAATGAGAGTGATGCCGTCACAGCGGTATCCCAGGACTTGATTCGTGAAACGGTTGAATTGCTCGATATAAGGCGTCCAATTGACCTGACTTATAACTTTATAGATAAAAGAATTTATTATCCGAGGGATGCAGCAAATCTGCGTAGAGATTTCGCAGCACCTCACGAAAAAATACTGATGCATATCTCCAACTTCCGTCCTGTGAAGAGAACGCAGGATGTGGTAGAGGTGTTCCGTCAGGTACAGGAACAAATGCCTGCTAAACTGCTGTTTGTTGGAGAAGGACCTGACTTGCCGAAGATTCAATGGAAGATTAATGAGCTTGGACTGAATGACAAGGTTCATTTTCTAGGTAAGCAGGATGATATTGCTCAAGTCATTTCGATGGCTGATGTACTTATGCTGCCATCGGAGAAGGAAAGTTTCGGACTGGTGGCGCTCGAAGCTATGGCTTGTGGTGTACCTACCATTGGATCACTGGCAGGGGGTATACCTGAACTGGTATTGCACGGCAAGACCGGATTTTTGTCTCCGATTGGCGACACACAATCGATGGCAGAGAACACGATTCGCTTGTTGACAGACGACCGTTTGACAGCGGACTTCAGAGAGGCATGTTTGAGACGGGCCCATCATGATTTCTGCAACGATGCGATACGGCATGAATATGAACAAATATACTACCGGGTGCTGGGACGTGAAGTCCCGAATCTGAAGCCCGTTTGTGGCTAATTCTCAGATAGTTCACCGTGGAAATAGTTCTGTGTAAGCCATACCCAAGCAACAGGTAGTCATGAGGTGATAGTAAGTGGTTCAATGGACACAGGTAGACCATGAAATGGCAAGACAAAGCGAGCAGGTGCTTCGAACATTGAATGAAAAAGGGTACGAAGCCTACTGGGTCGGTGGCTGTGTCCGTGATGAGCTTATGAAACGCAGTGTGGATGATATGGATATCACTACGTCTGCTTCTCCTGAGCAAGTCATGGAACTGTTCGCGGATTGTATTCCAACAGGCCTCCAGCATGGAACGGTTACCGTTCGATCAGGAGGCTATTACTTTGAGGTTACGACTTTTCGTACAGAATCTGAATATAAGGACAATCGAAGGCCGACTGCGGTTCACTTTGTCCAGGATATCAAGGAAGATCTGCAACGGCGTGATTTCACGATGAATGCACTTGCCATGGACCGAAACGGAAATATCGTTGATCCTTTTGGCGGACAGACGGACATTCAGGATGAACGGGTCAGATGTGTGGGATCAGCCAATGAGCGTTTTGGTGAAGATGCGCTGCGGATGCTCCGGTGCGTTCGTTTTGCTTCGGTATTCGATTTCAAAATTGCCCACAACACCTGGAAGGGATTGGTTCGACAGAAAGATCTCCTGCAACATATTGCCATGGAACGGGTTCGAACCGAGATGGTCAAAATGATGGCAGGCGCCCATCCGCTGAGAGGTCTGGAATTGCTGCGCCGAAGTCAGGCACTGGAGTATGTCAAGGCATCTGTTCACGTGGAACGATTTAATCAAATTCTCTTATCCAATATGGAACAATTGAAGGGTGAGAACGTTCTATTACGCTGGTCGATACTGCTTATTGCAGGACATTTTACCAGAGATGAAGCAGATGCTTTACTTCGGAAATGGACATTTTCTAACGACGATCGCTCTCGCATGACCGGAGTTCTTGAGGTGGAACAACAGGTGAAGTCTCTCGTTCAGGAACAGAAGGACGAAGAGACACTGCGAGCCGAATGGATCGTTACGGTGTTGTCTTGCGGGCGTCAGGCAACAGAGGACTGGCTCATGATTCAACCCTTACTCCCATCAGGTTGGCGGGAACAAGGGGGATTGCTTGAAGGACAGATCGATGCGATACAATTCAATGGTGCTGCATGGAGTCAATCCATGAAGGTACATGAAATGAAAGATCTGCATATTACCGGTGAAAACATTTTGCAGTTGCTTGGGCGCAAGGGCGGACCTTGGCTGGGACAGTTGATGAAATATCTCTTGAAAGAGACGGCGATTGGTAATATAAAGAATCAGCATGAAGTGCTGACTAACGAAGTGAAGCGGGTGTCTGCAGATGACAAAGCATGAAGAACTGTTACATATGTTACTGAATGCAGAAGGAGAGTTTGTGTCTGGTGAAGAAATCAGTCGCAATCTGTCCATTAGCCGAACGGCCGTGTGGAAACATATTAACAAACTGCGTGACATGGGTTATGAGTTTGAAGCCGTATCTCGCAAAGGATATCGCTTGGTTACCAAACCGGACAGCATTGATGCAACGGCGTTACAGCTGGCGCTGAAAACAACGGTGTTTGGCCGGAAAGCCTTAATCCTTCATTCCACCTTATCCACCCAAGGGGATGTTCAGCACATGGCTGAACAGGGGCAGAGTGAAGGGGCAGTTGTGCTGGCGGAAGAACAGACAGGTGGGCGCGGTCGCTTTGGTCGTAAATGGTTTTCTCCACCTGGAAGAGGGATCTGGATGAGTGTACTGATGCGTCCTGAGCTTGCGCTGCAAAACACACCCCAGTTAACGCTACTCACAGGTGTGGCAGTGTGTCGTGCCATTCGCGCTTGCACAGGCGCTGACGCTGGGATCAAGTGGCCCAATGATCTATTGATTAATGGTCGTAAGGTGTGTGGAATCCTGCTTGAATCAACGGTTGAAGACCATGAAGTACGATACTGTATTGCAGGAATAGGGGTAGACGTTAATTTTGACCCCAAGGATTATCCAGAGGATCTCAAGTCGATTGCAACTTCGCTTAAGATGGAGACTGGTCAATCCATAGATCGGACCAAACTTGCAGCAGCCATTCTCTCAGAATTGGAACATCTGTATTTCTTGTACCAGAAAGAAGGATTCGGGGTAATCTCTTCGCTTTGGGAAGCCTTATCCGTTTCAATGAATCGTGAGATTAAGGTGGTTAATCCACAGGGCGGTCTCGAAGGGATGGCAATAGGTCTTGATCCTTCTGGAGCTCTGATTGTGGAGAAGCAAAACGGCGAACGGGTATCCGTGTACTCAGGTGAAGTTTCGCTGGTAGATTAAACATTATGTCGAAATTACACAGGTAAAATGAAACATAAAACGTGAAGTTTGAGCAGAACTTTGGTATACTATGTTCGTGAGGCGATATCGGCTAATGCAGACCGAATTGCACTCCGGCGATAGTATGCTTTGTTCTGCTTCAAATTGTGCAGCAATAAGGCATGAACGAATGGTAGTAAAGTGAGTTGTTGGATTCTGCTCTGAGCCGAAGAGGACCGAGACAGAAGGGACGATCGCAAGTGACTCTTTTTTGACTTTTCGGGACTTTTTAGTGGAAAACTAAAAGGTTTTTTTGTTGCGTTTAAATTGAAAAGGTGAGAGGAGCCATGAAGAAGATGGGAAATAAACAAGCATTGAATATTGTGAAAATGAAAAAATATAAGCAGGACGGCGTGCCGCTAAGTATGATCACGGCTTACGATTACCCGACAGCCCAATTGGCAGAGGAAGCAGGTATTGATCTGATTCTGGTCGGTGATTCACTGGGAAATGTGGTGCTGGGGTACAACTCCACCTTGCCTGTTACGATCGACGATATGGTGTACCATACACGCTCTGTCGTGCGTGGTGCAGGAAATACGTTTATCGTGGCTGACATGCCCTTCATGACGTACCATGGCAGTGTAGATGAGACACTTAAAGGTGTGCGTCGTTTAATGCAGGAAGGTCATGCACATGCGGTCAAGATGGAAGGCGGTGTCGAAATAGCGGATACGGTAAAAGCAGTAGTGCAAGCCGGTGTACCCGTTCTTGGACATATTGGACTGACTCCGCAATCCGTGAATCAAATTGGCGGTTATCGCATTCAGGGCAAGGATGCTGCGGATGCCAGACGTCTCATGGACGAAGCCAAGGCGCTTGAAGCGGCTGGAGCTTTCGGCATAGTACTTGAACTGGTTACCGAAGAAGTGGCAAGAGCCATCTCAGAAGAACTTTCTATCCCTACAATTGGCATTGGAGCAGGTAGAGGATGTGATGGTCAGGTACTCGTATTCCATGATGTGGTTCAGTACGCTTCCCCTTATACGCCAAAACGCTTTGTAAAAACATATGGAGACGTAGGAACACTGATTCGCAATAGCATTGAGTCCTATGTGAAAGAAGTCAAGGATCGCTCCTTCCCAGCTGAAGAGCACGTATTTACCGCCGCTGACGGCGTTCTGGATCAATTGTACGGACATCGTAAAGAAAAGGTGGAGACGAGCGTATGAAAGTGATACGGACAATCGCAGAATTAAGACAAGAAATCAGCTTGCAACGTCAGTCGATTCGGTCCAGAGAGCCTGTTGTTGGACTGGTGCCTACGATGGGATTTCTTCATGAAGGCCATGCCAGCTTGATGCTTGCTGCCAAACAACAAAGCGATATTGTGGTATTGAGCATCTTTGTTAATCCGATTCAATTTGGTCCGAATGAAGACTTTGAGAGCTACCCCCGAGATGAAGCGAGGGATGTAGAAACAGCTCGTGCACAAGGGGTGGATATCGTATTTATTCCCTCTGTTGAAGAGATGTATCCACAGCCGACACAAACGACTATATCCGTTTCCCGTCTAACAGATCGCTTGTGTGGTGCTTCCCGCCCCGGACATTTTGATGGAGTGACTACGGTTGTATCGAAATTGTTTAATATTGTGCAGCCACAGCGTGCCTTTTTTGGCATGAAAGATGCTCAGCAAGTTGCTGTTATCCAGCAAATGGTTAACGATTTAAATATGGCAGTAGAGATTGTCCCTTGTCCTATCATTCGTGAGAATGATGGCTTGGCGCTTAGCTCGCGTAACGTATATTTGAGCGCTGAACAACGTCAGGAAGCGCTGGTACTGTCCAAAGCACTACGTAAGGCTCAAGAAGCTGTAGATGCAGTCAGCGCGACAACAGCGGCAGAAATCCGCAGTATATTGCGTCAGAATATTGAACGTTCACGGCTGGCCGTCATTGATTACGCTGAAATTCAGTCTTTTCCAAGCCTGGAGCCACTTGCAGATCAGGAAAAAGTTCATGGTCGTGACGATCTGTTGATTGCACTTGCAGTAAAATTCGGCAAAACAAGATTAATTGACAATATAAGGCTGCAACTATCGGAGGTACTGTCCCATGTTTAGAACATTAATGAAATCCAAAATCCACCGGGCAACCGTTACGGAAGCAAACCTGAATTATGTGGGTAGCATTACCATCGATGAAGACCTGATGGAAACATCCGATCTGATGGAGAATGAGAAAGTTCAGATTGTGAACAACAATAATGGTGCTCGTCTGGAAACATATGTCATTCCAGGACCGCGGGGAAGTGGTGTTATCTGTCTTAATGGAGCTGCTGCCCGCCTGGTACAGCCTGGCGATAACATCATTATCATTTCATATGCAATGATGTCTCAAGAAGAGGCAAATAATCACAAGCCTACTGTGGTCTTCGTGGATGGACAGAATAAACCTGTACAAACGATGAAGCAGGAAGTTCACGCGACGATTATGTAATCGACTGGTAAGGGGAATGAAATCGGTCCATTCTACAAAAAATGAGTACAGGTCACTGCACTAATCCATTTTTTCAAGGGTGGGGATGCATCGATGTTCCAGCATGTTTTCGCAGAAATGAACGACATGTTAGATGAAATTATCAAGCGCTACCCTTCTGCTGAAGGCCTAAACAAACAGGAGCTGCTTCAAAAGTGGAATTTACTGAAGCGGATGAGTGACGGGATGATTGATGAGTGGCTGATGTTTGAAGAAAAAATGAGTCAGGTAAGGGAGCAGGAAATGGTTAAGCCTGCTTCTCTTGAACCTGAACAGGAAGCTGTGACCGCTTTGCCGGAACTCCATCTGGAATGTTTCAGTCGCGGTCAGGGATATTTCAAATTGCAGATGTATCCACAGGCGATTATGCAATTTTCGAGGGTTGTGACCGACCATCCGGAAAGCGCACTGACTCGTTTTTACCTGGCTTTGGCTCATCTTCATTTGGAGCAAACTTCAGAAGCTGGAATACACTTGCAGCGTATTATGCATTTAAATGGATCGCCGAGATTAAAAGGGCTGGTATGTAACGTCCTGGGCTGTATTGAGGCCAAGCTCACGAACCTTGATGGTGCATGTTCCCTGTTTGCACAGGCGCTTCAGTATGACCCGACGTTGACCGAACCGTTGTATAACATGGAGGCATGTCGATTGAACAACGGACAATTGCAATATGCAAATCAGCTGACGGCCCTGAACTAAGAGCCGTTTGGCGGCAAGAAGACGGTGTTCCCTCCTCTGGCATAGCGGCGGGGACACCGCCTTTTTTTGTCAGTTAATTTTCAAATGCCCTTTTTTTTGCTATGCTGTAACATAGACTGGAATGGAAGGGACCGTACATTGCAATGAAATTTGCCGTATTGGATTTCGAAACAACCGGCACGCAGTCCGACGGTGAGATTATACAAGCCGGGCTTGCCATCATAGATCATGACTACAGCATAACTCAAATATATAGTTCTTATGTGAATCCGGATGTGCCGATTCCTCCGTTTATAACGGGGTTAACCGGTATTACCAACGAAGATGTGGCGGATGCTCCCTCATTGGAAGAGATGATGATGGAGATGGTTCCGCTGCTTGATGACGTGGTTCTTGTTGGACATAACGTTGCATTTGATTTTCATTTTCTTCAAAATGCATTGGATCGCTGCGGCTATTTGCCGTTCACCGGCCGTATTCTGGATACGATTGATTTTCTGAAGATCACGTTCCCCTCACTGGGTTCGTATCAACTCGGTTATGTATCTTCCGAATTTGGATTTCAGCATGACCGACCTCATCAGGCAGATAGTGATGCACTTGCGACAGCTTATGTGCTTCTAAAATGTTTCGATGAGTTACGTACATTACCGCTTATAACGATTCAGCGCCTCAGTGACCTGTTTGCACCGGAGGATAGTGACTTGGGTTGGTTCTTCGACGGGATGCGCACAGAGAAGGAAGCTGAGCCCATTCAGGATCTGGATGGTCATACGTATTACCGACAGCTTGCCCTAAACGTGAGTGACTGGACAGAGATTGGTGCACCACGGGACGAGCGGGAAGGGAATCCCCTGGAAGGCGTCAGTTTTGAACAGTATATGGATCAGGTCCGAGATAACTTGAAGGAAACGCTGGATCATTATGAGGAGCGCGAGGCGCAAACTCAGATGTTCAGCAGTGTACGACAAGCCTTGGACGAAGAAAAACACCTGTTGATTGAGGCTGGAACAGGTACAGGTAAATCACTTGGTTATCTGCTGCCGGCCATTTACGAGAGTGTGAAGCAAGATCAGAAAGTCATGGTCAGCACACATACCATCAACCTGCAGGAGCAATTGAGAGAGCGGGATATTCCCCTGCTGACGAAAGTGGTTCCTTTCCCGTTTAAGGCAGCGGTGTTTAAGGGACGTGGGCACTATCTGTGCCTGCGCAAATTTGAACACAAAATCAATAAACGTGAATTCGCCACACCAAAAGAGGATTACTTTACTGCGGCTCAGATGATTGTATGGCTTACGCAGACGGAGACAGGTGACGATGAGGAGCTCAACCTCAGCGGACGCGGGGGAGACTTTTGGGAGACGGTACAGAGTGAATCGGAGTCTTGTCTCGGGCGCTCCTGTCCTTGGTTCCGCAAATGTTTCTACCATCGGGCCAAACATGAAGCAGGGTTATCCGATATTGTCATTACGAATCACTCTAAATTGTTTACCGATGTCAAAGCAGCGCATCAACTGCTGCCAGCCTACGAAAGTCTGGTCATTGATGAAGCACATCATTTGGAGGACGTGGCGGGTAAGCATCTTGGTCTGCATATGAAATATTTCACGTTGGTTCATACACTGACCCGGCTGTTTAAAGATAGCCGCAGCGGCCAACTTCCCATGCTTCGTTCCCAATTGTCGGGTCATGAAAACTCGGTACAATGGGGCTCCATGATTGATCAGATGTTCCCGCTTGCGGTTGAAGTCAAAGAGATGTGGGATCGATTGAGCGATACTCTATTCGGCTTGTTGCCTGAACGATCTGATGCTTCTCCAGGCGAGACAGGACAGTTCTCTCTTCGACTGAAGCCTTCGCAAAAACCAGCCAAATGGCAGGAATTGCAGGAGGCTGAAAACCAGATTTATGTAACCCTCGGTGACTTAATCCGTAAAGGCGACAAGTTGCTGCTTGAAGTGAAAGAAGATCAGGATGATTATCAGTCCGATAGTTTGATTACGGATATCTCTGGTCTGCTAAAGGACTTGGCAACGATCAAGGATAATCTGCGTTTCTTCATGCGGATGGATGATACCAAAACCGTTTATTGGATGGAAGCCAGCGGCCAGTTCCGCAGTAAATCGCTGCAATTGTATGCTGTTCCTGTAGATGTCAGTGCACAATTAAAGGAAATGTTCTTTGATAAAAAGAAAAGCGTTGTGCTTACATCGGCTACGCTTTCGGTTGACAAGTCATTTCAATTCATGATTGAGCAGCTTGGCTTGCAGGAAGCTTCCGAGAATAACCGTCTGTTGACGTCCATGCTGCCGTCACCCTTCAACTATCGTGAACAGGCCCTGCTTGTTATTCCACGTGATTTCCCGAGCGTGAAGGGCAGTGTTGGTGATGCCCACTTTGTGAATATGCTTGTACACTCACTCGCAGAAACGGCCATTGCCACTCGTGGCCGCATGATGGTGTTGTTTACATCCTACCGCATGCTGCGACAGGTCTATGATCCACTCAAAGAGGCGTTGTCCGGCAACGATATCTCATTATTGGGTCAAGGGGTGGACAGCGGCAGCCGTTCCAAATTGACACGCCGGTTCCAGGACGCAAAAGCTACGGTGCTTCTTGGCACAAGCAGCTTCTGGGAAGGGGTGGACATTCCGGGAGAGGCATTGACTTGTCTAGCCATTGTCAGACTTCCTTTTCAACCGCCGAATCATCCATTGGTGGAAGCGAAGAGCGAGCTTTTGCAAGAGCAGAAGAAAAATCCGTTTATGAAGCTGTCTGTGCCGCAAGCGGTCATTCGTTTCAAACAGGGTTTCGGTAGGCTGGTTCGCACAGGTCAAGACAGAGGCATCGTGATCGTATACGATACACGCGTCATTGAAGCCTATTATGGCAAGTACTTTTTATATTCATTACCAGGACCCAAAATGGAGCATATGCTTGCGGAACAGATGGTTTCGCGAATTACGGAATGGCTCGATAAGCCAGCCGGGGAACAACAATAACAGACTAGAGATACCTTGTGCTCACTACATCATTGCATGAAGCCTGTGATCAGCGGTAAAATTGATTAGATCATTCATTTGTCTCATGAATTTGAAGTAATGCAATTATCATTTATATAACTAGAGCATTCTGTATATTTACTTTTCCTTTCGTATGTACTGATTTATGCAGGATGCTCATCTTTTCATCTATCTATCGTGGTCTTGGTAAGGGGGAGCAATGAATGAAATCAGATAAAATCTCGGAAGCCGTGGTGCGACGTTTGCCAGTTTATTTGCGCTACTTAAATGAATTGCATCAGCGCGAAGTCACTACGGTTTCTTCTCAAGAGCTTGGGCTAAGGCTGGATCTGAATCCAGCTCAGATTCGTAAGGATCTGGCTTATTTCGGTGATTTTGGCCGTAAAGGCATCGGTTATGACGTTTCATATCTCATCGAAAAAATTCGTCATATTTTAAAGATAGACCAGCAGATTAATGTGGCTCTTGTCGGAGCCGGTAATCTGGGACATGCATTGTCCAATTACAACGCATATCTGAAAGACAACATGAAGATTGTTGCTGTATTTGATGCCTACGGTCCGAAGATTGGAAGTCAAATCAACAGCCTGACGGTACAGCCGATGAATGAATTAACAGATTCGATCAAAAAGGATAACATTCGCATCGGAATTATCACTGTTCCCGACACGGAAGCCCAAAATGTTGCGGATCAGCTGATTGAGTCTGGAATAGAAGCGATCCTCAACTTTGCACCAACCATCCTCAAAACCCCGCCGCATATTCGCATTCATCATGCCGATTTTACGACGGATCTGCTTAGTTTGGCTTATTACTTGGAGAATGGAAAGGACGACGAGGAAGATGACGAGAAATAGATGGGTTATTCATAACGGCAAATTTGCTGTTAGCGAGGGTGCGAATTGGAAAGTGGTTCACGGTTATATGGTCGTAGAGAATGACCAGATTGTGCATATTGGTGAGACGTTGCCGGAAGGAGACGAAAGTCTGACGAAGGTGGATGGAAAAGGACTGCTCTTCCTGCCGGGTCTGATCAATACGCATGGCCATGCAGCGATGTCGCTTCTGAGAGGTCACGGGGACGATCTGGCGCTACAAGTTTGGCTGCAGGAGAAAATGTGGCCAATGGAAGCCAAAATGACGTCTGAAGACGTATATTGGGGCACATCACTTTCCGTGCTTGAAATGTTGAAAGGCGGAACAACGGCGTTCCTCGATATGTATGATCATATGGATCAGGTTGCGAAAGTGGTGGAACAATCCGGCGTTCGGGCTGCTCTGGCACGTGGCGTAATCGGACTTTGCTCAGAAGAAGAACAACGGCGTAAACTGGAAGAGTCCGCAGCATTTGCCCGTCAATGGAATGGACAAGCAGACGGAAGAATTACCACCGTAATCTCTCCACACGCCCCTTATACTTGTCCTCCAGACTACATAGAGAAGCTGGTACAGGTTGCACATGACCTGAATCTGCCTTTGCATACCCATATGTCTGAAACACTTCGTGAAGTGGAGCAGAATGTAACCGACTATGGTCTTCGTCCTGTCGCACATCTGGAGAAATTGGGCTTCTTCTCACGTCCATCCCTGGTCGCCCATGCCGTGCATCTGAATGATGAGGAGATCGAGATTCTCGCACGGCATGATGTAGCCGTTTCCCACAATCCAGGCAGTAACCTGAAGCTGGCTTCGGGTGTTGCACGTGTACCTGACCTGCTGAAAGCAGGTGTGACCGTGTCCCTGGGAACAGACGGACCTGCAAGTAACAATAACCTGGATATGTTTGAAGAGATGAGACTGGCTGCATTGATTCACAAAGGTGTGTCCGGTGACCCAACGGCCGTTCCAGCCGGGGAAGCGCTGCTGCTCGGAACTTCATATGGTGCCAAATCCATTTTCCTGAACAATACAGGCGCTCTGCAAGCAGGCATGAAGGCTGACTTCATCGCACTTAACATCGAACAGGCCCATTTCTATCCACATACCGATCTGATTTCCCACACGGTCTACTCGGCATCAGCCAAAGATGTGGAGCATGTATGGGTGGATGGCAAACAAGTGGTCAAACATGGCGAATGTCTTACCATGGACGAAGAGCGCATTTTGCATGAGTCTCAGCTTGCATTTGACGGTCTGCTCGCCCGTTAATTTCAGGATTGCAGCGTCATAGGGGAAAGGAAGTTCGGCTTTTGAAGAAAAAAAAGAAGTGGATATGGATTTCGCTGCTGCTCCTGGTTCTGATTCTGTTTGGTCTTCAGCGTTATTATGTCTATGTTACCCAGGATCAGCGCAAGGAAGAGGCGTTGGCCATACAGGCGGCACAAGACCAGCTTGGGATAACGTCATATGAAGACCTGCGGAAGTATGTATGGGGTCAGAAGGACGGCGGAGACAACATATACTGGACCCTGATCGGCAAAAATAAGGATAACCAGAATGTAGTGGTATGGATCAAGTTTGATGGAAATAACAAGCCTGTGACGGGGGCCAATGCAGTACACAGTGAACTCTTGCAAAACGGCATGTCTGAAGCTCAGATTCGAAATCGGTTCAGCTCTGAAGTTCCAGGTGGGGAGATCAAGCGAATCATGCCAGGCGTTGTGAATGGAATCTATGTATGGCAAGTGTATTATAAGGATGACACTCACAATTACTACCGTTTTTATCGTTTTAGTAACGGTGAACAGGTTGATCTGGTCTATACCATCCCGAATAGCTAGAATAGGCAGCAGGTTTACTATTGTCTAAAAAAGTACATGCAAAGAGCCGGCAGACGGAAACCCGACTGAACCGGTTCTTTGGCTTACCTTCTTGGTCATTTTGGATTTGAATAGTTAAAATTATTAATTTATTCATATTTTCGCCTTAGATATTGTATATACGATGTGATATACTCAACTATGTACTCAAGGATACATCATACACGAATAAATCCTGTTAGGCACATCACAGGATATTACGTACACATATTCATATTCTTGGCTACAAGCTATAGGATGAGCCAACATATAGGAGGGTAACTCACTTGAAGATAAAAGTATTGCCTATTGCTTTAACTGCCGTCATTTCAGCCGTCTTGTTGTTTGGAGGTTGGTTTGTGTATCGTCATGTGGCTTTGCAGAGCCCTATTGAAAAGATGGTTACCCAATACGACGGAGTCAATGACGTTCAATTATCTATTAACCGCAATGATGTACAGTTGAAACTCGATCTGCAGCCAGATGTTGATTTGGGCAGATTGGTACAATATATTCATAAAGAAGGACAGACCTTGATTGGCACCCGATCGTTGAAACTGGATGTCGTGGATCATTCCAACGAAGCGCTAGAGAGCTGGTGGGGTAGCGCCATGTTCACCGTGGCTCAGGCGATGGAAAACAAGCAATACACCGAGATTACCCCGACGTTGTCCAAGATGGCAACGAATGGGATCAAGGTAAACACAGCTATGGACGATAACAATGTATATGTTAGTCTCAGAGATGGAGATGCCAGCAAGTTTATTATTTTGCCGCGTGTGCCCGGTCAGATAGGAGTGTGGCCCAATGCCTAAATGGACGAAAGAAATTGCCATTGGATTTGTACCCGTATTGATTATCTTTCTTGCTTTTGTTGGTGTAAACATGGTTCCCATCTTAATCGCGGCATTGCTTGTGGGGGGGCTGCTGCTCATGATGCAAATGCGCGGAGGAATTACGGTAGGAGCTGGTCAGGAACGTAAACGCAAGAAAAAAGGACCTTCCAAGCTGACTTTTGAAGAAATCGGGGGTCAGGAAAGTGCCAAACAGGAACTGAGGGAAGCGCTTGATTTTCTGATCCGGCACGAAGAAATCCAGAAGTACGGGATTCGTCCTTTGAAGGGCATTTTGCTCACTGGCCCTCCCGGAACAGGGAAAACATTAATGGCCAAGGCAGCTGCTCATTATACGGACTCTGTTTTTGTAGCAGCCTCAGGCAGTGAGTTTGTTGAAATGTACGTCGGTGTGGGTGCCGGCAGAATCCGGGATTTGTTCCGGGATGCGAGAACTCGGGCTGCCAAAGAAAATAAAGAAAATGCCATCATATTTATCGATGAAATTGATGTCATTGGGGGTAAACGTGAAGGTGGACAGCAGCGCGAGTACGATCAGACGTTGAATCAGTTGTTGACTGAAATGGATGGGATATACTCTTCCGACACACCACGTATACTCGTAATTGCAGCGACAAACCGTAAAGAAATGTTGGATAGCGCCCTGACTCGTCCGGGACGTTTTGACCGTCATATTCAGGTGGACTTGCCAGACAAAAAAGGAAGAAAACACATACTGGAGCTTCACGCAGTCAATAAACCTCTTTTGGAAGGCGTCAGTCTCGATAAGACAGCTGAAGAATCCTATGGTTTCTCTGGGGCTCAGCTGGAAAGTGTAATGAATGAAGCTGCAATTTATGCGATGAGAGACGGGCTGCTTAACATAGAACAGCGCCATCTGTCGCTTGCGATTGATAAAGTAATGATGGGTGAGAAGACAGATCGTGAATCCAGCGTGGAAGAGAAAAAAAGGGTCGCTATTCACGAATTGGGACATGCCATTATGGCTGAATTGGTTCGTCCCGGAAGTGTAAGTCAAGTTGCGCTTAGTCCACGTGGACAGGCATTGGGATATGTACGTCATAACCCGCAGCAAGAACAATTTCTGTATACAAAGCGCTTTCTTGAAGAACAGATCATGATTGCGCTCGGAGGTGCGGCTGCAGAAGAAATGTATTACGGTGGGCGCAGCACAGGCTCACGTAATGATTTTGAGCAAGCGACGAATGTGGTTCAAACGATGATGGCCTCCGGACTTACTTCCCTTGGCATTGTTAACATGGAAATGGTAACTACGGAAGAATTGATGCGGGAGAACAAATTGATCCTGCAAGACCTGATGGAACAGACAAAGCGATTGCTTGAAGAACAACGGACAATTTTCGACAATTCCCTCGACACGCTGCTCAGGGAAGAAGTATTGTCTGGCGATCAATTTCGTTGTCAATTTCGTGACAGCGCCCTTCTACCGGCATAATTTATTTATGCCGGTTATTTTTTTTTACATTTCACTCGTGCTAAGATATTATTATATGTTGGGTCGAAATTTGTAATTTTCGGCGAACAGGGTACAATAGAGAAATAGAGAACCGAAAGGATGGAGCAGAACCATGTTTTTCAAAAAGATAGGAGTTGTCGGCGGCGGCACGATGGGGCAAGGTATTTCCCAGATGCTTGCAGCCAAAGGACTTGATGTGCTTCTGGTGGAACACACAACGGAGAAGCTGGATCATGCATATAACATGATTGAGACGAACCTCGATAAACAACTGGAGAAATGGGCCATTACGAAGGCTGAGAAGAAATTGATTCTCTCCCGTATTACCAAAGTTGCTCATTTGGCTGAACTCGGAACTTGCGATATGGTCATTGAGACTATTTCTGAAGATCTGGAAGCGAAAAAAGCGGTATTTAGTCAGCTTGACCAAGTTTGTCCAAGCAACGTAATTCTTGCAAGTAATACATCCACGCTGAGTTTGACTGAGCTTGCAAGCTCAACCAAATACCCAGAGCGTGTTATTGGTATGCACTTTATTCACCCGGTTTCCCGGGTTGATCTTGTAGAGATTATTCGTGGTCTGAAAACATCCGATTCCACTTTTGCAGAAACTAGACGTTTTGTAGAAGAAGTAGCGGACAAAAAAGGCGTTATGATCTATGAGTCCCCTGGATTTGTTACGTCCAGACTGATCTGTCTTTTGATTAATGAAGCTCTTCATGTTTTGCAGGAAGGCGTCGCTTCTGCTGAAGATATCGATGACGCTATGCGTATCGGATACAACTTCCAGCATGGCCCGCTTGAGATGGCAGACCGCTTCGGGCTGGATTCTGTAGAAGCAGCACTCGAAAGAATGTTCCGTGAATTCGGTGAATTGAAATATCGTCCTTCCACGGTCCTGAAGAAAATGGTACGGGCAGGACACCTGGGTGTCAAAACAGGCGAAGGATTCTTCAAGTACGACAAGGATGGTGACCGGCTGTGAAAGTACTCGTAATTAATGCGGGGAGTTCCTCGCTCAAATATCAATTGTATAACATGACGGATGAATCCGTATTGGCCAAAGGTCTGGTAGAGCGGATCGGAATGGACTCTTCCATTCTGACTCACAAACCGACTGGTCGTGAGGATGTTACGGAAGTTAGCGAAATTCTGGAACATACTACAGCGATTCGTAAAGTGATTGACATCCTTACAGACAAAGAAAACGGTGTGCTTGATTCCGTTGATGAAATTCAGGCTGTTGGGCATCGTGTGGTTCATGGTGGTGAAGCATTTAAGGAATCTGCGTTGGTTGATGATGCTTCCAAAGCAGAAATCCGCCGTCTGTTCGATCTGGCTCCACTCCATAACCCTGCAGCAATGATGGGTATTCGGGCGGCTGAATCCAATATGCCGGGTGTACCTCAAGTTATGGTATTTGACACGGCTTTCCATCAAACGATGCCGGAAAAAGCATATCTGTATGCCATTCCACGTGTGCTTTACAAAAAGTATAAAGTGCGTCGTTATGGAGCACATGGTACTTCCCATGATTACGTAAGCAAAGCTGCAGCAGAATATCTGGATCGTCCATTGGAAGATCTGAAGATCATCACATGCCACGTCGGTAATGGTGGTAGCGTAACTGCTGTGCAGGGCGGCGTTTCCGTAGATACTTCCATGGGGATGACTCCACTCGAAGGACTGATGATGGGTACACGTAGTGGGGACCTTGATCCGGCAATTGTACCTTATGTGATGAACAAAGAAGAGCTGAGCGTGAGCGAAGTAAACTCCATGTTGAACAAACATAGTGGACTTCTTGCAATCTCCGGCATCAGCAGCGACATGCGTGAAATCACGGAAGGGATGGAGGCTGGCGATGCTAACTCCACGCTTGCATTCGAGATGTACGAATACCGTCTGCGTAAATACATCGGTTCTTATGCAGCAGCAATGAACGGTGTAGACGTGATCGTATTTACGGCTGGTGTAGGTGAAAACTCTGTTGTTCTTCGTCAAAAAGTATGTGAGCAGCTCACATATCTGGGTGTTGAACTGGATGAAGCGCTGAATGCCATTCGTTCGGGTGAACCACGTCGTATTACAACCGCGAATTCAAAAGTGGGTGTTCTCGTTGTACCAACGAACGAAGAATTGGTTATTGCAAGAGATACACACCGAATCGTATTGAATTCTCAGTAATCTAATTGTAAAGTGAATATAGCGTGACAAGGAAGTGCAGGGGACAGGCATAGGCCTGCCCGCTGCATTTTCAAATTCAGGATACCGAGGAGAGATATGGGCATGAGTACGGATTGTGTAATTCGTAATGTGAATGAGCATGTGGGCGAAACCGTTAAGATCGGCGCCTGGATTAACAACAAACGTTCCAGCGGCAAAATTCAATTTTTGCAACTGCGTGATGGAACCGGATATATTCAAGGGGTAGTGGTTAAGAGCGAAGTCAGCGAAGATATCTGGAATGCTGCCAAAAGCTTGACACAAGAAAGTTCATTGTACGTTACAGGCATCATCCGCGAAGAGCCACGTAGCGCGTCTGGTTATGAGATGACAGTTACCGGGGTAGAGATTATTCATCTTACTGAAAATTACCCGATCACTCCTAAAGAACATGGGGTAGACTTCCTGATGGATCATCGCCACTTATGGCTGCGTTCGACGAAACAACGTGCCATTATGGTCATTCGTGCGGAAATTATCCGTGCTGTTCAGCAGTTTTTTGATGGTAACGGATTTACACAGGTTGATCCTCCGATTCTAACACCTTCATCTGCTGAGGGAACGACGAACTTGTTTCACATCAAATACTTTGATGAAGATGCCTATCTGACACAAAGTGGACAGTTGTATATGGAAGCTGCAGCTATGGCTCTGGGCAAAGTGTATTCCTTCGGTCCTACGTTCCGTGCTGAGAAATCCAAAACACGTCGTCACTTGATTGAGTTCTGGATGATTGAACCGGAGATGGCATTTGTAGATCACGAGGAAAGCCTGCGGGTTCAGGAGAAGTTTATTGCTCACGTCGTACAAACGGTTCTGAACAACTGCCGTGCTGAACTGGAATCGATCGGACGTGATGTATCCAAGCTTGAGAAAATTGTCGCTCCATTCCCGCGTATTACGTATGATGAAGCGATTGAGTTCCTGAATGGACAAGGTTTTGATATTCCTTGGGGAGAAGACTTCGGTGCCCCACATGAAACGGCGATTGCTGAGAAATACGAAACTCCGGTCTTTATCACACATTATCCAGCTGGAATCAAGGCATTCTATATGAAACCTGATCCTAATCGGCCTGAAGTGGTGCTTTGTGCAGACATGATCGCACCAGAAGGATACGGA
This sequence comes from Paenibacillus sp. NPDC056933, assembly GCF_042674385.1. Lineage (NCBI taxonomy): Bacteria > Bacillati > Bacillota > Bacilli > Caryophanales > Paenibacillaceae > Paenibacillus > Paenibacillus sp. NPDC056933. The sequence continues at coordinate 537,651 of NZ_JBHUQN010000002.1, read as the reverse complement.
GAGATCATTGGCGGTTCCCAGCGTATTGATGATCCGGAACTGATGCAGCAGCGCTTTGATGAGCATCAATTGTCAGAAGAGGCATATCAGTGGTATCTGGACTTGCGTAAATATGGATCGGTTCCTCACTCCGGCTTCGGTCTGGGATTGGAGCGGACGGTAGCTTGGATCTGTGGATTGGATCACGTACGTGAGACCATTGCATTCCCACGTATGCTCTACCGTCTGTATCCTTAATGCTGAACCGTGAGTCTATGGAAGAGACCGGCTCCAAAGCCTGGTTGAATGGAGCAGCTTTCGGTATGGCAGCAGGCACAGCGCAGCTCCCATATGCTTTACTGCGCTATTACCATCAGCTGGGGTTAAGTGATGCTGAGGTACTTCTGCTGATTCAATTGTTTGGATTCCGACAAGTGGAATTCAATGAGTTCCCAACACTTGAAGAGCTTGCTACCCGCATGGGTCTTGCTCCTGAAGGCATTGCAAGAATGCTGCAACGTCTTATGAGAGAAGGGTACATTCACATTGACGAACATCGGGATGAAGAGCGTGATATTCAGTATGAACGTTACGACCTGCACGGATTGTATGCCAAGCTGGCAGTTTGTACAGCGGAAGATATGGACGCTTCCCGTCAGCAACAGCTGGACCGTAATGCATCGCGACCGGATTCGAACAGTGTTCAAAAAGAAGAGGAAGAACGAAACATGTTCTCTATTTTTGAAAAAGAATTTGGCCGTCCACTCTCACCAATGGAATGTGAGACGATATCCAGTTGGTTGGATCAGGATCGCTATCAAGAGGAACTTATTCTTATGGCATTGAAGGAAGCAGTGTTTGCTGGTAAAGTACATTTCCGCTATATAGATCGGATTCTGCTCGAATGGAGCCGTAATCGCGTGAAGAATGTGCAGGATGCGAAGGCATATACGCAACGTTTCCGTAACGGGGGACGTTAGTATTAATGTCAGGTTAACCAGCAAGTTCAATGAATTGAATTCAGAATAAACCAAGAACAGGCCAGAAGATATTCTGCGCCTGTTTTTGTTAGATTATAGAGGCGTTTAGGTCCATGAAAGCTAATCTTTTCAGGCAATGTGCAATCTTTTTATAAAAATTTGAATAATACGCAGGGGTCAACAAATAAGTTGTCGTCTATTGTAATGGAGAGGAGGGGAGAGTCATTGATGAAGCGCGCTTAATTGAACAAATCCGTCAAGGCGATACATCCAAACTGCGTTTGTTGATCGAAAAGTACAGCCAACATGTATATCACGTGGCCTATTCCGTATTGCGGAACGATCAGGATGCACAGGATGCTGCGCAGGAGGCGTTCATTCAAATGGTTAAATCTCTCCCCGATTACCGATCTGAAGGTTTCAAAACATGGCTGACTCGAATTGCCTTTCACAAAGCAATCGATGCCAAACGCAAGTTGGGCAGACGGAGTGCTGAGGATCTGGGCGGAGAAGAGAAAATAATGAACATGCCCGGACATGAAGAAGATGTACTTCTCCGTCTTGTTCGTGAAGAACGTCAGGAGAAGATTCGTGAACGCATTAATCAGCTGCCTGCCCAACACAGAGATATTATTACTGCGTATTACTTAAGCGAAAAAAATTATGAACAGATCGCCAGTGATGCACAAGTGGCAGTGAAAACCGTGGAGTCCCGGCTGTATCGTGCACGGCAATGGATTCGAAATCATTGGAAGGAGGATGAGTGGCGTGAGGAATAAAGACAAGTACACTGTCCAGGAATGGACTGATTATATCGAAGGCCGAATGACTGCAAACCAGGCAAATAGTATGGAACAGGTATTAATGGACGTACCGGATGCGATGGACAACTATCTCGAAGCACTAGGGATTCATCGAGAGTTGCCCCAACTGAACGACCCGGCAGGCTTTGCGGATTCGGTCATGAACCGAATTACGGATATGCAACCCTCCAAGCCAAAGGGCAAATCGCGTTCCGGACGAAGCCGACTCTGGTTGAATCATAAAGTGTTTCATTATGCAGTAGCGGCTTGTCTGACGCTAATCTTTCTCTCCTCTGGGGTGTTTGACAAAGTCGCGCCTTATCATAAGTTCCAGGATGGTGACCACAGGGGATCTTTCACGGAAAAATGGACGGAGGCAGCCACTTCCTGGCTGGATCATTTTAAACCTAAACCATAAAATTTAGTCACATTGCCTGAAAAGAAAGGATGACGACTGTGCAATCAGATCGTAACAAATTACTTGCATTTCTATTAAACCTGATACCGGGTCTGGGTTTTCTGTATTGGGGTCGGCCCGCCAGAGCTGTAATCTATCCTTTACTCTTTTTTGGGACAGCTGTTGGTTCGTTTATGCTGGCCATTCTGGTGAGTGAGAAGGAATTAATGATTCTTGGGGCCTTGGGGGCCATATTCTTCTGGTGCATCAGCATGCTGGACATCGTTATCGTTCTGCTCCGTGCTCCTTCTGCCCGAGAAGCTCATTATAGGGGATATGGTGCATATTACGGTGGTCCCCATCAGGGGGCGGCATATCAGGGAGCATACGCTGGTCAGGAAGGAGATCTGGGACAGATGGAGATGGACCACGAGGGAATACAGCATCAGGGCGGTGAGTATGGTGTTCCTGACGGTGGGTATGGTCAACCTATGTATCGAAAAGGTAGCGAGGGAGAACGATTCTTCACCATTTTACTTTCTTTTGTTCCTGGACTGGGTCATCTTCACCTCGGACTGTTACATCGCGGACTATCGTTTCTGATGGCGTTCTTTGGTTCATTTGCCATGATGGTTTTTGTAGCTTCCATTACGAATGAATCGGTATTTCTGATGTTTTTGCTCATTCTGCCTGTGATTTGGGTGTACTGCATGTTTGATGCGGTCCAGCATGTCCATCGCAAGCAGGCTGGTGAGGTACTGCAGGATCGGACATTGTTCGAGGAACTGGAGATGGGCAGAGCATCTGGACGACGCAGTAAAGTGCTTGCAACGCTGTTATCGGCTTTTCCGGGTGCGGGTCATCTGTATCTGGGACTGCAAAAAAGAGGCATGCAATTGATGTTCCTGTTTCTCGGCAGCATCTATATTCTAGACCTGCTTCGATTGTCGGTATTCCTGTTCATGATCCCGTTGATCTGGTTCTACAGCTTCTTTGACGGACTCCAGTGTTCAAGTCGTTACGGTCGTGAACCGTTGGCAGATCAACCTATTTTTAAAGATTGGGCTCGTCACCAGCGCCTGATCGGATTCGGTATTGCAGCGTTGGGTCTATATTATCTGATCATCCGGTTGGTTATTCCACAGCTGAATGAGATGTTCCCTAATATATTTATGACCTACGAGATTCGTTCGTATGTGAACACCGTCATTGTTTCCTTGCTGCTCATTTTTGGCGGCCTCAAGCTGCTGTTCGGCAAGCACCGGGGAGCGGGTACCCATACGATCCATCGGAATGATGAGGGAGCAGACAGTCTCTTTTTGTTCAAGGATCGGGATGATCGACTGTAGAGCTTCCTTAGCGACGCTACACAAGCGATCTCTGAAAACGAGTATTTCAAAACAAAAACACACCAAGGGCCATGTCTACAGCCTCTGGTGTGTTTTTGTTTTATTCCATTGGTTTCTTGAATGAATGATTACAATGCTTACTTATTTCGTAGCGCCATTCAGGAGAAGTTGACGGTACATCACTTCGAACAGGAATTCGAAAGCTTCGAGATGACGTTTCGCTTCAAAAGCATCCTTGCCCCAGGCATAAATGCCGTGATTCCGCAGCAAAATTCCCGGCACCTTGGCGTCAAGTACACCTGGAACCAAATCAGCAATGGACGGAATATCCGCGAAGTTAGGCAGAACCGGTACACGAATCTCCGCATTCTCTTCCCAGATGTTGAAAGCCTTGATCAGTTCGATTCCTTGAATCGGTACGTAGCCATCTGATCCAAAGAACTCACTGATCAGGTTGTTAAATACGGTATGCACATGGAACACCGCACCACACCCGGTTAAACGATAGATTTCGCAGTGAATCAACGTTTCAGCGCTTGGTTTCAGAGTTGTGGTCTCAATGGCTTTACCATGCTTGTCCACAAACAGAAAATCTTCCGGTGTACGGAGAGATTTGTCTTTGCCAGAAGCTGTAACCGCAAAGTAAAATTGCTCCGGATCGTAGTCGCCCACACGCATTGACAGGTTGCCACTTGTGCCAGGGAACCAGTTACGGCTGGCAAATAGCGCTTTGATATCAGCCAGCTCTTCGAGGACCTGGCGTTTATGTTCCAATGTAATCTTTTCAAAACCCATCTTTACAGCACTCCTTGTGTTTGCTTCTGTTTCATGTCTTCCATGATATCGTAAAAGGTCGCGAATGGCACATGGTCCACTCCCAGCTCTATGCATTTGTCCGTCAGAATGGAACGGGAGTAGACGAGATCAGCAATCTTGGCACCTTCGAAGTCGGTCAGACTGTCTCCAATGAGAATGCGATTATATTGCTCTTCCGGGAATGTACGGATAACGGTCGTTTTGCACATGCCGCAGCCGTTCTCACAAGGAGGCTGGCAGGGGTTCGGCCATTCGATCCGGATGAATTCACCCGTGAAGTCAGCTCCATTGCAATAAACGTGATCCTGTGGAATATGAAATGGTGCAAGTAACGGTTCGATAAAAAAGTCCATTCCCCCACTGGTCACATTGAACTCAACGCCTTCGCTTCGAACGTATTCAAGAAATTCACTGAACCCTTCGCGAATCCCCGCTTGTCCCAGTACAAATTCCACAATTTCATCTTTTTGCGAAGAAGGCAAAAGAGCGAACATGGCTCCAACACCTTCACGCAGGGAGATTTTTTGCTCAATCGTATCGTTCATAATCGCTTCAATACCTTCGGGCTTGAAATGCTTCATGATCGCTACAATGTTATCCGAGAGGGTAATGGTGCCATCAAAATCACAGAAAATAACGGTCTTTTTGTCACTTCTCATCGTTCGCCACCCCACAGGTCTAATGCGCTTTTCAGTTCTGGATGCTCTGCTGCATAATCTGCAAGCGGGATAGAGCGCTGTGCAGCCTCAATGGCTTGCAGGAATGCACGTCCACCTGCTTCCGTTCCCATGGGATGTCCATGAATCCCGCCACCAGCATTCACGATGACATCTGTTCCAAAATCACGCAGAATCATTGGTACAAGCCCTGGATGGATACCTGCTGAAGGAACGGGCATACTGGTTCTCACAGGCAAATCAGATGACAGTAATTGTTCCGTGATCGCCATATTTTCTTCCTTCGGCATCGTGACTGATCCGTAAGGGGAAGGGAAGAGTACCAGATCCGCTCCGGCAAGTCGCATGAGCTGACCGAGCAGAACCGAAGCTGAGATACCATAGTGTGGTGAAGGATACAATGCACCTGCAAGCGCAGGGTGAGCCATGATCGGCACGTTGATGTCGGGATCACTGCTAAGTTCGTGCAGCACATCGTATCCGTAGGACAAGACATTGAACAACAGTGCATTGGCTCCTGCACCTATCGCACGTTCAGCCTGCTGTTTCAGGCGTGATGTAGGTCCGGTCAAATTCGCGGCATACAGAAGTTTCTTGCCCGTCTCCCTGCTTGCCTGTTCGGCGGCTTTCATGCAGATCTCGACTCTTTTTTCGATCGGGGTCAGCTTGTTCTCAAACAGAATTTCATCGTCCTTAATCAAGTCTACTCCACCAAGAGCCTGACGGATAAATTGTTCCCGCAGTTCATCTAAATCCAGTCCGATAACGGATTTAAAGATACTCATCAATAATGGACGATCGTGTACACCGAGCAGATCACGAACCCCATTTAAGCCAAACTTGGGACCAGGGAACGCGCTGAGGAATCCATCCGAGAAACCAAGGCGTGTCAGTTTGATGCGTCCATCCATTGAGATTTTGCCAAAGACTGTCACGAGCAGGGCAGGGATATCACGGCTGAAATTCACGTCAGGATAACCAATGGTAATATCGGCGTAACGCTCACCTGGGGCCATGCCTTCAGTTTCATGCACCTCAACGCTGATGACTTCGCCCAGATGTTTCTGCATCGCTTCGCGTTTGGCTTGAGGCAATTCGGTCCAACTGCCAACAGTCATGCTGACAGCGATGGACTCTGCCTTCTTGCGGAAGTCTGTACGATCATCATGCAGACGATATGTGGCTGTGCACATATTGTTCATTTTAAATCCCCTTCCAATGCAGCTCCCATCTCCCGTGAGCGCTCTGCACAGCGGTTGACGGCTGCAATTACATTTTCAAAGAAATCTCCCTCATCCAGCGTTTTCAGTGCTGCCTGGGTTGCACCTCCCGGGGAGGTCACATCACTACGGAGTTTCATCGGCTCCAAGCCAGTTTGTTGTACCATTCGTGAAGCGCCCAATACGGTTTGCACAGTCAGATCGCGGGATTGCTGGCTGGACAAGCCGCCACGAATACCTGCGGCAATCATGGCCTCCATCAAATAGTATACATAAGCCGGACCGCTTCCGGAAATACCTGTGAGCACTTCGAGTTTATCTTCAGGCACGATGGTCACGATTCCAACGGCTTCAAACATGGTCATGACTGTACTGCGTTGTTCATCCGTAATTTCGGCAGAAAAGGCAAGCCCGGTTGCACCAAGCCCGATGGTGCTGGATGTATTCGGCATCGTACGGGCGATCGGCTGTTTGCGACCCAGCAAGGATTGCATCGTACGGATCGATAAACCGGCAATGACGGAGACGATCAACTGATCTGGTGACAGGAGTGGTCCCAGTTCACGCAAAGCTGCTGCAGCATCTTTCGGTTTCATGCAGAGTACAATGACCGGAGAAGCGGCAAGATGGTCCAGAGACTGTGCTGCGGTTCCGGTATGTACAGCATATCGGGTACTGAGCTCCTCCTGACGTTTCTGGTTGCTGCGGTTGAGCATTGTAATATCCTGAGGACGAACGACCAGGCGGGAGATCAGACCGCGCACGATGGCTTCTGCCATCGCGCCTGCTCCGTGGAAAGTAATCTTTTGTTGTAATAACGTCTGTTGTTCTTGACTCATTGTTATCGTTCCTCCTATATAGCTGTAGCTGGGATATTATTGCCGGATTTGTCCATTGCCAGTGATACGGTATTTGGTTGATGTGAGGGCAGGCAGGCCCATTGGTCCGCGTGCATGCAGCTTCTGGGTGCTAATCCCGATCTCCGCTCCATAACCGAATTCGAACCCGTCTGTGAAACGAGTGGAAGCATTATGGTATACAGCGGCCGCATCTACATCATGCAAAAAGCGCTCTGCATTGGTGGTATCCCGAGTAACGATACACTCCGAATGCTTCGTGCCATAACGTGCAATATGCTGCATCGCTTCATCCAGATTCTGAACAACACGGATATTTAAAATATAGTCATTATACTCTGTTGCATAATCTTCCTCCGTCACTGGAAGGGCAGAGGGAACCAGACGGCGAACCGTGTCACAGCCCTTCAGCTGCACATTAGCCTCACGGAACTGTTCGGCCAGAACGGGCAGATGCTCTTCTGCAAATACAGCATGAAGCAATAAAGTTTCCATAGAGTTACATACGGAAGGACGCTGTGCCTTGGCATTAACAGCGATCTCAGCTGCCATGATTGGATCGGCGGATTCATCCACATAGGTATGACAGATACCTGCTCCTGTTTCGATCACAGGCACTGTTGCATTGGCAACCACATTGCGGATCAGCGAGGCTCCACCACGCGGGATGATGACATCCAGCAGTCCGTTTAACTTGAGCATTTCGTCTACGGAAGAACGGTCTGCATCCTCAACAAGCTGCAATGCGTCAGCGGGCATGTCTGTTGCAGCGAGTGCTTGATGCAGCACCTCAACAATCTTGCGATTAGAGGACAGAGCAGAGGAGCCGCCACGAAGCAGAACAGCATTGCCTGTTTTGAGGCATAACCCGGCTGCATCTACGGTCACATTGGGACGAGCTTCATAAATAATGCCGATCAGACCAATCGGTACTCTCAATTTTTCAACATGCAATCCGTTCGGACGGGTGAATGTCTCCAGCACTTCGCCGACAGGGTCCTGCAACTCAACGATCTGGCGCAGTCCTTCAGCGATACCGGCGATACGCTCCTTATTCAAAGCGAGGCGATCCAGCATCGATTCCGGAGTGCCTTGCTCTCTGCCACGTTCCAGATCCTCAGCGTTCGCTGCAATAATGGAATCCGTCTGGGCAATCAATGCGTCTGCCATAACCAGCAGGGCGTTATTTTTTTGTTCTGTACTCAGGCGATTCAACTGCGGAACTACGGCTTGGGCCTTACTCGCTTTTTCTCTGACTTCACTCATTATAAATTCCTCCCATATCTAAAAGTGGAAACAAAAGATTGTTTATTGGCGATAATTATGAACCCTGTGAGGTGAATCGTCAGGACCATAGATGTTCTATTTTAACGTAATCCATTCATCTCGATGGATAACTTCAAGGCGATGGATGCTGTTCAGCTGCTTCATCACTTCGCCACTCGATAATCCCGCAATAAGACGAAGCTGGTCATCATCATAATTGACGATACCACGACCGAGCAAGGTATCATCCATACCAACGACCTCTACAACGTCTCCGGCGTGGAAGGTGCCCAGCACCCGCTTCACCCCTACAGGCAGTAGACTGTGACCGCCATGGATAAGAGCTTCTTCGGCACCATTATCCACAACGACGGTTCCGAGCGGAGTGGACATGAAACCAAGCCATTGCTTTTTACGTGAGAGCGCAGCCAGGCGAGTCTCGAAATAGGTTCCTTTTCCGGTTCCATCTACCGCCTTCTGCATATCTCCAGGTTCCTTCACACTTCCCACAAAGACAGGCACGCCTCCGCGCGTCGCCACTTTGGCTGCATCTACCTTGGATCGCATCCCGCCTGTGCCAACCGATGATCCCGAACCGCCAGCGTAAGCGTAGATCTCAGCTGTGATTTCGGGAATGCGGTCATAACGTACAGCAGATGGATCTTTGCGTGGATCGGCTGTATAGAGGCCGTTGGTATCCGTAAGTATGATCAGATGCTGCGCTTTGACCAGATTCGCCACAAGAGCCGACAAGAGATCGTTATCTCCAAACTTCAATTCATCAACAGACACGGTATCATTCTCGTTAAAGATCGGAATGACACGCTGTTTGAGCAGCTCTTCCACGGTCATGCCCGCGTTGCCCATCCGTTTCCGGCTATGAAAGTCGGTACGGGTAAGCAGAATTTGTGCTGTAGTAACGCGGTGCGCCGCAAAAGCCTGTTGATATGCCTGCATCAGCAAAGCTTGACCAACAGCCGCTGCAGCTTGTTTTTCATGCAATAGCTTGGGACGCTGAGGGTAACCGATCTCCCGGAAACCGGCAGCCACCGCTCCTGAGGTAACAAGAAGAACTTCATGGCCTTGTTCAGCCAAGGCAGCAATTTCTCCGGCAAAAAAAGTAATGGAACTTCGATCGAGCCCGCCTTCTTCCGTAGTAAGCGAACTGCTTCCGATCTTAACGACAATACGTGAGGTCATGTTTTCACTTCCTTAAACAATATTAATGAGAGATTTGAAAGCAGACCGTTGGGTACAAAAAAAACTCCCGCCCTTTTAGTTAAAAAGGACGAAAGTTCGTTACTTCCGCGGTACCACCTTTATTGATGATTGAATCATCCGGCTTCATGCCCTGTAACAGAAGGCACTGTCCTGTGCATCACAGGCCGCTCAGGGGTAGGTTTCGGAGAGAAGCCGCGGTAAATTCTTGCAGCCGGGTGGAATTTACTCTCTGGGCGCGGCTGATCCTCTCGTACTGGTCCCGTCATCACGTTTCGTTCAATATTTCCTTATAACATACCATGGAAACTTGGCAGATGCAAAGGGGGGATGCCCCTGTAAATTACTTGAATAAATTCAACTTGCCAATCCGCTCCGCAGCTTCCCTTAATCGATCTTCATCACTTAGCAGTCCTGCGCGCACATAACCCTCACCATGTGAACCGAAACCAATGCCAGGTGCTACCGCGACCTTTGCTTCACGCAGTAACACGTCTGCAAAGGAAGCAGAAGTAAAGCCTGCTGGGACAGGCAGCCAGCTAAAGAAGGAGCCCCCCGGTTTCGGGGCTTGCCAGCCGATGGATGAGAGTGCGTCATAGAAAGCGTCGCGGCGTGATTCATAACGTGCAACCAATGAAGTGACACATTCCTGGGAAGATGTCAGTGCAGCCGCAGCAGCGGCCTGGATGCCTCCAAAGAGACTCACGTAGATATGATCCTGAAGCAGATTGATTTTGGAGATGATCTCCGCATTGCCCAGAGCAAATCCGACACGCCAACCCGCCATATTGTAGGTTTTGGATAATGTGTAGAATTCAATGCCCACTTCTTTGGCACCTGGTGCCTGCAAAAAGCTCACTGGACGATGTCCATCAAATCCGATTGCCCCATAGGCGAAGTCACTGGCTACGACGATTTTATTTTGAATCGCAAACTCTACCGTATCTTCATAGAAGGAAAGCGGGGCGGTGGCCGATGTTGGATTGTTTGGATAGTTCAGGAACATCAGCTTGGCCTTTTCACGATCCCCGACAGAGATTGCTTCATAATCAGGCAGGAATGCATTGGACTCCAGCAGTGGCATGAAAGACATATGAGCTTTTGCCAGTGCCACACCGGACCAATAATCCGGATAACCTGGATCAGGCACGAGACATACGTCGCCGGGATTGAGCAATACCTGAGGTAACTGGACCAAGCCCGTTTTTCCACCGAACAAAATGGCAACTTCCATTTCGGGGTCCAGGTCCACGTTATAATCTTCCTTGTAACGTTTCGTAACGGCTTCCTTCAGGAAAGCATGACCGCTAAAAGGTGAATATTTATGGTAGAGCGGGTTCTCTGCCGACTCTTGCAGAGTTTTAACAATGTGGGGCGGTGTAGGTGTGTCCGGGTTGCCCTGACCCAAATTGATAACATCGTGACCACTTGCGATTTCGCGGTTTACATTTTGAACAAGGGAAGCAAAAAATTGTGTTGGTAGCTGTGTCATTACATCGGATGTAGGTATGGTAAAGGCGGAACGACCCGATGAATTAGGCAGATTAGTCATGCTATACATCACTCCGGTTATGAAAGATGGCAATAGTATTCATTAATTTATCACGTCAATCCCGAGCTGTATAGAGGGGAAAACACTTCATGTATTCTAAGAAGGACAGAAGAACAGGTTGCAGATGTTTGAATGATCAAGCTATGATTACAGGTATTACGGTTCAGAGGAGTGCTGGTTATGACAGAACAACAACAAGGGGAAATGCGTGTAGCCCTGATTCAGGGCGATATTCAGATCGGAGACCCTGAAGCCAACCATAAACATATGCAGTCTTTGCTCGAACGAGCGGTAGAACAGTATCCCGACTTGGGATTGGCTGTGCTGCCCGAGATGTGGAATACGGGCTATGCTTTGGAACAAATTCATGAGATTGCTGACCCGGAGGGCCAGAAATCAAGAGAGTGGCTCGCGGCTTTTGCCCAAAAACATCGAATCTCCATCGTTGGTGGTTCCATTGCGGAGAAACGTGATGGCCAAATCTTCAATACAATGTACGCCTATAATAGTGAAGGAAATCAGGTGACACGTTACGATAAATTGCATTTGTTCCGCCTGATGGATGAAGAGAAGTATTTGCAGCCTGGTGCAGAACCGGAAATATTTGAGCTGGAAAACGGCCTTACAGCCGGTGCTTCCATATGCTATGATATTCGTTTTCCTGAACTGGCTCGTACACTGGCTTTAAATGGTGCAAAGGCGTTGATTGTACCCGCCGAATGGCCTAACCCGCGCCTGCATCATTGGCGCACGCTGCTCACAGCAAGAGCCATTGAGAATCAGATGTATGTTATTGCCTGCAACCGTGTAGGCAAAGGGGGAGACACTGAATTTTTCGGACATTCCCTCATTATTGATCCTTGGGGTGAAATTGTCGCTGAAGGCGGAGAAGGAGAAGAGATCGTGACCGGAATTATCCGTCCTTCGCTTGTGGATGAGGTTCGTGGCCGCATTCCGGTATTCGAAGACCGCAGACCAGGCATTTATTTTGGCGGCAAATAAAAAACGGTAATTTTCCAAATAAAGTGTTTATTCCTCGGGGAGGCGGGTAATGATAACTATCCCGTCACCAAGGAGGATGATCAATCAATGGACAACCATGTGAAAGATACGCTCAGGAGACTGGAACAGGAAAACATTAGGGTAGATCACTTGAGGCCATTCTTAGAGAATGGGGCAGGAGGGCTCTCACCCCCTGAACGATCTGTTCAGGACGAAGGCCGCCTTGTGATTCAGCAGAACAGGCTGACAAGTGAACGTAATTTGCGAAAATAAACCGCCAAACTTGAAATTCTCATATGTACGTTTTTACGTTAACAATTCAATGATGATTTAGCAACATTGTACTGTAACGATAACTGCTAATATCTTGTAAGAACTTTATCCTGCGGATGCGGGAGACGAGTATAGAACAAAGGCTTGGCCCTTAAGGGTCAAGCCTTTGTTTATTTTATTGACATGTGTGGCGAGCATAATATGCGGATAATCCTGCTATTCTCCTTGAGAAAGTTCGGCGACGGTTTGTTGAAACGTATGGATGAAAGCTTCAGCAGCTTTGGAAAGGACTCGTCCTTGGCGGTAAGCAACCACCAGGGTACGGCTGGGAGTGGGCTCGGCCAGTGGTACATATACGGGCACGAATTCACTGCGGGGCGCGCGGGCAATAAAACGCGGAACCAGCGTAATACCCATACCTGTAGCCACCAGTGACTGCACCGTCTCGATGTTCGTACTTTCAAACACCACATTGGGATCAAACCCGGCTTCTTCACACAGGTCAAATGTAAGTTTACGGAAGCCCTGTCCTTTCTTTAGTACAACAAATGGCTCATCGCGAAGCTCTTCCATCCTTACTGGAACCGGATGTTCCGGATCTCCTCTGCGTGCCAGAGGGTGATGTGGGGGAACAGCCAAGTCAATACGCTCTTCACCAATCGTTACATAAGATAGGCTTGGTTCCTGCAATGGGAGCGAGAGCAGGCTTAAGTCAGCCTTGCCACTAGCCGTCAACTTTTCAAGCGTCAGCCCGGAGTCTTCCAGCAAGGTTACTTCAATCTCGGGATAGGCCTGCTGAAATGCGGGAAGCACATGCGGAAGCAGGTGGGAGCCAGTGATCGGCATGCTGCCTACAACGACTTTACCTTTGCGCAGCTGGGAGATGTCCGACATTTCCTGTCTGAGCAGCTCGACTGCATCAATAATTTTCTGAGCCTGTTCTACAAAAGTCACCCCTGCATGGGTCAACTCCACGGTGCTGGTATTACGCTGAAATAACAGTACACCCAGTTCCTTTTCAAGTTTGGATAGCTGCTGACTTAAAGAAGGCTGGGCGATGTGCAGCTTCTCGGCTGCTCGGGAGAAATTCCGCTCTGCCGCGATTTGCAGCGTATATTGAAGTTGTCTGAATTCCATATCAACACGTCATTCCTTTCGTTATGCCATCATTATATCACTACAGATGAAGAAATGATTAGTTTAACTGAAACGCTTAAACTGCTTAAAAGAGTTAATACAACACAGGCAAAACTATAACAAAAAGAAACTGTTCCAAGGGGGTGAAAAGCGTGAAGTCCAATTCTGCAACGAGAATTAAAAAAAACCTATTGGGAATCCATTGGACTCAAGATCGTATTGGACAGATACAACTTAAATGTAGATGTTAATAATACAGAGCTTGTTTATCGGCAGAATATTCAATCAAATCTATTATCGGTAGCCTTTTTGCCTAATGCTGATCATTCCATGCTAAAAAAGAACACGGCAGCATCTAAATGGCGTACTAATCTGACAGCCATTTTCTTTCCTAGAGCGCTTTTTGATGACAAGTATCTGAGTGATTTAAGTCAATTTGTTAAGCGAATGGCTCCGAAATCCGTTCATTAATTTTTTTCTTAGCAGTAAATCTTAACTTATGAAGACGTTAACGGATGTAAATTCATCTGGCTAACGTCTTTTTTACTGAACAGTCAAGAATAAATACTTGCACTAACTTAATATTTACTTATAATAACTTGAAAAAACTCAAAATAACACTTATAATTACTTAAAAGGAGGTGCATGTATTGTGTATCAAGAGGAAAGATTGTTAAAAATACTCGAATACTTGAAACAACACCAATCGATGAGTGTTACAGATATATGTACGCTGTTTGAAGTATCAAGGGATACTGCACGAAGGGATATTGTTAGATTAGTACAAGAAGGCGTTGTGATTCGAACTCATGGGGGGCTATCGTTACCTGAGTTACAGAAAGAAATGCTGTCTTATCAGGATCGTTTGATTGATGAATCCGAGAGTAAGAAAAAAATAGGGAAGTTTGGGGCAAAACTTATCCACGACCATGAGACTGTGATTTTAGACGTATCAACCACGGTGCAATTTGTAGCTGAACAAATTAGCGCAAAAAATTGCACGGTGGTCACGCACTCGATTGATAACGTAGGGATCTTGTCCAATCGAGAGGATCTTCAAATCTATATTCTCGGTGGTTACTTGAATGTAAAGCACCGCTTTTTATATGGTTCTTCCATTATCGATAAACTAAGTGAAATTCGTGCTGATAAAGCCTTCATTGGAGCATCGGCGATCCGTTCTGATGGACTTTATTATCCATATGAAGAAGATGCCCGGGTAAAGAAAGAAATGGCCAGAAGATCTGATCAGGTCATCGTAGTAGCCGATCACACAAAATTTATTGGCAAATCCATTCATCGGCTGGACTTTGATTTCGTTGACATTTTAGTCACAAATCTGGAACTCCCGAGTGAGATCAGAGAAGTTCTGGATCAGAAGAACATCACTGTTATTGAGTGTCAGGAAGAAAATGAAGAGGTTCGAAAGCAAGACTGATAACCATCGGGAAGAGGAGGGTTTTTATGAATTATATTTTGCATAATGTACAAATGGCACTTCGCAACCGTATCGTTCCATCAGCCAATGTGTGGATTTCTGAAGGGAAAATCATGAGGGTAGACACAGGTGATCTTCCTACGCTAGAAGGAGAGTATGAACAGATTGATGGGAGAGGACATTTGCTAGTACCTGGGATGATAGATGTTCATATCCACGGTGCCAATGGCTTTGATATGATGGACGGTACTGAAGAGAGTATTCAAGAAGTTTCACGCGAATGTGCTTTAACGGGGTGTACCTCATTTCTGGCTACATCTGTTAGTTCTACGATGGAGGATCTTCTGGAAATGATTCGAAGTGTCAAGCGTGTAATAGGACAAGAAGTGGGAGCAAAGATCGCAGGGATTCACTTAGAGGGACCTTATCTGAACCCGAAGCGAAAAGGAATGCAGAATGAAAAGTATTTGCGGCATCCCAACATAGAAGAAATGAAGATCATTTTCCAGGAAGCAGGGTCACTCATTAAGATGGTTACTATTGCTCCCGAGCTGCCGGGAGGAATGGACTTGATTTCCTTTTTGAAAGAACAGGGAGTAGTTATAGCGATCGCTCATTCGGATGCCACATATGAGGAAGCCAAACAAGCCTTTACATCAGGTGCGAGTCATGTTACGCATTGTTTTAATGGCATGCGGCCGATCCATCATCGAGATCCGGGTCTGATCGTGGCTGCTTTTGAAGAGAAACATGTAAGTCTTCAAGCTATTGTGGATAATGTCCATCTGCATCCTGCTATTATTCGACTGATGCATACCCTGAAAGGACCGGAAGGAATGGTCTTGATCACAGATGCTTTACAAGCAATGGGTATGGGCGATGGGAATTATCTATTTGGGGGCCATCATGTCACGGTATCGGGTGGCATTGCAAGACTAGAGGATGGAACACTGGCCTCCAGTACAGTTACCATGAATGAAGCCTTACGTTATACTGTCAAAACCGGAATTCCCTTGATAGATGCCGTACAGATGGCTTCAACTACGCCGGCCAATATTCTTGGATTTCAACAAAAGGGGGAAATTTCCTCTGGTTTCGATGCCGACCTGGTCCTATTGGATGATGAATTTCAGGTTCTCTGGACGATGGTGGGCGGTCAAATTCTATAAATCACTATTATTTGTGATTCCACAGCGAAAGCCCATTAGATAAGTCTAGTGGGCTTATTTTTTATGAAAAGAAATTTCGACTTGAATTGGGATGAGGAAAGTGAGTGATCGTTATGGATGGATCCGCTAACGTATTGCCTTACAGAATCCATTGCCGATTTTGAAGAAAAGAATTTAGCGGAGCATGTTGAGGAAACTGTGCCTGAGTTTGTTTTACCGATAAAGAAATGGTCGTTAGAATTATCCAAAACCTGATCCGCAACTTTGTGGCGCAATCCGATGAGGTGTAGAGATACAAATATTGACTGAGCAAAATGCGGTCATATTTTTTTAGAAATCACGTACAAGACGGGTTCCTTGAGATAAGAGTTGAACTTCCGTTATAGCAACCGATTAAAAGAAAAGAATCGTACATGCCCGAAATACAAACAAAGTGGACTATAGCTCCAAGTATCATTTCTTGCGAGAAGCGTAAACGTTACAACTAGTTCTTATAATGGTGTTTTATGTAAATTAGTGTGTATAACTGCCTTGAATCAAAAGAATGAAGCACGTAATAAGAAGAAGAATGGCTACCAATAATGCACAGTCATATACCGAACGGTACGTACGGTGGTGTGAGAGGTAGGGGGGCTTGACGCCCCCACTCGATTATGGGTATTTTTCAAAAGGTATCCATAATGGCGAATGAGTATATGAGGTAATCTCACTAACCGGAATGTTAATATCCTATCGTTATACTATGTCGGCAGGGTACGATACTATAGAAGGGGGAGATTGGGCATTTTATTTTCTCTAATGATTGCTATTCCAGTGATTTTGCGATTATGACTTAAATTGTTTCCGGAAGCAGAGCGGCGAGATGCCCATCATTAACTTGAAGGTTCGTCCAAAATGAGAGGTGTTATCAAACCCAACCATTCCCGCAATTTCAGTAACATTAAATGAAGAGCCAACCAGCAAATCACGCGCTTCTTTAATACGGATGTTATTGATATATTCAATGAAGCTGAATCCGGTGGATTCTTTAAAAGTTCGGCAAAGGTAGGAAGAGCTTATGTCGAATTGCCGTGAAATCTCACAGAGCTTAAGCGGTTCCATATAATGTTGATTTACATAATTAACAATGTCCAGGACTTTCTTGTGTGCACGATTGGATTCCACCAATGGAGCTGCAAGGCTGTCAAATAGTTTACGATTAAGATTGATAAGCAACTCTACCAGTAAAATTTGTTGGTACTGTTCATATCCGCGGGCTTGCTTCTTCTCCTCCTGGATCATCTTCTGAAAAAGTTGTTCAATGAAATACTGATCCTTACCGGTCATCTTCAAAGCGCGGTAATCACTTTTGAACAATTCGAGCAGTTCCTCACATTGACCGCCTGTGCAGAAATGCTGCAGGAATTCTTTCTTGAACAGCAGTGTGACCCGTTCATACATATTGCAGCCGGAATTAACCAGTTTGTGCCTTTCGTGAATATCCATAAATAGCAGTGTTCCGCCCGCAACCTGGTACGTTCTGTCCCCTATAAAATAATAAAAATCCCCGGATATTAAATACAGAATCTCATATGCATCATGATAGTGACTTGAAGGCATGCTGGTATATACCTGTTTCTTGCGGCTGATGTCAAAAAGAGTAGACTCATAAAATACCGGCTTCATTTAGCACCTCCTAAGAGGATTGTAGACTTGATCCATAGGATGTAGCAATATATGTATAAAAATTTAATAATTACAAGAGAATACGTGCGGTATAGACAAACTTTTTGAGATAAGCTTGAATTGGACTTACCAAGTGTTGGAAAAAGGAGGGGTGTCATGCTCAGATGTTTGGGGATAAGGTTCACCGCTGTTAAAAGTTAAAGCGCTTATACTATTTAATTAAGGGAGAGATTGCGGTGCTTAATTCAACGAATAGCAAGGTTTTCAAGAAGATGAAATTTTCATTATTGATCCTGCTCAGTTTTTCAATCATTTTTTCTTATGGCTCTCTGTCCAATACGTCTGAGCAGAAGAGTTATGCGGCAGCGAACCCTGATTCTAATTTCCCACCGGCAACACTTCAATTCTTGCGTGTTAACACAGGTCTGGATGGTGAGCAATGGAACAATATTATGATGCTTGTCAACAAACCGGAGCAGGACGATCTGAACTGGACCAAGTTTTACGGATATTGTGAAGATATTGATGATGACCGCGGGTATACGATTGGAATATTCGGTGCCACTACAGGCGGCTCAAACGATACCGGTCCCGACGGTCCGGATCTGTTTAAGGAATATGACGCTGCCAAAGGCGCGAGTAATCCTTCGGTTAAAGGCGCATTGGCCCGAATCGGTGTCAAGGGTTCGATGAATGGGAAGATCCTCGAAATCAATGAAAGCGAAAAGAGTTTCTGTAGAAAGATCGGCAATTTGCAAAATGATCCCCAGTGGAGAGAGGCTATGTGGAAAACGTTCTACAATGTCTACATTAAGTACAGTGTGGATCAGGCCCGCAAACGCGGCTTTAACTCGGCATTAACGATTGGTTCCTTCGTGGACGCAGCGCTGAACCATGGAGCGACCGGCGGCTCCGAGACTCTTCAAGGGCTTTTGGGTAAATCAGGAAGCAGCACGGATGAGAAGACCTTCATGACCAAATTTTATAAAGAACGGACCAAGATTGTGGATACGAATGAGTACAACTCTCCGCCTAACGGGAAGAATCGTGTGAAGCAATGGAGCAATTTGCTGAACATGGGGGAGACAGACCTGAAGAGCGCAGATTCGGCAGTACGTCAAGTCACCGACTGGGAACTCCAATAACAGGAATGCAAGGGTAGCAGAACCGCTTCTCTTCTCAGTGACGGCGGCGATGATAAGTGAGCTTAATAAAGAGGGAGATGGGCCGAATGGATAAAAACCAATCTTATCTCAAGAACAGATTTTCCAAGGTGATCAGTCTAATGGCTATAGGTTTGCTGCTTGCCATGGAGTTGACCGGTTTTGTCTCAGCAGGAAGGGAAGGAAATGAGGAAGATCTCGCAAGCGAAGCAACTGCAGTTCAGGAAACGATTGCCCAGTGGATTTTTAAAGACAAAGGCGAAAACGGAATATTTCCGGCTACAGGCGGAGTATATCAAACGGCTTCATCCATTCGTGATGTAGGAACAAATACGGATGCATACACCTATGAGTCAGGTGAGAACAGTGTACGTAACCAGGGCTGGCATGAAGGAACGGGAAGTAAATACTGGCTTGCCACACTTTCGACTAAAGGCTTCGAAGGTATCCTCCTCTCTTCACAGCAAACTTCTTCAAGTACGGGACCCAGGGATTTTAAGGTACAATACAGTATGAATCAGCAGGAATGGACAGATGTTGCGGGCGGCAAAATGGTTCTTGCCCAGAACAATTTTAATTGTGCCAATAATTCCTGCAAATTAACGAACCTTGCATTGCCTGCGGGAACAAACAATCAAGATATACTCTATATCCGCTGGGTGGTAAACTCTGCGGAAAGCGTAACCGGGGGAACGGTCTCCAGCTCAGGCTCAAGCAGAATCAAAGATGTAGTCGTTAAAGGAACACGCAGCAGTGGCGAACCTGGGAACACTCCCACATTTGAGGTAAGCAAAACTCCCGCTTCAGGGGCTGCAGATGTTTCCCTTAACGCAGAGATCACAGTAAAGTTTAATAAAGCCATCAGTCTCGACAGTGGCTTTCAAGTTGTAATCACGGAAAACAGTGTCCCTCTTAACAACATCTCTGCCTCGCTCCTCGGTCAAGACACGGTTAGAGTCAGCCACCCTAATTTTACTTCTGGAAAAAATTACAAGGTGACCATCCCTAAAGAGCTTCTTAAAGGGACTATGGACGGCCGGACCCCGGACAACGATATTACCTGGAGCTTTAAGACAAAGTCTCAGGACACCGGCAACAAAACACCAACGCTGCTGAATATGACTTTTAATGGGGATCCAAAGACAAGTATCGCCTTTGACTGGTATACAGCCGAAACCGTCAGAGGAACAGTAGTGCAACTGGTTGAGGCCTCCAATGCGGGAGGAAGTGAGTTCCCGGAACAACTGGCCACTTCTTATGAGGGTAGCTCAACAGTTATTGAAACCTTAATGACATCAGGAGACAGAAGTTCCAAGAAGTATAAAAAGTTTGCAAGCCATAAGGTTATCGCGAGCGGTCTCAAGCCTGGAACCAAGTATATGTACCGGGCCGGTAACGGAGATGTGGACGGCTGGAGCGAGGCGGGTTCTTTTACCACGGACAAGGCGAATAATCAGGATTTCCATTTCCTCTATGTAACCGACACCCAGGGCTCAAGTAAGTCGAATTTCGATCTGTGGCAGGATACTTTTAAGAGAGCTATTGAGAAAACGGTAGATCCCAAGTTTGTTCTTCTTACAGGAGATCTAACGGATGACGGTGATCTGGAGCAACTGTGGCAGTGGTTCTTGGGTGTGCCGAAAAAAGAATTTGCCAATGTGCCATTTGCGCCGATAATCGGTAATCATGAGATAGAGGATTATCCGAATAATAACTTCTATAACCATTTTAATCTTCCAAAGGATGTCGGGACGGGCGCTCATGACGGGTCGGTGTATGCTTTCGAATACGGCGATGCCTTGTTCATGCAAATCAATTCCCAGTACGAAGGGGAGGTCAAACCTTACAAAGCGGATATTCAGTTCACGAAGCAGTTGGAGTGGATGCGGAATCAGGTGGCGAAGACCGACAAGAAATGGAAATTTGTCTCTATGCATAAGGGAGCTTATTCTTCAGGGGATAATGCTTCGGCAGAAAGCGATCGGGTAGAATTTTATCGGAAATATCTGATTCCTGTATTTGATGAGCTGGGTGTGGATATGGTGTTTGAGGGACATGACCATATGTATATGAGGTCTTTTCAAATGCTGAACAACGTTCCAATTAAGAATGTCATTACAGATGAGCAAGGAAATGTACTGAATCCCAAGGGGACTGTATATTTAATGGGTAACTCGGCCGCTTCGAAATTCTATGCTCTTAATCCAGATGCAGACACGTTTTTTGCAGCAAAAAACGAGCAACCCAACAAGAAAATGTTTGTGGATGTTTCCATTACAAATGATGTGCTGAAGTTTACATCTTACACAGCGGTTAAAGATAAACCCCTTGCTGTCTATGACGCTTACAGTATTAAACGGACGGACGTCAAACCCGGCACAGTTCAAAATCCAAGCGCAGTAAGACAGTCAGCGAACCGTGCAGTTCTTTCGTGGAAAGCGCCAGCAAATAGCTCTGAGCCGGTGCGAGGTTACCGAATTTACGACAAGAATGATAAAGTCAGCACGAATTGGAGCGTGTATGTGCCGGCGGTAAGCGGTCAGACGAGTTACAGTTATACATTAAACGGCATAGATTCTTCCCAAGCCTACAAGTTCGTTATTAAATCAGTGGGGATAAGAAGTAATTCGCTTCCTGTAGAGGCAGGAATGCAATGAATGCAATGAATGGATTGATATGGGGAATACGATCGTCTGGAACAGGTGAGATGTAGTCAGGGTAGCCCTGTTACCAGGGCTGCTTTTTTTCTGTTTTGCATAAAAAGCATTGACAGAGAAGAAGCTGGAACGTAGTATAAGGTTTATATGATAATGATAATTGTTATCAATTGGAACTTCTGCATAGAGCGGTGGTTTATTTGCTTTTCCCTCATTATAGGTTAAACCTATTACATCTATAGATATTATATCTTGGAACAATGAAGGACAGGGTGATATATTTATGTCATTCAAGAGCTTTACTTTTAAAGAACGTACAAGGCTCTTCCAAGGACCGAACTTATGATGAGGTGAAAATGATGAGTAAAAAAACGATGTTTGAGAAAATTTGGGAAAATCACGTGATTCATCAGGAAGAAGGCAAGCCAAGCATTTTGTATATCGATCTGCATTTGGTGCACGAGGTAACATCTCCGCAAGCGTTTGAAGGTCTGCGTCTGAGTGGCCGTAAAGTCCGTCGCCCTGAGCTGACGTTTGCGACCATGGATCACAACGTTCCAACCAAGGATCGTTTCAACATTACGGATCCGATCTCCAAACAACAAATTGACACGCTTTCACAAAACTGCCGCGATTTCGGCGTAAAACTGTATGATTTGGATACCATCGACCAAGGTGTTGTACACGTTATGGGACCTGAACTGGGTCTGACTCATCCAGGTAAAACGATTGTATGTGGAGACAGCCACACATCCACACATGGTGCATTTGGTGCATTGGCATTCGGAATCGGAACAAGTGAAGTCGAGCATGTTATGGCAACCCAATGTTTGCAGCAAGCCAAAGCCAAAACGATGGAAGTTCGTTTTGTCGGCAAGCGTAACCCGGGTGTAACGGCGAAGGATATGATTCTCGCAGTTATCGCCAAATACGGTACAGATTTTGCAACAGGTTATGTTATTGAATATACAGGTGAATCGATCCGTGAACTGAGTATGGAAGAGCGCATGACCGTCTGCAACATGTCCATCGAAGGTGGAGCGAGAGCGGGCATGATTGCTCCGGATGAAACCACATTTGAATATCTGCGTGGACGTGAATACGTACCTGCTGATGGCAAATTCGATGAAGCGGTTGCTGCCTGGAAAGAGCTTGTAACCGACGAAGGTGCTGAATTCGACCGAGTGGTTGAAATCGATGTGGAAACATTGATTCCGCAAGTAACTTGGGGCACAAGTCCAGGCATGGGAACCGACATTTCTTCGAAAGTTCCTGTACCGGCTGAATTGCCAACTGAAAACGAACGTAAAGCAGCTGAAAAAGCGCTTGAATATATGGGCTTGGAACCTGGAACGCCAATCTCCGAAATCCCGGTTGATTATGTATTCATCGGTTCATGCACCAATGGACGGATTGAAGATCTGCGTGCTGCTGCACAGGTAGCCAAAGGTCACACTGTATCCAGTAATGTTACAGCGATCGTTGTTCCAGGTTCGGGACGTGTTAAAATTCAGGCCGAAAAAGAAGGTCTGGATAAAATTTTCACTGAGGCTGGATTTGAATGGCGTGATGCAGGATGCAGTATGTGTCTGGCAATGAACCCGGATGTATTGAAACCAGGACAACGCTGTGCTTCGACATCCAACCGTAACTTCGAAGGACGTCAGGGACGCGGAGGACGTACTCACCTCGTATCTCCTGCAATGGCAGCAGCAGCAGCGGTTAAGGGACACTTCGTTGACGTACGTGACTGGAATTTCAAAACGGAAGCAGCTATCTAACATAGGAACGGATTGAAGGGAGAACGAATGATATGGAAGAATTTAAAACACTGCAAGGCATCGTTGCACCGGTAGACCGGGTCAATGTAGATACAGATGCCATCATTCCGAAACAATTTTTGAAACGGATCGAACGGACCGGATTTGGACAATTTTTGTTCTATGAATGGCGTTTTGACGAAGAGGGGAACAACAATCCCTCCTTCGAATTGAATAAACCTCGTTACAAAGGGGCATCCATTCTGATTTCACGTGCCAACTTCGGCTGTGGGTCATCCCGTGAGCATGCTCCATGGGCAATTATGGACTACGGATTCCGTTGCGTGATTGCACCATCCTATGCTGACATTTTCTATAATAACTGTTTCAAAAATGGCATCCTGCCAATCCAACTGTCGGAAGAGCAGGTGGAAGATCTGTTCCAGCGTACAGCGACTCATGAAGGTTATGAACTAAATGTGAATCTGGAAAACAAAACGATTACAGATGCACACGGGTTGCATATTGATTTTGATCTGGATGAACACCGTCGTCAATTCCTGTTGCAAGGTCTGGATGATATCGGTCTGACACTTCAGCATGATGATGAAATTACAGCTTATGAAGAGCGTCACGCGGCTAAATTGTTTGGATAAATAGCTTCAACCAACCAAGCGTTTCAATTTTGGCAAAATGAATATCGAACCTCAAGACCGGGCATGGAACCTCAGCGTTCCAGACTCGGGATTGAGGTTTTTTTGCATTGTGCCTATTAAGCGTGCAGCTTCTGATTGCAGGGATAATCCGACTAAATATGACAACGTTGTAACCGGATGAAGAGACAATATCTGATAAACTGATTAGTAGATTATGGAAGGGTTGATAGAGTCGAGTGTTGCATCACAGCGAATCAGGTGGAAGGTTCAAAAGACAAACAGAATGGTGGTTGATGTATGAAAAAGTGGTCGGCAGCAGTCTTTGTTTTTCTGTTCCTGTGTTTATTTCCTGTCATGGCAAATGCCGATTCGTCTCCATCGATTGTGCTGGACGGTGTGACCATTAAGCAACAATCGGGAGCTCCGGCCGAGAACATTGGCAAGACCGTGATGGTGCCCATTCGGATAGTCTCTGAAAATCTCGGGTATCAGGTGAAGTGGGAGAAAGCCACCCAGACCGTCCGGGTTCTCAAAGGTAACAGCAGTATCCAGATGACGGCCGGTGAGGATGCAGCCACTGTGAATGGAAGTCGGGTCAGTCTGGACTCGCCGCCCCTTGTTAAGCAGGGGACTACACTGGTTCCACTACGGTTTGTCGGTGAGGGCATGGGTCTGCGTGTGGGATGGGACAATGGAACCAAGACAGTTAGCCTATTTAGCATCCCTCCTGTAGCAGATACAGAAAATGAAAATGATCCAGTAGAAACACCTGAATCGAATGGTCTTGGAGAGCTTCAGAACATCAGCATCAGCGGGGATCGACTGATCGTTGCGACGAATGGTGATATCACACCCAAAGTGTCTAGTATCAGCGGACCTGATCGCATTATCGTGGATCTGCCTGACACCACATTTTCCAAGGAATTCAGTCAGGGGCAACTAACCAGTCCGGATGGGAGCGGGAGTATTCAGGTTACGGATTCAGCCCTGGTCTCGAAGGTCCGATATGCGATATTTAGCAAGTCACCTTCAACGGTGCGTGTGGTACTGGATCTGAATCAGGCAGCTACTGCCAAATGGTCACTAGGCGAGAACAACGTCTTGCTCGTTGACCTTACAGCAAGTGACGGAGAACCAACAAGTCAGCCGGCATTGCCAACCAATGATGGCAAAAAGGTCGTGATTATCGATCCGGGACATGGCGGACGTCAATCGGGAGCCGTGAGTGTGTCAGGTGCCGTTGAGAAGGATTTTAATCTCTCTGTGGGATTAAAAGTGCAGGAGCTACTGAAACAGTATACGGAGTTTCATACGGTGATCACAAGACAGGATGATACGGAGTTATCCCTGCAGCAACGTGTGGATATCGCCCAACTGAATCAAGCGGATATTTTTGTCTCCATTCATGGAAACAAGTTCACAACCCCAGTTCCAAATGGGATAGAAACACTATATAGTCGCAAGGAAAGCAAAACTCTGGCTGACATACTGCACAAACATGTGTTACCTATTACGGGATTCAAGGATCGGGGAGTCAAAACAGCAAGTCTGCATGTAACCCGTGAAACAACGATGCCTGCGGTTCTCCTTGAACTCGGATTTTTAAGCAATCCTTCCGATGAAGCAATCATGCTTACAGAGGATTATCAGGATAAATGTGCACAGGCCATTGTCGACGGAATTGTGGAATATTTGAGTTTGTAAGCTTTGTATGCGCAATTATGCAGATTGGGAAAGTTCGTTGTTTAGAGATGCATATTTGATAATAAAGGGAAAATCCAGACAATAAAATGTAGAAAAAGCTTGATTTGACAACGTTTTTTTTCTGTTATGTTGGAATATATTCGCAACTTTTGGGAGTGCGAGACGTCTAATAGGTGTCTGGTAATGCCCAAGTGGTCAGTCGGAGCTGAAGATTCACAACATGCGGCAAAAAAATATGAGAATGGTAGGGGTGAAGGATGAAGAAGTTCGGTTTTTTGGTACTGTTATTTGTCTTTGGGCTCGTTTTCCCGGGCTATAGTCATGCAGCAGCAGATACGCACATTATCCTAGATGGGAAAGAGATTGTGCAGCCTTCGGATGCTAAAGCGGAAATCATCAACAGTAAAGTGATGGTTCCGATTCGGGTTATTTCGGAGAGCCTGGGATATGGTGTGGACTGGAAACAGGCAACAAGCACCGTGACTATTAGTAAAGACAACACTGCCATGCAGATGATTGTAGGACAGAAGACGGCAACGGTGAACGGCAGTAACGTGAACCTGGATGCCCCACCACTCGTAAAAAATGGTACCACACTTGTGCCTCTCCGGTTCATTGGTGAGCAAATGGGTCTTAAGGTGGGTTGGAACAATACAACGAAGACGGTAACATTAGTTACCCAGAATTCAGGTTCCGGAAACGGGACAACCACTCCTCCGAACTCTGGCAATGACGGCGGAGGTTCCAATCAGGAGGGTCTTGTACTGGTGAACGGCATCAGCTTCAGCGATAACCGCCTCTTAATTGCAACAAGCGGAAATACGAAGCCGAACGTCTTCACGATGACAGGACCGGATCGAATCGTTATTGACTTGCCGAACACTGCTTTTGCTGATTCTTTCAGTGAAGGACAAGCTCTTGATAGCAACCAGAATGGACAGCTTGTTGTGAGTGGATATCCGGATGTGTCGAAAATTCGTTATTCCTTATACAGCAATAGCCCTTCGACGCTTCGCTTTGTTATTGATTTGAGCAGTGCCAAAGGTTATGACGTGCAAAGTGACTCCGGCCTCGTTATGATTGATCTGAACAAAGAAGGGACTACAACACCACAACCTCCAGTGGGAAACAATGGCAAAAAGGTTGTTGTTGTAGATGCTGGACATGGTGATCAGGACCCAGGAGCCATTGGGGTAACGGGCAAAAGAGAGAAAGATTTCAATCTGGCAATGGCGCTGAAAGTGGAAGCATTGCTGAAAAAAGAATCCAACATTGACGTTGTGCTGACGCGCAGCGATGATACATTTTTGGCTTTGAAAGAACGTGTGAAGATCGCAGAAAGCTTGAAGGCTGATATCTTTATTTCCATTCATGCAAACAGTGGTTCTGCTGCGGCAAACGGTGTGGAGACATATTATACCCGTTCTAACAGCAAGGCACTGGCTACGGTAATGCATAAGTACCTTTTGCAATCATCTGGTTTGAAGGACCGGGGAGTGAAAACGGCGAGTCTCCACGTAACCCGTGAAACAACGATGCCGGCAGTTTTGCTGGAAGCCGGTTTCCTGAGCAACAAGAGTGATGAAGCTGCATTGTTCACTGAAAGCTTCCAGGACAGTGTAGCCAAAGGAATTGTTGCAGGAATCAAGGAGTATCTGGGAATTAAATAAGGGTTTTAGCCCTTATGATCAGGAGGCGGAGTTAGAATGAACAAAAAATTATGGATTGCAGCGCTGTTGGTAACGGTTATGGCAGTTGCTGCTGGATGTGGAAGCAAGCCAACAGCAGCTCCATCTCCAAGTCAGACACAAGGTGCGGGAACAGAGAATAATGCGTCTGAGAATCAGAATGAGACGGAAATTACTGAACCTGCAATCGTGGAACCGGAGGAAACAACGACGACACCGGGTACTACAGAAGGCAGTACGGAGGGTACAACAACTACTCCATCGAGCGAAACTTCCTCGGAGAAGCCTGGAACTTCCGAAAGCAATGAGAAGAAGACCATTGATGTGTACTACACAGATCCGGAAGAGCTGGAATTGCACAAAGCAACGGCAGAACTTTCTTACGCTTCAGATGATGCCAAATACAAGGCTGCATTTGCAGCGCTGCAACAAAGCAAGGACGACAAACTCGTTCCTCTTTGGGCAAAAGAAATAGAATTGAAATCTGCTCAGTTCAAAGACGGGGCGCTTACACTGGATATTCACATGCCAGATACAGCACGTCTTGGTGCAGGTGGCGAAGTGTTTGCCATTGATGCCTTGAAACAAACGTTCTTCCAGTTTGATGAAGTCAAATCGCTTGATTTGCTGGTGGACGGCCAGCCATCCGAGAGCTTGATGGGCCATGTGGATCTTGAGCATCCAATGACACGATCCGAATAGGTTGTACAGCATGTTGTTTACCGTGAATCTGCGGAATATCGGCCGTTTTACATGAGAGAGGGGAATCACAGTTGACTTTTAAATATAACAATCCATCACACTCTAAAAAAGTAGTTTCAGCCGTGCTTGCAGGCATGATGGCCCTTAGTGCCGGCGGAGCTGCCTTGGCAGCAGAATCAACAGAAACGGGGAAAGGCCAGACTGCGACTGTAAGCAATACAGCTGCACCAACCGGCTTGTTCAGTGATATCAAGGCCGGATACTGGGCTGAGAAACATGTGTACAAGCTGGCCTACCAAGGCATTCTTCTCGGTAACAACGGCCTGTTCCGTCCGGGAGACGCGGTAACACAGCAGGAAGCTGTGACGATGGCGATCCGTTTTATGAACAAGGAGAACCAGTTGAACGACAGCACGGCTACGGCATTACCGACAAATATGGAAGTGGGAAACTATTTCAAGCCATATGTCGCTTTGGCGCTTCAACTGGGACTGATTGATAAAACCGAAGAATCTACAGTGGATGTGTCCAAAACATCCTGGGGACAGAAACAGGCTTCACGGGAATGGATTACGAAATTGCTGATCCGTTCGTTGAACAAAGATGCTGAAGCGAAGGCGCAAAACAACCAATCTACCGGATTTGCTGATAATGATAGCATTTCCCAAAGTGGAAAAGGTTATATTAATCTGGCTGTAAGTCTGGATCTGGCCAAAGGTGTAGAAGGTAACAAATTTAATCCAACCGGCTCTGTAACTCGTGCCCAACTCGCTACATTTTTTAGCCGTGGCGAAACGTTAACGGATACGAAGTATGCGAATACATCTACAGGTTATGTAACAGGATTAAAAGATGGGCAGATCACGCTGGTTGTGGACGGCAAAGCTGTCAACTTCGCAGTGAACAGCAGTACACCTTACTTTACAAAAGACAGTGAATCCCGTGCATCGTCTGCGGATGTGAAGCTGTATACGAAAGTTCAGGTTGTAGGTGCTGCCGGTACAGCTTCCTATGTGGAAGTGGTTGATGCTACGCCACAGGTAGAAAGCGTTGAAGGAATTTTTGCTCGTTCATTATCAGGTAATAAAATTGGCTTGTTTGTGGGCGAGAATTATGAAACGTATAGCTATGATGAGGCAACGGCATTTATCGATCAAAACGGAAATGCAATCAAACTGTCTGATATTACAACAGACAGCACCATTGAAGTACAACGTGAGACGTTCTCGGCTGACAAAAAGACAGTCGTTATTCGTGTGAAGTCCGGTATTGTCAATAAAAGTGATAGTGGTGTCATTGCTGAAGTAACGGCTTCCGCCAAAACGATTAAACTTACCAATGCAGCCGGAACTACAGAGCAGTACACCTATAACGATAATTTGATCATTCGTTTTCAGGACCGAATCCTTTCCCTGGCTGAGCTTAAAGCGGGGAGTGCTGTAAAATATACGGTGAAAGACAGTGTCCTGCAAACCATTGAATTGTCGCAAGGTGTAGAGCAGTCTGTACGCGGCACACTGGTGGAAATCGGTGGTAACCAGTCCACACTGACATTTAAACGTGAAGGTGGATCTTTGGAAGCGAAGCTGCTGGTAGAGAAGCCGGAAGTAATCATTAACGGAATACAGGATGCAACGTTGAATGATCTGATTTCAGACGCAACAAATGGAGATCAGGTTGAGCTTACGTTAAACTCTGAAGATCGCGTGACGCGCATTCAAGTGGTAGGACGTCAAATGGAGCCCATGAACGGGGCATCGGTTGTATCCTACAACAGCAAAACCAAAGTATTGACGGTTCTTGACAGCAATAAAAAACCGTTCGTGTTCACGCTTGATGACAAAACGAAGCTGGACTACAATGCAACGAAGCCTACACTTGCTGGATTGGAATCGTTGTTGAATGACGGTCGCAAATTGGATCTGACATATGTGGGAACTCGTGCGCTATCCGTTAAAGTGATCTTCAAGTACGAAGGCACAATTAGCAGCATCGATACTGCGGGCAGAAAAATCAGTTTGTTGTCCGGAAGCCAGACGATAACAGTCCCGTACTCCACACTTCCTTCGATTGAGATTTACAATAAGTCAGGAGCAAGTCTAAGTGATCTGAAGATCGGTGATAAAGTTACAGTTACACTGGGCTCAAACCAGGACTACGTACAGAAAGTGGCGTTGAACACGGTGGCACAATTTGAAGTTGTGTCTGTGGAAACCAATGGCCGCGTTCGTGTAAAATCGGATGCCCTGACGAGTCAGTTCTACGTGGATCAAGCGGTTCTCACAAGTGAAACTGGCCAGACGATTACTGCATCACAGCTGACAGCTGGCAACCTGATTAATGTTACTTTTGAGGGAACAACGCCAAAAGCGGTTCAAGTGGTCAAACGTACGCTGGCGGAAGTTACTTCTGTTGATGCTTCGTCAGTCACACTTAAGCTATTTAACGGTCAAAGCGAGACGGTTCCTGTGAGTGGCACTGTTAAAGTGGTCAAATCGGGATCTACGTTAACCACTCTTACCAGTCTTACTGTAGGTGACCGTGTTGAGATGACGAAGGATACGGATAATTCCACTCGTTTCAGAGTGTTGACGGTCATGAGCAAACAGTTCTGGTCTTATGATGGAGTAGGTAACCAGATTTTGGTTAAACGTGAGTCTACATCGGACACGAATTATCGTTTTGCGCTGGGAACGGGCGTATTTGTTCACCAGGGTGACAACACTTTAAGCGTGCAATCTCTCAAAGATAATGATAATATTGTATTGTATCTCCTGAACAACGTTGTACTGGAGATCCAAAAACAGTAATCGTTTCTTTTCGAGGATCAAAAGAATGACCGTCTTGATGCGGGATCTTTCCCGTATCAGGACGTTTTTTTTGCAAGATTTTTGGGTTCTCCGCAAAGTACTCGAAAGAAGCTTCGAAGTAAGGCTCCACGGCGTGGAGTTATTTTGTGGGAGGTAGCTCTTCATGAATGCAGCGACTGTTAGGCATATACTCGAGACGATGGAAGCGATGTTTCCTGATGCACATTGCGAATTAAATCACAGCAATGCGTTTGAATTGACGGTAGCCGTTCTGTTGTCTGCCCAGTGCACCGACGAAACGGTAAACAAGGTAACCGCAGACTTGTTCCAAAAATACAAGAGCCCAGCCGATTATCTGGCGGTTCCTCTCGAGGAGTTGGAACAGGATATCCGGCGGATCGGTTTGTATCGTAACAAGGCCAAGCATATTCAGAACATGTGCCGAATTTTAATAGAGCAATATGGCGGAGACGTACCACAAGAACATGATCAGCTTGTTACGCTTCCTGGTGTCGGACGGAAAACCGCAAATGTAGTTGTATCGAATGCTTTTGGAGTCCCGGCGATTGCGGTGGATACGCATGTTGAACGTGTATCCAAAAGGTTGGCACTGGCAGGTTGGGATGACTCCGTACTTGAAGTCGAGAAAAAACTGATGAAGCGCGTACCCCGGGAAGAGTGGACTTTAACTCATCACCGGTTCATATTTTTTGGACGCTACCATTGCAAGGCACAGAACCCTCAATGTCATATCTGTCCATTGCTGGACATATGCAGGGAAGGGAAAAAACGTATGAAAACGTCCCAAATCAGGAAAGATAAGGAACGTGCAACAACCCCAAAACGAAAAATAAATTAATGAGCAGAAGAGGATGAGTAATCATGAAATGCATTTCCGTGTACACTGACAATTTTGAGGCCTTCTCCGATATTTTCGAACAAATCGTTGAACAGGAAATGGCTGAAAACGAAGAAAAAGAAGTAGAAGGAATCACTGTAAGTCATTCTGGTGATGTACCTGAACATTATTTGGAGCGTATGTCTGTCAAACCAGAGGTCGTTGTGATGAGAGACAAAGGTCGTGGCATTACGATTTTGCAGCATGGGCAAGTATTTGAAATTTTGCTGCCTTCGATGGAGAACGCTGTTTCTTAATAGATTTGACTTAGGAGTCATGCTGCTTCAAGTCCAAAGGGTTATCCTCTTGGAAGGATCTATCTCGTTGGGCATGAATGCAGCATGCTTATGAATACAATCATTTCGCAGATAAAACCGACAGGATCGGTTTTATTTTTTTATGTGGAGAATGGCTTGTAAGTTTTCATTGTCAGCCGAGTTGCAATTCTAACCGTTCAATTTCAAACTTGATCATGGTAAAATAAATGAATTATAAGATAAAGACATCGGAATAGATGTCAAATTAGAGGAGCCAGGGGGAAGGCCAGTCATGTCCAGAACAAATTACCCAGCAGAGATGGCCAAACCTTTGCTTTCACTTCGAGAAGCGATGGAGCAGACAGGAGACCATACAGCTGTACAGGCATTAACGGATTTGATCAATAAGGCGGAAATGAAACAGTTAACGATTGCGTTTTGTGGACATTTCTCGGCAGGTAAATCGAGTCTAATCAACAGTTTATGCGGTAAGCGGGTTTTGCCTTCAAGTCCCGTGCCAACAAGTGCGAATGTGGTTTCCATCCGTAACGGTGAACCCAGAGCACTTATTTATACGTCATCGAACGTAAGCGCTGACAATTCAGCGGGAGTTCTTGAGGTTTCTCCAGAACAATTAGAAGAGTATTGCAAGAATGGTGGGGCATACACCTCCATTGAAGTATGGGATGACATCCCTCTTCTGAAAGATGATGCGGTATTACTTGATACGCCAGGCGTGGACTCGACCGATCAGGGGCACAGCCTGGCAACACATTCAGCACTTCATCTTGCTGATGTGGTGTTCTATGTGATGGATTACAACCATGTACAATCCGAGAGCAATCTTTCTTTTGCCAAGAGTTTATCCGATTGGGGAAAACCGTTGTTTCTTATTGTGAACCAAATTGATAAACATCGAGAGCGTGAGCTTTCGTTTGATCAATATGTAGTAGGGGTAGAAGCGATTTTTGCAGCATGGGAGGTCAGGTATGACGGGCTGTTGTTTACTTCGCTTCGAGACAAGGAGCATCGTTACAGCCAATGGAATCAGCTTCCTGAACTCATTAAGCATATGATGCAAGAAAAGGAAGGACTAATACGGCACAGTCTGGCTAGTTCGGCCAATCACATTGCAGAGCAGCACCTAACACGGAAGGCCGAGGAACGTGAGGAACAAGAAACTGCACTTCTGGAGGAAGTCGGGGGCAAGGAAGGCATGGGACGGTTGCAACGGGAACTGGAGCTCCTGGATCAACAGGAAACGCAGCTTCGTTCTAAACCTTCACGTGAACGGGAGAAGTTTCGGGCAGAACTGGAGCCTCTTCTGGCGAATGCGAATCTGACCCCGGCAGATATTCGAACTTCCGCCGGGGAGTACTTGGAGAGCCGCAAACCTGGATTTCGGGTAGGATTACTGTTCTCTGGTGGCAAGACCGAGCAGGAGAAACAGCGTCGCGCGGCCGAGCTTGTGAGGCTCTTGCAGGATCAGGCCTCGGGGCAAGTTGAGGTGCATATCCGTACCATGCTTAGACAGTTGGGTGAAGCCCATCAGTTATGGGGCGCAGAGTGGGAGCAGGTGCTGAACGCGGAGCTTCCTGCGGTAGATGAAGCACTGCTGGAGATGAAACGGAGCGCCAGTGCAGAGGTATCTCCCGAGTATGTGCTTCAATTCAGCAAAGACATACGGGGCGAGATTGAGGCCCGTTACCGCAGGGCGGCCATGATGCTGGCCGACCGCTTGCTTGAAGCGCTGGGAGCGCAGGGCGAAGCCGCGCTCCAGGCGCTGGACGCCAGCCGCGCAGCGCTGCTGGCGCAATCAGCGTCGGCGGCGCGCTACACGGCGCTGCAGCGCGCCGCCGACGCAGAGGCAGCAGGGCTGCGCAGCCTGCTGCCTCCCGCGGGCCCCCTCACCTCCGGGCTGTTGCCGGAGGTGCAGGGCCCGCCCGTGCCCACGCATGAGCCGGGTGCTTCACCCGGCTCGCACACGGGCACGGCAGAGTCTGTGGCTGCGCAGCCACAGACTCCAGGGGCACCGCCGCCTCGCACAGCGGCGGTGCCTGGGCAGCCGGCGGCTGGCGCACAGCGCCGCCGGCGCCTGGACGCAGCGGCGGCACGGCTGGAAGCCGCCGCTGCGCTGGTTGAGCCGTACCCCGCCATGGGGTCGGCGGTACGGGATCTGCGTGCACGCGCGGCTTCGCTTGCGGGCGGCACGTTTACGCTGGCGCTGTTCGGTGCGTTCAGCGCCGGCAAGTCCTCCTTCGCCAACGCGTTGCTCGGCGAAGCTGTACTACCGGTCTCGCCGCATCCAACGACTGCGGCAATTAACCGGATCATGGCTCCGGCAGGCGGCGCGGAGCATGGAACAGCCCGGGTCCGGATGAAGACCCGGGACGCTTTCCAGGAAGATCTTGCGTATTCCTTCCATTTACTCGGACTGGGCGAGCCTGGGGGAGACTGGCAAAAACGCGTCAAAGCCCTTTCGCCACAGGAGGTACATCCGGCGGGGCGCCCGCATTACAGCTTTTTGCAGGCAGCCGCGGCCGGATGGGAGGATACCTCGGAACAGCTTGGCCAGGATGTGCTGGTGGATCTGAACGGTTATCGAAACTTTGTGGCCAACGAGAAAAAGTCTTGCTTTGTCGACAGTATTGACCTGTACTACAGTTGTGATGTGACCGAACAAGGCATTGTGCTTGTGGATACGCCGGGTGCAGACTCCGTGAATGCCCGTCACACAGGTGTGACCTTCAATTATATGAAGAATGCGGATGCACTTATTTTCGTAACGTACTACAATCACGCCTTCTCTCAGGGAGATCGACAGTTTCTGAATCAATTGGGACGAGTGAAAGACAGCTCGGCGATGGATCAGATGTTCTTTGTAGTTAATGCAAGCGATCTGTCATCTTCTGAGGAAGAGCTGGAGCAGGTTCTGGATCATGTGAGCACACAACTGCGCAGTAACGGCATTCGGGCACCACGACTCTTTCCGGTATCCAGTATGCTGGCGATGGAAGGCAAGATTGCAAACGATGCAAAGCTGCTGGAGCAATCCGGATTTGTTCAGTTCGAGAAAGAATTTAACCGCTTTGCAGGCACAGAGCTTGCGGATCTTGCCGTCGGCGGGGCCGCAGAAGAGATTGCACGGGTCATCAGACGACTCAAGACACGTGCTGAGGATGCGACTCAGGGCGAAGTGGCTCTACAGCGACGTCGTGATGAATTGGGTTCAATTCAAGAGCAGTCACTTCATAGGATACAGTTGCTTGCAGAACGGTCCATGAAGGCAGAGTTGGTTCAGGAAACGGCTGAACTGCTCTTCCATGTGCGGCAGCGCCTGGGTTACCGCTTCGGCCTCTTCATGGCAGAAGCATTCCATCCGTCCGTGCTTCGGGAGGACCGCGGGAATCTGAAAGCTGCCTTCGCCGCCTGCGGACGCGAATTGCTGCGTATGATTGCCATCGAGCTGGAGCAGGAACTGCTTGCCACCACACTCAGACTCGAACAGGCAGGTCAGACTTGGCTGCACAAGCAAGTGAACGAATGTATAGATGAACTGAAACGATTATCCGGAGGCATGGACCTGTCGTTGCCACCGATTGAACGCTGGAGTACACCTGTCCTGGAAGAGGTGCGTCTGGAAGAGCCAACGGGGTGGAAAGCATATCTCGGTTATTTCCGTAATCCGAAACAGTTCTTCGAGGGAGATGGACGACAACGGCTGCAGGAGGCGCTTGATCCTGTAATAAAACAGATGATAATCGATATTCTGCCTGCTGCGGAGAACAAGCTGATTCAGTTTTATGACAACCAGCTCGGGCAGTCTTTGCAGTATCAATCCCGTCAATTGGAAGAGAGACTTGAGGAGGCTGTAAGTGCCCTTCATGAGACACTGACCAGTGGAATTCCTGCAGAAAAGTGGGAGAGTCTGTCTGTACAACTTGGGCAGATTGAACGTGAATAAAAGGTATTGAAATCCATGTCTGTATGGAAACGGTTGTAAAACAAAATGAGTTATACAGCGATATTTTGAAATGTTGTCGTTGTATCAAAAAAGGCCCCTGCCCCTAAAGGCATACAGGGAGCCTTTTTTGATACGAACAACCTGAAAGGAAGAGAATATTCAAACATTTGATTGATAGGAGGGTATCTACCTCCCTTAATGACGCATTAAGGTGAAAGTAGCCTGAATATGGTCGCTTATTCGCTTTGCCGCGAATGGGGGACGGTGATAAACTTCATAAATGTTCATACTGTTTTTGAACGATATAAGAGGAGGAGAGACATGGATGTTCTCAGGCAATTGCAGATCTTTTTCTGGGAGAAGCGCACGTATTTATTTTTATCGATCTTATGCCTCGCCATAGCGACCGCGCTTGGACTGGTGTATCCGAACCTGCTAAGGATACTGATTGATGACGTCATTACCCCGCGTAATTTTGAAGACGTTCCCAAACTTGCTTTGACGGTGTTAGGTGTCGTTATTCTGAAAGCGGGAATGCAATTTTTACACGGTCTTTTTGGAGGTCGCCTGGGGAACTTCCTGGCGTACCGACTTCGTAACGCCTGTTACGAAAAGCTTCAATTTTTATCCTTCCGGTATTATGATACGGCCAAAACGGGTGACTTGATGTCCCGCCTCACGGGAGATCTCGAAGCAATCCGTAACTTTATCGGATTTGGCTTCGCCCAGATTCTCAATATGGTTCTGATGGTCGTATTCGGCGCAATCATGATGATGACCATGAGCTGGAAGCTTACCCTGCTAACACTCATATGTATTCCTCTGCTTGCCTTCGTTGCGCTGAGATTCGAATCCCGCATTCACCCAGCGTTCCAAGAAATGCGGCTCGCCCTCAGCTCACTGACGACTGCGGTACAGGAGAATATCACAGGGGTGCGCACTGTAAAATCTTTTGCGCGCGAGCCTTACGAAGTGGAGAAGTTTTCCACACGCAACGAGCGTTACAAAACAAATCAGATTCATGCAGCCACATTGTGGAGCCACTATTTTCCGATCATGGAGATTCTCGCTTCGGTCAGCGTAGTCCTGCTGCTCCTGGTTGGTGGAAACATGGTTATTCAAAAATCGTTAACACTCGGTCAACTCGTTGCCTTTTTCAGTTTGATCTGGTACATAATCGGTCCAATGTGGAACCTTGGTTTCCATATCAACAACTATACGCAATCCAAAGCATCAGGTGAACGGGTGTTGGAACTGTTGAATACGCCGGTAGATGTGCAAGAGACAGAAGATCCAGTCATTGTGGAGGCTGATCAAGTCAATGGGCATGTAACCTTTGAATCCGTTACCTTTGCTTACGGCAATAAAATGCCGGCAGTAACCGATATTAACTTTGATGCACCACCAGGCTCCGTCATCGGTTTCCTGGGAGGAACAGGTTCGGGTAAATCGACCATTATTCAGCTCCTGATGCGTGCATACAACGTGAACTCGGGAACCATCAAGCTGGACGGCAAAAATATTAAGGACATTGGAATTCGCAGCTTGCGGAGTCAGATTGCTTCTGTGTTTCAGGAAACGTTCCTGTTCTCTTCCAGCATTCGAAACAACATTTCATATGGACTCAAGAATGTAACAATGGAAGAAATTATTCGCGCAGCCAAACTTGCCAAAGCCCATGAGTTCATCATGGAATTCCCTGAAGGATACGATACGGTTGTTGGCGAACGCGGTATGGGCTTGTCGGGAGGACAGAAACAGCGGATAGCGATTGCGAGGGCTTTGCTCAAGAATCCGAAAATTCTCGTTCTGGATGATGCAACGAGTGCAGTCGACATGGAGACCGAACATGAAATTCAATCCGGGTTCCAGGAAGTCATGCGTGGAAGAACGACGTTTATCATTGCACATCGGATCTCTTCATTACGTCACGCAGATGAGATACTGGTGCTGGATGAAGGACGGGTCGTTCAACGTGGTACACACAAACGTCTCATTGCAGAGCCGGGGCCTTACCGGGACGTATATGAGATTCAATACGCAGATTATATTGCCCGCGGTAAGCGGGAGGCTGGGGAGCAGGTGAATTCATGAGTGCCGAAACGGTAGCCGATAGGCGCGAGGCTAAAGAAGCCTCTGACAAGAAAATGAATGAACGTTTTGTATATCAGGACGATGAAATAATAGAAAAGCCGTTTAACTGGCGTGAGTTCGGACGTTTGTTCTCTTACATGAAACCTTATGCAAGACAACTCTTGCCACTCATTATTCTAATGATGATTTTGGGTACCATCACGAAATTGTCTGTTCCATTCCTGATCAGTTTGGCGATTGATAAAGCGATTGCACCTGCAACGGGGCTGCCAAGCTTGACGATGCTCTATATTATTGCTGGTTCCGTACTTGTGTTGTACCTGATTCAATGGGCGGCAAACACATATCGGATCAAATTGACCAACATTATCGGGCAACGGGTCATTTACGATCTTCGCTCGGATCTGTTCAAGCATATCCAGAAGCTGTCCTTTAATTTTTTTGATAAAAGACCTGCGGGTTCGGTTCTGGTGCGTATCACCAATGACATCAACTCCCTGCAGGATCTATTCACCAACGGTGCGGTAAACGTCATGATTGACTGTGTGCAGCTGCTCGGCATTATCGTTATCCTGCTTCTGATCAACTGGAAACTGGGTCTTGCAGTCATTATTACCGTTCCGCTCATGTTTATCATTTCGACCAAACTACGCGTGTTGATCCGCCGTGCATGGCAGGATGTACGTATGAAGAACTCCCGTATCAATTCCCATTTGAATGAATCCATTCAGGGGATTCGGGTAACTCAGGCGTATACACAGGAAAAAGAGAACATCAAATATTTTGACAACATGAATCTGTCGAGCAAAAAATCCTGGGACAGAGCATCGGCCATGAACCAGGGGTTTGGTCCTCTGATTGAAATTACGGGCGGATTCGGGACGTTAATCCTGTTCTGGTTTGGTGCTTACCTGATTCAAGAAGGGCAGCTGACGATCGGATTGCTTGTTGCCTTTGCCAACTATGTCGGTAACTTCTGGGACCCGATTAATCGTCTGGGGCAAATGTACAATCAGCTGCTCGTTGCGATGGCTTCCTCTGAACGGATCTTCGAGTTTATGGATGAGGAGCCGAGTATTGCAGATAAACCTGGGGCCAAGCCGCTTGCTTCTATTAAAGGAGATGTTGTATTCGACAATGTGGTGTTTGAATATGAGAAAGGCAGACAGGCGCTGAAAGGAATCAGTTTCTCTGCAAGTGCAGGACAATCGATTGCTCTTGTAGGTCATACGGGTTCCGGTAAAAGTACCATTATCAATCTCATCAGCCGGTTCTATGACATATCTAGCGGACGACTCACCATTGACGGTCAGGATGTAAGGGACGTCACGGTAGAAAGTTTGCGCAGCCAAATCAGTATTGTGTTGCAGGATACATTTATCTTCTCTGGCACCATTCGAGACAATATTCGTTTTGGACGGCTGGACGCAACCAATGAAGAAGTGGAAGAAGCTGCGAAGGCTGTAAATGCCCATGAATTCATTATGAAGTTGCCTGGGGGATATGATACGGAAGTGGAGGAACGCGGGAATGTATTATCCATGGGGCAACGGCAATTGTTATCCTTCGCCCGCGCCTTGCTTGCAGACCCTCGGATCTTGATACTGGATGAAGCCACGGCCAGTATAGATACCGAAACGGAGCTCAAAATTCAGGAGGCTTTGAAAGTGCTGCTGCAAGGAAGAACTTCCTTTATGGTAGCCCACCGTCTCTCGACGATCCGAAATGCAGATAAGATCATTGTGCTGGATCATGGCGAAATTAAGGAAGAAGGAAACCATGAGCAACTTATCCAGAAACAAGGAGTTTATAATGGTCTCATCGAAGCACAATACAGATTTTTGTAAAAATTGATCGAAAAAAAACAAAAAATCTTGTAAAATTCACAAGAAAAATAGGGAGCACTCTTGCATTCTTTAACCAAAACCCCGAAAATAGAGAGATAGATATAGAAGATTTCTCTTTGGGAGGATTGGAAAGAACATGTGGGGTGCTCCTTTTACGGCTCAAGCCAAAAAAATGCTGCTTTTGGGCAGTGGAGAATTGGGAAAAGAGGTCGTTATTGAGGCTCAAAGACTGGGAGTAGAGACGATTGCTGTCGATCGTTACGACAACGCACCTGCAATGCAGGTTGCTCATCGGTCATACTGCATCGACATGTTAAATGCCGAAGCTTTGAAACAATTGATCCGTAAGGAACAACCTCATTACATCGTACCTGAGATTGAAGCTATCGCAACAGAAGCTTTATTGGAGCTTGAGGAAGAGGGATTTTGTGTCGTGCCTACCGCGCGAGCTGCACGTCTAACCATGGATCGCGAAGGCATCCGTCGTCTTGCAGCCGAACAACTGAATCTTCCAACAGCGGCCTACCTTTTTGCGGACAACCTGGAACAGCTTCAGGAAGCCGTACGTGAACTTGGCACACCTTGTGTGATTAAACCACTGATGAGTTCTTCCGGCAAAGGGCAGAGTGTTTGCCATACACCGGATGACGTGGAGGATTGCTGGAACATCGCTCTTTCGGGAGCTCGTGGCAAATCCGTACGAGTCATTGTGGAGAGCTTTGTGAAGTTTGACAGTGAAATTACACTGTTAACTGTACGTTCCGTATCAGGAACCGTATTCTGTCCTCCAATTGGTCACATTCAGAAGGATGGGGATTATGTCGAATCCTGGCAGCCTCATGCCATGACTTCTGAGCAATGGGAACAAGCTTGTCATATCGCCAAATCGGTTACAGATGAACTTGGCGGTTACGGACTGTTCGGCGTTGAATTATTTCTGACACCAGACGGTGTTGTGTTCAGCGAAGTATCTCCTCGCCCGCATGATACGGGCATGGTTACCATGGTGACGCAAGACAGTTCCGAGTTTGCGCTGCATGTACGTGCAATTCTTGGTTTTCCGGTCACAGATGTACATCTGCTGACACCGGGAGCTTCAGCTACGCTGAAGGCTAATGATGAAACATCTGACTTTACTATAGGCGGGATTGAAGAAGCGCTTGCGCTTCCTCGCACTCAGGTTCGTGTATTTGGCAAGCCTGAAACCAAAGTAGGACGCCGTATGGCCGTAGCATTAAGCGCCGGTCCAGATGTGGAAGAAGCTCGTAAAACTGCGGTACAAGCCGCTAATATGCTGAAAGTGGAGGTAAATCATGTCCAATAATGTTGAGGCCCCTGTACTGATGATCCGGGAGTGTGAACTGCGAGATGCTGAAGCGGTAACGGGACTGATGCGAGAGGTCAGCTATCCGACAACAGCTAATGTTATGAAAGAGCGCATTGAATGTTTGGAGAGCAATCCTAACGCATGCATGCTTGTTGCCGAAGTGGATGAACAAATTATTGGTGTGATTGGCTTGCAGTGTGTGCAAAGTCATGCCTATCCGGAACCTGCCGCCCAAATCACGTCCTTGATCGTAGGTCAGGAGCACCGTGGAGGCGGGATTGGCCGTCGTCTGATGGCTCGTGCTGAGGACTGGGGCAGACAACAAGGCGGGAAACAATTGTTTGTCACAGGTGCGAATCGCGAAGTGACTTCAACGACATATTCTTTCTATGAGCACATTGGCTTCCAGAAGAGAGGCTATCGTTTCAGTAAAGTTCTTCTATAGAAAAGATTTTTTCATTATATCGTGATCTTCACGTTCTGGTGTGGTGAATGATAAATAGATGGTGAATGGCATTCGGCCAGCAGTTTTTTGTCCGAATGCCGTTTTTTTATGCAATTTTTCTTGAATTGATGTGATTAATCATTAAATATGCAGTGTTCATAAGCGATTCCCGACGATGATGCAATGGGCTTGAACCGTCAGATCTGTTTAGAAACAGGTCCTAAAAATGACAAAAAAGTTACTTTTCCATATTTTATAGGTTCACATTCTACTTATGAATTGATATACTCCTAGAGTATTAATTACAAAGTTGTCATAACTAATTTCTAAGGAGATGAATTGAATTTGAAGAAGAAATGGATGAAAACCGTCGTAACCAGCAGTCTGACAGCCGTACTTGCCGTAGGGATTATGCTCCCTGCTTCCGCTTCTGCTGCAGATGTATCATATAAGACTACAACGTATAAAATTACGAGTGCAGAGAGTCTAAAAGCATACATTGATCAATGGCTGAAACAAAATGGATATAAAGTATCCGAGAGTGAGGGGCAAACGACGGTAGAGAAGCCTGTAACAAAGCCTAATCAAGCCACTAAACCTGCTCAACCGACAGCACCTGCAAAACCGGTAACACCTGCAAAACCAACTCCAGAGAAGAAACCGGCAACGACACCTGCCAAAGATCCTTCAAATACTGGAAACGGAACGACTACAGGCAATACAAACAACAGTGGCAGTGAGAGCACAAAATCGGATTTTGCAGCTCAGGTCGTAAAACTGGTGAACGCTGAACGTGCCAAAGCAGGTCTGGGCGCATTGGCTTCCGATGCTCTTTTGGACAAAGTGGCTGTAGCCAAAGCGAAAGATATGAGCGACAACAATTATTTTGACCACCAATCACCAACCTATGGTTCTCCGTTTGACATGATGAAACAATTCGGAGTAACTTACAGCTATGCTGGCGAGAATATCGCGCAAGGGCAAAAAACACCTCAAGAGGTTGTTACAGCCTGGATGAATAGCGAAGGCCACCGTGCGAATATCCTGAGCAAAAACTTTACCAAAATTGGTGTTGGATATTACAACGGATATTGGGCTCAAGAATTTATCGGCAATTAATCATTTTTATTGAAGAATAATCTGGTTTAATTCAAAAAAAGGCTATGTCATCACGGCTTGAAGCTGTGCGTGACATGGCTTTTTTTATGTGAAAACGTATTGGATACCGAATTTCACTTATATAACAGCAAAATTTGCAAATTAACGACAGAACATTTATGTTATTTAGAAAAAGCGTCATCTTAATGTAAAATCATTTTAAATT
The DNA here is from genome assembly GCF_042674385.1 of Paenibacillus sp. NPDC056933. Classification (NCBI taxonomy): domain Bacteria; kingdom Bacillati; phylum Bacillota; class Bacilli; order Caryophanales; family Paenibacillaceae; genus Paenibacillus; species Paenibacillus sp. NPDC056933. Next base: position 494,557 of record NZ_JBHUQN010000002.1, on the reverse strand, counting down.
TTAAGTACCCGGCCAGGTGTACATGAGCGGAGATGTGATGAATGAAAAAAAGAAATCTTGATTCGGCGCCATGGATCTGGAGAACCATCAGTACAGTATCCATATTGACAACATTGCTGCTGTTATTTGGATTTGGGTATGCCATCAAAGACGTCATTTTTCCAGAGGGAGATGCCAAGCTAGGGACAGGACAGCAGACAATGACACCTGCGAAGGGTAACGGGAAAGAAACGTCTGTGGTGAATGATGGAAAAATTCGAATGGCTGTGATTGGTGATTCACTGGCAAGAGGTACCGGGGATGATGAAGGGCTTGGTTTTGTAAGACGGGCAGGTAACTTGCTCAAAAATCAGGGATATGATGTGCAAGTGCTCAACAATATGGGTGTGAACGGTTTGAGAACAGACGGTTTGTTGAACAAGCTAGATGAAAAAGGCGTACGTTATGTCTTACAACAGTCCAACTTTATTCTGTTATCGATCGGAGCCAATGATCTGTTCCGGGGTGGACAAGTCTTACAGGGAGAAGATCCGCCAACTGCAGAGACTCTTGCGGCCGCACTGCCCGAGACATCGAAGCGTTTGCAGGAGATTTTGAAGAAAGTGAAAGGAATTAACCCTGATGCACAGATTGCCTACATAGGGCTATACAACCCGTTTGGTGATGTGAAAGAACTCAAAGAGCCGGGAAATGCGGTTGTAGCTGCATGGAACAATGCTGCACTGAAGGTTATGAACAACGAGGACAAGATGACACTCGTGCCTACATTTGATCTGTTTGAAAATCATCTGGGACAGTATCTGTCATCAGATCATTTCCATCCCAATGGAGAAGGATACGAGCAGATTGCCGCTCGGGTTGCGCAGGAATATCAGGCAGAGACTCCAGCAGAAGGGAGCGGAAAATAGATGGCACAAGAACAGACTGATCCCGTATTGTCCGTGCAGCATCTGAAGAAAAAGATTGGACGCAAGTGGATCATTAAGGATGTTACTTTTGACGTAAAACCAGGTGAAATTTTTGGCTTTCTGGGACCCAATGGTGCCGGGAAGACAACAACTATTCGGATGTTAGTCGATCTGATTAAACCGACGGAAGGCAAGATTAAAGTCTGTGGTTATGATGTGAATCGTGATCCTGAAAGAGCCTTGAAATACGTGGGATCCATTGTGGAGAACCCGGAGGTCTACACATATTTGACCGGATGGGAGAACCTGGAGCATTTTGCCCGTATGCAGCCTGGCGTGGATAATGACCGTATTCAGGAAGTTGTGGATATTGTGCGGCTTGATCAGCGGATTCATGATAAAGTAAGAACCTACTCTCTGGGAATGCGTCAACGTCTTGGCATTGCACAGGCTCTGCTTGGACGCCCGCGACTGCTGATTCTGGATGAACCTACGAATGGACTTGACCCCAAAGGGATTAAGGAACTTCGTGTCTTTATCAAACAGCTTGCGAGTGAAGGTATGGCTGTATTCGTCAGCAGTCATCTGCTCAGTGAGATTCAGCTTCTCTGTGACAGGGTGGCGATTATCAGTGCAGGCCGCGTGCTTGCAGTTGGCGGCGTTAATGAACTGATTGAAGACCATTCGAAGTTGGCGATATGGCATGTTACGCCGCTGGAAGAAGGCAAAAAAATGCTGCTGGATGCAGGTGTTTCCCTGGTAGATCGGCCTGCCGATGTTATGGACGATACCATCATTGCAGGGCTTGGTCCAAATGCTGTCGTTGCCGAAATGCATGAGGATCGGATTCCGAATCTGGTGCAGCAGATGGTTCAAGCCGGAATTCAGGTTGAAGGCGTACAGCGGATTCAGCCTACGCTGGAACAGTTATTCTTAAAAATGACAGAAGGTGAATCCATTGAGTAACATCATGCCGCTGATCCGCAACGAAACGATCAAGATGGTCAAGAAGAAACGTCTTTATATTATTTTTATCGTACTGGCGGTCCTGGTTCCAATGTTTACGTATGCCCAGATGAAATCTGCGGAAAATAATCGTGACAAGTTTGGTGGCGACTGGCGGCTGGAACTGCAACAGGCTATTACGGATAATCAGAACTCGCTTGGCAGTGACCGGGTACCTGAAGAATACAAAAAGTACAGGACAGTGTACATCCAGCAAATGCAATACTATCTGGAGAATGACATCAATCCGAAGGAGCCTGGCGGTGTAACTTTTACGAGGGAATTCATGAATAACGCCGTTGGACTGTTCATCCCGCTGCTCATTATGGCGATTGCTTCCGACCTGGTGTCCGGTGAGCGTACCACAGGAACGATAAAAATGCTCCTAACCCGTCCGGTAAAACGCTGGAAAGTATTGCTGAGTAAGCTCATTACACTGATTATGTTTGTGTCAATTATCGTGGTGTCGGCGTACATTATCTGTTATGTGATCTCGGGAGCGGTGTTCGGATATAAAGGTTTCGGCATGCCGATTTTTACCGGATTCAAGGTTGTGGGCACGGATGTCGATATGTCTGCAGTCCATGCTGTGGACCAGTGGCTATACATGTTGATGCAGGCTGGACTGATCTGGTTTGTCAGTGTAATTGTGGCGATGCTTGCATTCATGGTCTCTGTGTTGGTGCGAAGTACAGCTGCAAGTATTGTCATTATGATGGCAGCACTCATCGCAGGAACCATTCTCACCAGCATGGCTGCCTCCTGGCAGTCAGCGAAATATCTGTTTATGGTGAATCTCGAACTTCCGGATTATTTGTCTGGCGGATTGCCGCCAATCGAAGGGATGAATTTGGGTTTTTCCCTTATTGTGCTTAGCGTTTGGGGCATTGCTTCACTCTTTGTGTCATTCATTGTCTTTACGAAACGGGATATCTTGAATTAAAATGGACAAGGATAAGAAAACATCTGTTTGCATTTCAGGCATTTTTTTAGTTGCAAGTTAAGAAGGGGGAGCATGAATGGTCGAGCAAATCGATATGTCGGCAGGTTCGACAGGCGGAGGACAAGGGTCTTCAGGCTACGACGCGGACGACATTCAAGTACTTGAAGGACTGGTAGCGGTACGGAAACGGCCGGGGATGTATATCGGCAGCACCAGCACTTCGGGTCTACATCATTTGGTATGGGAAATCGTGGATAACGCTGTCGACGAACATCTCGCCAAATTCTGCTCCAAAATCGATATCACGCTGCATAAGGACGGTTCTGTTACGGTTCAGGATAACGGAAGGGGAATTCCGACAGGCATACATAAAACAGGGATTCCTACTCCCCAGGTCGTGTTTACGATTTTGCACGCAGGCGGAAAGTTCGGTGGATCAGGATATAAAAAATCCGGCGGTTTGCACGGTGTAGGTGCGTCAGTTACAAACGCATTGTCCGAATGGCTTGAAGTCGAGATTTTCCGTGATGGCAAGATACATCGTCAACGTTTCGAATATTGGCAGGACAAAAAAGGCGTTGAACATGTCGGAGAACCGGTGTCTGGCCTTGAAGTATTGGGCAATACCAATCGGACGGGGACCAAAGTTACGTTTAAACCGGATATTCGGGTGTTCCAGAACGGGATTCAATTGAATTATGATACACTGGCAGAACGTCTTCAGGAAATTGCTTTTCTGAATTCGGGTCTGAGAATTGTACTCAAGGACGAACGTTCAGGCAATCAGGATGAGTACATGTACGAAGGCGGAGCAAGCCAGTTTGTTGCTTTTCTTAACGAAAATAAAGATGTGCTGCATGATGTCATTCACTTCTATGCGGAGAAGGATGATATTGAGGTCGAAGTGGCGATCCAGTATAACGCGGGTTATACGGAAACGCTGGCGTCGTTCGTAAACTCGATTCCCACTAGGGGCGGGGGTACACATGAGACCGGATTCAGAGCGGCTTATACACGTGTGATGAATGACTACGCACGGCGTACCAGCATGATTAAGGAGAAAGACAAAAACCTAGAAGGCAATGATCTGCGTGAAGGCATGATGGCGGTCATTAGTGTCAAAATGTCGGAAGTGGAATTCGTAGGCCAAACGAAGGATCAACTCGGTAGCGCTTCCGCGCGAAGTGCCGTGGATTCTGTCGTATCCGAGAATATTCAGCGGTTTTTGGAAGAAAACCCACAGGTCGCACAAACGTTGATTCGCAAAGCGGTTCAGGCCTCCAGGGCCAGAGAAGCTGCACGCAAAGCACGCGATGAGATGCGTACAGGCAAAAAACGCAGCGAAAGCTCCAATTTGAATGGCAAGCTGACTCCGGCTCAATCCAAGGATTTTACCCGGAATGAATTGTTTATCGTCGAAGGGGATTCCGCTGGAGGTTCAGCCAAACAAGGACGTGACTCCAAAATTCAGGCGATACTGCCGCTTAAGGGCAAACCCCTTAATCCGGAAAAAGCAAAGTTGGCTGATATTCTGAAAAACGAAGAATACCGTGCCATTACAGCCGCAATCGGGGCAGGGATTGGAACCGAATTCGCAGTTGAAGACAGCAATTATTCCAAAATCATTATTATGACGGATGCCGATACGGATGGCGCACATATTCAGGTCCTGTTGCTGACTTTCTTCTACCGGTATATGAAGCCGCTAATTGATGCAGGTAAAATATATATCGCTCAGCCACCGCTGTACAAGCTCACACGCAAATCAGGCAAAATGGCGAGTGTGCGTTATGCTTGGACCGATGAAGAGCTGGCGAATTACATGAAAGAATTTGGAAATCATGTAGAGCTTCAACGTTATAAAGGACTTGGTGAAATGAACCCGGATCAATTGTGGGAGACAACGATGAATCCGGAAACGCGCGCATTGCTCAAGGTAGAAATAGTGGATGCAGCAAAAGCGGAACGCCGTGTATCTACACTCATGGGTGATAAGGTTGATCCGCGCAAACGCTGGATTGTAGAGAATGTCGACTTTACAGAGTACGAAGAATAGAAGGTGCTTGGAATGAGTCTATCAGAACAATTTATGCCGGCCTTTCTCGAAGAGGTCGTAGGGGACCGTTTCGGTCGCTACTCCAAATACATTATTCAGGACCGGGCCATTCCCGATGTTCGGGACGGTTTGAAGCCCGTGCAGCGGCGGATTCTATACGCCATGTACGATTCAGGTAATACTCCGGAGAAACCGTATCGGAAATCAGCCAAAACGGTTGGGGATGTTATGGGTAACTACCATCCTCACGGGGATTCCTCCATCTACGAAGGTATGGTGCGGATGGCACAACCATGGAAAATGGGTCATATGCTCGTGGATGGTCATGGTAACTGGGGATCACAGGATGATGATCCGGCAGCGGCGATGCGTTATACAGAGGCTCGGTTGTCGCCCATCGCGATGGAGATGCTTCGCGATATCGAGAAACGGACCGTTCTGTTTAAAGATAACTTTGATAATACGGCCAAAGAACCGGTAGTACTGCCATCCCGTTATCCCAATTTGCTCGTTAACGGCGTGAGCGGAATATCCTCCGGATTTGCAACGGAGATTCCTCCTCACAATTTGCGTGAAACCATAGATGCCTGTATCGCTGTGATGGAGAAGCCATCCATTGAGCTGGACGAGATCATGATGTTCATGAAGGGTCCCGATTTTCCAACAGGTGGATTAATCATGGGCGGCGACGGGATTCTAGATGCCTATCGAACAGGTAAAGGACGGATCTATATCCGGTCCAAAACCGATATCGAGAATATGCGCGGCGGCAAACAGCAGATCGTTATAACGGAGATCCCTTATCAGGTCGTGAAATCCCGTCTAGTTACTGCGATGGAAAACATCCGGCTTGAGAAAAAGGTGGAAGGGATTGCCGAAGTCCGGGATGAGAGTGGGCGTGAAGGCCTGCGGATCGTGGTTGAGCTGAAAAAAGAAGCGGATGCTCAAGGCATTCTGGCTTATTTGCTGAAGAAAACCGACCTGCAGGTCACCTACAACTTCAATATGGTTGCGATTGTGAATAAAGCTCCTCAGCAATTGGGATTGAAATCAATCCTCGAGGCTTATATTGCCCATCAGCGTGAGGTTGTAACGTTCCGTACCCGCTTTGAGCTGGAGAAAGCGGAAGACCGTGCGCATGTATTGGAAGGCCTGGTAAAGGCTCTTAACATCCTCGATGAGGTCATCGCGGCCATCAAAGCGTCGAAAAACCGTCAGGATGCTCAAAATAACCTGATGTGGATGTTTGGATTCTCGGAACGTCAGGCAGATTCCATTCTGACTTTGCAATTGTACCGGTTGACCAATCTGGAGATTACTTCTCTGGAGAAGGAACTCGGCGAATTGATGAAGAAGATCGCGCAATTACGCTCCATTCTGGATAGCGATCGCAAGCTGATCGGAGTTATCCGCAAAGAATTGATGGAGATTCGCGAAAAGTATGGAATAGACCGTCGCTCTGCCATTCAGGGTGAAGTGGAAGAACTCAAGGTCAATCTGGAAGTGCTGGTAAACGCGGAAGATGTATTTGTTACCTTGTCCAAAGAAGGATACATCAAGCGTACGGGTATGCAGTCATTTACACGATCCGGCGGGGAACGTAACGCAAGTGGCGTGAAGGATGGCGATTATATTGCTCAGGTTCTTGAAGTGAACACCCTTGAGAATCTACTGGTATTTACGAAGAAAGGGCAGTATTTTCTGTTGCCCGTCCACCAGGTGCCCGAATTCAAGTGGAAAGATCCGGGGACGGCGATCGTCAACGTCATTCCTTTGGCGAAGGATGATCGGATTTCAAGTGTGCTTGCCGTTAAATCTTTCGAAGAACCGGATCACAGTCTGGTCTTTGTCACCCGCAAAGGACAGGTTAAACGTACCGAGCTGAAGGAATACGTCACCAAGCGTTCCGGTGCTGTAGCAGCCTGCAAAGTGGGCAAGGATGATGAGGTATTATCCGTTCATCTAAGCACAGGTGGCAAGGACATCATGTTGATCACCAAAGAAGCTATGGCCATCCGTTTCCGTGAGGATGAGGTGAATCCAATGGGGCGTGTATCGGGAGGCGTACGTGGTATTCAGTTAAAAGATACGGATGAAATTGTATCTGTTCTATGGGTGGAAGGCGATGAAGGCGAAGTCGCTGTATTGTCTGACTTGGGTTACGGCAAACGCTCGTTGTTGCTGGATTACGCGCTGCAAAGTCGTGGCGGCAAGGGGCTGGCAACATTTGAATTCAAGGAAGGCAAACGGGTGAAGCCGAACGGTAGCCGCATTGCTGGAGCGTTTTATTGTCGGGAACAACGGAATGTAACGGTGATGACGAAAGAAGGACAATCATATCATATTTCTTCTGAAGGTGTGCCTATTACTGAGCGGAAGCATATCGGTAAATTGCTCGTTCATGTGGACAAACAGGATGAGATCGTGGAATTGCTGACGGATTTTAACGAGAATCAGCCAGCTTCATCTTCATAAGAAATGTCAATACAAGGCTTTTCGCAGTACAGGCTGATCCTGTCATGCGGAAAGTCTTTTTTTGTTGTTCAAACGCGGATTAAAAGATGCCCTCCATGCGAAGTTTAACAACCTTCGTCGATTACGGTCGATCGCTGGGAAATTGAAAAAAGGCAGCAGGAATGCGGCTTTGAAGGGCGAAAACTTAAGCAGGTGAAGTGATAACCGGTTGCAGAGAGGAGCGATGCAAGATGTATAATTCCGATTTTGCCAAGTGCTGGTCGAGGCTGACCAAGGACTACAAGCTGCATATGGATCATGAGCTGGCCCCCTCGTTAACGGAGGCTCAGTTGGCTGTACTGGAGGTTCTTGAGGACCATGAGAAGATGAAACCATCCGACCTGATTCCTTTCTTGGCCACAACGCCCGCAGCAGTAACGATGCTGCTGGATCGCATGGAGAAAAATGGTCTGATTCGCAGGGATCGGGATGATCAGGATCGGCGCATTGTATGGGTATCCCTGTCTGACAAGGGAAGAATGGAGACCGAACGGGGGATCACAATCCGGAATGAATTTATGAATTCCGTTCTCAGCAACATTTCGATGCATAACCAGCAGTTGCTGGTCTATCTGCTGAACAAAATGACAACACCAAAAACAAAAGAGCCTGCCTTATCTACATCATAATTACGTTGGAATTATAGTAACCATGGAACTCTTGCTGGATCATGCAGGAGGACTATGGTTATTTTATTGTCACTAAGAATAATTTCTAAAATTTTATATGTAAAGAGTTGACTATGTAATTATTTTTGTTATAATAAATAATTGTTCCCCTGATATTTCGTGTACGAAATATTATATTCCATAAGTAAAAAGGGTGAATTAATGTCTGACACATACGAAGTATTTTACATTATCAATTCGTTTCGGCAGGTCAATCAAATGCTCTTCCGGGCATTCTGGAATGAAAACAAGGAAATTGAGCTCACTTCGATTCAATTTATGGTGTTATCCATTTTGAAGGAGCGCCCTTCGATCGGGATTAATGAAGTGGCTGAACTCTGTCATATGGGCAGCAGTTCCATGAGCGCTGTGGTGGAACGTCTGGTCAAAGGGGAGTACATAGTTCGTACGCGTTCCGACTCTGATCGCCGATCCGTAAAGCTACAGATTACGGACAAAGGGGAACAGGCTCAGCAGGAAACACACCACTTGTGGATGGAACGAGTTTCACCCATTCTGGATATCCCGAAGGAAGACCTTGAGCACCTGCTAAGAATTCATAATCAAATGATTGAAAAGTTAGAAGGAAGAGAGATGAACAACCAATGAGTACTACTGCAGCAGCAGCACCATCCTCAGCGATGGACAATATCAAGAAAGGCCCGATTGTGGCCGCACTGTTAATCGGTGCATTTGTTGCCTTCCTGAATCAAACGTTGATGAACGTGGCTCTTCCGAAAATTATGGAAGACCTCAACATCGGAGCGAATAAAGCCCAATGGCTGACTACCGGTTATATGCTCGTGAATGGTGTGTTGATTCCGGTTACGGCGTATTTGATCGCCAAATTCTCGACACGTCAAATTTTTATTACAGCAATGACCCTCTTTACATTAGGGACCTTGGTCTGTGGACTTAGTCCGACCTTTGGTATACTGATGGTAGGTCGTGTTATTCAAGCTGCAGGCGCAGGTATCCTGATGCCTCTGATGACCGTTGTGTTCTTGACGATCTTCCCAATTGAGAAGCGTGGTCAGGCCATGGGTACGATGGGGATTGCGATGATTCTTGCTCCGGCCATTGGACCGACACTGTCAGGCTATGTGGTTGAGCATTATTCATGGAGACTGTTGTTCTATATCATTTTGCCATTCTCGGTTATTGCAACTGCAATTGGTATTGCATTTGTCAAAAATGTAACACGTCAATCCAAACCTAAACTGGACTATCCAGGTGTTATTCTTTCCACACTCGGTTTTGGTAGTTTGTTGTACGGCTTCAGTGATGCGGGTACAGATGGATGGGGAAGTGCTATTGTTATCGGATGTCTGGTCGTCGGGGCCATATCCCTGATCCTGTTCGTTATTCGACAAATGACAACCGATCATCCGCTTTTGGAGTTCCGTATTTTCAAATACAACATGTACACATTAACAACAATTATTAATATGCTCGTTACGATGGCGATGTTTGCCGGTATGATTTTGCTTCCGATTTTCCTGCAAAATATTCGAGGGTTCTCACCGATTGAATCAGGTTTGCTGATGATGCCAGGTGCCATTCTGATGGGGATTATGTCTCCAATCACAGGTCGTATTTTTGATAAAGTTGGCGCACGCTGGTTGTCAGTTGCCGGTCTTGCGATTACAGCTATCACCACTTGGGGCCTTAGCCGCCTGTCGATCGACACGACTTATGGTTACATGATGTTTATCTACACAGCTCGTATGTTCGGTATGTCGATGTTGATGATGCCTATTCAAACGGCGGGTCTGAATCAGCTGCCACAGCGCCTGAATGCGCATGGTACTGCGATGTCCAACACACTGCGTACAGTTGCGGGTGCGATTGGTACAGCGATTCTCGTTACAATTATGAGCAGTAAGCTAAAATCTCATTTGGCAGATACCTTGGCTACAGGCCAAATTGCTGCAGATGATAAGGCTGCAATGATGCGTGCTACCGCAGATGCAACCATCTACGGCGTAAACTATGCGTTTGTTGTAGCGACTGCGATGACTGTTGTTGCTTTGCTGCTGGCGTTCTTTATTCGTAAAACAAAACCGGCTACTGAACCTGTTACCACAGAGCAACAAAAAGTGAATGCAACAGCTTAAATTAACCTAGATTACAGTTATTATTGATCCAATAAAGGTTTTATATATGCAGAAGAGAGTTCAGGCAGATTTCACTGCTCGGACTCTCTTTTGCTATGCCTTATTTTGGCTTTATTTTTCATCGGTCGATGGATCAAGGAGGAAGGTAGGACCGGGATCATGACCGAAGAGTCTGAGGTTGATGCTTCCATCCATCTGAAATTCAACACCTTCGCTAATAAGCTCCGTCTCTTGCATCAAACGAGAATGTTCGTCGGGAATGGAGATCTGGCCTTTGGCATTGACGACACGGTGCCAGGGAAGGCGTTCCTTGCGGCTCATCGAATGCAGAATGCGTACAACCTGTCTAGCAGCTCTCGGACTGCCAGCATGAGCGGCAATCTGACCATAGGTCATGACTTTTCCCTCAGGGATTGCTGCGATGATGGCGACAACCTGCTTGGTAAACGGTGTCATAGTAGTGAGTCTTCCTTTCCATTTAAGTAAGCCAATAGGGTCTAAGTATGGTGGTAATTCCAACAAAACTAGTTTATCATATCGCTGGAATGGAAAGAGATCAAAAAAACCGTGCCATTCAGATAGGGAATCTGGATGACACGGTGTACGATCAGATTTGACTTGATCCTGTTAATGATTTTTTTAAGTGTGTTGGTTATTGTTCCGCTTTAAATGTTTTCTCATATACAGCAGCCGGCCACTCTGCCCATGGGAATTCACGGGGAGGCAGGGACTGCAGGACAATCTCTTCCTTGGTTACGGGGTGAGGAAAAGCAGCGATGGCAGACCAAAGGGCAATCTGTTGTCCCGGCTTATTCGCACCTGCCCCGTATTTCTGGTCTCCGAACAGAGGGCAGCCGATTTCCTTCATTTGAACCCGAATCTGATGAGATCTGCCAGTGTGCAGTTCGATATGAACCAGACTATAACGGTCTGTTTCACCGATGACCCGGTAATCCAGAACAGCGTCTTTGCCACCCGTAGTGCCTTTGGACACAACAGTGACGGTATTGGTGCGCGCATCTTTCAGCAGCGTATGTTTTAACGTTCCTTGCTGTGCTGGCAGCTTGCCATGGACAACAGCCGCATATATTTTGCGGAAATGACGTCCCCGGACCGTCTCGGATAATCTCGAAGCAGCCTTTGATGTTTTGGCAAAAATCATTGCACCACCAACGGGGCGATCAAGTCGATGGACCAGTCCGAGATAGACGTTGCCCGGTTTGTTATACCGCTCTTTCAGATCCTGTTTCAGCAGTGTAAGCAAATCCGGGTCACCGGATGCATCTTCCTGTGTAGGTACATTGACCGGCTTCGTAATGCCTAACAGGTGATTGTCCTCAAACAGAATCGGAATATCACCGGTTCCTTGCAATGGTTCGGACATGATCAGGACTCCCAGCGGCCCAAGATGCCGCAAGGCAGATCCAGACCACTGCGGGTAATGGGAAGGCCAATTTCACCTGCCGTAATTTGACCGCCATATTGGGCAGACATCGTCATTGTCAGCATATTACGCAGAACGGTGGAGGAGATCCCCGTTGTGTAGGAATTCACCAGCATGAATAATGGGTTGTCCGACAAAATAGTCATACACGATTTCAGGAATGGGTAGAGGTTCTCTTCCAGCTTCCATGTCTCCCCGTTAGGGCCTCGACCATAGGAAGGCGGGTCCATAATGATAGCGTCATATCGATTGCCGCGGCGTTGTTCGCGCTGTACGAATTTGAATACATCGTCTGTAATGAAACGAACAGGGCGATCAGCAAGCCCGGATAATTGAACATTTTCTTTGGCCCACTGCACCATGCCTTTGGCCGCATCCACGTGTACAACCGAAGCACCGGCGTAAGCTGCAGCAACGGTTGCACCGCCTGTATACGCAAACAGGTTCAGTACAGAGATGGGACGGCCTGCTCCGGCGATTTTATCCATCATCCAGCTCCAGTTGGCCGCTTGTTCAGGGAACAGACCAGTATGCTTGAAGCTGGTTGGTTTAATATGAAATTTCAGGTTCTCGTATCCGATGGTCCAGCGTTCCGGGATCGGTTTTTTCATATCCCAGCTGCCGCCGCCCGAAGAACTGCGGTGATAATGGCCATGCACTTGGCGCCATTCATTGGTTTCTTTTTCAAGGGGCCAAATAATCTGTGGGTCGGGTCTGCGCAAAATGACATCGCCCCAACGTTCCAGCTTTTCGCCGCCTCCTGTGTCAATTACTTCATAGTCCTTCCAGTTCTTTGCTACGTACATAATGATTTATCCATCCTTCAAAAGTCATTTGGATACTATTGTACAACAAAAAAGGGCCTATACGCCAGTTGTGGTGGGCGCCTTAAAGGGCGAAGTGCCCTTTAAGGTGTTGAATTTGCTTCATTCCCATATACTGAAATGGAATACAAACGAAAATTAATTTGACAATGATAATCATTATCACTTATGATTTTGATACATTCAAATGTTACTTCTTTAGGAACCGTATGACAGGATCAATAAAAAGTGAGGGGAAAATAGATGGCTAAATGGTTGGTGGCTTATGCAAGTATGACGGGAAATACGGAAGAGATTGCGGAACTGATTGTGGAAGGCATCACACAAGGTGGACATGAAGTGGACCTCAAGTCCGTCACGGATTGCAATGCCTCTGATGTGCTCGACTATGACGGGTTCCTCATTGGTGTGTACACGTGGGGAGACGGTGAACTGCCGGATGAATTTCTCGATTTTTACGAAGAGCTGGATGAGCTTGACTTGAGTGGCAAACGGGCAGCGGTGTTCGGAAGCGGGGATACTTCTTACGAGCAGTACTGCGGTGCTGTAGATCTCGCGGCTGCGAAGCTGGTGGAGCGTGGGGCGGAGGTATTTCCAGAGATGCTAAAGATTGAATACAGTCCGATGGAGCAGGAGAAGGATACATGCCGTGACTTTGGCAAGCGTTTCGCTGCTGACGGATTACAGGTGTCCTAGGACTCATGTTAAGGCATAATGTTCAGGCAGCTATGCAGCCGGGAGTGTCAGACGTCCCGGAACAGCTGCTTGAAGATTACAGACTGGAAGAGATGCTGCGCAGCCCGCATCGGTTCATCCGCCCGGAACCGGAGGCAAAGCAGTACGCTCCGCTGCAATGGAGACACCGTGTACAATATGCAGTCAGCCATGCAGTCAACGCTTTTTACAGTTTGGACCCGGATGTGCGCAAAGAGGTGCCTGTCCAGTATCTGCTCGAAAAGTGGTGGCCCAGAAAGGCAACCGGCTTCGAATCGGTACTTCATTACTGGGATGTAAAAAACAAAATTACGGATGAATTATCGCTGGCCATTGCGATGAACGATGATCTGAAGCATCCGACCATTCTGTTTGAACAATGGCGAACGGAACTTCCTTCCTTGTCGATGCATCTGTCCATGATCCTCCATACGGCTTGGCTGCCAGAGGGCTGGGATTCACTGCTCATCCAAAAATATATGGTTGTCCATGATCCAAATGTTGTTGAGGCGTACCAGCATATGGTGAGCGCGTTCTGCTGGGAAGCATTTGGCAAGTTGCCGGGCATGATCGAAATCTATTGTTTGCTCGAAGGGCGCAAGATTCGATATATCCCAGGACGTCAATCGCTTGTCCGTTCGATGGATTATCTTCGACTGATTCGGGATAGCATTCCGAGCGAAGAGAAGGTGGAATCTGATCAATTTACAGTTCAGGATAAAGCCAGAGTGCATGAAAAGGTCGATCGCTGGAGAAGTGAGATCGAACCGAAAAAAAACTGGTTGATGTAAGGAGCGAGGGATGTTGTGGTATATCGCGCAGATTAAGGAGTGAAGAGCCATGTCTACCGGTTTGGGACAAGATGCCGCAAGCGGCAAGAAGAAACGTACAGGAACTTGTGAATTCAGCCCGTTGCCTGTGCCACAGTCGGTTATAAGACGGTTACTGGATGAAGCCGATCCATCCTTGTATGTGATGAGTCCAGAGCCTTGGCGGTTTATGTTGTTCGCCAGTGAAGGACGTCAGCTTTATCTGGAGGCCGTTAGGCAGAGTTACCCACCACATTTGGCAGATCGGTACGGGGATTGGGCTACATATCAATATACAGAGGCTATCCCGGCGCATCTGGTTGTCGTGGCTCCTTCAAGGGCCAGAGAGGACCATGTATTGCCTGCAAAAGCCTGGAGCAAACGTTTTTGTATCCTGGCAGCGGAACATGGCCTCAATGCCGTCTGGAAGATCAATGATTATCAACAGCATCCCGTGTTTATGAATTTGATGGGTTTAACCAGTGAGGAAAAGGTAATGGGTGTATTCCATATCGGTTACGGAGACCAGTCTGCGCTTCGGAATAACGATGCAAGCAGACCAGCCTCTGAGCTTATGACGGTATACGACCATCTGGTCTAAAGTAAGGTATAACCGTTCATTGTGATGTGCCAGTGTCCGTAATAAAATCTCGAACGAGCTGTCGGTACGAATAATCTGCGGAGCTGGCGGAGTACAACCGGTTTGACACGGTGATTGAATTACCGAAAAAGAACCGTTCGAACTGGGTCTGTCTTCCCCCAAATGATCCTGCCCCTAGCTCCCAGATCAGACGAAATAAAGCTGTACGCTCCTGCGATACCATGTCGCTTCCGCGAAGATACGTATCCAGATGTGGTGCGATATCTGAGCGGAACTCTTCTTCCTGAGGGACCATAATGACGCCACTGGAACCCAAAAGTTGCAGTATTTCAATCATTTCAGGATACAGTTTGGGGTACAGAAGGTTGGCGGCCATTAGTGGTTTGGGGGCAGGTAACACAAAACCCCGTTCGTCTGTTATGGCACCTACTTCTGCTGCCACTGCCAGTGCTTTTAAGGATTCAAGTCCAGCAAGTACACGTGCTGTTTTCTCCACTACGTGGGTTTCGGCTGCCTGGTCGAGCGTATCTGCGAGTAATTGGATCGTGCCGAGTACAAATTCCGTTTTGGCAATATAGCGACATAACACCTGATGACCTGCGTGGATGTGGAAATGGCTTCCGCTGAAGAGGCGGGAGGACATTTCTTCACTTCCCGCGAAAAATATCCGATCATGAGGAACAAGCACATGATCAAAGATGACAATGTTGTCCATCTCTTCATATCTGGAGCTGAGTGGGTAGTTAAATTTGGATTCGGCTGCATAGGTATCCCGGCAGATCAGGCTGATTCCCGGCAAGTCGTTTGGCACTGCAAAAGCAAAAGCGAACGGGTTTTCATCGTCGAATGGAGCCGGTGATGGAGAAGGATACACCAGAATTTCGTCCGACGTTGCAGCCTGGGTAGCCATCATGAATGCGCCGTTGATAATCAGGCCTTCATTCGTCCGTTCGACCACTTTGGCGGCAATGGCATCTTCGGTTGTATCCAACTGTCCCGATATTTTGCTGGCATGGGGCTGAATGAATGCGTGGGAGAGCGTAATGTCATTATCCCGGCAGTAGGCATAATAGTTTTTTAGATTTTCGACATATTGTGGTGATAACTCGGCAAGAATGTCAGCTCCTGTATAAAATGCCATGATCGCTGTGTTCATGTAATCGGGTGAGCGGCCCAGAAATCCATGGTGCATGCCTGACCAGACACTCATCGCTTCACGACGCCTGCGCAAATCATCCACACTGGTTGGAGGTAGAAAGGACATGCCTACAGGCTTTCCATCGGTTGGGGAGGAATAAGTCATTGTATCCATCCATTGAGGATCGTTCTGTAGATCATACAGCTTGGCTTGCGTTTTCATTAAACCTGCAAAAGCAAAATGTTCAGAGCGTTTTCCAGTAACCAGTTCTCCTTTGTACCAGCAGGGGACAGTCTGGGCATCGATACGTTCAATATACTGTTTGCCACTTTTAGCGGGCATCGTTACTCACCTCTTGGATTGAATCGTTCATGGGCAGTTTGACTTCTTTCGTAGTGTACGTAAATAGGCACTCTGTTGTGCATGGAGAGAAATGAATGTGAATGTTATATAAAAGAGCTTGATAATAATTATCATTCTTGTTACAATACAAAAAGAAAAAAGGAACCGGCTAGGGCTCCTTTTACTTGGTACAAACAAAATTAATTTCTTATTTCACTTCGAAAGTTTTGCAATCCGTTTCAGCGGATTCATTAACTGGTTTGGAACTGTGACTCACGATGTAGATCGAAGATGCGTTGCATTTGTTTTCTTGAGCCCAGTAACGACAGGAATCAACTTCACATAATACGTCTTTTGCCATGATTGTTAAACCTCACTTTGTTTGGATTTACATTCGTTGGTATAAAAGAAAATCTGGAATGCAAGTTGCCGCTTGCTATCTGGAAAAAAATGCTAGGCTCTCTCGAGGAAATAGAGGGCTTTTTGCGTTATACACAACGATGCATGTTTAGAATAGCAAATTTTACTTTCTCTTGCAACAAATTGGATTAACCTGACATGTTTGGCCCTCCAGGTACAGGTAAAACGTTAACAGCTTCCCACCTTTCGTACCAACTTCACCTTCCATTAGTACTTGTGAAACTTGACGCAATTATTCACAGCCACCTTGGGTAGACCGGCAGCAATGTGCGTAAATTGTTCGAACATTCGGGGTCAACCCCTGTGTTCTGTTTCTCGATGAGTTTGATGCCGTTGGGCGTACAAGCTTGTGGGTCAGATAGCAGCCTGGAAGAATATATATATGAACGTCTGGCGGGATGCAGTTATGCGGATGTGGAGCAGATTGTTTTAAAGGCGAAGCGAAAAGCCATAATTGCCAGTAGTCCGCTGCATAAGAAGTTAATCAATGATGCGTATACAGAACATTTGCCACGTGTTCTAACCCCATAACTTGGGGAGGACGACAGGAAATAGCCTGATCAAATGGAAAGAAAATAGTCCGGTATTCCTTCAAAGGAAACCAGGCTATTTGGTAGTTCAGCATGTTGTATTAAGCATTAGCGGTCGCCCGGTAAGATGACTCTTTCCCAGGTTTATCCGGGGCAGACCAGCGTGGCAGCGTTAAGGTGAAGAGACTGCCTTCAGGGCTGCTGGCGGTCAGGGTCAATTCCCCGCCTTGAGCACGAGCCAGCAAGCGGCTGTAGGTCAGACCGAGGCCGAGTCCGCGAGTATGACGTTTCTTAATCTCACCGCGATAGAAACGTTCAAAGACTTTGGGCTGATCTTCCATGATAATCCCTGTACCGTTGTCCTGAACGTCAATGAACAGCTTGTCTTCCTCGGCCCGCAAACGGATATGAAAGACCGTAGCTTGATCAGAAGCTGTCGCCTGTAGACCGTTATTTAGCAGATTAACAATGATTTGCTGAATCCGAAGCGCATCCCCAATGGTATAGAGTGTACCCGAAGGGATATGCAGTTCAATCTCGGGAGACTTGTTCTCATATGCAATTTTCCACTGATAGATAATTTCACCCACCAACAGATTCAGATCAATGCGTTCCTGACGCACACCAACACTGCCAGCACTCATTGCATTGTAATCAAGCAGATCAGCGACCATACGTTCCATACGTTCAGATTCTTTTAGTGCAATATCCAGAAATTCCTTTCCTTCCTGCGGACTGACGATATCATCCCGAACGGCCATCACGAGTCCTTTAATGGAAGTGACGGGTGTTTTCAATTCATGGGATACCCCTGCAAGGGACAGGGCACGCCATTCCTCCAGCTGCTGCAAACGAATGGACATCTCCCGGAAGGAACCAACCAGCTCATTCATCTCCCACTCCCGTGTATTCAGATTCAGATTGACTTCATAATTGCCGTTTCGAATCTGCTCCGCTGCAAGAGCGACCTGGCGAATCGGTCTGGAGAGCTTTCGTGACAGGAGGTAGATTGTAAACCATCCACACAGAATTAATGCGCCAAAAATTAGGCATACCACCAGCATCGCTTCCGGATTATATGTAATGGATTTTTTGGATTGCATGACCCACACCTTACCCAGCGTCTGATCGTCATCTGTGACGTTAACTGTCACCCCGGCAAATTTGTTGTTTCGTGGTTCGCGCAGGTCATCTGACAGCCTGTAATACACATCTTGCTGCGTCATTTTCGGTCTGGAATAGATCAATTGATTATTGTTGTCGAGCACCATAATGCAAAAATAGTTATCTGTATTGAACAGCTTGATACGCTTGTCCACCAGTCTGTCAAGATCAGGAGGAATATGCAGCTTGTTCTCGTTTTCAGTAATCTTCTCCGCAATTTCGAAGCCTAGCAGTTGAGCTGTTTTGAGACTCTTCTCAATGGAAGTGATTCTGATCCAGTAGAGTGCACCTGCAACAATAATAATGAAGCCGATGCAGAGAATTAGAAAATATCGAAGCGTCCAATAGGATAGAATGGATGTTTTGCGTTTGGGTTTATTTCGTTTTAGTTGGCGATCCAAAATTGATACCCCATTCCCCGTAAAGTCCGAATTTCTCCTGTTTCCGGTATCCAATGAGAAAGCGCCTGACGCAGTCTTTTGATGGAAAGATCTACAGCCCGGTCACTTCCGTCATAGTCCATCCCCCATACCTGTTCAATGAGATGCTCACGGGTAAAAGTGCGGTTGGGGTATTCGGACAGAAACAGGAGCAGTGACAAATCACGTGGTGTCAGTGCCACTTCCGCTCCGTTCAAAAGCACCTGTTTGGCGGTCAGATCAATGACCAGATTGCCAAAGTAACGTTTGCCTTCACCACCAGCGGTCCAGTGCGGATTGCGGCGAAGTACGGCATTCACCCGGGCCACGACTTCCTCCGGGACAAAGGGTTTGCTCATATAATCGTCAGCACCGGCATTCAGACCGTTCAGACGATCCTGAATATCATCCAATGCGGTAAGCATGATGACAGGACAAGCGCTTTTTTCACGGATCATTCGCAGCAGGTCCCAACCGTCCGTGCCGGGCAGCATCACGTCCAGCAAAACCAGGGATGGGACATCCGAATCAAATAGAGTAAGGGCAGTTGGTCCATCCGCTGCGTGACGAACGACAAATCCCGCTTTTCGAAGATAGGCAGCCAGCACGCGGGCAATAGCTTGTTCATCTTCGACGATGAGTATGGATTTCAAGAAGGTGTCTCCTTTCACTTCAGAAGCTTGTGTACTGATTTTACATGAGCGGGAGCACAATGCCAATGAGGCAATTATTTTCAGAAAAAAATGCGTTATACGTCATTTCTTGACGTCATCCTGACACATTGGACTGTTAAGATGCTGATTAACAACCAACTTATACCGTTATCCATTGGAGGAGAATAGAGATGAACAAAAAGACAAAAACATGGATCATTTCAGGTGTCGCAGCAGTCGTCATTCTTGGGGGCGGAGGTTACTACTTCGCGAACAGTTATCTGGGAAATAACGTTGAGATTGAGCAAGTGCTTCCTGCGAGTACGGCAGCTTCCACAACGGAAACAGGATCGGACAGCGGCAGTGGGACAAAAGTATCCAAAGAAACCGTTGGAGCAGAGCAACTGAATGGAGACTGGAGCATCAGCGAAGGCTCAAAAGTCTATTTTTCGGTAACAACATCCCAGGAAACCGTCAATTTTGCGGACGAGCAGGTGAGTGGTAACTGGACAATCAATGTGGCTGACCCTTCCCAAATGAAAGCGGATGGACAAATCCAATTAAACGGTATTGATTCAGGGAACAGTCAGCGGGATGGTCATGTAAAGGGAGCTGATTTCTTCGATGTTGGCACCTACCCTCAAGCTACCTTTCAAGCCGCTTCTTTTGAAGGTGTCAAAGAGGAATGGCCTGCGGGGCAGACAACGGATTTCAAAATGAACGGAACGCTTACGGTAAAAGGAATCGAGAAAGAGGTTACGTTTGACGTGAAAGCGGCTTATGAGAATAATCAGGTGTTGTTGTCTGGTACAACGATGGTTACCTTTGAAGATTTTGGGTTGAAAAATCCGCACTCTGTTGTTCTCTCGGCCGAGAATGATATCCAGGTACGGTTGGAGCTGAAGCTCAGCAAGTAAGAATTTGAGTACATAAGACTAATCCAACTTGTTTTACATTCCAGTGATGTAGACGGAGAATCCAATATTTATGTACATCGTTACACGCCTAAATCTGTTCCATTCTGCCTGTCTGGCAGAGGGGACAGATTTTTTATGTTAACAATGGGAAACGATCCACGGTGAGCAAGGAATTACCAGACGATTGTTAAAATAACTGCTGTTTACTTGGGATAATGCCGTGTCCCTGATCAGCATAAAGCGCTTACAATTATAATGATTTACAAACTCATGGATTCAAGTTTAACCAAACACGATAAGGGGGAGATCAAGCGTGCACAAGAAATACATAAGCGGCTGTCTCGTATTATTGATGTTGTTCTGCGATCTGGGACTGATCGTTCGACCGGCAGCAGCAGCTGGAGCAGAGAAAACAAACGTTGCACTGAACAAGGCGGTAACGGTCAGCGCGGAAGATCTAAAGTGGGGAGGCAATAAAGAGAACGCTGTAGATGGCAAGGGAGATACAAAATGGAGTGCGGACAGCGCGACCTCAGTGGATCAGCCGCATTGGTTAATGGTGGACCTGGGAGATTCATACCAGCTCTCCGGAGCTGAATTGACATGGAAGGATGCAAGCCAGGTTGTAAAGTTTCTCGTCGAAGTTTCTGCTGACGGCACGAACTGGACAACAGTAGCGGATCAAACGTCCAATGAAACGGCTCAGAGTATAGCCAACCTGGATTTTCAGGCTGACGCAGTTCAGTATGTCAAGGTCACGATTCCTTATTACGCGGGTACTGACTGGTGGCCTGGCATTTCCGAGTTTCAAGTCTGGGGAGAGAAAGAGGTAAGGAACCCGGCAGATATCACAAGTTATGATGCTGTTCATGTGTCTACGGTAAGTCGTACTGCTCCTGTTCTGCCAGCGGAAGTCACAGCACATTACCAGAACGGGAAATCGGGACTTGTCGCAGTAAAATGGCAGGACGTTGAGCCGTTACAGTATGCGTCAGCACACCAATTTACCGTTACAGGTGATGTCTATGGAGCGCCGGTACAACCCGAAGCTACCGTTACGGTAGAAGGATATCGCGGTGATTTTGTCAGAGGGGTGGATATTTCCACGTTAACAGCCATTGAGGATAATGGAGGTTATTATCTGGACAGTAATGGAGCAAAACGTGATTTACTCGATATTCTGAAAGACCGCGGTGTGAACTATGTGCGGCTCCGTCTGTGGAATGATCCACAGAAATCCAATGGATACAATGACAAGGACGATGTCATTCGTCTGGCCCAACGGGTAAAAGCGAAAGGTATGAAGGTCCTGCTCGACTTCCATTATTCTGATGAATGGGCACATCCGGGTCAACAGCTTCGTCCGAAGGCCTGGGAAAACCTTTCATTCGACGAATTGAAGACGGCTGTCTATGATTACACGCGTGAAGTGGTCAAAGAAATGTACGATAAGAATGCCATGCCCGACATGGTACAGATCGGTAATGAAATCAACAGTGGTGTATTAAACGGATTGAATAGTAAAGTCAATTTTGATGAAAACGCTGCCTTGCTTCAGCGCGGGGTGGATGGTGTTCGCGCAGTCCCTGGAGGAGATCAGGTCAAAATTATGATCCATCTGGCCGAAGGGGGCAAAGCGGACACCTTTGACTGGTATTTCGGCGAATTGGAGAGACAGGGACTGGAATACGATATTATCGGACTGTCATACTATCCATTCTGGCACGGGACCTTCGCAGATGTGCGCAAAACGATGAATGAAGTATCCGCGAAATATGGAAAAGAAGTCATTATCGCTGAGACGTCCTATCCATTCTCGTATAAAAACGGAGATGCTCATGGCAATATTATTGGCAATCCCGATACGCTGAATGTAGGAGGAGCGACCTTCCCGGCAACCGTACAGGGACAATATGATGCAATTGCAGGCATTATGGACATGATCTCACAAGTTCCTGATCAGAAGGGAGCCGGTTTCTTCTATTGGGAGCCTGCATGGATTGCAGCTAATGTAGGCTGGATTGCATCGGAGGGAGACGCATGGGAGAATCATGCCATGTTTGATTATGACGAATATCCGGCTAATGGCGGGTACTCATATGAAGGGCGTGCTCTGCCATCACTGGATGTGTACAAACGTGGCCTGGACCATCTGCCCACAGACCGGAAAGAGTTGTCGGCAGCCATTACACGTGCACAGGCGCTCGTAGTTAGTGATTTCACAACTGAAAGCTGGAACACACTCGGTCCAGCCATCGAGGCAGCCGAGAATACGTACAAATTGGCTTATACATCTGGTGGTGTGACACAGCAGGATACGGATGCTGCGACGTTGGCTCTGAATACGGTTATGCAGAATATGGATGTTATAGCTGCGAATCGGGACACACTTCAGGCGATTATCGCCGAAGCCAAGACATACAAGCAAACCGACTGGTCTGCTGCCACGTGGGGGCGTTTGACCAAGGCTCTGATGCGTGCAGAACAGGTCATGGCGGATGAAAGGGCGACACAAACAGAGGTAAATATGGCAGCAGAACAAGTGGAAGCAGCGATCCATGGTTTATCCAATGTGGATAAAACCGAGCTAACACAGTTCATCGGTGAAATGCAGCAATTGGCCGAATCGTCATTTACTCAACGAAGCTGGGCGAACCTGAAATCGGCATTGCAATCTGCAATCACAGTTAGAGACAAGCAGGATGCCATACAATCCGAAGTGCAAGGGGCTCTGACTACACTTCAAAAAGCGAATAACAGTCTTGTTTTGCTGGAAGCATTAACAACAGGCAAAACAGCTACTGCATCAAGCAGTGCAGGTACAGGTGGTGGAGAAGCTAACTCACCTGGGGGTGCAATCGACAGCAATCCCAATACTTCATGGGGAACAGATCAAAGTGTGGATAGCTGGTGGCAAGTGGATCTGGGAGCAACAGCTGTGATCCGCAAGTTGGAAATGTCCATGTGGAGCGGTGGCATTAAATACAAGATTGAAGTATCCAACGATAACAAGAACTTTGTGAAAGTCGTGGATACAACAAGTGATGTGGTTGTTTCCACGAGTCCAAGGCATATCCTGCCCGCAGGCACGGAGGCGCGTTATATTCGTCTTACCGTAACGGCAGGTTCCGATTGGGTAGGCTTTATGGATTTTGAAGCTTACGGATTTTTCCCGGCGAACAAATCTGCCCTGGAAACTACAGTGAATTCCGCTGCGAAGCTACGTCAAAGTGAATACACAGCCGCAAGCTGGAATGTGTTTGCACAGGCATTGTCGTTTGCCCGCGTGCTTATCAATGATGCAGAAGCAAGTGCACAGGAAATCAGTGCTGCGGATAACGCATTAAAAGAGGCGGTTAGTCAACTTGTGCGGCAAGAGTCGACCCCGGGTCAGCCATCACAGCCCGGTCAATCTGCGCAGCCTTCCACGCCTGGATCATCGCAGAATCCTGGCAATTCTCCTGTAACGCCGCCTGCTGAATCCGGTAATTCAGGAGAAAGTGGTTCCATTATATTCAAAGGGAAAAGTACGGGAGCGGACACCTATGTGATTCAACCTGATATGAGGAAGTTGGCTCAGACGATTGATGGTATGGGGGCAGGCAGCAAAAAGTTAACCTTGATTGCAGATGTTCCCAAGGATACAAAGACTACGACCTTTCAGCTCAATGCAAATCAACTTCAGGAATGGGCACGTACTCAGGCATTACAGTCGCTGGAACTGACTATGAAACAGACATCTGTCCGCATCCCATTAAGTTTGTTGAAGGATGCTCGTAGCGAAGATGAAGCTACAATGGATGTCATTCTGGCCGAAGACTCCACTGCGAATCTGTCTGAAGCGCAAAAGAAAACCATCGGTAACCACAACGTGGTCAGCGTGAATCTGTTGTTAAACGGGCAGCCGTTACAGTGGACAGACAGATCCGTTGAAATCGCGATGTCGAATGTTCAAAATTCAAATGCAGAAGACGTTGTGCTGGTTATTCAATCCCTTTTGCCAAATGGTGAAATAAAGCCAGTAACTTTTACTCAATATAATGAAACGACTAAAAGTCTGGCGTTCAAGCCGCTTCAATCAGGCCGTTTCGTGATTACTGAAGTGCAGGTACCCTTGAATGACTTGCAATCCTACGCATGGGCCATGAAAGAGGTTCAGAATCTGTATGGCAAAGGAATCATTACAGGCATGACGGATACCCGATTCAGTCCCGCGGGAGAGCTGACAAGAGCACAATTTCTACAAATGATTATTAAGGGTATTGGCGATTCACGTTTGCCGGATACATCCACTTCAGCCCTAGTGGATGTGAAGAGTGATCAATGGTATTCAGATTCCGTACGCCTTGGTCTGGAGATGGGAATCGTGCAAGGTAGAGCAGACGGATCGTTCGCAGCAAATGAACGTATTACCCGGGAGGACATGGCGGTGATGTTAAACCGTGCAATACAAGTTATGACGAAGAATGAACGTTCAACCATAAGTACATCCAGCAGTACCGGATTTAAGGACAATGCAGAGATATCTGAATATGCAAAACAAGCTGTTGCCTTGATGCAAGAACAGGGCATGTTAAACGGGATGGCTGATGGCAACTTTGCGCCGAAACAGAATGCTAACCGTGCACAGGGAGCAGTCGCTGTAGCCAGAATGATGGAGCAGATCTATTCATTCTAAGTGTATACATGATATAGGGATCGGGCCTTTCTGGCTCGATCCCTATGTTTGTTTATTCATCTAAATGGTAGACAGATAGAGACCAATTCTGCTATGATCTAATTGATAATGATTACCATTATCATAAAAAAGCGTTGAATTATAGGGGGCTATCATATTTATGTTTAAATCCAAATCGATGCTGTCCATTTACACATTATTCATTGTGTTTGCGCTTGTTCTAGCGGGCTGCGGAAATGCAGAAAAGGCAATGGATGATACGGGAAGCGAGCGAGGACAGACGACTGAGAATCAGGAATCCACTGGAACCGATTCAGCTCAGAATAAATCAACGGAAAGTGAAACACGCGACTATGAGACGGACAAAGGAACTATCACCATTCCTGCACATCCCAAGCGCATTGTGACCGATTACTACGGTGGCGAAATCCTGTCTGTAGGCGGGGATCTGGTCGGTGTGGAGCCAAGTGCTTTTGACAATCCGTTCATTAAGGACCAGCTGAAAGACACCTCTGATGTGGGTTATCCGGTTAACGTGGAGAAGACGCTGGAGTTACAGCCTGACTTGATTGTTGTGATGCATGATGATAACTATGAGGAACTGTCCAAAATTGCGCCAACCGTACATATCCCATATGGCACAGCGACAGATATCTACAAGACCGTTGAGCTGTTTGGTGATTTGATCGGTCAACCGGAGCAGGCGGAGGCGTTCATTGCCGAGTATGAGAAAAAGGCGGCTGAAGGACGCGAGAAGCTGAAAGGCATCGTGGACGAAAATACAACCGTTGGTTTGTACGAGTTGACAGACAAAGGTGACCTATGGACGTTTGGTGATAATGCTGGCCGAGGTGGGCAAGCCGTCTATAACGCTTTGAAATTGAAAATGCCAAGCAAGGTAAGTAATGATAATCAAACTGCCCAACTATCTCTGGAAGTGCTGCCTGAATACGCAGCGGATTATATGTTTATGACCGTGTACGATCCCGAGAAAAAGGGAGAGGCGTTGAAGGAATTCAAACAGTCCAACGTGTGGAATGGTCTGGATGCGGTGAAGAATCACCGATTCTTTGAGAATGATTTTGATACATTCTATCGATATGATCCGATTGCCATTACTGCTCAGATTAATTTGTTTGTTGATCTGATCACGCAGAGTGCTGAACAAAGCAAATAAATAAATGAGCAACGACGGGGTTGCTGTTAATCTTAATGTTAATGTTACAGGTAATGTTAAAATAACGTCTAATCCATCATAAGTAGTCATTACGGACTATAATTATAGAAAATCAACCTGTCTTGGGCCTTCGGCCTGGGGCGGTTTTTTTTGCTGTCAAAAGAAAAAGGAATTTGTTAATGTCATATTGACAATATCAAATTCCTTTGATATCATTTCGATAATATCACAATGATAATATTGAGAAATGGGGAATGAACCATGTTTGGATTCCGATTCGTGAAGTTTCAACCCAGTGAGTATGTAATGAAAGTGAAGAACGGTCAGGTACAACGTCAAGGTGTAGGTTTGTCCTTTTATTATTATGAGCCAACCACTTCGGTGGTCGTTTTGCCCGTATCTTCGGTGGATGTCCCATTCATGTTCGAAGAGATCACGGCTGATTATCAGACGGTTACCGTCCAGGGCCAACTGAGCTATCGCATTGTTGATTATATGAAAATTACCCAAAGCTTGAATTACACGTACAATTTGCGTAAAAACCGATACATCTCCGATGACCCTGGCAAGCTGGATCAACGTGTGATCACGATTGCCAAAGTGCTAACCAAAAAACACCTGGAACAAATGCCGCTGAAGGAGGCTATTCAATCCAGTGAACGGCTGGCAAGCAGCATGAAACGGGAAGTGGTTCAGAGTGAAGAACTGGAGAAACTGGGCGTAGAGTTAATGAGTCTGTCCATCCTTGCCATTTTACCCAATAAAGAGACCATGCGTGCTCTGGAAGCACAAGCGAGGGAAGAAATTTTGCGACAGGCTGACGAGGCACTGTATGTACGTCGCAATGCTTCCATTGAACAGGAGCGCAGAGTGAAGGAGAACGAGTTGAACACGGAAATTGCCGTTGAGACGAAGAAACAACAAATTCGGGAAACCCAATTGCATGCCGAGCGCTCGGTGAAACAGAAACAGAATGAGATGGAACAGGAGCAGCTCCAGTTCAATACAGCGATGGAGGAACGGAAGCGACAGCTTATTGAATTGACGATTGCCAATCACAATGCCGAAGCTGATGCGAAAGCCTATGAAATTGCTGCCGTAATGAATTCATTACAGAATGTAGAGCCGAATGTGCTGCAAGCGATGGCTAATATGGGGATGAATTCGGATAAACTGATAGCCCTTGCGTTCCAGGAACTGGCGGAGAATGCCGGGAAGATTGGACAGCTGAACATCTCGCCAGATCTGCTGCAAGGATTAATGACGCCTCAGGCAAGAGAGCAAGGAGGTCGTGCGCGATGAGATTGGGTAAAGCAAGCAAACCAGTAGCAGCACACCCTGTTGCACAAGAGCGAATGACCGAATACAAGTTGATTTTGGTCAAACGAAGAACAAGGCTGGAAGAATTGGTGGTACGGTATAATACGGTCCAGCAAGCCCAGTTCTATATTGAACGTCTGGGAGCAGATTTTAGTGATTACCTGGAGGAGGATAGGCGTTATCATCATGCGGTACAGCAGGCCCAGCAGCAGCTGAGCCCGTTGGGCCGGGTTCAGACGATTGATCGGGA
The DNA here is from genome assembly GCF_042674385.1 of Paenibacillus sp. NPDC056933. Lineage (NCBI taxonomy): Bacteria > Bacillati > Bacillota > Bacilli > Caryophanales > Paenibacillaceae > Paenibacillus > Paenibacillus sp. NPDC056933. The sequence continues at coordinate 466,946 of NZ_JBHUQN010000002.1, read as the reverse complement.
GCATGTGCCCAATTTCATCTTTGGAGCACAGGACATTGTGGTTGTGATTGGACAGGATGGTCTTGTTGCGAATACCCTCAAGTATGTAACCGAACAGCCGCTCATTGGTGTAAATCCTGATCCGATGCGATGGGATGGGGTACTGCTGCCATTTACCGTGGAGGATCTAAGCTTCATTATTCCCGATGTTATTCGTAAACGGCGCTCCCTGAAAGAGGTGACCCTGGCCAAAGTCGAGCTGAACGATGGGCAATATCTGTACGGCGTTAACGATCTGTTCATTGGTCGGAAGACTCATGTCTCCGCCCGTTATGAAGTTCGATTGGGCTCCTCAGTAGAACAGCAATCCTCCAGTGGTGTAATTGTATCTACCGGAATGGGATCGACGGGATGGTTTAAAAGTGTGTTAACGGGCGCTGCTGGAGTCGTGGGCTCAGAGGCATGGCAGCTCATCCATTCAGATGGGCAGATTGCCTCGAGTCTACACAAAAACCATTCCAATGCTGACACGGTTGTTCAGCGAAAAGGGCATTTAGAAACGAATCACCCTGCAATTACTTCCGCCCATGGAGGCATGAGTCATCTGAATGCATTCGGTTGGGATGCACCGTATCTGTACTTTACAGTACGTGAACCCTTCCCCAGCCGGACGACGGGGGCTAACCTGGTGTTTGGACAGATTCATCCAAAACAACCTTTACGGATCGTATCACAGATGCCAGAGGATGGAGTTATTTTCAGCGACGGGGTAGAACAGGACTTTCTTGAATTTAATTCCGGGGTGGAAGCAACCATTGGCTTGGCGGAGAAACGTGGACGTTTGGTGGTCTAACCCTTTATTTCCAAACTGTTTTTGACTAGAATGGTAAACTAGATGTTAGAAGCCATGTTTAGAGAATGGAAAGAGGGTTGACAATGCAATCGATATTGCTGGTTGAAGACGATGCCAAGCTCGCAGGATTGCTGGGGGCATATCTGATCCGAAACGGTTTTCAGGTGCTGACTGTAACTGATTTCGGTCATGTATTGGATGAATTCGTGGAAATCGGACCGGATCTGGTGCTCATGGATGTGAATTTGCCCCAGTTCGATGGATATTATTGGTGCAGACAGATTCGTACACATTCCATATGTCCCATTCTGTTTATTTCGGCTCGTGACAGTGGTATGGATCAGGTCATGGCGCTGGAGAACGGGGCGGATGATTATATTACGAAACCTTTTCAATATGAGGTTGTTCTGGCCAAGGTTCGCAGTCAACTGCGTAGGGCATATGGGATGTATGCAGCTGTACAACAAGAAATGAAAGTGAAAAATGGTTCCATGTTGCTGTATCCCGAGAGATATGTACTGGAGTATGATGGTCGTTCCGTGGAACTGACACAAAAAGAATCCGTGTTGGTCGAAGCACTGATGGGCAGGGCAGGTCGGGTTGTTGGCCGCGAACGGCTGCTTGAACTCATGTGGGAAGATCAGCATTTTATTGATGATAATACGTTGAATGTGTATATTACACGTGTTCGCCGCAAGCTGAAGGATCTGGGGGCTGATGAGATTTTGGAAACCGTTCGGGGGGCGGGATATCGATTGCTTGATCTCGAATCACGCTTCCAGGAGGGCAGGCAATGAAGCTCTTTCTGAAAGACCAGCTTACTTTATTCGGATTCTATTTACTGCAAATGGTGATGGTTCCTTGTGTATATTGGCTCTCGGGTGAAGAGCGGCCGTTGAAAATTGTTCTCTATGGCATGTTGCTAAGCACAGTGGTACTGATTGTGTATCTGGTCGTACGATATGTTCAGTTACGTCATTATTATCGAGCACTCCAACAGCCGCAACTACTGGTAGAGGAGCCTTTACAATCGCTTGGTGCAGCTCATGTAGCTGAAGCTATCCACCAATTAATGCACAAACTGGAGCGTAACCGCCAGAATGGGATTGGCCATTTACGTACCCGTAAGGAACAGCAGGTTGTATTCATGAACCGTTGGGTACATCAGATGAAGACTCCGCTCTCGATTATTCAATTAACACTTGAAGACGTGGAGGATAGGACAGCTGCCAGTATTCAGGATGAGCTGGATAAGCTGCGTAAAGGACTTGAGATGGTGCTGCATTCTTCCCGGCTTGAACAGTTCGAAGGGGATTTCCACGTGGAGCGTCTGTCATTATCTGAGGTCGTTCGAAGCAGTATCGCCGAGAATCGACGTTTGTTTATACGCAAAGGTATTACTCCGGTAATCCAAATGGAAGAAGATTTTCATATATACAGTGATTCCAAATGGTTGCGGTTTATGTTTACACAGGTTTTGACCAATGCCGTCAACTACTCTGACAGCAAAGCCGGTAAAAAAGTCATAATTACCGCCTATGTAAAGGAAGAACGAATTGTATTGGATATTCAGGATCAGGGGATTGGCATATCGGCTGAAGATATTCATCGCGTGTTTAATCCTTACTTCACCGGAGAGCGGGGGAGACAGTATCATGAATCTACGGGCATGGGACTGTATCTGGTTCGTGAGGTTAGTTCACGTTTGGGTAACCAGATTGAATTGTTCTCCAAACCGGGTGAAGGAACATTGGTCAGATTCAGCTGGATGAATCGGAAATAGAGGCGCTTTGCCCATGGGTGAGGTGCTTTTTTTCATGGATGTGGGGATTTCGCATGGAAGGGAACATAACCTTAAACGCCGTGTAAGGAAAGTTTAAGGTAAATCGATAGCAGGGTTGTGGGAGGTCGTTTAGGATAAGGATATGAATACAAAGATCGTTCAGTTGGAGGGGAAACACCTATGGAAATGTTGCAAGTATCGGCACTAAACAAAGTGTATCAGGGCAAAGTGCAGACACAAGCCCTTAGTGATATTCATCTGACCATCAAGCAGGGTGAATTTGTAGGGATTATGGGACCATCGGGTAGTGGGAAAACGACTCTGCTCAATATGGTGTCGACCATTGATGAGCCAAGTTCGGGCAAAGTTCTGATTAATGGCATGAATCCGTTTGAGATGAAAAAGAAACAACTGGCCATGTTCCGACGCAGGGAACTCGGGTTTGTATTTCAGGATTTCAATCTGCTCGACACCCTGACCGTAGCTGAAAATATAGTACTCCCATTGACGCTGGACAAGGTCAAACTCAAAGAGATGGAGAGCAGACTCAATCGAATCACCGCTCAACTTGGAATCGATCACATTCTGGATAAACGCGTCTATGAGATTTCAGGCGGGCAACGGCAGCGTACAGCCATCGCGAGAGCCATGATTAATATGCCATCAATTGTATTGGCTGATGAACCGACAGGTGCGCTGGATTCGACGTCATCGCAAGCGGTAATGGAATCGCTCGAACAGATCAACCAGCAAGAGAAAACAACCATAATGCTGGTCACCCATGATCCGCTAGCCGCAAGTTATTGCCATCGGATTGTGTTTATCAAGGATGGCAAGCTCGCCGCCGAAGTGCATCGGGGAGATAACCGCCAGACCTTCTTCCAACGGATTATTGATACATTATCGTTCTGGGGAGGGAATTCGCATGAGCTTTCCTCAGTTCGCCTTTAACAACATTCGCCGAAATGGGCGAGCGTATATTGCTTTTTTTCTCAGTAGTGTGTTTATGGTCATGATTTTTTTCGCTTACGCCATGTTTACCTATCATCCATATGTGAAAGAATTACCGATTGGTGCAACAACCGCTACGGGTATGCAGGTAGCATCGGTTATTGTGTATGTGTTTGCATTTTTCTTTGTCATGTATTCCATCAGTGCTTTTCTTAAATCACGGAACAAGGAGTTTGGCATTCTGACCATACTTGGTGCTGAACCTGGACAGATTCGGAAATTGGTCGTTCTGGAAAATATGTTGATCGGCTGCCTGTCCATTATTGCCGGTATAGGCGGAGGCATGTTGCTGTCGAAGTTGTTCCTGATGTTAACCACTCGTTTTATCGGTATGGATGATCTGCCCTTTTATTTTCCGATCAAAGCGATTCTGATTACGGTAGGAGCTTTTTTGCTGCTATTCTTCTGCATTTCGCTCTTCACGCTGGTTTTTATCGGGAACAAGCGGGCATTGGAGCTCTTGACAGGTACCAGCAAACCCAAAAAGGAGCCCAAAGCTTCATGGTTCTTCTCACTTCTGGGATTGGCATTACTTACAGCGGGGTTCGTTGCACTGCGCAGCGAGCTGAATGGCGGGACCATATTGATTGCCGCAGTAACAGGTATTGCGGGAACCTATTTCTTTTATTCCCAACTCTCCGTTCTTGCCATCCGGCTCTTGAAGCGTAATCGCAAACGGGTGTGGCATGGGACGCGATTGCTGTGGATTTCGGAAATGAGTTACAAAATCAAAGACAACGCAAGAATGCTGTTTATGGTGACGGTGGTTATAGCCATTGCTTCTATGAGTGCAGTTGTCATTTTGTCACTGGATCAGGAGAATCGACAAGAGTTTAGGGACAATCATTTTCCGATTCGTTATAACGTGTATAGTGCATCGGAAGAGCCCAATATGGCACCCGTCAATGAGGTTCTTGATGCTGCCGGTCTTCATTATCAGGAAGCTTATCTGGAATATTTCAGAATAAGTACGGATGACAGTGGGATTAGCGTGATGGCTCTGAGTGATTTCAACCGATTCAACACAATCCAGAACAAACCGACCTATACTCTTGCAGCCCATACCGGCATATTCGTTGATTCGCGTAATCTGGAGAAGCCTAATCATCAGGAAAGATTTCGTGCCTATGCCAAGGGAGATCAGTTAACGCTGGAGATGAACTCAGGTCCTATTAGTTTCGATATTAAATACACTGATAATGAACCGGAATTCGACGGACTTCTGTATACGTCAGCCCTAGTTATTGTAAGTGATGAAGAGTTTAAAGCTCTTGCGGGACAATTGGACAAAGATGCTGTTTCCGGTAAATACCTGTATAACATCCCTTCATGGGGGGGATCAGTGCCCGATCGGCAATCATCCGAAGCGATGGTGAGCGGTCAATTGGAAGGCATGGATACCATCATTAGAAACAACTCTATTGATAAAGACTTTTCTGGCTTTTTCACGACGCGATACGGGGATTTTGAGAGATTCAGACAGGGAACAGCGCTCTTTACCTTTTTGGGCATTTTCATTGGACTGATTTTCTCGATCTCTTCCGCCAGCTTTCTGTATTTCAGACTGCACACGGATCTGGAGGCAGATGGGAAAATGGTGCATTCCCTGTCCAAAATGGGTCTCAGTTTTCAGGAGATGAAAACATCATCCACGATTCAGATCGCCGTTCTCTTTTTCTTCCCAATCCTGATCTCCATTGTTGAAACGCTCGTTGTTGTTAAGCCGTTTCTGACTGAATTCGGTATTACCAATTATACGGTTCCGGTATTAACCGTATTTGGTGCATTTCTGCTTGCACAAACCTTCTATTTCTTCGTTATTCGCTCGAGATATATATCTTCACTGCGCAAAATGATGGTGTAATTCATTCGTAACGCCCGGATTCCTTGATTTAGATCAAGGATTTCCGGGTGTTTTTGCTTTATGATAAGTTCATTCCAAGAGTACAGAAGGAGGAAAAAATGATGAGTATTACGTCTTTGCAAGCAGTAAGGGAGTTTAACGCAGACCGTTTTACAAAACGTGTTTTATTTCAGCAGGGAGGTGGGGTCACCTTTGTGCTTCATTTTCTGCCAGGACAACAGCTTCCGGTTCACAAACATCCGGGGACAGACGTTATCTTGCTGGTGGTCGAAGGTACAGGAACCATCATTCTTGACGGGAAAGGACAGGAAGTGAAGCAGGAAGATGTGATCTGCTGCAGCGGTGAGACTGAGTTTGCATTCCACAATACTGGAGATCATGAAGTACGCTTGTTTGTAGTATTGAATCAAGTGCCGGATGCCTCGTACGCTCAGGATGTGTAACTTGACATCCTATCTGATGAATAACCCTGTTTAAGAACAACAAAAAGCGTACTTTACTCTGAGAGGATCAGAGCTTAAGTACGCTTTTTCCACGTTAGGAGCAGTCCTGAATAATTCATGTTCCATTAGAAATATCCTAGCATTTCCTTGGCTTCACTAGACATGAGTTGGGGGGTCCAATGAGGCTCCCACACGACCTGAACCTCAATATCGGTCTTATTCGTATTCTCCTGCAATACCCACTTCACAGCACCTACAATGGTGTCGTGCAGAGGACAGCCTGGTGTAGTCAACGTCATCCGTACGTATACCCGCTCCGGTTCTTCCCGTACTTCATACACAAGCCCCAGGTCAACAATATTAACACCTAGCTCAGGATCATATACTTCCTTCAGAAATTCCAGCAAATGAGTCGTTTGTTCCATCCTTTTCACTCTCCAGTCCACCTTATAAATATTAACGTCTGAATACCAAAGCAATATTTGCAATATAAACGATTGAGACAAGAGATAAAATCGTCCCTCCAACCATCATAACCTCTGCCACATTAATCAGAATTCCACTGACAAGCAGAAGGCTTCCAGCCACCATAGCGAGCATACCCCAATTGACGTTCCGTTCACTCAACATACCGGCCATCAGCGGTGTTCCGGGTCTGCCTGCCTGCTTGCCATATTTGTGGGTCCACCACAGAAAAGGCACGATTTTGGAGGAGTAGCCAAGTATGGTGAGTGACACCCAACCCCCGAGATATACCCATCCAGACAGTAGAACAACACGTGGATGGAGCAGCAGTTCGATCCCTTGTGCAGAGTAGATCAGCAGGGCGACAGCATATACGGCTAAGGCACGGCTTACATAAACAGACCAGCGGATGCCTGGACCAGGGTTGCTTTTGTGCCGGTTCTCCTGAATTTGTTCCAGATGATACACATAGAAGAGAATGGCTGCGGTAAGAAGTAATAGAGCAAACCAGAGCAATCCACCTTTTATTCCTGTCAGAAAAGCAACCACACCTGTGATTACAGCTGCATTCCACAGGATCAAGACCACTTTTTGCAGTCGAATGGAATAATTGTGGGACAAGTAGAACATGGGCAGCATTTTGTAACTGAACCCGGTAATTAACATGCCAAACCAGCCGAGTGTTCCCATCCAGATATGTGCGCCGAATAACCGTTCATGCAGGCCATTCCAATCCCCAAAGGCAAAATTCAGACCCATCAGCATACCGGATAGCCCGGTGAGCACCAGATAGAGGCAGGCGCAGGCGGCGCTAATCGTCACCGGATTCCACTGTGAAGCTCGGAAGAGGGTAACGGTCATATTCCAGCCGAACAAAAGTATACCCAATAGCGCCAGTGTGGCAGAACCCGCAATCCAGCTAACATCTCCTCGAATGAAGCTATATAACATGCCCGTAATTCCGATTGTGAACAAGACGTAATGACAATAACCGAGAAACAGACTGTAAATATTGGATTGCAAAATAACATGTATCAACTGATAAACGGCACCCATGGCCAGCATGGTTGCCCACCCGAGCACAAACAGATGGGCATGAAACCAGCCTTCGGGTCCTCTTAATTCATCACCAAGCCAGCCTGTCAGCGAGAGCAGGGAGAAGGCGTGATACATTACAAATCCAAAGATGCCCGTGATGATAAAAAGAAACGGCAACCTGGACATGGCTTTCGCCTCCTTACCCTTTTTCAATTCTCACTTTGGCCGTACCATCGGCCTGATCCTCAATCATATAAGGACAGCCCAGATTGTTCAGCTCCTCTATCAAAAATACAGGGACTCGATCGTTGTGAATCAGTACGACTTCCCCAGGTTTGCAACGCTCCAGTGCGGCAAGAGTTCGCATCATGGGCTGTGGCGGTTCCAATCCGCGATTGTCCAGTATAACTTTGGGCGACTGTTGAGCTTCAATGTTTTGATTTGCAACAGCATGCTCCTCTGGATGTCCATGGCATGAAGCTGATTCTTCTTCTGAATCGGGTTTCGTATTAGCATCTGATCCAGATAAAACCATTGCAGATAATGCCTTTGCACCGGTTTTATTTTTTTTGTGCACAAATGTGGTGACCCAGTGATCTGAACTCTTACGTTCAGATGAATTGGAGTATCCCTTCAGCTTGAGAATACCGAGCAGGGGGGTTGGTTTGAATGGAGCATGGAGTACAAACACATCCTCGGGTCGTAGCCCTTTTACCGTATCCATAATTAACTGGAACGGCTCCAGCTTTTTACTTAGATGAGGACGCACATCCAATTCAACAATATGGACATCAAATGGAGACATGTGCGTTCACATCCGATCCTGCACCAGCTACATCCGTCTGCTGTACCAACTCTAGAGATGATTCATACAGGGCAGCCATACCACCGTACAACGCATAGAAGAATGACTCCGGCGCATCGAGGGAGAACGACAGATACGCTTTGGGGTCCATGCCGAGCACATGTTCAAAAAGTCTTGCACTGTCATAGGCGTAAAAACAGAAATGAGTATATTCGAATACAGGCATTTTTTCGTAAATGGTAATAATCTCTTGCGCATATTCCGCTTGCTCACGCTGTGCCATTTGCACCATGGCGATTGCATCTTCCAGCCCAAGCATAATGCGAAGCGTAGTATCATTAATGATTTCAACGTGTGGCATAACGGTTCAGCCCCAATCTATAATTTGCTGATTTTGACCTGAAACGTTATAGGGCCCTGTTCAACATACTCCCACTCAAAGCCTTCAGGGTGTGTGGATTGGAACTGGAATCTCAAAGGTTTCGGATCGTGATCATTGATGAGCAGCATGGCTTCCTGAGGTTTCAACTGATCAAAGGTTTCGAAAATGATTTTATGCTTCAGGTGTGGTGGATACTCCGTGGCATTGATGGTAGCTGCATATGTGTTCATAGGTCGTTCCTCCTAATTGGGATGTTGTGTTGCAATTTGATTATAGAAAACGCAATGAGGGGTCTGTGTGAGTCCGCTCACATATTTTCGTTTGTCATAATCTTGACTTATTTATAGCAAAATCCTGTTTGGAAAAGGGTTCCTGGAGCATATATAAGTGTGCAACTGTGTGCTATGTTTCACTTCTTGTGATATTTTGCACAGTTCGGCGAGAGAGACATCCTTATATTTAGCGTCAAGATGACACTGGATGAGAGGAAGCAGGTTTCTCCTTCGGCTGATGTTAAGACAGCACCCTAGAGAAGGGAGGTACGTGTATGGAATCAAAATTAATGGACCCGTTTGGAAGAGTGCATGATTATTTAAGAATTTCGGTTACGGATCGCTGTAATCTCCGCTGTGTGTATTGCATGCCAGAGGAAGGAATGCAGTTTGAACCGACAGAACGAATTCTGTCCTATGAAGAAATCACGTCCATCGTTAAGGCGCTTGCTCCACTGGGCATTCGGAAATTGCGTTTGACCGGAGGGGAGCCTCTAGTTCGCAAGGGGCTGGATCAACTGATTGCGATGTTATCCGCTATTCAAGGAATTGAGGATATTGCACTGACAACGAATGGCATCTACTTGGCAGCTTATGCCGATTTGCTCAAAGCTGCTGGGCTGACTCGAGTCAACATTAGCCTGGATTCTTTAAAGCCTGATCGTTTTGCCAGCATTACAAGGGGAGGGAAATTACAACGTGTGCTTGAAGGCATTAGAGCCAGTCAAAAAGCCGGATTTCATCCAATCAAGCTGAACGTGGTGCTGATGAAGGGTGTGAATGAGGATGAGGTGCAAGATTTTCTGCAGATGACCCAGGAAGAACCGATCCATATTCGTTTTATTGAATACATGCCCATAGGTGAAAGTGGAGAAATCTGGAAATCAGGGTATATGCCTCTTGAACATGTTCTGGAAACGTGCGGAGCCCTATGGGAGTACGAAAGCTGCGCAGAGATCTATGGTAACGGTCCGGCAGATAGTTACCGCATACGGGGAGCGGCTGGAACCTTTGGTCTGATTCATCCGGTGAGCAGTCACTTTTGTGGAAACTGCAATCGGTTAAGACTAACGGCAGACGGCAATATCAAACCATGTCTCTACTGGTCGGATGAATTCAATGTTCGCCCCTTAATAGGTGATGAGAAGGCGGTTCAGGCTCTGTTTTACAAGGCTCTCGGTGCTAAACCCGAGACACATGAGATGGTCAAAGCTTTGAACGGGCAGCTGATCGAGGGCGTTCCGACGGTGCGACATATGTCGCAAATCGGAGGTTAGAAACAGCAGTTCAGGATTCAGATTCACACTATAGGTCATATTTGTGGGAGGACAACAATGAGTAAGCAAAGCACGCCCTGGATGGGCAAACTCAAATATTTCGCCAAACGTGAAAAAAATGCGGAAGGCTGGAGTGAAATGTCCCCAGTAAACCGGGATTGGGAGGACGTGTATCGACGCCGCTGGCAGCATGACAAAGTGGTGCGATCTACACACGGAGTCAACTGTACCGGATCATGCAGCTGGCAGATCTATGTGAAAGACGGCATTGTAACTTGGGAAACGCAGGCTACCGACTATCCTTCAACCGGACCGAATATGCCGGAATTTGAACCACGGGGATGTCCACGTGGAGCGAGCTTCTCCTGGTATCTGTACAGTCCGCTGCGTGTCAAGCATCCTTACGTACGCGGTGCATTACTGGATCTCTGGCGTGACGCACTTCAGGTGCATGGTGATCCGGTCAAAGCTTGGTCCAGCATTGCAGATGATCCTGTCAAAGTGAAAAGATACAAGTCCGTACGTGGAAAAGGTGGTCTGATTCGTGCGTCCTGGGGTGAAGTGACACAGATTATCGCCGCTTCGCTGATTCATACGATTAAAGCATACGGACCGGACCGAATCATTGGCTTTTCGCCGATTCCAGCCATGTCGATGGTGAGTTATGCAGCAGGCTCGCGATTCTTATCCCTGATGGGATCACCATTGCTCAGCTTCTATGACTGGTATGCGGATCTCCCTCCGGCTTCACCTCAGATCTGGGGCGATCAAACGGATGTGCCGGAGAGCAGTGACTGGTACAACTCGGGATACATTCTGGTTTGGGGCTCCAATCTGCCAATGACTCGGACACCGGATGCCCACTTCCTGGCTGAAGCACGTTATCGGGGAACGAAAGTGGTGTCGATCAGCCCGGATTATGCGGAGTATGTGAAATTCGCTGATACGTGGATGTCAGTAAAACAAGGAACGGACGGCGCTCTGGCGATGGCTATGGGCCATGTCATCTTGAAAGAGTTTTATATTGAAAAACCTACGGACTATTTCATGCAATATGCCAAACAGTATACGGACTTTCCAAATCTGCTGATTGTGGAAGAAAAAGATGGCGTACACACAGCAGGCCGATTTCTCGTTGGGGAAGACCTGGGCATCACGGGCAATAACATGGCATGGAAAACGCTTGTTTACGATGAGAACACTGGAACCTATGCGGTGCCAAAAGGCAGTTTGGGCTTCCGCTGGGGGGAAGAAGGCACCTGGAATCTGAAAATGGAACAAGTAGAAAACGGCGATCCGATTGATCCACGCCTCTCCATGCTCGGTGTTCACCAAGATCTGTTGACGATTCAATTGCCATACTTTGATGACGTGGGAAAACATGTGATGCAGCGGCAGATTCCTGTTCGTCAGATCTGGGTGGGAGACAGATGGATTACAGTGACAACAGTATACGATCTGGTACTTGCGAAGTACGGCATTGAACGGGAGATGACCCGTTCTGCGGATTCAACAGAAGTAGTAGCTGTTACAGATAAGGGCGGTCCGCAGAACAACGGAGAGCAGGAGAAGTTGCATGGTCAGCAAGAACAGCCTTTTACCCCTGCTTGGCAAGAGAAAATTACGGGTGTAGACCAGAAGACCGTAGTTCAGATTGCCCGCGAGTTTGCACAAAATGCGATCGATACCAAAGGTCGTTCCATGATCATCATGGGAGCCGGCATTAACCACTGGTATAACTCCGACGTAATCTATCGCGCGATTATCAATCTGATCCTGATGACTGGCTGTCAGGGTGTGAATGGCGGCGGCTGGGCCCACTATGTCGGTCAGGAGAAACTGCGTCCAGCTGAAGGCTGGCAGACGATTGCCTTTGCACGCGACTGGACCGGACCTGCACGTCTGCAGAACGGAACATCGTTCTTCTATTTTGCAACAGATCAGTGGAGATACGAGGAAACCCAAGTAGGAGAGTTGACCTCGGCGCTTGAGGGAGAACCGCGGTTCCAGCATGTGGCTGATTATAATGTCATGGCTGCACGTATGGGCTGGCTCCCGTCCTATCCACAATTCAATCGCAACTCGATTGATCTGCATCAGGATGCATTGCAAGCCGGAGCAACGACGAAGGATGAGATTGGTGCTTATGTAGCCTCTGAATTGCAGAACAAAAATCTGAAGTTCTCGATTGAGCAACCGGATGATCCAGCGAATTTCCCGCGTGTGTTATTTGTATGGAGAGCGAATCTGATCTCAAGTTCCGGGAAAGGACATGAATATTTCCTCAAGCATCTGCTTGGTGCAACGAACGGATTGCTAAACGATGACGATCATGGACTGCGTCCAGAGCATGTGGAGTGGGTGGATGAAGCCCCGGAAGGCAAGCTTGACCTGATGATTAATATGGATTTCCGGATGGCAGGTACAGCGATGTATTCCGATATTGTTTTGCCAGCAGCGACCTGGTATGAAAAAAGCGACCTGAGCAGTACGGATATGCACCCATTTGTTCATCCATTCAACCCGGCTGTAGCCGCACAGTGGGAATCCCGTTCAGATTGGGATACCTTCAAGGAAATTGCGCGTGTGTTCTCCGAGATGGCTGTGCAGCAATTCGATGGGCCGAAGAAGGAGATCATAGCTACACCGCTCTTGCATGATTCACCGGATGAGCTTGCTCAACCGTACGGAGAGATCAAAGACTGGAGTGCGGGAGAATGTGAAGCGATCCCTGGGAAAACGATGCCGCATATTCAGGTCGTGGAACGTGACTATGCTGCCGTATATAACAAAATGATCAGCCTTGGACCTGTTGTGAAGGATAAACCAATTGGTACCAAAGGCATATCCTGGTCTGCTAGTGAAGAGTATGAAAAACTCAAGGGCATTCTGGGCGTTCACCGTAAAGATGGTGTTGGAAAAGGATGTCCGGATCTGAGCACAGACCGTAATGTTGCAGAGGCCATTCTGACCTTGTCGAGTACAACGAACGGCAAGATGGCTGTACGTGCGTGGGAAGCGCTTGAACAGAAAACGGCGTTGCATCTGAAAGACCTGGCTGAAGAGCGGTCGGAGGAATGCTTTACATTTGATGAGATTACTTCGAAACCGAAAACGGTCATCACGTCACCTGCATTCAGCGGATCGGAAAAAGGGGGCCGTCGATATTCACCATTCACCACTAACGTTGAGCGTCTGATTCCTTGGCGTACATTGACGGGTAGACAGCAGTTCTATATTGATCATGCCATGCTCCGTGAGTTCGGGGAGACGCTGGCGACGTTTAAACCTGTGTTGAAACATACGCCATTCCATCCAAACAGCAAACGTCCGATTGAAGGTGGCAAGGAAATTGTTCTCAACTATCTGACCCCGCATAACAAGTGGTCGATCCACAGCATGTATTATGATGCTCTGCCGATGCTTACCCTGTTCCGTGGAGGACCGACGATCTGGATGAACCATGAGGATGCGGAGGAAGCCGGGCTGGTCGACAATGATTGGATCGAATGCTTTAACCGTAACGGTGTCGTGGTTGCCCGAGCAGTTGTGACACACCGCATTCCTCGTGGGATGGCGTTCATGTACCATGCCCAGGACCGACACATTAACGTTCCGGGAACGAAGATATCACAGACACGTGGCGGTACGCACAACAGCCCGACCCGTATTCATGTGAAACCCACCCATATGATTGGCGGTTATGCCCAGTTAAGTTACGGGTTCAACTATTATGGCCCGACAGGCAACCAACGTGACCTGAACGTCATCATAAGAAAACTGCAGGAGGTGGATTGGCTTGAAGATTAAAGCACAAGTCAGCATGGTCATGAATCTGGACAAATGTATCGGGTGCCATACATGCAGTGTAACGTGCAAAAACACGTGGACAAACCGACCTGGTGCAGAATATATGTACTGGAACAATGTAGAGACCAAACCAGGTGTGGGTTACCCGAAACAATGGGAGGACCAGGAGCGTTATCGCGGCGGCTGGGAAATAAAAAATGGCAAACTGGAGTTGAAATCGGGCACACGTGCCAGACGCCTGCTCAATATTTTCCACAATCCGGATCAGCCGACCATCGATGATTATTACGAGCCGTGGACGTATGAGTATGAGAAACTGACGAATAGTCCGGAGAAGAAACATCAGCCTGTTGCGAGACCGAAATCCCAGATTACCGGAGAATATATGAATCTGGAATGGGGACCGAACTGGGAGGATGATCTGGCGGGTGCTCATGTAACAGGTATGGAAGATCCTAACATGAAAGATGTCGAGGAATCGATCAAAATGGATTTTGAACAGGTGTTCATGATGTACCTGCCCCGGATCTGTGAACACTGTCTCAATCCATCCTGTGTGTCCTCCTGTCCTTCCGGAGCGATGTACAAACGGGAAGAAGACGGCATCGTGCTGGTAGATCAGAATGCTTGCCGGGCCTGGAGATTTTGTGTATCGAGTTGCCCGTACAAAAAAGTCTACTTCAACTGGCAGACGAACAAGGCCGAGAAATGTACCCTTTGCTTCCCACGGATTGAAGCGGGTCTGCCAACGATCTGTTCCGAAACCTGTGTGGGACGTATCCGTTATATCGGCTTGATGCTGTATGATGCAGACCGTGTAGAAGCTGCAGCTTCTGTTGAAAATGACCAGGATCTCTATGAATCCCAGATGGATATTTTTCTTGATCCGAAAGATCCTGAGGTTATTCGTGAAGCGCGCGAGGCAGGAATCCCAGAGGATTGGATTATTGCGGCCCAGCAGTCCCCCATTTACAAAATGGTTATAGACTGGAAAATTGCGCTCCCGCTTCATCCTGAATACCGGACCATGCCAATGGTATGGTACATTCCGCCGCTTAGTCCGATTACCAATCGGGTAGAGGGACAGGGAAGTTCGCTGGAGGCCAATGACATTTTCCCGGCAATTGATAACATGCGTATTCCGGTGGAATACCTGGCCAATCTGCTTACGGCAGGAGATACGGGTCGAATCCGTGAAGTGCTGCGGAAAATGGCAGTTATGCGCATTCACATGCGTAACCAGCAGACTGGTAAGACCAGTGAGTCGGTATTGCTGGAGGGTGTAGGCATGGATGCTCAGGAAGTGGAGGACATGTACCGTCTGCTCGCCATAGCGAAATATAATGACCGTTTTGTGATCCCGCCAGCTCACCGTGAGGAAGTGGAAGATCTCTTCAGTGAACAGGGCAGCTGTGGACTTGATTTTGCAGGTGGTCCGGGTTCCTGCGGGGTATTCTGATGGGAGAGGAGACAACGACAGTGATGACAATCGATACTAATGGAGTGACGAGCCCGACTCTCGGTTGTGGAACAGATCTGAACAGAATGGTATGTAAACTCATCTCCTATCTGTTGCAATATCCCGATGCGGAGTGGAGAGAAGGACTGCCGGGTGTCCGGGAAGCTGTACAGTCGATATCGGATGAAACGATAAACCAAATCCTGTTGACGTTTGTAGATGAAGCCATGTCTTCCGGTTCCATTCCGTGGCAGGATGCCTATGTTCGTACTTTTGATTTTGACAAAAAATCCAATCTGTATCTGACCTACGCCATACATGGAGATGAACGGGATCGAGGCCCGGCGTTGATTGAATTGAAGCGCAGATATGAAGCTGCGGGATTTTATATGGAAGTTAGTGAGTTGCCGGATTATTTGCCCATGGTACTTGAATTTGTGGCTGAGGCTCCCGAAGAAGATGCAATGGGAGTTCTCTCCAGCTGCCTTAAGGCTCTGGTCACGATGACAGAAAGCATAGCAGGACAGAGCAGCCCGTATGCACCATTGCTCAGCCTGATGCTACAGGTTATCCTTGAGCCTGCTCCTGCACCAACGAAGCCTGGAGAAGAGAACAGCCAACTTCCTGAAGCAAGACAACAGATGGAAGCTCAGATGAGGAGGGGGAATCGGTGAGTACACTGGAACTGCTATTGTGGGGCGCTCTCCCTTATATGGTCATTGTTTTCTGTATAACAGCGACGATCTGGCGATATGTGACTAATCCCTTCAGCTGGACGTCCAAGTCCAGTGAGATGCTGGAGAAACGAATGCTGAAATGGGGCAGTCTGCTCTTTCATATTGGAATATTTGCTGTAATCTGTGGGCATATTGCCGGTTTGCTTGTTCCAGTGGAATTCTATCGGTGGATTGGTCTTAGTGACGAAGGCTATCACCTGATGGCTATTGCAGGTGGACTGCCTGCAGGGATTATTGCATTTGCAGGTGCAGTCATATTGCTGGTACGCCGATATGTTGCTCGCAGAGTGCGGGCAACAAGCAGTATCGGTGACTGGCTGGCACTCGCCATGCTGATCATTGTCATTGTAACCGGGATTCTAGCGACCTCAGCGAATGCGGTGAATCATAGTGGATTTGACTATCGAACAACGATCAATCCATGGCTGCGCGGCCTGATGGTGTTTCAGCCTGACCCGGTTCTGATGCAGACGGTGCCGCTGAATTTCAAAGTGCACATTCTGCTCACATTTGTATTGTACTGCGTTTTTCCATTTACACGTCTGGTTCATATGCTGAGCATGCCTCTTGGTTATCTGAAACGCAGTTATGTGTTATACCGGAGAAGAGACGGAGCTGTTTATCCTGATCAGAAATCAAAAAAAGAAAGGGCGATGTAAATGCAGCATAAAGGAAAAGTTCAACTGCCCTTGCAAACGGCAAGTCTGATCCTTGGCTTCATGGTATGGGTTATCCTGTCCTCCCTGATGCCGTTTATCAAAGAGGATATCGCTATGACCTCCTCCCAGCTTGCATGGGCGACAGCCATTCCCGTATTGATTGGCTCGATCGCCCGTATCCCGATTGGCTATTGGACGAATCGATACGGGGCACGGAACATATTCATCATCAGCTTTGTGCTGCTATTGGCTCCTATATGGTGGATTAGCCGTGCAACGACCTTTGGTGACCTGGTTACGGGTGGTCTGTTTCTCGGTATTGGAGGAGCTGTCTTCTCGGTCGGTGTAACTTCACTACCCAAATACTATCCCAAAGAGCGACATGGATTCGTCAATGGAATCTATGGCATTGGTAATCTGGGGACGGCACTTTCGGCGTTCGGAGCCCCGCTTATCGCGGATCGACTGGGGTGGTCTACAACCGTTCTGCTATACAGTATTTTGTTAATAGGCATGGCGTTGTTGAATTTTGTTCTGGGTGACAAACAAGAAGCCCGCGTTAACGCTCCACTGATGCAGCAGTTGAAGGCGGTGTCACGCAACAATAAACTATGGCTGCTCTGTTTGTTCTATTTCCTGACCTTTGGTTCGTTCGTGGCGTTTACGGTTTATTTGCCGAATTTCCTGGTCAGCTACTTTCAGATGGACAAAGTGGATGCAGGGATTCGCACAGCAGGATTTATTCTCGTTGCAACCATCATGCGGCCAGTTGGAGGATGGCTGGGAGACCGTTTTAATCCATTTAAGATATTAATATTTGTTTTTGGCGGATTAACGATCGCCGCGATCGTATTATCCTTCGCACCATCAATCTACATCTACACAATCGGGTGTTTGACGGTGGCTTTGTGCGCAGGTACGGGTAACGGTACCATTTTCAAATTAGTGCCAATGTATTTCGTTAAACAACCAGGTATCGCTAACGGGATTATATCCGCCATGGGTGGCTTGGGTGGGTTTTTCCCACCACTTATGCTCACTTTGCTCTACAGCATGACTGGACATTATGCCATTGGTTTCATGGCTTTATCCCAGATTGCATTGGTCAGTCTGGTACTCGTTATCTGGATGTTCTATCAGGAGAAACTTCAGTTATCTGCGAGCATTCTGGAGAATACAATTGAAGCGATATTGATTACAGATACGAACAGTGTTATTCGTAGTGTGAACCCAGCCTTTACTGCGGTCACTGGCTACAGTGCTGAGGAGGCAGTTGGACAGAAGCCAAGTCTGCTGAAATCGGGCAAGCAGGATAAAGGTTTCTATGAACAATTATGGCATGAGTTGAGGCAAAAAGGGTATTGGCAGGGCGAGATATGGAACCGGAAGAAAAACGGAGAGATATATCAGGAATGGCTGAGTATTACGGCAATCCGTAACGAAGCTGGCGAAGTAAAATATTACGCGGGCATGTTCAGTGATATGGGCAAACCAGATCTCTCGATTGCCAGATAGTTGTACGGGTGATTATGCATACAGCAAGAGACCTTAACAAGGAGTATCAGGCGTTAAGGTCTCTTTTGCACACAGTATTGTGTAAAGTGTTGTGGTGCACAACCTGTGATATCGCCACACTCACAGGGGGGAGGAAGAGATCAAAGGGCTGGGCGATCAGCTATCTCTTTGTTGCTTCAACCCTTGCAAATCATAAATAATAATTCGGCTGCGATCTACCTCGAGCAGATGTTCCTTCGTAAGCTGATTCAGGAGACGATTGGCCGTTTCCCTTGTTGTACCGATGGAATTGGCAAACTCCTGATGGGTCATGGGCAGGTTGATGATGACTTTCTGACCATCCGACTGACCGTGCTGCTCCGCTAACATCAGCAGGAAGGAAAGCACACGGTTTCGTACGTCCTGACCGGAGAGTACCTGCAATTTATCCTGTAATTCGCGTATTTTATCGCCTAGCACTCGCATGATTTTGATCGCAATCGACGGCGTGTTCAGCATTATTCGTTCGAACAGCCTGACGGGAATGGCAAGAAGTTCGGTAGGGGTGATTGCTTCAGCTGTGGCAGGGTAGGGATGTGTGTTGAAAAAGCCGGTGTGTGGGAACATATCGCCTGTTTTCAGGAAGGAGACAATTTGTTCATGTCCATTTTCGTCCGTTTTGTAAGCTTTAACGATTCCGGTTCGGATGAAAAATACGGCTTCCTTCTCACTGCCTTCGGCAAAAATCACCGTTTTTTTGTGAATGGTTCTGGAAATGGAAATATCCTCTATCTGGTTCAGTTCCTCCGGGGTAAGATCCTGGAAGATGGGGAATTGCTGTAAAAACTCCGCTGCCGTATCTTTGTTTTCCCTGCGCATAACTATTCGTCCTTTCTAGGTCATTAATATTAAGGAGGTTAACTGTGAAGTGTCAAATCATAAAATCGTTATCCCTCATGAACATGGCGGATGGGCCATGGTTAGTGTGCCTTTTTTCGTAGGTGTAGTCGCGAGCAATCCACAGTGGCTGCATGTCCCGTTATTTATCGCCTGGCTTGGACTCTATCTCGCCGCGTATCCGATGCTTCAGTCTCTGAAAAGAAAGTCCAATCGAACTCGCTTTTACAGATGGGCCGGAATATACGGTTTGGCAGCCGTGATCTGTCTGATCCCACCGATCATTAAACAATCCTCCCTGTTATTCTTCGGTCCGGTCTTGGGCGGGCTGCTGCTTGTGAACATTTGGCATGTCAGGCACAAAGCTGAACGCTCACTGACCAATGACCTTTGTGCGATGTTGATGTTCTCTCTCGGAGGTGCGGCTGCTTATCTCATTGGCGGCGGCAGCTGGGATATCAAAATGGGTGCAGTCATTCTGTTTTGTTTTCTTCATTTTACAGGAAGTACGTTTTTTGTGAAATCCGTCTTCCGGGAACGGACCAACAAACGCTGGTTAATGTTGACACGTCTGGTCCATCTGCTCCTGTTAGTGATCCCTGCAGTGATCGGTTATCCATGGATGATACTGGCTTATATCTATTCGGCTGCACGAACCTTCATTTATGCGGGAAAATCTCTACGTCCCATGAAGGTAGGCGTCATTGAGATTGTTGGTGCGGTGCAATTTTTGTTATGGTCTGTCCTGTTATAAGTCTGATCCCTCCATCATACCGTGATTACGGATTCTGACAGGTGATATAAATCACAAGGGTATCTTTTCATTGCAAATGATCGGGTGATTTACTGAGGGGCGTACAGTCATTAGTCCGGTTTCCTGTTTTTGAAGTCATTCCCCGGGTTAATGGATGGATAGATCTAAATGGACAGAAGAGGGGGCGGCCTGGATGTGGATTGCGCTCATGTGGGGCGGCATCTCCGCCTCAGCGGTTGTGATTGGGGCGCTTGCGGCGCTGTTTCTGAAGATTCCGAAACGGGTCATCGGTTGGATTATGGCTTTTGGTACAGGGACTCTGATCGGTGCAGCTGCATTTGAGCTTATTGGTGATGCATTGAATGATGGAGGAATTGTACCGACAGCGATCGGTTTCACTTCGGGGGCGGTTGTATATACGCTGTTCGATCTGCTTATTTCCAGTAAGGGAGGGGCAGGGCGTAAACGTTCAGGAGAGGTTGGCACAGGAGAATCGAACCAAAGTGGGCTTGGCATTTTTGCAGGTACGGTTATGGATGCCATTCCGGAATCAATCATGCTTGGGGCAAGTCTGCTGACCGGGAATGGCATCAGCGTTGTACTTGTCGTCTCCATCTTTGTCAGCAACATTCCTGAAGGTCTGTCCAGTACCGTTGGACTGCAGCGTAATAAATATACACGGTCCAAAATTATGTTGATGTGGCTGGGTGTACTGCTGATCTCCGCGCTGGCAGCCCTGGGTGGATATTTGTTCCTGGAACAGCTGCCCAAGGAGATGGGAGCGGCTATTGGTGCATTTGCAGGTGGAGGAATTATAGCCATGATCTGTTCCACCATGATGCCTGAAGCCTTTGAAGAAGGTGGTCCCGTAGTAGGATTTATTGCTTCCATGGGATTGTTGGTATCACTTTTGCTTGATTTATAACGATGATATGGAAGTGCAAATAAGAGTATCCATTCAGATGATGAACTGATCATGGATACTCTTATTTTTGCGTTCAATGTGAGATTCTAGTGTCCACCGGAACAGTTTCCTCCACAACCGCATGCTTCCTTGTGTAGTTCCTTCGGTTCGGGTAAACGGTTCAACTCAACCGATTTTGTAAAATAGTGGCTGATCTGCTGATGCAGCTGGCTAAATTCGCGTTGTGCATATATGAATCTGCGAATGAGCGGATGATCATACAGCGCACGTTCTTCCTCTTCATACACCTGAATTTCGGATGCAAGCAGTTCGATGTTTTGCCGTTCTTTTTCCTCCAAAGCCTGATATTTCTCCATAAACCGTTCGTATTGCGCTGTGGCCTGCTCATCTGCGGCAAACTGATCTATCATGTCGCGCATCTCTTTGTAGCCTTCATCTTGTAATAGGAGTGAGCATAACTCCTGCATTTTGTGCATGATGATCTGTTTGTCCAATTTTACAATTGTACTCATATCGTCAACCTCCTGCAGAGCTTTTCTTAACTGTATAATGGAACGGGAAGGTGTACTGTGACGTTACTCACATTCAATGTTAAATATGAAACCTACACGGAGTTAGATAGACTTCTTCATTATTGAATCTTTTCCTTAAGTTGCTCCAGTTGAAGAATCAGAATGCAATTTCCTGTAACCTGAAGCAGTCCCTGTTTCTGCATGGCGGCCAGCTTGCGGCTAAGTGTTTCGGGTGTGATGCCCAGTAGCAGTGCCATGTCTTTTTTGAAAACAGGCAATCGGATCTCATGTGGTGCATGATTTCGAGTATGAAAATACAAGAGCAAATTTGCTATCTTTTGTTCAGTATCCATGGAACTGAGGGCACTATTCCATTCATCTGTCGTACCGAGAAGATCGGAAACGGCAAGCAGGAAATGATATGCGAGCTTAGGATATTGTTCGAGAAGAAGATCAAAGTTGTGCTTGTTCATGGAACAAAGGGCAGAAGACTCCAAAATTTCGGCATTCGCATCATGAGGTTTCTGGTGTAACAGGGCAGCTTGCCCAAAGAAATCACCCGGAAACAGGAAACGGATGATGTGTTCTTTGCCGTTCTGGCCGTATTTTGATAACTTGACACATCCCTGATGAACAATGTACAGCGTATCCGAGCGTTCACCCTCCTGAACGACATACTCGCCTTTATCATACTTGCGGGAATGCAGGAGTGAGGTCAACATTGCAGATTCTTCCGGGCCAAGATGTTGGAATAGAGGCACTTTCAAAAAACAGGGGTCTTGAGTTTGATGTGTACAGATCATTTCATGTCTCACCTCAAATCGTCCAGGATATGTATAGTTCCCGTCAGGATGTCTCAGTGTGACATTGCCTGACCTCCATGGTCTTTGCCATCCTTGGTTACACGAAGAACAGCAGAAGCCCCTTTGGATACATGGTTAAACTGATGCGTTACAATCGGATAATCTCCTTCTTCTGTTACGGTAAATTCCACGACAGCCCCACCACTCGCCGGAAGCATAACCGTCTGCATTCCATATTGTATATTTCGGGGATTTCCGTCTATATATACTCGGTCCATGATCGTACCAACAATGTGGAAAGAAGAGACTTCGTTCGGTCCGGCATTGCTTACATAGAGTCGAACTGTATCTCCAACTTTGGCAAGCAGAGGATTACGGGTCAGTCCGTAATCATTCCCATTGAACACAACATAGTCCGGTTCTTCGTTCAAAAAGGCATCATAACTATGCTCCTTGTACCATTCACTCTGAACAAGCGTATACTCACGATGAATCAGATGATCAGAAGGATAACCGGCTTCGGGTTCAACAATAATCATGCCATACATACCGTTGGCAATATGAGCGAGAACCGGTTTTGTCCCGCAGTGGTACATAAATACGCCAGGAGAGGAAGTTGCGTAGGTGAAAGTACCTTCCTCACCCGGCATGACATCGATGAATTTGCTGCTGGGTGAAGCATGAACGGCATGAAAATCCATAGAATGAGGCAGGCTGGAATCTTTGTTTTTTAGCGTGAATATCAGGGTATCTCCCTCAGTCACACGAAGTACCGGCCCGGGGGCTGTACCATTAAACGTCCAAGCGTTATACATGACGCCTTCCGAGATTTCGATATCCGTTACTTGAGCAGTCATCTCAATATATACTGTGGTGCCTTCCCTGCGAATGACCGGATCCACTGGCGGCTGACTTGGTTGACTGACCCCGGTAGAGGGGACTTCACTGTGCTGAGCAGGTTTAATGGTTTCGGAAGAACTGCAATGCGAGAGTACAGAGGTGAATACAACAAGCATTATCGAAATCTTGGATACATGATTTGACAAAGAGAACATGGAGAACACAACCTTATTCAAGTAATATTTTTCACAAATAAAATGAAACGAATATATTTCTTTTGAATATAGGTTTAGATTACGACATTGAACCGAGGTCTGGTGTGATGCAAAACACACTTTATTACGTCATTTTTTGGTGCATACGATGATCTTTCTGGTGGAGGTTTCTTGTGAAAAGCAACAGAGTTTCATATAATTTTAGATAGTACATTTGGGAAATGTTGATTGTTTCGATTCGGTCATACTTCATGTGAATGGAGATCGAGAAAATCAGAGGGAGGTGGGCTCGAAATGAAACGTTTCGAAGACGAAGGGGCATATAAATACAGCTTCTACGCTGTTCTTCGGCGGTGCGAGCAGGTTGATGTAAAATGCAAATGCTGTGGTGGTCATGCCTATATATTAAACCAAGATGGTCACCTGGCATGGAAATGTTCACAATGTTTCGCTCACGGAGTTCATGAGACGGAATATCACTATAAAGCCAAGAGCAATTGTGTCCAATGTGAACGCTGGTTCAATGTTGAAGTGAGAGATGAGAAAAAGACGTCCCACAAATCATCGCATATCGAATGCCCGCATTGTGGAAGTGTCAATCATGTCGTATTACATAAAAATCCAGTATATAGAGGGTATTATCCCGATATTCGAGACGGACGAGATCCTATATTTAAAATGGAATTGTATTTTCTAGACTATATCAAAGGAAAGATGGTATGGGCCGTTAATCGGGCGCATTTAAATTATCTGATTTCGTATATTTCGGCTGATTTGCGCGTTAAACCTGGAAATGTCCCTGTGAAGACGGCTTCACATACCATCCCTGCGTATATCAAGAACGCCAAGAACAGGGAGTTGGTGGTCCGCACGTTGACCAAACTTCAGCACACGACAGGATGAACCGGTAGAACGCGGGTCGCTAAGGAGGAGGATGATGAAAGTTCGTCTAAAGATCACGATTTTTTCAGCAATTATAGGCATATTACTCATTCCGGCCTATTTTATTTTACAGACGTATGGTGTGTTTCAAAAAGAAAAGGTACTGTCCGACTATACTCTCGCTGTGGACGTGAACGGCAAATCTTATGATGCCTTGCCGCTCATTAATAGTTTCGCTGCCATGGATAAGGAGGAAGACAACCGTCAGTTATATTACCGGGTCGATATGAGTCATATCCAATACCTTTTTCGCATCGCTTATCAGGAGTTTGATATTAAACCCAGTGAAGACAATCCCTATCTGGCGGGGGCGATCAGCTATCAATCCACGGAAAACGAATATGTAAAAACCGAAAAGCAATATACCAATGCCAAAGATTTTACAACGGTGTTAAATTTTTATAATCAGGATAAAGAGGTGATTTATAGTTACAAAAATACCGGAAAAGGGGATGGACAGCTGGTACAATCCATTATCCATCAGGGGATGAGTCGTTCTACCAATGGAGGCGGCGAAGCTGTCCGTGATCCTTATATCAACATTACGGCCCTATTCCATGATAAGTTGGACATCGATGTGAAGCTGGATGTCGATGAAGAACATAAAGTCGTAGGCATTCGAATGAATAAAGCGGAGGCGAGATCATGAATTTGTTTGGTGTACATAAAGGACCTGCATATTTGGAAGGTTTGGTTGAGGAGATTTCGGATGTTCAGACGCATGAAGTAGAATGGAAAGGCAAGTTGCAAACGAGGGATGGACATGACAAGTTCCATATTTTTTATTATGGTGACTTAACCGAAGATGATCTGATAACCTGGCATGATTCGACACCGCTCATCGTATATGCGGAGCACACCATAACCGGAGAACGTTACTTGCTGATCGATGCAGCCAAACACGGTTATGATGCCATGTTATGCGAGACCTATCCGGAGGAAGACCTGAACAACAGGCCGCTGCGACCTTATTTGGACGTTGAAGGAGAAGATATATTTGAAGTACAGCTATCTGCTTATTACAACGTGCCGTGGGATGAAGAGTTTGGGGAAGATGTGGATGAAGACGGAAACTACGAATTGATTACGGGAGGGAGCATGGATTTTGAGCAAGTGAAACGTGACGGCTATGATGCCTTTGCCATTAGCATTGTAAACCGCAAGGGTGTAGTGACCGAAATTGTGCAGGAAGAACTGGCATAGCTGATTGATTTGCTGAAGGATGGAATGAATCATCACGTCCGGATATGGAGTGAACGATCTTCATGAACGGAATGAATTGTACGAACTGATCGAACAGATCGTAGGGAGATGTCGTGAAATGTATATTGTAACCCGTGCGTTTAAACCCGTGCCCGCTGAGGAATTGGATCAATTTGAAAAACAGCATTCCATCTCGTTGCCTTCCTCTTATCGAAAATGGCTGGAACAATACGGGGAAGGGACGTACACAGGCTGGATGAATGTGCAGCGGCCGGATCAGGAGGTATTGAAACCTTTTGCTGAATATGATTTTTGGATGCATACGGAGGATACACCGGTCACTCAAGATCAGCTTCAAGAGTGTATCAGTATTGGCAGTTCGGTGGATGGGGATTTCCTGGCAGTTCATCCAGACGTGGAGGGATTGTTATGGCTCCCGCGTCATGATGAGAATATCATCCTGTGGACATGTCCTGAAGCTGATTTTGCAGAGACGCTGAACCGGATCTATTGCGCCTATTACCATCAGGATAAACCGCTGACCCCAGCCTATTTTGAACCCTGGAATGAACTGCGAAACCACACATTTTACCACTTGGCTAACACCACGCGTGAAGGCTTCATGAAAGAACTGGCTGATTTGTGCAAAGCGAGATTCAAGTGGGATGCCGTGCTGGAAAATGAATATATGTGTAAGCTGTTTATGGCTTCCATGGGCGGATATTTGCGTTTTAATTATGCAAATGGACGAGAAATTGCGCTCTTCTATGAAGAAATGGATGGAGGCGAAGGGGCGATGGATCATGAGATTAATCTATTTTTGCTGGCCCATCATTGTGAGACTCTGAATAAAGGCAGAGGAGAGGAATAATCATTGAGCTGGATAAACGAAGATATCGCGAAATCATGGCGTAATGAAGGCAAACGATATGCAAGGGATGTAAATGCCTTTGTGCGCAGAGGCATGGCGGGAGAGCAGCTGGATGAAACGGAACTTGCGGAGGATGCCAGAGCTCAGATCAGCACTGAAGTGTGGGAGATGGTGAAGCAAGCCAATCTTCAAGGAGATTTGGAACGGCTCCGGCTGGAATTGCCTGCTGCAACATGGCCATTGAATGAACATTTTCAATCCTACATGCAGGCTATACGCGTGGTTGGCTATTTGAATGTGGACACATTGGTATTTTCGCTCGGTGCCTTTACAGAGAATGGTTGTGTGTACACGGCTAATGTACATGGATGGGTACCTTTCTCCCAGTATACCTTCGCAGGCTGTTCACCGGATGGGATGGACTATGCCCTTGCCGGACCTGAAACTATTCGTGTCATTAGACAACCTGATCGCCATCTGGAGGGACAAGAGCTCGCAGTGTATCGTTGGGAAGATATTCAATCCAGTATTCAGCAGGCTTTGCCGCGTATCGAATCCCTTGCTGACTGTGAGCACCCGGAGCGTACACTTGAAGGACTCATTCCGTTTAATGCAGGAAAATCCGTTCTCATTTTCTCCAATTACGGAATTTACCTGGTAGAGCAAGATCGTGTATCCCTGCTGCACCCGGATCTTGCAGAGATCGAAGAGTACGAGTTGGAAGATACGCAGATTGATATGGGTCATGCAGCAGTTTCGCGTGACGGTCGCTGGATTGCCTATGGCAGCCAGGTGAGTAATCACATGCTTCTGGATCGTGAGCGGAGTAAGACGTATTCAATTTATCCCGAATCGAGCTACCCTCACTACGCCGTATTTACCGCGGACAGCCTGAACGTATGGTTTAATGCATGTCACTTTTATAACGGTGCTACAATTCAGGTTCAGCTGGAAACGGTGGATGGGAATGAGCGTAAGGAAGATTGGTCTGTCATGGATGAGAATGCCCGTGTATACGCTGCAGTGGAGATAAATTCAGGCATGGTGCTAGGGGACGCATACGGATATTTATATTGCGTGAATGGTGACGGACAGGAAGTGTGGAGACATTTTGTAGGCAGCACCATCTATTCCCTTGTCGTTTCTACTGATCAATCGAAGCTTGCTGTGGGTACGTTTGGAGGCATGCTGCACATCCTTGATCTGCATTCCGATAAGATGGATGAGTATGGCATTGGCACAGGAAACCTCCGTGAGTTGGAGCGTTATGTGTTATGGCGCGGAGAAGAACCTGTGCGCTGGTAATGTCCGACGTACAGAATGACGGATTTAACCGAAAAATTAGCAGGAATATGTGCGGGAACCGGCAGAGCTGAGTGAAGAAGGAGATGAAGCTTCGTGACACATG
Source organism: Paenibacillus sp. NPDC056933 (assembly GCF_042674385.1). Taxonomy (NCBI): domain Bacteria; kingdom Bacillati; phylum Bacillota; class Bacilli; order Caryophanales; family Paenibacillaceae; genus Paenibacillus; species Paenibacillus sp. NPDC056933. The sequence continues at coordinate 439,245 of NZ_JBHUQN010000002.1, read as the reverse complement.
AGAACACCGCAAGATGGAATGACTTGTTCGACACGCTGAATGAGCTTATGAACGAAAAAATCCAAGATGACGAAATTCGGCAATTATACGAGGAATACCAGCATCGGGAGGGTGCTTCTGAGCAATACCTAACCGCATTTGAAACTGAATATGGTGTCCGGCTGCCGGAAGATTTTCGGGCCTTCTATCAGCGTAAGGATGGCAGTGGTTATGCATTTCATATCTTGTATCCAGGCGATGCGGAAAAAGAAGAGTGTACCCCGTTTTATCTGATGTCACTGGAGGACATACGTGAAACCAAACAATACTTTTGTAAAGCAGACATGAAACTGGATGAGTATTATTCCGCGGAAGAGATCAGTAAGCTGGACCCGGAAATCAAGCCGTATCTGTTTCATAAAGAATGGATTCCTTTCGCAACGATGGCCGGGGGTTCCCTGTATTTGATGCTTGATTTTGATCCGGCTGAACAGGGGACCTATGGACAGATTATTATGTATGTGCATGATCCGGATTTTGTTTATTATTTGACAGATACATTTACAGAATTGCTGGAAATGTCCACTCGGAATCTAAGGATCATGGATGAAATTGAGTATTGAGCAGGTAGAATGCTTTACGAAAGAAGGACATCCTTAGGTATTTTAAAAGAAAGTTGAATAAGGACAGGAGTTGCCAATAACAGCTCCTGTATTGCTCATATTATCATTAAAAGAAACGATGGCCGTGGTAACCTCCGCCAGGACCCCCAGGTCCTCCAGGTCCTCCGCCATGAGGACCGCCTGGATAGCCACCTCCAGGGTATGGACCGTGTGGTCCGCCTGGGTAACCGCCACCCGGATAGCCACCATGCCACCAAGGTCCGCCAATCGGGAATGGTAGTGGAAACGGGACGATGGGCGGGTATGGATAGGGATATGGATATGGATAAGGGTAGGGATAGGGTGCTGGTGGATAATAAGGGTAAGGATAACCCGCTGATTGCGGGGATGAAACAGAATCAGGTCCGTATGCCATGCTGCATGCCTCCAATGACTCGATTGATGATATCAGCCTATGCCAAGATGTAAATAGATGATACAAAGGATTCAACATAAGGATGCAAGCGCAGAGAGGGAGATGAGTGTTGACCGTTTTTTTTCATACCGATCCTAGAAGCTCTGCCTATGAACAATTAATTGACGAATTAATCGAGAAGACTGATCGTTTTTTACTAGTTGACAGACGACGGTACAATGAAGACGAACCACCAAGGGTTTCCAAAGTATTGGGAAGACTCCAGCCTCATCTTATTGAAAGCTGTACGATGGAAGAAATGATGATGCAGAGTGGTGCCATGTATTCAGAGGGGATTTATTACATATATCGCTGCACGCCGGAATCAGGTCAGATCCTTAAGGAAGAAGCAAATCGTTTTCATGACTGGTTATATCCATCACTGCCGGATGATCTTTGTTTCTTGAAGCAGGATGGAAGTGATTATTTCTTTAACGTTGCACATGAGAATATATATGGAATGCATATTACCCAAGAAGAGGCTAGCGACTTGATGGAAAGGATACCTGGCTTGTTTTTCAGGTTGGATAGGCATCGTGAATTTGAAAGTTATCTGGACGATGCGATCAATCATCAGACCGATGTTCTCCAGATCTGCTCCCATCATTTGACCGAGATTCCGGAACGGATTCGGGAACTAGAGCATGTGAAGAAACTTGAGATTTTTGAGCAGGATGTATTTAAGCTTCCTCTAGCTTTGTTTGAACTGACCACTCTGGAAGAATTGGAAATTATGACGGCTGATCTGGAGTGCATTCCTAAGGGGATCAGACAGTTAAAGCAGTTACAGAGACTAACGATTTATTGTGGAAGTTCTCACCGTGTGGTGCCGGGATGGAAACCAAAGTCCAAATCAGAGCTTAGTTTTGATTCCATTCCTGCGAGATAGGAGAACTGACCGAATTAGTGAGTTTAAACATTGCTTATTCTGGGATACGTGTTCTTCCTCCTGAGCTTGAGAAGCTGAAGAATCTGCGTTATCTGGGTGTGACGAATAGCTTAATTGAAGAGACTCCTGAAGTCGTTTCGCGGATGAATTGGTTGCAGCACGTGGACTTGACCAGTACACCTGTGGGCATCGGTTGGAAAGAGATTTTGGCGGAAGAAGAAAATGAATAACGAAAAACCCCTGATAAGGCTTCCTTTGTCAGGGTTCTTTGGGATCAGCGAGCCTTCAACAGAAATGGGCTCACGCATAGATGCCCAGAGCATAAGCTGGCGTATAGGTTATCACCTAAACCGAGAGCGAAGGGCAGGCGTTTATTTTGGCAACTTCCTATATGGACTATACCTTACCAACTACTCAATTTACATTTGACTTGAACCAGAATCCTTTCTTCAAAAAAGATGAACAAAACTATATTAATTACCTATCCATTAAACAATTAAATACGTTGGGGAATAATTCCCTTCTGGATATTTACTTGAATACCGGCAGTGTAGTTGAACCTCATATCCATCAGAATGCATCCGAACTGGTATATTGCATCCGTGGTTCAGCCGTTGTTTCCCTCATTAACCCGTTTACTAATGAGTTGTTAAACTTTACGATCACCCCAGGCCAAGTAGCCAATGTTCCGCAAGGCTGGTGGCACTATGAAATGGCAACGGTAGATCAGACCCACCTGCTGGCTATCTTTGATGCTCCAATCCCTGAAGCCATATTTGGTTCAGATATTTTACGTCTGACACCAGCGAGTGTTCTGGCCCATACGTATTGTCTGGATGAGAACAAGGTGAAGGAGACGCTCGCTCCAATTCAAAAAACAGTGATTGTGGGACCACCAGCAGATTGTGTAACTCAAGTTTCCCCGACCACAAATATGCCTCATCCGAACAGTCAGCCCAACGAACAGCCATATGTGAATCGCCTTCCATATTGGGGAACGTGGGTAGATCCTCGTATTATTCACGAACCAGGCTGTCCGTACTATACAGAACCTCCGGTGAACAAAAATATTCAAGGGTAAGTGACAGATCTAAGACTTATCAGGAGTGGGCTCAATCCCGTTATGCCGTCATGAGTGAGATTGCAGCCACCATGGAAAAAGAAGCAGATCGTTCATGGGAACGTTTCTGCTTCTTTTTCCATTTGTTTTTGGATTTACGATGTGTAGTTTCGTCCCAACCCAAGTTAGGTCAATAACTGACGATAAGCAATGGAGGTGCGATCTGCGGGAATATGTGCTTCCGCATACAGGTCCAGTGGCAGATCCTCTGGCTTCTGTGATTCCACCATCTCACGGTCTTCCTCAAATACCTGTAAGTTAAACTTGATTGTATCTTCGATCGGAGCATCCTTGTCAAAGTTGCGGGTAATGGGACAGAATAAACGCGTATAACGTGCAGAGATGGGGGAGGCACAATTTAGAATGTTCAGCTTGTCGTTTTCCGGGAAGTGAACCGTAAGTGATGCAGCAAAGGGCGGGAATACCCGAAATTCGCGCAGCCATTGAAATCCTTCCGGCGCCACGTTATCCTGGCCCTTGCCATAATTGCTAACAGAACTCCAATACTCGGCAAGCAGTTCATTGCCTTCGCGTTTTACTTTGTACTGGGGTACCTCTGTATTATTTCGGTCGCCAAACGTCTCGGTATGCACATAGGCAAAATGGGATACATCCAGAAATCCTTCCATTTGTCTTCCGGCAGAACCTACAATATCAAAGTTCGGAGGTAAGATATTAATATAATCCGGATCATCCCAACCTGGGAATGAAGGAATCTGCTCATCTGTTCCGGCAAGTGAAGTCCAGATCAGACCATAACGTTCGACTGCTGGATATACAATAAGTTTCAGTTTGGGAGAGATTTTGGAGCTGGGGTGAGCAGGTACGGCGGTGCATTTCCCCTCACAGTTATAACGGAAACCATGATAAGGACAGACGATTTCCCCATTTTCGACCCATCCTTTACTAAGCGGGGCCCCGCGGTGAAAACAAAGATCCTTGGCGACCACAACGTTGTCGTTGCTGCGATACAGGACCAATCGGACATCAAGCAATTGAGCTGCGAGAGGTTTATCTGTTACTTCGCTTGCCTGGGCAATCGGATACCAATATTGGGATAAGACATGCCAGTCTTCAGCAGAGAATGTGCAGCCACGGGGCAGTTCAGATGTAAGTTGAGGATTGGAATTGGAAGTTATCATGGAAGTCACTCCTTGCTAGGATAATAAATCATTCATTTTTAATGTTAGAAAAGTTTACTTTGTAGTCGTATGTTACTACTCTTTTGTTTGGTATATCAATATGTGTAATCCTTTTTTGTTTGAAATGACAAACGTAAGAGCAGATACCTAACATAAAAACGGAAGGATCGGTTTGGGCATAACACTTTATGTAAACTATATAACTATTGGGCAACGTTTCATTTGTGCTATTCCTTTTGATGTCGTCGCGCATTTTTTTTGTCTTCAAATGTAATAGGAATTTTTTTTGAAGAAAAGTGTCACAGATGTGAGTCTTGATTTGTCTTCAGGTTGTAGACCAATATACGGAGGCGAATGAGATGAATTTAAGAGTGAATTACAGAGTGGCTAATCCAGGGGCTTTCAAAGCGATGATGGCCATGGAGCAGCATGTTTCGGGTCAATTTGAAGATAAAGTGTTATATGAGCTGTTGAAAATTCGTGTATCACAAATCAATGGTTGTGCCTTTTGTCTTGATATGCATGCCAAAGATCTGTTGAAGCTGGGCGATTATGCCGATCACATTTTGCTGCTGAGTGTGTGGCGAGAGGTACCTTTGTTTACGGAAAAAGAACGTGTTATGCTGGAGCTGGCTGAAGCCGTAACCCGTATTTCGGATCAAGGTGTGCCACTTGAATTGTTTGAAAAAGTGAAAGAACATTTCAGTGATGCCGAGCTGGTGGATCTGATTCTGGCGATTAACACCATTAATAACTGGAACCGGATTGCGATTACAACGGGGATGTACCCTGGTTGCTTTAACTAAATGAAACGACAACCATCTGCCAGAGGAGGCCATTTTCATGAAATCCAATGTATTCACCAATGAGCCAGAAGGGTCTTCTCTGGAGATTGGTGAACTGTACATTCGCTACAAGTCCTATGCCTTTTCCATAGCCTACCGCATGCTTGGCAGTGTTGTAGAGGCTGAGGATATGGTGCAGGATTGTTTTGCCGAGCTGCAGAGCAAGCCTCTTCATGACATCCGTAATTCCAAGGCCTATATTGCCAAACTGGTCGTAAACCGGAGTCTGAATCTGCTAAACTCCGCCCGCAATCAAAGGGAAAGTTATGTTGGGGAATGGCTTCCGGAGCCGATGAGTGATGGCGGGTTAGCCAACATTCCGGAGGAAACCGTGCAGCAGAAGGAGATGATTTCCTACGCTTATCTGGTTATGCTGGAGCAGCTCTCTCCGATAGAACGTGCTGTTTTTGTTTTGCGTGAAGCATTCCAGTATGAGTATAACGAAATCGCGGATTGGTTAGGCAAATCGGAGAGCAATTGTCGTCAGATCTTTAGTCGAGCCAGACGCAAGCTGCCGGATCGCCTTCCAGCCATGGAACATCACCCTGCTAATTATGCTGCAAAGGAAGAATTAATCGCCCGCTTTACAACCGCTTTTCTGAGTTATGATGTTTCTGCCATGCTGGAGCTGCTGGCTGAACAGCCTGTGTTTACCGCAGATGGCGGTGGGCGTGTGCATACGGTCATGCGAACGATGAGAGTTCGCAAGGGTGTACTGGCTTTGTTGACCTCTCGTCGGGTGTTGACCCGATTGCGAGAACGAGAGTGGATGCCCACAGTGATCAATGGAGAGCTTCACCTTGCGTTATTGGAAAACGGGCAGTTGTCAGAGGTACTGTGTCTGGAACTCGATTCTTCAGGTGAACGGATTGAGGGAGTTTATCTGGTTGTGAATCCAGACAAATTAACATCGGTATCGACATAATACTGTTTTGGATGGGTACAGGATAAAAGGTATGGAAACAAGCAAAAACGGCACACCTGTAAAAAGGAGTGCCGCTTTTTTGGCTTATCGCTTGCAGCGATTTTGATCGCGGCCAACAAAGGGTCGTTGAACCGTTTCCATGAGTTACCTTCATCATTCATTGGTAAATTGTTTCTCAACATGTTCTATAATTTCTTTGATTTCCGGCGTGAGTTCGTTATTGCTCTCATCAAGGAGATGCAAAATCTTCTCCACTGTGTCGAGAAGTATACTCTGAGTATTAGGCTCCCTCTTAGCGACAGTCTTTTCGTATGCTTTTTTTACTTCTGGATCGATTGTACGGATTTCTTCTTCCGAGTACCAGTCATAGGCCGGAGTGTTATCACTTCCGTAAAACAGGTAACTGACGTACAGTAAATTCTTGACTGCTGACGCACGATTGGAGGTTGGGAAGTTGTTCAGGAAAGCTTCCTTTTCCAAGGTGCGACGGATGAGCTCATTCCAGGTTATCATAAAAGCCGCATCTGAAGTGGTAGGCTGGTTGGATTCCGCAGCCATAATATCAATGTAAGCAACAATGTCAGGTTTCACGTAGGGTTGAAACTTTTTGTACATTTCATAATTGATGATGGGATAGTACAGACCTTCACTGGTTTCCAGTTTGAACCCCAAATCAGATGCTTCCTGCAAAAGCTTGTGAACCGCCGGATCTTTAATCTCTTTGAGCAGTCGGCTGTATGTAAGCTGTTGTTCATATCCTATCTTGGAATGGGCTTCGGAAAGAACATGTTGAAACAACTCTGTATACATTCTTTGATCCAGGTCAGCCAGTTTGATCTTTTGCAAATTTTCCAGTTGAAGAGTCATCAAGGTGGCCTGCCATGGGCCAACTTCATCGATATGATTCGATAGATATTTACGTGCCTGAATCAGGCTGGACGTGGAATGGATTGCATTTTTCCAGTACATTTGAAATTGATGATATACCGTTTTGGAAGCTGAAACAGGCGCAGCCAAAGCAGTTTGGGATGTTGTCCATGTTGCACCCATAGCCGTAATGCTTAGGGTAATGGCTAGAAAACCGAGCTTAATAGATGATTTCAATCGCATTCAAGGTCCTCCCTTAATACATAATAAGTGGTCTCCAATTATACTTATATTTTTATGATTGCATTATAACATTAGACGTGTGGTTCGCAGGTCGCACTGTAAAGGTTTCACTTGATTAAATCAGTTTCTGGTAATCTAATCAAGTATATATTCACTGAAAAATGTATAACGGGGGTAAGCCATAGAAATCGGATGTTTCTGAAAACAAAGAACAGGCTCGTCCAACCTGTACGGGTTGAAAAGCCTGTTCTTTGTTGATCCTACATCATTTTAAACTAATGGAGAGGAGCTTTATTGTTCGTTGGCATCTGCGGTGCGCCGGTTGCTGGTACGTAAGCCTTAAGCATTTGCTGTGTGTCATTTGCATTGAGTTGCGGAACTTGGTAATAAGCATTTTTGTTTTGATACATGAAAATTTCGTAAGCCATCTCGACAAAATGTTGAACCTGAGCAGCAACCACACGGCGTACTGTCGGATTTGTAATTTCAGGAGCAGACATGGCGAGCAGAGAAGCGTGTGTTTTGATCAGACCCAGCATATGACCGCTGATTCCGGCATCTTTTACATCAGCCAGGGATTGGTTTGGTTTTTTTGGTGCAGCTGGCTTAAGACCATAGATAGGCGGAACCATGTCTGGAATCATGTAGGTCCCTGTCTCCTGCCCGGGTTTCTGTCCAGTGGAGAAACATTCAGCAGTCAGATTGTACTGGGACAACATGAAATTGTACTGGCGGTCAAGTATATCAAGCAGTTCGGTATCTTGCACAAAAGTTCTGAAGATCATGTATTGATCCAATACGTTGATTGCACATGAGAGGACTTCATGCATATCGAACATTTCATGTCCGCCATGGTTCATATGGGGTGTGAGGCCTGGGTTTGCTTCATTTCTGAATTGCATTTGATTTTCATTCATGTGAATTTGATTCTCCTTTGGGAAGTGGTATGATTCTAGTATGGTTTTTACCAGTAAAATTATGTAATCATTTAATTTAATTTAATTTATGAACTAGAGACAGGTGTGGTGGGAACGGATGGAGACAGAGTGGGATATTCCAAAAGCACTGTTCATTACACATTATGGCAGCGCTATTAAAATGCATCGTGAAGGAGTCTATACGGAGTATAAACGCTGGGATGTACCGAAAGAATTGGAAGAGACATGGATGGCTGAAAGAATCCGTCATCTGACCACTGAATTATCAATTATGAACTGGGATGCAGTTGATGAGTTGGCACTGATTGCCAAGCATTTTGCAGATCCGGCCATAGTTGCAGCAATAACGGCATTCGCTTCTAGGCAGCTGATGAGTGCAGACAGTATGGTTCGTCTGATGTATGCTGAACGTCTCATTGAATTGATCAAGCGTTATGAATCAATCCTTCCCATGGATAAGCTGCGTGAGACGTATCAACTGACCATGACTTTGCTGGAAGATGTGGCTGCCAAGCCACTGGTGCTAGACCCGGGGCATGAATTGCAACAACACGGCATGAAAGACAAACGGGGACTGAACCTTCGTGTAGAGAAGGACAAGGAAGAAATCATCCGATATTTTCGAAAATAATGGAATTTAGTTCCATTTCAAGCGAGGTCAAAATCATTGAGAAAGCTGAACTATATCCAAATTTTTGTTTTCCTGATTGTGGTCACTGTCGTGACGGTGGGCTTGTATTATACAGCCGCGGATTGGCTGGATCAGCGTTATTTCCGGTTTCTCATCTGGAATCTGTTTCTGGGCTGGATTCCTTTTGTCTTTTCTTATATCGCCTATGGCTTCAGTCAAGCAAAATGGAAAGGTGCAGCATGGATTGCTGTAGCAAGCGGTTTACTGTGGTTGCTGTTCTTTCCAAACTCGTCTTACATTGTAACCGATCTTGTTCACCTGACGGCGCGAAGTTCCCGGTATTACAGCGGGAATGGCCTGGATTACAAGTACTGGTACGACTTGATTGTTGTATTAATGTTTGTATGGACCGGACTTCTGCTTGGATTCCTGTCGATGTACCAGCTTCAGGAAGTGATCTACAGGAAAATCGGAAGTGCAGCCTCATGGATATTTGTACTGGCGGGTTGTGCTTTGGGGAGTTACGGCGTGCTGCTTGGACGCGTATATCGTCTGAATAGCTGGGATGCGTTAACCAATCGGAACACGCTGGTTGAACTGATGCATGAGAGTGTCAGCCGTCCATCGCTCGCCTTCTGCATGTTTTTTGGTATCTTTATTCTTACGATCTATGCCACATTGTATTATCTGATCAATACAAGGTCTTTGGGTGAAGCCAAAAGGGAGAATAGGGGTCAAGAGACGGGACTGTGAGCGCAATATTATGAATCGCATGATTTTGGAAAAATGCTAATATGCCATGACAAAGACCTCTTTCACAAATATTGTGAGAGAGGTCTTTGTCATTATGGACAATCTCTGCAGAATTTTTCTGCGAAACAGGGCTTCAATTCATGTCGTCCCGGTCATTCTATATTCGAAATCAATTCAAGAATTGTCTGTACAACCAACTCCGGTTCATCATGAATAACCATATGACCACTCTGCTTGGCAATGATAAACTCGCTATCACTAGACAGATTCATCATATTACGCTGACCGGTTTGCCATATGGATTCAAGTTGCTGCCCGACTTCAGTTGAAATTCCCGCCTGGGCATAGTTCTGGGGAAGCCCCCTAGCAATGATTCGGATCGGAATGGACCCGAGATTCTGTCCACGAATGGCATCTTCGGTTGTATATGCGAGAGCAGCTTCTTCTTCTTTGGCATGAAAAAAAGAAGGTGTTGCTATCACGTTAATAAATGCATCCCGATCGTGCTCTGCAACCAGTCCTTCCAGCATGAAGTCTGGAAATAGACGGAAACTTCCGGATAACTTCAACAATGATAATAATGAGGCAGGCGGGTTGCCTTTGAAATTATCCTGTTTGAGTAAAGCTTTCGTATTCTGATCATCATCCTCGGGACGGGCATCAATTAAGACAAGTCCCTGTACTTCCTTTGAGTACATCTGCGTAAATAGTCTGGCATACATACCCCCCAAGGAGTGGCCTACCATGACATATGGTCCATCAATACCTTCATTCTCGAGAGCCAGATGTAACTCTTGTACGATGTTGGCTCCTGTACGCTCTGTGGGCGCGGCCTCGCTCCAGGCGTATCCTGCCCGATCATAGGTCACGACAGTTGCGTGTTTAGCAAGCTCCGAGGGGATATCTCTCCAGGACAAACTGGTCTCACCACTACCGGCCTCCATAATAATGGTAGGTGATCCATTCCCCTGTTTATGAATATGAAGCTTGTAACCCCCTGCTTCAACCAACTTTCCTGCAGGAGGGAAATCACTTTTGGCCTGAGACGAGGCGTACCACTCATACAGGAAACCTCCACCAATAATCAATAGAACGGTGCAGAACAGCCCGAGGGTGAACTTCAATACTCCAAATTTACGTTTGTGTTTGCTTTGAATACTTGTGTCCATCAGCCACTAAATCCTCTCTGGTTAATATTTTTTAATACGTTGTATTATAAAAATATTATAACACAACGTATTAAAAAAGGAGAAGCTTGGTGTATAATGGGAGTATGCCAAAAATCGTAGATCATGAAAAACAACGAAAAATTGTTGCTGCTGCGGCGATCCGCGTCATTCGGGATAACGGACTGGATCATGCTACCGTACGAAATATTGCGAAGGAGGCCGGTTTATCTGTAGGTTCCATGAGGCATTATTTTGCCACGCAGGCTGAACTCTTTGCCTTCTGCATGAACCTTTTTGCCGAAAGGGTGCGACAGAGAGTAGAAACTTTACAGATGACTGACTCTGTGTTGCAAAATATGAAACAGCTGCTACTGCAATTTCTTCCTTTAGATGAAGACAGGATAATGGAAATGGAGGTCTGGTTCTCTTTTTCAGCTAAAGTGCTGGTTTATCCCGAACTGCAAAAGTTAAGTGATCAGATGCATCAAGGCATGTATCGTTCTGCTCAATTTGTAATTCAGGAGTTGCAGAAACAGGGCATGACACGTAAGGGAATGGATGCTGAGATCGAAACCGAAAGGTTGTATGCCTTGATTGATGGACTTGCCATTCATATGTTGATGCAGCCCGAAAGGCTAACTTTTAAAAAGGTGGAAAATGTGATTGAACAACATCTGAGTATGCTTTGTCAGGCATAATTTGAATTAACTTAAAAGGGGATTTCCTTTACGAGATAAGGAAATCCCCTTCTTATTTGTGAAAATATGAAGGTATACAGGTTCTGATAAAGAATAAATAATGAGGAAGATAACTATTACATAGAAAAGTTTGCAGGTGATTACATTCCTCATTCAATTGTTGATATGACATCGTATTATTTCCAGCCGGAGCATAGAAATCAAATCAAAAGAATCAGGTGAATGATAGAATGACGAAAATAACGGATCTGACACGCAAAATAGAAGAAGTGATGGAGAAGATTGATTTTTCGGGCGTAGTTTTGATAAAACAAAACGGAGATACGCTATTGAATACGGCTCGTGCATATGCCAATCGAAGTGATGAACGGTTGAATCAGCCAGATACACGGTTCGGCATTGCATCTGGTTGCAAAATCTTTACGGCAGTGAGTATATGCCAATTGATTGAACAAGGAAAATTATCGTACGATTCCAGGTTGGCAGATGTCTTGAGCATTAAGTTTCCTCTATGGGATCAGGGAGTTACAATCCATCAGCTGTTAACACATACTTCAGGCATCCCGGATTATTTTGATGAAGAAGTGATGGAGGATTTTGCTGAATTGTGGAAGGATAGGCCCGTCTATTCGATGCGGCAATTGAATGATTTTTTGCTGATGTTTCAGCATCTGCCTATGAAATCTGCCCCGGGTGAACGGTTCCACTATAATAATGCGGCATTCATCGTATTGGGCCTTATTGTTGAAGAGCACACGGGACATTCGTTTACGGACTATGTAGAGGAATATATTTTCAAAAGGTGCGGCATGTCGAGTTCGGGTTATTTCGTGACAGATCGGCTTCCGGGTAATACTGCGATCGGATATATGGATCATGAAGACGGCTCATGGACAAGCAACATTTTTTCCATTCCTATTAAGGGTGGGGCAGATGGTGGAGCTTATACGACAGCGCCGGATATGATTCGATTCTGGGAAGCGTTATTAAGTAATGAACTGTTAAGCCAAGAAACAACTGAAAAGTTGATTACGCCATATGTGCATGAGGATGGTGAAACCTTTTATGGGCAGGGGATCTGGATTGATCGAAGAGGGGAGGACCTATTCAAATTGCATGTGATGGGTTTCGATCCTGGGGTATCGTTCATGTCTTCCGTATATCCGAATCATAATGTGCAAGTAGTTGTCCTCTGCAACAAAGAATCGGGTCCTTACCCAATAACTCTTGCAGTGGAAGAGACATTGATGAGACAACCTGATTCTCATGAAAGTTGAAGTTCAAGTTGATATGAATAGTTATGGAATGACCTGAAAAAATGATTGAATAACCCCGTAGTTACCGGTGAAGTAGCTGGTAAGCTACGGGGTTATTTTTGTGTAACCAAAAATCAATCGAATCTGATTATAAGAGTTTCGCCAGTTGAGGTGCAATCCGTTTGGGGAACACATCCAGCGGAGGTTTTTCCTTCTTTCGTTTGTCATTGGTCAGCACGGCAACGAGTTCCAGAGCAGGGACGATATATACAAATTGACCGCCAAATCCGCGGGCATAGTAATAATCCAGTGGAGGCAGGTTCTGTTCTGATGAAATGGTTGTATCAGATAAGGAAGGCGTCTCGTCTGAATAGACATCGACCCACCAATGCCAAGCATAGCTGCCATGATTGGGTGGGCTAACCGTAATTGCAGGTTTGGTAGAGCGGCTAACAAGATCACTCGAAATCAGCGACTGCCCGTTCCACATGCCTTGTTGCATAAACAGTTGTCCGAATTTTAGCAAATCCTGCGGCAGCATCTTTAAACCAAATCCCCCGGTGTGTACACCTTGAGGGTCGCTTTCCCATTGATATTCTTGAATCTCCAAGGGGCCAAATAGATAACGTTCCGCGAACTCAGCTACCGACATATCTGTACTTTGCATGAGGATGGCAGACAAGATCTGTGATACCCCCGAATTGTACTCCATATGTGTACCTGGTACATGACTTAAGCGTTGCTCCAACGCAAAATTCACCCAGTGATCTGTACGCGTCATGCGCGGAAATGAATTCTGCCCTCCGAATTCGTCCCAGTTGAATCCGGCCGTCATGGTTAGTAACTGCTCCAATGTAATTTTCGCTTTGCGTGGATCAGGATCAGATTCCAGCTGTGGGAAAAAAGTGGAGATCGGTGTGCCTGCCTCGGGCAGCACCCCTTGATCCATCGCCATACAGATGAGTGCGGACAGCACACTCTTGGTACAGGAATTGATTTTAGCAATATGGGCTGCTGCTTCTTGGTTGCGGTAGTGCTCGTAAATGAGTTCACCACGTACGCTGACAAGGCAGCTGCGCAGATCCAGCGGCGGGATGATGTGATGCAACATAGATGATATGGATGAAGGATTCATAATGTCCTTTCTTATTTGGGACATATCCCATAAATTGAGTATTCAGTATAAAAAGGTTTGAACCATTATCTTAGCATATGAATAAATAAGTTCTCAATTCTACACCTCAGAAATTCCGGAACTGAACCGTAGACTGTTTCGGATATTCGAATTTACTGATACACCGGAGCAGACCACAGAACATTGCATCTGTTGAAAGTTGGAGGGTTTGTACAAAAGAAATCGATAGCAGGTATACTATTAGTATTGAGCATCACAGGATATGTAGTCGTGTAGTTATTAACCAGAGGGAGGTAACACCTTTTGTTCAAAATCGGAAATCAAGGTACATTTGAAACGTTGCCCGATCACGCTATGGCGATTTACAAGGGAGATACTGCAGCGGTAGAAAAATTTATCACAGAGGGCATGGATCTCGAACAAGAGATTACGCTTAGCAAGTACATAGCTTTGACTCCATTGGATATGGCTCTAATCACCGATCAGCAGGAAGTGGTCAAGCTGTTGGTAGAGCATGGAGTGAACCTGAATGTGAGGGATAACCCGGCAATTCTGAAGGCGGTCCGATATGGTAGAGAAGAGATTATCCGATATTTGCATCAGAAGGGCGCCAAATTGAACGGTTTAAACAAGGTCAAGTCCAGTGCATACGATGAAGCGTATTATGGTAACAAAAAGAACATTTCAGTGCTGAATGAACTCGAACTGGATATTCGAAAATATGGCGGCAAAACGTTACGTAAAGCTGTTTCGGATCACGACATGAAGATGGTCCAGTATTTGTTGGACGAGGGCGTGGACATCAATTACAACGAGCCCGATATGGTATATCCCTATAAGGCTACCCCGCTTACGGTAGCTGCTCGCAGCAACAATATGAAGATGGTTCAATTTCTGGTGGAACAGGGGGCGGATGTAACCATTCAGGAAAAGGATGGGGAACGGGCATATACGATTGCCATCAGTCAAAAGAATGAAGAAATGGCAGAATATCTGAAGGCTCATGAGCCACAAAAATTTCACGATCTGAGCAACAAATTGCATGCGCTCAAATCGTACAAGCTGCCTGATGCATTGATACATTTTCTGAACGAAGGCCCGCACAGAATCGATTTGCCGGACAATCCGTCTGGCGTGGGGTACATCGAATTCTTCCGTCTGGTTGATACGGTAGAAATGAAGATGGGCAGACAGAAACTGCTTCGCATATCTTCTGACGTGGATCAGTACTCCCATATCCTGATCGTCTGGAATCCGAGTAAAAAAATGATTGGTTATGCTGACATTGAACATCAGGAGCATGGAACGATATGTTCTTTTGAAGACTTCCTGGCCGAACCTGAAGTACGTTTGGAAAGTCTCCTGAATTAACTGGAGTGTTTTAGGAAATTTCATAAACCTCTTGTATGTAGCTATATGCAAGAGGTTTTTTAGTATGTTTATAACATTAAAATAGGAAAAAAATCTCATAAAATATGAACTATACTAGTGCGAAAGGAGGTTGGAAATGGTAAAATAGCAATGCCTAAACATGAAAAATATTTTTGTTGAAAGATTAATAGATAAGAAATATATCAAATGGTTCAACTTTAGATTGTTAGAAATCGATTGTTAGTGCAAGTGATTAAGTGAAATTATAGTATTCTACAACTGGAGTGAGGAAGAGAAATGGCCATTATTGACGTAATCAAGTATGACGGTTCACCTGATGTATTTGCTTGGAAGCATCCTGAGAACGAATTGGGAACATGGACCCAGTTGATTGTGAATCAATCCCAACAGGCAATCCTCTTTAAGGATGGAAGGGCGCTTGATATGTTCGGGCCAGGAAGACATACGCTAAGTACGGCGAATATCCCGATTTTAAATCGGATAGTTAACCTTCCGTTCGGAGGAAAATCACCTTTTGCAGCAGAAGTGTGGTATGTCAATCAAGTAAGTGCATTAGACGTGAAATGGGGAACAGCAAATCCAATTCAGATACAGGACCCAAAATATAATATTATCGTTCCTGTGAGAGCCTTTGGGCAGATGGGAATAAAAATAGCGGATTCTCGCAAATTTCTGGTTAAACTTGTGGGAACGCTGCCCGAATTCAACCAGGTTAATATGGTCAATTACTTTCGCGGGCTGATTATTATGAATATTAACTCGATGCTGTCTTCCTATCTAATACATAGAAAAGTAAGTGTACTGGAAATCAATGCTTATATCGCCGAAATATCACGACATTTTGCTGATACGATCGCACCTGCTTTTGAAGAGTTTGGTATTGAGTTAATGAACCTGTATATCCACAATGTCAATCTGCCTGAAGAGGACCCTTCGGTCATTCGATTGAGAGAAGCGCTGGCACGCAAAGCCGAAATGGACATTATCGGGTACACCTATCAACAGGAGCGTTCATTCGATACGCTTGAAGGTGCAGCCAAAAATGAAGGAAGCATGCAATCTGGCTTAATGGGAGCTGGACTTGGAATGGGCATGGGGGTCGGCCTAGGTGGCACATTCGGGGGCGAAATGTCCCAGATGTCACGGGTAATGTCTACTACCGAAACACCAGGCATGCGCTTATGTGAGCATTGTCATCACCCGAATCAGGCAGATGCTTCTTTTTGTAGTAAATGCGGCAAGACTTTGGGAATTGAAACAGCAGTAAGGGACTGTAATAAATGTGGTCATTCCATGCAAAAAGGAACCAAATTTTGTCCTAATTGTGGAGACAAATACCATGCTTGTCCTTCTTGCGGAGCAGATAATCCAGAGAATGCCAATGAATGTGTTCAGTGTCATCAACCTATGCCAAGTCCATGTCCATCGTGTAATCATATCAATTTAGGCAATATCAAATTTTGTGGCAATTGTGGCTCCAGCCTGGTTTTGAAATGTAGTCATTGTCATCACGAAGTGAAACCCGGTCAGAAGTTCTGTCTGGAGTGCGGCAACAAATTACAGGATGGGAGTGACACATAAATGTTTCTAAAGCGTGGTAACACCCTAATCTTGAGCCTGATCTATATAGTCGGTTTGTCACTCGTATCCATTATGTCATTTACACTGTTTGGAAAATCAATCCTAACTGTTTCCTTCTGGATTAATCTTGCAGCATGTTATGTTGGAGTTACCGCATTATGGGCATATACCATGTATGTTTTACAGCATTGGGAATCTGTCAAACGTTTGATTCCTGGTTATGCTTCTCTGGGTGTTGTGGTCGTAGTATATTTAATCTGTGTGCTCACTTATTCCCTTGTCACGGGCATAGCAGATGTTGCCTTAACCTGGTTTATCGCTCTGCATGTTTCAACCTTATTATTAGCGACCATCATAAGTGGAATTTTGGTCATTTACATTCGATCAGCAAACAGTAATCAGGAGAATATACAAGCCAAAATCGGTACGCTGAAACAGGTTGAATTAGTTCTTATACAACTGCAGCACAATCTGGAGAAGACCCCTAGTGCTGCAATTGATGGCGCTAAGGCAACGTTAGAAGAAATGATTGAAATGGTGAAATATAGTGATCCTCTTCCTCCAGATTCGTACGTTTATAACGATCACAGGATTTTACTGGACGTTGAGGCGTTAAACCGTGAATGGGCAGACTCAAATGCAAATGATAAGGCACTAGACTATGATACCATTTCAGCTCAGTTAACTACATTAAAATGTCGTTTGATTGAACGGAATCAGCAAATATTGATTCAAAAATCCTAACTTTTTATTTTTCAGGGGGAGAAGTTGTGAAGAAGTTTTTTGGAATCATTTTAATCATATTTTCATCCATATGTTTATTGATGTCGATTTTAATGTTAGTCGATGGAGGAGATGTAGCAGTTGTTGGCATGATCTTTTTAATGTTCCCAGGAATAATTGTGTTTATTACGGGGGTCAGACTCTGTAGGAGACCAAAGGTACAGCATCAACCGTATTTAGGAGATCGTTATTATCCCCCTCACTCGGATCATGACGAATTTGATGACAAGAACGAAGAGTATTTTAAAAAATCCGATTATGAAGAGCTACAAGAACCTGTAGCTGTGAATTGTTCCGGATGTGGTGCCAAGGCCAAGGTCTACCCCAATTTATCGACGAATTGTGAGTATTGCGGGACAACGATTAGGATCTCGTAGACTAATAACATATATACCATGGTCGTGGTTGTTGGGAGGAATCATGTTGAGAAAGTTTTTCGGTATATTATTTATTTTTTATGCAATTATGCAAGCAATCGTATTTTTTAATACGGAGAATGGTACTATATGGGCATTTCTTCTTATTGAATTTATCTTTTTATTTTTTGGTATTCGATTGCTCAGAAAAAAAAGAGTCCCGCAACGCAAGTTTTATGGTGGAGACTATGGAGGCGATCTTGATCGCGAAACAGAGAGTGCCAAAGTTTATTCAAGTTCCAATAGTAACACTGTGAGTTACACCAGTCACAATACAATCAACTACACAGAAATCAATATAACAGATGTGGCAGACGTTGAAGAAAAGGTCGAAAAGGCCGAAGAGCCTCAAAAGCAAGTTTCGGTAAGTTGCCCGGGATGTGGGGCGAAGGCGAAGGTATTTCGGAATCAATCCACGGATTGTGAGTATTGTGGAACAATCGTTGAAGCGTCGTAAATTTGAATTAAGGATCGAGAAAGATCTTGCCTGATTCCAATAGGGAGTCAGGCTTGTTCTTTCAACTCATTTTAGAAAAACAGAACTTTCATATCTCAGAACTTTCATCTCTCATTCATCATCGAATCTAAAAATCCCTCATGCGATCAAACACCTCATATATTTCTTCACGATTCATCTCTATAGCGCTGTCTTGGCCCAATTCCTGTTCCAGTTGATCCAGCAGTTCCATAAGAACAACGTAAATTTCCTCGCGCTCAATCGTTTCAATAAAGCCTGTCTTGGCATCCATCTTGTTGAAGGTTTGAGTATAGGTTTCAACCATGGAAATGAGTTGTTTCTGGAAAGCTTCTTGGTCATTTACGTTTTGACCCAGAAGACGAATTTCCTTTAGACATTGCTTGTACAGTTGGGCCGCTTTCTTGGCATGAGTTGCCTGGATATGGGTCCGTCCATCCCAATCTCGGAAAGGATTGTTCAGATTTTCCGCAAGCCATTCCGGTTTGCGTGGTTTGCTGACTTCCAGTTCAAGCCCGGCTGCGGCCGCTTTTTTGTATCTTGTCTTGATTGATTTGGCCGCATCTGCTGGAAGGCTGGTTAGCCAGAGTCTAGCCAGTTCAGGGAGTTGTTCGGGGCCAGGAAATTGTTCCCCACTGAATCCGAATGGGTCATATGTGGTGAACTCTTGCAAATGTGTTAAACACTGAAGCGACTCCAGATTGGATAAGTTACCGGGTTTACCCCATAGACGTAATTCAGACAGTTCGGGATAAAGCTGTACAATCTGCTCCAAGTCGAGTTCCTTGATATCTCTGATAAGCAGACCTCCAAGACGTGCAACTCCGCTGACCTGTGGCACATCTGATGCAATATTCAACGTGATCCATCTTCCATTTTCTGATGCCTCAATATGGAGCTCGGGAGAGAGGTTTCCTGTGAAATTCAGACTTTTCATCTTGGGGTTCAGAACTAGCAGTTCCAACCCGCTGACATCCAGAACGAGTTTGGTCAGATGACTCTCACTGAAATCCAGCGATATTTGATTATGATTCATCAGGTGAAATTCATTCACCAAAGGGTTATCGTTTATAAACGGAATGATCGATTCCGAATATCCGTTTATTTCAATGTGTGTCAGACAGGGGAGCTTTGCAAGTTCAGCCATATCTTTCGCAGAGTGTGGGCTGAAATCACGAATAGTACTGGTGTTACGCCTCATTACACGATCACCAACCGTGATATTTTGATAATCGTTCAAAGCTTGTTTGAACGGAGATCTCCGTGTTTCGTCAATGGATTCCCATTCACGCTGGAGATACAGACTGTTCCCCGTCTGCCAACCCCCGTTATAACTATTGGTTTCCACTGTGACAAGAGGAGACACATTTCCGACAAGAACATAACCAGAAGGAACGTTCGCGTTCACGAAGCTGTGATCAAACTGGTCTTTCCAGAAATAAAAGTTACAGATTAACGGTTTCATCTGATGGAGCTCCACTTCATTGGGCAGTTGATCACCCGACCAGTCCAATTGAAGAACAGCGGCGAGCGGATAGGAACCTTTGCCCTCCGTTTCTTTCAGTCCAGTTACCTGACAGGCAGCATATTGTTGTATTTTTTCGACGTACACACAGTAAACATCTCCGACCGTTGGGACCATGGTATGCTCCTTTCGTTCTGCATGAATCAATGCTAATCTATTGGTTAACTAAGCATATACCATGTGATCATATAAAGAATTATATCAAAGCCATTCAGAGACTTCCATTTGTGGATAGAGTCTGCGTTGCTGTAATCCATTTTCACATAAAGGGCGGTGTATATGAGATGAGTACAGGAGTAAGCCGTAACAAAAGACTGGGTGAATTTTTGAAATCGCGGAGAAGTCGCATTCAGCCAGAACAAGTCGGATTAACAGGATCTTATGGACAACGAAGAACACCAGGTTTAAGGCGAGAAGAAGTGGCGGTATTGGCAGGTGTCAGTGCAACGTATTACACGTGGCTTGAACAGGGCAGGGAATTGGCGGCTTCGAGAGAAGTGATGGTGAGTATAGCGAATGCACTCCAGTTAACGCTGGAAGAGAAGGATCATCTGTTTCATCTATGGGACCCCAATGCGGAGCATGAATTCCTTGCTTCGTATTCTCAACTGGAGCCGGGATGGGAGAGTATTATTGGGCAGTTGACATACCCTTCCTTTATTACCAATGAACGCTCGGAGGTACTTGCCTGGAATGAAGCTGCAAATACGAAACTGTTCAACTTTTCCTCCATGCATGTTCATGATCGTCTCATGATGCGAATTTTGTTTCTGGATACAACGCTTAGGGAACGCATGCATAACTGGGAAGAATTCGCGCGGCACTCGGTAGCCGTGTTTCGGACGTACTATGACAAGTATCAGGTTGATCCTGAATTTACCAAAATAGTGAAACAGTTGAGCGAAGAAAGTGTCGATTTTCAAACGATCTGGAACCTGCACCAAGTTGGATTGAAACAAGTCAATCGGGTCCAGCTTGAAACGACGGATCGGACAGATGGTATTGTGTATACGTACGATATCTTTTCCATGAATAATCTGAACAGCCAATCAGGTATTCATTGTTGTATCTACGTTCCTGTTGCCGTATAGAAGAAGATTGATCAGACTGGTAATTCTAGTACTAGCATAAACAGACTGTGGTTGGGACTCCGTTTGTGAAATAGAATGAATACAAGTTCAATACTTTTTATTTTATTAACGAAAAGAGGGAACCACATGATCAAGACAAGGACGTTGGGAAGCGATAATTTGCAGGTATCCGGGCTTGGGCTAGGTGTGATGATGATGCCAGATAACGAAGAATCGGTACATACGATCCAGGGCGCGCTTGATGCAGGAGTAACGATGTTTGATACAGCGGATCTGTATGGTGAATACGAAAAGCAGCGGTTTGGTGGCAACGAGAAATTGCTTGGTCGTGCGCTTAAAGGGCGAAGAGCCGATGCGATTGTAGCAACCAAGTTCGGTATAACACATACCCAAGGCCCCAAGGGAGATCCGGCGTATATCAAAAAATCAGTGGATGCCAGTCTGTATAACCTGGGCATGGATTATATAGATCTCTATTATCAGCATCGACCTGATCCTAATACGCCAATTGAGGAAACCGTAGGAACACTTTCCGATCTGGTACAGCAGGGGAAAATCCGATATATAGGCTTGTCTGAAGCATCGGCAGAGACCATTCGTCGCGCGAATGCCGTTCATCCCATCACAGCACTCCAAACGGAGTATTCATTGTGGAGTCGTGAGCTGGAAGATGAGATCTTGCCCTTGTTGAACGAGTTGAACATTGGGCTTGTACCCTACAGTCCATTGGGCCGTGGCTTCCTGACAGGCCAGATTCAATCGGTAGACGATCTGCCGGAAGACGATTATCGTCGTCATTATCCACGTTTCCAGGGTGAGAATTTCCAGAAAAATCTGGAGGTTGTGCACTTGATCCAGGACATGGCTAAGCAAAAAGGATGTACGGCTTCTCAGCTCGCACTCGCCTGGTTACTTGGAAAGGGAGAACATATCGTTCCCATCCCGGGTACTCGCAGTTTGGAGAGAGTTCACGAGAACCTTGGCGCCCTGCAGGTCACGATTACCGATGATGAAATGGCAGAGATTGAACGGATATCTCCCAAAGGAGTTGCTGCTGGAGGAAGATATCCGGGGATTGCCTGATATAAACTTAATCGTTATAAATAAATGAAGCTGAAACGTTGTCCTCGGTATTATCTCTGCCGCATAAGGCATACAGTACTACAATGAGTTGTATGCCTATAAGGAGGAAACAGCGGTATGATTAATCCGATTCTGCAATCCCCGAATGTTCAACTGGCGGCCGATTCCACAGCGGTTGTATATTATCAGCGTGACTCGCGAAATTATGTTACCCAGTTGTTTGGGGAGCAGCTACCTACGATCAAGAATGGATTTTTCAATGTATACATGAGCAAAGGCATTATTGTTCAGCCTCACTGGCACACAAATGTGACCGAAATGATTGTTCTGATCAGTGGTGAGATCACTACCTCAGTCTTCGATCCGTTCAAGCGTGAGCGGATAAGTTATCACTTGAAGCCTGGTCAGGTGTCAATTTTCCCTCAAGGATGGTTCCATTGGTTTGTAGCAGAGACAGACGATGTGCACCTGTTAACGATATTTGACCAACCGACACCGGACATTGTTCTTGGGGCGGATTTCTTGGCTGCAACGCCACCAGAAGTTGCACATCGGGCATACTGCATTGATGAAGAGGCGTACGCCAAGGCAGTAGCCTCCATCAAGAATGACGCTATTTTGGGACCGCCAATCGGTTGTGTGGATTCCGTTTCAGATCAAGCGATCAAAGCCTCCAAATCATCCAAAGGCTCACAAGGATAACATTACATTCACTTTTCAAATGAACCAATTCAGGCCCGTAACCGGTACGATTCACCGGTTGCGGGCCTACCTTAGTCCAATTAACACGTTCGAAGTTCTCTGTTAAACTGAATAGTAACATTGGATTGTCACCGTATGGATCATACTCAAAGAACGTGGAGGAATCATTCATGACAAGAACGGATCAGGAAAAGCTTGAAATCGCATTGAGTTATGCCCCGGTATTGATGTTTGATCAAAATGAACCCTTTTACCCTGATTTTGTAGGTATTTCGGTATTGGATCGTTCCGGACCTTCCCCATCATTCAGAAGGGAAATTCATTTTCCAGCCGAGGCAGTCCAATATGTAATTGAATTTGCGATTTGGTGGGATTATGAGATTGGTCATTTGTACGAGATGGAGCATGTGTGGGTATATGTAGGCTATGACGGTGAAGTTGTGGACTGTGAAGCCAGCTTTCATGGCAGAGTACTTCGGGGATTGCTGAAGGATCGAGTTAATGTGGTTGGACGCCATGTGTGTCTATACTCGCAGCCAGGCAAACATGCCTTTTCTCCGATCCCTGTCGTGTTTGAACTGTTGCCGGATTTGTACAGTGCAGCAGGTGCAAATGCTGGTTGTGACGGCCTGCTCGTGAACGAGATGTTCAAAGGTTATTTTGAAACAAATGATGAGATCAATGCCAGCGTGCGGAGTTTCCTGCAGACTAAGGCGTTTGTTCCTTCTATGGAGTTTGAGGAGTTTTTGTTTGAGCCGAGTCTATTCATGCCCTGGGAGCAACTGTTTGCTATGATTCCTGAGAGAATTGAGAGCAGATTGAGAGAACTTGGAGTATGATGAGAATGGGTTGGTTGTGTACTTGGAAAAATGAAAATCACAAAAAGTGCTTCATCATCCTTTGGGGATGACGAGGCACTTTTTTTGTAGACTAACAGAGCAACGATCTTACTCCGTTTTGAAAATGAGATCCATAAACCGGTTGGCTGCCAAGGAGACCGGCATATTTCGCTTGGTCATGATGCCCACATGGGAAGGAGGGAGGGGAACATCCAATTGGATTTCGAAGAGTGAACCTTCCTCCAGCTCTTTGGAAATAAATTCACGGGTTACGTAAGAAATGCCCAATCCCCGTCTTGCAAACTCAATTAACAAATCTACACTTCCGACCTCAATCTCGGGTTTGAGTGTATAGCCATAGCTATTGAACAGCTCCGTAATCGCCATCCGAACACGGCTGTTTCTGGAGAAAAGAATCAGTTGATGCTCCAGCAGCATCTCCAGTGTCATGACTTTATCCTTCAGTTGAGCATAGCGTTCACCTGCGACGAAGCAGTCTTTGAGCTGGATACTTTCCCTGACTTCCAGCTGGGGATCAACAATGGGCATCCGTACAACACCCAGATCAATTTTGCCTTCTTTCAGGAACGTAATGACTTCCGGGGTTGTTCCGTGACTGAGATGCAGCTTGATGTTAGGATAGAGCACATGAAATTCTTCAAGATAGGACAGCATGTAATGCTTAAACAGCGAATCACTGCCCCCGATTCTGAGTTCTCCGTTGTCCAAACTCTTCAGTGCGGCCATTTTCTCCTCCGCCAGCGAGATCAGAATCTGGGATTGTTCAATATAGGAATACAGACTGACACCTTCCTGAGTTAGCGCAACTCCCTTGGAATTCCGATAAAACAACGTAAGGCCAAAGCTTTCCTCCAACTGTTTAATCGCATGGCTGACGCTTGGTTGAGTGATATATAACGCTTTGGCGGCTTGGGTCAAACTGCCCGTTTTGGCAGCCCAATAGAATACCTTATACAATTCATAATTTGTTGTCATAGATATCGTCTATAGCTCCTGTGAAATATATTAATTACTTGTATGGCTATGAAACGTATTATAGTGTAACTACAGCAAAGAAACCAGAGTTACTTGGAAGGAGAAACGTGAGATGGAACCAACGACCATTATTTTATTTGGTGCGACTGGCGATTTAGCCAAAAGAAAAATATATCCTGCCTTATATAATTTATACATTGAGCAGAAGCTTCCGGAATCCTTCTCGCTGATTGGCTTGGGACGCAGAGAATGGTCTGATGAATTCTTTCAGGCACAAGTGGAAAAATCATTAAATGAATTTTCCAGACGCCCGGCTGATCCTCAAGTGGTGAAGTCATTCGTGCAGGCTTTCCGTTATAGTGTATTGAATATAAGCCATAAGGAAGATTATATAGAGCTGTTGAATCTGGTTGAACGCAGAGAGGCAGAGCTTGGCATTCCATCCAATCGCCTGTTCTACCTCTCGGTTGGTCCAGAATTCTTCGAACCCATCGCGGAGAACATTCAGCAAAGTGGACTTGGATCTGCTGAGGGTTGGAAACGCCTTGTCATCGAGAAGCCATTTGGACATGATCTGCCATCGGCTCGTGATCTGAATCGCAAATTAAGCGAGGCGTTTACTGAAGAAGAAATTTATCGGATTGACCATTATTTGGGCAAACCGATGGTGCAGCGTCTTGAAACGTTGCATCAAAGCAATCCGATCATGAAGGCGTTGTGGAACAATCGTTATATCTCTAATGTGCAGATCACGGCGAATGAGACTGTTGGCGTGGAAGAACGGGCATCCTATTATGATCATGTAGGCGCCGTGCGTGACATGTTCCAGAATCATATGCTGCAATTGCTGATGATGATGGCCATTCAGCTCCCTTACAACAGCACCACGGAAAAAGTAGGCTTAAAGAAAAAGCATATTATGGAATCCATTGAGCCATTGCAAAAGCAGAACGTGGGTGCAAGTGTCATTCGCGGTCAGTATGCTGAAGGAAACATTCAAGGCAAATCCGTTATCGGCTATGCAGCTGAGCCGGGTGTTGCCGAGAATACGATGAATGATACGTTCATTGCTGCGAAACTGCAGATTGATGACTTCTTCTGGCGCGGCGTGCCTTTCTATATCCGCACAGGCAAACGAATGAAGGAGAAGTCAACTCGTATCGTCATTGAATTCAAGGAACCATCCGGTCAGGCTAACGTGGTTAACGGTTCCAAACCGAACCTGCTTGTTATTGAGATGAGCCCTGATCAGAGCATGACGTTGCAGCTTAATGCGAGCGATCCGCAAAACAAAGGCGAGTTCAAACCGGTTCATATCGATCTGTCACCGGATCGTGAGGATCTGGCGGAGGCCTATGAGAACCTGATTCATGATGCATTGCATGGCGATCCAACGTTCTTTGCCCATTGGGATGAAGTAGAATTGTCTTGGGCTTGGGTACAACCTATTCTGGATGCATTCCAGGAGAATTTACTGCCACTTCATTTGTATCCGGCAGGAAGCTATGGACCAGCAGAGTCGGATGCGATGCTGGCAGCCGATGGGCACCACTGGTGGTTTGACCAACCTGCCGATCAACAGGCTGAAGATGATATTGAAGTTCCT
The DNA here is from genome assembly GCF_042674385.1 of Paenibacillus sp. NPDC056933. Classification (NCBI taxonomy): domain Bacteria; kingdom Bacillati; phylum Bacillota; class Bacilli; order Caryophanales; family Paenibacillaceae; genus Paenibacillus; species Paenibacillus sp. NPDC056933. The sequence continues at coordinate 413,089 of NZ_JBHUQN010000002.1, read as the reverse complement.
CTGGCTGTTAATGCCAACCTGTAACATTAAAAACTTGTAACATCAAAAAAACATATCCCTTGGAGGTAATTGATTATGAAATTTTTCATCGATACAGCAAACTTGGTAGACATCAAAAAAGCATACAAAATCGGCGTCCTGTCTGGTGTAACAACAAACCCGTCATTGGTAGCCAAAGAAGGCGTGAAATTCGAAGACCGTATTGAAGAAATTTTGCGTGAGGTACCTGAAGTTGAATCCGTATCTGCGGAAGTAACACCAGATGCGATCACAGCTGAAGAGATGATTGCTCAAGCAGACGAACTGATCAAAATCAACAACAACGACAAAAACATCACAATCAAGCTGCCAATGACACTTGCAGGACTGGAAGCTTGCCGCTACCTGACCAAAAAAGGCGTTAAAACCAACGTAACATTGATCTTCACCGTGAACCAGGCACTCCTGGCTGCACGCGCTGGCGCTACTTATGTATCTCCATTCCTTGGACGTCTTGACGATATTTCTGAAGATGGTGTTCAATTGGTTGCCAAAGTAGCTGAATTGTTCCGCACACATAACCTGGATGCACAGATTATTGCGGCTTCCGTAAGACATCCGGACCACGTTACACGTGTAGCAATGGCTGGAGCACATATTGCTACCGTTCCATTCTCCGTTATTGAACAAATTTCCAAGCACCCACTGACAGACCAAGGTATGGACAAATTCGCAGCGGACTGGAAAAAAACAGTTCAATAAGTTAGCTGCTGATTAGTGTGAATTAATCCGTTTAACGTTTATTTAAAACATGGGACATTGGGAGGACAAAATGAGTAAACAACAGATCGGTGTCATCGGACTTGCAGTAATGGGTAAGAACCTTGCCCTTAATATTGAAAGCAAAGGATTTTCGGTATCGGTATTTAACCGTTCCCCGGAGAAAACGAACGATCTTCTGAAAGAAGCCGAAGGCAAAAACCTGACAGGCGCATTCACGATTGAAGAGTTTGTAGCCTCCCTGGAATCTCCGCGCAAAATCCTGATCATGGTTCAAGCGGGTAAAGCAACGGACGCTACCATTGAACAACTGCTGCCACATTTGGACGAAGGCGACATCATCATTGATGGAGGGAACGCATACTTCCCTGACACCCAACGCCGCAGCAAAGATCTGGAAGCCAAAGGTTTCCGCTTCATCGGTGCGGGTGTATCCGGTGGTGAAGAAGGCGCGTTGAAAGGCCCGGCAATCATGCCAGGTGGACAAGAAAGTGCGTACGAGCTCGTTGAACCGATTCTGACAGCCATTTCGGCCAAAGTCGGCGACGATGCTTGCAGCACCTATATCGGACCAGACGGTGCCGGACACTATGTGAAAATGGTGCACAACGGTATTGAATATGGAGATATGCAGCTGATTGGTGAAGCTTACCACTTGCTCAAATCCGTGTTGAATGTGTCCGTTGAAGAATTGCACGCAATCTTCTCTGAATGGAACCAAGGCGAGCTGGATAGCTACCTGATTGAAATCACAGCAGACATCTTCTCCAAATACGATCCGGAAACCGGCAAACCAATGGTTGATGTCATTCTGGATGCAGCTGGACAAAAAGGAACAGGCAAATGGACAAGCCAAAGCGCGCTTGATCTCGGCGTACCTTTGTCCATGATTACGGAATCCGTATTCTCCCGCTTCCTGTCTGCGATGAAAGACGAGCGCGTGGCGGCTAGCAAAATTCTGAATGGACCTGCGACTGAAGCATTCTCCGGTGACAAAAAAGCATTCATCGAGAATGTGCGCAAAGCGCTGTTCTCAAGTAAAATTGTATCCTACGCGCAAGGCTTTGCTCAAATGCGTGCAGCTTCCGATGAGTACGGCTGGGATCTGAAATATGGCAACATCGCCATGATTTTCCGTGGTGGTTGCATTATCCGTTCCCAGTTCCTGCAAAATATCAAAGAAGCGTATGACAAGGATGCAGAACTGAAAAACCTGCTTCTGGACCCATACTTCCAAAACATTGTTGAATCCTACCAAGGTGCATGGCGTGAAGTCGTTGCAGCTGCGGTTACTCAAGGAATTCCGGTTCCTGGATTCTCCAGCGCGTTGTCTTACTATGACAGCTACCGTACTGAGCGTTTGCCTGCTAACCTGTTGCAAGCACAACGTGACTACTTTGGTGCTCATACATTCAAACGTGTGGACAAAGAAGGTTCATTCCACTTCCAATGGATGGATACCAACGAGTAATATGTAATTCGAGACCACATAGCATTCCTGCGATCGTTCATGATGTTAGCTAATCCTGAGCGGACGCAGGAATGTTTTTTATATTTCTTTCAGCCTAGTAATGCTGCTCCTTGATGTAATATCTGGAACAAAGTGATTGGAATTTAAGTATCCCAAATTGTAATAAAATGTACGCATATGAGGAATGGAAACGGATGTCCGAATCCCTTTAACTGCGTTATACTTGTTCAGATGGACTGGAATTCGTTTTGGAGAAAATTCAGCAATCAACTTATTGACGTGGAGGTTAACTGGGGCATGTTCGTACTTGCAGGCATCTTGTTTTTGGTTGTATACGGTTTATTGGTGTTTTACATAGGGTGGAGCGGTTGGACCTGGATGAAGCCTGTCGTATCTGCGAGATTTCGTTGGTTTTACATAGTCGCGCTTGTATTCCTCGCCGTGTCATTCATACTGGCACGGTTGTTTGGAAGTGTTTCTTTCCTGAGTGTTATCGGTTCTTACTGGCTTGCAATCTTTTCACTGCTGTTATTAATTCTGCCAGTAGTTCATCTAACGCTCTGGTTACTTAGACTAACCCGCATTCCAAGACATTACGCTCATAAATGGGCGGGCGTGGTCACCCTCGTGCTGTTGCTGTCCACGTTGGGCTACGGTATCTATAATGCCTATAGTCCAGTCGTAAGACAATACAGCATTCAGATTGATAAAAAAGTGGAAGGTGTCGAAAGACTCAACATTGTCATGGCTGCGGATATGCACTTTGGCCTGCTGTCCGGTCCTGCTCACGCTAAACGCATGGTGGAAGAAATTAACGCATTGAAGCCGGATTTGGTACTGTATCCTGGTGATATTATCGATGACAACCTGGATATGTACCTCAAGAGCGGGATCGCGGATATTATCAGCGGCATTCAGGCCCCATACGGAGTGTACGCTTCACTAGGCAATCACGACAAGTATGATGGTCCGATCGAGGATCTGATTGCGGCTCTGGAGAAGAGTAATATGCAGGTCCTGTATGATGACAAAATTACAGTAGACGATAAGATTACGCTGATTGGGCGTAAAGACCGCACAGAGAAGGATCGGGCAGAAGTAGCAACCTTGATGCAGGATACCGACTTGAGCAAACCTGTACTTATGATGGATCACCAACCTTATGATTTGGATATTGCGGAGCAAAACCATGTGGATCTGGTTGTGTCTGGTCACACCCATCGTGGTCAGATCGCACCGGCTCAGTTCATCACACAGGCTATTTACGAGAATGATTGGGGTTATCTGCAAAAGGGTTCCATGCACTCCATCGTGACCTCTGGATTTGGCTTCTGGGGACCTCCAATTCGTACGAGTAGTCGTTCGGAGATTGTTCAGATTAATGTGACGTTCCAACAATAATGATAGGCCCTCTGTGAAAAGGGCTACCTTATAAGTATGTCATGCGTAGATTGATGATACCGGCTCTGCTTTATAATGACAAGATTAAACAGAATGTCATCATAAAGCGGAGTATTTCTTATGCAAATTTTAGATGGGTAATGATTAATTAGTAAAATAAAACGGCTCGATCTCCCGGAAATCGGAGTTCAAGCCGCCTGTTTTTTATTATGTAAGTTAGTTTCTTTCCCCTTTTGAAGGAATGGCTTCAAATGAATAAAATGCACCTTTTTTATTGATTTTACCGATAATCGTTATGGCTCCTTTTTTCGTGAAGGTGTATTCGTTTTCTTGGATACGAACGGAATAACCTTTTAGCTCAATACCGAATATAGATCTGACTGTAGGTGCAGCGATGGATAGTGCTTTGCTTTTGCTGAGCTTAGGCTTGGCAAAAGACTTTTTGAAATCAGTATCATTTTTCCAGTTAATACCTAGTTCGTTGGTGACTTTCCATACCTTTCCGGTCTTGCTGCCGATATGCACGTAATTTAGATTGTCGTCATCCCGATACTGCCATAACATATCTTTTCCTTCTACGGTAAATAAGGTGTAATCAAAAGCTTTTACTGAGGGGATTCCAAGTTTTTTGAGTGAATTTCGTGCTATGTTTGTCATCCAGGCATAGGCATCATCGATTTTATATTGCAGGATTGCCGACATTTGATTACCTTTGTCCACATCGATGTAAAGTTGTTGACTTGGTCCAAAGATGACCCAGTAGTTTTGGAGTAAATGTCCATGTTCCTGATCATTGGCTTTGAAACGCCAGAAAGCACTTTTAATGAAGATATCTTCATCTTCAAATGTTTTTAAGAAGGCATCAATCTTCAGGCGTAGAGTATTATCCATGACTTTATTCAGTTCAGCGGCATCATACATGAGAAGGGTGGACACGACACGATTTGTATCAGGATCGTATCTTTGTGTGAAATCGGCGAACCCAGTTCCATCTATAGTTCCGTTAATGACCCACGGATCAAATGATGTGTCTATTTTGATGAATTGAATGTTCTGTTTCCCCATGATTTTAACTAGTTCATCACTCAAAAGTTTTTGTATCTTTCGATCCAGATGCTCAGCAGACTCGTGATTCTCTATCAACGAGAGATTATTGGATTTTGCGGCCAAGGTTAGTGGGGCAGACAACAATAATGACATGGCAGCAACGACTACGGTCATTGAAACGATTTTTTTCAAAGTGAATCCTCCTGTTTAGTTTAGGTCATATTATTAAATATCAATGCTTATATATTCATTCAATGTAACATAAAAGTAAAATATTCATAACCATATAAACTCAAACATCAGCTTCCTATTGACACCGTTTTCAGGTTATGATAAATTAGGTCCGAGGCTTGTTACCGGTAATGCGGGCAAAACCACTATGGAAATGATTTTATTATTTCTATTTTGGTTTTGCCCTTTTTTTAATCCTCAAAAAAAACAGGTGGGTCCAACATGATTATTAAACAGATATTTAATAACAATATTGTCAGTACCGTGGATGATAAAAATCAGGAACTGCTGATCCTCGGCCGGGGCATCGGGTTTAAGTTCAAGGCAGGTGACGTGATTGATGAAGAGCGGATTGAGAAAGTTTTCCGGCTTCAGGATACATCGATCTATGAGAGGTTCAAGTCCATTGTAACGGAAGTCCCAGTTGAAATCCTGCAGGTGACGGATGATATCGTGACATTGGCACGTACACAATTGAACAAAACCATCAGTGACGGGATTTATGTCTCCCTGTCGGATCACATTCATTTTGCTGTCCAGCGTCTGGAAAAGGGAATGATTACACGCAACCCACTCTCCTGGGAAGTGCAGCATTTCTACAAAGCCGAGTTTGATGTGGCCCGGGAAGCACTCACCTTGCTGAAGGAAAGACTGGATGTGGAGTTTCCCAAGGATGAAATATGCAACATAGCGCTGCATTTCATCAATGCGGAAGTGAATGATTCCATGAACGATGTCACCCATTTGATGCAGCTGCTTCAAGAGATCATGAACATTATCAAATATCACTTCAATGTTGAATTGGATGAAGATAGCGTCAACTATTTCCGTTTCATTACTCATTTGAAGTATTTCTGCCAACGGGTAATTACTCACGCGTCACATGACGATGCGGAGGAATATTTATATGAGGTCGTACGGAAAAACTATCCCGAAACCTTCAAATGTATCGGCAAGATTGAGACTTTTATCCATAAGAACTATCAGTATGATATGACGCATTCGGAACAGTTGTATCTGACCCTTCATCTGGAGCGGTTAATGAAACCGAAGCGTGACCAATGAAATATCAGCACATGAACCAAAACCTAACTAAATATCAAATGGGCTTGTTACTGTTCGATCAGGCAATACCCGAATGAATAACACGTAGAAGACGTGGTTATTTGTTCGGGTATTTTTTATTGGAAAAATGAGGAGGAAACGATCATGAAACATCAGGAAACGGCACAGGAAATCATCAAAGCCGTTGGGGGAACCAACAATATCAACTCGGTGTATCATTGCGTCACACGACTGAGATTTGATCTGAAAAATAACGATAAAGTGGACAATAGCTCACTCAAGAAACTGGATAAAGTGATGGGAACGAATATCTCAGGCGATCAATTTCAGGTGATCATCGGAAATGACGTGTCCAAAGTATTCGATGCTATGGTGAAGGAACATCCGGCAATCCAGCAAAGCTCAGAGAATAAACAGGCTAAACCGGAAAAAAATAAAAATGTAATTCTTAATATTTTTGAGACGATTGCGGGTGTCTTTGCACCCATGCTGCCAGCAATAACAGCTGCGGGTATGCTCAAGGGACTGCTTGCATTATTCGTATCAGTGGGCTGGATGTCGGCAGGTACGGATACGTATCGCATTCTCTCAGCCATTGGTGATGGCGTATTCCATTACCTGCCATTACTGATCGCAGTTAGCGCTGCTCGTAAATTCGGCAGTAATCCGTTTGTTGCGATTGCACTAGGCACCGCGCTGATGTATCCGGATATGAGTGCATTGCTCTCCAGCGGTGAGTCGGTTGCCTTTATTGGCATTCCGGTAACAGCTGTCAGTTATGCCTCATCGGTTATTCCGATTTTGCTTGCCGTATGGTTAATGTCCTATGTCGAGAAGTGGGTTGACCGTGTGATTCCGGCAGCACTGAAGTTGCTGCTTGTGCCACTGATCACTTTACTAGTTATGGTTCCGGTAACGTTGATTGCGATTGGTCCACTGGGTACATTTGTAGGTAGTGGATTGTCAGGTGGCATCAACTGGCTGCTAAATGAAGGCGGATTAATTGCAGGGATTGTTCTTGGCGGCGCGATGGCGCTCATTATTATGACAGGAATGCACTATGCGCTTGTACCAATCATTCTGAGCAATATCGCTACACTGGGCTTCGATAAATTCTTGCCACTGACGTTCATCTCCAATATGGGGCAGGCCGGAGCAACGTTGGGCGTATTCTTCCGTGCAAAAGACAAAAAGCTTAAAACCGTTGCATTGTCGACCAGCTTTACTGCTTTGATGGGGGTTACTGAACCGGCAATGTACGGCGTGAACATGAAATATAAAAAACCGTTTGCCGCGGCGATGATTGGTAGTGCAGTGGGTGGCGGATTCGCTCTTGCTTTTGGAGCCAAAGCTTATGTGCTTGCGGGTAACGGCGGTCTTCCGGGTCTGCCATCCCTGATCGGACAAACCTTCTGGTACTCCTTTGGCGGTATGATTCTTGCCTTTGTCGTGGGTGCAATTATGTCTACTGTGTTCGGGATTAAGGAAGAAGAGGGTGATGCAGAGGCGTTGGCTCAATTCTCACCAGGCGCTTCTACTGCACCAGCGACAGCACGGTCCAGCAATGCTGCAACCGTGGACGTGGAGGAGATGGGCGCTCCAACACCAACAAGTGATGCGGTAGCCGTTGCACCGATGACGGGTAAAGCGATCGCACTTAAAGAAGTTAATGATCCAACGTTTGGCGATGAATTGATGGGTAAAGGTGTCGCATTTGTTCCAACGGTGGGCGAACTGGTGTCACCAGTTACAGGCACCATCATGAATGTGTTCAAAACGAAACATGCGATCGTTGTCCGCAGTGATAACGGCATGGAGCTTTTGATCCATGTGGGGATCAACACGGTGAAACTGCGCGGACAGTATTTTGAAGCACATGTCGCTACGGGAGCACGTGTACAGGAAGGGGACAAGTTACTCACGTTTGAACTTGATCAAATCGCCAAGGAATATGACATTACAACGGCGATGGTCGTTACGAATACAGCTGATTACAAGCAAGTTCTGCCTGTGAAATTGGGCGAAATTACGATGGGTGAAGAAGTGTTGAAAGCCGAAATTTAAAGACTAAAGACGAACTAAAGACGACGGCATCCATAAGAAGAGGAGAGATACGCATGATCAATCGACAAGGGTTTCCAGAAGGTTTTCTCTGGGGCGGCGCTATTGCCGCCAACCAGGCTGAAGGTGGATTTGATGCAGGGGGCAAAGGATGGTCCACGGCGGATATGGTTCCTTATTTTGAGAAGAAGGATTACACCAACCTTAGAGAGCTGATGCACGTGACCAGTGCAACGGTTGAGAAAGCGATGGCTCACCACAGTGCAGAGGGATACCCGAAGCGTTACGGTATTGATTTTTATCACCGCTTCAAAGAGGACATTGCGCTGTTCGCCGAGCTGGGCTTCAAAACATTCCGCCTTTCCATCAACTGGCCGCGTATTTTCCCGAACGGGTACGATGCAGAACCGAATGAAGAAGGACTGCGCTTCTATGATGAAGTGTTCGACGAATTGCTCAAGTATAACATCGAACCTCTCGTGACGCTTTCCCACTATGAAATGCCGATGTCGCTGGTACTGAAGTACAACGGCTGGGCAGGCCGGGAAGTCATTGGACACTTTGTGAGATACGCCGAAACCGTAATGAGCCGGTACAAAGACAAGGTGAAATACTGGCTGACGTTTAATGAGATCAACACGACCATTATTGAGCCATTCACGGGTGGGGGCATTATCGAAGATCGTGTCGATAACGTGATGCAGGCTTCATATCAAGCACTTCATCACCAATTCGTTGCCAGCAGTCTGGTTACAGAAAAAGCACGTCAGATTAACCCGGATTTCCAGATTGGATGTATGCTCGCTCGTATGATTCATTACCCTGCAACGTCGAAGCCGGAGGATGTATTGCAAGCTCAGATCGACAATCAGCTGAACCTGCTGCATACCGATGTACAGGTGAGAGGCAGTTATCCAACGTTTATGGCTCGCTACTGGGCAGAGAACGGAATTACGATTGCCATGGAACCGGGTGACGAGCAGATCCTGCGTGAGCATACCGTTGATTTCATCTCATTCAGCTATTATACATCACTGGTCTCCGCGGTAAATCCGGAAGAATACGGTGTCACGGGAGGCAATCTGTACAGCACGATTAAGAATCCGAACCTCGAGCGTACTGAATGGGGCTGGCAGCTTGATCCGATTGGACTTCGTGTGGCATTGAAAGAGCTGTATGATCGTTACCAACTGCCTTTGTTTGTCGTGGAGAACGGACTCGGTGCCAAAGATACGGTAGAGGCAGATGGTTCCATTAACGATGATTATCGGATTGATTATTTGAGAAAACATATCGTACAAATGAAAGAAGCGGTCATGGATGGGGTAGACCTCATGGGTTATACCAACTGGGGTGCCATTGATATCATCAGTGCGTCCACTTCGGAAATGTCCAAGCGTTATGGCGTGATCTACGTGGATCAGGACGACAATGGACAAGGCACGTTGGATCGCTTCAAGAAAAAGAGCTTTGGCTGGTATCAAAAGGTCATTGCCACGAACGGCGAAGATCTGAATTAATTCATGAGGCAGCCCCGGGTGCAGCGATTTGCTGTGGCGCAGGGGCGCCTTTTTTTATTATTTACCCTCATAACCTGAGTAAAACGTAAAAAGGATAGCTTCATGACATCCAGGGTGATATACTGTGTTCGTATTGGGGAGGGATAATCATGAGAAAACCTATTATTGCTGTAGATATGGATGACACGATATGTCATCTGGTCCAGCGAGCGATTTATCATAACAACATCAACTTCCCAACCCATCCGCTACGTTATGAGGATATGATCCACTGGGATACATCCCACTTGCGTCATCCGGACAGCACCCATAATGTATTTTATGGTCGGCCGGGTCTGTTCGAGGAGTTGGAACTGTACGACGAGTATGTTGTAGAAGAGATGAAGAAGCTGAATGAGGCCTATGATGTCATTGTTGTGACGGCAGCGGAACCGAGAACGGTTGTGGAGAAATGGAACTGGCTTCAGCGGCATATGCCTTTTATTTCTGCGGAACAGTTTATTACGTGCAAAAGAAAAAATCTGCTCGGCTTCGATCTGTTAATTGATGATGGAGCACATAATCTCATCCCGGCGCTGAACGATGGCAAAAAAGTGATCTGTATCCCCCATCCATGGAATCTGAATGAACGGGAGAAGTACCAGTTTCCCTTAATGTCATCCTGGAAAGGTGCCAAGGAATACATAGATGACCTTTTGCAAACGGTAAATGTATAAGAAACGATCCATGCTGTCCGGCCGAGAGCATCATGCTCTGGATTTTTTGCGGTAAACCAGTGGGGTCTCACCCGTAATTCTTTTGAATGCGGCGTGAAACGAATCGACATCCCGGTAACCAACATGTTCCGCAATGAGGCTGACTTTCTGCTGTGAACTCTTTAAGAGCTCACAGCCTTTTTGTATGCGCAGATGCTGAAGATACGAACCAAACGTCTGCCCGGTATAGCGAAGAAACATCCTTCCAATATGCTTTTCACTCCATCCGGAGAACCGGACCAGATCATTCAGGCGAATTCGTTCACTGATGTGTTGGTCCAGATAATGGAGGATATGCTCAAAATCGGTTGGCCGCCCCTGTTCATCATGGAGTTCATGATACAGCTGGCGGTAGGTTGTCACTACCAGTTGGCTGACGAGTGTGTATAACATGGTGGAAGATCCGATGATGCTGGGAACGGAAGATTCGCGGTATAGCTTCACCATAAGCTCCTCCATTCGTTGACCGGCATCAGTAATGGATACGTAAGGAATCTGATTGTTAGCCAAGTCATTCAGGTGATCTCCAATCTCTTGTTCCTGTATGATGACTGACAGTGTAAGAATCAGCTCTGAATTAAAAAGACAATTATATAGAATCAACGGATGTTCAGAGGCGCTCGAAGTCGCTGGACGAAAGACGTGAGGCACGCCGACGGGAATCACAAAAAGCATACCTTTATGAACGGGGATAATATCTTCACCAATATGGTGAAACCCCTTTCCCTCTGCAATATAGCTATATTCAACGAAATCGTGAGCATGAAAAGGCAGATCGAAATTTTCGGAGCAACGGTTTACGAAGAGCTTCAGGTTATTTTGTAAAAAGGATTCACTCTTGAAAAGTTGGATGGATGGATTCACAGGTTAGCCTCCTCGCTTACATGACCGAATAACCGGGTTAAACAGTCTTCATTACCGGGTATTTCCGATGCCAGAATCAATATAATTATATCGTAAGCCTGTTTTGGAAACCACGATGGAAAGGGATGTTTATCTGATGTTGACCGTTAGCCATCTGCGTTGTGAGTATAAAATAAATCCGATTGGACTGGACATGAAGTCCCGCAGATTAAGCTGGAAGCTGCAGTCTGATCGGCGGAACTGTGTACAATCGGCATACCAGATTCAATTATCTTTGACCGAGAGTTTTGAGCAGATAGAATGGGATTCCGGCAAAAAGAACACCGATCAGTCCATTCATGTTGAACTGGACCATTGGCTGCCCAACGCACGAACCCGCTATTACTATCGAATTCGTGCATGGGAGGTTGCGGGTGATGAATCGAGCTGGTCTGACACAGCATTCTTTGAGATGGGGCTTATGGGGAGCAGGAATGCCTGGAAGGCAGATTGGATTAAGGCTCCATTTGATGGGGAGACCGATGGTTCCTGCCCTCGCTTTCACAGGTTGTTTAACCTGCAAAAGTCGGTAACCTCTGCCAGAATATATGTGACGGCACTTGGGTTATATGAGCTGCATTTAAATAATCGAAGAGTAGGCCAAGACTATTTCACCCCAGGCTGGACCAGTTATGGTAAGCGGTTGCAATATCAGGTCTATGATGTCACGGATCTGCTTCAGAATGGTGAGAACATCCTCGGTGCTTATCTCGGGGATGGATGGTACAGAGGACATTTAGGGTGGAACAAGGAGCAGAAAATCTTTGGAACGGATGCTGCTTTGCTGCTGGAGCTTCATATTCGTTATGCGGACGGTTCGGAAGAACATATTCTCTCAAATCCGGACTGGAAGGTAGCCACAAGTGCTATACGCATGTCTGATATCTATATGGGAGAGACGTACGATGCCAGAATGGAGTCGAACTGGACAGATGCACCTACAGAGAATTGGTCGCCGGTGGATGTGCTGGATTACACCAAAGACATTATTGTTGCTCAGGAGAATGTGCCAGTTACCCAAATAGAGCATCTGCAACCCATTGCTTTACTAACAACCCCGCAAGGTGATCGCGTGCTCGACATGGGACAGAATATGGTCGGTTGGGTTAGATTCAGCATTCAGGGTGAAGCGGGTCATACGGTTGAGTTACGGCATGCCGAGATTTTGGATCATGAGGGCAACTTCTATATTGAAAATCTGCGTGGTGCAACACAATGTATTCGCTACACGTTAAAAGGCGGTGAACTCGAAACCTATGAGCCGCATTTTACGTTTCAGGGGTTCCGGTATGTAAAGCTAATTGGCTTCCCGGATGATGTCCATTTAAATGATTTTACCGGAGTGGTGCTGCATTCCGATATGGAACGGACAGGAAATTTCGCATGTTCCAGCCCGCTTGTCAATCAGCTTCATCACAATATATTGTGGGGGCAAAAAGGAAACTTTCTTGACGTCCCGACCGACTGTCCGCAGCGGGATGAACGCCTTGGCTGGACAGGCGACGCACAGATGTTTGTACGCACAGCCTCCTATCTGATGAACACGGCACCGTTCTTTACCAAATGGCTGCGGGACCTGGAAGCCGACCAGGGGGAAGATGGAGGAATTCCTTTTTTTGTTCCTGATCTGAGGAGCTCGACGTCAGAGGGATGGGGAGATACCAATCACTCTTCTGCCGCCTGGGGTGATGCCGCGGTCATCTGTCCTTGGACGATTTATGAGATGTACGGGGATACCAGGTTGTTGGCTGAGCAGTATGACAGCATGAAACGCTGGGTCAGTTACATTCATGCTCAAGGGGATAATCCATACCTGTGGAATACAGGCTTCCATTTCGGAGATTGGTTGGGTCTGGACTCCAAGCCGGATAGCTACATCGGTGCTACGGATAAGGATTATGTCGCTACGGCATTTTATGCATATTCCGTTTCATTAACACGCAAAGCGGCTGAGGTGTTGGGGCATGCGGACGATGCAGCATATTATGATAAATTGCATGACAACATCGTTGCTGCGTTTCAAGATGAATTTGTAACACCGTCGGGGAAAATCGCAGTTCCCACACAGACAGCGCATGTACTCGCTCTGCAATTTGACCTTCTGGACTCCAAGGCAAGAAAACGTACCATTGATCAATTGGGGAAATTGGTTGCGGACGCAGGGAACCATCTGACCACAGGATTTGTGGGAACACCTTACCTGAATCCGGTACTGAGTGATACGGGACATCACAATCTGGCCTATACGCTACTCTTTCAGGAGGACTATCCATCCTGGTTATATCAAGTGACACAAGGTGCGACTACAGTTTGGGAGCATTGGGACGGAATCAGGGAGGACGGCAGTCTGTGGAGTGCTGACATGAATTCATTCAACCATTATGCGTACGGAGCCATTGGCGAGTGGTTATATCGCTATGTTGCGGGGATTAATACGGATGAACATCAGCCTGGCTTCCGGATCGTGCACATTGAACCCAAACCAGGACCTGGACTGGAGTGGGTGGAAGCGAATCTCGAAACGATGTATGGGCCTGTTGCATCAAGCTGGTATCGCCGTGAGAACAACAAGATGGAGGTTCGTGTGACCATTCCTGCCAATACAACAGGTACAATCCTTCTTCCTGGAGCAGAGGTACAGACGGTTCTGGAGAACGGAAAACCGTTGGACCAAGTATCGGATATTCATGACGTTCAAACTCAGGGATCGGATGTACGAATTGTTCTGGGATCAGGGAGCTATCAATTCATTTACAAGGTACTTGAAGCGGATCAGGAAGTGCATGCACAACAAGTGGAGTCAGTATAACTGGATGGATTAGAGGAATCTGTAAACGGGATCGTGAACTAATATATTAGCGAAAGCTGAGCCCAAGTAGAGGATCTGCACACGCGGGTTCTCTTTTTATGACTTGGAAAAGATATGTTCTTCACTTCGATATAAGGATCATAAGTTATTAATGTAATGAAGGGAGAAAGATAAAATTGACGACGGGAAAAATACTGGGTATTGCCTACAATGTCATTCCTGTGACAAATGTAGAGAAGTCAGCAGCTTGGTTTGTGAATCATTTTGGATTCAATATTAGGCACCCCAGAGAAGGCTATATTAGCCTCTTTAGAGACAATAGACCGATTCTCGATCTGATTGAAAGTGATCATGATTCCAGAGCTGTATTTCAAGTGAAGCATAAAAAGAGATGGGTTATCACCTTTTTTATGTTAGTCTACTAGGGTAAACTAGCATCGCAGTATCCATATTAGTCAGGGGGATGCACTTCAGATGGGAAAAGAAAAAGTCAGACTGGTCAGACCTTCAGCGGAATATAAGGAAACGTATTTGGCATTTTATCAAGACTGGCTCGCAAGTGGAGAATCGATGGTACCCTGGGTGATTGCCAAAGAACCTTACCCCTTCGAGGAGATGGTAGCATCTCTCCAGCGTAGTGAACAAGGCATGGATATCCCGAAAGGCTGGGTTCAGGACAGTACATACTGGCTCGTGACAGAGAGTGATCGAGTGGTTGGAGCCGTAAATGTACGGCATGAGTTGAATGAGAAACTATTCCATAGCGGAGGGCATATCGGTTACGGAATTCGTCCAGGGGAGCGACAGAATGGATATGGTTCCGAGATCCTCAAGCTTTCTTTGGAAATTACGAAAGAACTCGGAATCACGAAAGTATTGGTCGTTTGTGATGCACATAATGAGGCCTCCAAAAGAGTTATTCTTCGTAATGGAGGTATCCAGGATGAAGATTATATAGAAGCAGATGGTAACGTAGTCGAACGGTTCTGGATCAATCGTGTCGAATAATGATGAATATTGGTGGATTTTCACAAAAATAATATAGATTATGATTGTAATAGCCTCGCGTGCTGATTAAAATAAAGGTTGGAATCTGGATTGCGGCCGGAAACTATCATCCTATCAGGCATAAGTGAGGTTTTATTATGAATCAACCGGTTAATCGGCCCCGACGTATTGAGTATCTGGATCTCTATCGTGCTTTTGCCATCATGGCAGTTGTCGCCATTCATGCAACTTCAACGGCGGTTGCACATTATCCCAAACATACGCTGGATCATGACTTTTATTATTTTTGGAACAGCTTTCTGCAATTCGCCGTCCCGGCATTTCTGTTTCTGTCTTCCTTGGTGTTGTTCTACAATTACAGCTCCAAAATGAAGGAAAAGGGCTGGATGCCCGCTTTTTATAAAAAGCGATTATTTTATATTTTTGTGCCTTACCTGGCCTGGTCCATCATTTATTTCACCATCAAACAGTTGCTTGCAGGTAAAAACCCCGTTGTACATGTGGGGCAGTTTTCAGAGCAATTGTTAACCGGTACAGCGCACACGCACTTATATTTTTTTCTAATTATTTTGCAATTTTATGTGGTCTTTCCAATGCTTCTATCGCTTACGCGCTATCGTTTATTTAATAAATATGTACCGTTGTTCTTTATTGCGGCACAGGCTGCTTTTTACGCGTTGCATTTGCAGTTTCATTTCTCTCGGATGGGGAGCTTGCTGCCCAGTTACCTGATCGTTATTGGATTCGGTGCCTGGATTGGGTTGAACTTTGATACGGCATTGAAGAAACTGTTCTCTTACCGTTATGCGCTGATTGCTGCATTGTTGAGCGGAGGAGCTGTCTTTATTTATGGCAATACTTATGTAAAAACGGCTTTTGCCGCATATCCGGTGCTAACCTATACGTTGCTGTTTCTTTTCCGTAATTTATTTACCCTTTCGGCCTGTTTGCTCTTGCTGGTCGTATGTGAACGAATCGGCGCATGGAAACAGAATGGATCTAATCGGGCAACTCGCATTCTGAACTCTTTGGGTACGGTGGCTTTCGGTATCTTTTTGATTCATCCGTTAGTGCTGCTTTTCTGGAGACGAGAACTCACGGTGGAGTTCGCTCCCCATTTCAGCCTTGGCATTATACTTTCTTATATTGTAGCGATATTTCTCTCATGGACTATTGCCATGGGACTCCGACGGATGAAGTGGGGATGGGTCCTGATCGGACGTTAATGTTGAGCAGACTATGAATCTATGAATAAAAAGTGAATCCAAAAAAGAGATTTCAAAGCGCTGTACCTTCAGCGGATGACTTGAAATCTCTTTTTTTTATTTGCTAAAGAGGTGTTATTATGGAGTAGTGTCCATAAAATTCAAGTAATGGAATACATATATATCATTGATGGCAGGAGTGATAGAATGAAATTCATCATTATTTTTGGTCCACAAGCTGTGGGGGAAATGACCGTTGGACAGGAATTGGAAAAGATCACCGGTCTGAAATTGTTTCACAACCATATGACAATCGAATTGATATCCCCTTACTTCAGTTACGGCACGCCTCAAGGCAAGAGACTTGTTCAGCTGTTCCGTCAGGAGATTTTTGAAGAAGTGGCCAAGAGCGAGCTTCCCGGTTTGATTTTTACATTTGTGTGGGCATTCGATATGCAAGAAGATTGGGCATACATTCGCCAAATCAGCGAGATGTTTGAATCCAGAGGTGCACAGGTATGCTATGTGGAACTGGAGGCTGATTCAACGGAACGACTGGAGCGTAACAAGAGTCCACATCGGCTGCTGCACAAAGCAACGAAGCGTAATATCGAATGGTCCGAGCAGGATCTGATTTCGAGCATGGAGAAACATCGATTGAATTCAGAACCCGGAGAGATTACGCACGAGCATTATATTCGGATCAATAACACACATAAGAGTGCAACAGAAGTGGCGCGGCTAATCCAAGAACAATTCAATCTGTAATCAAAGAATTGAAGCTGAGCTAGAGAAGGGAAGTAAGAAGAAAAGTTCATGATGGTGAACAGCCACAAAAGAAAGAACCAAATGACTTTTATATCTAATTATTCAAATGATTCATTATTCAGACACATACGGTCCTCTCTGGCGGGGGACTTTTTTGCTTACTTGTGATCCAAATTTCACATGATTCAAGATATATTGTATCCTGGATTAATAGTGAAGAAGTGCAAGCTTTTCTGGATTGACATGGCTTAGAACATTTCTGGTAAACCGAGAATAAATTGATTTATGTTGACAAGATTGAAGTTTGCAGGATCGCTCTGATGGAAGATGGGATTGCGCCCCTTCTGTAACTACTTCTTTGCTCGGACCGGTATAATTACTTGCACATGGCGTCATGCTATAGGAGCAGTTTTTAATCGGATTCAGATAGATCCAGACGGATACGAATTAAATGAAAAAACACAAAGCAGATAAACGGATTGATATAGAGTCAGAAATTGGTTTGTAAGCCTTAGCATCACCGATTTTTTTGTTGCACATTGTAGAAAAATGTAATACCATGAACGCACATATAGTTAACATTGAAGTGAAATGGGCAAGGCCAGTGACCTCGTGGAAGGGTTGGTTTGCCTTTTTCTGTATATTGGAGTGGATAAAGTGAAAATCGAGAAGGTGTTAAACAATAATGCTGTAGTTGCGATCAAGGATGAACGGGAAGTCATCATTATTGGCCGGGGGATTGCATTTCAGAAGCGAGCTGGCGATGAGGTGTCGGAGCAGCTTATTGATAAGATCTTTACTTTACAGAATGAAGATATTCAGGAAAATTTCAAGGCATTAATCGCGAGCATACCACTGGAGTACATGAAAGTATCTGAGGAAATTATTGCTTATGCCAAGCTGAAGCTTGGGAAAAAGCTTAACGAGAGCATTTATCTTCACCTTACGGATCATATTCATTTTGCCATCGAGCGTTACCGTAACAATCTCCCGATCCGCAATGGATTGCTGTGGGAGACCAAACAGCTGTACAAGGATGAATATGAAGTGGGGCTCGAAGCGTTGAATATGATTTGCGATCAGTTTGGTGTGATCTTGCCGGAAGATGAGGCAGGGTTCATGGCTCTTCATTTTGTAAATGCGGCACTAAACGAAGAGATGCCTAACATACGAAGCATGACTCAAGTGATGCAGGAGATTTTGACGATTATTAAATATCATTTCAAAATGGACTTTGACGAAAATGCACTGAACTATTATCGATTTGTGACCCATCTCAAATTTTTCGCCCAACGTCTGGTCAAAGGCAAGCATTACAAGAGCAATAACGATGAAGAGTTATTTGATATGATTCAGAAGAAGTATCCTGAGGCACACAAGTGCTCTGAGAAAATTAGAAAATTCATTGAAAATAACTACACGTATCAACTGACTAACGAAGAATTGATGTATTTAACCATCCATATTGAGCGAGTGGTGCATGCCACTTCAGAGTGAAAACAAGACAAAAAGGGCTTCTAAAAAAAAGCGCTTGCAAAAGATCAAAAGGTATACTATGATGAATTCATAAAGTAAGCGCATTCACCAATCGGCTTGTAACTGTTCAATCAGGCAATGCCGACCACTCTAGGTCATTAAAGATTGGTTGCAACTTACTTTAAGATGAAGTTGTTGTTAGGTATAACAACCGAATATCGCTGTGTACAGCCTTACAGGGTTGCAACCGTTAAGGGCAAAACCTGAATTGCTGAATAACATGACTTGTTTCCGGACGATCCGGCACGTTGTGTATGTTCAGTAGTTCAGGTTTTCTTTGTTTCACAAGCATGGGGAGTCCACTTAGAGAGGGAGAATTACTATGAACTACGATCAACTGGCCAAAGACATCCTGTCTGGTGTAGGTGGATCTGGAAACGTGAACAGCGTATTCCATTGCGTAACCAGATTGCGTTTCAAACTTAAAGATGAAAGCGTTGCTAAAACGGAAGAGCTTAAAAATCTGCCAGGTGTAATAACCGTCATGCAAAGTGGTGGACAATATCAGGTTGTTATCGGTAATGAAGTGCCGGATGTATATAAAGCCGTTGTAAAAGTAGGAAATCTGCCTGCTGAAGGACAGGTTGCAGAAGAACAGGAAGATTCAGGTAACAAGGGAAGTTTGTTCAGTCGGTTTATCGACATGATCTCTGGTGTCTTCACACCGCTGCTCGGTCTGCTCGCAGCAACAGGGATGATTAAAGGTTTTACAGCAATGTTTTTATCCTTTGGTTGGATAGCCGATACATCAGGAACGTACCATTTGTTAAATGCAACAGGTGACTGTCTGTTCTACTTCTTCCCGGTATTCCTTGGTTATACGGCGATCAAAAAATTTGGCGGTTCACCGTTCCTCGGTATGGCGATTGGAGCTACACTCGTATATCCTACGCTGTCCGGTTTGACTGCGGGTGATCCACTGTATACGTTGTTCGCAGGTACATTATTTGAATCACCAATTCACATTACGTTCTTGGGTATTCCTGTAATTCTGATGAATTATTCATCATCGGTTATTCCGATCATTATCGCTACATTCTTTGCAGTGAAAATAGAGAAATTCTTCAAAAATGTTATTCCTAAAGTGGTTAGTACGTTCTTGGTTCCATTCTTCACACTGCTGGTTATTGTTCCTGCAACGTTCCTTGTGATTGGTCCAATCTCCACATGGGCAGGTCAATTGATTGGTGCAGGAGCAACAGGCATCTATGAATTAAGCCCACTCGTTACAGGTTTGGTCATTGGCGGTTTGTGGCAAGTGTTTGTATTGTTTGGTCTTCACTGGGGACTCGTACCAGTCATGCTTCTTAACCTGAGTACATCCGGTTCTGACCCAGTGGTTGCGATGTCTTTCGCCGCTTCCTTTGCCCAAATTGGTGCAGTACTCGCCGTTATGTTAAAAACCAAGAATGCCAAATTGAAATCATTAAGTATTCCAGCCTTCATCTCGGGGATTTTTGGTGTAACTGAGCCAGCCATCTATGGTGTGACACTTCCACTGAAAAAACCATTTATCATGAGCTGTATCGCAGGTGGTATTGGAGGCGGAATTCTAGGGTTATTCGGATCGAAAATGTACATGTTTGGCGGACTTGGCGTATTCGGCTATCCGACCTTCATAAACTCAAAAACAGGTGTTGATTCCGGGTTTTACATGGCTCTTGTAGCTACAGCGGTTGCGTTCATCCTTGGTTTTGTTCTTACGTATGTTGTTGGTTTCAAAGACAAAGCAGATGCAGTTCCAGCTCCAACACCTGTACTTGATCCGAACCCCAACAACAGATATGAAATTTTCAGCCCTATGGCTGGTGAAGTGGTTGAACTGAAAGAAATCAACGACGTTACATTTGCCGGAGAGCATATGGGTAAAGGGATTGCGATTCGTCCAACCAGCGGCAGAGTAGTATCTCCAATCACGGGTGTCGTACAGACGGTATATCGCACCAAACACGCCATTGGACTTGTCACTGATGATGGTGTTGAGATGCTGATTCATATTGGACAGGATACGGTACAACTGAAAGGCCAACATTTCAACGCTCATGTGAAAGATGGCGACCGTGTCAATGTAGGCGATCTGATCATGGAATTCGATCTGCAAGCAATCAAGGATGCAGGATATGAGACGGTTACCCCGATTATTATTACGAACACTTCATCCTATTTGGATGTTGTAGGTACGAAAGTTGCCACGGTGAACGAAAAAGATAAATTGATTACGATCCTCGGTTAATAACGTTCATTACGAATAGGAGGAATACCTCAATGTTTGAAAAGTTAACAGCCTTCCCGGAGAATTTTCTCTGGGGAGGAGCAACAGCTGCGAATCAACTAGAGGGCGCTTATCTTAAAGGGGGCAAAGGGTTAACTACGGTTGACCTCATTCCTACGGGGGCTAATCGTTTTCCCATTGCCATGGGAAAACTGGATTCATATGAGCCCCAAGATGGAGAATTCTATCCTTCCCATGAAGCGATTGACTTTTACCATCGGTATAAAGAAGACATTGCGTTATTCGCGGAAATGGGATTCAAGTGCCTCAGGCTTTCTATAGCATGGGCACGGATCTTCCCAAATGGTGATGATGCGGAGCCGAATGAGGCAGGATTGCAATTTTACGATGATGTCTTCGACGAGTTGTTAAAACACAACATTGAACCTGTGGTAACCATCTGTCACTTTGATGTACCTGTGCATCTGGTTGAAACGTATGGCGGATGGAAGAACCGCAAGATGATTGGATTCTTCGAGACTTATGCAAAGACGCTGTTCATTCGTTACAAGGACAAAGTGAAGTATTGGATGACGTTTAACGAGATCAACATGCTGCTGCATCTACCGTATATCGGCGCGGGTATTGTTCTTCAGGAAGGCGAAAACAAGGACCAGGTTCTTTATCAGGCAGCGCATCATGAACTGGTGGCAAGTGCACTTGCGGTTAAGGCTTGTCATGAAATGATCCCCGGTGCTCAGATCGGTTGTATGCTTGCCGCAGGGATGGTCTACCCTTACACATCCAATCCAGACGATGTATGGAAAGCCATGGAGCAGGATCGGGAATCGTTCTTCTTTATCGATGTTCAGTCCAAAGGAGCGTATCCTGGGTATACAAAGCGTTTCTTCAGAGAACACGAAATCGTGATTGATATGCAGCCGGAAGATGCAGATATTCTCATGCAGAATACGGTCGATTACATCGGATTCAGCTATTATGCCAGCCGCTGTACAAGCAGTGATCCGAACATCCTGAAGAATTCCACAGAAGGTAATGTATTTGGTTCCGTGAAGAATCCTTATCTGCAGGCTTCGGAGTGGGGATGGACGATTGATCCGAAGGGGCTTCGTATTACATGCAACCAGCTGCATGACCGATATGGCAAACCACTGTTTATTGTGGAAAATGGACTTGGCGCCACAGATGTATTGCTCGACAATGACACTGTTGAAGATGACTACCGCATCGAATATTTGAATAGTCATTTTGCCGAGATGGCCGAAGCAATCCAGGATGGTGTCGAAATTCTAGGATACACCAGTTGGGGACCGATTGATCTGGTCAGTGCGGGTACCGGGGAGATGAAGAAACGGTATGGCTACATTTATGTAGACCGAAACAATGATGGAAGCGGCACACTTCGCAGAGTGAAAAAGAAAAGTTTCCATTGGTACAAAGAGGTTATTGCCAATAATGGGGCGCAATATTTTTAACTCTAGGTATAGTTCCTTTCGAATATACAAAGAGCAATCTCGTTGACACGGGATTGCTCTTTGTATATGGAGGATGAATTTGACACATGATTTGTTTCATATATATAATGAAAAGATCAAGAGAATCTTGTCACTTAAGAAGGGAGGAGCATCCAATCATGAAGAAAAAATCACTTGCGTTTATATCTCCGGGATATGGATACTCCACTGCTGTCTTTTTCTAGAATCTATTCCATGGGAGAAGTGTGCCCAAATTAGGAAGAAAACTAGGGAATATCGCAGAAAAATCTTAAGAATGACGAGGTAATCAACATGAAAATCGACAAAATTACTAGAAAAAATCCAGCTAATATGCCAGCTCCTGTAGGACAGTACACGCATATTACAAGAATTCCGAGGAATGCAGAGTTGTTCGTGACGTCGGGTCAAATTGGAGCAGATCGTAGCGGACACTTTCCTGACAGTTTGAATGAGCAAGTCACGAATACATTCAATAATATTAAAACAGTACTCGAATCCGAACGTTTAGATGCTGAACATATTATCAAAGTTAACGTATGGGCGACGGAGAAAATCGATTGGGATTTCTTATACGCTGAGTGGGGACAATTATTCAGTCATGATTATCCTGCGATGACAATTGGGTATATTACGGAGTTAGGCTTACCCGAAATTAAAATTGAAATCGAAATATGGGCAGCAAAAGTGTAGAACCAAATAAAGTTATTTAAACCATGGAGCTTTTATAGAAGCCCCATGGTTTTTTTGATTTCTTTATTCGTGAGAAATGGAAGTGGCGATGATTCGTGGCATTATGAGTGTTAAGGCACTTGCAGACTCTGATCGGCATTAAGTCGCCCATATTGCCAGTAGACACCAGAACCGGATACGGGATCGGATGCGAAGCAAAGTGCATCGCGAATCTGGGCATTGGTTTTGCCGCGGGCAGCCAGCAGTGCAGCCACTCCGGCCACATGGGGAGCAGCCATGGACGTTCCACTGAGATAAGCATAAGAGCCGCCCAGGTATGTGGACAAAATAGTATCCCCGGGCGCTGCCATATCTACCCAAGATCCATAGTTCGAGAAGTTCGATTTGAGATCAGAAGGATTGGTTGATGCTACTGCAATGACGTTGGGATAAGAAGCGGGTACAATCGGATACGAAGTATTATCATTACCTGCTGCCGCGATGATGACAGCGCCCCGTTCCCATGCATATTGCACGGCAGCCTGGAGAAAGGCTTCTCCTGTAGGCCCGCCGAGACTCAGGTTAACGACTTGAATACCATTGTTGGCGGCGTAAACAAGTCCATTTCCGACGTTGCCCGTTGTACCTTGTCCATTGTTGTCCAGTACACGTAGTGGAACAATGGAAGCAAGCGGGGCAGTACCTGCAATGCCCACTCCATTGTTGGTAATGGAAGCGGCGATTCCGGCAACATGCGTGCCGTGCCCGTTACCATCTTCGGGGACATTGTCGTAATCAACGTAATCATAACCGGGCAGGATCTTGCCAGCGAGCTCGGGGTGATTCAGTTGTACGCCTGTATCAATGATTGCGATTTTGACCGAACTGTTACTCTGGGATATGTCCCAGGCAGCAGGAGCATTGATTTTTTGCAGGTTATATTGATAAGGGAAAAAGGGGTCATTTGGCGTAAACGATGACTGCAGATAATAGTTAGGTTCAGCGTGGTCGATAAGCTCATGATTTTTGTAATACTTTAGCATACGGTGCATTTTCTTTCTTGATTCGACGCGATACCAGCCCAGATCTTCATACGTTTCGGCTACGTTGCATTTTGCTTTTTTATGCAACGTGTGCATCTCGTCGGCTGTCGTACCTTCCTTGAACTTAATTAACAACTGCTTGGGCGCATGGGGATGAAACTTTTTGGCTGCACGTTTATCTTCCATATATCGACAGACAAATCCGAGTGCCAATAGGGTTGCAGCGGAGATTCCTAACCATAGCCACATAAGTTTCTTCCCCTTTCGGAATGGAATGATAATACGCCTTATCGTATGCGAACCCTATCAGATCGCGCGGGCTATTTGCTATTTTGGTTAGTAGTTTAGATAGATTGATAGGGAAGGATGAATTCGGTAAGATGAAAAGTAGAGGGCGGACTTGCGATCTAAAAGGGTTTGGATATGGAGTTGTAATCCGACTCGAATAAAACGGATAAGGAATGTGGTTTTTTTGGCAAAGTTTGATATAGAACCGAGAGTGATCGCTATCCAGGAGCACCAAATGAATGCTGCAATTGATTTTGCCATGCGTGTTCGCAGAGAAGTGTTTCCAATGATAGATCATGAGAGATTACCTGCTGATTTGGAGCAATTCAGAGAACATTACTTGGATTCAGCCGATGCGGTCTTTCTTGTCGCTGTTATGGAAGACAATCGGATTGTGGGTTCCATTGGCATCCTGCCATATGATGGGCGTATCGAAGCAATCGCAGGAAGATATCCTTCGCAGTCTGCTGCGGAAATTGTGAAATGTTATGTGGATTCAGAATATCGCAGATACGGCATCGGTTCTCTTCTCGTTAACGAGCTGGAAAAAGTGGTAAGAGATATGCAATATACTACGTTATATTTGCATACGCATCGCTTTTTGCCTGGAGCTGTGGATTTCTGGAAACGTCAGGGGTATGTGTTTATATGCGAGCAGCAAGATGATTGGCAGACCGTGCATATGGAGAAGGTTGGGGAATGGTAAAGGGCATTCCAAAGTTCAAAGTTCAAGAATCAGCAAGTTAGCATAGATGGGAGCAAATACAGATGAGCACAACGAATCGAAATATTGTTTTTATAGATATTGATGGAACGCTGGTAGACGATGACGGCAACATTCCGTTATCCGCACAGACTGCTTGTAAACAGGCGCGAGAGAACGGACATTTGCTCTATTTATGTACAGGCAGATCCAAGGCAGAGATATATGATTCCATATGGGATGTAGGTTTCGACGGTCTGATTGGTGCGGGTGGCGGCTATGTGGAGTTTGGCAAAGAAGTGCTCTATCACAAAAGGGTAACGGCTGAGGATGTTCGGCATATGGTCGATTTCCTCAATGAACACCAGATTGACTTCTACCTGGAATCCAATTCGGCCTTGTATGCAAGTAGCCATCTTCAATCTCATCTGGAACGTCGCATCTATGGTGATGTGGAGAATGATCCCAATGCCAGAGAGAAGAAAGAGCAGAAGCCGCACCCGTTTATTGCCGGACTGACGTATGGAGAAGCCGATCTGTATAAGGATGACGTGAATAAGGTTTGTTTTCTGGAAAGCCCGGTTGTTTCGTTCGACCGGATCAAGCAGGAGTTCGAAGGTAGATTCGAAGTCATTCAATGCACGGTTCCGATCTTCGGTGAAGGAAGTGGTGAATTGATGATCCCGGGAATTCATAAAGCCATTGCTATCGCAGATTTGTTGGAGCATCTGGGGATGTCACGTAAAGATACACTCGCCATCGGGGACGGCATGAATGATGCTGAGATGCTGGAGTTTTGCAACGTAGGGATTGCGATGGGCAATGCGAAGCCAGGTCTAAAAGCCATTGCGGATGATATTACGGGTACAATTGAAGAGGATGGATTATACCACAGTTTTGTGAAGTATGGATTAATTGAGTCCTAATCAACCTCAAACGAGTGGAAGAGGTGAAACAATGTCCGAAGGAATTAAAGTTGAATTGGAAGTTAGTGCATTCGGCCAGGAATCGGTTCGAGAGTACGATGATTCGTTTCGTAAACATGAGATTGTAAGAACGCGTATTTTACCTAAAGAAACGACGTTGGAGCAACTCGAAGTACTGGTGAAGGAAATGATGGCTGAGATCAAAGAGGATTTTCAGCAACCGGAACAATTAATAGCCAAAGTAACGCTGAGAGCCAAAGAAACGGATGGTGTGCTGAAATATTTGGGATAATGTGAATCATGTGTCTTGAATTATGCAAAATGCTAAAATATGAACTGAACCAGGCACCCCACTACAGGAGGTGTCTGTTTTCATTCCCGCTCCAATTTTTATTATTGCATAACTTACAATGAAAGTTTAATATATTTTTGAAAACAAGGAATTATATGGCTGGGCAAACGACTCGAATGCTCGAAATATAAATGTTGAATACATGGAGGATGCTGGATGAGTAATGTAGCTCTGTTGTTTCCTGGACAAGGTTCTCAGATGATTGGGATGGGGAAGAGTTTTTGGGACCATTTTGAAGTAGCTAAGAATCGATTTGAAGAAGCCAGCGACGCCATTTCTTTTGATTTAAGAAAGTTGTGTTTTGAGGGCAGCTTGAATGATTTGACATTGACTATGAATGCTCAGCCTGCTCTCTTGACCGTTAGTGTTATTGCCTTTCAAGTTTACATGCAAGAAATAGGGGTGGAACCCACTATGTTGGCAGGTCATAGTTTAGGAGAATACTCGGCTCTTGTATGTGCTGGTGTTCTTTCTTTTCATGACGCCATTAAACTTGTGAGGCAAAGAGGCATCATGATGAACAATGCAGATCCGAATCAGCAGGGTACTATGGCAGCCATATCTCATATTAAATTGGAAACACTTCAAAAAATATGTGAAGAAGTCTCAACGCAGGAACGCCCGGCATGTGTGGCCTGTGTCAACTCTGACCAGCAATTTGTCATTTCAGGACATCGTCAATCCATACAACAAATCATAAAAATGACGGAATCAATGGGAACTTCACATTCGTATTTGAACGTTAGTGGTCCTTATCATTCTCCGATGATGCAAATTGCAGGAGAGCAATTTAAAGCAGAATTAGATCAAAAACAATATAAACAAGCTAAATATCAAGTTATTTCAAATGTTACAGCAACACCGTATCAGCCTGATCTACCCGTCGTTGATTACTTAAATATGCAAATGACTAAGCCTGTAAGATGGTTAGAGTCTATGCTGTATATGCTTGAACATGGGATTACAGAAGTGATCGAATTGGGGCCTAAAAATGTTTTAGCACGTCTGATGAATAAAATAACGAAAAGGATTGTACCGTATTCATTAAATCAGCCTTCTGATCTACTCCTGCTTACGAATACAAATGAAAGAAAGAATAAGTTGTTAAATATACGTAAACATATTTTATCTGAAATGATGGTGACCGCACTGATTTCACGGAACTATAACAAAGATTCCATATCTTATACCCAAACGGTAGAACCCTTATTTCTAAAATTACAAAGGGTGAAAGAACAAGTAGACAACGGATATGAACTTAGTGAAGAAGATATAAATCTTTCCATTCAGATCTGTCATTCCATTCTCACTGCAAAACAAATTTCAAAGGATAAAACTGCTTTGATTGATGCAATCTAGTATAAATAATACCTATTTTGTTTACTTGAAAAATTTGTGGGAATTTCCAGGTTACCTCTTTAAAAGGGTAGCCTGTTTGTCGTTTACCGGATTAGTTTACGGTGTGAATTGGATGGTTATCCTGATTTTTTGTCATAAATATGTAAAAAAATCGTATTATTAATGGCTAAATATTCTTATATTTTTACATTACTATACTTGTTATTACATATATTTCTATGGTAAAATTTCCTTGGAAATATGTGTAAGTTAAATGATGAGCGTGAATGAGATGATAGATTTGGAGGAGAAATATGTATACCAATCAATATCAAACGTTAGTAGATGTCATACAGGACAGAAGTAATATAACGGACCGCGGTATTCTTTTTATTGATGCTGATAAAATCGAAACTTTTATATCCTATAGCCAATTATTTAATGAAGCCCTAGGATATTTGGGTTATTTACAAGATATGGGGATTAAACCAAAACAGGAAATTATTTTTCAAATCCAAGAGAATAAACGATTCTTAGTCGCTTTCTGGGCTTGTTTACTCGGTGGAATGATACCTGTACCTGTAAGTGTTGGTGAAGATGAAGAACAGAACTTAAAAGTGTGCCGTATTTGGGATTTACTAAATGACCCCTTCATGATTGCATCTGAGAAGGTGCTGGATAAAATGAAAAAATTTGCTTTAGAACATGAATTACTAGATTTTCATCATCAAGTAGAAGCTAGAACAGAAATTATACAAGATAAAGTATATGATTTTACATCGGTAACCTGTTATAAACCTCAGCCTGAAGAGTTGGCATTTATTCAGTTTTCTTCTGGATCAACAGGTGACCCTAAAGGCGTGATGCTTACACATCGAAATTTAATTTACAATACCAGTGCTGCAATAAATGGTACAAAAATCAGTGCAAGCGATAGCTTCCTTTCCTGGATGCCCCTTACCCATGATATGGGGTTAATCGGATTTCACCTCGTACCACTCGTGGCAGGTATTCATCAGTACTTGATTCCAACTGAATTATTTATTCGAAAACCGATTCTATGGATGAAAAAAGTGGATGAACACCAAGCGACCATACTTTCCTCTCCTAATTTTGGATATAAGTATTTCTTGAATTTCTTTCGCGAAGAAAAAGCTGAGGGATGGGACCTGTCCTGTGTCAGGATCATCTACAACGGGGCCGAACCTATATTACCCGAAGTATGTCATGAGTTTTTGGATGTATTGGCAAAATATCACTTGAAGAACACAGCCATGTTTACTGTATATGGATTGGCGGAGGCCTCTGTTGCAGTTGCTTTTCCCCGCAATGGAGAAAAATTTACTGCGGTGCATGTGCACCGGGATCATCTGAATTTCGGAGAGCATGTGATTGAATTAGACCCCAAAGATGAACACGTGGCTTCGTTCGTCGCAGTGGGTAAGGCTGTTGATTATTGCCAGATCAGAATCTGCGATGAGGAAGGGAACATGGTTCCCGATTTTGTCATCGGCAAGATTCAAATCAAGGGGGATAACGTCACCCAAGGTTACTATAATAATCCACAGGCAACGAAGAAGTTATTAACGCAAGACGGATGGGTGAATACAGGGGATCTGGGTTTGATCATGAATGGCAATCTCGTTGTAACAGGGCGGGAAAAAGACATTATTTTCATCAATGGTAAAAATGTATACCCACATGACATTGAACGTGTAGCGATTCAGTTGCATGATATCGAACTCGGAAGAGTTGCTGCTTGTGGTGTGTATGATTCAAATCGTGAAAGTGAAGAGATCATTGTATTTGTAGTTTATAAAAAAAAGATTGAACACTTTCTGCCTCTTATCAAAGAAATTAAAAAGCACTTATATATACACGGTGGATGGAGTGTCAAAGAGGTGCTGCCCATTAAAAAATTACCGAAAACGACAAGCGGGAAAATACAGCGATATCAGTTAGCGAGGCAATATGAAGCAGGGAAATTCCTAACAGAGTCTGCATACATCCATGAACGGACTATGAACAATCAAGTCAAAGAAACGGTTCCTGGATTTGTTCGAGGGATTGAAACCGAATTAATTTCACTATTTTCTGATGTGCTGGTGGGGAAGAAGATTGAACTTGAAGATAGTTACTTTGATATGGGGGCAACTTCATTACAACTGGCTCAAATCGCTGAACGTATCGAACAGAAATATGGAGAAGAGCTTGCTGTTACTGACCTCTTTACATATCCCTCTATAACTGAATTAGCAAGATATTTGGCTAGAAGCGACGGCGAAACCATGCAAAAAAAGCAAATTAAGAAAGAGGATGCCTCGTCAAAAGATATTGCTGTTATCGGTATGTCTTTGAACTTTCCGGGAGCAACGAATACGAATGAGTTTTGGAATATTTTAGAAAATGGTGCCTATACCATTCATGATTATCCCGAAAGTCGGGTAAAAGATGCGGGTGATTATTTACAATCTATTCGAAGTGAAATGAATGAAAGCCAATTTATCAAGGGTGGTTATTTGGATCAAATTGATCAATTCGATTATTCATTCTTTGGTCTAACACCGAAAACAGCACAATTCATGGACCCGAATCAAAGGATGTTCTTGCAAACCGCTTGGCATACGATTGAAGATGCAGGATATGCAGGCGAAGGCATCCATGGAAGAAATGTGGGCGTATATGTGGGTTTTTCGAAAGTTGGATATGACTATGAGCGGCTTGTGACGGCTAATTACCCCGAAGAACTCAAAAATTATATCATTGGAAATTTACCTTCTGTACTGTCGAGCAGAATCGCTTATTTCTTAAATTTGAAAGGTCCAGCGCTTACGATCGATACGGCTTGTTCTTCTTCACTTGTTGCTGTTCATCTGGCATGTAAAGGGTTGCTCGCTGGAGATTGTGAAATGGCAATAGCGGGAGGCATTCGAACGGCATTATTACCGATAAGTATTGGATTGGATATGGAATCACCTGACGGTTTAACCAAAACGTTTAGTGAAAATGCCGATGGTACGGGGTTTGGTGAAGGTGTTGGAGCTGTCCTGTTAAAACCATTGCAGCAAGCTGTTAACGATGGGGATCATATCTATGGTGTGATTAAAGGAAGTGCGATTAATCAAGATGGCAAGACGGCGGGAATCACTGCACCTAATCCGGAGTCACAGACCAATGTGATTGAACAGGCTTGGAATGAAGCAGGAATTTCTCCCGAAACGCTACATTTTATTGAAGCCCATGGAACAGGGACGAAATTAGGTGATCCCGTTGAGTTTAATGCACTGCGTAAAGCTTTTGAGAAATATACAGATCGGAAGCAATTTTGTGCAATCGGATCTGCCAAAACGAACATCGGGCATTGCTTTGAAGCAGCGGGTATAGCTGGATTAATTAAATCACTCCTCATGTTTCAAAATAAGAAAATTCCGCCATTGGTCCACTTTGATAAACCTAATCCATTAGTTAAATTTGAAGCTTCTCCTTTTTATGTGAATCAAAAATCAATGGATTTTGGTGAGGAAGACAAGCCTTTGCGCTGTGGGGTTAGTTCATTCGGTTTCAGCGGGACGAATGCGCATGTGGTGCTCGAAGAATTTGTCCCTTTGCCTTTAAAACATCCAATACCGGTTCAAGAACGTAATTTATTTGTTTTATCTGCTGCCAACGAACGGGCACTTGATGAACTGGTTAGAAGTTATCATCAATATATAGATGATCACCGTGATGTTTCTATTCAACAAATTTGTTATACAGCGAGTACAGGAAGAGCTAATTTGGATTATCGGTTGGCCATCATTATAACCAGTACAGAAGAACTAAGCGAAAAATTAAATCAAATCGCAAATGGAGAGGACAAGCTGACCGATGTTTATTTTGGCTATGGAAAAAAAGATAAGGCGCTTATTTCTGATCGTCTGTATCACCAGGCAAAGGCAGAATCAATAAATCAATTCGGTGAGTTGTATACAAAAGGGGCAGTGATTGATTGGGAGAAATTTTATGGACATGAGGTTATACCAAAAACTCCATTGCCGTTATATCCGTTTGAACAGAAGAGGTGTTGGATTGAAGTCAAGCATCCGATCCCGACGGAGTACATTTCAGAGAGGAATGAGGCTCATATGGAGAGGTATTCAAATACAAATACAAATACAAATGATATTGAATTAAAGATTAAAACAAGCATAAGTCGTGCTTCTGGATTGAAATTGGATGAGTTAGATATGAATGCTCATTTTCTCCAAATGGGGTTGGATTCCATCATTCTTGTGCAAATCAGGAATGAAATTTTGGATAAGTTCAGTTTGAATATCCCTATGGAGATGTTTTTTGAAAACCTTACGGATATTAATCATCTGGTCCAATACGTGTCTGAGAATACAAAGGACAACGTGGTGAAAGAAAATACTAATAATAAAAATAATCAGGAACACAATGTAAATCATGCGGTTGTAAGCAATACGGGCACGTTACAATCTGCCGCGAATATTTCAGAGCAAATCAAGATTTCGGCCATTCAACTGATGGAATCACAATTAAAGAGTCTTAATTTGTTGTTAGGTGAAGCAAACGATGTCGTTCCAGCACCTCATTTGGAAGTTAAACATAATGAAACCAAAGAAGTCAAAGAAGTCAAAGAAGTCAAAGAAGTCAAAGAAGTCAAAGAGCTTAAAACAATCAAACCAGTGACGGAATCGAAGAATGCCAAACCATTCATTCCGTATCAATCATTAAAAATTCATGAAGATAGTGGATTTACACAACCCCAACAACAGTATTTGGAACAATTTATTGCAAAGTATACGGCAAGAACGAAAGGTTCCAAGTTAAAAACAGATCAAACTCGTTTGGTCCATGCGAATAATCGCAATGTATCCGGATTCCGTTCGTATTGGAAAGAACTCGTGTATCCCATTATTTCAGTACGTGCGGATGGCACCAAATTATGGGATATGGATGGTAACGAGTATATGGACCTAACGATGGGATTTGGTGTAAATCTATTCGGTCATCATCCATCGTTTATCCAAAATGTAATGGCAAACAGTGTTCAGGAACAGCTGCCTCCACTAGGTCCAATGTCTGATGTGGCCGGTGATGTCGCAGAAAAAATCTGTGAACTGACAGGGGTAGAGCGTGTCGCATTTTATAATTCAGGAACAGAGGCAGTCATGGTTGCGCTGCGCTTGGCGAGAGCGGTTACGGGCCGTTCCAAAGTTGTATTGTTTTCAGGATCATACCACGGAACTCATGATGGTGTGCTGGGTGTAGCGAATCCTGAGAATGCCTTATCTCCTGCTCTGCCCATGGCTCCAGGTATTGTAAACAGCTATATGGATGATTTGATTATTCTTCATTATAACCATCCACAAACGTTGGATATTATTCAAAGCCTCGGTGATGAGTTGGCTGCTGTGCTTGTGGAACCAGTGCAAAGTCGAAGACCGGATATGCAGCCAAGACAATTTTTACAGGAACTACGAGAGATTACGAAACGATTTGGAACTGCACTTATTTTCGATGAGGTCATTACTGGATTCAGAATTGGTTTGGGTGGGGCCCAAGAATGGTTCGGGGTTCAAGCAGACCTGGTGACGTATGGAAAAGTGATCGGTGGCGGGATGCCGCTTGGCATCGTCGCAGGCCAAGCCGAATTCATGAATGCAGTGGATGGAGGAGTCTGGCATTATGGCGATCAGTCCTATCCTGAGGATGCGGATAAGAAAACATTTGTCGGTGGAACATTCTGTACACATCCGCTGACGATGAGAGTGACGTTAACGGTTCTGGATTATCTTCAATCCGAGGGAGCAGGATTATATAAGGAATTAAACGGAAAAACAGATTATCTGGTCAACGAGTTAAATGAGTTTTTCAAAACATCCAATGTGCCGATACAAATGGTAAACTACGGATCGTTGTTTAGATTTATTTCATTTGGTGATTTGGAGTTGTTCTTCTACCATTTAATTCATAAAGGCTTATATATTTGGGAAGGTCGCAACTGTTTTATATCCACCGTGCATACCATGGATGACATGAATACGATTATTCGCATCGTGAAGGAAACGGTGTATGAGCTTCGTGAGTTTGGATTTATTCCGGGTGACTCGCCTGTTTCGGAATATCCACTTTCTTTAGAACAAAAGCATCTGTTATTAACTTCACTGCATGGAGAAGCTGCAAATGCTGCATTAAATCAAAGTGTAATTTTAAACATGACAGGCAACCTGGACCTCTCAGTATTGAATCAGGCCGTGAAACAGATCACTCAGCGTCATGATGCTTTGAGAACTGTGATTCATGTCGATCGTGAAACACAACAAATTAGACCAGCAATAGAATTTCAATGCACATGTATTGATCTCTCAGAGAATTTTCAAGGGAACCAGGAATTGGAAGTCTCCAATTGGTTATCTAATGATGCGCGTGAAACCTTCGATCTCCAGTCTGGAGAGCCTCTATTTAGAATTACGTTGCTTAAAAAGGGAACGAATCAATTTCTTATGGTGCTTACATTCCATCATATTATTGCAGACGGTTGGTCAATTGCTGTATTCATTCAAGAGTTGGAACAGATCTATTCTGCGCTTGTTCGAGGAGGTCACGTTACATTACCTGAGGCCACTCCATTTCGTGAATATTTAACATGGCAACAGCTTGAACATGATAAAGGTACATTTACCCAAGGGATTCAGTTTTGGAAAGAGCAATTTTCCTTATCGTTTCCCACAATAAAGTTACCAACGGCGCAGTCCGGGGATGCTCAAAAAGGATATTCAGGTGCAAGATATTCCATGAAGCTGGACCGTCCATTAACCGAATCACTGCGAACGCTAAGTATGAATAATAAAAGCAGCTTGTTTGTAACCATGTTTGCAGCATTTCATGTATATCTGCATCAACTCACGGGTCAGTCTCAACTGGTGATTGGCGTCCCTACCGCGGGTCAGTCCCATATGAATAAACATGCACTGATTGGCAATTGCGTTAATATTGTACCTGTTCACAATGTGTTGCAAACGGAGCAGTCCATTGAAGATAATATGCTTCATATCAAGGAAACAGTAGCTCGGGTAATGAAATACCAGCATGTTCCGTTGTCGATCGTATCTGAATACCTTTCCACGATGACAGCGCCGGATACTCGCATTTTATTTAATATGGATAGAACGATCCATCATCTTCAATTTGAAGATATGGAGACTGAATGGATGTCGTATCCCGTTAAGCATATTCCGTATGATTTATTTCTAAATGTTACTGATGTTAGCCGTGAATTGTATCTGGATTTTGATTATAATACCGATCTCATTGGACATGAGATGATGAAATTATGGTCAGAAGGGTTTATGAGTCTGCTGCAACATATAGCAATTCATCCTGAGGCAGAAATTTCGTCTTTGACGTTATTTTCACCGGAACAACAAGATCAATTAAATGAGATGTACAACGATGACCGCGTTCCTGGCCGTAAACATGCACTCGTGTTCGAAGATCCGGTCAATGATACGGAGAGAAAGCTGGCGCTGATCTGGGAGGAACTATTATCCGTGGATCAAGTGGGGAGAAATGATCATTTCTTTGATCTTGGGGGGAACTCGCTGAAGGCGACGGTGATGCTTTCAAAGGTACATGAGCAGTTCCATCATAGAATTTCAATTGTTCAATTTTTTGAGAATCAACATCTCAAGGAGCTTTCCAATCTGATTACAGGCGAGCAAGAGGATACGTACATGCCTATTCCGGCTTTGGGAGTAAAGGAATTCTATGAAACATCTGCTGCACAACAGCGAATCTATTTTCTGGATCAATTTGAGCCGAATAGCGTTTTTCAAAACATGTGCGGTCACATCACGGTTACCGGAAATATAGATGAAACTCAAATGATCGCATCATTGGAAAAAATGGTTCAGCGTCATGAAGCATTTCGCACCAGTTTTCATCTTGTCGAAGGAGAGCTGTACCAACAGATTGCCCCTTCGGTTGATTTTGAAGTGAAAAAGTCTCAAAAGAGCCCGGCCCAATTTGAACAGGATGTGAAGACATTTGCCAAACCATTTGATTTATCCAAGGCACCATTAATCCGGGCTGAATTCATTCGAGTAAGCCATGATCATGCAGAAATACTCATCGAGATGCATCATATTATATCTGACGGTTATTCTGTGGGTATCCTTGCCAATGAACTTATGGATGATTACGACGGAAGAAACTTGCCGGACATTGAAGTTGAATACAAAGACTTTGCAGCTTGGCAGAAAGAATGGATGGCGGGAGAGACGTATAAACAGCAAGAAAAATATTGGCTGGAACAATTTCAAGGGGAGCTGCTAAATCTTAATCTGCCTACTGATTTTGTTCGAACACCTCATTTAACTTCGGCAGGGTCAAGAGTGTCATTCGTTTTGGATCAACAGTTGAAGCATTCGCTGGATCAGCTTGCTAAACAAACAGAAACTACGTTATTCATGGTGTTATTGGCCGCTTACAATGTGATGCTTCATCATTACTCGGGTCAGGAAGACCTGATTGTAGGTACGCCAACTTCTGGAAGAAACCATCCTGATGTCGAAAACATGATAGGTGTCTTTATCCAGACAGTAGCCATTCGATCACAGCCGGCAGGGAATAAACCTTTTCGAACCTATCTTGAAGAAATCAAAAAACGATCATTGGATGCATTGGATCATCAGGACTATCTTTTTGACAACCTCGTAGAGAAGTTAAACATGCATCGGGATACAACAGGGACAGCACTATTCAATACGATGTATATCTTTTTGAATACAGAATTGAATCCAAGACAAGAAACGGATTGCACGTTCAAAGTGAGAGAATTAAATGTGGGTATATCGTTGTATGATCTAATGTTTATTGTTGAAGATGACAGCGAATGCCTGGAAATGCATTTTAACTATAAAACGGAACTATTCGAAAGAGATACCATTGACAGGATGAAGACGCACTTGCTCCACATCCTCAGCCACATTGTGATCGAAGCGGATGTTCACTTGTCAGACATTCAAATGATGTCTGAACGTGAGCAAAACCTTGTTTTATATGAATTTAACGACACAACGATAGATTATTTACACGATCAGACCCTCCATGAATTATTCGAAGCGCAGGCGGAACGGACACCTGATCAATTGGCCGTTGGTCATGGGGATCAGCGAATGACCTATCGTCGACTGAATGAACGGGCGAATCAGTTGGCTCGTACATTAAGAGCTGAGGGCGTACAAGAGGACCAAGTTGTAGGTATCATGACCGATCGTTCCATTGACATGATCGTTGGCATCTTTGGAATTTTGAAAGCGGGAGGGGCATATGTACCCATCGATCCGGATGCTCCAGAAGAGCGTATCCAGTATATTCTGCATGATGCAGGAGCAACGGTACTGGTCACCCAAAGGCATCTTCAGCATGCTGTATCTTTCCATGGCACAACGATTAATTTGAATGATGAAGCAACCTACGCAGCGAATCTGTCGAATCTGGAGTCAGCAGGTGATTCCGAGCAGTTGGCTTATGTGATCTATACTTCGGGTACAACAGGCAAGCCAAAAGGCGTGATGATCGAACACCGTCAGGTGCATCACTTGGTTAAAGCGTTGTATAGCCAGGTTATTGAGGATCACCATCCCCATTTGCGTATGGCTTTGCTTGCACCTTACTATTTCGATGCATCGGTCAAGCAAATTTTTGGCGCACTGCTATCCGGTCATTCCTTGTTTATTGTGGATAAGGAAACGATATTGGATGGACAAGATTTGATGAATTACTATCAACACTATCAAATTGACGTAACAGACGGTACGCCCGCACATTTGAAATTACTATTAAAAGCCAAAATCATTCATGATATCTCATTAAAATACATGCTGATTGGTGGAGAGGCTCTCTCTCAACAAAGTGTAGCTGAATTAAGAGCCTTATTTTCGCTCAACCATATCACGCCGCCAACCATGATCAACGTATACGGTCCAACTGAATGTTGTGTGGATGTTGCTACGTACAGAGTAATTCCAGAACAACTTGAT
This sequence comes from Paenibacillus sp. NPDC056933, assembly GCF_042674385.1. Taxonomy (NCBI): domain Bacteria; kingdom Bacillati; phylum Bacillota; class Bacilli; order Caryophanales; family Paenibacillaceae; genus Paenibacillus; species Paenibacillus sp. NPDC056933. The sequence continues at coordinate 375,453 of NZ_JBHUQN010000002.1, read as the reverse complement.
ACAGAAAATAGACGGGCTCACATACCGATTGGCCGAACATTAGGAAATAACCGACTGTACGTATTAAACAAACATGAAAAAGTTCAGCCTGTGGGCATCGTAGGAGAATTATGTGTTTCTGGCGATGGGGTAGGCAGAGGATACCTGAATTTACCTGAGCTGACCGCAGAGAAATTTGTACGAGATCCGTTTGTCCAGGGAGCAAAAATGTACAAGACGGGGGATCTGGTGAAATGGCTCCCGGACGGCAACATCGAGTATTTAGGACGAATGGATCACCAAGTCAAAATTCGCGGATATCGGATCGAAGTAGGGGAAGTTGAAGCGGCATTATTAACTGTAGAGAGTGTGAAAGAGGTCATCGTCATTGCACAAGAGCATGATAACGGGGAGCCATCTTTATGTGCTTACTTCACAGGGAATGAGACGCTGACGGTTAGAGAATTGAAAGAAAGTCTGACTCCTATTTTACCGAGTTACATGGTTCCCGCCTACTTTATACAAATAGATCAGATGCCACTGACATCGAACGGGAAAATTAATCGCAGATTGCTTCCGGCTCCGGAAGAAAACATACAAACGGGAAGCGAATATGTAGAACCCCGAACAGGGGTTGAGAAACAGTTGTTGCTCATTTGGCAAGACGTGCTTGCCGTGAAAAAAATCAGTATAAAAGATGTTTTCTTTGATGTGGGAGGTAACTCTTTACGAGCGACAAAGCTGGTGTCCGCAATTAATCACAACCTTAATGTCAGTATATCGGTAAGAAATGTCTTTGAATGGCAAACGATTGAACAGATGGCTCAATTCATTGAAAATATGGAGCGGAGTGCAGTGGTTACCATTCCCAATGTGGAGGAAAAAGAATATTATCCTATTTCTTCAGCGCAAATGAGAATGTACATTATGAGCATCAAAGGCGGCAAAGAGCTCACTTACAATATGTCAGGCATTTTTATGATAGAAGGATCGCTTGATCGTATGAGGTTAACAGAAGCCTTTCAACACTTGATTTGTCGTCATGAATCTCTTCGGACGGCATTTAAAATGATACACGGAGAGCCTAAACAAATGATATATCCTGAAGTGAATTTTGGAATGGAATGTTTCGTATCCTCGGACGAAGATATCGAAGACCAAATTCTACAGTTTGTTCGCCCATTCGATCTGGGCCAAGCCCCTCTGATGAGAGTGGGTCTTATTGAACTCCAGCAGGAGCGTCATGTATTGCTTGTAGATCTGCACCATATTATTGCAGACGGGCTATCCATCAACATTCTAATGACCGAGCTTAGCCAATTGTACAAGGGAGACGAACTTTCCCCCCTTCGAATTCAGTACAAGGATTACGCGGAATGGCAGCAAGCTCAACTTCAAAGTGACGAGATAAAAAAGCAGGAGAAGTACTGGCTTGATGTCTTTAGTGGAGAGATCCCCCTTCTGGATCTGCCTACAGATTATGAGAGACCTGAAATCCTGAGCAATGAGGGAGATTTATTCGAAATTGCAATGGAAGAAGAACTCTTTACAGATTTAAGAAAGATGGAAGTTCTGACAGGAACGACGCTATACATGATTATACTTGCAGCCTATACCATTTTATTATCCAAATACAGCGGCCAAGAAGATATCATTGTTGGGACGCCGATCGCAGGAAGGACCCATGCGGAATTGGAGCCGGTTATGGGGATGTTTGTGAACACACTTGCGATTAGAAACTATCCTGAGGGAGAAAAAACATTTACGGAGTACCTGCTTGAAGTGAAAGAACATATGTTAAGCGCTTATGAGAATCAGGATTACCCGTTTGAGGAATTGATCGAGAGAGTTCATATAACCAAAGATGTCCGCCGAAATCCGTTGTTTGACACCATGTTTGTATTGCAAAATACGGAGGCATCAGAGATTCAAATGGAGGGCGCAACCTGTAAACCTTATGCTCAAAATAATAAAGTATCCAAATTCGATTTAACCTTATATGCCACCATTTTGGATCATGGGCTGGAAGCCGCCTTTGAATACAGTACAACATTATTTGAGAAAACAACGATTGAAGCGATGTCCAAAAATATAGTGTTCATATTAACAACCATTTGCCAAAATCCCCATATCGAAATCAGCAAAATAAAATTGGTTGAAGAATTAATGAATCGGGATACGTTAGCAGATTTGATTGAAGTGGATTTTTCCTAATATATACCTACAAATTATAAATGTGATCGGGGTGCCGTATGTCTATTTTTAAGAAACAAGAAATGTATTGGGCAAATCGCTTTGAAGACGATGATTATCTGGTTCATTTGCCTTATTGTAAAACGACTTCAACGCACATAGACGATACACAGCATCAGAAGTATATATATAAGCCTTTGTCGGCCCACGTGTCACATCAAATCAAGTCCATCTCGAAAAACGCTCCAATGGCGATTTATACGATATTACTAACTGGAGTGACGTGTCTGTTATATAAATACACCAATGAATCCAAAATGATTATTGGCATGCCAACGCTGGAAGAAAAGAATAATGAACTTTCACTGTCCAATAAATATTTAATATTAAAAAATAATATCGATCGCACGATGTCATTTAAATCCGTGTTTAATCAAGTGAAGGTAAGTTTAAGTGAAGCCATCCAGCATCAACGAATACCCTTCAGAAAGATGGTCGAGCATTTAAACGTTCAATATGATTCGAACCAGTTACCTATGATCCATTCGATAGTTTCTTTGAAAGAAATTCATTCAAACTTGGATGAGAATAACGTAAGAGCAGCGACGATGTTTCATTTTGACCTAGAGAACGATGGTGTTCAATTGAAACTCGCTTATGATGAGGAGCGTTATGATCGAGATTTTATAGTCCAAGTTACAGAACATCTGGACCAATTGTTTTCTGTCGTGTTGAGTCAGCCTGACTTGGAATTAAGTGAAGTGGAGATGCTTTCAGAGTTTCATAGAAACCAATTGTTAGTTGACTTTAACGATACGGTCGCGGATTATCCAAAGAACAAGATGATGCACCAATTAGTTGAAGAGCAGGTACAACGAACACCGGATCATGCAGCTGTGGTATTTGAGAACAAACAGCTCACGTACAGCGAGCTAAATCAACGAGCAAACCAATTGGCCCGGACACTTCAATCCAAGGGTGTGCAGGCGGGGCAGTTGGTTGGGATTATGGCAGAACGCTCACTTGAGATGATCGTAGGTTTACTCGGGATTTTAAAAGCCGGAGGAGCCTATGTTCCTATTGACCCGGAATATCCGGAGGAGCGTGTTCATTTTGTACTGGAGGATTCCAAAGTGAACCTCTTGCTGCTGCAAAGTCATATACAGAAGCCGGTACATTTTGCGGGGACATGTATCATTCTTGATGATGAACAGAGTTACCACACCAATCCTTTGAACGTAGAGTCTGAAGCGAGTTCAACTAACTTGGCATATGTGATCTATACATCAGGCACAACTGGAAACCCGAAGGGCGTTATGATCGAACATAACAGCATTGCAAATTCTCTTCAGTGGAAATCGGAATTTTATAGCTTTACTGGAGAAGATCGGGTATTAATGCTGAATCCATTCGTGTTTGATTCGTTTATTACCCATTTTTTTGGTCCGATTATATCTGGCTCGACGGTGTATTTGTTAAATCAGCAACAATGTAAAGATGCTGTAGCAATCAATGCATTAATTAAAAAACAGGAAATCACGCACATCCAAAGCCCGCCCAGTTTTTTGATGACCCTGGTGGAACAAGTGAGCGCAGAAGATTGGGCTTCCATGAAAAATGTTGTTGCTGCGGGAGAGAAGATAGTTCCGGCCTTGATCCACAGATTGCAGCAAATCAATCCGCACATCGAAATATGCAATGAATATGGTCCAACCGAAAATAGCGTCGTTTCAACGGTTCTTTTGATCCACTCAGCGGATCAAAAGATTTCTATTGGCAGGCCAATTGCCAATAATAAAGTCTATATTTTAGGGGAAGAGAATGGATTGCAGCCTATTGGAGTACAGGGAGAATTATGTGTAGCAGGAGCAGGGCTCTCCAGAGGTTACTTGAACCTGCCAGACCTGACAGTGGAGAAATTCGTAGATGATCCGTTTGTTACGGGCGCAAAAATGTACAAGACGGGTGACTTTGCAAGATGGCTGCCGGATGGGAACATTGAATATATAGGAAGGGTGGATCATCAAGAGAAAATTCGTGGATACCGGATCGAACTTGGCGAAGTGGAAAAGGCTCTTCTAAACACATCCACGATACAAGAGGCCATCGTCTTGGCCAGAGAAGATGAAACGGGTACTAAACAATTATGTGCATACTTGGTCGGGAAGAATGCAATAACGATAGGGAAACTGCGAGAAGAACTGTCCAGACAGCTGCCAAACTATATGATCCCGTCCTATTTTGTACAACTGGATCAGATGCCGCTCACGTCCAATGGGAAAATCGACCGCAAAGCGCTGCCAGCACCAAAAGAAAATATGTTGAAGGGAACGGATTACGAGGCCCCACGAACGATGGTGGAACAACAACTCGCAACCATCTGGGAAGACTTACTTGGTGTGGAGAACATTGGGGTGACGGATAATTTCTTTGAGCTCGGAGGGGATTCGATTAAATCCATTCAAGTTTCTTCGAGATTATATCAAGCGGGCTATCAGGTTCAGATGGAACATTTGTTTAAGTATCCTACCATAGCAAGTTTAATTCCCTATGTCCAACCGATTAGTGCGATGTCAGAGCAGGGATTCATCACGGGTCAAGTGATGCTGACTCCAATTCAGCATTGGTTTTTTGAACAATATAAAGTGGATGCCCATCATTATAATCAATCGGTCATGTTATATCGGAAGGAAGGTTTTCATGATGCCACACTTCGCCATGTATTAAATAAGATTAGTGAGCATCATGATGGCCTTCGTATGGTATACCGCCAAACGGAACAAGGGTATGAAGGATGGAATGAAGGGGAGGAAAAAGTACCTTTATACACGCTTGAAGTAATGGACTTAAAGGCATTGGCAGATCCATCTGAACAGATCGAGAATAAAGCCAATACAATTCAGAGCAGCTTTAACTTGGATCGTGGTCCCTTGATGAAGATAGGATTGTTTCAATGTGCAGATGGAGATCATTTGTTGATCGTTATTCATCATTTGATCATCGACGGAGTTTCATGGCGAATTTTGATCGAAGATATCTCTAAAGGGTATGAACAATTAAGTCAGGAAGAACCGATTCATCTACCCCCAAAAACAGATTCATTTCAATTATGGGCAGAAAAGCTCAAGTTGTATGCGGACAGTGAAGTCATTGAACAAGAGCTTGAATATTGGAATGAAATAGAACAAACCGCATATGAACCGTTGCCTAAAGATATCAGACAAGATCATGCACTGGAAAAAGACAGTGAAGAAATAATAGTGGAATGGACAGCAGCAGAAACGGAGCAGTTATTGAAACAAGCGAATCGTGCCTATAAAACGGAGATTAACGATTTGCTGCTTAATGCCTTAGGAATGTCTATTCATCAATGGACTGGCATGGATAAAGTTCTGGTCAATCTGGAGGGGCATGGACGAGAGCAGATTATACCGGATCTGGATATTACACGTACGATCGGATGGTTTACGAGCCAATATCCTGTTGTATTAAATATGGAAGCAAGTTCAAGTTTGTCTCGTCTCATCAAGACAAACAAAGAAAATCTTCGCAAAATACCCAAAAAAGGAATTGGTTATGGTGTTTTAAGGTATTTAAGTGGACTTCAGAAAGAAGCTCCTTTTACCTTGAATCCAGAAATCAGTTTTAACTACTTGGGACAATTTGATCAGGATCTACAGAATAGTGCGATGCAGATCTCACCCTACTCGAGCGGAGCGACAGCTAGCATAAACCACAGAAGAAACCATCTTATTGACATAAACGCCTTAATTATGGAAGGCAAATTGTCTGTGACACTTCGGTATAGCCGCACCCAATATCGTAAAGAAACGATGGAGCAATTGACGAAATGTTTTAGAGATTCGCTGCAACAATTGATCATGCATTGCGTCACGAAAGTGAAACCTGAAATCACACCAAGTGATATTTCTTTAAAAAGAATCACGATTGAGGAACTGGAGGAATTTGCACATCAATCTGAGCATATCGGTGAAATCGAAGATATATATGCTTTGTCGCCCATGCAAAATGGAATGTTTTTTCATCATCTTCTCCAATCCAATTCTGAAGCTTATTTTCTTCAAACGACGCTTGATCTTCATGGGTCATTAGACGTGGAGGCATTCTCGAAGAGTGTGGATCAGTTGATGCAACGAAATGCTATATTCAGAACGAACTTCCACAGCCAATGGAAGAATGAACCACTGCAAGTCGTATACCGTCATAAAAAGAATGGACTTGTATACGAAGATTTGCGTGAAATGAATGAAGACGATCGTGAAGCATACGTGGCATCCTATACAAGAGAAGACAAAAGGAAAGGTTTCGACTTGTCTAAAGATGTATTAATGCGTATCTCGATCTTGCATACCCATGATGAAACCTATCGTTTTATTTGGAATTATCATCATATTTTGATGGATGGATGGTGTCTATCTCTTGTAATACAGGAGTTGTTCGACGGATATTTTGCTATACAAGAACAACGAAAACGGGAGGACAGGGTAGCGATCCCATACAAACAATATATAGAATGGCTGGAAAAACAAGATCATGAACAATCTTTGAAATACTGGAGTGACTATTTACAAGACTATGATGAGCAAACCACGTTGCCGAAAAAACATACAATTACGAATCGTAATGAATATCGTTCAGAGAATATGATTTTTACACTAAGTACAGAAATTACCGGCCAATTGGCGCAAGTGGCCAGTCAGAATCAGGTAACCCTGAATACGTTAATGCAGACTGCGTGGGGAATTTTACTTCAGAAATATAATGGCAGTGAAGATGTTGTATTCGGGAGTGTGGTATCGGGCAGACCTGCGGCAATCGTCGATGTTGAAAGCATCATTGGTTTATTTATTAATACCATTCCTGTACGTATTCAGGCTCAAGGAAACGAGACATTTATAGAGATGATGAAGCGTAATCAGGAACAAGCGGTTGCTTCACATCCTTACGAAACGTATCCATTATATGAGATTCAAGCGGTTACTCAGCAAAAACAAAATCTGATTGATCATATCCTGGTGTATGAAAATTATCCCGTGCAAGGCATTGTGGAGCAGTTTGGGGATCAGGAGAAAACAGCTCTTCAAATTACCAATGTAGAAGCGGATGAACAAACGAATTATGATTTTAACCTGATTATCAAACCGGGTGAAGAAATGAAATGGATGTTCTATTACAATGCAAACGTCTATGATCGAGCAAGTGTAGAACGCATTCAAGATCATTTGATCCATTTGATGGAGCAAGTGATCAATAATCCACATATCCATGTCGATGAAGTGGAAGTCATCACAGCACGGGAGAAATCGCAAATCTTAGAAGGTTTTAATGATTCCATGGCCGACTATCCATTGGACAAGACCATTCATGGATTGTTTGAAGAGCAAGCGGTGCGAAGACCTGAACAAGTGGCGGTTGTATTTGAGGATCAACACTTGACCTATAAAGATCTGAACGAAAAAGCCAATCAATTGGCAAGAACGCTGAAGGTCAAAGGGATTCAGGCGGATCAGCTCATTGGAATTATCGCTGAACGATCGCTCGACATGGTCATTGGAATTCTTGCGATTTTGAAGGCTGGTGGAGCATATGTGCCCATTGACCCCGAATATCCAGAGGAGCGTATTCGTTATATGCTTGAGGATTCAGGCGTAGAAGTATTATTGCTGCAAAGCCATTTGCGCGCACGCATATCTTTTGCAGGAGAGGTTGTCTGCCTGGATCAACCCAAGTTTTATCACGAAGATCATTCAAATCTGGGAACGGCCGCTGCTCCAACGAGTTTGGCATACGTGATATATACTTCAGGAACGACTGGTAAACCGAAAGGGACGTGTATTGAACATAAAAATGTCGTTCGTTTATTGTTCAATAGTAAAAATTGTTTTGATTTTGATGCATCAGACATATGGACGTTGTTTCATTCCTTTTGTTTTGATTTTTCGGTATGGGAAATGTATGGCGCGTTGCTTTATGGCGGAAAATTAGTCATCGTACCCCAAATGACGGCAAAAAGTCCAGAACAATTTTTAGAATTGTTAAAACATGAGCAAGTGACGATATTGAACCAAACGCCAACATACTTCTATCATCTTCTGCAAGAAGAACGGAAAGATCGTGGAGAAGAATTGAAATTAAGAAAAGTGATTTTTGGAGGAGAGGCACTCAATCCGGCATTATTAAAGGATTGGAAGATAAAGTACCCATTCGTACAGTTAATTAATATGTATGGGATAACGGAAACAACGGTTCATGTAACCTATAAAGAAATAACTGGAGTTGAAATACATGCAGGAAAGAGCAATATTGGCAAACCGATCCCAACGTTACAAACGTACATTTTGGATAAACACCAACGAATTCAACCGATTGGCGTTCAGGGAGAGTTATATGTAGCAGGTGAGGGGCTTGCCAGAGGTTATCTGAACCGATCTGATTTAACAGCAGAGAAATTCGTAGATAATCCGTTTGTTACAGAAGGGAAAATGTACAGAACGGGAGATGCCGCGAGGTGGCTGCCAGATGGGAATATTGAATATCTGGGACGGATCGATCATCAAGTGAAAATTCGCGGTTACCGAATTGAGCTTGGTGAAGTGGAAACAGCGCTCTTGAGAATAGACTCCATTCAAGAAGCAGTTGTTATTGCTCGTGAAAATAATGATGGATCAAAGCATTTGTGTGCATATTGGAAAGGCAATAATTCCTTAACAGCTAAGAAAATCAGAATGGCATTATCCCAGGAAATACCGGATTATATGATCCCGTCCTATTTTGTTCAATTAGAGCAAATACCGTTAACATCTAATGGGAAAATTGACCGAAAAGCATTGCCATCTCCAGAGAAAAGCATGCAAAAAGAAACAGAATATATGGCGCCACGAAACGCTATAGAACAAACGATCGTCTCTGCATGGGAATCCGTACTTGGCGTTCAAAAGATCAGCATATCCGATAATTTCTTTGAACTCGGGGGCGATTCCATTAAATGCATTCAAGTTTCTTCACGACTTCTTCAAGCCGGGTATAAAGTGGAAATGAAGCATTTCTTCACCTATCCGACCGTTGCGGAGCTAAGTGTACACGTTACCTCAGTGAGCATGGTTTCTGACCAAGGGGAAGTTACGGGACAAGTCATACTGACGCCAATTCAGCGGTGGTTCTTTGATCAAAACATGGTGGATGCACATCATTACAATCAGGAAATGATGTTCTATCGAGAAAAAGGATTTGATGTCCAATTCGTTTACAACGTGATGAATAAGATAGTGAAGCAACATGATGCTCTTCGTATCGTTTATCGTCAGACTGCGGAAGGCGGATATGAAGCGTGGAATCGAGGGGGAGAGGAAGGCGAATTATTCAATCTTGAAATTGTTGACCTCAAAAAAGAAGTGAATCCTGCACCCATCATCGAAAAAAAAGCGAAAGAAATTCAGAGCAGCATGGATCTGACTCAGGGACCTTTGGTCAAACTGGGCTTGTTCCAATGTGCTGATGGGGATCATTTACTTATTGCCATTCATCATTTGGTAGTGGACGGGGTTTCATGGCGTATCTTATATGAAGATATTCAGTCAGGACATGACCAGTTCTTGAGAGGTCAAGAAATCCGGCTTCCACAGAAAACAACTTCGTTTAAACAATGGGCAGAACAATTGTCTATGTTTGCAGATAGCGCTACGATGGGGCAAGAGGATAACTATTGGCGTCGTCTGGAGAACATGGAAATAAGCCCGCTGCCCAAAGATGCTGATTATGATGAGACGACCGGGAAAGACAGTGAAACGATAACCCTTCAGTGGACAGTAGCGGAAACCGAGCAATTATTAATGCAGACACATCGTACGTATAATACGGAAATTAATGATCTATTGCTAACGGCATTGGGGATGGCTATCCATGCATGGACAGGCATGGAACAAATCGTCGTAAATCTGGAAGGACACGGTAGGGAAGCGATCCTTCCGGATCTGGATATTACGCGTACAGTGGGCTGGTTTACAAGTATGTACCCCGTCATTCTTGAGATGGAAGCTGGGATAGATGTATCGAGAAGGATTAAGACCGTCAAGGAGAGACTGCGGCAGATCCCAACCAAAGGCATTGGTTACGGAATTTCAAGGTATTTGTCACACAGAGAGGAAGGAATCATTTGGGAGAAACATCCCGAAATTAGTTTCAACTATATGGGACAGGTGAATCAGGATTCGGACAATGATGGTATTAAATTCTCATCTTATTTCAGCGGACCATCCGTAAGTGAGAACAATAAGAGACCGTTTGTACTAAATATCAATGGCATCGTTATCGAGGGAAGATTGTCACTGACTATTAGCTATAGTCGAAGACAGTATCGACAGGAAACGATGGAGCAACTGGCGAGTTTCTATAAGGAAAGTCTTCATGAAGTGATTGAGCATTGTGTTATGAAGGAACAAGTCGAACTTACACCAAGTGATATTTCCTGTAAGTCATTAACCATGGACCAATTGGATCAAATCGTGGAACAAACCCGGCAGATCGGTCGAATTGAAAATATATATCCACTAACACCATTACAGAAGGAAATGCTGTACGAAAGTGAACGAAATCCAATATCGGGCGCTTACTTTGTACAAATCATGTTTGACATGCGTGGGGATTTCGATAGTGCCTCTTTTGCACAGAGCCTGGATCAATTAATGCAAAGGCATGCGATATTAAGAACTAATTTTTACAGTGATTTCATCGACACCCCTCTTCAAATCGTGTATCAAGAGAAGAAATTTGAATTCAACTATGAAGATGTTACGGGCACAAGTGAACGGCAACGTAAGACGTATGTTGACGAGTATATCGAGCAGGATAAGGCAAGAGGGTTTGACTTAAAGCAAGATTCTCTAATTCGCATGTCTGTCTTACGAACAAAACCTGAGGAATACCGCGTCATCTGGAGCTTCCACCATATTTTGATGGACGGCTGGTGTATGTCTTTGGTAAGTAAAGAGATGTTTGAGAATTACTTTGCGATTCTGGAGAACAGAAAACCTGAAATGACGCTAGTAACGCCGTATAGTCAATTTATTGAATGGTTGGAAATGCAAGATAATAAAGGAGCCATAACTTATTGGAGTCATTACTTGGAAGGTTATGAAGGGCAAACAAAATTGCCAGGAGAACAAATCAAACCCAAGCATAAGAGACAAGATTCCAGAACACTGACCTGCTATTTGGATGATGGTTTAATCCAGCAAATGAAGCAGGCGGCGGAGGAGCATCAGGTTACCATGAGTACGTTAGTGCAGTCCGCCTGGGGTGTATTGCTGCAGCAATATAATGAAAGTAGCGATGTTGTATTTGGCAGTGTTGTATCGGGTAGGCCACCTGCTATTCCTGGGATCGAAAGTATGATTGGATTATTTATTAATGCAATCCCTGTTCGTATTCACTCCAAGGGCGAAGAATCGTTTATATCCCTGTTGAAGAGGAACCAGGAGCAAGCTGTTGATTCACATGCGTATGATACGTATTCGTTATATGATATTCAAAACCTAACCAGGCAAAAGCAATCACTGATTAATCATGTGGTTGTTTATCAGAATTTTCCTGAGAAGGATCGGATGGAGAACTTGGGCAAAAAAGGTGAAAGACCGCTTGAAATTATGAATGTTCAGGGTAAAGAGCATAATAGTTTTGATTTTACGTTGATCGTAAAACCCCATGAGAAGATGAAGATCATATTGATGTACAATGCTAATGTGTATGGCCTATCCACTATGGAACAGATTCAACAAGATTTTATTTCCATGCTTAAACTTGTGGTCACGAACCCGGAAGTTAAAATAAATGAACTTGGATGGATTACGACGGGTCGTATGTAGCGCACGTAAAACGTAAAAGGAAGAAAATAAGTCAATGATCTTGAACGATCATTGACTTATTTTCTCTAATTTAATCTGCGCTCACGAATCTGGGGTGGAAACATCACCGTTTAAGGCGTGGATGTTTGTAAATTCTTTCAACATTTACACCGTCTTGTCCGATATATAATAAGTACGCCCAAATGACTGGAAAACGAAAGGAGTACAGAATATGGATATTGCAGCACTATCAATGGCCATGAGCCAGGTTTCGGTAGCACAAACGGCAAGCTTGCAGGTGATGTCCATGTCGAAGGACATGGCAGAGCAGCAAGGCCAGCAATTGACTGAAATGTTAAAGTCGGTTCCGGCTCCTCATCCTAATCTGGGTAGCAGTCTGGATATTTCAGTCTAGATGATAATGAAGTAAACGTTCTCCCGTTACATTTGCAGCAAGCAAAGCCCAAACAGCTCCAATTCGATGAATTGAAGCCGTTTGGGTTGTTTAGTTTGTCTTAGTTCTTCGTCAAGCTTGGTGATCTGCCTTCAAACGGCAGTGTATCCTTCAGTGTCCATAACTCATCGTAACTGGATATCTGAAGATCGGCTTTGGACAAGTCCTGATCGCCTGATCCCGGATTGCGATATCCGATACAGCGCATGCCTGCACTCTTGGCGGCCTGAACACCATTGCGCGAATCTTCAATTACAAGACAGTTTGAAGGAGATGCTCCAATCATTTCAGCTGTAGTCAGGAAAATATCCGGAGCCGGTTTGCCATTTGCAACTTCTTCGCCTGTCATTCGGACCTCGAAGTATTTTCCAAGTCCGGTCTTGTCCATGATCAGATCGATCAATGCACGTGGAGAGGAAGAAGCAACGGCTATTGGAATGTGCTGCTCATGCAACCAGCTTAACCAGCGTTCCACGAAAGGCATGGCCGTTAGCTTCGGGTGAGCTAGCATCGTTTGCATCACATTATGCTGATGGTAGGCGAGAGCTTCTTCTATGGTAGCCGTTAACTGGTGCTTGTCCAACACTTGCCGCCACATCGATTCCAGCGTAACTCCAACATAGGTGTGATGTTCCGCTTCCGTCATCACTGCGCCAAAATGGGCAAAAGAGCTGCGCTCAATCTCGAAATAAATCGGTTCGCTGTCAATCAGTACGCCATCCATGTCAAATATGACCGCTTGAATGAGGTCATCATTAGCCGCTCCCAGCCTTCCAAACTCCTTGTTTGCTACCATGTTGTATTCCTCCTCCAGGATTCTGTAAAGCTATCTCTAATCTATCTTATTTTTGTGCAATACTCCATTTTAGAAACTGGAACCGCTGGATTGCAGCACGACTTTAATAGCATGGGAGGAAGCCTGAAGTGTGCGTCCCTGAATATCGCAGCCAAGCGTGCGGAATGCCTCTTCATAATCCTCCAACGGAAAGGAGTGGGTAATGATTTTTTTCGCCGGTATAATCTGCTGTTCAATCATGTAATGTGCTGTTGCGAAAGTTCCCAGAGAATCGATGGAACCAATAATCTTCAGACTGCGGTCCACAACTTCTTTTGGATTGAAAGATGTGTTTCCATCTCTCAGACCCACCAGCATCAGATACCCGCCGCTGGCGAGTTGGGAAAGTACTTGGGTTCCTACGACGCCCGTCGTATCCACAATCATATCGACCTGATTGGTTTCAGGTGCCAGTGACTCTATTGCATTTTCGAAGGAGGAATGAACGTCCCAACGATCGGGTGCAATGGAACCGGCAATGGCCAAACGTTCTTCGGAGATGTCGACCAGACAGCCCGTAACGCCTTTGGAGGCGAGCGCATAACTGTATAGAATGCCAATCGGGCCTGCACCGAGGATAATCGTTCTGAAATTCGGCAGCAGATGGATCTGATTAATACCCGTAAGCATGCAGCTGAGCGGTTCTGTGAGGGTCGCTTCCTCATAACTAACGTGGTCCTTTAATTTATACAAAAAGCGATCCTCGGTCACATAATAATCTGTGAATGTTCCATCAGCACTTACACCCGTCTCCGTAACCGACTTATGTGTGCAGTGATTTTGTCTGCCTGTTCTGCACATGTCACATTGTCCGCAGTAGTAGGTAGGATCGATGACAACCCGGTCACCTGGTTGCAGTGTTGTTACAGCAGAGCCCACCGCAATGACTTCCCCGGCAGACTCATGACCGAGAATGACGGAAGGAACCGCATGATATTTGCCGCTGACGATACCGAGGTCGGTACCGCATACGCCCGTTGCCCGAATACGAACCAGCACCTGATTATCTCTAGTGATCTCCGGGACAGGTCGCTCCTCTAATGATACATCCCAAGCTGATTTGTATACTAATGCAAGCATGATATAACCTCCTTATAATAGTATGAATAATTTATTAATGGATGCTGGCAAGCACGGAGTCCAGCCGTTCTACAATCTCAACGAGTTCATCTTCGGTTGTGGTGAGGGAAGGTCTGACTTTGACCACATTGCCGAAGCCATAACGTGAACCTCTTAAAATCAGGTGCTCATCCGTAAAGGCACGGTCGATAATGGCATTGGTTTTATCTGTATCCGGTTCATTGTTGTCTCCAACCATTTCCAATCCCCACATCAGACCGACTCCGCGAGCTTCGCCAATACTCGGGTACTTCATTGCGAGATCGTTCAGCAACCTGCCGAGAATTTCGCCTTTACGTTTTACGTCATCCAGAAATCCGGGTTCGGATACAACCTCCAAGGTTGATTTGGCAGCCGTAACAGAGATCAGATTGCTTCCAGAAGTGAAGGAGTGTTCATGCTTTTCCAGTACGTTCAGCCGGGATTGCATCAATACCGCAGCAACAGGCACGCCGATTCCGCCGAGACCTTTGGCCAGGGTAATCATGTCAGGCTGGATATCGAACAGTTCGCTGGCGAACATGTACCCGGTACGTCCTATTCCCGTCTGTACTTCGTCAGCAATTAGAATAATGTTGTATTCATCACACAGTTTACGCAGGCGTTTGAAATATCCAGCAGGAGGAATGATATTGCCGCCATTGCCGAGGATCGGTTCAATGATCATGCAGGCAACTGAGCCAGAGCTTGCATATTCTATAGCATCGGAGATTGCTTCAACGCATTGATATCCGCAGTCTCCGCTTGAAGATTTGAATGGGCACCGATAGCAGTATGGTGCAGGTACATGAACAGAGTTGGCAACCGCCGAATTTGGAAACCGTTTCCGCCGGAAGGCATTTCCCGAAATACCGGTCGCAAACTGGGTCTGACCATGGTGGGAAAGGTACAGGCTAATAATGTCTGTGGATTGGGTATATTTCTGAGCAATTTTAGTCGCACATTCGTTTGCAGTTGAACCTGTGATATCCCGCATCCATCCGGCGTTGATATCGTTTGGTGCGTATTCAATCAAATGATCGAGTACTTCATCCACATAAGGTTCAGTGAAGGAGGAAGACATATGCGTCAGATTGCCGACTTGTTCCTGAATTTTGCTTACGACATGCGGGTGATTGTAGCCCAGTGACAGATTGAACGTTCCGGATACACCATCCAGATATTCAACGCCTGAATCGTCAATCAACTTAATCCCTTTTCCGGTTCTGAAACGGTTTTTGGTTAAAGTTTGCATACGATTCCCTCCATAATGTAATGTACTAGCCTCAACAAAGCTCAATAATCCGGATTACGCAGGCATCACCCCTCTCAAAAGCAGCGTTTAAATCTCTTTACCTTGGTGTGCGAG
Organism: Paenibacillus sp. NPDC056933; assembly: GCF_042674385.1. Classification (NCBI taxonomy): domain Bacteria; kingdom Bacillati; phylum Bacillota; class Bacilli; order Caryophanales; family Paenibacillaceae; genus Paenibacillus; species Paenibacillus sp. NPDC056933. The sequence continues at coordinate 359,665 of NZ_JBHUQN010000002.1, read as the reverse complement.
AGTTCTGTTTACGGTACTATTCCTTACATTCCAGAGATGAGAGAGTATAAGCGTGAAGAGTAGAATCAGGCAAAATCCGGCCAAAATCCAGATCGTGTTGACAACAGGCCAAGTGCTCATGCTCCATCCGGTTACGTACTGCAAGACAGCACCGCCAATACCGCCGGATGCAATCAGAATGCTGGTTGTTCGTTCAGTCATGCCGGGAATCAGAATATTTGCATAGACCAGGGCGATACAGAACAGACCTGACATGAACAGTCCGGTTCCAAAGATCAGCAGGTATGTTGCCCATTGGCCAGTCACGAATACCATGGCAACAGCGAATAGAAGTGTACCCACCGTACTCCAGATCAGGAAAGGCATATAGTTGACGGCTTCTGCAATTTTACCGGAGAAAAGACGACCGATTATCATCGCGACCCATAAGATGGATACACTGAGAGAGGCGACGGATTCCTGAAGTTGCAAGCGTTCGACGAGGATGGAAGGCAAGAAGTTCATCAGTCCAAGTTCCAGTCCCATGTAGATGAAGAAAAAGATAACAAAAATAGTTAGCAATCCGAGATGTTTTTTTGAATACTGTGCTCGGCCAGTTGGATGTGCAGTTGTATTTTCACCAGCTTGTTTGAGATAAGTTGCTGCAGATTCAGGCATGGAGACCCACAGTAACATAAGAACAATCGATATAAGGGATACGGTATAAAATGTGAGATGCCACAAATCAAGCCAGATGAATAAGGCAGCGACTGCCGGAATGAGAAGTGCGCCTAGGGCAAAGAACACATCAAGTTTGGACATCGCAACCGCTTTTTGGTTCTCGGTGAATTCTATCGTAAACGCACCTACAGAGGGTTCAATGATGCCTGACCCGAAGCCAACGAGGATCGTTAGTAGAAGAACCACAGTCCAAGATGGCAAAAATCCGAGAACGGCATAAGCAGCCACAATGCAGATTAATGCAATCAAGAGCATGGATTTTCTGCCAATGCGGGCAGTCATGGAAGGTGCGATAAGCACCCCGACAAGAAAACCGAGGAACTGCAAAAAAAGCAAAAACCCGCCATCACTGTAACCGCGCTCATAGTGTGTCAACAAAACGGGTAAAAGCGCCCCCATGACCACGCTGGTTATGCCGATTAATAGATAAAAACCGCAGCTTAAAGCGAAAATTCTTCTCATCAGTTATCCTCCCAAGATGGATATAAATTTTATATTATGTAAAAAATGTTTCTTTCGTATATAACTTATACCATAATTATGCAATTGTACATGCTTTTTATTGTAAAATATTGTTAAGATTTGACGAAAAGAATTAATTTTCTGTTTCCTTTTTTTCCTAAATCGATTTCGTGTCGAAATGGTAGATGAACAATTCAAAATCTGGCAACTTTGACATGGAAAGAATCAAATGGGCATAAGCGGCTTTCTTATGATCTGGAATTAAAAAAGAAAAATGCATGCATTAAACAAAAAAAATGTTTCCTGTCTGTATCGACGGGAAACATTTGGACTTATTCAGGACAACTTTGTAAAATTACAACTTTAACCTTTGAATTGAATCACGTCGCCAAACAGCTTGCGCGCTATGTCCCAATTGACGCCAAGTTTACCTTGCCAGCCCGCCCAAGGCATCTCCATATCGGAACGGCCTTTGGTGTTATTAAGCAGTAGTTCACCATTTAGAATGTCCTCATTGTTTGTCCAATGATCGGGACTCAATGAGAGAACCTGATTGGGCAGAACACCTGTCCTGGACAGCGCCTGAAGGATGCTGCGGCGAATTCCGGCGTGTCCTTTCAACAATTTCTCCGCAGTGAGTCGTTTCTCAAATTTCCCCGGAGACTCTTCGTCCCCAGCCTGATCCAGCATGTGAAGCAGTTGATTGAATGTGGTGATATCCTCATCCGTTGGAGTAACGGGTCCTTGTTCAAGTAGCACAATTAACTCCGTTAAATCGGCGTAGGTACCTACGCTTGTCCCGCTATAATCATAACCCTGGTGGAGAGCATATCGAATATTGGACAGGTTTTTCCAGCTCTCATCGCTATGACTGAAACCGCAAACTTTGCAAGCAAGGAACCGATCTGCCTCTTCGTAAGCGTGCGGCTGCAAGTGAATCATCAGATGGTAGCTTGCGAGCGTAGAGATGCCTCGTGGATAACTGCCGCCGACACCTGCAATAAATGCTTGGGTAACCGTGGACCAGGAAAGAAGCGAATGCTGCTGCAACGCAATGAGTTGTTGAATAATATCATTATGACGGATCATTTCCAGATCGTTAGCTACCCAGCCGTTTGTGATCAATACATCCTGTTCAGCAGGAGTGAGTGTATCTGTTTGATAGATCATAACTTCACGTTCTCTATCATAAATACCATTGGTATGCATATATAATTTTTTCAGGACTCTCATGCTTTTTTTGTCCATGGATATAGCTCCTTTCAGAGTGCATATTGGCTTACCTATGTACCTTCCCGTAACGACTCGTTGCTTCGTTTCAGTATAAATGAGATGATATGGAATGGAAATCAGTAGATGAGAAGTGGTGGAACATGCGTATTAACAAATACATAAGTGAAACGGGATTTTGCTCACGCCGGGAAACGAACCGTTTAATTGCAACCGGGCGTATTACGATCAATGGGCAAGTGTGTGAAAAAGGAGCGGATGTTGAACCAGGGGATATCGTGCTCATTGATGGTGAGGAAATTCCTCTTAATGATAGCGAGCCTGTTTACCTTGCCCTGAATAAACCAATTGGTATCGTCTGTACGGCAGCGGAACAGGTGAAGGGGAACATCATTCAGTATGTGAATTATCCCTCACGTATTTTTGCGATCGGCAGGTTGGATAAAGCGTCCGAAGGTTTGATTTTGCTTACCAACGATGGAGACATTGTGAACAAGATGATGCGTTCGGAGCACAACCATGAGAAGGAATATGTGGTCACCGTGGACAAACCTGTGACGGACGAATTCATGCAGGCCATGTCACAAGGCGTTGAAATTCTGGACGTGGTGACCAAGCCTTGTGAGGTTTTCAAGCAAAGCGAAGAGGTATTCCGTATTATTCTGACTCAGGGTTTGAATCTGCAAATCCGCAGAATGTGCAAAGCCTTGGGATACAGAGTGCTGAAGCTGGAGCGTATTCGGATTATGAATATTACGTTGGATCAGCTGGAACGTGGGGAGTGGAGACATCTGGAGAATCAGGAACTGGAGGATCTTCTGTCCATGTTGAACGAGAAATAATTTGAATCCAATGGAGGTATCAGTCCGGCAAAATGAAGAATGAAGAGAGGCGCTAATCCGTTATGGATTAATGCCTCTTTTTGTTGAAAGGATTAATGAGCAATATGCTGTTGGAGGCTTTGCTTCGCACTTTTCGTTCTGAAATAAACGATCCAACCAACGTTAACAAAGCTCCGAGTAGTGTTATCCAGGTAATCCGCTCCTGTAGAATCAGTGCAGAAGCAATGACGGTAATAACAGGCACCAGATAAATGTAGACACTTGTTTTGACAGCTCCGAGAATACTGACTGCCCGGTTCCAGGTTACAAAACATAAGGCAGAGGCGCCCAGTCCGAGGAACAGAAAGTTCGAGAGATTTGCCAGGTTGGTGAAGCGCCCGAGATCGAGGTGGAATTCGAGCAGGAACAAGGCCGGCAGCATGAACATCAGACCATAGAAAAACACTTTGCGTGTAGCTCCAATGGTGTGATAGGAAAGCTCGCCTATTTTGCGCATGAGTACCGAATAAATAGCCCATACGGCAGGTGCTACACATGCGAGAAGATCTCCCAGCGGATTCAGTCGCAGAATGAAACTGCCGTTCAGTCCGATCAGGATGATACCCGTCAAGGCAATGCCGAAGCCAACGATAAACCTCTTGTGTAATCTCTCTCCATCCAGAAAGAAATGAGCAAGTACGGCAGTGAAGAAGGGAGCAATCGAGACAATGACGCCAGCATTGGAAGCGAGTGTGTATACCAGTGCAATATTCTCAATGAGAAAATATAATGTGACTCCACACAACCCTGCTGCAATAAACAGCATTTCTTCTCTGAACGAAGTAACCCGCAATGAACGCGGATAGATCAGGAAGAGGACCACATACCCAATCAGGAAACGGAAAAAGAGAATTTCCACCGGGGTGAAGTCAATGAGCAGTACCTTGGTGGAAATAAACGTCGTTCCCCAGATCAAAATCGTAAGTAAGGCCAGCAAATGCCCAGTGGAGGTTTTGTTCTGACTTGTCATGACATGTGATCTGCTGCACGCTTTGAAACCGCTTCATGGTTGAAAATGCGTCGGTACTGTTTTGGCGTCAAGCCGATCAGTTTTTTGAAAAAGTTCGTAAAGTGACTCTGGTCACTGAAACCAGTCTGCGCAGCTACCTCGATCGGGAGTTCCCCGTGCTCCAACAGCTTTTTGGCCTGATTGATACGAATCGTTTCCAGGTAGCGGTACGGGGAGATTCCTTTTTGCCGGGTGAATATACGCAGCAGATGGTATTTGCTCATGCCTGTCAACTCGGCCAATTGGTTTAGCGTAATGCACTCCACAAAATGAGACTCTATGTACTCGCATATGCGTCTGATCTCAATCGTGACGTCCTGAGCAGAAACGGGCGGTTCAGCATCCGCATATTCTCTTAGCAGCTGTTCCAGCAGGAAGAGCAACAATTCTTCTTTGTGGAAATCGGATTGCTCCTCCAAAATCATCTGATGCAGTTCATGCAAGGAAGCAACATGTTCGCTTTGGTATAGAACAGGGGAAGTAAACCGCGGCAAGTAATCCCGTCCGGTAATTTCCTGTACATATTGGCACATGACCTCGGGCTGAATATTGATACAGCGATAATCGAGGGTTCTTCCGTCTACCTGCTCGCAGGCATGGGGATCATGCGGATTAAAGATAATCATGTCTCCAGTGTTCAGGATATATTCTTCGTTATTACATACGAGATGGCGCTTGCCCTGTTCAATAAATCCAATGACGTAATAGTCATGAAAATGATTGGGGAATTTCTGCATAATGCCTTCGAATTGATAGGCTTCAAGCTGTAGATCGGTATCGAATACGACGGTTCGCACTTCGCGAGTCACCTGCTGCACCTTCTTTCTGGTAAGTTAATGTCAGTATAGTATGAAAAGAAGGGTACATTCTTGGACGATATTGCTCGCTCTTTTTTTGTTCAAACATGTAAAAAGCCAAAATACCCGCGGCCCCACTAAAGGGATGACGAGTACTTTGGTTCAATTATAGCTATCTAACGGGTGGAATGGAAGGGTAGAGGATACTTGTAGAGGGTAAAAGGTTGTGAAAAAGAGCAGATAAGATCTGCTCTTTTTGGTTTTATTTTATTAATTGAATCGTAGTGAACCTTATCTATACTAGGTGGCATATATGCGAATCGTAATTACGTATACAGCTTCATAGGAAGGCTTGTTAAGGATTGTCCTGCCGCAGAAGGGGTAAGGTTTTCTTCCAGATTGAATCCCTCCACAGGTTCAATTCGGGTGAAGGCTTTTAAAAATGAAGTCAGTACGATTTTGCCCTCCAGACGCGCGAGAGGTGCACCCAGACAGAAGTGAGTACCAAAACCAAATGCAAGCTGTTTATTGTTGTTCGAGCGATGAATATTCAGTGTGAAAGGGTCTTCGAACATATTCTCATCCATATTGGCTGCACTCATCCATGCCACAATGGCGTCTCCCTTTTTCAGCTTAACCCCAAGCAGATCGTTATCCTCTTTGACCATGCGGTCCATTTTGCTGATGTGAAAGCGATATCTAAGCATTTCCTCTACCGCGGCTGGAACAAGCTCAAGGTTATCCCTGAGTTCGGAATACAATTCCGGTTGGTCATACAAAAGGGCATAGAACGAGTTGGCCAACAGATTGCTGGTCGTTTCGATACCGGCTCCCAGAATAAACATGGTGGTTCGCACAATCTCTTCATCCGTAAAGTGTTCGCCATCCTGCTCAACCTGAATCAGGTCTGATATGATATCTTCTCCCAGATTGGATCTTTTGGACACCACGAAAGGATATAAGTACTTAAAGTACTCCTCCCCGGCAACCTTTTTCAATTGGTTAATTTGATCAAAAGTGGCATCTGTTGTGGGCATAAACATGGTGTCCACCCATTTTTTAAACAAATGACGATCATTGGAAGGAATGCCAAGCAGATCCGCCATGATAATGACAGGAAACATGCTCGTATAGGCTTCAACAATGTCCACTTCCGACTGATGTTCAAATTCTCTGATCAGCTCTTCGGCCACAGCCTCTATTCTCGGTTCCCAGAGCTTGAGACTTCTTGGTGTAAATGCACTGGCGAGCAATGATCTCCGCTTGCGATGTTCCGGCGGATCTACGTTGTGAATATCAAGCTTGTCCGGTATGTGATGCCCGCTGTCCGCACCCTCTTCTTCACTTGAATATCCCACGTTAACAATGGATCTTTTTCTCACACTGGAGAAATGCTCGTGATCATTAAGCACGGTTTTGACAAGATCATACCTGAATACATGCCAGGAATCGCTTTCTTCATTGTAGATGACGGCTTCCTGATTCAACATGTTGCGATACCAACGATAGGGACTGAATTCTTCTTCTTTCGATTGAAAATTCGTGATTTCAGACAGAGAAATGATAGAGCTCTTCGTCATTCGTTTCGCCTCCTTGGTTGGTCTCATTGACAAATATAACAAACAAGAGTACTTTAATTCAAGTAATCTAAATTAAAATTAAAACAACAAGGTGGAGTGGAGTGTGAAGGACATACTGAAGCACGGCGGAGTCAGAGCGGGCATATTCATGATCATTTTTTACCAAATTGTGATGTTGACCGTTTTCATGTCAGGGTATAGCGCAATCCCGAAAAATGTTACCAATCTTACCGTTGCCATAGTCAACGAAGACCAGCGATCCGGTACTGAATTTGTGCAAAAATTGCAAAAACAACTACCATTCACGGTAGTAACCAATGAATCACTGGAACAGGCGAAGACCGGGCTTGAAGACCGGGATATTCATATGATTATACGTATACCGGGAGATTTTACGGAGAAACTGTCTGAACAGGGCGGTAAAGCTCAATTGCAGTACCTGATTAATGAATCAAACCCAACTACGATTACCAGTTCAATGAAAAATGTAGCTGCTGAAATCACTGCGCAGATGGGCGCACAGGTTCAGGCACAAAGCTTCGAGGGTGTACTGAGCGGTATGCAGGTTCCCGCAGAACAATCGAAACAGATTGTGGAGTCCACCATGGGCAAAGTATCATCCGATATTGTTCTGAGCAACCCGCAGCCGGCAGGCATGCAGAATCAGATGGCACCGATGTTCATCACCATGGCGCTCTATGTTGGAGCCATGATCTATGCGATGCAAAGTATTGGCGGTATGAAACAACTACAGGCGCAGATGGGAAAATGGAAAGCATTCTTTGCCATGCGAGGGACAAACCTGCTCGTTTCCGTCCTTGCTCCGCTTGTAGGGATCGGCATTTATTTTATGGTGTAGGGGTATGGAGTGGAAGTATTTCTGAAACTTTGGATGGTGCACAGCTTGCAGTTGTTTGTTTCAATTGAGTTCACAAGTATCTTTATCATGCTTCTCGGTCAAGGCGGAATGCTCATCAATATGATATTTGTACTCAGCCAATCCATTGCGAACGGGACGTCCATGTCACCGGAGATGATGCCCGGATATTTCAAATTCGTGAGTCAGATCACACCGATGTTCTATTCAACACATCTGGATTATAATATTCTCTTTGGCGGTGGGAAGACGGTTCACTATGCAGTTGGACTTGCATTGGTTGGGATAGGAGCTTTTGTGATCAATACAACCATCCATCATTTCAAAAAAGCCAAGCAGATCGATACTGTACAGGAACCTGTACAACAGCCCGTTATGATATAAAATAGAAAGATATGAGGGTAGGCGAATAGAAAGAAGCTATGCCCTTGGATTAGCAGAATGGGGGCAGTCACATGTCAATTCAAATATTTATACTCGGTGCACTAAGTGAAGGGAATTATTATCCCTATGATATTAAAAAACGAATTGGTAAACATCTGGATCACACGGATGCCAAGATTACCGAGGGCACCATTTATTATAATTTTGAAGTGTTGCTGAAGAAGGGCCTGATCGAGAAGGTAGAAACCATCCAGAGTGAAAATCGACCGGACAAAACGACATATGGAATCACCGAGAAAGGGCGCCAGTCCCTGGAAGAGAGTATATATAAGGTGTTCCAGAAGTTTACGAATGTGCAGTCACTGTACGCTGCGTTGGTCCATCTGGACAAGGTAGATAACCAGAAAATTGCCTATTTAATTGAGGATATTATTGACAAAATGAATAAGAAGCTTGAATATATTGATCTTCATACACCTCAGGAGATTGATGCGCAAGAGGATCTAAAGAATGCATTGTTATTGATGAGAGATCATGCCTACCAATCCATTCAGAGTGATATACTCTGGCTTCAGAAACTGCTGCATCATGTTCAGAGTAGAGTGTTAAAAGGGTAAGTATTTATTTAAACCCAAAGAGGTTTGTTTAGGAGTAGAGGTGTCGAAGAGGTACGTCTTATATGCCATGGCCAGGCTTAGGACGTGCCTTTTTGTTATTTTATTATACGGCTCGATGGTATGCGGATTGAAACATTTGATAAATTACATTACAATCTGAGGTATTATCACAGGAAGATTTAAACGAGGAGTTGGATTGCAATGATGTTTGAACATTTGGTCGTATTCAAATTTAACGATAAAATCACGTCAGACAAACAACAGGAGTTTGTGGCTCAATTGCTTGCATTACAGGAACAAGTTCCGGGAATTGTTGATCTGACTGCAGGCGTCAACATAACGGAAGAAACGGACCGTATTCAGGGGTTTACAATTGGTTTGAGAGTGACGTTTGAAGACCAGGAAGCTTTGCGTAATTATGGTCCGCATCCGGCTCATCAGGCTTTTGTGGCTTCACTTAATGGCTGGGTGGAGAATGTCATTGTGACTGATTATCCGATCCCCTCAAGATGAGGGGTTAGTTATACCTAAAGTTGTATTGGGCAAAGAAAACGTCAAAAGAGTGATGTATTAAGGAATTTCATTTGTAATCCACTAAAATTCGAAATAACAAAAAGCACTGAACCAGTTCAGTGCTTTTTGTTATTTATCTGTGTTTCTAATGGTTATCCCTCATAAGGTAAAACCGCGTAGATTTTCCAGGTGTTATCATTCATTTTCTTGAGCTTATACAATCCGTCTAATGAAATGGTTTCTTCACTTATATCCTTACCTGCATTGATGCTCGTTTTAATCTTGCCGCCATTCGCTTCTAATACGGCATATTGATTGGAACGCTCCACAATGGAGAAAACAGGTTTAGAGATCCATTCAATATCCATCTGGGTTTGCTCATCCAGAGCGGATGTCAGATCTTCAAGTGAAGTGAGATTAAAGGAGAGCTGATAACCGGTGTAATATGTAGCGTAGGTATCAGACACTTGATCGTAGCTGTGCTCAGACATCGCCTTGATCTCCTGTTCGGTTGCGTTGAGAGCCAGAGTAATCAGTTCAGTTGTATCAGGGAGCTGGGTTTGTTCCAAACGTAAAGCCCGCTCTAGCATGACAACCGATTGGGAGCGAGTGGCTTTCGCAAACGGTTGAAACGTGGTGGTCGTCATACCCGAAACGATCCCTGTTTGGCTTGCTTTTGCAATGGCCGAGGCTGCGTAATAGTTGGGGACATCCTTAAAGGTTTTGGCAGAGCCTTCAAATTGGATGGAGCTGGAGAAAGTCCGTACAACCATAACGGCAATATCTCCGCGAGTGATAGGGAGATCTGGACCAAACTCAGTACTGGATATGCCTCCAACTACGCCGAGTGAACTAGCGATCCGGACCGCATCGGCATACCATTTGCCTGCGTTCACATCATTAAAGGCTTTCCCTTGAGCAGTGCTATGTAGTCCTGCCGCCTGTACAAGAATAGAAACAAATTCTGCACGGGTAATGGGATGATTGGGCTTGAGAGCCACTTCGCCAGTACCTAGGGGATACCCGTTTAGCAAATCAGCATTAACGAAGTTGTCAAGGGTATCGTATGCCCAGTGATCGTCAATGTCTGTTGGATAGTATAGGTCCAACGATTTGTAGGAATCGGCAGCAGCGGCCTTATTCCAAGGACAGGCTATTAACACTAAAAGCATGGTCAAGCAAAATAGGGTGATACCTTTAAACTGTTGTCTCATCTAGGAAGTTCCTCCCGAATTTCTCAAATTTGCCGTTAATCATCATAACAGAGAACAAGAGATTGATCTAAAGGAAATCTTTACTACTAAATTGTGACGTGTAATTATTCTAAGCGAAGAAATATGGAAATGTGCAACGTTATTCGACTTTTGTTGTCACTTTAATTGACATTGAATGGATGGTGTTATGTGTTTATTTTGTACAATGCGCCTAAAAAGACTGAATCTATTTATGTATTGAAACAATTTTTTATTATGAATCATGGAACTTCCCTCAATAGTTTATATAATGTGAGTCAACATAACATGATTTTGCTGCGGTAGGTTGATTCCAAAATACAGGGGGCAGATTAGGAATGAGAGAAACCAAGAGAATGAGGATTTTTTCACTGGGAATTCAGCATGTATTGGCGATGTATGCCGGGGCTATTTTGGTTCCACTACTTGTGGGAAGGGCACTGAACCTGACTGCAGAACAGTTGGCGTATCTGGTATCCATCGACTTGTTAACCTGTGGTATCGCAACATGGCTTCAGGCCCGAAAAGGTAAGTATTTGGGAATAGGATTGCCAGCGGTACTTGGAAGCTCATTTGTTGCAGTTACACCCATGATTGCCATTGGATCACAGTATGGGATTCCAGCCATCTATGGTTCCATTATAGCGGCTGGGGTATTTATCGTCATATGTGCGATCTTCTTTAGCAAAATCGTCAAGTTGTTCCCTCCAGTCGTGATTGGTACCGTCGTAACCATTATTGGTCTCGCCCTGATCCCAACGGGTATCAAAAACATGGCAGGTGGAGCAAACAGCGAGAATTTCGGAAGTCTGGACAATTTGGCACTCTCATTCGCGGTATTGCTCTTCATTCTGATCCTGAATCGATACGCTCGTGGTTTTGTCAAATCTCTCGCCGTTCTCCTCGGTATTATTGCAGGTACCCTCGTTGCTGCCCTCATGGGAAAAGTGAATTTCAGTTCCGTACAGGAAGCCTCCTGGTTCCACTTGCCACAGCCATTCTACTTTGGATGGCCTACTTTCGAAATTGGCCCAATTATTACAATGGTTATTGTAGGTACGGTTGTCATTATCGAGTCTACAGGTGTATTTATGGCCCTTAGCAAAATCTGTGATCAACCGCTCAACGAAAAGGATCTGGCACGGGGATATCGCGCAGAAGGTCTGGCGTTTGTCCTTGGCGGTATATTCAATGCTTTTCCGTATAACACATTTGCCCAGAATGTTGGTTTGGTTCAGCTTTCCAAGGTGAAAACAACCAATGTGGTTGTCGCGGCTGGAGGCATCCTGATCTTTCTCGGACTTATTCCCAAAGTTGCAGCGTTTGCAACGATTATTCCAAGCGCAGTCCTTGGAGGGGCGACGGTTGTTCTGTTCGGCATGGTGGTCTCATCCGGGATTAAAATGCTGCAAAATGTGGATTTCAGCAAGCAATCCAATCTATTGATCGTTGCTTGTTCGGTTTCACTTGGTCTTGGCGTCACGGCTGTGCCAGATCTGTTTGCTCAAATGCCCCAAAGTATCCGTATTATTGTTAGCGATGGTATTATCACAGGCAGTTTGTGCGCCATCCTGCTCAATGTGTTCTTTAACCTCGGATTTAAAAAGGAGAGCCTGCCCCTACAGCCCACACAGGCACAAGAAGCACATACGTAACCATATTTCATAAACACGCATGTGATTTGAAAAAAACGAACAGAACCAAGGCGGTTTCTATGGAGATGGAATAAAGGGTAACAATCCCACTCACATAGCAACCTCTTGGTTTTTTGTGATGACGCATACTTCGGAGTGACCCGACTACTGCATATAACAGGAGAATACACATATAAAAAAAATGGGAAAGGTCAAATCAGGACTTTAGATTCAATCTCAACAAAATCTATTTACAAATATTGGTGAAGAGACTAAACTATATGTAAGCGTTTTAAAAGTTAAAGCGCTTTAACTTTTATCGGGAGGTGAATGCGGTCTCGCGAATATCGAAACAAAATATTTCACCATCAGGATGCTGCACTGGATTATCCGCTTAAAGGTTATGTCATAGACAAGACCCATTTGGATCTAAAAGGAGCGTAAGTTTATGAGAAAAAATAAGAGATTTTCGTTTAGCAGCAAAGCTGTTACGATGTGTTGTCTCGCTTTTCTTCTGATTCCGGCGGGATTCGCTTTCGCCTCTCCCAACAAGCCGTTTCCGCAGCACACGACATATACCAGCGGCTCAATCAAGCCGAGCAATGTTACCCAAAGTGCGATGGACAGCTCCGTTCAATCGAAATGGGACAGCTGGAAATCGGCTTATCTGAAAACAGCTGGCACAGGCAAGTATTATGTGAAGTATCAGTCCAACGGGAATACTGTATCTGAGGCACATGGGTACGGAATGATGGCAACAGTTTTAATGGCCGGTTATGACAGCAATGCGCAGACCTATTTCGACGGACTTTATCAATATTATAAGGCTCATCCGAGCGATAACAATTCGAAATTGATGGCCTGGAAACAAAACAGCAGCTTCCAGAACATTGAAGGCGCCGACTCGGCTACGGATGGAGATATGGACATTGCTTATTCCCTCCTGCTTGCGGACAAGCAGTGGGGGAGCAGCGGCAGTATCAACTACCTTCAGGCAGGCAAGGACATAATCAATGCCATTATGCAAAGTGACGTGAATCAGTCCCAATGGACTCTGCGTCTTGGCGACTGGGCAACGGACAACACGTTCAAAAATGCTACCCGTCCATCGGACTTTATGCTGAATCATTTGAAGGCGTTCCAGAAGGCAACCGGTGATACCAGGTGGACGAATGTGATCGACAAAACCTATACCATTATCAACTCTTTATACAGCGGCTACAGCTCATCAACCGGATTGCTTCCAGACTTCGTCGTTTTGTCGGGATCGACGTACAAGCCGGCTTCAGCCGATTTTCTGGAAGGGGCAAACGACGGCAACTACGGTTACAACTCGTGCCGCACGCCTTGGCGGATCGCAACGGATTACCTGATGACCGGCGACAACCGGGCGCTCAATCAGCTCAATCAAATGAACAGCTGGATCTCGGCCAAAGTCAATAGCAACCCTAGCAGCATCAAGGATGGTTATAAACTCAACGGTACGGTTACAGGTTCCGGCGGCAGCGGTGCGTTCTATGCACCGTTTGGTGTCAGCGCCATGACCTCATCCACGAACCAAAGCTGGCTGAATTCCGTCTGGACCAAAACGGCTGGCAGCTCCAATGAAGGCTACTATGAAGACAGCATCAAGCTGTTCTCCATGATCGTAATGTCCGGCAACTGGTGGACATACTAAGCAATCTTAAAATCTGGTTCTCATATGCAAGCAGGCAGGGAGATTGGCTCCCTGCCTGCTTTTTTTGGATGGAGCTAGGGGAGTACTTCATGATTGATTTGAGCAAGGCGATACAGATGGCAAGTGCCTATAAACGACAAACTGCCATATCTCAGGAAGTCCTGGGACATGGCAGTTTCGTTTAAATTATAGAATCCATTAATATCAGCAAAGCTGAACCATTCTATAACCATTCTATTATCGCTAGAAAACAAAATTTTAATATGGTCTGACTTTTGTGAAAGTATGTCGATACATGTTTTTATTACGACATCAGTAAGAGTGGATCATAGCCGAATTATACATTGGCTGCAGATTCAGTAAAAAATTGTGGCAAATAGTCCTTATTGGCTTCGAGCATTTCATCCAGCATCTGGATCGCCACGTCGACGGAAGGAACCAAGGGATGATGGGCCAGTGCCTGTATGGCCAATCCGCGATCGCCAGTCACGGCAGCATCGATGGCGAGTCGCTCATAGGTTTTAACCGTATGGATCAGTCCGACGGCCATCGGAGGAATCTTGGTCAGCGGCAGCGGCAGTGGGCCGGTTTGGGTGACCACGCAGTTGACTTCAATACTGGCATCGCCCGGCAGGAAGTCAATGATGCCTTGATTGGCAACGTTCAGCGTCTGAATGTCATTTGTTCCGTTGTAGAGTGAGCGCATCAGGTTCACGGCTGCTTCGGAATAAAAGGCGCCTCCGCGTTGTTCCAGCTGCTTCGGTTTATCCTTTAGCTCCAGATCATTATAAAGCTCAAACAGTTCTTCTTCGACGCGTTTAACCACTTCCGCACGGTTGCTACCTTTTTGTAAGGATTCCAGCTGCTCTTCCAGCATTTCATCGGTCATATAAAAGTACTTCAGATAGTAGGAAGGCAGGGCATGGAGAGAGTGCAAAAATTCAGGGTTCCATTCCCGTGCAGGCACGTTCTTCGCGCTGTAGCCGGCCGTATCGGCCAGCATCTCATCCAGTTTGTCTTCTCCATTCACATCGATACGCGTAATCCAGTGCAGATGGTTCAGGCCGACGAACTCGGCATAGATGCGGTTCGCTTCTACGCCGTATTTGGCCGAGGTCTGCTTGATTAGGCCGATCGGCGCATTACAGAGACCGATGCTTTTTACGTTGGAATACTTCAGAATGGCTTCCGTGACCATACCCGCCGGATTCGTAAAGTTCAGCAGCCAAGCATCGGGTGCGAGTTCTTCGATATCACGACAGATGTCGAGCAGGACCGGAATCGTCCGCAGCGCCTTCATCATGCCTCCGGGACCGGTAGTTTCCTGGCCGATCACGCCGTATTTCAGGGGGATGGATTCATCGAGGCTGCGGGCTTCGAGCATGCCGACACGCATTTGCGTGCTGACGAAGTCTGCACCTTGGATTGCTTCGCGGCGGTCGAGTGTCAAATGAACTTCGATCGGAAGTCCGGACTTCTCCACCATGCGCTTAGCCAAGTTGCCGACAATATTCAGTTTGCGCTGTCCCGGTTCAATATCCACCAGCCACAGTTCACGTACCGGAAGCTCGGCATGGTGAAGGATAAACCCCTCGACGAGTTCCGGAGTATAAGAAGATCCACCGCCGATTACAGCTATTTTCAATCCTGTTTCATTTGCCATTTTTCCACACTCCATTCTTTTAAGAATTGTATTTGGTTTATGAACCCGCAACAGGTTTTGGAATTAGGAGGAGCCAAAGGATCAGTCTGCGGGAAGGTCATTTGATGATGACAGTGTTTATAGACGTTTATCTTGTTGATGCTTAATATGTTCGAAGTTGCGGAAGACCCGCATTTTGTCATATACATCCTGACTTACCGCATGTCCGTCCGCATCCATAGCAGACCATAGGGCACCGACGACAGGCTCAGTGGCCAAAGTGACGATAGCAGCATTCGGAGCGACGGCTGCGACGGTCTGTTCAACCATATTGCGAATCCATCCGCGATCCCCCCTTGTTAGCAGACTCCCTGCCAATACCACGTCAAATCTATCCTCTTCCATTCCAAGCTTATGGATAACCGCAGAAGCTGATTTGCCAAGCTCGACACCCTGGCGGTTTAGAATTTCCAGAGCAACAGCATCGTCTTCTGCGGCAGCCTCAAACAGCAGTTTGGCTGCATGCACAGGCACATGCTTGCCATGATCCTGGAAGTCATCGAACATGTCTCTGACACTGTCATATCCAAGAAAGTTCAGCAGCAGCGGAGTCAGGAGCGTTGTCTGCTCACGGCCGTCCCAAGAACGGATGACGGACCGGAACACCTCAATATTGAGGGAACCGCCGCCGCCAAAATCTCCGTACATATAATTAAAGCCGCCGACCTGTACATGTTGTCCTGCCGGATTGCGGCCTGCGGCGTTGGTGCCTGTGCCACAGATCAGTGCGACCCCATAAGGTCGGTTCGTGCCTGCGCGCAGGCCGATCATCGTGTCACAGTCAATCGAGTAATTCCGGGTGAATCCGATATCCTGAACCAGAGGGTGCAGGATTCGGTAATCTGCCTCCCGATCTGCGCCTGCAAGTCCGAAAAAGGTATGCGAGATTTCATGAATCCGCAATCCTGCCTCGTTCAGAGCGCCTTCTGCAGCTTTACGTATGCTTTGCGCGGCCAATGCATGGTCAATCTGGTGATTACCGTTGCCGCCCACGCCTTTGCCAAGCACATTGCCACAGTCATCGGTCAGCAGGGCATATGTTTTTGTTCCTCCCCCATCGATTCCCAAGTAGTAAGTCAAAGGTCGTCACTCCTATATATAAGGATAATTTTTTTTAATCGGATTTACCTTCTGTTGGTGATCCAGTTGACTCTCGCACGATGAGTTCAGGGTCGATCCGCACATTAGCCCCGCGTTTCATCGTACCGTCCATGCGTTTCAGCAGCATATCCGCAGCGGCAACCCCAATGCGGTCGGCAGGCTGCCGGACCGTTGTCAGATAGGGGTGCAGCTTGGATGAAATATACTGATCGTCATAGCCGACGATAGCTACCTGTTCAGGCACCTTGATGCCTTCTTCCATGAGGGCGTTCACGACCCCAAGCGCGATATGGTCATCGCCAGCGAACACCGCGGAAGGAAGGCGTCCCTCCCGCAGCCATTGGCGGCAGGTGTCATAACCAAAATCGATTTCGAAATCGCCTGTGATCATGTCGAACGGAGCCAGGTCTTGTTCCTTAAGTGCCTGCAGGAAACCGCTACGGCGCTCTTTCGTACTGCGGAACATGTCGTCTCCGCTTAAGTGCGCGATGGAAGTATGACCGAGATCAAGCAGATGCTTCGTAGCGGCATAACCGCCCTTGTAGTTGTCGATTGTTACAGAGAAAGCATCATTCTCCGGCTTCTGATTGTCGATTAGGACATAAGGAATATTGCGCCGCTTCAGTTCCACGATGTAGTTATCCTCTTCTATAGGCGAGAGCAGAATAAGACCGTCCACCCGGTCCTCCTGGATCAGGTAATGGGTTTCATCGGAGCCAATGCCGGTAGAGACCGAAACGGCAAGAAAATAGCCGTGAAGTGAAAGCACTTCGTTCAGCTCCTTAACGACGGCGTCAAAGAAGGAGTCCTGAAGAGTGGTCATGATCAAACCGACGATTCCTGTCTTTCCGCGGGCTAAACTCCGCGCGGCAGCGTTAGGACGGTAATCAAGCTCCTTGATCGCCTCCAGAACCTTTTGCCTATTTTTCTCTCGCACGGATTCGGCACCGTTTAAGACGCGTGAGACTGTCACAACGGACAGCCCTGATTTTTTGGCTACATCAAATATACTAACCTTCATTGTTTATTCTCCTTGCGGCAGATTTTCCGTACTTTACATTGACTTAACACTAGTATACATGTACGGAGGCCTACCCGCGAAGCTATTTTAACAGATGCACCGCCCCTTGCGGGACGGCATAATGTCTAGCTTTAACGTTTGATAATTTCCATGACCTTTTTCTGAATCGTCGGCATCACTTCTTCAACGGTATTGTGTCCGGTATCGATCGGCTGCATCTCGTTGATGAACATGTCGTTAATTTGCGAATAGTTGGTGATCAGGTGGTTATAGGATTCAAAACCGTATTTCACAGCGCCTTCGTACACCTTCTTCACATCTGCCGGATCGATGCCATCAAAATGCTTGTAATAGGTTTCGGCTGCCTTCGTATTTACAGGAGGGTTGCCGCCGCTCAGGTCGATGGATTTTTCCTGAACCTCGTCGCTGACCAGATACTTGATCCATTCAAAGGCTTCCTTCGGATGTTTGGAACCCTTCAGAATCAAGAGCGGATCGACGAACAGCACACTGCGAACCTTGTCATTGCCGCCGGCAGGCACTGCAGCTACACCAACCTTGAACGGGAAGTCATTAGAGCCGGCAAGGCTCCAGGAGCCGCTGACGGTCATACCCACTTTGCCGGTTACGAATGCATCGCCGTTTTGCCCCGCTACGCTCTTGCTCCATTCTGTTGTCGGGGACACTTTATCTTTTAAGATCAGGTTAAACAGCTTGTTATAGGCTGCAATGACTTCCGGCGAATCGAAATGAGTCTCGGATGGTACGCCGCCGTTGGTCCAGGTATCCTGGGAGTACGGTTCAGCTCCAAAATAGAGCGGGCGCATATCGCGCTCAGACCATGTGAAGTCAACGCCATATTGGGTTTTGGCAATATCGCTGGATACAAGCGTCATCTTCTTTGCATCTTCGATCATTTTGTCAAACGTCCAGCTCTTGTCCTCGTAATCGCTTGGAGGATAAGGAACGTTGGCAGCGTCGAACATGTCTTTGTTGTAGAGCATCAGAGTGACATACATATTGACCGGAATACCGTAGACTTGGTCTTTGACGGTATAGATTTTCATGAGGTCATCCGGGATGTTGTAGTCGGATGCCTTAAATCCGTCTTCCTTAATAATGTCGTTCATGTCGAGCAGCATGTCTTTGTTGTAATACTCCGCAAAACCGCCGTAGCCATAATGGCTTGTGACGTCAGGAGATTTGCCGCCGGCAATTAGCGTTTGGAGCTTACTGTCGAACTGCTCGTAAGGAGCTTTTTCTACTTTCACCTTAATGTCCGGATGTTTGGCTTCAAAGTCTGGAATCAGCTTCTCAATAAACGTGCGGTCCTCGGAATCGATAGTGTAGTGCGTTATAGTTACTTGCTCGCCTGAGGAGCCGGATGTAGCGCTATCGCCGTTGTTACCGGGCACTACATCTCCCGCTGATTTGCCACCGCTGCAGCCGGACATTGCCAATACAACGAGCATGCTGGTCGCAAGCAAAAGTGCAAAAGTCTTTTTGTTCCTTATCTTTTTCATGAACTACGTCCCCCATATATTCAAGTTTTTTGCCGCCCCTACGGCGGGGTCTTTACTTGATGCCTGTAAGAACAATTCCTTCCACAAACCGCTTCTGGGCTATTGCAAACAGGGTCACGATCGGCAGCATGGCGAGCACGGAAGCAACCATGAGCAGATGCCACGGCGGAATTCGGAAACGCGAAGATGTGAAGGAAGACATACCGACCGGAAGCGTAAACTTATCCGATGAGCTCAAATAGAGTACAGGTGTCAGAAGGTCGTTCCAGCTGTAGATGAAGGCAAAGATCGCAACGGTTGCAAGCGCCGGCCCGGACAGAGGCAAAGCGATTTGTCGCCACATCCGGAACTCGCTGCAGCCATCAATGCGCCCGGCGTCAAACAGCTCATCTGGCAGCGTGGAGAAGAACTGTCGCAGCAAAAAGATGTTGTATGCCGAACCGAAAAACGCAGGGACAATCAGCGGCAGGAAGGTATCGATCCAGTTCAGCTTGGAAAAGAGAATGAACTGCGGGATCATGATCGCCGGATATGGAAGCATCATAGTGCTGAGCATGAGCATGAACCACAGGTTGCTGCCCTTGCCCCGATATCTGGCGAAGCCATAGCCTGCAAGGGCTGACGAAAGCAGGGTACCGACAACGGTCAAAATGCCGATAATGAGACTGTTCATATACATTTGACCGAAGTTCAGCGTGTCGAAAATTTCTCTGTAGTTACTCCACTGCCAAGACTCCGGCAGAAAGGTCGGAGGAAACTTCAGCAGTTCCTTCTTCGATTTCAGCGAGGTGGAGACCATGAAAAACAGAGGGAGGAGCATGAGAAAGGTGGTGACCAGCAGGGCGATGAAGCTGGCAACGCTAACCGCGTCGATTTTACGTCGGCGTTTATTCACAGAAGGTGAAGCCCCTGGGCCGGCAGTCGGAATCGTCGTACTCATTTGCGTCCGCCTCCTTCATAGTGAACATAACGGTTCGAGAGTTTAATAATGATTGCCGTAAATACCATGACGACGATCAGCAGCACCCACGCGAGTGCCGAGGAGTAGCCCGCCCTGTATTCCTTGAAGGCGCTGGTGTACAGGTTGTAAACGTAGAACCAGGTCGAGTAGTTTGGACCCCCTTGGGTCATTACGTACGCTTGTGTGAATACCTGGAAGGAATCGATGACGCCCATAATCAGCTGGAACAAAAGCACCGGTGAAATCATGGGCAGCGTTACGTTCAGGAAAATCCGGAAGCGTCCCGCTCCGTCAAGCTTGGCGGCTTCCACAAGACTCGCAGGAACACCCTGAAGTCCTGCAAGGAATAGAATCATGCCTGAACCCACCGTCCAGAAGGACATAATCATTAGAGCGTAAAGCGCATAATCGGGACTCATGAGCCAGGATGGGCCGCTAATGCCGAACCAGGACAGCACGTAATTGAACAGACCGATTGATGGGTTGAAAATCCAGTACCACAGCAGGGACATCGCCACACCGGATACCATGCTCGGAAAATACATGGCGGTTCGAAAAAATCCGCGGAACGGTATTTTCGTATTGAGCAGGAGAGCAAATCCGAGTGCCAGAAGCAGTTGGATCGGTACGCTGATAAATGTATAACGCACCGTTACGACAACTGATTTCCAAAACAGGTCATTGTGAAACATTTCATTGTAATTCGCGAGTCCGACATATTTCGGCGGGTGGATAATGTCATAGTCCGTGAAGCTGTAATAAAGGGACGACAGAATCGGATACAAGGCAAACACGAGGAAACCGATAAGCCATGGAGAGATGAAGAGGTACAGGTAAAATGTCTGCCGCCGGCTTTCGCGATGGGTCAAGGAAACACCAACCTTTCTATGGGATATAAAAATTATAACGCTTTAACTTTCGGAGTGAAGTTTTCCATAGGTATAGGTTTCATATGATGTTAGTTAATCGAAAGTTAAAGTGCTTTAACTTTATTATCCGAACTGATGACATTATCATAGTGGATGATTTCTCAATTATCAACCCTTTTTTTGGAAGATTGAAAGCGCTATCTTATTTGAGAGTACCGAAGTTCTTTCAGGACGCCTGACAATGGCTGATTCAGAAAGGTTTGTGGTGGATTTTCAAGCCTTCGGAAATTAACGAAATTTCTTTGGAGGAGTTTCACAAAAGGGATATAAATATGCTAAAGTTTCATCATGAACATGTTACATGTTCTTTCAGTTGAATTTCCATGCGACTACATAAATGAGCATTGGTGCACAAGGCTATACTAAATCAGGGGAGATCCCTTGGTTACAGAAAAGGAGTTGTGATCACATGCAACAAGAAACGCTGAACAAAGGATGGCATTTTGATAACAGTTATGCCCGTTTGCCACAAACCTTTTTTACAAGGCAGGGAGCTGAACCTGTCAAATCACCGAAGATGATTATCTTCAATACTTTGCTTGCTGCAAGCTTGGGGCTGAATGCTGAGGCTCTCAATAGTGATGAAGGGGCAAACGTTTTTGCAGGGAACCTGATCCCGGAAGGGGCTGAGCCTCTGGCTCAGGCTTACGCAGGACATCAGTTCGGTAATTTTAATATGCTTGGTGATGGGCGGGCTTTACTGCTGGGTGAACAAATTACGCCACAGGGCGAGCGGGTGGATATCCAGTTAAAAGGTTCGGGGAGAACGCCATACTCCCGCGCAGGTGATGGACGTGCTGCTGTTGGACCCATGCTGCGTGAATACATTATTAGTGAAGCGATGTATGCACTAGGTGTTCCAACTACACGAAGTCTGGCAGTGGTATCTACGGGAGAAAATATTATACGCGAAACAAAGCGGCCTGGTGCAATATTAACGCGCGTTGCTTCCAGTCATTTGCGCGTAGCGACCTTCCAATATGCAGCAAGATGGGGATCCATCGAGGATCTTCGAGCATTGGCTGATTATACGTTGCAGCGTCATTTTCCTGATATCGCTGAAGCGGAGAATCGCTATCTTCTATTGCTTCAGGAAGTGATTAAACGGCAGGCGTCTCTCATTGCCAAATGGCAACAGATTGGGTTCATTCATGGCGTGATGAACACGGATAATATGGCTATTAGTGGTGAGACGATTGATTATGGGCCATGTGCATTTATGGATGCCTACAATCCAGCAACGGTATTTAGCTCCATTGACACGCAAGGACGATACGCCTATGGAAATCAACCGTATATCGGTGGCTGGAATCTGGCGCGGTTTGCCGAGACGCTCCTGCCACTTTTGCATGAAGATGAAGAACAGGCTGTGCAGATCGCCCAGGATGCCATTGCACAGTTCTCAGAGCTGTATCATCGTGACTGGCTCTCCGGTATGCGTTCCAAATTGGGCTTGTTGAATGAAGAGGCTGAGGATGAATCGCTCATCAGAGATCTTCTTGAACTCATGGAGGAGCATAATGCAGACTACACGAATACTTTCCTGGCATTGACCTTTGATACGTTGGAGGATACGCCCTGGTTAGGGACTTCAGAGTTTGCTGAATGGAACGAACGGTGGCAGATGAGATTAGGCAGGCAGACGGAAACGAAGGAAGTCTCGCATCAATTGATGCGAGACAGCAACCCGGCCGTGATTCCACGAAATCATCGGGTAGAAGAAGCGCTTGAACGAGCGGAGAATGATGGAGACCTTGGTTTGATGGAAAAGCTTCTTGCTGTTCTGGCAAACCCGTACGAGCATTCCCCTGAGCAAGCTGAATACGCTAAACTGCCTGCACAATGCGATACTTCATACCAGACGTTCTGCGGAACCTGATTGAAGAACAGAGATCATGAAGAGGCTGCCGATGGCAGCTTTTTCGTATTTTTTCCAGGGAAAATCAATAGAAGATTATTAAATCTAGCCTATTCAGGCATTAGCAAGAATGATTGGGCCGGTCATTGGAGACCAGATTTATGAGGGGGGTTATTTCAGGTAGCCCTTTTTGTTATCATGTTAAGAAGAGATTCCAACGGGGTTCTTACTGAATTCAGAGCAATATAGTGCCACAAATAAAATAGCAGTATGTAACTTTTTGAAGTGGGTGATTTCATGTCCATCCTACGAAGCAAACAAGAAATTGCAGAAATTCTTATACAGCTGCTTGAACGGACATCTTTCGGCAGAAGACAGATGGAGAACTATGTTAACCGTTTGTTCGAGGACTTTAAATGGGAAGGCGTCCCATATGTAGAGATTGGAAGCGGTGCGTACATTGTTCGTATATACGAACGGGGTGTCGTCATGTTGGAAAAACGGTTGAAGCAGACAGATGAAGTGATCTACTGGTTGCTGGAGGATATCATTTTTACGGCGGCGCATGTAGAATTGCTGGAACGACATGGTGTGGATAATAAACAGACACACTTGAACTATACGAACGAAGTGAAGCAAGAACTGGGTCGAAGTGTTGAGGAGGCTTTTCACCAGATTGGTGATCCATTTTTACACTGGCATCAGACAGGCAAACGTCAGGAGCTTGAGAGGCTGAAACCAAGAAAAGAGAGGTGAGAGGTGATTGACGTGCGTGAACAGGATGTCCATGATGTATGGTATGAGTATGCGGTATCATTTGTCGGGAAAAAGAATGAATCTGCCCATGGTTGGGGGCGTTAACACCAAATGAACAGGAAATTGCCGCGTTATGGCTGTTAGAGACGGATGCCTTTAACGGTGGCTTTTTGCAGTTTTTTTGCAACTGGGGTGAAGAGGCATATCTTTACGCGTTGCGGGCATTACATGTCATTGGTGCTGCCCAAGTGTCGGATATAATAAAGTCAGCATATGGCTGCATTGAGCATTTGGAAGAGGATGAACGGCTTACTCAGCTGTGGGATATACCTCAATTTCTAACAACGGAACAGGAGCAACAGCTGGATGCGTTGGATCAGCAATTTTGGAACAATGAGGATCAGATCCCGCAAAAGGCATATGAATATTATCATGGGAAGTTGAACATGATGTCTTTATAAATTTGGATACTGGTGATCATCTGATGTTCTATCCAAAGATTGTATACTTGGCCTTGCAATGATGTTAACGTT
The DNA here is from genome assembly GCF_042674385.1 of Paenibacillus sp. NPDC056933. Classification (NCBI taxonomy): domain Bacteria; kingdom Bacillati; phylum Bacillota; class Bacilli; order Caryophanales; family Paenibacillaceae; genus Paenibacillus; species Paenibacillus sp. NPDC056933. The sequence goes on along the minus strand of NZ_JBHUQN010000002.1, from coordinate 335,667 downwards.
CAGCTATACTGGCTATAAATTAAATACATGAATTACGTTGATAGAGCGCAGTAGCGGCTTTGTCCCTGTTACAGAAAGTCAGGGGTTGATGGAACCTGATACATACAAGGGCTGCGAATTACACTCTGGAGTACTTGGGTAATGCCAAGCGGAATGGCAAACGATATTTTGCCGAAAGCGGTATGGACAGCGTGTAAGCTGTTGTCTGTGCAAGTTGGGTGGTACCACGGTTATTATAATCGTCCCTGTGTCTATTGAAGACAAGGCGGCGATTTTTTTGTGTCCAAAAAAGTCCCACCCTGCTTAACTCTTGATGAATTCACGTAAATCATGGCCTATTACCAATGCATAGAGAAGGGGTTGTTCGTTTTGAATATTATTGATGAACTGGAATGGCGCGACGCCATTAACCAACAAACAGATGCGGAGGGTCTGCGTGAGCTGACCGAGACTACGTCGGTATCCTTATACTGTGGGGTTGACCCTACCGGTGACAGCATGCATATTGGACATTTGATTCCATTCATGATGCTGAAACGTTTTCAAAACGCCGGCCATCGTCCGGTCATTCTGATTGGTGGCGCAACAGGTACCATTGGTGATCCGAGTGGTCGTCAATCGGAACGTTCACTGCAAACGTTGGAAGAGGTTCAGGCGAATGTGGATGCTCTGACTGCACAAATGAAAAAGCTGTTCATAACGGATGGCGACAATCAGGTTCGCTTGGTCAACAACTACGACTGGACACATAAAATCAATGTGATTGAATTTTTGCGTGACTACGGTAAGAACTTTAATCTGAACACGATGCTGGCCAAAGACGTAGTTGCGAGCAGACTGGAAGACGGCATTTCGTTTACCGAGTTCTCCTACCAGATTCTCCAATCGCTCGATTACCTGCACCTATTCCAACATGAGAATGTACAGCTGCAAATTGGCGGTTCCGATCAATGGGGCAACATCACAAGCGGCCTGGATCTGATTCGGAAAAAAGAAGGGTCTGAAGCCAAAGCTTTCGGTCTGACGATTCCGCTCATGCTCAAAGCAGACGGTACCAAATTCGGTAAATCTGCAGGCGGGTCCATCTGGCTTGATCCGAACAAAACGACTCCATTTGAATTCTATCAGTTCTGGGCGAACACGGATGACCGCGATGTCATTAAATACCTGAAATACTTCACGTTCCTGAGCAAAGAAGAAATTGAAGCTTTGGCGGACAAGGTAGCAGCCGAGCCGCACAAGCGTGAAGCACAAAAGGCACTTGCGGAAGAAATGACGAAGTTTGTGCACGGTGATGACATGCTGGAGCAGGCAAAACGCATTACCGCCGCACTGTTCAGCGGAGATATTCGTTCTCTTACTGCGGACGAAATCGAGCAGGGTTTCAAGGAAATGCCAACCTTCGAAACCGATGGCGAAGCGAAAAATATTGTAGACTGGCTCGTGGATCTGGGCTTGGAGCCATCCAAGCGTCAGGCGCGTGAGGATGTCACCAAAGGAGCAATCTCCATGAACGGTGAGAAGATTACAGAGCTGGAATTCACGGTCTCTGCAGAGCACGCAATTGGTGGAAGATTCATTATTATCCGCAAAGGCAAGAAAAACTACAGTCTGGTGAAATTGAAGTCGTAATCCGTAGTCATAGGATGAATCTTGGGAAGGTAATAGTGAAGACTTATATCTTCCCAAGACACAAAAGGACCGCCTCCATACATGTCAATGACATCATGGAGACGGTCCTTTTACATTCCATCTGCAAATGGTTTATGATTTATTGATTCACAATCGCTGTGATCTCTTCATCCAGATCAAGTCTTACATTCTCACGGTAAGCCCGAATGTCGTATTCACTGTGCAGGTAGCGCAGGATTGCTTCGATCATATTGGATTCGACCAGGTATTGACTGCGTCCTTGAATCCAGACTTCAGCGGAATATCCCGTATCTTCTTCCCAGCTCAGTTCCACATTGACATCGGTTGGGCGCACACCCTTGCGTTCAGCCATGTGAATACAGATCGCGTTGACAATTTCATCCATGCTTAGAACCATAGAGATTAGTACCGTCCGTTTCTGTTACGGTCATCATCATCACGATCATTACGACGATCATAACGACCATCCGCTGCCGGTTTACGACGATTCGTAATGGCTCTGAACAGGGCCATCGCGAGCATCACGATCAATATAATTGCAGCCACGTTTACGAGCAATCCAAGAATGTTACCCAAAGCTCCCATGCCGCCGAACAATCCGCCGAACATCAAACCTGCCAGACCACCCAGCATCATGCCTTTCATAAATCCACCGCCACCGCCGAAGAATCCGCCACGGTTCGTTGTAGCTCCATTGCTGGAGTTGTTATTTGTATTGGATTTGCTCACATTACTGTTTGAATCGGATTTCTTAGGTGTATTGGTATAGCTTTTTGTTCCCGATTTGAAACCGCCACCACGTCTAGCATCAGCAGAATCCGGATTTGCGACTCCGACTGTTGCGAACAACAATGTAAAGGCCATGAAAACCATCATGAGATGTTTAATTCCGAATTTGTTCTTCATTGTAAAGATCGTAACCCCCCGATTAATTTGTTTGATTCGCCCAAAAATGGACCTTACTCAGTTAATACGGTCAACTTGCAGGAACGTTTCAAATTTTGTTTAATTTTCTGAAATACTTGGACAAGGGTCCTGAATGGCTGCCTGACCATCGAGAAGCTGGGTAACCCAGTTGCACCATTCGAGGCCTGTTTGTGCGTTCATCAACCCTTTTTGTACCAGAATGTAACTTCCGAACTCCCGGCTGCCTACTTTCAAATTATCCTGAGGTATACGGGATTTCAGTCCCTCGAAATAACGGATGCGTTCCATAAACCAGTTCTGTCGTTCATTCAGAATACGTCTCATGCTTCCGTCTTCCGCAATGCCGACACATAAAATACGCAGATTGAACTCGTCACGAGTAACCGGAGCGGTAACGGGAGTGATCATCCATCCCAGCAGTTTTTCAATACCTTTTTCCGTGACTGCATACATTTTTTTGTCCGGTTTGTCAGACTGTTGCACCCAGCGGGAGGCTAAAAGGCCATCGTTTTCCATTTTGGAGAGGAGGGGATAGATCTGACTGTGTTTGGCCTGCCAATGTGGCTGGATTTTCAGCATTAGATCATAACCTGATGACTCCTCGCGGGTAAGAAGCCCGAGCAATCCGTAGGAAAGTATGTTCATGCACATGTCTCCTTAATATTAGGGCTGGGTCAGCGAAAACAATACAAAATGGTTCTCATTGACCGCTTTCATAAAAGTGTACACTGAAACTGTATGGTTTGACAACCTGGCAGAACAACTGCCTCAATTTAGACAAAAAAAGAGTGCGAACCCTGAGGTCCGCACCCAAAACCATTTAGAGAGATGTCTGTTGCCCATACCCCTCAGCGACAAGATCAAGTTCACCTGTGTAGGAGTCGATGACCATGCCGTGGACGGGTACATTGGGCGGAAGCAATGGATGTTTCTTGATCACTTCCACAGTATGTTTTACCCCTTCTTCAACGCTGTCAAACCCGCGTAACCACTTTTGCAAACGAATGCCGGAGTTCTCCAGCGTGCTCATGACTTCTGCCGATACTCCCCGTTCAACCATATGTCCGATCATCGTTTCGGCGTGCAGGGATGCCATGCCGCATTCCGTATGTCCAACAACCAGTACTTCATCGGCACCAAGCTCATAGATCGCGACGAGTACACTACGCATGACTGACCCAAAAGGTTGAGAGATAATCGCGCCAGCGTTTTTAATAATTTTCACATCGCCATTTTTCAGGTTCATGGCCTTGGGCAGCATTTCCACCAAACGCGTATCCATACAAGTAATGATGACCATCTTTTTGGTTGGAAACTTGCCAGCCGTATACTTTTCGTATTCTTTTGTCTCGACAAATGTTTTGTTGTAAGCCAGAATCTCTTGAATGTTGTTCATGTCCATTGCCTCCTGTTATCCAATACGATGAGCACGGCCACTTGCATCAAGTGCAGCTTGTCCTGCGCCCTATATTTTTATTCTTTTTTACCACGGTCTGCAACTCGCAATATTTTGCTCTATAGTAGAGTAATGCAAATTGCATCTGTTAAAAGTTGATTATACGCATTGCAAAAAGTATCATCAATAGGGTGTATAAACTTTTTTTGGAGAGGTGAACGTTAACAATGGATAAACACGCACAGCAACAGCTGGAATCCTTCCGTAATCTGGCCCGTAAAATCAAGAGTTATCATGAAGCCATTGGTTTGCTTCACTGGGATCTGCGCACAGGCGCGCCGAAAAAAGGCGTTCCGACACGTTCGGAAACGCTTGGATTGTTATCTACCGAAGCATTCAAACTGCAGACTTCAGTGGAGATGAAATCCTACCTGGATGCCTTAACAACTCCAGCGGTACTGGAACAACTGGAAGATACAGACCGCCGTCAGGTGGAAGACTGCAAAAAAGAGTATGATCGCAGTCAATCGGTACCACCTGAAAAAGTGCAAGCATATACCGTGCTCACAGCCAAATCAGAGACCGCATGGGAAGATGCCAAACATAACAGTGATTTCGCTGGATTCTCGCCCTATCTTACGGATATTGTGAAGCTCAAACAGGAGTTTATTGACTACTGGGGCGTGAAAGATACTCGTTACGATACCCTTTTGGACATGTATGAACCGGAACTCACGGTAGAAAAGGTAGATGCCGTATTTGCCCGTCTCAAAGCCCGTTTGGTGCCCTTGCAAGAGAAGATCAATGCATCGGCGAACAAGCCGAATACGGAGTTCCTGAACCAGCTGTTTGACAAGGATCAACAGGAAAAATTCAGCTTGTTTATTCTGGGACAAATGGGTTATGACTTTGAAGCCGGAAGACTCGATGAGAGTGTTCATCCGTTTGCAACGGGCCTGAATCCAGGTGATGTGCGGATCACGACGAATTATTTGCAGGATGATGTGACGAGTGCGGTCTTCAGTTCACTACACGAAGGCGGACATGCCCTGTATGAGCAAAATATTGACGACAGTCTGGCCGGTACCCTTCTTGCCGAAGGCACGTCTATGGGTATCCACGAATCCCAGTCACGACTTTGGGAAAATATGATTGGCCGCAGCCGTCCATTCTGGACGCGTTATTACAGCGATTTGCAGCAGCATTTCCCGCAGTTGAGCGAGGTTGAACTGGAAGACTTCTACCGGGCAATTAATAGGGTGGAGAGCTCTTTGATTCGAATTGAAGCGGATGAACTGACATACAATCTGCATATCATCATTCGCTATGAAATTGAGAAAATGCTGTTCAACGAAGGTTTGGAAGTCAAAGACCTGCCTGAGACCTGGAATGCCAAATACAAGGAATATCTGGGCATCGTACCACCAAATGATGGGTTGGGTGTGCTGCAGGATGTCCATTGGTCGGGTGGCGATTTTGGTTATTTTGCGTCGTACTCGCTTGGCAACATGTATGCTGCCCAGATTCTACATACCTTGCGTAAGGAATTGCCGGCGTTTGATGCCTATATTGCTGAAGGTAACCTGATTCCAATCAAGGAATGGTTAACGGACAAGATTTATCGTTATGGCAAAAGCCGCACACCGTCCGAGTTGATTCTGGCCGTAACGGGTGAAGAGCTGAACCCGGATTATCTGGCCGATTATCTGGAAGCGAAATATGCCGAGATTTACAAGCTGTAGGACAGCGATAACATCATCATCCAATGGTAGAAGAGCGGGGCGCATTTGCCCGGCTCTTCTTTTGCATGCAATTCTTAACCTTTTGTTAGGCAGCGGCATATCCATAGTAGAGAGAACAGCTGAAACCAGTGAGGGAGGGAAATACCATGAAATACACGCCCTGGTTCATCCGGGCCATTGTCATTTTGCTCATTATCATTGTGGCGCTCACCAGCTGCAATCAAGAGAAAAATGCAGGCAAAATTACGATTGGTGAGGTCACGCGTTCTGTATTTTACGCACCGGAGTATGTGGCGGTGGCCCAAGGTTTTTTTGAGGAACAGGGGCTTGAAGTGGACATTCAGACGACAGCTGGCGGTGACAAAACGATGGCGGCATTGCTCGCAGGTTCTGTTGACATCGCGCTGGTTGGGGCAGAGACATCGATCTATGTTTATCAGCAGGGAGCGGAAGACCCGGTCATTAACTTTGCCCAGCTTACACAGACAGACGGAACATTTCTGTTTGCCCGCAATCCCGAAGGAAGTTTCGATTGGAATCAATTGAAACAGAGTACTTTCCTTGGACAAAGAAAAGGCGGCATGCCTCAGATGGCAGGCGAATTCACGCTGAACAAACATGGCATTCATCCGCAGAATGATCTGGAGCTGATTCAAAATGTGGATTTTGCCAACATCGCTTCCGCTTTTGCCTCTGGTACAGGGGATTATGTGCAGTTGTTTGAACCCCAGGCATCCATCTTTGAAAAAGAGGGTCGCGGGAAGGTGGTAGCCTCGTTTGGAACGGAAAGCGGTCATCTGCCTTATACGGTGTTCATGACCAAACAAAGCTACATGAACGACAACAAAGATGTGGTTCAGAAGTTTACGAACGGCCTGCACAAAGCGCAAACGTGGGTAGATACCCATACGGCTGAAGAGATTGCTGAGGTCATCAAACCCTATTTCAAAGATATCGACCCAGCCATCCTGGTAAGCAGTGTGAATCGCTACAAGGAACAGGGAACATATGCAACGGATCCAATCATTGATGAAGAAGAATGGAATAACTTGCTCGACGTCATGACTGCGGCAGGAGAATTAAAACAGCGGGTAGAGTCTCCAACAATCGTCGATAACTCCTATGCAGAACAAGCGGCATCGAATAAGTAACCAGGTATTCAGGAAAGGAAGTGAGCACATATGCCTGAATCCGAAACGGTGATCAAACTGGAAGGGATTTCGCAAGTTTATGTCAGTGAGCGTGAAGCTTCACTGGTTATTGAAAATCTGAGTCTTCAGGTCAAGCAAGGGGAGTTCGTCAGTCTTGTTGGCCCCAGCGGATGTGGTAAAACCACGTTGCTGTCGATCATCGCCGGGCTGCTCACCCCGACCGCAGGCGAGGTCCAAGTTAAAGGTAAACGCATCGAGGGTCCTTCTGCCCAGATCGGTTATATGCTGCAACAGGATTATCTGTTTCCATGGCGGACCATTCTGGACAATGTCCTGATCGGACTTGAACTGACAGGTACGCTCGATGAACGGAGCCGTGAACGTGCGAGGGAGCTGTTGGCAGGCATGGGTCTCGCTGGCACCGAAGACCAGTATCCTTCCGAGCTATCCGGGGGTATGCGGCAACGCGTGGCGCTGGTACGCACACTGGCTACAGACCCGGGAATACTCTTGCTTGATGAACCCTTCTCTGCGCTTGATTATCAAACCAAGCTGCAATTGGAGGATTTGGTATCAGACACTTTGAAGGCGTCCGGTAAAACTTCGGTGCTTGTCACTCATGACCTGTCGGAAGCTATCGCTGTCAGTGATCGCGTTATAGTGCTTGATCGCAATCCGGGTCGCATTCGGCGGGAGTTCATCATCCCTGAGGAGCTGCGAAACGTGCAACCTTTTTACGCGCGGGAGCAGCAAGGTTTCAATGAGCTGTTTCAGGCGTTATGGAGCGAACTGGAACAGTCCGGAGGAGGTGAGAAGAACGGGTGAATCATGCGAATCAGAAGAAGCAGGAAATGCGTGATGACTGGATGAAACAGCTGCACCAAAGTCATATTCAGCAGGTCGCCAGATGGCGTCATAAAGTGCTGGCTGTGCAGCTGTCCATGCTGGTATGTATGTTTTTGTTGTGGGAACTGGCGGGACGACTGCGCTGGATCGACGTGCTCTTGTTCAGTTATCCAAGCAAAATTTTCAATCAGATTGGCAAGGACATTGCCAGCGGGGAGTTATGGGCGCATGTCGGTGTAACCGTTGGGGAAACGGCAGTTGGTTTTTTGCTGGGGACACTCGTCGGAACGCTGCTTGCGGTCCTGATCTGGTGGTCTCCTTTTTTGTCCAAGGTGCTTGATCCTTACATGGTTGTATTTAACAGTATGCCGAAGGTAGCGCTGGGTCCGATTTTTATTGTCATGTTTGGTGCCGGTTTTACGGCGATTGTTATGACGACCTTGTCAATTACGGTGATTATAACGACACTTGTTGTGTATAACAGCTTCAATGAAGTGGATCAGAATTATATTAAAGTCATCCGCACGTTTGGTGGCGATCGCTCCGAAATTTTTACCAAAGTGGTATTGCCCGCTTCCTTTCCCGCCATTGTCTCTACCTTAAAAGTAAACGTGGGCATGGCCTGGGTTGGGGTGATCGTGGGTGAATTTCTGGTCGCCAAGCAGGGGCTGGGGTATCTGATCATCTATGGATTCCAAGTGTTCAATTTCACTCTGGTTTTGTCCAGTTTATTGATTATTGCAGCGGTAGCGACAGCGATGTATCAACTCGTTGTTTATGTGGAACGCAAGCTGCTGGCAGGACGCAGGTAATTTTGCAAAGTATGCGTGTGTAAAAGAGTGCTTTACGATATGTATACAATTTCACAAGAGGTGTCACGTTGCCCGAACCCGTAAAATCAAGTACCATACTAATACGAATATTCCGCGCAGTCCGGAATGAATGCGACGATTGGAGAAGAGGGCCTAGAGGCTTCCGTCGCATCAATCAAATTGCCAGCGTCCCTCATCCGGGGCGTGTTATTGTGACCGGCATGCATGCGCATGTCGGTTGATGCCGTTTACTGGGCATTGTGTCCGAAATGATATGAAATTCTTTCGCTGCATTCTTTTTTAGTGGAGATGAAATGGTTTGTGGCAGGATGAGTAATACTAGGGAATGATATGCGAAAGTCGTTCTACAGGTATCGGACAAGCGGTCATGTGGAGAGGTGTGACGCGCTTGCTTTGACATTTTTGCAGCTTAGAGGAGAGGAATGTTAGATGGGTTTTAGGGTAATAAAAACCGCAATAGCCGCGCTGATGGCCGTGCTGATTGCGGACTGGTGCGGCTTGCCTGGACCAACATCGGCGGGTTTGCTCGCCATTCTGGGCGTGGACGTAACTCGAAAAAGAAGTATTCGTACCATTTCTGCCCGATTCTTCGCTTCCGTAGTGGGGCTTTTATTTGCAAGTGTACTTTTTCACTTTCTCGGCTTCCATTACTGGGTGCTGGCGGTCTACATACTGATTGCGTTTCCGGTTATAGTCCGGGCAGGGTTCAAGGAAGGTATTGTGACGGGGTCTGTCGTAGTGTTTCGGGTATTTGGCGGCGGAGAAATGGACGTCCATGTCGTTCTGGTACAAATTGGATTGCTGTTGGTTGGCCTTGGTTCCGCAATGGTGGTCAATCTGGCCTACATGCCGGCTGCTGATCCGCAGATGCTGCGTATCCGCAAAAGGATCGATGAATTATTCTCGGTCATCTTCAAGGAATTTGCAGCCACGTTGCGAAATCCCAACGAAGTCTGGGCAGGAAAAGAACTGATTGAAGCCGACAAGGCTGTCCTTGGCGGCATTGAAGCAGCCAAACGTTCATTGGAGAATCAGGTCATCCACCCGAACGAGGGCTGGAGTGTTTACTTTTATATGCGCAAAACGCAGCTGGATTCCATCCAGCATATGATGCATCTGGTCTCCCAGATCTATCAGAAGATGCCGCATGCGGAGATGGTGTCAGAGCTGTTTGATCAGCTTAGCCAGGATGTGTTGACCGAATCTTACACGGGACGAACCGAAAAACTTCTCGCAGATGTGCAGGAAGAATTCAGGCGAATGGATCTGCCGGATACAAGGGAAGAATTCGAGATTCGCTCCGCGATTCTCCAGCTGTGCCGGGAACTCGCGCTGTATCTGAAAATAGCCAAGAAGGACAAAGCACCGTCTCCGGTATCGGACCGGTCCCAATCTACAAATGAATAATAGAAAATAGTTGTCACCCTAGACGGATGCCCTGCATACACTTGTAAAGAATGATTGTATGGAGGAGGTTTAAAGATGTCATTGAGTCATAAACATCAATGTAGAGAGATCATCACGAAGGCGATCTGCGGCAAAGGTCGTAAGTTCTCTACCGTAACACATACCGTGACTCCGCCACATGGTCCGACCAGTATTTTGGGGGCTTGGATTATCAACCACCAATATGAAGCCGTATCAGCGGGGGACGGAATTGAAGTTATTGGTACTTACGATATCAACATTTGGTATTCCTATGACAAAAATTCACAGACGGATGTAGCCAAAGAAACAGTGTCGTATGTAGAACATGTGCCTTTGTCCTATCTGGACCCGAAACACCGGGCTACCACAGTAGAGGTATCTGCGGATGCAACGCAGGAACCGAGCTGTGTGGAAGCCACGGTGTCGGCAGGTGGAGGCAGCGTAATTATCCGGGTGGAACGGGAATTCGCTGTAGAGCTGGTCGCCGAGACTAAAGTTTGTGTGAAAGTGTGCACGGATGGTTGTGGAGATTACGAAGACAAGGATTATGACTTTGGCAGTGGTAATGGAGATTATGACGATCTCGATCCCGACCTGCTGGACGATGAACTGTAATTTCATCGCACTAGAACGATTAGTTAGGGTATTATATGCGCCGGAAGCGGCAGCGAAGAGGGCGCAAGCCCTCTTTTTTCATAATTATTATTTATAGGATCTATGAGGCTCCTGGATGTGCGTTGAAATACCTCTCGAAGGAAGGCTCCACCTTGTGGAGTTGTTTTCGTTTTTGGGCGATGGGGAAGGAGGGACAAGATGAATGTGACGGAAGAGGCTGAGGAAGCGGTGCGCCGATATGAACGCATGCTCCCTAGGGAACGGACCGATCGCCTGAAGCGATCCGGCATTGAAGTGATGTCCTCGCAGAGCAGGCGTGCCCGAGAGTTGGGCCTGCGTGTACGTTATGATGTAGAGATATGCTGCCTGCAAGCGATCCGAATCAAACGCAGAGATACCAGCGGCATGGGTGGAGCTCAAGAAAGTGTGCTGGACCCGGATGCTGCTTCGACGTTGTTCAAACGCATTGAACGGCTTGCCGTCAAAACATTGTACACAGTCGGACTGGATCACGGAGCTGTAAGACTGGAGGCTACAGGGAAAAGCGGGTGCGCTGTCGTCTCGATTGATCCGAGACCTTGGAAGGGCATGACCGACCTCTCTGCCATGTACCGCGCAGGATGGAAACAGCTTCAGTCTGAACTGGATGAAGAGCGGCATCGGAATACAGCACCTACACTTGGAATGGACCCCGAGTTCCTGCTTGTGCAGATGCCTGAATCCAAAATCGTACCGGCTTCCCGATTTCTGGAACGCACAGGTGTAGCAGGCTGTGATTCCGTGACGATCGGCGGACGGCGAATATATCCGGTAGCGGAACTGCGCCCAGCGCCCAGCTCCGAGCCGCGTGAACTGCTGGCACATCTGATGAGGGCCTTTGCGGTAGCCTCACGCAGCATTAGCGACCATTCGCTGATTTGGCAGGCAGGGGGGATGCCCCAGCGAGGACTGCCGCTTGGCGGACATGTTCATTTCAGTGGTGTGACACTGAACGGAGAACTGCTGCGTGCTTTGGACAATTATCTTGCTTTGCCGCTTGCCATTCTTCAGGACCCGCGAGGTTCAGGGAGACGCCCGCGGTATGGGGCACTGGGTGATTTTCGGCTGAAATCCTACGGTGGATTCGAATACCGCACATTGCCGAGCTTTCTGGTATCTCCTCTGGTTGCCAAAGGTGTCGTAGCGCTGGCTGGTCTGATTGCTGGTGGCTATAGTCAACTCCGTCAACGTCCATTGGCGAAGGAGGCAATCCATACCGCCTTTTATGAAGGGAACCGCGAAATAATGCAGGCACCTATTTCAGCCCTGCTGGATGACCTGACACAAATGGATGATTATGAGCGCTATGAACGTTATGCGGCTCCTTTAATTAGCCAATTAAGACAGGGGAGGACATGGGATGAGAGTCGGGATATACGTAAACTCTGGAATATTCGAGCAGGTTCATGAAGAGTGGGCACTTTTTTGGTATAATGAGAATTAAGACAATTTTGATTATCGTTATGGGAGAAATGGAACAGCAACCTGTGAGGGAAGCGGCGGATGGCCGAAACATGAGGCGGAGGCACGAATAAAGTGCCTGACCGCCTTATTGCTCCTTCCGGGTCAGCGCCTCTTCCTGACATCATAGGAACGGATGGAGGATACTCATGGCTCAGTATACGCCAATGATTCAACAATATTTGCAAGTGAAGGCCGAAGCGCAGGACGCTTTTCTTTTTTTTAGATTAGGTGATTTCTATGAAATGTTCTTCGAGGATGCGGTCAATGCGGCCCGTGAGCTTGAAATTACATTAACAGCACGCGCAGGCGGGGGAGAAGATAAAATCCCGATGTGTGGCGTGCCTTATCATTCGGCTGACAATTACATACAGCGCTTGATTGAAAAAGGATACAAGGTAGCCATTTGTGAACAAATGGAAGATCCAACGGTTACCAAAGGCATGGTACGACGCGAAATTGTACGAGTCATCACGCCCGGAACAGTAATGGAAGGCAAGACATTGGGGGACAAGTCCAACAATTATATGGTTTGCCTGACGGGGAACCAGAACACACTTGCACTAGCTGCCTGTGACTTGTCTACCGGGGAGCTCTACGTGACCTCTGTCCCATACTCCCAGGAGTGGCTAAAGGATGAGATCGGGATCTATGAACCCTCGGAACTGGTGGGGGATGCGGCGTTACTGGATACAGTTGCTACCCAGGCATCTCCAATCGGCCGTCCTGTGGTCTATACGCCGTGGACAAAGAGTAAGGAAGATCTAGTGCGGCAGCAATTCGGCGAAGCGGTATGGGCACGTCTGGAGCCTGAACGTCAAGCCTGTATTGCGCGTCTGTTCTCCTATTTAAGTGAGACACAGAAACGTTCACTTGGACAATTAACACAGGTTTCAACGTACGAGCCGGATCACTTTATGATTCTCGATCCGTTTACTCGGCGCAACCTGGAACTGGTGGAAACCGTCCGTGAACGTTCCAAAAAAGGTTCGTTACTGTGGCTGCTGGACCGGACAGAGACGTCCATGGGTGCCCGAATGCTGCGTCGCTGGGTCGATAAACCTTTGCTGCAAAAAGGCAAAATTAATGAGCGGCTGGAAGCGGTAGATACGCTGTATAACCAGTTTATATTGCGGGAGGATCTGCGTGCAGAACTCAAAGACATCTACGATCTGGAACGCCTGGTGGGCCGCATTGCCTTTGGTAACGCCAATGGTAGGGATCTGAATGCGCTGAAGATGTCATTGGACAAAATTCCGGGGCTCCGTCAGTATTGTGCAGATTCTCCATCCACGACGTTACAGCATATTGCTGGCATTATGGATGATTGTAGTGATCTGCGTGATGCAATCGTTGAGGCTATCGTTGATGAGCCGCCAGTGTCCGTGAGAGATGGAGGCTTGATCCGTGAAGGATATCATGAGCGGCTGGATGAGCTCCGGGAAGCTTCGGTGAATGGCAAACAGTGGATTGCAGAACTGGAAGCCAGAGAGCGTGAAGCGACTGGTATCCGCTCGTTGAAAATCGGTTACAACAAAGTATTTGGGTACTATATCGAAATTACCAAGTCGAACCTGGCTTCTCTGCCGGAAGGGCGTTATGAGCGGAAGCAAACACTTGCCAATGCGGAGCGTTATATTACGCCAGAGCTGAAAGAGAAAGAGACACTGATTCTTGAAGCTCAGGACAAAATGGTTGATATTGAATACGGCTTGTTCGCGGAATTGCGGGAACGGCTGAATCAGGAGATCGCCAGGCTGCAGAAGTTGGCTGAACTGGTCGCGGAGATTGATGTATATCAATCGTTTGCCGTTATCAGTGCGGAACGTAATTTCGTACGGCCTACATTAACCGATGGTTACAATCTGGTTGTGGAACAAGGTCGTCATCCGGTGGTTGAAGCCGTGATGCGAGATGGAGCTTTTATTGCCAATAATACAGCCATGCGCAAGGAAGAGGCTCAAATTCTGCTGATTACCGGTCCGAATATGGCCGGGAAAAGTACCTATATGCGGCAAGTGGCGCTGATTTCGATTCTGGCGCAGATCGGCTGTTTCGTGCCGGCTGGACAAGCTGAGGTACCGATCATGGATCGCATTTTCACACGGATTGGTGCGGCAGACGATCTCATCGGGGGACAGAGTACGTTTATGGTCGAGATGGCCGACATTCAGGTCATGACGGATAAAGCAACACCGCGCAGTCTGATTATTATCGACGAATTGGGACGGGGGACATCCACCAGTGAAGGCATGGCGATTGCGCAGTCCGTGATTGAATATGTGCATGATATCATTGGCTGTAAAGCGCTTGTATCCACACACTTCCACGAGCTTGCTCATCTGGAGGAAAGTCTGGACAAGCTGGCGAACTACTCCATGGCCGTTCAGGAGAGTGGGGACAAGGTTAATTTCCTCCGCAAATTGATTGCCGGGGCTGCCAGCAGCAGTTACGGAATTTATTGTGCACGACTTGCAGGTCTGCCGGATAGCATCATCGAGCGGGCAAATGGATTGCTGCATGGTTTTGAGCATGCCGCAGCTCAAGTTGCCGTTGGAAGTGAATTTGCCGGGAATGACAAGCGGCAACCGGATGAACAAGTTCATGGCGTGGAGTTTCAGTCTACAGACCATTCCTCATTAATACGGGAACATGAGACTGTGGAGAAGGTTGACTTCGGTGTTTTAATTGAGGATTCATCAGACCAGCAACAAGCCCATAAACCAGCCAGCAAGAAGCAGACAGGCTCCAAACATGCGGACGTGGTTCAACTGTCCATCTTTGGTGATGACGAGCCGGGTATAGCTCCGAAATCGGATGTAGTTGCAGTGGACAAGCCTGCCCGGGAGTTTATTCGCACTATGAAAGATATTGATGTGATGAACATGACCCCGCTTCAGGCGATGCAGATATTGAATGATCTTAAATTGAAGGCACAGCAATTATCCTGAGTATAGAGGAGGGGAAAACCTGTGGCGAAAATTCATGTGCTTGATGAACATATTGCCAACCAGATTGCGGCAGGTGAGGTGGTTGAACGACCTGCTTCAGTCGTTAAGGAGTTGCTCGAAAACTCAGTGGATGCAGGCGCCTCCAAGATTGATGTTACGGTGGAAGAGGGCGGGCTGCTTCGTATTCGGGTTAAAGACAATGGTTCCGGTATCGAACCTGAGGATATGGAAAAGGCCTTCTATCGTCATGCAACCAGTAAAATAGCTCATGGTCGCGATCTGTTTCAGATCACAAGTCTTGGATTCCGGGGAGAAGCCTTGGCGAGTATCGCCGCTGTCTCCAAGGTGGAAGTGTTATCGGCTAGCGGCAATGACGGGCGAGGGCGCCGAATCGTGATTGAGGGAGGCAAACTTCTCTCGCATGAGGATGCAACCTCACCCCAAGGCACGGATTTTGAGGTGAAAGAACTATTTTTCAATACACCAGCCAGGCTTAAATATATGAAAACGATCCAGACCGAGCTGGGACATATCTCGGATGTTCTCTATCGCATGGCCATGTCCCATCCTAACATCTCGTTCACGCTGCGTCATAATGAAAATACGCTGCTTCAGACGCTGGGCAACGGGGATCTGCTGCAAGTGGTTGCAGCGATCTATGGTACAAGTGCCGCCAAAGCCATGCTCCTCATTCAGGGAGAAAGTCTGGACTATCGTGTGAGCGGGCTAATCAGTCTGCCGGAATGGACTCGTGCCAATCGTGGCGGCATGTCAACCATTGTAAACGGACGATATATTCGGAATTATGGGCTCAACCAGGCTATTCTGAAGGCGTATCATACCTTGCTGCCTATTAATCGGTTTCCACTTGTCGTAGTGCAATTGGAGATGCACCCATCCCTGGTTGATGTGAATGTGCATCCGGCGAAGCTGGAGGTTCGCTTCAGCAAGGAAGCGGAGCTGTACGAGTTTATAGAAACAACACTGCGTGGAATATTACGGAAGGAAGTACTCATTCCACAGGTAACCAAGCAGCAGATTAGACGTGGAGATAATAGCTCCTTTATTCAGGAACAATTTCTTTTCCCGAGAGGGCCGCTAAAGGACGAAGCTGAATCCGCAGGTTATGGGCAATCGGGTCCTTTAGGGAAACATGCTGAACCCGGTAAAATGACCTCGGAGGATGATGATCTGGATTTGGATGCTCCGGCTGATGTGCAGTCAGGTACTGATGGCAACATGGAGGGTCAGACGCTGCCTTTGCCCGAACCTCCTCCCGAGCTTCCGCCATCCTACAGTCCATTCGGGGTGTTGAGCGGAGACTCAGGATCTAATGTTCTGAAGTATAATTATAGTGATAACGAAAGTTCCCATAACGATCCAGCTTCAGCTGTGAGTGGAAGTAACGGTGCTGCTACAGATGGTGTTTCGCAAGATGCCATACCTTCAACTGTGGATGGTAGACCATCTGCTTCGCAGCCTCCGGCTCCTGACTATCGTTCCAATTCGGTGGATTCTCCGGTTAGAGAAGGACGTTCATCTTATAACCCATCTGCGGCAGGTGCAAAAGGAGAGCGAAGCTGGAAGGCTCCAAGTTTACCGGACCCAGCCAGGCTGGCATCTGCCGTTAAATCGGATGTTTCCATGCCTGCGTTTCCCGAACTAAGTCTGATTGGGCAGCACCATGGAACGTATTTGATTGCACAAAATCAAGATGGTCTATATCTGATCGATCAGCATGCCGCGCATGAACGGGTGAATTATGAGTATTACTACGAGCAGTTTGGCAGTCCGGCTCAGGCGTCACAGGAACTGTTGCTGCCCATTACGCTGGAGTTTACTCCTTCCGAGACCGAAAAGCTTAAAACCAGGCTGGCTTGGTTCGAGCAGGCAGGTGTGTACTTGGAGCATTTCGGCGGGCAGACCTTCCGGGTACGTTCCCATCCGTTCTGGTTCCCAAAAGGGGATGAGAAAGACATTATTGAGGAGATGGCAGAATGGGTTCTGAGCGAACGTAGTATTGATGTTGCCAA
Source organism: Paenibacillus sp. NPDC056933 (assembly GCF_042674385.1). Lineage (NCBI taxonomy): Bacteria > Bacillati > Bacillota > Bacilli > Caryophanales > Paenibacillaceae > Paenibacillus > Paenibacillus sp. NPDC056933. The sequence goes on along the minus strand of NZ_JBHUQN010000002.1, from coordinate 318,592 downwards.
GATGCGAGAAGCGGCATCCATTATGTGCTCTTGCAAGGCTTCCATCAAAGCCAATCAGAAACTGACGGATCAGGAGGCGGAAGTGCTGATTCAGCGTCTTGGTTCGTGCCGTCAACCGTATACTTGTCCACACGGGAGACCGATTGTGGTTTCATTTTCAACCTATGATCTGGAGAAATTGTTCAAACGGGTCATGTAGCTATTTAGGAGGAAGTTATGTATATTACAACCGGTGAAAAGGAAGCAGGCCACCTTGTGGAACGTGCGCGAAACCTTGCGGAAACAACAGGAGGCACCTATATACCACGCAAAAAAATGTCTTTACCTACACTGATTGCACATTATGGGATAGATGAGGTTGTTGTTGTGCTTCAGGGTAAAGTACGTTTGTTTCGTCCGGATTCACCGCTGCTTGAGTTTCACCCCAGCATGGGATTTGTACGCGCCAAACGTGTGTTAAGGGGAGAGGCAGACCCAATGCTGGAAGCGGGAGCTGTGCTTGAAGGGGATACCATTATCGATTGTACTGCCGGACTCGGCACCGATGCGTTGGTCTTTTCGGTGGCGGTGGGCGAAAGTGGTCGGGTCATCGCATGTGAGAGCTCCCTCCCGCTGTACACACTATTAGTAGAGGGCATGTCTCAATATGAAAGCATTAAGCCTGCGGTAAACGAAGCTTTCCGGCGCATTGAGCTGCGTCACGCAAATCATCTTGATTTGCTGCGTTCCATGCCCGATCGAAGCTGTGATACGGTCTATTTTGACCCGATGTTCCGTGAACCGATGCTCGATTCAAGTGCCATCCAGCCTTTGCGGGATTATGCGAATCCAAGCGCACTGGATGAACAGAGTGTTATTGAAGCAAAACGGGTTGCCCGCAAGCGGGTAGTTATGAAAGAGAAGCGCGGCAGCGCGGAGTTTACGAGACTCGGTTTTGAAGTGCACGACCGGGGCAATGCAAAAACACTGTACGGAGTGATTAATGTTGAAAGTGGAAGTTAAACCGAAACTGCTTGTACTGGTCGGACCAACAGCAGTAGGCAAAACAAGAATGAGTATTGAGGTTGCACAGGCGTTTAATTGCGAGATAATTTCGGGGGATTCCATGCAGGTATATCGGGAAATGGATATCGGGACGGCGAAAATTACTCGCGATGAAATGAAGGGTATACCCCATCACCTCATTGACATCCATGAACCGGAATATCCCTATTCCGTGGCGGAATTTCAGGAGAGCTGCACACGTCTGATTGGGGAAATCCATGAGCGCGGCAAGTTGCCTTTTATTGTTGGTGGCACCGGTCTGTACGTGGAATCGGTAAGTTACGGCTTTCAATTCTCGGAAAGTGGCTCGGATGAAGCGTTCCGGGATGAACAGTTCCGTTATGCAGAGCAACATGGCCCGCAGGCATTGCACGACAAGTTACGGGACGTTGATCCCGTCAGTGCAGATCGACTGCATCCAAACGATCAACGCCGAATTGTTCGTGCGCTCGAAATCTATCACCTCACAGGTGAAAAGTGGTCTGAGCAGCTCGCTGCCCAGAAAAAAGAGTCTCCGTATGATCTGCTTATTGTTGGGTTGACCATGGATCGTCAAAAGCTGTATGAGAGAGTGGAAGAGCGAATTGATCTGATGATCGAGCAGGGTCTGGTAGATGAGGTCAAGTCTTTACTGGAGCGAGGGGTAGCGAGGGGGCATATCTCCATGCAGGGACTCGGCTATAAGGAAATTGCGGCTTATCTTCAGGGTGAAGTCAGCTGGGAGGCTGCGGTAGAGTGGCTAAAAAGGGATACACGCCGTTTTGCCAAGCGGCAATTGTCCTGGTTCCGTCATATGAAGGACATTGAATGGGTGGATATGACGGATACCACAGATTTTAATGGAAATTATACTCAGGTATGTGAGATGATCACACGCAAGTTTGGCTGAATATAGAAGGTGCCTTTCGCACCCGATATTTAGGCCTTTAGAACCTCTATCTTTTGAAATAAAAGGTAGAGGTTCTTTATTTTTTTAGGAAAAGGATGTCATTAAAAGAGGGGATAACTGGTGTCGTATACAATATTAGTTACTTTCGCAATTGCGGGTTTAATGGCCCTGATCTGGGTATTTATTTAATGTTCAAGACCAATACCTACTTGAAACTTCTGATCAAGGATAGAATAAAAACGGCAAAATATTCCGTTATCCAAGGAATAGGGGGAACCGTTAACAGACCAGGAAGAATAGAAGAAAAGCCTTGGGAAAGTAAGAATTTGTCCCTCTTTTGCAATTTTGCCAAGCGGTGTATAATGGATAAGTCTTCTAGTTGCAAGCGAAGCTCACACATAGCTGCAAATAGCAGACAAGGGGTTTTTGTGGATTATATGAAACTGTTCATGATATAATAGCACGAAAGCTACTCAGCGATATTGAATATTACTTAAACACGAATTCAAATGAACCAATGGGGGTACGGCTAATGAACAAGTCCATCAACATCCAAGATACGTTCTTGAACCAACTGCGGAAAGAAAACATTCCAGCTACGGTCTATCTGACTAATGGCTTTCAAATCCGCGGAACGATCAAGGCATTTGACAATTTTACGATCGTCATTGACAGCGACGGACGCCAGCAAATGGTCTACAAGCACGCCATCTCCACGTTCACGCCGCAACGCAGCGTATCGCTGATGCAGCAAGATAACAGCGGCGAGGCTTAAAAAAAGTCGAAACCTTTTTATCAACCATTTCGTCTACAAGTATAGGAATTGAAGCAGAGCAACCTAATAAGGGTTGTTCTTTTCATTCCGGGCAAAATAAGCAAATACCAGCTTGCGCCAACAGACGAATAGAAATTATGCATCCGAAAGGGAGTCAGGAGGTAACATGCCAAACGATCCGTTGTCGAGGTCTAACAATCGCAACAGCAATAACAAGTCAACCAAAAAAGCGAAGCCAAAGACCTCTAAAAAGAAAAAAATTACGGGTAAACGCGTTGGATGGACATTGTTTTTTACCATGGCAATCGCCATATTCTGTGCACTTGGCGGATATTTATTTATTATGGTGAGTGGTGAAAAACTGCTCAAAGCCAATCTGGACAAAACAACAATCAATGAAACTTCAAAAGTATATGACCGTAACGGACAGCTAATGGGTGAGTTATCCATTAAAAAGCTGGAGCCGGTAGAGAGTGACGCTATTCCGAAATTGCTCAAGGAAGCTTTTGTTGCTACAGAGGATAAACGTTTCTACGAGCATCAGGGTGTGGATATCTGGTCCATCGGACGGGCGGCGGTAAAAGATGTCATGGCCCGCTCCATGGTGGAGGGCGGCAGTACGCTGACCCAACAGCTTGCAAAAAATATGTTCTTGTCTCGTGACAAGACATTCTTCCGTAAAGCAACGGAAGTTTCCATTGCGATGGCATTGGAGCGCAAATACACAAAAGACGAGATTCTTACGATGTACTTGAACCGGATTTTCTTCGGTCATCAGCGTTACGGGATTAAGGCTGCATCTGAATTTTATTTTGGAGAAAAAGATTTGAACCGGCTTGAATTGTGGGAGATTGCAACCCTGGCAGCCATGCCTAAAGGGCCATCTGCTTACAACCCGCTGAGTAATCCTAACGATTCCAAAGCACGGCGTGGTGTGGTATTGCAGCTGATGTACGAACAAGGCTACATTACCAAGGCAGAAATGGATAAAGCCAAAGCAGTCGATTATAAATATACACCACCTGAGAAAGAGCAAAAGTACCAAGCCTTTATCGATTATGTTCTTCGTGAAGCTGAAAGTGTGTCAGGTAAAACGGAAGATGATCTGAATATTGGCGGATACAAAATTTACACAACGATGGATGCTCAAGCTCAAACAGCGATGGAGAACGCGTTCTCGGATGATAGCCTGTTTGAGTCAAGCAAAGATGATCAACCGGTTCAAGGGTCTATGGTAATCATGAACCATGAAAATGGCAGTCTCGTTGCATTGCTGGGCGGACGGGATTATCAAACGAAGGGCTATAGCCGGGTAACACAGAGCCGCAGACAGCCTGGATCGGCATTTAAACCGATTGTGTCTTATGCGCCGGCTCTTGAATCAGGGAATTACAATGCAAACTCAGCTCTCAGTAATGAAAAGCAATGCTTCGGGAATTACTGTCCGGGTAACTTGCATGGGTATTCTTCAACCATTAGCATGACGGATGCCATTACGAAATCGGAGAATATTCCGGCAGTATGGCTGTTAAACAAAATTGGTGTGAACACAGGTGTTCAATTTGCAAAAAGTGTAGGTATCCAGCTTACAGATGAAGACAAAAACCTGGCGATCGCGCTGGGAGGTCTTAGCAAAGGAACAAATACGCTGGAAATGGCGCAAGCCTACAGTGCTTTTGCCAATTTGGGTGAGTACCAGAAGGCATATGCCATTAAGGAGATTAAGGATAGTTCCGGGAAAACGACTTATAAACATGACAAATCAGATACAACGCGTGTCATGAGTGAGCAAAATGCGTACTCCCTGACCCAGATGCTGCAAAACGTAGTGAATGACGGTACAGGTCGTTCCGCGCGTCTGGATCGACCGGTTGCTGGTAAGACGGGAACCGTTCAAAGTGGTATTTCCGGCAACAGTGCCAACCGTGATGTTTGGTTCGTCGGATATACGCCAGAATGGACTGCAGCAGTATGGATGGGTTATGACAATCCGGATGCAACCCATATGCTCAAGAATAGCAGTAAGCTGTCAGCAGCGTTCTTTGCCAAAGTTATGGGGGATGCGTTGAAAGGCGTTCCTGTGAAGGACTTCAAAGCTCCAGCAGGAGCCCAGACACCTCCGCCTGAAAAAGAACCAGAGCAACCGACGCTTTCAGTGAGTGGTTTGAATGGTGCTTATGATCCATCTACGCAAACGGTATCGTTGAATTGGTCTGCAACAGGGGATTCATCGACACAGTATCGGGTTTACAGAAAAGAAACATCTGAGGGACAGTTCACGCACCTCATTGATGCGGTTGGTTCGACCAGTGCGCAGGATCTAAGTGCGCTCCCTGGTCTCACGTATGAGTATTATGTGACGGCCTATGATCTGGCTTCAGGACAGGAGACGGATCCGTCCAATACGATATCGCTGATGATTGAAGCGAAAGAATTGGAACCCCAACAGCCAGATCCGGGTACAGAGCCAGGAACGGAACCGGACACAGGACAGCCAGGAACAGAAAATCCGGACAACGGTTCGCCGGGGAATGGAAATTCTGAAGGTAACAATGGCAATGGCAACGGGAATGAGAATGGTAACAATGGTAACGGCAATACCGGAAACGGAAACGGTAATGGGAATAACGGCAACAACGGTGGACCGGGTCAAGGTAATGGTCAACCGGGAGACGGAAGCACCCCGCCAGGACAGGGAACAACAGATCCTGGTACAGGAGAGGATTCGGGTGATGGTTCCGTATCAACACCGGGTGAGGTAGTTACACCGGATAGTGGAAACAATGGTAACGCTGGAGAGACTGATGCTCCAGTAGATGCTCAAACCGGAACTGGTGGTTAAAAGAAAGATATAGTTTTACCTGTAGGCCTGCTTCCCGAAATTTCGGCGAAGCAGGCTTTTTTGTTTTTTTAAGACATCTGTAAATAGACTGGAATCTGCTGAGTAGTGGGACAAAGCTTGATTTTGAGTGTATAACTTAAATATGGTAAGCTGTAACTATTCGTAATACGTTGTGCAAAGCGGATCCAGGAACTGATGGAGTCGGTAATGCGGACGTTATTCGCTGTTCACCAATATCAGCAGGTCACGGACCTGTGGTCGGCAAAGAGGGGTTCGTATGAAACGGAAATTCGGGGACCGCGCGAACTGGCGCCGGATTACGAACCGACAATTTACATGCCGGTTCGTTCAATCCAAAATTTTCACAGGCTACATTACATTGTACACGATACAAGATTTAAAAGAGCCATTGTGGAAAACCTATGGAGGAAGCACCTTCTGCATTGCAGATAAAGGCTATTCCTGGTTGCAGTATTATCCCAAAGGGGAACATTTTGTGGTTACGGCCATGTTTGATGATCAGGAGCGGATTGTTGAGTGGTATATTGATACATGTCGCAGCCAAGGGATTACCGATCAGGGTGTTCCTTGGTTTGATGACCTTTATCTCGATGTCGTCGTCCTGAAAGATGGAGAAGTATTTTTGCTGGATGAAGATGAACTTGAAGATGCGCTTTCTCGTAAGCATATTACGACGGGGGATTATGACCTGGCCAATCGGACAGCCAAGGATTTACTGCATGCCATTGATGCCCATGTGTTTCCTTATTTCCAATTGTCGCTGAAGCATCGAAAGACCTTGTTCGAAAACGGAGAATTCAGAAAAAATATTCATATTTGATTCATGATCAACGAGTCTTAGAATTCTTCGTCATCCTTCTAATATTAGAGCACCTGATAGAATACATTAATAATCAGGAGAGTTCAGCCCGATAAAATAGAGGTGATGGCGAATGAACGGACGGGTCATGGCTGCAGGAGGGCAACCGGGAGGCAGACCATCCAGACAAATTAATGTTGTTTTGCGTAACCAGGAGCCTCAGATGCTGGTCAAAGAAGAAGAGACGGCAATCCAGGCAGCAAAAGGGTTAGCCAAGCATGCGCATTTTCAGGAGATTCAAGGTGAATTGGAGCAGTTGGTTGGACTTGAAAATATCAAGGATTTGGTATTCGAAATTTACGCTTTCTTACAGATTGCCCAGATGCGTACCGAAGCAGGACTGCTAAGTGGAGCGCACGTGTATCATATGATTTTCAAAGGCAATCCGGGAACAGGTAAAACAACAGTAGCGAGGATTGTGGCAAAGCTGTTTCAGAAGATGGGTGTACTCAGCAAAGGGCATCTAATTGAAGTGGAACGGGCAGATTTGGTTGGAGAATACATCGGACATACGGCGCAAAAAACGAGAGATTTGGTCAAGAAGGCATTAGGTGGAATCTTGTTCATTGACGAGGCGTATAGTTTGGCTCGGGGTGGAGAGAAGGATTTTGGAAAGGAAGCTATCGATACACTTGTAAAGTCCATGGAAGACAATAAGAATCAATTCATTCTTATCCTCGCAGGGTATTCGGAAGAGATCGATTTTTTTCTGCAGACGAATCCGGGGTTGCCTTCCCGTTTTCCGATTCAGGTTGAATTTCCAGATTACAGTATTGATCAGTTAATTCAAATTTCCGAGATTATGGCCAAAGAACGTGATTATATTCTAATGCCGCAGACCATACTCAAATTAAAACAGCATCTGCTCCAGGAAAAAAATGAATCTCTGCATGCGTTCAGCAATGCACGATATGTCCGAAATGCCATTGAACGCTCCATTCGCCACCAGGCAGTTCGACTATTGGAGCAGTATACTCAGGGGAATCCGGGAAAACTGGAGCTGATGACCATTCGTACAGAGGATTTGAAGTTTGAGCAAAAGTAAGCGATAATATAATTTTTGAAGCAGCCGGCCGGGTTAACCGGTTCGGCTTAAAGTATGCCATGGGAATCATGGTGGCAATAAATACATGCAGATGCGTAAAAGAAGGAGTGAATATACACGATGACAAATGGTACACATGATACAGACATGGTAAAAAAGGATCGGGCCATATTGGTGAGTCTGATCACGGATGAAGTTAAGCGTTCGGGTATTAACCCGGAGTACTCTCTGGAGGAGCTGGTGAAGCTTGCCGAGACAGCAGGCGTGGAAGTGCTGAGTGTACTGTCTCAGAACCGGGAAACACGGGATACCAAATGGTTTATTGGCAAGGGGAAAGTGGAGGAGCTCCGAGCTGTGGCTGAGGAAATGGGAGCAACAACAGCTATTTTTGACCAGGAACTGTCTGGTGCTCAGGTTCGTAATCTGGAAGAAGCGCTGGATCTCAAAATTATTGACCGTACCCAGCTTATTTTGGATATTTTTGCACAGCGCGCCAATACGAGAGAAGGTATTATTCAGGTTGAACTGGCTCAATTGAGCTACTTGCTTCCACGTTTGTCGGGTCACGGTAAGAACCTGTCCAGACTCGGCGGCGGAATTGGAACACGGGGACCGGGTGAAAGTAAGCTGGAGACGGATCGTCGGCACATTCGTGGCCGCATTGATGACTTGAAACGTCATCTGGAGGAAGTGACACGTCACCGCAAGCTGCACCGGGAACGTCGCAAAAAAACGGGTATCGTACAGGTTGCCCTTGTAGGTTATACGAATGCCGGCAAATCAACCTTGCTTAAACAATTAACGGCAGCAGATGTGTATATTCAAGACCAGCTCTTTGCTACACTTGATCCGACATCACGGACAATGGAACTGCCAAGCGGCAAAGAAATCGTACTGACGGATACGGTAGGATTTATACAAAATCTACCCCATGACCTGATTGCAGCTTTTCGGGCAACGCTGGAGGAAGTGAATGAAGCAGATCTTATTTTGCATGTGGTGGATGCATCATCCGCTATGCGCGAAGACCAGATGAGAACCGTACACACGATTTTGCAACAATTGGGTTCAGGGGACAAGCCGCAGTTGGTGTTGTACAACAAAAAGGATGCATGTACTCCGGAGCAGCTTGAAATGCTTCCATTGGATAAAGACCATATCAAAGTGAGTGCGCTCGATCCAGAGGATTTGCAGAAAATTCGGGAGCTGATCCAGGGGGAACTAACTGGTGATACAAAGCGGTTCCGTATTCCGGCTGAACGTGGAGATCTTACGTCTGTGCTTTACAAAATAGGGGATGTTGTTGAGACCACTTTTGAAGAGAATGATGTCATTTATGAAGTGGAACTGCAAAAAGGTGAATATGAGAAATTTGGTTACTTACTTGAAGATTTTATACAACTGTAATATTGATGACATACTTGTATGATAAGTTGACACGATAATTGATATTTGACGTTAGATACGTGCTATGAAGGGGAATGAAGCAAGATGGCAAGCTTTGATTCAGAAATTAGTGAACTTCAACAACAGGTTGAACGCCAGATTGAGGGACAATTACAACAGATAGACCTTATCACTGATCGTAATCAGTGGAAAGTAATTGAAGCTTTTCAGCATAGAAAAGTCAGCGATTTTCACTTTGCCGGTTCAACGGGTTACGCTTATAACGATCGCGGGCGTGAAGTGCTCGATGAAGTGTATGCAGATGTGTTTGGTGCAGAGGCGGCATTGGTACGTCCTCATTTTGCATCAGGAACTCACACAATCGCTACAGCTTTGTTTGGTGTACTTCGCCCAGGTGACGAACTGTTGTACATTACAGGTAAGCCCTATGATACATTGCATAAAGTGATTGGCAAGCCTGGCGATGGTACAGGGTCGTTACGTGATTTTGGCATTGGCTATCAAGAGACGGCTTTGCTGGAAGATGGCGGAGTAGATTGGGCAGCCGTAGAGAAAAGGATCAATGCAGCAACCAAAGTCATCGGTATTCAGCGCTCCAGAGGATATGATTGGAGATCTTCCTTCTGCATTGAAGAAATCGCTGATATGGTTGCACGTGTAAAGGCAATCAAGGAAGATGTCATCGTATTTGTGGATAACTGTTATGGTGAGTTTACGGAGGAACGTGAACCGACAGAGGTTGGAGTAGATCTGATGGCAGGTTCACTGATCAAGAATCCCGGTGGAGGTCTGGCGGAAACCGGAGGATACATATGCGGGAAGGAAAAGTATGTGCAATTGGCGGCATATCGTCTGACTGCTCCTGGAATCGGTGGTGAGGTTGGGGCAATGTTAGGCACGACTCGCGGCATCTACCAAGGACTTTACATGGCGCCGACAATTGTCGGACAGGCCATTAAAGGCAGTGTATTCGCTTCAGCGATGTTTGCCGCATCCGGATTTGTGACCAAACCGGCATGGAATGAGACACGTACCGATTTGATTCAGGCTGTTCAATTTCGTTCAGCAGAGCATTTAATCGCCTTTGTGCAAGGGATACAGCGGGCAGCTGCAGTAGATAGTCATGTGGTTCCTGAACCTTGGGACATGCCCGGTTATGAACACCCTGTCATTATGGCGGCAGGTACGTTCATACAGGGTGGAAGTTTGGAATTGTCTGCTGATGCACCTATCCGTGAGCCCTATATTGGCTACATGCAGGGTGGATTAACGTACTCTCATGTTAAATATGGCGTTTTGATGGCGTTGCAGACCATGAGAGAGCGTAAATTATTGTGAGTTTATCTAACACATCATTGACACTTAGTAACAACTAAATGTACAATAAGGGAAGAATAGATGACTGGAAGGTTGATGAAGATGGGTGACGAAATTCGCAGAAATATGGCCTTATTCCCGATAGGTATTGTAATGAAACTTACGGATCTGTCCGCGCGTCAGATTCGTTATTACGAGCAGCACAGTTTGATTGTTCCTGCAAGAACGTCAGGTAATCAGCGTTTGTTCTCGTTTAATGATGTAGAACGCTTGCTGGAGATTAAAGCTTTGATTGAAAAAGGGGTTAACATTGCTGGCATCAAGCAAGTAATGAATCCTGTATCCAAAGAATCCGAAGAGGCGACTGTTATTACCGCCGATACGGAAGTGAAGCGCAGAGAACTGTCGGATTCTCAGTTGCACCGTCTGCTGAAACAACAACTTGTGTCAGGTAAGCGACCTGGACAAGTATCTCTCATTCAGGGAGAGCTTTCCCGTTTTTTCAATAAAAAATAAATTCGTATAACCTCGAAGGTCAGGGAAAATCCCGTTTTCGGGGAGGAGAACTCCTTGACCCGTGCAATTTTCTAATGTACAAATATAACAGGCAAGCCATTACGCAGAGAAGAAAGGGAGAGGGTATCGTGAGTTTTACTAAAGAAGACATACTACGCATCTCAAAAGAAGAAAATGTTCGATTCATTCGACTGCAATTTACCGATTTGCTTGGAGCTATCAAAAACGTTGAGATTCCTGTGAGCCAGCTTACCAAGGCTCTGGACAATAAAATGATGTTTGATGGTTCTTCCATTGAAGGTTATGTGCGTATCGAAGAATCCGATATGTACCTCTATCCTGACCTTGATTCTTGGCTCATTTTCCCATGGGTCGCAGAGAACCGTGTTGCACGCCTGATTTGTGACGTATATCTTCCAGATGGTAATCCGTTCCCAGGAGATCCACGTGGCATCTTGAAACGAAACCTTAAGGAAGCCCAAGATATGGGATTCACTTCCTTCAATGTTGGTCCTGAACCAGAGTTCTTTTTGTTCAAAACAGACGAAAAAGGAAACCCGACTAACGAACTGAATGACCAAGGTGGTTATTTCGACCTTGCTCCTACGGATCTTGGTGAAAACTGTCGTCGTGATATTGTTATCACACTTGAAGAAATGGGCTTTGAGATCGAAGCTTCCCACCATGAGGTCGCTCCAGGTCAGCATGAGATCGACTTTAAATATGCTGATGCGCTGAAAGCAGCTGACCAGATCCAAACGTTCAAACTCGTTGTTAAAACGATTGCACGTCAGCATGGTTTACATGCTACATTCATGCCGAAACCGCTGTTTGGTATGAACGGATCCGGTATGCACTGCAACCAATCCTTGTTCAAAGGCAATGAGAACGCATTCGTTGACGAGTCGGACGAGCTGGGTCTGAGCAAAACTGCACGTCACTTCATGGCTGGAACTCTGAAGCATGCACGTGCGTTTGCAGCAATTACTAACCCAACTGTGAACTCATACAAACGTCTTGTACCAGGTTACGAAGCGCCTTGTTATGTAGCTTGGTCTGCTAGTAACCGTAGTCCAATGATTCGTATTCCAGCTTCCCGTGGTCTGAGTACACGTGTTGAGGTTCGTAACCCGGATCCAGCTGCTAACCCTTACTTGGCTTTGGCTGTTTTGCTGAAAGCAGGTCTGGATGGAATCAAACGTGAGCTCTCCTTGCCAGCTCCAATTGACCGTAACATCTACATCATGTCAGAAGAAGAGCGTGTGGAAGAAGGCATTCCAAGCTTGCCAGCTGACCTGAAAGAAGCATTGAACGAATTGATCCGCAGCGAAGTCATCTGTGACGCACTCGGCGACCACGCCCTGGCTCACTTCTACGAGCTGAAAGAAATTGAGTGGGACATGTACCGTACACAAGTCCACCAATGGGAACGCGATCAATATATCACGTTGTATTAATAGCTGAATCCCTTGGCGCTCTAGCGCTGAGGGATTTTTCTTTTTGTGGGCGAGTGCTAATAAGAATAACATGAAAAGATAATGCCCACAAAATGCCCATAAATTTTTTGCTATTCAAAAATGTCTTGGGTAAATTTTTCGGACCTGTCCATATTGCTTGTCTGGATCTTGCCCGAGATGTGGGCATATATATCTGATGTGATCTGAATGCATTCATGGCCTAGTATGTCGGAGAGAGTGAATGGGGAGAGAGGGGAGATCACAACGTTGTAAGATATGGGAAAAGCATTGAACAATGATGATTTAGGCATGAAGTTTCCGTCTTCCCTACATAGAACTAGATCAAGATCATGGTGGTATCTATCCCCAAGTATTCCTTTGTTATGTTCCTGCCACTGTCTATGAAATTTGATATCATTTATAGGGCATTTCTTCAAACTGATTAAGTGGTAATATATGGGTTAATTATATTAAATGAATACACGATGCGAAATTCACGAGAGACAATAGGGTCTAATTCAAGATTTGTTTCCACCTGAACGAAAACGACAAGGAGGACGTCCGCATTGGACAATCGAATCATGTTAAACGTGATGCTATGGGTGGCTCGTTCAAGCGCCGCTTGGTGTGATCTACCAGGCCACTTCCCCAATTGGAAATCCGTCTACACCCGCTTTCGACGCTGGCAGAAAACGGGCATTTGGGATGAAGTGTTAAAGCATGTTTCTCTAGATCCTGACGAGGAAAGCGTGATGATTGACGCCACGATTGTGCGAGTTCACCGGCATGGATCAGGCGCAAAAGGAGCAAAGCAAGTAAGCGATCGGACGTTCCCGAGGTGGATTAAGCACAAAAATTCATGGGGAAGTTGACGCGTTAGGGAATCCACTTCGCTTCGACTTGACCGAAGGCGTGTATTCATGAAGAAGTTAAATGTATATTTACTAAAGGAATTAATTTAAATGATCTCCAAGCATTAATCAATAAGCCAATCACTTTAGAGGGTTTCTTGGTATTCTCCTCAAATAACAATTTATTGCGGCTTGAGATTGAAGAATTTGAACTTATTTAAAGTTTCAATGAGTCAACAGAAGTGAATTAAAAAAGAAGTAATCAAAAAAATCTCTGTTTGTAAAATCAAACAGAGATTTTTGCGATTTAAAAAGTCGTACACATATGCACAGTTAGTTTGGTAATTGGCCTGAACCTACATATTTCTCTTTCTTGCTGTTCCACTTATAGTTAGCAACAGCAATTTCCCATCCACCTTCAGGATAGTAGCTCTTCCAAAGTTGTTTTATTTCCCCTGTTTTCGAAATCTCTATCCGAACATCTCCAGTAACAGATAGTTTCTTTTTTAAGGTTCCGTCCTGGTACTTGTATACGAACAACTCAGTATTCGAAGGGGAATAATCAAGAGTAACAGCTACATGCTTTTCTTTAGCCGAGATATTGAGGATGTGAAATATTGGATCTTCATCGCTGTAATAATTTGTGTCTATAAGGACGATAACACCTTTAGAGTTAATCAAATAAAAATTGCCTGAGTCAGTGATTAATAAATGTTCTTTCTTATTATCTCCGTTTAGGTCTACTGATTTACTGACTGTTAAACGCTCCCTAGGGAATTTCTTTACAAACAAAGTCTTCGGATTAACGGAAGCAGCATCGGCAGTTGATGGTAAGTAAATTACCCCGAACATTGTTAAAGCACAGATAAACGCAATAATTTTTCTCATTATAAATTTCCTTTCTAGTAGCGGTATTTCAGCGGTCTTTCAAATCAAGAAATTCTTTTGGTGAATGTACGTTAGTTAGTAGTGATTTTCTTTTCACTAACATCAGTAGCGAAAAATAAAATCCCCGCTACTTCTGAACCGAGTACACTGTAACGTATTCCATCTCTTTCGGTCGATTCGTCAACTTTAATCCAATCAATGCCTTCTCGGTAAACGTTCATATCAGTAAGTACTTCAGTTATAGCAGTTGGGGGGAGATTTGGATTAACAGCAAGAATAATAATTCTCATTGTTAGTAGAACATCTGTACCTGATTCCGTAGTTCCGTTAGGGCTTCCAGTCATTGTGATATCTCTTACAGAACTGTCTGCTCTGTTAACCCCTCCAGCAATTCCTACATAATCGTTAAGCCTGTACTTAAATCCATCTTGGTCTTTTCCCGGTCTCACTTCTAATTCTTTCTCGATTCTTATGTGTGAAACACCAACTTCTTTAGCACGTCTGTTAAACGAGTCTCTGAATTCCTCAGGTGTCATATGTAAACTTCCCGGTATTTTTTCTTGATCTATTCCTTCTTCCTTAACCTCTTCTTTTTTTAACTTCGTTTCTTCTTTGCTTGTAACAAGCTTCTCAGTCTCAAAAACCTTTTCAGACTTATTTTCAGCAGGGGTCACTGCTTTAGTCACGAACTCTTGTTTCTGTTCTGTTGAATCATAACTATCAATGCTGAAGGTTATTACTCCGGCTATGATAACGATGATTAACCAAAACCACCATTTTTTTTGAATAGGCTTTTTCAACCTTATTCCTCCTTATATAGAAATGATTAACAACATAAATAGTCTATCAGGACTAGGTATATTTTGCTATTAAAAATAGTGTGGGTGTGAAGTGATGAATACATATAAAGTACTACAAATGAAAAATGCTCTCCAGCTTCATGCAGGAGAGCATTTTTTGAATTTGTACTATAATATTGTTTAGCTGTGTTTTGTAAATTGAATTGTATAAGGTTCGTTGTAGTTGTTGATGCCGTTATCCATAATTCTGAAGTAAACCTTCTCACCAGGTTTAGCACTCATCCCAATTGCCTCAGCGTATCCAGGCCCATTCCAGTTATCCATTTGAATGGACAGTATCGCACCGCTTGCATCCATTTTAATAACACCCATAATAATATCGAAATTAGCTGGTGGGGTAGCAATAACGCCAAATGAGATTACAGAAGATCCATTTGTGTTGTCTACAACATAATAGTCATTATCACTCATGCTATCTAAATACTGTGTTGCGCTAAATCCGGAAGATTGATTAACGCTTGAATACATTACTTCCGCAGTCTCAAAAGTATCTGCCCAACCAGTTGCAGCGAATGCCGAACTTGAACCAAATGCCAATAAACAAGCAGTTGCCATAACAGAAATAGAGAATTTTCTTAATCTTTTCATATTCAAACCTCCCAAATATACTAGAACCAATAAAGTAAGATTCTGTTATAAGTTGTTATTTGAAATTAAAGATATCGAAGAGCTCTCACATAATTAGGTCGGCCAACCATGGTTAAATATACCATATATAATTCGTATTTGTAAATAATTCCTTTGTAAAATGTTGGATGTATAAATATTATTTTGGAGTTTGTTGTTTATTTCTAGATCGAAACGAGTTATTATCTGCAGGAAAAGCATGCCTTTTGTCGAATTGATAGATTGATGATGAAATGAATTATACATATAAGATATTATCCACAGATATGACTTTCTCGCAGCAGCATTAACCCAGGTCCGCGTATCCGTCTGGCATGTTCTGGATGATCGCGAGCACATCATTGACTATGGTGGTCCGGTGGAGGAGTATAGCCCAGTATCCATTAAGATCGTGGGGAAGAGATACTTTCGTGATACGTTTGAGTTTAGGGTACAAAAATAGGAGCCTCTATCAATTGGCTCCATTGTTAACTATGAATATTTATTGTTTAAAACTAAATGTTTCAAATGTCTCAAGAAATTCTGACAAGGCATAGAACCCCATCCCGATACATAGAAACCCTACGATAAAGCAACCAATGATCGAATTAGCAAATCCACTGGATCGTCCGTAATGTTCTCCGCAATTGGGACACAGAATAGCGGAGCTAGAAATTGGATGTCCACAGGATCTGCACGGCTCCATTTTTTTACTTCTTCGACCAGTCAATCTCCTATAGATATTAAGAAACATTCCAGCGATGCCCATTAAACCCAGTATAAATAGTGCTATGATAAAGCCTGCAAAGAATAACATACCAAAGATCTCACTGATATTATCAATCACAACGAACCTCCAACTATGTAATTAACCTAGAATAGTCTATCAGACCTATGTGGTTATTTCCATTTATTTCTGAGTTAAAAGCAAAAAAAAGTGATGACCCCTAGGGTATCACTTCAGTTGAACTTCTAATTTACTTCCTTCAATAATTCTTCATTGTTATTCCGTACATTGCCAACTTCCTTCGGCACCTTGTAAGCTCGCATCTCAGAGGCTGTATATGGCTTCAGTAAACCGAGGAGCGACTGAACATCATCGTTGTCTCTTCCGAGCCATTCAGCCTCATCCTCAGGCCGCAGGATAACCGGCATGCGATTATGGATGTTTTCCATGAGAGTATTGGGTTCGGTAGTTATAATTGTGCACGTACTCAACTTATTGCCGTCCGGACCTGTCCAGGTGTCATATAATCCAGCAAGTGAAAAAATGGAGTCGTCTTTCATAAGAATCCGCAGCGGCTGCTTGGCCGATCCTTCTTTACGCCACTCGTAAAACCCGTTCGTAGGGATAATGCAGCGCTTAGATCTGATCAGGCGTTTAAAGGCTAGTTTTTCGGCCAGCGTTTCAGCACGAGCGTTAATCATCTTATTACCAATCTTGTCCTCCTTGGCCCAAGTAGGGACCAGACCCCAACGGAGCGAACCTAATCTATTTCCGTCTTTGCTTCCAATAATGGTTGGGATGTACTGCATAGGTGCAGCGTTGTAATTCGGCTTGTACTCAAATCCATATACAATCGAAGCATAGTACCTGTTCATGATAGCATCAATGGGGTCAGTGATTGTAAATCTTCCGCACATGATAATGCCTCCTTTGAGACTCTATACTATGTAATTTTACTCTAATCTCTTAGAATAGAAACAGGGGATTTGTGGAGATACGCATCCAGAAGCTTAGTCTATTAATTGGAGCAGTTGTGTTGGCATTTAGCTTAGTTTCTAACCAATCTGTAAACGCAGCTGTGGATTACAGTGGGGATTGCTAGATGGGAAGCAACTTTATAACAGTGGCGGCTTCACAGAAGGAAATTTGATAGGCACTGAAGTTATAGATAACAATGAATCAACAATTTTCACGATAGAAAAGGGAACACCTGGATCGGCGGGAGCTTTGGATGATATTTACTATGATTTAACAACTCTCCGTTCGATTTTATAATATTGACTTAAGGCAGATAGAGCGACAAATGATATTCTGGAATTATTGGACGTGAATGAAAATTATCTCGGCAATATTTCTGTTACCGTGACTGATGGGTGGCTTATATTGTTATCTGAAGCAATTGCAGGGGTTAGTAAAGTTAGCCTGTAAACATAAATAATGCCTCCCAAGAATCATTCTTTGGGCATTTTAAGGATGAAACAAATATAAAAGAATGCGAAACACTAGAAGAAGTCAAACGAGAAATTAAGTGTTATATGATGTATTACAATCATTATCGAGGACAATGGAATTTGAAGAAGCTGCCGTCTGTAAGATACAGATAGCAGCTTCTTCAAATTGTCTATTTTTTTCAAATGTCCTTTACAAAGGTTACACTTTATAACTGGTAGTACCTTTTATTATCTTACTGTATATTCAAAAACTTCATCTTGTATCTTAATTACAGCTTTTAATGGTTTGTCACTTTCAGCGACCTCGTTCGGTATCTCTGCAAGATAATATAACGTGGTGGTTTTTAGAGGATTGACGCTGGTAATGTTACTGTAAGTGAAGTCTTCTCCTCCTTTTTCCTCAACGGTACTGAAAGTAGGGTAGTCATACTGATTATCAAATATTAAGGTGACGTTTGCTATTTCATCTGCATCAATGCCGGTAGTATATAAATTTTTGGCTTTGATTGTGAGTGCAAAATATGTAGAATCATCTTCTTTTGATTCGTAGTATGTATAGAAATTGCCTGGTTTTGAAGGTTCAATCTTTTTAGAAAACTTTTGTTTAGATACTGAAATTTCCGCAAACCCGTCTATCGTTACTGTTTCTCCTTTTTTAATTGAAGTTGCAGTACTTTCTTGTTCTTGATCAACAGAATCTGCAGATGTTTCAACTGCTGGCTCTTCTTTGGATTCTGTTTGTGATAAAGTAGATTCTACTTTATTCGCAACGCCCCCATCACTTTTTGAATCGGCTTTAGATTGAGGTGAGCAAGCGGCAAGTGTTAAAAATGCGGTAACAAGCAAAATACCTGATACTATTCTCATATTACTAATAATCCTCCTATATATGTTCTTATTATATAGTCTATCAGACCTAGGAAAATGTTTCTATATGTAATTCTTAATATCTCTGATTTCACTGTATATAAGGGAACGTATATTCGTGCGTAAGTGAACACTAGGTGATTAACTTGCTAACGGATTATCAATGTAAGGTCCTATGGATCTTATACAACTACAAAGGTGTTGGCGCAAGTTTCCCACAGTCCACGAGTTGACGGCAAATATAAACCAGACGTCTTGGCTGTTCTCGAAGCTCTTATAGACGCGGAATACATAACATTGGGATAACAAGTCGGATACGTCCAACAAAGTCATTTTGGAAGGACCCAAGGTTGACTACACTCCACCTCCGGGGAACATTGACTATTGGACTGAATATTAGGGGAGGCGCTTGTCATACGTAGTAGACTTGAAGGAAACGTATTGTATGAAAGCTCAAGGATGATTATGCTAGAGTATAGAGAGGCTTGGTTGGCGCCGAAATAGGTCTCTGTTAACTAATGAATTTGTATGGCTTTTTAATTGGGAGAATTCGGATTGAACAGAGTCATATAGATGACGCTTAGTACCTTTATTTCAGATGATGTCAAAGTAGTAATGTAATCAAAATGAGTATTTGAAACGAGTTTCTTCATTATAATAAGAAAAAAGGGCGCCCACAAAATGCCCGCAAAAGTCTGAATGATTATGATTAGTTTTGAAAAGTATGGAACATAAACCGTATGCAAGTCCATCAATGGGAACGCGATCAATATATCACGTTGTACTAATAGCTGAATCCCTTGGCGCTCTAGCGCTGAGGGATTTTTCTTTTTGTGGGCGTGTAACTATATACTTAACGAAAAACCAAAATGCCCACACCAAATGATTAGTGATGGTTAAGGATTTCATTCATTGAACTATGATTAAGAGGTTCCCATTCAAAGTACATATCCGTGTAGGATTTCTTGGTTACATCTTGTCAGTTCTGAGAAAGAAGCAGCGGATAATTGTTAATGTATATTCACAGAATTTGTGTCATCACCTTATGTTGATAGTTTCATATAGATGCGATATGATACATTTATGTTTTTAGTAATTAAATTTTAGGCAATTAATTGGAGATGTAAATATGGAGTTAGAAAAGAAAATCGTTGCGCAGCAGCGCACATTGTTTAATACAGGTCAAACCAAATCGATTGAGTACCGTATTTGTGCTCTCCAGCAATTAAGACAGGGAATTGAGAAATATCAGCAACGTATTCTCGATGCACTTCGTGTGGATCTGAATAAATCCGAAACGGAAGCTTATGGATCCGAGATTCGTATTGTGTTGGGCGAGTTAGACTTTGCTTTGGATCATATAGAGGAATGGGCTGCGCCAAGACCAGTGCCGACGAATTCTGCTATACCTGATGGCGCAAGTACAATTTATCCTGAACCTTATGGTGTTGCTCTGATAATCGCACCGTGGAATTATCCATTCCAACTGGCCTTTGGTCCGCTAATTGGAGCTATTGCTGCAGGTAACTGTGCCATTATCAAGCCCTCTGAATTAACGCCAGCTGTATCGCGCCTGACTTATGATCTGGTTCACGAGATATTTCCTGAGGAGTACGTCGCTGTTATGGAAGGGGAAGTGGGGACCAGTACAGCACTGTTAAAGGAAAAGTTTGATTATATTTTCTTTACAGGCAGTACAGGTGTGGGTCGCATTGTTATGAAGGCAGCAGCTGAGCATTTGACCCCGGTTACGTTGGAATTAGGTGGGAAGAGTCCGGTCATTGTTAATAAAGATGCGGATCTGAATCTGGCAGCTCAGCGCATTGTGCGCGGTAAATTCCTGAATGCCGGACAAACCTGCGTCGCTCCGGACTACTTGCTTGTGCACGAGCATGTACATGACAAATTGCTGGAATTAATCAGCGCAGAGATTGAGGACAAATTTGGTGCTGATGTGTTGCAGAACACTGATTTTCCGCATATTGTCAATGATCGCAACTTTGATCGTTTATCCGCGTTACTCCAAGATGGCAAAACATTGATCGGTGGGCGTTCTAAACGTGATCAACTGTTCATTGAACCAACAGTACTGGGTGAAGTGGATTGGAAGTCACCTGTTATGCAAGAAGAGATCTTTGGTCCAATTCTTCCTGTGTTTAAATATAGTGATCTTAACCCGATGCTAGAGGAGATTATTCGTCGTCCAAAACCACTGGCATTATATCTCTTCACTCAGGATGAGGTTCTCCAAAATCAGGTTTTGAACCAAGTATCTTTCGGTGGCGGTTGTATTAATGATACGTTGTCTCATATGACATCACATTATCTCCCGTTTGGCGGAGTAGGAGAAAGTGGAATGGGTTCTTACCACGGTCAGCAGAGTTTCGATGTGTTCTCACATCATAAGAGCGTGCTCAAACGCAGCAAATAAATCATAATAAGCACTACGTACACAAAGAGGTTGTCCTGATGAACAGGGCAACCTCTTTGTGTATTTCATTATGATACGAACCAACGGACCAACTTCAATCATATTAATGTATATCACGGAAAAGGCCAATGACTTTACCCAGAATACTGACGTGTTTCAAACGCAAAGGTTCAAAGGTCGCATTCTCTGGTTGAAGACGAATATGATCTTTCTCCTTGTAGAACGTCTTCACCGTAGCTTCATCGTCTTCAGTCATGGCTACAACGATATCGCCGTTATCCGCAGTTTGCTGCTGACGTACGATAACATAGTCTCCGTTAACAATGCCTGCTTCAACCATACTGTCTCCCACAACCGAAAGCATAAATACTTTTTGCTCGCCTACATAGTGCGTAGGAAGGGGAAAGTAATCTTCGATGTTCTCTGTTGCTGTAATTGGAACCCCAGCAGTAACCTTACCAACAATAGGAATGCGAGCGACACTGTGAGCAAACTGATGTGAATGCTCTGACTCTTCCTGGCTTAGAAGTTCAATGGCTCTTGGCTTGGTCGGGTCCCGTCTTATGAGACCTTTCTTCTCCAAACGATCCAGATGTCCATGTACTGTAGAGCTGGAAGCCAATCCAACGGCTTCACCAATTTCGCGTACGGAAGGAGGATACCCCTTCAACCGGACTTCATTACGTATAAATTCCAGAATAGCCTGTTGCCTGCTGGATATCTTCGACATACCGTATCAACCCCATTTTAGTAACGTTTGGGAAAATTATAACATAGAACCTCCGTTCGTACAAACATAAGTTCTAAATAATAAGGCATAAAATCAATGTTTTTTTGCAAATTAACATGAATTTTTTCTGTTTATCCATTCAAATACTGCAAATGAAAGATTTCATATTATAGAAGAAAGAGATAAGAGGTTATCTACAAATAAAAAAAAGCGAACAATTGTTCTAAAAAGTTATTGAACAAAACAAATGTTCGTGTTATATTGGTTTCAACAGATAGGAACAAACGTTTGGAGGTTAATAATTATGAGATATTCTACTTATCAAAGCATTTACGAACCGGTTAATACAGAATTGGTTAAAACAAACATAGGGAACTTCAAGAAGGTATTTACAAAAGGCAAAACACCAACATGGATGTTGAAATTAGTAATCGTATCTTTAATCATATTTATTGGATGCAGCACAGTACTCACTGTATTTGCAGGCAATGAGAACAACCTGTTACCTGGCGGGAAGACGGTTGTTTCGCAAGGTGATACGCTTTGGAGTATATCATTGGATCACAAACCGGAAAGTATGGATACACGTATATATATAGAAGCAATTAAAAAAGTGAATCAACTTCAGTCGACTTCAATACAGGTAGGGCAAGTGCTAATACTGCCTCAATTCACTGAGTAAACTGCATATCTATACGCATAAATGCGTATCAACTTGACAAGCAGCCTTTATCATGTCAAAGTTAATATGACTTTGTATTTTTGGAGGGGACAAGCTTGGATATAGATAGTCTGGTAGCACGTATTAATGAATTGGCCCGTAAGCAAAAATCCACTGGGTTGACAGAGGAAGAGCTCGCTGAACGTGCCAAGCTTAGAGAAATCTATTTGAATAATATTCGCAGCAATTTCAGACAGCAACTGGATTCGATTGAAATTGTAGATGATGAGAATGATCAAGGCCACCAAGGCAAACTCAAACACTAAGGAAACCTAATGATATCATTTTGATATTTAGGTTTCTTCCTGTTATTTAGAGAATGCAAATTATAGGGGGAACTATTGGTTTGCAATGATGTAAGCCGATACAAAGAACATCTAAGGGGGATTCTCATGTCGCGTTCGTTCGAGAGAACGGTTCGGAAAAATTCAAAGCAGCTGAACCAGCAACGTAAAAAGAACGGTCAACCGATTTCAGGTACACCAGGTGAGGACGTATTCAAAGGACGTAGTCTTCTGTTTCCTATTTTTCTGATCGGACTCGCATTCCTGTATCTCTTTATGAGTACGTTTCTTGTCAAAGCTCCGATGACCACTTGGGACTGGGTGACCATGCTGCTGTATGTATTTTTGGCAGTCATCTTCATGCTTCGTCGACCTTATGTCAAGATAGGAAGTAACCGAATCTTGACGACTAAAGGAAACCGTGAGCGTTCAATTGGAGTCGATGATATTGTGAAATTCAGAATTGAGCCAGGCACGGTTGTTATTGAGCATAATGCACGAGGCAAGAGATGGGTATTTACCAAACTACTCAATCGTTATGATACCGATGCAATCACTGAACGTCTTCTGAAATTCGCCAAAGCACATCAGATCACTGTGGAAACATACGAGAAAAAGTAATTATTGCATAAAGGGGAAGATGACCGAAATGGCGTTAAAAGCGATTTTGTTCGACCTGGATGATACTTTGCTGTGGGATGAGCGCAGTGTTCGTGAGGCATTTCATGAGACCTGCCTGATCGCAGCACAAGAGACAGGGGTTAAACCTGAAGAACTTGAAGAAGCAGTTCGTAATGAGGCACGTAATCTGTATGAATCCTATGAAACCTTTTCGTTTACCAAAATGATTGGAATCAACCCGTTTGAAGGTCTTTGGGCTAACTTTACGGGTGGAGATCAGCCGGAATTTCGCCAATTGGAACAACTTGCACCTGCATATCGTAAAGAATCATGGCGTCGTGGATTGTTAAAGCTCGGTATTGATCGTGAAGATTTGGCAGAACGACTCGCCTCGCAATTCGGGGCAGAGCGGAGATCGAGACCCCATGTCTATGAAGAAACGATGGAGACGTTAAGTCATCTACAAGGAAAGTTCAAGCTTTTGCTTTTAACTAATGGGTGTCCTGCGTTACAACAGGAGAAGCTTGATGGTGTTCCTGAATTAGCTCCCTTTTTTGATGAAATTATTATCTCGGGTGATTTTGGTAAAGGAAAACCTGACCCTTCGATCTTCGAGCATGCTTTGAGCAGGCTTGGAGTGAAGCCTCAGGAAAGTGTGATGGTTGGCGATAAGCTGACAACGGACATTCGTGGAGCGTTGTCAGCTGGCATTAAGTCTGTTTGGATTAACCGTGAGAATAAAGTGAATACCGAATCGTATGTGCCTGACCATGAAATCAAGCATTTATCCGAATTGGAACGCATCATTGCTGAATTCTCAATTAGTGCATCATAAATCATATTTTATGTGTATTGCTCGAACATTGTTGAGTTTCTTGAGAGGTGTATACCAACCTTGGAACCCGACAATGTTTTTTGTGTTGTGGACATTCCAGAACTATACCGTATTAACGTAATCAAAATTTTTTTAGTAAAAGTTATTGAAATTATAGAACGGCTGATTTAGAATATAACTAACATACTAGTATGACTAGTATGCGGTCAGATTTAGCGAATATCTGTTGACTTACTCGAATGAAGTGGAAGCGAAAGTTATTCGCTATAATTTTGATATTAATTGTAAGCGCTTTACATAATTAAAGGGAACTATTTCGTTTTGGATATATAGCAGGTAGCGCTAGTACAAAATGACGTTAAGCATCTTAACTGACCTAAATCTCTTGTGATCGCCATAATTGATATCGCTTACATTATTTGTTTTAGTTTATTCCGTAGTGGGGGTGAAGTTCATCAAGGTTGTCTTCTACAAAAGATAAAGATCAAAAGAAGGAATTGAAATCGAAAACGCTTTTATTTTATCAAGCCAAGGAACGGAGAGTGAAATAATATATGGAGTCGGAAACCGCTAAAACCACGCTAACGATGACCTCTGTACGCAAAGAAAGCAGGTTAAGAACGGCTGCAGCTTTACTTCGCAAAGATTGGCAGTTGTACTCACTGTTAATTCTTCCAATTATCTATCTTATTATTTTTAAATACGGTCCGATGCTCGGTAACATTATCGCCTTTAGACGGTTCGTACCCGGAGGCAGTATTTTCGGAGAGACGTGGGTTGGATTCAGGTATTTTCAGATGTTCATTCAGGACCCTACCTTTTGGAAGGTATTTGGAAATACGCTTATGCTTGGTGGACTCGCGTTACTTTTCACCTTCCCCGTTCCGATCATTTTTGCATTGCTGTTGAATGAAGTGAAAAGTAAACGATTCAAAAAGTTTGTGCAGACCGCATCTTATCTTCCGCACTTCTTGTCTATCGTCATCGTTGCCGGAATGGTTCTGCAATTAACAGCAGTGAATGGATCGATTAATGGATTGGTTTCATTTTTTACCGGAGATAGTATTCCTTTCATGCAGCGCGCTGAATGGTTCAGAACAATTTATATCACCTCTGAGGTCTGGCAGGGTATGGGTTGGGGGGCAATTCTATACTTGGCTGCGTTGACAACAATTGATGATTCTTTGTATGAAGCCGCACGAATCGATGGTGCGAATCGTTGGAAGCAAACAATCCATGTAACCATACCGGGCATTTTGCCTACCATTGTTACGTTGCTGATCCTGAACATGGGTAATTTTCTTGCGGTTGGATTTGAGAAAATCTTGCTCCTTTACAATCCGCTGATCTACGAGACATCTGACGTGATTTCCACTTATTTGTACCGGGTAGGTTTGCAATCCAGCAACTTCAGCTATGCAACCGCCATTGGTTTGTTTGAATCCATTATTGGACTGATCCTGGTATTCTCGGTTAATGCAATTTCACGCAGATTGACACAACGAAGCTTGTGGTAAAGGAGGAGCAATATGCTGGAATCAAAATCATACAAAGTATTTAAAGTGTTCAATGCTATCTTTTTGCTGCTTGTGGTGTTCATCACACTCTATCCATTTCTAAATGTCGTGGCCCAATCCTTCAGTAGCGAGGCTTACATCAATTCAGGCAAGGTAAGTATTATTCCCAGAGGCTTTAATGTAGAAACCTACAAGACGATCTCTCGTGACAGCATGTTCTGGACCAATTATAAAAATACAATTATATATACTGTTGTAGGTACTCTGATTTCTATGTTCATGACGACCATTTTCGCTTATGCCTTATCCAAAAAAAGATTAATGGGGCGCAAGTTTCTGACTATGTTCGCGGTGTTCACCATGTTTTTCAGTGGCGGCTTGATTCCAAACTATGTCCTCATTAACTCTCTGGGTTTCAATAATACGATGTGGGCATTGGTTGTCCCTGGTGCAATCAGTATTTATAACATGCTAATAATGAAATCATTCTTCGAAAACATGCCTGAAGAGCTTGAGGAAGCGGCAGCTATCGATGGTTTGAATACGTATGGTATTTTGTTACGGATCATTCTACCACTGAGTAAAGCTGTCATGGCAACAATGGTTCTGTTTTACGCTGTGGGGCACTGGAATTCCTGGTTTCCAGCCTTCCTGTATCTCGACAAAAAGGAACTGTTCCCCGTTACAATCTACTTGCGCAATATGATTGCAGGAGCGACTGGTGGTGCTTCGGCTGGTGCTTCAGCAGACAATTTGACTCAAATTTCTGCGAATATTAAATCGGTCACCATGGTATTGACCATTTTGCCTATTCTTACGATTTATCCATTTGTTCAACGGTACTTTGTAACCGGTATCATGTTGGGATCTGTTAAGCAGTAATCCTAATCCGATATAGTTCAACATCTCGATGGTAAGGCCAATCTAAACCACATGCAGGGGGAGAATTGAATGAAACAGAGACCACGTAAGCTGGTAGGCAAGATGGTATTGGCAACAATGATGAGTGTCGTTCTGGCAGCATGTAGCAGCGGAACTGGTGGAGAAAAAGTCGAACCAGAATCCAAGGGGGCTATGGAATCTTATGGTGTTGGAGAGACGTTTAAAGCCACTGAGCCATTTAATCTATCTATCCTTTACAGTGACCAGCCAGCATATCCGTACAAGAAGGATTGGCTTCTGTTCCAAAAAATCACGGAAAAAACCGGTGTCACGTTGGACCCAACTATCGTTCCAATGAGTGACTATTCCCAGAAAAGATCCCTTCTCATCAGCTCAGGAGATGCTCCGTTGGTTATTCCAAAAACCTATCCGGGTGAAGAATCTGCTTTCGTATCCTCTGGTGCGATTTTGCCAGTGAGTGACTATATTGACTTGATGCCTAATTTCAAGGATAAAGTAGAGAAATGGGGACTTCAGGATGAGCTTGAGGGCCTTCGGCAAGAAGATGGGAAATATTATGTGCTTCCAGGTTTACATGAAGAGGTTTGGCCGGATTATACGCTTATTGTTAGAACTGATATTTTCGAAAAAAATAACATTGCCATTCCAAAGACATGGGATGAATTGTATAATGCAGCCAAAAAGCTGAAGGAGATTTACCCGGATTCCATCCCATTCTCAGATCGGTTCAAGTTCAATAGTACGCTGGGTATTGCAGCTATTGGCTTTGGGACAAAAGCTGGATGGGGATTTGGTAATGGTCTGACGTACAAGGCAGACAAGGATGAATTTGTATACACGGCTACAACACCGGAATATAAAGATATGTTGACTTACTTTAACAAACTGGTATCCGAAGGACTTCTGGATAAGGAAAGCTTCACCCAGGACGATGACCAGGCTACTCAAAAATTTGTTTCGGGAAAATCATTCATGATTAATGGTAACTCGCAAACGTTAGTACTGCACCGCAATGACATGAACAAAACGTTGGGAGAAGGAAATTTCTCCATCGCCAAAATTACAGTCCCTGGTGGTCCAAAAGGCCAACTGATGTCTGGCTCCAGACTTGAAAACGGTGTCATGATTTCCGGGAAAATTAAAGACAGCGAAAACTTTAAAGCAACAATGCAATTTATTGACTGGTTATATTATAGTGATGAAGGTCAGGAATTTGCCAAATGGGGTGTTGAAGGGGAAACCTTCACCAAAAAGGATGGCGTTCGTAAACTGGCAGAAGACGTGAATTATAACGGATTGAATCCGAAGGGCACGAAAGATTTGCGTATAGATTACGGCTTCTCTGGTGGTGTGTTTGCATATGGTGGAACGACAGATTTGCTGCAATCCATGTTTAGTGAGGAAGAACTGAAATTCCAACAAGACATGAAAGATACAAAAGAAGTGGTCCCTGCCGAACCGCCAATTCCTTACTCGGATATCGATCGCGAACAGGTGACATTGCTTAGCACACCACTCAAAGATTTCTCGGATCAAAATACGCTTAAATTCATTTTGGGAGAACGTAATCTTTCCGAGTTTGATGCATTTGTAAAAGAGCTGGAGAGCCAGGGCTTGTCTCAGTATATGCAGCTTTCCAATGATACGTATAAGAAGTACAAAGAAAGTAAGCAACAATAGTTGTAAACTGAAGTTTGCTCAATTGCCGTTTCACTGAGAGGAT
This sequence comes from Paenibacillus sp. NPDC056933, assembly GCF_042674385.1. Classification (NCBI taxonomy): domain Bacteria; kingdom Bacillati; phylum Bacillota; class Bacilli; order Caryophanales; family Paenibacillaceae; genus Paenibacillus; species Paenibacillus sp. NPDC056933. The sequence continues at coordinate 290,405 of NZ_JBHUQN010000002.1, read as the reverse complement.
TTTAGTGGAGCGGCAAATTGTGCTAATATGGAGGAATACGGCTGAGAGGAAGAGGTTAAGGAATGTCACTTAATCAAAAGATTAGAGGTTCAACCCGGGCTTATTCATACCATCTGATAAAGGAACGCATTCTGCACCTTGAACTTGAGCCCGGTACAAAGATTTCCGAGAAGGAAATTGCGGATGAATTGCAAGTGAGCAGAACACCAGTACGTGAAGCGTTCATGAAGCTTGCTGAAGAAGAATTACTTGATATCATCCCACAGAGTGGAACCATTGTCTCCCATATTAATTTAGAACATGTTGAAGAAGGCCGGTTTATGAGAGAGAAAATGGAGAAGGAAATTGTCACGCTGGCTTGTGCATCTTTTCCGGAAGAATTCAGATTCAGACTCGAGACCAATATTGCCATGCAGGAAGTATGTATAGGGAAAAATAATTTCTATCGTCTTTTTGAACTGGATGAAGAGTTTCACCAGATATTGTTTCAGGGCACAGGGAAAATGAGAACGTGGAAAATGTTGCAGCAATTGAATATGCCCTTTAATCGCCTTCGTTTATTACGGCTGTCTGAAGATTCCGATGCGGAGGTGATTATTTCACAACATAAAGAGATTTACCGGCTCATCACGGAACGTAAGACGGATCAAGCTGTTCAGGTTATGGAAGCCCATCTTAGACTTGTTGTTGTAGAACAAGAGAAGATGAAAGCAAAATATCCGCATTATTTTATATGAATATCAAATGTTGTATACGATCTCAATATGAACAAACCCCTGTTCGAAATGGACAGGGGTTTGTTGTGCACATAATAGAATTTGCTTATTATGCTTGTTTAATAAAAGTAGGATCCGGGTATGGATCTGCGATCCAGCCATCTTTTTCAATAAACAGACGCACCGCAATGATTTGTTTGTTCTCCATTAATGTGAAGAAGTGTGGCGTATTCTCAGGTACCGAGATAACGTCTCCAGGAGATAATTCTACATTAAAGTAACCTACATCATCTGTAGCTTTAATGACAAAGATTCCTTTGCCGGCTACAATTGCACGGATTTCATCTTCAGCATGCGTATGAATTTCTTCAAATTTGGCAAGCTTCTCTTCAATGTCTGGAGTTTGTTCAGACAACGTAATTACATCCCAGATTTGGTACCCGCGACGTGCGGCCAAGTCTCTGATTTCATAGTCATATGTTTTGAGTACTTCTTCTTTTTGTTCATCCGTGAGTCCAAAGTTATTTTGTAGATCTGTGTTTAATTTGGATGCGTCCCATTTTTCATATAATACTTCATATTTGTTTAAGAAATTTCGAACATTTTCGTCTCCAGTGATACGTTCGTTCGTATTTCGGATTACAATTTCAGCCATGTTCTTTCCCTCTTTTCCACTTGGTTTAATTGCTATTATATCGGAATGTTCTGTTTTTGTCGATTCGCAAAATCATCGCACATTCATATAAACCCGCCACGTGACGGACCAAAACCGATCTTTCACATTAAGGTAGTTTCTGTTAAACTAAGATTTAACGTTTTGCGGGGGTGACGATATTGGATAAGCTTAGCCTACATGATGCATTAAAACAACGAATATTAATCCTCGACGGTGCAATGGGGACCATGATTCAACAGGTTGATCTCACAGGCGCAGATTTTGGCGGAGAAGACCTCGACGGATGTAATGAAATGCTTGTACTTACACGTCCAGAGCTAATCCAGCGTATTCATGAAGAATATCTGGAAGCCGGTGCAGATTTAATTGAGACGAATACGTTTGGTGCAACATCTGTTGTACTTGCTGAATACGACATTCAAGACCGTGCACGTGAAATCAATCTCGAAGCAGCCAGAATTGCAAAAGCAGCCGTGGATCGATTTTCGACACCGGAGTCTCCGCGTTATGTGGTGGGTGCCATGGGACCTACAACCAAAACGCTGTCTGTAACAGGCGGAGTAACGTTTCAGGAGCTCATCGACAGTTATTTCGAGCAAGCGCTTGCTTTAATTGAGGGAGGCGTTGATGCGCTGCTGCTCGAAACCTCACAAGATACTCTTAATGTAAAAGCAGGAAGCATTGGAATTCAACAAGCATTCGAGCAAAGTGGTATCAAGCTTCCTTTGATGATCTCAGGAACGATCGAACCGATGGGTACAACACTAGCTGGTCAGAACATTGAGGCCTTTTATATATCCCTAGAACACCTTAACCCAATTTCAGTGGGACTAAACTGTGCTACAGGTCCGGAATTCATGCGCGACCATATTCGATCGCTATCCGGGATGGCTTCAGTTGCGGTAAGTTGTTATCCAAATGCAGGTCTTCCGGATGAGAACGGTAATTACCATGAATCCCCTGATTCGCTTGCTCAGAAGATCGGTGCTTTTGCCGAACAGGGCTGGTTGAACATCGCGGGTGGCTGTTGTGGAACAACTCCTGCGCACATTCGGGCAATGCGGGATACACTTGCCAAGTACCCTCCAAGAGAAATGAACGGAACACATCCACCAGCATTGTCGGGAATTGATCCAGTATACGTTGAACAGAACAATCGCCCATATATGGTTGGGGAACGTACGAACGTGCTTGGATCACGGAAATTCAAGCGTCTTATTGTTGAAGGGAAATATGAAGAAGCATCGGAAATTGCTCGGGCTCAGGTAAAAAATGGGGCACATGTTGTCGACGTTTGTGTTCAGGACCCGGACCGTGAAGAAGCCGAAGATATGGAGAAGTTCCTTGAACTGGTTGTCAAAAAAGTAAAGGTACCACTCATGATTGATACGACAGATGCAGCTGTCATTGACCTTGCACTGCAATACTCACAAGGTAAAGCGATAATTAACTCCATTAACCTTGAGGACGGCGAGGAAAAGTTCGAGCTGGTCACTCCATTGTTGCATAAATACGGCGGTGCTGTCGTTGTCGGAACGATTGATGAACGTGGACAGGCGATTAGCCGTGAGGACAAGCTGGAGGTAGCCAAGCGATCTTACGATTTGCTGGTGAACAAATATGGACTAAAAGCAGAAGATCTGATCTTTGATACCCTGGTGTTTCCGGTGGGTACGGGCGATGAACAATATATCGGTTCGGCCAAAGAAACGATTGAAGGTATTCGTGTCATTAAAGAAGCAATGCCTGAATGTCATACCATACTGGGCATTAGCAACATTTCATTTGGTCTGCCTGAAGCAGGGCGTGAAGTGTTGAACTCTGTATTTTTGTATGAGTGTACCAAAGCGGGTCTCGATTATGCCATCGTTAACACAGAGAAGCTGGAGCGTTATGCTTCTATTCCGGAGGAAGAGCGCAGACTCTCGGAAGAGCTGTTATACAATACAAATGACGAAACACTGGCCGCTTTCGTTGCCGCCTTTCGTAATAAAAAGGTCGAGAAAAAAGAAAAAATTTCGAACCTTTCGCTAGAAGAACGTCTCGCTTCATATGTTGTTGAGGGAAGTAAAGAAGGATTGCTGCCCGATTTGGAGCAGGCACTCACCAAGTATACAGCGCTTGAAGTGATCAATGGTCCCCTGATGCGGGGGATGGAAGAAGTAGGGCGACTGTTTAACAACAATGAGCTGATCGTGGCAGAGGTGTTGCAGAGCGCGGAGGTCATGAAGGCTTCTGTCGCTTATTTAGAGCAGTTCATGGAGAAGAACGAGACGTCAGTAAAAGGTAAGATCATCCTAGCGACGGTGAAGGGCGATGTACACGACATCGGCAAAAACCTGGTGGAGATCATCCTTTCCAATAACGGTTACCGGATCATCAATTTGGGTATAAAAGTACCACCAGAGCGAATTATCGAGGCGTATAGAAAAGAAAAAGTTGATGCGATCGGTCTATCCGGTCTATTGGTTAAATCGGCGCAGCAGATGATTCTTACCGCTCAGGATTTGCGAACAGCAGGTATTGATGTACCTATTATGGTTGGTGGGGCGGCATTGACACGTAAATTCACCAAAAACCGTATACGTCCCGAATATAACGGAATGGTTGTCTATGCAAAAGATGCCATGGACGGCCTGGATCTGGCCAACAAGCTGATGAATCCAAGCACGCGTGAAGTGATGCAACTTGAGATGGAGGCTGAAAAAGAGGCTGACGCTTCAGGTGCAGAAAATGTACAACCACTTCCCGAGCTTACTCGGGTAGAGCGTTCGGATATCGCAATCGACAATCCGGTTCTTATTCCGCCGGATCTGGACCGACATGTCTTGCGAAACTATCCGTTGTCACACATATTACCGTATGTGAACATGCAGATGTTGCTCGGGCATCATCTTGGTTTGCGCGGCTCTGTAGAGCAGTTGCTTGCGTCGGGTGATCAGAAAGCAACTGATCTGAAAGCGGTAGTGGATGATATTATGCAGGAGGCTGTACGTGACGGAATTATTCAGGCGCATGCCATGTATCGTTTCTTCCCGGCCCAGTCCAGCGGTAATAGTGTCATCGTCTATGACCCTGAGAATACGAGCAATATCTTGCATACATTCACGTTCCCGCGCCAAAAAGTTGAACCCTTCCTGTGCCTGTCTGATTTCCTGAAGCCGGTAGAATCCGGACAAATGGATTACGTTGGTTTCATGGTTGTAACAGCCGGACACGGTGTAAGAGAATTATCAACTGCTTGGAAGGATCAAGGCGATTATCTTCGTTCACATGCTCTGCAATCCGTAGCGCTTGAAGTAGCAGAGGGATTAGCCGAGCGGGTTCATCATATGATGAGAGATATCTGGGGATTCCCTGATCCAGCCCAGATGACCATGAAGCAACGTCATGGAGCACGCTATCAGGGAATAAGGGTATCATTCGGATATCCGGCCTGTCCTGATTTGGAGGACCAAGGACCGTTGTTCAAGTTGTTACAGCCTGAGGATATCGGTGTGGAGCTGACTGAAGGTTTCATGATGGAACCTGAAGCATCTGTATCGGCGATGGTTTTCAGTCATCCGCAAGCGAAGTATTTTAACGTAGATAAGGCATAAAAGTAAAATGTCAGGCAAAGCCCTCCGCATTGTCGGAGGCTTTTTGCTGGCAACAGAAAGAGGTGCGATCCAGAGTGGAACTATATTTCCTGGGAACTAACGCTGGTGTACCTACGCTTCAGCGGAATGTAACGTCTATAGGGCTGCGTATGTTGGATGAGCGCAGAGCATTGTGGTTGTTTGACTGCGGGGAAGGAACTCAGCATCAGATTTTAAGTTCTCCGCTTAAATTGAGCAAATTGGAGAAAATATTCATAACCCATCTTCATGGAGATCATGTATTTGGACTTCCGGGTCTACTCTCCAGCAGAGCGTATCAAGGTGGCACTACACCGTTAACGGTGTATGGTCCGCCAGGCACTGAACGAATGATCATGACTACGATGGAACTTAGCCAGTCACGTCTAAACTATGATCTAAGCATTATAGAACATACAGGTGGAGTGCTTTTTGAAGATGAGACCTTTATCGTGGAATCAGCGTTGCTGGAACACCGTATCGACAGTTATGGGTATCGAATTACCGAGAAGGATCGTCCAGGTAGTCTGGACCCTGCGAAACTGGCTGAGTATGGCTTGAAGCCTGGGCCGTTATTTGGTCGTTTGAAACGTGGAGAAACCATTACTTTAGACAACGGTGACTCACTTCGTCCAGAAGATGTATTGGGAGCGCCAAAGCGTGGAATGATCGTTACCATTTTGGGGGATACACGCCCATGTGACAATGTACAGCCACTAGCTCGTCATGCGGATGTCCTCGTACACGAAGCTACGTTTCTGCATGATTTGGCTGATACGGCTCATGAATACTATCATAGTACCTCGAAGCAAGCGGCCGAGGCGGCGAGAGCAGCAGATGCAGGACAGCTGATCATGACCCATTTTAGCTCCCGCTACAAAGATGAAGATCAGTTGCAGCCACTTCTGGAAGAAGCGCAATCGATATTCCCGAATACAAAACTTGCGATTGAACACGAGCTTATTCCAGTTGTTCACCGTAAGAGTGAATCCTAATGATGGATGTGCGAAGCAGTACAGTCAAACACGACGGGAGAAGAAGCCGTTAATTGCACGGGACTGAGGGGAAGTTACTCCCGAGGTCCCTTTTGCAATCTGGCTGGAAAGCGTGTAGGATGGGCAATATGAGCAGGGAAATGATTCAAATTATTTTCCGGGAAAGCGCAGGAAATGACAAGCTTGTACAGAAGGCGCGCGGGGTAAAGCGTCCATGTTCGATTCAGTTCGACGTGTTGCGTGCAGATGCGAGCAATCCATTTTTTTTACTGTATACATAGATCGGCATCGAAGTTCAAGGTAAATGGTTAAGGACATGAAATGTTAATGGGATAAAAGAAGGGAAGTGCTGTATATGATTAAGGCCTACCTGATTGATCTGGATGGTACACTCTATCATGGCAGACATCGTATTGAAGGAGCCGATGAGCTTATTCGGACATTAAATGAACAAGGCATGCCTTATTTGTTTGTGACTAATAATTCTTCGCGTACCCCCCAAGGTGTGGCAGATCATTTGAAGGGGATGGGTATCCCGGCCGAAGCATCTCAGGTTTGTACATCTGCGGTGGCAGCTGCGGAATATGTGGCTGAAGAAGCTCCTGGCGCGAAAGTGGCCTGTATCGGAGAGGAAGGACTGTTGCAAGCGCTAGAAGCAGCAGGGCTTAAACTCACGGATGATAAACCGGAGTACGTTATACAAGGCATTGATCGTGAATTTTCCTATGATAAACTGACCAAGGCACTTCGTTGGATCAATGGCGGCTCCAAATCCATTCTGACCAACCCTGATCTACAGCTTCCTTCTGATGATGGTCTTACACCAGGAGCGGGGACAATTGGGGCAGCGATAGAAGCAGCCACCGGAGTTCACCCTACCGTAATTGGCAAACCATCAAGTATTATTATGAAGTCTGCCATTAGTCGATTGAACTTAAAGTCTGATGAAGTTGCTGTAATCGGAGACAATATGCGTACAGATATTGCGGCAGGAGCAGCAGCGGGTTGTGAGACTATTCTGGTTCTTACCGGAATTACAACACGCGATAACATGGACAGTCACATCCAGGCGGCCAAGGTTCGTCCTGATCATGTCTTTGAAGATTTGCATAAACTGATTGAGTGGCTGTCGCAGACGACAGGCCAAGCATCCAAGAAGGGGTAGATGAACGATGCCGGAATTGCCGGAAATGGAAAACTACCGGACCTTGCTGTCCGAGAACATACTTGATTTACCAATTACAGGTGTGGTGGTTAATCGTGAAAAATCGATTAATGCCGAGCCTGATGTGTTTACCCGTGAATTGACAGGTAATCGTATCATATTTGTAGAACGCCGTGCCAAACATCTGATTTTTCATCTAGCTAATGGTAAGCGCCTGGTACTGCACCTCATGTTGGGCGGAATGATTTTCTGGGGCACGGAAGCTGAACGGCCTGATCGTTCCACTCAAGTGGAGATTCAGTTTGGAGAATATACTTTATTCTTTATTGGGCTTCGTTTGGGATATCTGCATCTGCTGACGTCGAAAGAAACAGAAGAGGCCATGTCGGACTTTGGCCCTGAACCTTTGGATCGGCGCATGAATACAGAACGCTTTGCTGCCCTGTTGAAGGGACGTCGGGGTACACTCAAAACGACACTGGTCAACCAGCACATTATTGCAGGCATCGGAAATTGTTATTCGGATGAGATTGCATTTGCAGCAGGCCTGAGACCAAGCTCCAAGACGCAAAATATTGCTGCTTCGCCTGAGCTAACAGCGCGTTTGTACCATGCGGTACAATCCGTGTTGCGAGAAGCTGCATCGGAAGGCGGTTATATGGAAATGCCGTTGATGCAGGGAGATACCAAGACGGGAAGTTATGATGAGCAGTGCCGGGTGTATGATCGTGAAGGGGAAACTTGCCCTCGCTGCGGGGGAACGATAGCACGCGTGGAAATTACGGGTAAGAAGGCTTTCTTCTGTCCGGATTGCCAGCATGAGGCCTAAAAGCGGAATAGGGGCACATGTCAGCACCAGAGGCGGATTTCTTCAGGCAGCCAAGCGGGCATATGAGATGAGGGCTACGGCATTTCAATATTTTCCAAAGAACCCTCGGAGCCTTGGCTTGAAAGAACTGGACCTCAAAGATGCTGAACAGTGTCGGGATTGGTGTGAGAAGCAGGGTCTTGCTTCGATTGCTCACTCACCCTACCCCACGAATCCGGCTTTGGGCAAAACCCGAGGAGAGGCGGGTTTTCATGCTACCATCGCATCGATACGTAATGATCTGCACATTGCAGATGCCTGCGGTTCGGTTGGGACTGTAGTTCACTTTGGACATCTCAAGAGCAATGAACCACTCGAAGGATATCAGAATCTCATATCCTGTCTGGATACCGCATTAGCGGAGTGGGATGGACAGGCAAAGGTTCTGCTTGAAAATCAGGCTGGAGATCATGGTCCCATGGGTACGACGATGGAAGAATTGATACAAATTCGCAAGCTAAGCCGGTATCCCGAGCATATTGCTTTTTGCTTTGACACGTGTCATGCTTTTGCTTCAGGCATGTGGACGACAGGCAATGAGGCATCGATGCTGGAGAAAGGCAGACTGCTGGGATACTGGGATGCTCTTGCGGCTGTTCACTTTAATGATTCGAAATATCCATCCGGTTCATGCAAGGACAGACATGCACGGATCGGACAGGGTTATATAGGAAAAGAAGCGATGCAGGAACTGTTATGTGCGCCCGAGTTTCAGCAAGCTGTAGTTGTGCTGGAGACCGAATCAGGCGAAGATGGAACACACCGCGGTGACATTGAGCTCATGCGTTCCTGGCTTTAAATGGGGAGAGGAGCGATTGTAATGCATGTTTTTTTGGATGATTACCGAGCTTGTCCAAAAGGATTTGTTCTGGCTACCAATGCAGAAGAATGCCTAATGCTGCTTAGGGAAGGTGAAGTGGACATTTTATCCCTGGATTATGAACTGGGTCCGGATTCCCCGAATGGCGGTGAAGTTGCTGCTTCCATCGTCCGGGAAGGTTTATTCCCGCGACAGATCTATTTGCACACGTCCAGCATGTATGGCAAACGTCAGATGTACGAATTGTTATACAGCAATAAACCAGACTCTGTTACGGTCCATAATGGTCCGATGTCTGGGGAGGTAATGCTTCGTGTTGCTTCGGGAGAAGAAAGCGGATGAGGCCGATTACGACCAAAATGTTAATGCGCGGTGTATGGGAAGGCATGCCTCAGGCTGTATTTATTTATACCCCGCTCTGCGGAACTTGCGGAGCAGCACGTCGAATGCTGGAAATTGCCGAGCATTTACTGCCTGAGGGAATTTTGACTGAGATGAATATTCACGATATACCTGAACTGGTCCAGCAGTTTCAGATTTCGAGTGTACCTGCGGTTATGTTGTTTGATGGTGAACATGATGTGCCCAAAATGGTCTATCGTATGAACTCTGTCGAGCATCTGCTAGGGGAAATCCGAAAGGCGGTGGTAAAATGAGTATGATCTCGATGGAGCATGTATCTCTTAGACGGGAAGATAATCAGATTCTGGATGACGTTCATCTGCATATCAAGGAAGGTGAGCACTGGGCCATTCTCGGACGCAATGGATCGGGCAAGACAACGCTGCTTGAAATGATGAATGGATATATGTTTCCAAGTCAGGGGCGCATTGAAGTACTGGGCAATCTCTATGGTCAGTGCGACGTTCGGGAGGTTCGTAAAGACATTGGTTATATCAGTCAGACCTTGATTGAAAAACTGACGCTACGTGATCCGGTATGGGAAGTGGTTGCAACAGGAGCTTATGCTTTTTTGCGTTTCTATCAAACGATCCCGGACGATGTGAAGGCCAAAGCAATGAGTCTGCTTGATGAAATGGGCTTTGCAAAATTGGCTAATCATCCGCTAGGCACCCTTTCTCAAGGGGAGCGTAAAAAAGTAATGCTGGCTCGTTCACTGATGGCAGATCCCAAATTGCTTATTATGGACGAGCCTTGTGCCGGCCTTGATCTGTATGAACGCGAGAAAATGTTGGCCGAAATTGATCGGCTGCATAAGCGTAATATCACTGTCGTTTATGTGACTCATCACGTCGAAGAGATCGTACCACTGTTCACACATGTGGCATTGATCCGCGATGGACGTATTGCTGCGGCAGGTCCCAAACATGAAGTCTTAACACAAGAAACAATTAAGCATACGTACGATGTTCCAGTTGATATCCAGTGGGATAATGGACGTCCCTGGATCCGCGTACGTTCTGGAGGGTAACACAATTTGAGTACACAGTCATCTTGGGGAGAAGGAGACTTCTCCCGTTTTATCTGCACAGCCAACCATGGCTTTGCACCCTACGCTCAGGAGGAATTGCGCCGTACGTTTGGTGCAGTCAAGAGCACGGTACTCGTACCGGGTGAAATACTGCTTGCCGGTCTTCCGATTGCCGAAGAAGAGGTGCCGATTACGCTTTTGCAGGCTAACCCAACGTTTTTACGTCATATTCAGCCTGTTCAATTTCAGGAAAACACGGAAGATTCAGCGCAAGCGATGGAAAAGTTAATTTCATTTGTGCTCAACCATACTGAATTAACAGGCACGAATGTTGCATTACAAGTTCGTAAAACTGAAGGGGCCTTCTGGCAGGAAAATGCGGCTTCTTTGAAACAGCTCTTGACCGAGAAGCTGGATGATCTTGGCTGTGAGTGGGTTGTTCGTGATGCGGAATATGTGATATCTGTCTTTGTTTCGAATGACATGATATACGCCGGAGTATCCAAGCCTGAACAAAATTTGTCTGACTGGAGTGGGGGGGCAGTTCGTTTTCAGAAGGAGGACGGACAGATCTCCCGGGCCAAGTTCAAATTGCTTGAAGCGGAGCAGACATTTGGCATCGACTTTACTTCTTTTCACAAAGCACTGGACATCGGTGCTGCACCTGGTGGATGGACTTCTTTTCTGCTTGAGCGCGGGCTTGAAGTTACAGCGGTTGATCCGGCTAAGATGGATGCGTCCCTGCTACAATCGCCCAAACTGACCTTTTTGAAAAAAAACGCAGGCGATGTACGCTTCCGCGAAGGAGAGTTCGATCTGCTTGTATGTGATATGAGTTGGAGTCCGAAGTTGATGAGCCGCCTTGTATCGGACCTGTTATATAGCCTTCAATCGGGAGGAACAGCAGTTGTTACGGTGAAGTTGCTGCATAAGAAGCCGCTCGCGTTGATTAAGGAAGTCATCGACACATTTGAGCGCTCGAGAATGCAAATTCAACGCTCCAAGCAGTTGTTCCACAACCGTGAAGAAATCACGCTATATATGATTAAATATTAAGTTATTAAAGGCATTAAACTTTATGCTTTACAATACCTCATTGCCTATACTATAATGATAGCAATATTAACCATAACAAGTTGAGGGAAAGCATCCCGAAGGTGAACGAGTCCGGTTATCCGGTCTGTTCCGCTTCGGTGAAGCTTTCCCTTTTTTGTTATGTAACTAAGGAGGGGTCCATATGAGACATCCGGCCAGGCTCGAGCACGGAAGCCTGCTGGGAGGAAGATATCGTATCGTGTCCATTCTGGGTTCGGGTGGAATGAGTCATGTATATGAAGCAGAGGATTTGAAGTTGCCAGGCAAAACCTGGGCGATCAAGGAAAGTGTGACGGCGATGCCATATGAAGGCAGTATGGAGTCAGAAGCTGCTCTCCTGACATCTCTGCGACATCCCAGATTGCCGCAAATTGTAGATTTTTTTGTTCCGGATGAGCACGGGTACACCTATCTTGTAATGGAGTACATTGAGGGATTAACATTAAGTGATTATTTCAAGCAATGTCGTGGAAAGATTCCGCTTGAACATATGACAGAGTTTGTACTTCAGTTGCTGGATGTATTGAGTTATTTGCATAGTCTGGACCCGCCTGTCATCTATCGGGATTTGAAACCATCTAACATTATGATTACACCGGAACATGAAGTCAGACTGATTGATTTTGGAATAGCGAGGAGCTATAAAGCACAAAAAGTTGATGATACGGTTAAATTGGGAACGGCGGGCTTCGCTGCACCTGAACAATATGGCTCAGGACAGACGGATGCGCGTTCAGACCTGTACGGGCTTGGGGCATTGCTGCTCTATCTTATGACTTGTGGAGCTTATACGGAATGGATTCAGGGAGTGGAGAGCTCCATTCGCAGTGATGTTCCACGTACCTATCTCCCAGTTGTGCGAAGGTTACTGCGCCTGAATCCGAATGAGCGTTTTCAATCTGCAGATGAAGTCCGCAAGGAACTGCTGCGCAGACCGGGTATAGCAGCTGGTGGTGCAGAAACCACGGTGACCATAAGCGGAGGAACCAGAGTGATCGCTCTGACGGGCGCATCATCCGGTGTTGGGGTAACGCATACGGCTATAGCCATCAGTCACTACCTGGAACGGCAGAATTTCAAAGTGGCCGTAATCGAGATGTCTCCCAGGTCTCAGTCATTTGCTCGTATTCAACAAGTGGCTTATATGGGTAAACCAGTGCCAGCCGGCAGACAGTTTGCAGTGGATGGTGTACATTACTGGAAACAATCGGGACGTGCAGACATCCTGTCTTTATTGGGAGGCAGCTACCAGTTCATTGTGATGGATCTGGGCAGTGGTCAGGATCAGAACCGGCTTGAAGAGTTTCTCAGAGCCGACTTGCCCATTGTTATAGGTTCCGGTGCTGAATGGAGACAAGCGGAGATTGGATCTTTTGTCCGTTCACACAACCGGTACCCGCGAGACAAATGGATCTACTGCCTGCCACTTGCAGCAGCTGAAGCCGTTCAACACATACGCAAAACGTTGGACACTTCCAGTGTATACGGATTACCTTTACATATCGATCCATTCGATCGGGAACCGCAGATGGATAAGGTTTTTGCTCATATTCTGACTCATATGATTGGGCAGCTTCCCAAGAAACGTTCATTCTTTGCAAGAAAAAGAGCACATGATTAGTAGAGATTGCGAAAGGAGAGCCTCTTTTGTCTAAATTAAGAAAACAAAGCCGTCAACTGATTTACGCTGGATTGACGGGAGCAGGAGCAATTGGTTTGTTGTTTGGGGCATATGTCATTTACAATATCAAAACCATGAGTGATACGAGGTCTGAAGTGGAGGCCCATTATTCAACAGCCTACGAACAAAAAGAAGCTGAATTGATGCAACAGTGGAATTCGGGAGCACAGGGATGGGTGACTATTCGGGATGTTGAAGCAGGAGAACCGATATTGTCTGAGGACATCAAACTCATTGCGGTTCCGGATGCACAGGCGCCAAGGAATCTGTGGTCCAGCTCCAAGCAGATGGATGGTCAGGTGGCGAAAATAGAATTAAAAAAGGGAACAGCTATCACAACTGAAATGGTGTATGAGGATACTCCGGCGCCGCCGGATTTAAGAAACCGTGAACTACAGGTTGTTTTATTACCATCTTCACTCGTGAAGGGTGACATTATTGATATTCGTATTCAGTTTCCAACGGGGCAAGACTATATTCTCCTGTCCAAAAAGAAAGTCGAAAGATTAAATGCAGCTACACTATGGATTACGATGACGGAGGAGGAGATTCTTTCCCTTTCAAGTGCAATTGTAGATGCTTATTTACATAAAGCTTCAATCTATGCCTTAACCTATGTAGAACCGCAGTTCCAGACTCCGGCAATCCCGACTTATCCTGCCAATAATGAAGTGTTAAAACTGCTGGAGAGTGATCCGAATCTTGTGCGACGGGCTGAAGTGGAGTTAGCACGACAGGTGCGAAGTTCACTCGAAAGCTCTCTTGCTGCCTCCTTGTCAGCACCGTCCCAAGGTGTGGAGCAGGACGTTGCACAATCCTCTGTCTCTTACAATAATCGTCCTGGAGCGAATAATTCTTCAGGTACCGATAGTGTCATCTGGAATGACGGTTCAGGTAGCGCTGGAACGACTGGCAAAGGAAGCAATGATTCTTCAGCGTCAGCTTCGAGTACGAATGAGCAGAAAAGCCTGCTGACGGGTGGGGAATGAAAAAAACGATTTATTAATAATAAGTTCATATAACAATGACTTTTAGAACCCGAAAGGAGATTTTTAGAGCTATGCCAACATGGATTTTTGCCGGGTTATGCGAGAAGAATGACCTGATGCTGTATCTTTGCAAAATACTGGCCTCCACTGGTAAACGTGTATTGCTCGTTGATGGAACATTACAACAAAAATATGGGTATGGTGTTGGAGAAAGTCAGCAATCTTTGCGAGTTACAGAGTTTGAAGGCTTTGATATAGCCTGTCAGTTTGTAACCTCAACCGCAGTTGAAAGTCACCTTGAAGCGAGTGGTGAGCAATTGGAAGCATATGATTACGTTCTTTATGACATGGAGACATCACACTTTGCATCACGTGAGCTATGGCTGAAAGCAGATATACGTATCTGGGTTAGTGACTATGAACGTTACAACCTGGAACGGGGCAAAGGCTGGCTAAGGCGATTGCTTGAAGAACAATCTCTGCCAGCAGAATTACCATTTCAACGGATTTTGATTAATGCAGTTGATTGCAAACTGGAGGCACGATATCTCTGGGCGTATCTGGAAGGCAGTCCGTTTGAATGGACGGGGGAACCGTTGATGCTTCCATGGGATGAGTTGACTGCAGCAGTCAAGCTGGAAAACGAGCATCACCGTCGAATCCATCTGGCGCCATTATCACGGAACTATAAAAAATCGCTATGCAGATTAGTGGAACAGTTGACGGGTTGGGAAAATGTCCAGAGTCGTCGGGCCATTAAAGAAGCAGAAAGGATGAGGGCATGAGCACCATTTCGTTTTGGAGCCCTTTCGCAGGAACGGGCAGCACGTCAAGTGTATTAATCGCCGCGTATGCGATGGCACTTCACTATAGAACAAGAGTCCTGCTTGTAAATACAGGGCCTGTAGGGAGCAGTGCAGAGGCTGCCCTGCCACTCAATGAAATAGGAGTAACAGGGTCAGAATTTACTTTTGAAGAGGGGGGTTGGGATGCGATTGAACGTCTCCATATCAGTGGGAGTCTGAATAAGCATAATTTGAGGGATTATACCAAGCCCCTTCTCAAAGATCGTCTAGACTTGTTGACCGGCAGAATTAACAGGATGGAACGTTCCCCACAGGAGCATGTGGAGACTTTAAAGAGACTGTTGGACGTAGCGAATGAATATTATGATCTGGTTCTTCTGGACGCAGACCGGGCAGGCGCAAGTGCTCAAATTCTGTTGGATCAGGCTGATTATGTTGTTGTAAACCTGAATCAAAATATGAGGGATTTGGAGAAATTTTTTGAAGAAATCAAACCCGAGAGCATGAGTAATCAGAACATGCATGTCGTATTGAACAAGTATGATCCCCATTCTCGCTCAACCATTACCAACATTCGGCGGCGCTTTCAATACAAGGGGTCGATATCGGTATTGCCGTATACAACCGAATTTCTGGATGCGTTCAATCGTCGCGATGCGGCGGCATACTTGCAATTGGAAGGCTTAAGGGACCATAAGGACATTCGTAAAGGGAGCTTTGCTGCAAGTATGGCTGAACTCGCTCGCTTCATTATGGACGGTGCTGGTATGCGTACCGTTCTGAAGAGGCTCGAAAGGGGCGCCTGATCCTCCCATGCTCTGGAATACCCTCTGTTTAATTTTAATTTTGCTGTTAGGCCTTGCTTATATCTGGTTCAAATATAGAGCTTCCCATCGTGAAAAGATTAACCGTTCTCCTGAACGAGAGTCTTTCACGATTGAAGTATTGACAGAGAAAGTGAAACATTCACTTCATGAGCTCAGTCATAGCCAACTTGCTGACGCTGGACTGCATGAGGAAGAATATCGCCGGAGAATCAATCAGCGCGCGGAAATGCGGAAGGCTCTTAAAGGCTGTGTATCCGGCAGCATCAGTGATAAAACGTATGTCAAAAATCTGATCGGTGATCTGCTGACTCGCAGTATAGGCTTGAACAAGTCAAATATAAATGAAGTCATTTATTTTGAAGAAACCGAGTTGCTGACGATCCAGGATCAGTTTGAAATTGTGTTTTATCTATACCGCCAGCAATTCGGTGTCGATGCTTTGTCACGCATGATTGACACGTATGACCTTGGCAGATTGAGGCTGGATGAACGTGCTGATGACGGAGGAAGTTACTATATCTCCGAAGAGGACATCCGGTATGTGTTCGAGTGTGAGTATAGAGAGCTGGGATTCAGAGAAAAAACGGATATTATCGTTCAGCGCATCTACCAGCATTACAAAGGCTTTTCGGTAGTTGATGAAATAAGGGACCAACGGATTGATGGGGTTAGTGGTGGTGTTAGTGGCATGCTGGATGCCATTCAGGATATGGGGCTGCGACAGCCGGCTTCGTGGAACGATCTGTTGGAGGATGGACTCGAAGATGTTTCCCTTGAGGAACCACTTAGTGGGATGGAAAGTGTCTGGATTTTCTATAAAGGTAAATCCATTCATCTGTCCTTCCTGTCTTTTGGGAGTATCCGTGAACTGAAAAGGGTATGTCAAAATATTTACAAATACAACTATCCAGGGCAGCTTTCAGAAGCGAATGGATACAAGGTGAACGAGATGAAGGACGGCTCCCGTGTCGTTGTTGTGCGTCCTCCCTTTGCTGAATCATGGGCTTTCTTTGTCCGGAAATTTGATATTCCCAATGCTTCACTGGAACAGCTGATTACCGGAAATAATGCAGATCTGCCAATTACGTTGCTGCAGTATCTGATGAAAGGCAGTCGAATTACAGCCGTAACAGGAGCACAAGGGTCGGGCAAAACGACGCTGCTTATGGCGATGGTGAAGCATATTTACGCCTCGTATACCCTAAGGGTACAGGAGATGGCGTTCGAACTACAGCTGCGGCGTATATACAGTCGGCGTAACATTCTAAGTTTCCGGGAGACGGAGCACATTTCAGGTCAACAGGGACTGGACTTACAGAAAAAGACGGATGGTACTGTGAATATTCTTGGTGAAGTTGCAAGTGACGAAGTAGCTGCTTGGATGATTCAGATGTCCCAGGTAGCCAGTCTGTTCACCCTGTTTACCCATCATGCCAAAACGTTTCGCGATCTGGTCTTCTCTCTCCGTAATTCACTGCTCAAAACAGGTATGTTTCAACATGAACATATTGCTGAGGAGCAAGTAGTTAGTGTCATTAATTTCGATGTACATATGAAAAAGGATGCTGAGGGACGAAGATATATAGAACGAATCACGGAATGTCTTCCACGTGCGGATAAAGGCGACAGTGTGGAAGAAAGAGCTGGTTTTGCGTTTCGCAATGTGATCGAGTACAGGGACGGAAATTACGTCGTCACAGCTCCGATCTCATTAGGGAGTATCGCGGATATGCGAGATCAGATGACACTACAGGACGCTGCACTGTTCGAACAGTTCATCAAGCAACATTGGGGTGATACCTATGACGCTTGAATTGGTTTTTCTTTTGATATTAGGGATATGTGCAGGTGGTCTGGTGATCACACTACTTGTACTGAATCTGTTACGTCAAAGAGGAGGTGACACTGCAAGTAAATCCGTAGGGATCGCTACGTTGAACGGAAATCGTACGCTGCGGTGGGGAACATTCCTGTTACAGTCCTATCGCTGGGGCATGAAAGTGCCGCTGCTCTCTGCTTATATTTTACAAGTGCAGAAACGGATCTCATTCCGGCATGTTGGCGACGAACCAGCATTAAGACGAATGACCATGAGCGTGGTTCTCATTATTTTCGGAGGATACGGAAGCATCAGTGTAATTCTGTTTATTATGCAACCAGGTATCGCCTTTGTTGTATTGTCGGTACTTTGCGCTGTAGTTCTGAACAGTCTTGTACTGGATATGTGTCTGAATCGTATAGAGAAGCGATTGTTGGTGCAGATGCTGGACCTGTTTGCCGACGTGAGACATCGTTATCACCAGCATGGAATGGTAGAGGAAGCACTGTATGAAGCAGCTGAAGCAGGTAAAGGAGAAGCTGCAGAGCAAGTACTGTTGATCTATGAGGCATTGACTTCACCAGATCCGAACGAAGCATTGGAACGGTACTATGAGATTGCACCGAATCGTTTTCTCAAGGGTTTTGCCGGCATTTCATATATGGTGATGGAGTTTGGGGACAAAGACAGGGCACAGGGTTCAATCTACTTGAAAGGTCTCGGGAATCTGACGCAGGAAATTCATCTGGAGATTTTGCGGCGGGACAAACTGGACTATCTTTTAAAAGGACTGAACATCATTGCGCTGGCTCCCGTTCTGTTCACAGCTCCAATTGAACGCTGGGCCAGAGGAAGTTTTCCGACAATGGATGAATTCTATCGCAGCAAAATCGGATTTGTAACCAAAATATCGATCTACATCATTATTATCCTTGCCTACCTCCTTTTGCAAAGACTACAGCAATATGATGAAACCCGCTATCGGACAGGACGCAAACACTCCAGAATCGATCAGTTTCTGTACAGGCAGACATTCATTCGTAAAGTTGCAATGTTGTTCGCGCCTAAACCTGGCAGTATCAACTACAGTCAAACGATAAGGCTGATGCGGGAAAGCAGCTCAGAACTAAAATACGAATGGCTGGCTATACGCAGATTAATGTTATTTGCAAGTTGTTTTGTCCTGACTATTGGCTGTGTCTTGCTGCTGCATCAGATTGAACGAAATCACGTCTTGCATGATCCTGTGAGAGATGACCGGATGTTTGGCGCGATGGGAGAGGTGGAATTGAAGCAGGCTAGAGAAAAGACAAGCTTGGATCAAGCCGTGCTTGAGAGCATCGAAATGAGGCGGGGAGCAACCTATGATGAAATATCGAATGCTTTACAGGCCCTGAACCCCATACAGCTGGATCATGATATACAGGCTGAAACCATCGCGCGCATCATGCAGAAGCTGAAGATATACAACAAACAATATCTTCACTGGTGGGAGCTGATGATTGCAGTCATGACGGGTTTAGCGGGTTATCACATGCCGATCTGGCTTATGATGTTCCAGCGCAAAATGCGGAGCATGGACATGAGGCATGAAATTTATCAATTTCAGACCGTTATATCAATCTTGCGGGAAATGGACCGTATGTCTGTCGAGGAAATATTAGAATGGCTCAATCGATTTGCAGTCATATTCAAAAGACCACTGCAAAAATGTTTGTTGCACTTTGAGCATGGGCCGGAGCAAGCACTTGAACAATTGAAAGAAGATGCGGGTCTGCCTGAATTTCAGCGTCTGGTTGATAAACTGCAACTTGCACTTGGGAAAATTTCAATTCGGGAAGCTTTTGATGATCTGGACAGCATGATGGCCTTTTACTTTGAACAACGCAAGCAGGAATATACGAAGATGATTGATGTGAAAGCATCATGGGGAAGACTGATCGGATTCACACCGATGTATGCCCTAATCTTTCTCTACCTGGTCATTCCACTCGTAGGCATGAGTTTCCTGCAAATGAACATTTATTATGAACAGATTCAGAAACTGTAACGACCATGTACGTCACAGTCTGAAATAAATTAAAAACAATAAATTTAGGAGGATTTATCATGAACAATGCATCAAGCGCTTTAAAAGTGGCCGCAGGGATTTTTCTGACCATCGCCCTCATTACGATTGTGGTCCTGTTGTTTATTTCGGCACAAGAGGCGACCAAAACAGCTCAGAACAATTTTGCTGATATCCAAACCGAGCTGTCCCAGGCGGCATTTACGGTGTATGACGGAACAACCATTAGTGGATCACAGGTAACCAATGCATTGCGTAAATATGCGGACAAGGATCAGTTTGGAATTCAGGTTATTACAGGTAAAAACAAGGGAGGTCAATGGTATGGAAATCAATTGAACATCTCTCAGGATCTCAATAATGCAGATTATGGTTCAGTCATTTCTCCAGATGATAAAGTGGGCGTTATTAATCAGACTATGAGTGAAAAAGACAACCAATATGTCAATCCAAGCGGTAAATTCAAAGCGGTTATTGTAAAAGACAGATCCAATGTGGTAAGAGGGCTTATTTTCCAGCAATCCTGACAGGAGTTGGTTGATGATGTCCCAGAATACACAGCAGCTCATGTTGTTTTGTACGGCGGTTGTCCTGTTTGTGACAGCCTGCCTGTACGGGCAACAAAATGTGAAGGTTTTGTCAGACGGTTTGAACCACATGGTGCAGACCACTGCAAACATGGAAGGACGAATAAATACAACTTTGCATATAAGCCAGCCAGAACGTTACAGCGGCGCTGAAGTCTTACATATAGTAAGACAGATGACAGGGACAACGACCAGCGTGGAGGTAGACGGGAAATCCTATGTCATTGATCCCCTTTTAAATAGAACAGTGACTATCCCTGTCCAGCTTGCTGCATCGTACAGACCGGAGTTCATTAGAAGTGAGACTGGTGAAGTGCTAAAGATTGCGTTTTGGAAGGAGGCCAGCATACCTTGATTAATGCCGCATCCAAGCTGCTTGCCGTTCTTCTGGCAGTCGTATTGCTGTATGTATATCCGGCAGCAGAGACAGCTGATCGGCAGGATGACATGGCACGCATGACCGTTGTACAGACGGTTACCCGTTTTGTTGATGCAGTCAGAACAAAGGGGTATATTTCCCCTGGCATGTATGCAGAGTTCGAAGAACAGATGGCCCGAACGGGTAATTCCTATGAAATTGCCATGGAACACCTACACAAAAAGTATGTACCTCATTATTCAGACCCGCTGAATCAAAGTACATTCTCTGGTACTTATGAGACTGTACAGGATGGCTATTATTCAGCTCAGATCAAAGCAAAGCTATTTCCATCGTCCGGTGTACTGGCGTCAGATGATCCTAGGCGCAGATATACTCTGGTTATGGGGGATTTTTTCACAGTGACCGTCAAAAATACAAATCGTACACCTGCCATGCTGATTCGTGAGTGGTTAAACGGGTCTGCGCAGGCTGCAGCCGTGTTTGCCACATATGGGGGTATGGTGCTCAATGAAGATTACTGATCTATCCATTGTGTTTGTGCTTATCTTTTTACCTATATTCTGGGTTATTTCTCACAATACAGATAATGCCCAAGAGGCACAATATTTAAGCAATCGATATAAGATGGCACTTCAGACTGCTGTAATGGATGCAGGGGCTGTGATGCATCAAAATGAGAAGCAGAACGATGAAGCAGGGTATGATTCCAGCAAATTTGTAAAAGCGGACAAAGAGCTTGCCTTGATTACCTTTACCCAAACCATGGCGCTAAATATGGGAATTCAGGATGATCCTGCTGCTATACGGGCCATGTTTAATTACATTCCTGCAATGGTCTTGCTGGATTATGATGGTTACTACATTTTGGCGAACGAAACTGAGATGACTGGTGATCTTGAATATTCATTGCGGCACGTGTGGAGTCCCAAAAAGCCCTATACATATTCTGATTCAAATGGTAACAGTATTAACTTCACACTTGATGGGTATGTGTATGCCTATGATGCAAGTTTCGGCATGTGGGTGGAGGGTTTCCAGAAAGAACTGGCATCCAGCACACACATCTCTCTGCTTCAAAATGCCGAGACGTTTGAGCAGGTCAGACGAAGTCGAATCGTGACAAGTGTGCAGGAAGATTTGGTTGAGGTTATCAACAGGCATAATGAGTTTGCAAGAAGGAATGGCGTTTCCTACACCTTTACCATGCCTTTGATTTCTCAAGAGGATTGGTACAATTCAATTAGTGATACAGGCCTTATGGCCTTTATTCAGGGGATACCTGTAGGGAATGAAAAGATTAACAATTATGCCATCGGTGGTGGCAGACTGGTGAAGAAAACAGCGATTGTAGGCGGAGTGGATCCGTTAAGTGGAATTAAATACTATTATCCCTCCACATGCCGCAATGGTTACAGAGCCGAAGAAGTGTTCACAAGTGCCAAACAAGCGGCAGTGCAAGGGTATTTTGAGTATAATTGTTCCAATAATTAAAGGCAGTTTATTTGGAATATGAAAGTGAGGTTGCATGAGATGTTTACATTACTTTCAGAAAAGGCGGCACCTGTGCTAAAATAAGGTTTCGGAACGATAGTAATGTCCAAATAGATAGGAGCAACCTCATCTTATGAGTTTATTGTCAGTTGAGAACGTGAGTCACAATTTTGGCGACCGCACGTTATTTAAAAATGTTTCTTTTCGTTTACTCGCCGGAGAGCGTGTAGGCCTTGTGGGTGCAAATGGTGTGGGCAAGTCCACATTGATGAACATTCTTACCGGGAAATTGTTAAAGGACGAAGGGAAGGTCGAATGGACCCCAAAAGTTCGCTATGGATATCTGGATCAGCATACCAAGCTAACACCAGGCAAGACCATTCGTGACGTGCTTAAGGATGCGTTCCTGCCCTTGCTTGAGTTGGAAAAAGAAATGATGTCTATTACGGATCAGATGGCAGACGCCGATCCGGACAAGCTTGAATTGTTGCTGGAAGAAATGGGTGATATTCAGGAACAACTGGAGCAAGGTGACTTTTATTTGATTGATGTGAAAGTGGAAGAAATGGCAAATGGACTTGGCTTGTCCGCCATCGGTCTGGATCGTGACGTGGCTGCGCTTAGTGGTGGTCAGCGTACGAAGGTATTGCTTGCCAAGCTTTTACTGGAGAAGCCTACAGCTCTTTTGCTGGATGAGCCGACGAACTATCTCGATGTAGAGCACATTGAATGGCTGACGCGTTACCTGAAGGATTACCCGTATGCGTTTATTCTGATTTCGCATGATACGGAGTTTATGAATGAGGTCGTTAACGTTATATATCATCTGGAATTTGCCAAGTTGACGCGTTATGCAGCGAACTATAACAAATTCCTTGAAATGGCTGACATGAATAAAGCGCAGCATATTGATGCTTATGAGAAACAGCAGGAATTTATCAAGAAACAGGAAGATTTTATTCAGCGGAACAAAGCCCGCGCTTCCACTTCCGGTCGTGCCAAGAGCCGTGAGAAGCAGCTTGGCAAGATTGAACGGATCGATCGTCCAGACGAAGCAGCCAAACCCACATTCAAATTCAAGGATGCCCGGGCGAGTAGCAAAACCGTCTTTGAGGGTATTGATTTTGAAATTGGATATTCATATGCATTATTGCCTAAAATGACGATGACGATTGAGCGTGGCGAGAAAATTGCCATTGTTGGGTGTAACGGTGTAGGTAAATCAACTCTGCTGAAGACCATCCTTGGGAAAATCCCGCCAATCAGTGGTAAGACATTCTTGGGTGACTATCTGGAAACAGCCTATTTCGAACAGGAAGTGCGTGCAGGTAATATTACTCCGATCGAAGATGTGTGGAATGAATTTTCTCATCTGACACAGAATGAAGTCCGGGGCCATCTCGCACGATGTGGATTGAAAAATGAGCATATCACCCGTCCGCTTAACGCGCTTAGTGGTGGAGAACAAGCAAAAGTTCGTTTGTGTAAGCTTCTGATGCGTGAAAGCAACTGGATTTTGTTCGATGAGCCGACCAACCATTTGGATGTGACAGCCAAAGCAGAGCTAAAACGCGCCTTGCAAGAATTCAAGGGTACCGTGCTGCTCGTATCACATGAACCTGAGTTCTATGAAAGCTGGGTAACCAAAACATGGGATGTTGAAGCTTGGTCCGAGAAACAATAGTATGTATCTTCGAACCTCGAACAAGATCAGCTACTTTTATAACTACATCAAACCTAAGCAATGAATGAACAACGTAATCCATGGAAATGTACGGTGACAAAAAAAGGTGTCTATGGTAACATAGGCTACAACTTCATATGAACACTAGGGGGGCCGCGCGATGCGGCTGAGATGGAAGAATTAGATTCCGGACCCTTTGCACCTGATCTGGATCATACCAGCGTAGGGAAGTGGCCGTTTCAACTAATGACAAAGTGAGCAATTATCGTTGATTTTATTGCGATGTTGCCTGCAGTGTGAAACATGCATATACACATTGTTACAACTATGGGTTCCGTAGTTGTTATGCAGTGAGTAACCGTATGCAGCAGTCATTCAGTTGATCCATGAATTCTAAATTCGTGGCCACTCCCCTGCGGAAGTGGCTTTTTTTGTTGTTTATATTAGTGTAATCACATGCAAGAGGAGGGCGAACAAGACGAAAATCTTCCACGAACATGTAACAAGACGATCATTCGAACTGCATGCTGTTTCACCAGGGAAAGGTGACATGAACTCTTTTTTGCATGCTGCCATGGATGTTTGGCGCTGGGTCGATTATATCCACATTCGAGAAAAAAAACTGACCCTGGAGCAACAGATGCAATGGGCCCAAAGCCTGAAAAAAAAGGGTGTTCCATCTAACCGAATCATCATGAATGGCTCAGATCAGCTGGCTCAACATGGGTTGTTTGGTGGTGTGCATTGGGGCCAAGCTGCTATTCATAGCTACGATAAGGAGCTGGGGAGAGTTGATCGGCTTCGCGTAGGGGTGTCGGTTCATTCTCTGGAAGAAGCAAGAGTTGCAGAAGAACGTGGGGCGGATTATCTCTTTTACGGGCATGTGTACGCCTCACCCAGTAAACCGAATTGCGAGCCTAGAGGACTTGCTTCGTTGGCTGAGGTATGCACCAAAGTTTCAATTCCAGTGATCGCGATTGGTGGGATTGGAACTGAGAATATTGCTGCTATTCGAACTGCTGGCGCCAAAGGGGCTGCGGTAATCTCTACGATTTGGAAAAGCAATAACCCGGAACTGGCAGCAGCTTCATTGCGGCGGGCGATCACGGATTCACAGAAGTACGCCGAACCAAGGAGATGAGATCATGAGAGAGGGAGCAAGAAGTATAAGGAAACGTTCAGGTTATCATCCAAGAGCAGTATCAAGGAGTAAACTTGGATCGGAAATTCGAGGCAATCTTCATGCTGAAACCATTATTGTAGGCGGCGGAGTGATCGGTTGTGCCATCGCATGTGAACTCGCTACCCGAGGCCATGATGTTCTTCTGGTTGAGCGTGCGCGGATTGCTGGGGGAACTTCCTGTGCAGCCGCCGGGATGCTTGCTGCTGACAGTGAGGAATTCACTCATGCCGTTATGGCGAGGCTCGCGAAGGAGAGCAGAGAATTACTTCATAAACAGAAGGAACGAATCAGTTCACTTAGTGGAGTGGAGATGGGTTTGCAGCAATATGGGTTTATTACTCCCTTTCGTTCATACAGTGAGGTCAGCAATTACAAAAATAGCAGATCTTCGAACTCCTCTGAAGAACCTTTTTGGTGGGATCGTGTCTCTGTCCAACAGGAAGCATCATGGTTAAACAGGGATATCTATGGTGCATATTACAGACCTTCCGAGAGCGAGATCCTTCCTGTTAATCTCACGCAGGCGTATGTCAGGTCGGCTCAAGCGATAGGTGCAAGGGTTATGGAAGGCATACAGGATGTACGTTTGCATATGGATGTGAACGGAGTTCAAGGGATCCAAACTTCCATTGGAACGATGACATCGAAGAACGTCATTGTTGCAACAGGGTTACATGGAGAAGAGTTGATGAGGCATGCAGGACTGATTTTGCCTGTTTTGCCTGTGAAAGGAGAGATTGCAGCGGTGCATTTCTCACCTCGCCACATCGGATACAGACCTGACAAAACGGTGTATGCAGATGATATATATATTGTCCCAAAAGCCAATGGAGAAGTGTGGCTCGGTGCAACGAGCCTTCCCGGAAGAACAGACACAAAAGTCTCGGTTCAGGGAATTCAGAAGCTGCTTACAGCTGCGACAAGCTGGGTGCCTGGCATGAAGGAAGCACATTTTCTCCGAGCATGGGCGGGTGTTAGACCTTCGACTCCGGATGGATTGCCCTACATAGGGGCTTGTGAAAGTATTCCCGGGTTATTCACTGCTTTTGGACATTATCGTAATGGCATACTGCTTAGTGCGATTACGGGCAGCTTAATGGCTGATATGATCTACGGTAAAACTTCCGAAGCGTTGGGAATTCAGGACCTTAGTCCGGATCGTATGAACCGAAAGGAGATATTGCAGTGAATATCATTGTCAACGGACAAACCATGCAAATTGAAGATAGCTTAAATCGTGTGGACAAATTGCTCCATTCGTTTAATCTGCAAGTAAAAACCGTCGTGGTTGAATTGAATCGGCAAATTTTAACGCGGGAATACCATGAGACGACGGCATTAAGAGACGGAGATCGGATTGAAATTGTACATTTTGTGGGAGGCGGTTAACTATGTTGAGGATTGGGAATTATACGTTCGGGTCTAGACTATTTCTGGGTACAGGCAAATTTTCGGATTTGGAAGTGCAGAGCCAGGCGGTTGAAGCTGCAGGTACGGAAGTGTTAACGTTCGCTGTTCGGCGTTTGAATCTGGAAGATCGAAACAAACAACATTTTCTGGACACGCTGGATTTGAAAAGGTATACCCTGCTCCCCAATACAGCGGGTGCTTCAACGGCAGAGGAGGCAGTGCGAATCGCTGAACTTGCTCGTGCTTCAGGACTTTGTGATATGATAAAAGTGGAAGTCATCGGCGATGGAATCACATTGCTTCCTGACCCGATTGAAACGTATAAAGCATGTGAGATATTGCTTGAAAAGGGATTTACGGTACTGCCTTATATCTCGGATGATGTTATTCTGGCCAAGCGATTGCAGCTGCTCGGTGTACATGCTGTCATGCCAGGGGCTTCACCCATAGGGGCGGGGAGAGGAATTATTAATCCCTATAATCTGGAGATAATTATTGAACAAGCCGTCGTTCCTGTCATTGTGGATGCAGGACTTCGAGCACCCAAAGATGCGGCTCATGCGATGGAATTGGGAGCTGACGGTGTATTGTTGAATACGGCTGTCTCCGGATCTGGAGACCCAGTGAAGATGGCTAAGGCCATGAGAATGGGGGTTGAAGCAGGCAGACTGGCTTATGAGGCAGGCATGATTCCCGTTAAGCGTTACGCGGCAGCAAGTAGTCCGGCGGAAGGAATGGTTCATACATGACAAATCAGACACGACCCTTCGAGCAGGCAGACCGTTACTCCAGACAGGAACGGTACGCTCCGATCGGTAAGGAAGGTCAGCACAGATTGAGTAACAGCAGAGTATTAATTGTTGGAGCGGGTGCGCTTGGCACCGGCATTGCAGAGTCAATGGTACGTTCAGGTATTGGCCACATTACCATTGCAGATCGTGATTATGTGGAGTGGAGCAACCTCCAGCGACAACAGTTATATGTAGAACAAGATGCCATTCAGCGAATGCCCAAAGCGATGGCAGCCGAGAAGCGCCTGTCTGACATTAACTCTACCGTTGAAGTTGTAGGCAAAGTAATGGACGTGAGAGTGGATGAACTGGAAGAATTGGTTCAAAGTGCAGATTTGATCATGGATGCAACGGATAATTTTGATACACGTTTATTAATTAATGACATGTCTCAGAAGTACCGCATTCCCTGGATTTATGGCGGATGTGTCGGCAGTTATGGAATTACCTACACGTTTCTGCCAGGAGAAACTCCATGCTTAAACTGTTTGTTAGGTGAGGTTCCGTTAGGTGGAGACACCTGTGATACGTCAGGTATTATCCCTCAAGCGGTGCAGATGGTTACGGCAAATCAGACAGCTGAAGCCATGAAGTTACTTAGTGGCAATTCAGATGCATTGAGACGCAAGTTACTGTCATTTGACGTGTGGAGGAATGAATACATATCCATTAACGTTGACGGTGCCAGAAAAGCAGATTGCCCATCATGTGGTGAAAAAGCTACATATCCGTACCTGTCTGCCTCCAATCTGGAAAAAACAGACGTGTTATGTGGAAGGGATACAGTCCAGATCCGCCCTTCACGCCAAATGAAACTGGATTTGCAACAAACGGCTGTTCGTCTGGGGAAACTGGAGGAAGGCAAAGTGGAAGCCAATCCGTTTCTGGTGTCTTTTACAACTGGAACGTACCGAATGGTCATTTTTCAGGATGGGCGGGTTCTTGTTCATGGAACAAAAGATTCCGCAGAGGCCCGTACACTGGTTCACAGATATTTTGGTTGAAACATAATGCTCTGAGTCTGTTCCTTCGAGGAATGGACTTTTTCATTTTACGGCATGATAAACATACAACATTGCTGCGATGCTACGTGATAACAAGAAGAAATTGACCGCTCGCAAGGGAACCATGCAGCAAGCGTATAGAGACAGGCCGGGTGAAAAAATGAAAACATCCATGTTACTGGTTGGCAGGGGAGAGCAGGTTACAATTATTAAAGACGTATTTTGTGCTGAAGGATATCATGTTGAACTAATGGAATGGTCTGAATTGAAGCGTGGTTCCAAAATACCATTGATGGAACTGAGCATGATCATATTAGTTAATGAAAAAAATCAGGAAGATCAGGTGAAGGTTGGACTGGAATCGTTAGTACAGATTGGCGCGATTTCTCCACTTCTTGTTATAACTCCCAAGATCTCTCCTGAATTAATCGTGGAATGGCTGGACTATGGTGCTAACGATGTGATGGAAGAGCCAATATATCGTAATGTGCTGATGGCCAGAGTGCGAAATCTGTTACGTGTGTTTGCACATGTCTCACAGGAAGATGAAGAAGTCATTGTAGTGCATGATCTAAAAGTGAATCTGCGTTCACGTCGAGTAAGTCGAGCAGGTGAATATCTAATGCTTACTCCGAAAGAATACGAATTGTTGGAGTTTCTTGCCCGTCATGTCAACGAGGCATGTGCGCGGAGCGTCATTTTAAGGGAAGTTTGGGGATATGATTTTGCAATGGATACCAATGTGGTAGACGTATATATCAAACATTTGCGGGTAAAGGTGGATAAGGGAAGGGACATGAAATTAATTCATACGGTTCGTGGAGTCGGCTATATGCTGCATACCAAATAAAAGAGTTTGTTTAACAAAAACGGATCATGTTTACCACATACCTCCAGTTTGGGAAAGGCGGTTTATCGGGTAAATATAAAAGGACCGGATCATTAGATCCGGCCCCACTCGCTTTGTTATTTTCGAAATAAACTACAGTACGCGGCGAGCTTTGATATAAGTCTTTTTCCAGTTCCCCGAGTTCAAATCGGAAAGCGTTACACCAGGAGAACCGTACGTGTGCAGAATTTTTCCGTTTCCTGCGTATACACCAACGTGAGTAATATTGGAACCTGTGGAACGACTACCACTGGAGAAGAATAGCAGATCTCCAACTTGCAGATTTGCTTTGGACACAGCTACGCCTTCTTTGGATTGCTTAACGGATGTACGCGGCAAGTCTACACCATACTTTTTGAAGATGTATTTCATAAAAGAAGAGCAGTCAAAATTTCTGGTAGTAGAAGTTGACGCACCAAATTTATATGGAATTCCTGTGAAGTTTTTACCATAGTTTACAATTTGTTGTCCTGTGGATACAGAAGCGCTTGCTGCCTGTGCAACAGGTGCATGAGTCATTAATACAGCTCCAAAACCTAGTGTAGCGCACAACCCGACGGTTACGGCCTTTTGGACAAAGATGTTTGTTTTCATGTGAGTACCTCCAAAATTCGTTTTCGTTTAGTTGCTAGAGCGAGTATAACAGCTTTGTAACAGCCTAAAAATTGGATGAGTAGCGAAAAAGCTTAGAGCCGCAACGGTTTAGGTTTGTTTATTAAAATACCATTAAAAATGTCAAAAAATTAATCATTGACGAGTCACCCCATGTTTTAAACACAGAAAAGACCCTTGATATCAAGGGTCTTTTGACGTTTTGACGATTGTTTTTAACCATAATTATAGATTACAGAATCGTAATAAGTATATTCAAAAAGTTAATCTTTGCTCTGAATAATAAGCAATAACCCGCTTTCGATCGAGACGTTCCCCGATTTTCCAAGCAGTTTGTTACTAATTCCCAAAGACTGCCCCATGCGTATGGTGGCATGATCTAACGGGTACATGAATCCCTCCAATGTAATACCGGTCACTTCATTGGTTAGTGGCAGCAGGGAGATATATTCATAACCACGGTCTTCCACAAAAGCTTCGGAGGTCGTTAGCATCATATAATTGTGTTCATCCTGAAGTGTACAGGAAATATGATGCTGCATAGCGCGAACCATAATATGTACGTTGGCGAGTGTGTGATCCATGCGTGTACCTGTTGCACCCAGCATCAGAATATCGGTAGGTTCAAGATCCAGCGCTGTTTCAAAAGCCATCTCGGTATCCGTCAAATCTTTATGAACGGGGTCGCAGGTGATGATTCGCTCGCTATGCTCACGTACAGTTTCGCGCTCCTGCTCGGTAATAGAATCAAAATCTCCAACAGATATATGAGGTTGAATCCCATGTTCTATTAGAAATAAGGCACCGCGGTCGGCTGCGATTATAGTATCGTCTTTACTGATTTCTTTGAGGAACTCAGGAGAAAGGCTTCCACCTGTAAAAATAATAACTCGTTTCTTAGTCATTCTATTTCATCCTTCCTGATTAATGAAGAAACTGGTTCCCTTCTTATACAATGTGGTCGACCTGTACAAGAATCATTCACAAAACCAGTATAATCCACAAAATGTAGTTGCACAATTTCGATCCTCGCGGATACAATGGGTAGAGCGACATGGAGATGACTTGAAAAGTGAGGTTTGAACAGGTTGGACTTGCACATTTTTGAAGTATTCAGCATTATAGGCACCATTGCCTTTGCAATGTCAGGGGCCTTTGTAGCAATGGAAGAAGAGTATGATATTTTGGGAGTACTGGTGCTTGGTCTTGTCACCGCATTTGGAGGCGGCGTGATTCGTAACGTGCTGATTGGTGTACCTGTGACAACACTATGGAGCCAGGGTGCGCTTATCATGCTGGCCCTTGTATCTGTAGCCATAGCATTCATACTGCCTCTCAAGTGGATTGGTCACTGGAAACGTACGGAAGCGCTGTTCGATGCGATTGGACTTGCGGCTTTTGCGATTCAGGGTGCATTATATGCGGCCAATATGGGGCATCCCATTAGTGCAGTTATCGTAGCCGCAGTAATGACCGGAATAGGCGGAGGGATCATTCGTGATTTGCTGGCAGGACGGAAACCGCTTGTGCTGCGTGATGAAATCTATGCCGTCTGGGCAATTACAGCTGGTTTTGCGATCGGCATGGGGTGGTTCACAACGAATGTTGGGCTGCTAATATGCTTTGGTGCTGTTGTGTTCTTTCGGATGTGTTCGGTTCATTATAAATGGAAACTGCCCCGTCGTTCTCTCGTACATAAAGAGAGTGTGAAACCTCAGGCAACACAACCGGCACTTAACCACACTTTGAGTAAGGGGGAATAACATGATTCACGTTTTGTTTGTATGTTTGGGCAACATTTGCCGTTCTCCGATGGCTGAGGCTGTACTGCGACACAAAGTTAAGGAAAAAGGTTTGCATCAACTGATTCAGGTAGACTCGGCAGGCACAGGAGACTGGCATGTCGGTAAACCGCCGCATGAAGGTACCCGTAATTTGCTTGATTCGTATCGGATTTCTTATGCCAATATGGCCGCAAGACAATTCGAGAGTGCAGACTTCTCACAATTTAACTACATCATATGTATGGATGATTCCAACGCAGCGAACGTACGTAATGTTCCAGGGGGAGAAGAAGCTGAACTGATCAAATTGATGGATTTGCTCCCTGATGAAACACTTCGTGAAGTGCCTGATCCATACTATACAGGGAATTTTGAAGAAGTGTACAGGCTCGTTGATGCGGGCTGTGACGCGTTGCTGGAACGGATTGAGAAGGAGCATTCATTGGTTGAACTGCGGTGAAGTTTGCTGTATATTTACAAGCGAGATAGAAGAGAAGAAGATGGACCAAGAAAGCAGGAGAGCCTGCTTCTTTTTTTGAATTGATTTGTAAGCGGTGTCATTTGGAGGTGAAACAATAGCGGCATTTCAGCCGCCTGTTGAAGTTGTTGAATTAATGTTCTTGTAGAAAATAAAGCAAAGCTTCGGGCAGTTCCTTCTGCCAGAATCCCCACTGATGATGACCGTCTTTCTCCCGATAGGAGACGAGTGCACCGCGTTTTTCAAGCAAATCGCGAGTATCCTGATTCAATTGTACAAAATTATAGGTTCCAGTGTCAGCTTCGAAAGCAGTTTCCTGTAATCCAACGATCATCCAGATCGAGAGCCAGGACAAGTCCTGCTCTGCAGCATAGATTTCCTGAGAAGCAGAGTAGAAGGCGCCGGACATGCTGATGACACGTGTAAACAGATCAGGGTAAAGCAGGGCAAGATGAAGTGAAACGCTACCACCGAGTGAGTCTCCAGCAAGTATACGTTCCTGGGGAGATCGGCGTACAGGATATTTCTCTTCTACATAGGGAATAATCTCTTCAGCGAAACATGCGGTATATGCCTTGAATCGATTGCCGAAGGGGGCATATTCCTGAGTTCTCACGGAAACGTCAACCTGAACCCCTACTATAATGAATGGTTCGGCTCCCTCGTCAAGAATAATACGGTTGGCAGTGGTGGCAATACGACCAAAGTTGAAAAATTCTTCACCGTCCTGACAGTATACTACAGGATAGCTTAACAATTCGTTATAGCCCGGGGGAAGATAAATTCGCAGTGTACGCTTCTCTCCGAGATAGCGACTATCAATCTCTTCTTTTACAATCGTACGTTTCAAATAGCGGGAATCCGTCATAAAACGTCACCTTTCTCGGTTAATTTTTGCAATCGACCGCGCAATACGGTAAGATTAACCGTGTGCGGGGATAGGTTAAACACGCAAACATGTATTATGCTGTTATACCAATATTAAGCCCCTGTTATACATACAATCCGGAAGGAAACATAAAAAAAATACGGATATCTTTGACGTATGCAGTGAAACAGGTGTATAATAATATTATAACAGCGGAACTTGATATTCAAATTTTTTGTTGAGGTGAAGAAAAAAATGAGCAAGGTTCCTTATGAAGTATATACGGAGGATGTAGAAGCTCTGTCCGTGCTGTCTCCTGACGGCGAAATCGTTAACAAAGACATGATGCCTAAACTTTCCGACGATCAATTAAAAGAAATTATGTATCGCATGGTATTTACCCGTACTTGGGATGACCGTGCTGTAAACCTGGGCCGTCAAGGTCGTCTTGGTTTCTATGCTCCAGTATCTGGTCAAGAAGCTACAATGGTTGGTAGTGAATTTGCAATTGAAAAAGAAGACTTTGTATGTCCTGGCTATCGCGACATTCCGCAACTCGTGTGGCATGGACTTCCTCTTTATCAAGCGTTTCTGTACTCCCGTGGACACCAACATGGTGGACAAATCCCGGATGGCGTTAATGTATTGATGCCGCAAATCATCATTGGTGCACAAATTCTGCATGCAATGGGTATTGCAATGGGTTACAAATTGAAGAAACAAAAACAAGTTGTAATTACGTACACAGGTGATGGTGGTTCTTCAGAAGGCGACTTCTATGAAGGTCTGAACTACGCTGGTGTTTACAAATTGCCTGTTATTTTCTTCGTGCAAAACAATGGTTATGCCATCACAACTCCTTTTGCCAAACAAACGGCAGCTCTGTCCATCGCTCACAAAGCGGTAGCAGCAGGGATCAAAGGCGTTAAAGTTGACGGTATGGACATCTTCGCTGTTATCAAAGCGGTTCAGGAAGCTGCTGAACGTGGACGTAACGGAGAAGGCGCAACATTGATCGAAGCAGTAACATATCGTTTCCGTCCTCACTCCCTTTCGGATGATGCTTCCAAGTATCGTACAAAAGAAGAAGAGGCTGAATGGAATGCGAAAGATCCAATCGCACGTTTTGCTAAATATCTGGAGAAAAAAGGTCTGTGGACTGAAGAAGATACAGCACGTGTGAAAGAAGAAGCAAAAGCAAAAGTGAACGAAGAGATCAAAAAAGCGGAAAAAACCGAGAAAATGACGATTTCAGGCTTGATCGACAGCATGTTCGAACAAACGCCTAAGCACTTGGAAGAGCAAAAAGCTGATTTCCAATAAGTTTTTTCCGATAAAGCATAAACATCCGGGACGGGTTCCGGTGTCCCGGTATACATCTATGAATTCAAATGTGAACTGTCAATGTTTAAGGAGGAAATGAAGCAAATGGCACAAATGAACATGAAAGAAGCAATCCGTGATGCGCTTCGCGTTGAGTTGAAACGTGATCCTAACGTTCTGCTTTTCGGTGAAGACGTAGGTAATGTAGGCGGCGTTTTCCGTGTAACGGAAGGTCTGCAAAAAGAATTTGGCGAAGAGCGTGTATTTGATACACCACTAGCTGAGTCCGCTATTGGTGGTCTGGCTGTAGGTTTGGGTGTTCAAGGCTTCCGTCCGGTTGCTGAGATCCAATTCGTTGGTTTTATCTTCGAAGCACTTGACCAAATGGTAGTTCAAGCAGCTCGTATGCGTTTCCGCTCCGGCGGTAAATACAATTCTCCAATCGTATTCCGTACACCATTCGGTGGCGGTGTAAAAGCGGCAGAATTGCACACAGATTCCCTTGAAGGTCTGCTCACGCAAACTCCGGGTATCAAAGTGGTTGTTCCTTCTAACCCTTACGATGCAAAAGGTCTGATGATCGCATCCATTCGCGACAACGACCCTGTATTCTTCATGGAGCACTTGAACTTGTACCATGCATTCCGTGCAGAAGTACCTGAAGAAGATTACACTGTTGAATTGGGTAAAGCGAACATTGTTCGCGAAGGTTCCGATGTTACGATCATTACTTACGGTATGATGGTTCACACTTCTGTGAAAGCAGCAGATGAGCTTGAAAAACAAGGAATCAAAGTTGAAGTTATCGACCTTCGTACGGTTAGCCCAATCGATATCGATACCATCGTTGCTTCCATTAAGAAAACAAACCGTGCAATCGTTGTACAAGAAGCTCAAAAGAGCGCAGGTGTTGCAGCAGAAGTCATTGCCCAAATCAATGAAAAAGCAATCCTGCATCTGGAAGCACCGGTTCTGCGTGTAGCAGGTCCGGACACTGTATATCCATTTGCACAAATCGAAGATACATGGCTTCCTAACCCAGCACGTATCGTTGCTGCGGTTAACAAAGTCGTAAATTTCTAATTTAATCATCTGACATGCCGCAAGGCGCAGTATGGTGATCCACACCGCAGCGCAAGCTGCACTGTAAACAGCCATTAGCCCCTTGAGTAACAGTTTATTGCACTAGCAGTAACGGTTGTTTCTTGGAGTTAAGGGTTGTTTTCAGGATTGAGACATAATCAAGGAGGTTTTTCAGTTGGCTAAATTTGAATACAAATTCCCTGAACTGGGCGAAGGCCTTCACGAAGGCGAAATCATCAAGATGCACATCAAAGTCGGTGACAAAGTAACTGACGACGATATCATCATGGAAGTACAGAACGACAAAGCAGTCGTTGAAGTACCTTGTCCGGTTAACGGAACAGTAACAGAAGTGTTCGCTAAAGATGGTCAAGTTTGCCACGTAGGCGAAGTTGTTGCTATTATCGATGCTGAAGGCGAGCTTCCTGAGCAAGACGACGCTCCAGCTGGCGATCAAGGCGAGCAAGAAAAAGATGCAGCTCAAGGCGGAGCGGACACTAGCGGTTCTTCCGCAGCAGCATCCAGTTCTGATGCAGCTAAAGAAGGCGGCAACAACAGCGTTCCGGCAGTACCTGCCAAAGACGTTCTGGCAACGCCAAGCGTGCGTAAATTTGCTCGCGAACAAGGCGTGGACATCGCTCAGGTTAACGGTACTGGCAACAACGGTAAAGTAACCAAAGAAGATGTTGAATCTTTCAAAAACGGTGGCGGTTCTTCCGCAGCGGCATCTTCAGAAGCTCCGGCTCAAGAAGAGAAGAAATCCGCAGCACCAGCAGCTGCAGCAGCTGATCAACGCCTTGAAGAAGAGCGCGTACCATTCAAAGGTATCCGTAAAGCAATCGCCAATGCGATGGTTAAATCGGCTTACACAGCACCTCACGTTACCATCATGGACGAAGTGGACGTAACTGAACTCGTTGCTTTCCGTACTCGCATGAAACCTATCGCTGAGAAAAAAGGTACAAAAGTTACGTATCTGCCATTCATCGTTAAAGCACTGGTTGCGGCTTCCCGTCAATTCCCTGCTTTGAATGCGATGATTGATGAAGAAGCTAACGAAATTGTTTACAAAAAATACTACAACATCGGTATCGCTACAGATACAGACAACGGCCTGATCGTTCCTGTTATCAAAGATGCTGATCGTAAATCCATCTGGATGATCGCTGATTCTATCCGTGATCTGGCAGCTCGTGGCCGCGACGGCAAATTGAGCGCGAATGAAATGAGAGGAAGCACAATCTCCATCAGTAACATTGGTTCTGCTGGCGGTATGTTCTTCACTCCAATCATCAACTTCCCTGAAGTTGCTATTCTCGGAACAGGACGCATCAGCGAAAAAGCGGTTATCAAAAACGGCGAAGTAGTTGCAGCGCCTGTAATGGCTCTTTCCCTGAGCTTTGACCACCGTATCATCGATGGCGCAACAGCACAAAACTTTATGAATTACATTAAACAGCTGCTCGCTAACCCTGAGTTGCTTGTTATGGAGGTGTAAGATATGGTAGTAGGCGACGCTTCTCTCAATATCGACACATTAGTAATTGGTGCAGGACCTGGCGGCTATGTAGCTGCCATCCGTGCTGCTCAATTGGGCCAAAGCGTATTGATCGTAGACAAATCCGAACTGGGCGGCGTTTGTTTGAACCGCGGATGTATTCCATCCAAAGCTCTGATCTCTGCTGCACACCAATACGAGTCTGCACTTCACGGTGAAGCATTTGGTATCTCTGCTGAGAACGTAAAAGTGGACTTCAGCAAAACTCAAGAATTCAAAAACGGCGTTGTTAAGAAAATGACTGGCGGCGTAGCCGGTTTGCTCAAAGGCAACAAAGTTGAAGTTTTCAACGGTGAGTGCATGTTCATCAACGAAAACGAAGCTCGTGTATTTAACGATCACGAGTCACCGCGTTACAAATTCAAAAATGCAATCATTGCAACAGGTTCCCGTCCAATCGAACTGAAACCTTTCCCGTTTGGCGGACGCATTCTGTCTTCGACAGAAGCTCTGAACTTGCCTGAAGTACCAAAAAGCATGATCGTTATCGGTGGCGGTTATATCGGTGCTGAGCTTGGTCAAATGTACTCCAAATTCGGTGCGAAAGTAACCATCATCGAAGGTTTGGATACTGTACTGCCAGGTTTCGATAAAGACATGACTAGCCTCGTAGCTAAAAACATGAAGAAAACAGGCATCGAAATCGTAACGGGTGCAAAAGCTGAAAGTGCTGAGCAAACGGATAAAGATGTAACTGTTAAATATTCTGTAAATGGTGAGTCCAAA
Organism: Paenibacillus sp. NPDC056933; assembly: GCF_042674385.1. NCBI lineage: Bacteria > Bacillati > Bacillota > Bacilli > Caryophanales > Paenibacillaceae > Paenibacillus > Paenibacillus sp. NPDC056933. The sequence goes on along the minus strand of NZ_JBHUQN010000002.1, from coordinate 252,978 downwards.
GAAGTGACTGCAGATTACCTGCTCGTTACGGTTGGACGTCGTCCAAATACAGACGGTGAGCTTGGTTTGGACCTGATTGGCGTAGACGTTGACGAGCGTGGATTTGTCAAAGTTGACCACCAAGGACGCACAAGCATTCCTCACATCTTCGCGATTGGTGATATCGTATCCGGTCTGGCACTGGCTCACAAAGCTTCTTATGAAGGTAAAGTGGCTGCTGAAGCGATCGCAGGACAACCATCTGTAGTTGACTACAAATGTATGCCTGCAGTTGTATTCACAGATCCTGAGTGCTCCAGCGTAGGTTACACCGAGAAAGAAGCGAAAGAAAAAGGCTACAAAGTTAAAGCTGGCAAATTCCCTTATGCGGGTAATGGCCGTGCAGTATCTTTGAATCATGCTGAAGGCTTCGTGAAAATCGTAGCTGACGAAGAAAGCGGCCTCGTGTTGGGTTGCCAAATCGTAGGTCTGGAAGCTTCCAACCTGATTGCTGAGCTTGGTCTGGCAATCGAGATGGGCGCTACTCTGGAAGATCTGGCGCTGACTATTCACGCTCACCCAACTTTGGGCGAAATCGTGATGGAAGCTGCGGAATTGGTTATGGGTCACCCGATCCACATCATTTCCCGTTAAGATCGTCTAAGCTCCGGATTCGTCTGGCATTATTCGTAAATTAAAAAGGGGTGGATAACGTCATTCGATGTTGTCTATCCTTTTTTTATGTGAACACCTAAAGAGAGAGGCTATTTAAGACTTGAATTTATGAAGCTACAACAGCACAAGAATCATGCAATCTGAAGCTCAATGTGGTACACTGTAACAACGAATATGACAGCATCGACCTTAGCTCTGTGCTGTTTTCAATAAAGCAAATTGGAGCAAACACAACCTCTGTGAATGTTCTCGTTTGTTTTTTATTGCTATGAAATAAGAAGTGCGAGGGGAATATAATTTGAAAAACTATCTCGATTTATTACAGGATATCCTGGATACAGGCGTGCATAAGGGAGATCGTACCGGAACCGGAACACAGTCTGTTTTCGGTAGACAGCTTCGCTATGATCTTTCCGAAGGTTTTCCACTTGTTACGACCAAACGAATCCATTTGAAATCGGTTATTCATGAGCTGTTGTGGTTTTTGAGCGGGGATACGAATATATCCTACTTGAAGGATAATGGCGTGAAAATTTGGGACGATTGGGCAGATGAGAACGGTGACCTGGGACCAGTGTATGGTTCGCAGTGGCGTACTTGGGAAGCACCCAATGGAGAGAAAATTGATCAAATTGCAGCGGTTATTGATTCGATCAAAAATAATCCGGATTCGCGGCGTCACCTCGTTAGCGCCTGGAATGTGGCGGAGATTAACAACATGAAATTGCCTCCTTGTCATTTCGCGTTTCAGTTCTATGTGGCTGAGGGTAAACTATCGTGTATGCTTACCATGCGTTCTGTAGATACGTTCCTTGGGTTGCCATTTAACATTGCCAGCTATGCGCTGCTCACACACATGATTGCCCAGCAGTGTGACCTTGAAGTTGGAGAATTCATCTGGTCTGGAGGGGATGTACACATCTACTCGAACCATGTGGAACAAGTGAAAACCCAGTTGGAGCGCGAACCTTATGCGTTGCCTAAACTGGTGATCAAGCGCAAGCCGGATTCCATTTTCGATTATACGTTTGAAGATTTTGAGTTTGAGAACTATCAGCATCATCCGGGCATTAAAGCCCCGATTGCGGTATAAACAAACACAGATTGAAGGAGTGTGTAATCTTTGAGCATTGAACTCGTATGGGCGATGGGAGAAAACGGTGTTATTGGACTAAATAATGCCATTCCATGGCGCCTGCCTAAAGATATGGCCTTTTTTAAGCAGCGTACATTGAACAAGACGATTATCATGGGACGTAATACATGGGAGTCTTTTGGGGGCAAGCCACTTCCACAGCGCCGAAATATTGTAGTAACCAGAGATCTGAACTACAAAGCGAATCAGGCTGAAGTGGTGCACACGATTGAAGAGGGCCTGGAAGTTACAAAAGGTGAAGAGCTTTGCGTCATTGGCGGTTCCCAGGTCTATCGTGAGTTTTTGCCACTCGCAGATCGCTTGGTGGTGACCAAAATTCATGAGAATTTTGAAGGAGATACCTTTTTCCCGGAAGTGGACTGGTCGGAGTGGGAATTGAAGGAACAGATTGAAGGCGAACAGGATGAAAAAAATGTTTATGCGTATACGTTTGAATTCTATGAACGAAAACGCTAAAGGGGCATAAGCTGGTCTGGCAGAACCCGAACATTTTTCTATAAACAAATGATTTGGGACGCTGATTTACGAATTATTCGTGAACAGCGTCTTTTTTTAAAAAATACATAGATCCCCATACGAAATGACACAAAACTAACATTAACTTTACGTTAAATTGACGATACAGATGAATATTATACATAGCACTACTGGTCTTTTAGTGAAAAAGTATAAATAATGTAGAGTTTTACCGTTGTAAAGCCCTAAAATTAGGATAATATTCGGAATTGGTAATACAATACAAGGAAATTTGTTGTTTTAAGTGATAAATTAGCTCACATTTAATTGACATTCGAACTTTCGGGTACGAAATCAAACGCTTATTTTACTGGATCTAAACCTGGTTAAAGACCAAATTAAGGGTATTGACCCATGGTAGACTAGAACGATATGATGTATAAAATACAAATAATTATGCGGATAATCCATTTAATATTCAACAAGCAAAGTGCTACTATAATTGAAATATCTTCGAGAAGATTTTGTGATACAATATACAAAAAACTCAATCATGAGTAATCCATTTCATATAGAACCATGCAGATGAAGGGATTAAGACAAGAACGGATGGGGGAAACGTAAGATGTCTACACCTACTGGATTTATGGAATACAAACGGCAACTGCCTGCGGACCGTGAGCCGTCAGAGCGGGTTAAGGATTGGGAAGAGTTTCATAAACATATGGCTGAAGAAGAGCTCAGAACACAAGGTGCACGATGCATGGATTGTGGTACCCCGTATTGCCATACAGGTATAGATATGACTGGCGGAACGTCGGGCTGCCCTGTGCATAACCTGATTCCGGAATGGAATAATCTGGTGTATCGTGGATTGTGGAGAGAGGCACTTGATCGCCTCCACAAAACGAACAATTTCCCTGAGTTTACAGGTCGCGTCTGTCCTGCTCCTTGTGAAGGATCATGTACTGTTGGACTGATCGGTGAGCCTGTAACGATTAAAACCATTGAAGAAGCCATAATAGAAAAGGGTTTTGAAGAAGGATGGGTTGTTCCCCAACCTCCGGAGAAACGTACGGGTAAACGTGTAGCAGTCGTAGGTTCAGGTCCTGCGGGATTAGCTACAGCAGCTCAGTTGAACAAAGCGGGCCATTCGGTGACGGTATACGAGCGTTCCGACCGTGTGGGCGGTTTGCTGATGTACGGCATTCCAACCATGAAACTGGACAAAAACGTAGTTCAGAGACGTGTTGATTTGCTTGAAGCTGAAGGCATTCAATTTGTAACAAACACGGAGATCGGGAAGGACATTGCTGCTCAGCAGCTGGTAGACGATTATGACGCCGTTGTGTTGTGCGGTGGTGCAACCAAACCGCGTGAGTTTAGCATTGAAGGCAGTGACCTGAAAGGCGTACACTACGCTATGGACTTCCTGAATGGCAGCATCAAAAGTTACCTGGACTCCAACCTGGAGGATGGAAACTACCTGTCTGCACAGGACAAGGATGTAATCGTTATCGGTGGCGGGGATACAGGTTCTGACTGTGTCGCTACATCGCTCCGTCACGGTTGCCGTTCCGTTACTCAATTTGGTACGCACACCCAAGCTCCTATGGAGCGTGATCGCATCAACAACCCTTGGCCGCAATTTCCTAACGTATATACACTTGACTATGCCCAAGAGGAGGCCAAAGCGTTATTTGGTCAAGATCCACGCGAATTCTCTATCATGACAACCAAATTTGTTGGTGATGAGGAAGGTAACCTCAAAGAATTGCACACTGTGCAAATCGAGCGTATTGTAGATGAAACCGGTCGCAAGATTTATCAGCCCATTCCTGGAACAGAGCGTGTATTCCCGGCTCAAATGGCAATGATTGCTATTGGTTTTGATGGACCAGAACAAACTTTGGTTGAGCAGCTTGGACTTGCTACAGACCGTCGTACTAACGTTAAAGCCCGTTATGGCAAATATAATACCAATGTGGATAAAGTATTTGCAGCAGGCGACATGCGTCGTGGTCAAAGTCTGGTTGTATGGGCTATCAATGAAGGTCGTGAAGCTGCCCGTGAAGTGGACAAATACTTGATGGGTGCTACAGTTCTCGTGTAAAGAGCAGATGAAGTCTTCTGCGATGTAATCGTAATTGCACTCATATCATGTAAAGGATGAATTTCATAAAATGACAACCCTTGTGTTTATACGAGGGTTGTTTTTGTTTATAAGAAATCGAGAGTTGTTCTCATTTATCTTTTGCAAGTGTGCGTTATAGCATTGCTTTTTAATCCATAAAGACTTATTATTATATTATAATTATGAGTATGATCATGATTAAATTACGAATGAATAGTACATCTTGAAATTGACTTGAACATTTTGAATGGTGAAGTTATTAAATTCGGAGGTGCAACCTTATGACAAGTAATCGGGGCAAATCCATTTCAGAGCACATCTATGACATTAAAAATCAACTGGTTGAAAAAGGATATAAGTTGACACAGCAACGGGAAGTTACCGTACGTGTATTGCTTGAGCATGAAAAGGATCATTTTAGTGCAGAGGAAGTATTTTTGCTGGTAAAAGAACAATTTCCGGAGATTGGCTTGGCTACGGTGTATCGCACACTTGAGCTGCTAAGTGATCTCCATGTGGTCGAAAAGATTAACTTTGGAGACGGTGCTGCGCGCTTCGATCTGAGAAGTACGGATGGGTCACATCACCATCATCATCTGATCTGTACAGATTGTGGTAGTGTGGAAGAAATTATGGAAGACGGCTTGCTTCGTCTGGAACAACAAATTGAGCGACAGTATGGCTTTGCTGTAACGGATCATCGGCTTGATTTTCAGGGCGTATGCAAAGAATGCAGGGCAAAGCGGGCTGTAAATGAACAGGAAGCGGGCTAATTCCACTGGAGAGGATGCTCCTGCAATCAAAATCTGATATAATAAGGTTCAGAAGCAAGGGGCTTCCGTAGGCGGAAGGCCCCTTTTTGCCGTCATTCGGGCGGTGAAGGAGGAGAGATGGACGGATGAAGACACTGGTTATAGCGGAAAAGCCCGACATGGGCCGAACCATTGCCGCCGTCATAGAGCCAAGGGCCAAGAACAATCGCAATTATTTGGAGGGTGAGCATTATATCATCACTTGGGCGATTGGTCATCTACTGGGACTGGCTGAACCGGATGCCTATGATACGAAATATAAGCGGTGGAATATCGGGGATCTGCCGATTATTCCGGATCAGTTCAAGATTGTGCCCAACCCCAGAACCAAAGATCAGCTGAAGATAATCGGAGAACTTGCAAAGAGGGCGTCTGCCATCGTTAATGCTTGTGATGCGGGGCGAGAGGGACAATATATCTTTGCCTTGATTCAACAGCAGTTAAAGCTGCGTCAGCCCGTAAAACGTTTGTGGATATCGGATCTTACGGCTGAAAGTATTAAGCGTGGTTTCGAAGGATTGAAGGATGCCTCGGAATTTGAAAATTTAACCCAAGCTGCCAGGGCCCGCAGTGAAGCGGATTGGCTCATCGGCATGAATGCGTCACGGGCGTTTACCACGCGTCATAATGCATTGCTGTCTGTAGGACGAGTTCAGACTCCGGTACTGGCCTTGATATATGATCGTGAAATCGAAATTGAAGCGTTCCAGTCCCAAACCTTTTATGAAGTGGCCGCATGGTTTCGTCAGGAGGGAGTAGAGTATAGAGGGCTGCGTCAAGGGGACAAGTTAACCGATCCGTCGGTTGCGGAATCCATTGCTGCCAGTGTGAAGGGCAAGCAAGGACGGATTACCAAGTATGAAGCAAAACAGACCAAGGAGTATCCGTATCGGCTGTATGATCTCACCCTTTTGCAACGAGAGGCGAATGCCAAGTATGGTTATGGAGCGAAGAAAACACTGGATATTGCGCAGGCGCTTTATGAGAAACATAAGGTCATTTCCTATCCGCGGACCAATTCCAACTATGTTACAGAACAAAACATCGAAGGAATGCACAAAACACTCAATCTGCTCAAAAATGGGACCTATAGTGAACTGGCGCAAGGAGCGAAGCCTGAACTCGTTCACAAAAATAATAAAGGCGTATGTAATCCGTCCAAGGTGGAGGATCACCATGCGATTTTACCTACGTTGAAACGACCGGGTACGTTATCCAAGGATGAACAGAATATCTATGATCTGATTGTCAGACGTTTTTTGTCCCATTTCTATCCGCCAGCCGAGTATAAGCAGCATACCGTGCTCACTGACGTTGAGAAGCACGAGTTCAAGACATCTGTGAAAGAACTGCTGTCCCTGGGTTGGAAGGTGGTACTGGGCTCTGGAGATCAGGAGCAGGGTGGCTCTGGCAAGAAAAAAACGAAGAAAAACAGTAATGAAGAAGAGGAAGCCGAGGAATGGACGGACAAGGCCTTTTCTGTACAGCCTGAAATGCCTGTTCAATGTACAAAAAGTGAATTCAAGGAGAAGGCAACACAGCCTCCAAAGAGTTATACCGAAGGGACCTTGCTGAAAGCGATGGAGAGTGCAGGCAAGCAGATCGAGAATGAAGAGCTGCGTGATGCAATGAAAGACAGTGGCCTTGGCACTCCAGCTACTCGTGCAGCAACGATTGAGCGTCTCAAGAATGTGGGTTACATTACGATGCAGGGTAAAAAGATGCAACTGACGTTGAAGGGGCGAACAGCCATCGAATTGATCCGCAAGGCAGGTGTAGATTTGTTAACCTCCCCTGAGATGACAGGCCAATGGGAGAGAAGATTATACCAAATATCCAAAGGTGAAGCAGGTCAGGACAAGTTTATGGAGAACGTCAAAAAATTCACGATGTCCATCATTGATAAGGTGCGAGTGCAAGCCCCAGCACCAGCGGATGCTTTTGGCGAAGATTCACGTGGAGGGCGGGGGAAAGGCAAAGGAGCCAGAACCCAGAAGAGTAGCGCAACAACGTCTACCAAGACGTCCGGCACGAGTGCAAGCGGGGGAGCGAAGGCGTCACGTCAAGTTTCAGGAGCAACAGGGAGAACGGGCAGTGTCAAGACAGCAACTGCCAAAACGCAAGCTTCGAGTGCTGGTCAACCGGGTGTCCGCGAAACGCTGGCATCTTGTCCATCTCCAGGTTGTACGGGGCAGATTATTGAAGGCAAGAAAGGTTATGGCTGTACACGATTTAAAGAAGGCTGCGGGTTTGTCATTTGGAAAGAATACGTTGGCAAGAAAATTACCAGTACCATGTTGAAAGCGTTGATTGAAAAGGGGAGTACGCAGGTACTGTCTTTTAAACGAAAAGACGGAAGTACAGTGAAGGCACGTATTATTTTGCAGGACCCGACAACCGGTAAACTATCTGCTGAAAGGCAAGAAACATAAGTCGTGGACTTGAAGGCAGGTATGTAAGCTTCATGTAATGAAGCAGAAGTTGTTTATTTTCACCCTGGATATAAGTAAAAGGACCCTTTGTTAAAGGGTCCTTTCTTGTTGCTGCTGTTGGATATTTTCGTGGATGACCTTCGGCACCTCTTCCAATGCCGTGATGGTATACATCGATGTCTCAGGATTGGGCTGTAGCTCCACAATGTTATATTGCCACTCGTTAGGTTGTTTGATATATATGCTATGGATGCCGGCTGTCACTGCTGGCATGATATCCGTGCGCAGTGAATTTCCAATCATCCATGTTGCACGACGTTCAAACGGGCCGGTTGAGAGGATGCCTTCAAGCGCCTCAATGTTCTTGTGCTGACGAATGTAAATTCGGTCATCAAAGTAAGCCGATAGCTTCATTTGGTCAATTTTCCGTTGCTGAATTACGGTTTCTCCGCCTGTGTACAGGTAGAGGGCATGTCCAGCCGATTTTAAGTTTTCCAACGTTTCAACCATATGCGGATAAGGTTCAACCTCTTGGTCGTACACACTCATGCCCAGTTTGGTGAGATAAGACTCTTCTTGGAGAGAAGTCGGCTTAGCAAACTTCTTGGAAAAGTAACGGTACGTATCAATAAGGGATTGTGGAAAATGGTGGCTTGCAAACCCCACTTTGTTGACTCCGGTCACATCGATTTCCAGCTGTTTCTCCCGGATCTGTTGAACGGTCAGGGCATGTCCGTCAAACCATTCTTGCATGTTCTCAAAGAACTCGCCAAGCACCAGGTTAAAATATTTATTGCAATACACCAGTGTATCGTCAAGATCAAACATAATATGCTGTTTAATTAATTTCATATCAAAATTCACTCCTTGCAGCCAGCAGGTCCACAGATGTTCATATGTTTATGCGAATATAGGATTCCAGGAACATATTCAATTCAGATACGCCATCCGGCCGGATACTATATTTCTCTTTGCGGTTACTGCCAAGCAGATGAGTTCGTAGCAAACCGGCGATACGAAGAGCCATAACCTGGTCTTTAACCATATCCTCGTCTTTGCCCAGTTCTTCACACATCTCAGCAAGCGATTTCGGCTCCTCTGATACATAACGAAGCAGACGGAGTCTTTCTGGATCAGCCAGAGCATGGGTGAAACGAAGCAGGCAGGTTGGCGGCTGATCCTCATCTTCTTCGGGAGCATCCACGGGATACTGCATAATCATCATGCCCTCGTAGAAACAGTACATATTAATGGGGCGGTTGTGAACGGTTGGAAATAGAATGACCTCATCCAGCCCAGGCATCGGTTCAACCAAAACACCGGCAGTGGCATACTCAATGAGTAATTCCGGTCCCATTTTATCAAGCAAAATGCGTTTCTCCTCAGCGTCTTCCTCCAACCAGGTACGATAATCCTCACTCATATGCTGGCAGTAATGCTGATCCCAGAGTCGAAGCAGGGGAACATAGCTGTCCCGAATACGAGTTGATTCTTCTATGGTAAGACTGGGCAGCAAAGGTGAAACGCGTGCGAACAGTTCATTGGCTGTCTGGCCCGCAAGCATGTCCAGAAAATCGCGATTTTCTGTGGAAGCATCTCGGTATGCAGCCCATGCGAACAGGACGTCAAAGTCATCAAAAGGCCAAGTAGAAGCAGGTGCGAGCGCAGCTCGTACATTGGAACTTAGTTTGCCTTCCACTTCAATAATCCATTCTGGACCAACATCGAGATGTTGAATCCATTTCTTCGTTACATATACCAAAAAACTGTTGAGCATTTCATATATCGGTGAAACATCGATTTTAACATGATAAGCCATATGTTGCAGAATCCTCCCGTCACATCTAAATGTACGCAGCGACTTAAGTACTATTATGGCTTGTTTTGCAGGGCGTTGTCCACTATAATGTTCAAGTCCAGGGCAAAGCCCCGGTATAACCATGCCCGATCAACAGAATAGTTATAACATGCGAAAGGTCGTCAGTGATGGCGATTTTTCTTTGTATGCTTGCAGGAGGAATGAAATTTAGTGTCATCTACAACCAAAACCAAATTGTCAAATTCTACATCGAACTATCTCGTACTGATAACCGTTATTGTTGTAGCGGGTATAAGTCAGGGACTTTTATTGCCAGTGCTGTCCATTTTCCTGGAGCAAAAGGGAGTTTCTTCGGGTTTGAACGGATTAAATGCTGCCGCATTATACGTTGGTTCTTTTGCCATGACTCTGGTCGCTGAACGACTGCTGGGAGCGATCGGTTTCAAAAAGCTGATCATCGGTGGTCTGTTATTTGTCATGATTCCCCTCATTTTGTTTCCTTATTTTCCAGATATCAAAATCTGGTTCATTTTGCGTCTGGTTGTCGGAATCGGTGACAGTGCACTTCATTATGCTGCGCAATTATGGGTTCTCCTGGTTACGGCACCCGAGAAGCGGGGACGATACATTTCTCTTTACGGCATGTCCTATGGACTTGGATTCAGTATTGGGCCTTTGGGAATCAAGCTGCTCGGCTTTGGTGATGCTGTTCCATTCTGGGTATTATTTGTTTGTATGGGGGCTGTACTCTTCCTGGTATTAATGAAGCTTCCCGATACGAAGCCCGAAAAAACAGAACATGGGCAGCTGCCTGAACGTCGATTCCGTCGAAGCCTGGCGTGGGCATGGTATGCATTGTTGCCTGCGCTGTTATATGGATACATGGAAGCCGGGATGAATAGCAACTTCCCTGTTTACGGACTGCGTATTGGATTCGATGCCAATCAGATATCTTCGTTACTGCCGTTCGTCGGAATCGGTGGTTTGTTTCTTCAATTGCCTCTGGGTATGTTAAGCGACCAATATGGTCGGAAGAAGACGTTGATGTTTGCCGGTATAACGGGCGGCATCGTCTTTATGCTAGTTCCTGTGGCAGGCACACACTTCTGGTGGACACTTGTGCTGCTGACGATAGCTGGTGGTTTGGTAGGGTCGTTTTTCTCGCTTGGCCTGGCCTATGCCGCAGATATTCTTCCTAAAGCGCTTCTGCCTGCAGCGAACGTGGTTGCTTCGTTTCATTTTACGATTGGGAGCATTATCGGACCGAATCTGGGTGGGCAAGTCATCAACTGGATCTCACCGGGAGGCATGTTTACTTTGCTTGGATTCATGTATCTTCTTTTTGGTGCAGCAGGTGTGTTATTTCGTCGTAAACCTGCGCTCGAATCTGTGTTAAAATAGAAGCTGGTGTTCGCATGGAAATTGATGTCCATTTCCGAGTACACTAGTAGTTAGGGAAAAACATGGACAAGAGGAGACATCGCGATGATCAGAGTGGAAGGCTTAAGCAAATCCGTAGGGGCGGACCGGGTTCCGGTTCTGCGGGATATTCGATTTGATATGCAACAGGGAGAAATGATTGCAATAGTCGGTTCAAGCGGGAGCGGAAAAAGCATGCTGCTTAAATGCCTTGCCATGATGGAGAAATGGGATGGCGGCCGATTTACGGTGGACGGTGCCGAGATTTTGAAAGAGGGCTGGTCCGGAAAACGGAAAATTAAACGGGAATGGGCATACTTGGAACAGAATCCGCAATTGTATCCGAGACGTACTGCTTTGAAGAACGTATTGATCGGTAGGTCGGGTCAGACCCCTTTGTGGAGAATGGTGACGGGTATGGTACGTTCCGATGATTATATGGGCGCCATGGATTATCTGGAGGGATTGGGATTACTGGATAAAGCGCACATGACGGCAGAGAAGCTCAGTGGTGGTGAGAAGCAGCGTGTTGCCATTGCCCGGGCGCTTGCACATGGCGCCAAAGTTGTCTTGGCGGATGAGCCGGTAGTCGGTCTTGATCCTCATACCGCAGATGCGGTCCTGGAAACACTGCGCAAATTGTGCGAAGAAGAACGGGCTACCGTAATTGCGGTATTGCCGATTGAACTGGCAGAGAAACATGCCACCCGCATTTGGGGGCTATCAGAAGGCAAAATTGTTTTTGACATTCGGGGGCGTCGATTGACACAGCAAGAAAAAAATATGATTTAAACTATTGAAAAGAGTGATGAATTTGCTTAATTCTCGGTGGGGACGGCTGTTGGCAGGCGGAGCAGTAAGTATCCTGCTCGGTTCAGTCCTTAGCGGATGTACTGTCATAAGCGATCCTAAAGGCATGATGAGAAAACCATTGATGTCTACAGACAAGGAAAAATTATTAAATGTGGTCCAGCATGAGCAGCCACCCGAAAGCAAATTGATTCGTCCGAAAGACATGAATAATACCAGTATGATTCGTGTAGAAGATCTAAATGGAGATGGCACTCGGGAAGCTATCGTTTTCTATGAGACTCCTAATGAGAATGTGCGAATTCATGGCATGTTACTGGAAGAACAAGTGGGCTCTTGGGTTAAAAAGCTGACTTTTGATGTTCCGGGAAATGAACTGCAATCTTTCAAGGTGTTGGACATTACAAATGATGGGAACCCGGATATTATTCTCGGTGTCAGTTTACAGGAACAGAAAGCATTAACTGCGTATTCTTATAAAGGTGGAGCACTTGAGCAAGTATTGGGTGGTGTTCCATACAACCAATATATTATAGATGACGTTCAGGGGAACACGTTGGATCTGAACGGGGATAACAAAAATGACTTTACGATCTTATCTTTGAACAATAGCGGGTTTGTATCCATTGCGTTGTATCAATACGACGAGGGTAGCTTCAAGGAAGTTGACAGGATGCAGACGGACTATACGGTGAAAGAGATCTATAATGCTTTAGGTGGTCAGATTGCGAAAGGTAGAATGGGAGTAGTACTGGACTTGGAGCTGGATGATCGAAGTACATTCTCACAGATCGTATATGTAAAAGATAACAAATTAGTGAATGCATTCAAATCGCCTGATCAAACCTACAGAGATGACAAAATTTTAAGCGGTGATGTCAACAATGATGGTATTATTGAGTTTGGATTGAAGGAAACACCTAAAGGCTGGGAGCATTATGTATTTGATTCCCGGATGTGGTTCTATACCTTCTATCAATGGGACGGTAAAGAGGATAAGAAATTTGTCTCCTTCCAATACCGGGACGATGCCGACCTATTCCACTTAAACCTGAAACCTGAATGGTATGGAAAGATTACCATTGATACGAAATCGGAAAAAGAAAAATATATTCGTTTCAAGATGATTGATACAGATGAAACGGTAGGAGAAATCAAATATTTTACTCTTTCTCAGTGGGATCAGGAAAAGGGTAAAAATTGGAAGGAAATAACTCGTACCAATGATCGGGTCATCGCTTCACGCGGTGCGCAACTGGATGCGGATGAGGGATTGCTTAACAATATTGCAACTGAATAGAAAGGAAGAACTTAATGAGTAAAGTACTTATTCTTGAGGATGAAGAATCCATCCGCAGTTTTATTGTTATTAATTTAAAAAGAAATGGATTTGAAGTACTTGAGGCAGGGGACGGGCATGAAGCCCTTCGCATACTGCAAACTGTACCAGATATTGATCTGGCTTTGCTAGATGTTATGGTCCCTGGCATTGACGGATTCGAAGTGTGTCGGCGCATTCGTGAAACGAATGAGCGGCTTGGCATTATTTTCCTGACAGCGAAGGTACAGGAACAAGATAAGGTATATGCGTTATCAGTCGGAGCGGACGATCATGTAAGTAAGCCTTTCAGTCCAACAGAGCTGATAGCAAGGATACAATCCTTGCTGCGCCGAGTGAACGTACATCGGGAAACGGCTGCCAAGGTAACGTTCCAGTCAGGACCGTTTTCACTGGATCTGATCTCGAAGCAATTTAAAAAGCAGAATGAATTAATTGAACTAACACCGACAGAGTTCTCACTGATCCAATTTTTCCTGGAAAAAGAAAATACACCACTTAGTCGTGATGTGCTGCTGGATCATGTGTGGGGCAAAGAGTATATGGGTGATCCGAAAATTGTAGATGTAAACATTCGTCGCTTGCGCCAGAAAATTGAGAACAATCCTTCCGAACCTGAATACCTGCAGACTGTATGGGGTCACGGGTATAAATGGAAGGGCCGGGATCAATGATCAAAAAAGGAATTACCCGGCAGATCGTACTACATTATTTTATAGTAGTGTTTCTGGCTCTGCTGTTGGTGGAATTTGTATTTATGCTGGCGATTCAAAGATATTATTATGAAAGTATTTATAATACAATCAGTACCCATATCTCCAACTCAAAGGATTTTTTTGAGCCTCTAGCCCGTGAAAGCAATACCGAAGACGGGAAGAACCTTTCCAAACTTCTTGTTAATTTGGCACTTGATAATACTGAACTTGAAATTCTGGATTTGAGTGGTCATGTGGTAGCCAGTTCGACTGCTTTTGAATCTGATCGTGCCGTATTGCAAACCAGTGATATTCAACAGGCCTTGAATGGTGGCATGGGACGGTGGGTAGGTAGACAACCGGGCACTGGCGAGCAGGTGATGGCCGTCTCACACAAGTTTGATCTAGGCGGCGAAAACACCTATGTTATTCGATATCTGACCTCGCTCGACAACGTAAATTCCAAGTTATTGTTCATGGGTATGCTTGCCATTGCGGTTGGTATTGGTGTGCTTGCCATTGTCTTGATTATAAGTATTGGTATGGCAAACTCCATTGTACGTCCGATAAACAACATTACGGCAGTGTCTGCTCAGATGGCCCGAGGACGGCTGGATGTCAGGGTTAAAGGAAATTATAAGCACGAATTGGGCGAGTTGGCATCGACGCTTAACTTCATGGCACATGAAATCGTGCGAAGTAATCAGATCAAGGATGATTTTATCTCTTCGATTTCACATGAATTAAGAACACCCCTGACCAGTATCAAGGGCTGGAGTGAGACACTGGATTCAGGTGGTTATGATCCGGAAGAAACCCGTATTGGGATGGGTATTATCTCCAAGGAAACCGAACGACTGATTGGACTTGTTGAAGAGATGCTGGATTTCTCCAAATTACAACAGAATCAGATGAAGCTGGTCAAAGGAACCGTCAACATACGTGAAATTGTGCAGGAAACGATGTTGAATGTCTGGGCCAAAGCAGAACAAAAACAGGTTCATCTCAAGTTGGAAACGGATGAGACTCGTGCTTATAATGTCCATGGAGACGGCAACAGACTGAAACAGGTCTTCCTGAACGTTGTGGATAATGCGATCAAATTTTCACATGAGAATTCCTGGATCTTCTTGTCCGTCAAAGAGGAGAATGGTCAGATCATTGCAGCTGTTCAGGACACCGGTATCGGAATCAGTGAAGAACATCTTATTAAAGTACGTGACCGTTTCTTCCAGGTAAATCACCAAAATGGAGGGACAGGACTGGGGCTTGCGATTACGCAGGAATTGGTCGAACTGCATGAGGGGACAATTACGATGCAAAGTGAACTCGGAACGGGAACAACGGTAACGGTGTCGTTACCAGCTTTGCAGGAGGAAGAGACGGTGGAGGAAGACACTGTGCAGAATAATGAAGTGGAAGATAAACTCACTTCAGACTTAACTCAACCTGAATCTGATCAGGATAAGTAACCGTGTCTTCAAATACCTTAAGCGTATCAAAGAGGTTTTAAGGTTGAATATTAACAAAGAGCACCAAAAAGGCGAGCCATATTCGGCTCGCCTTTTATTATCTTTATGAGGAAAGTTCACCAGCGCGCAGGCGTCCGCTTTTCTCATACACTTCTTTTAGGATACGAACAGGTTGTGTACGCACTGCCGGTTTGGCGGAGACAATTTCATTGGGTCCTACTACCACAATTTCATCCGCAGTGCCTTTGACGATGGCACCGTCTTTAATGATGGCACCTTCACCAATGATGGCACGTTCGATATGAACCCCACGGCCTACCCTTGCGTTTGGCATAATTACACTGTCTTTAACCTCTGAACCTTTGCCGACCTCAGCCCCGCAGAAAATAACAGAGCGTTCTGCTCGACCTTCAATGGCGCAGGATTCATGAATCATGGATGCCAGAAGTTCAGCCCGCGTATTACGTGCTTTGTATGCACTTGGTTTAGATCTCCAGTCACGAGTGAACATCGGCCAATCTTCTTTATGCAGGCTCCAGTTTTCATCGTTATGAAGCAGGTCCATATGTGCATCCCACAAACTCTTAACCGTACCTACATCCTTCCAGTACCCATTAAAGTTGTAAACGAAGAGAGGTGTGTTTTCGTTCAGCATCTGAGGAATCACATCTTTACCAAAGTCATGGCTGGATTCCGGGTTTGCAGCATCTTCAATCAGGTGACGCTTTAGGTAATCCCATTTGAACATATAAATCCCCATGGAAGCCAAGTTGCTTTTCGGTTCGGCCGGTTTCTCCGCAAACTCGGTAACACGCGAATTGGCGTCCGCTGCCATAATACCGAAACGGTGTGCTTCATCCCATGGAACCTCCATAACAGAAATGGTGGCTACCGCTTCATTCGCTTTATGAGCATCCAGCATCTCACGGTAATTCATATGGTAGATATGATCACCCGACAAAATTAGAACATTTTCGGGGTTTTGTTGATCAATATAGTCTATATTTTTATAAATAGCATCCGCAGTTCCCAAGTATTCGTCATTTCCTGTATGATAAGATGGAAGTAAGGAAATTCCAGCCTCTTTTGACGTTTCGAAGCCCCACGGTTCTCCTTCACCAATGTGATCATGTAATGAATCAGCTTGATACTGCGTCAGTACACCTACAGTGTCGATACCTGAGTTTACGCAGTTGCTGAGAGGAAAATCGATGATCCGGTAGTGCCCGCCAAACGGTACAGCGGGTTTTGCGATACTTGAGGTTAAAGGGTTTAATCTTTTCCCTTCTCCTCCCGCCAACAGCATAGCGATGCAATCTTTCTTAAACATAATCGTTTCCCTCCCAAAATATTTGTGCAGTGTAGTACATACTTAACGCAATGCGGGGCTATTGAAACGATGTATATTGTAAAAATCCTGAAAAATTACAACATTTTTTTACACACCGCATTTTTCTTTTCAACTTGGCTAGAATGGGGTAATGGTTACTGTTACATCTATTTTCTGGAGAAGAAGGTGATCTCTTGGCCATTCAACCATTGGCAAACCCGGAAATATCGCCGGAGCATATTTATTTGTTTCATGAAGGAAACCTTCATCACAGTTATCGAATATTGGGCGCACAGCCTGCGATCGAAGATCATCGTCAGGGATATCGCTTTACCGTGTGGGCTCCTAATGCCAAAGAAGTAGGTCTAGCGCTTGACCGCAATGATTGGAAAGGTGAACAGGAACCATTATATAAGATACCCGATTCTGGATTTTGGACTCGTTTTTTTCCGGAAATCAGTGAAGGAACTTTATACAAATTCCGTATATTAACGGAAGAGGGTACCGAATTGCTTAAAGCGGATCCCTATGCGTTTCATGCTGAAGTCCGTCCACGTACAGCTTCTATTACAAGTTCCATAGAAGGTTACAAATGGAATGACGGAACATGGAGACGTAAACAACGATCCATGTATAACAAACCTCTACATATTTATGAAATGCATGCAGGAACATGGAAACGTAAAGAGGACGGTACCCTCTACAGTTATCGTGAAATTGCCGACTTGCTTGTTCCGTATTTATTGGAGATGAAATATACCCATGTAGAAATGATGCCCCTGAGTGAACATCCATACGACCTTTCGTGGGGATATCAAAATACAGGTTTTTACGCGCCGACAAGCCGTTACGGACAGCCCAAAGATTTGATGTACCTGGTTGATACGCTACATCAGGCCGGAATTGGTGTATTACTGGACTGGGTTCCTGCACATTTTGCAAAAGATGCACATGGTTTGCGTTTGTTTGATGGAACACCTTTGTATGAGTACGCAGATCCGCTGTTAGCGGAGAGACCAGGCTGGGGCACCTTAAGCTTTGATTACTCCAAACCTGAGATTCGTTCCTTCTTGATCTCCAATGCCCTGTACTGGATGGAGATGTACCATTTTGATGGACTGCGTGTTGACGCAGTGACCAGCATGCTTAAACTGGATTTCGAAAAGCAACCGGGACAATTTCGAACCAATAACGAAGGCGGTCTGGAAAACAAGGAAGCGGTCGCTTTTTTACAGCAGCTTAATGAGACCGTCTTTAAATACTTTCCATATGCACTGATGATGGCAGAAGAATCCAGTGCATGGCCGATGGTGACATCGCCAGTGGATCAAGGCGGATTAGGTTTCAACTATAAATGGAACATGGGATGGATGAACGATACGCTGGATTACATGAAATCAGATTTTCACGAGCGTCCCTCCAAACATCATTTGCTGACATTCCCGGTCGTATACTCCTTTGCTGAAAATTACGTGCTTCCTCTGTCTCATGACGAGGTCGTTCATGGCAAAAAGTCACTTCTAGACAAAATGCCAGGAACATACGAGCAGAAATTTGCCGGCATGCGTGCCTTTTTGGGTTACTTTATGACATTCCCAGGCAAAAAGCTGCTGTTTATGGGTGGAGAATTTGGCCAGTTTATCGAATGGAAAGATGAAGATGAACTGGACTGGTTTTTGCTGAACTATGACAGTCACCGTAAACTCCACAAGTTTGAACGGGATCTGTCCGAGTTATACTTGGGCGAAAAAGCTTTGTGGGAGCTTGATCATTCCTTTGAAGGGTATGAATGGATTGCTCCGGATGATCAGGACCAGAGCGTCATTTCATATGTGCGCAAAGGAAAAAAACCTGCGGATACACTCCTTGTGCTCATTAACTTTCAGCCTGTCAAGCGGGAGCGTTACCGGATTGGCGTCATGCGTCCCGGTATGTACACCGAAGTCCTGAACAGTGATCATTCCGATTACGGAGGATCAGGTATACTCAATGATATGCAGGTGGCTACTGAAAAGATTCCTTTTCATGGTCAGCCACATAGCCTTGAGCTGGTCCTGCCTCCGCTAAGCGTAGTTATTTTAAAAAAGAATACTCGTCGGAAAACGGATGCATCGACACTTGAAGTGAAATCCGTAAGATCAAAAACCATGGCAACGAAAGAAAGGAAAACAAGTGCTACTAGTA
Source organism: Paenibacillus sp. NPDC056933 (assembly GCF_042674385.1). Taxonomy (NCBI): domain Bacteria; kingdom Bacillati; phylum Bacillota; class Bacilli; order Caryophanales; family Paenibacillaceae; genus Paenibacillus; species Paenibacillus sp. NPDC056933. The sequence goes on along the minus strand of NZ_JBHUQN010000002.1, from coordinate 234,266 downwards.
CATCAGGTAAACCGAAGAGGAGGACGAAGGCATGAACATTCTATTTGCTGCTGCTGAAGTACATCCATTTATCAAAACAGGAGGTCTTGCTGACGTCATTGGTGCATTGCCACAGGCATTGAAGAAAGGCGGGGCAGATGTTCGCGTCATTTTGCCCAAATACAAAGGTATTCCGGATGAATACAAAGACGCCATGGAGCCAGTCATTACAACGGAAGTACCTCTAGGCTGGCGCAGACCCTATTGTGGGATTGAAAAGCTGGTGCATGACGGCATTACGGTTTACTTTGTAGACAATGAATATTATTTTGGACGTGACGGTGTGTACGGCTATATGGATGATGGCGAGCGATTTGCTTTTTTCAATCGTGCTGTTCTTGAAGTGTTGCCGCAAATCGAATTCAAGCCGGATGTATTGCACTGTCATGACTGGCACGCAGGGATGATTCCTTTATTGTTGGAAGCTCACTATGCTCATGATTCTTTTTACAGTGAGATGAGAACGGTGTTCACGATACATAACTTGTTATATCAAGGTGTGTTCCCACATGAGCTATTTAGTGATCTGCTGGAGTTGGATGATCGGTACTTTACGGTGGATGGGGCAGAGTTTTATGGTAACGTCAATTTCCTGAAAGCAGGCATTGTGTATGCGAATCATGTAACGACGGTCAGTCCCACGTATGCGAAGGAAGTACAAACTTCCTATTATGGCTATGGTCTAGATGGATTGCTTGCCTCGCTTGGGGACCGATTCAGTGGAATCGTGAATGGGATTGACACCAAAAGTTACAACCCGGCAGCAGATAACAAAATTTCTGTTAAATACAGAACGAGCCTGTCCAAGAAAATAGAGAACAAGATTGAGCTGCAGAAGGAATTGGGACTGCCAGTTCGACCAGATGCCCCACTTATGGTCATGGTTACAAGGCTTGTGGATTCCAAAGGATTGGATCTGGTATGTCGTGTATTGGATGAATTATTGTATTATGATGACATTCAATTCGCAGTTTTGGGTACGGGTGATCCGGCTTATGAGCATTGGTTCCGTGAGGCAGCCAATCGTTATCCGCTGAAAATGTCTGCTCAGATTACCTTCAATGATGGGTTATCCCGCCGTTTCTATGCAGGTAGTGACCTATTCCTTATGCCATCGAGGTTCGAGCCATGTGGTATTAGCCAGTTGCTTGCACTCCGTTATGGCAGCGTACCCCTTGTCCGTGAAACAGGGGGTCTGAACGATACTGTGCAGGCATACAATGAATTCAGCGGTGAGGGGAATGGATTTTCATTTACAAGCTTTAACGCCCATGACATGATGAATACCATTCGCCGTGCCGAGGAATTTTACCGTCAACCAGAGCACTGGAAAAAGATTGTGAAAAACGCAATGAGCGGGGACTACAGCTGGAACGTATCAGCTGAAGAGTATATGAATATTTATCGCCGCATTACGCTAGAATCCAAAAAATAGTCCTTCAAATGAGCCGCAGTTTAAACGTACTGCGGTTTTTTTGTACGATGATAAGAGGGGGCTGATGATAATGAACTTCATTAATTTTAACACTACGTACAATCCTAATTTGCAGGCTTTAAGTAGTGCTGACGGGTATAACTCGGTCAAAATGAATGAAATGTTTAGTCAGGTTATGGGCAACATCGCCGCTGTGCAATCCACCCTCTCAGGCAATATCATTGATGTGAGAAGTTTTGCGCCAGGAGATGGCAGCAATCAGTCCGTGCAGATCAAGGCTTTTTTTGATTCGGCACAGGAAGGAGATGTTTTATTATTTACGCCAGGACACTATAAGGTGGTGAAGACAGGATGGTTTTATACGTTTAGCGGAAGATCAGTCATCATTAGGGCGCTACCGGGAGCAATATTGGAGGTCTCGGATCAAGGAATACGGATTGAAGGAAGTAATCATGTAGAGATCAGTGGTTTGACCTTGGTGCGAACTACTCAAGCTGCTTGGAGTAAAAACAAGACAGGGCTACACGTCGAAAATTCGAGCCATGTAATATTACAACATAATGATATTAGCAAGTTTACCGATGGAATCGCAGTCAATGGTTCCAACAATCAAGACAATCCTGCCCGTGATATCGTTATACGGAACAATAAGCTGCATCATTTAGGAGAAGAGCCGATTGCAGTTCGTAGTAACTTGGTTTTTGTAGTGATTCGCGAGAACGATTGTTCCAGATATCTCGGAGATGGAATCCTAATTAAGGCAACGTGGCATGTTTCAATAACTAACAACTTTCTTCACTCACCTGTGCTATCCAGTGACCAGGACTATGCTAGTTTTTCAGGAGGACAACAGTCTCTTATGCCCACCGTTGGTGGGGGGATTACTTGCAACAATGAGGGTGGGGAGTCCGGGGCAAAAAACATGCATATTCACGGAAATTCCATAATCGGAACAGCATTTGGTGTAGGGTTAATTGGTTTCGAAGGTGCGTTTGTAACCTCTAATTATTTTAATGAAATCAAAAAAACTTCTGTCATTTCGGTGTCTTTCTCTCCGTCACAGTTTAATCCCGACGATGTTAGCAACCACCTGTTTATTATCCAGGGTAATCTGATTGACACAATCTCCATGTCTAGTGCGACAGCTGCCATTGAAGCCAGTACCAGTAAAGGTACAGAAGGCATGGACATCGGAATTATATCAGACAACATCATCATTCCAAGAGGAAAACACTGGGGAATTGTTGCGGATGGTCATATCATTGTAAAAGGTAATTACATTGCCAAAGCTGGCATAGCTATGAATATTACCAATGGGGTTATTGCATCGAATAACATTATTGAGGCGGGTTTTGATTCCGAAGGCCCTGACCGGATGGTCAGTTTAGTTAATAATGTTACCTTTACCAATAATTCAATAGCGGGAAAAGGCACAAGTCTCCAAATACGAGGCTCCAACAATATTATTACTGGAAACCGATTGAGATATGATGGAACGTGGTGGGCAGTTCATCTCGATAGTGTCGGTTACACGGTGGAGAACAATATTATCAGAGACAATATCTTAACTGTAGCGGCGAATGTAACGGGGCGTTATTTGTTTGGTTCCAGTCCCTGGTCAGACGGGAAAAACATAGTGGTTGACCTGGTTAAGGATAATAATGGAACAGTATATCAACTGGTAAACGAAATTGTCATGATGGGTGCGAATTCTACGCGGTGGAGAATAACGATCGATGCAAAAGGAGATTTAAAAACCACGAAGCTATAATTTTATCATACTTGTTAAACTCCTAAAAAACGTATGGAGCATCCGATGAATTGAATCATTCATCAAATACTCCATACGTTTTTGGCATGAGTTAGATCGTTTCCAGTTGTCTGTACAAAATACGATATCCGTATGGATCAAGTTTGATATTCATCATACCATCCGTTGGAGCCACAGGTTCTTCAGTCAAAGCATCTCTCCAGTCTCTCGTTTCCATCGGGTGAGACAGTGTACGGTCTTGCGGGGTATTGTTCATCCATATAGTAAAGTGAAGCGTGTCGTCCACGCGTTCATACACGATACAGGGATCGTTGTGATCTGCTTTGAGGAAACGGAAACGACCTTTCCGTAATGCCTCATTACTTTTACGCAAATCAATCATCAGGCGGTAGAAATCATAAAGCTCCCGATCTTGCTTGGCAGGGTCCCATTGCATACATTTGCGGCAATCCGGATCTGCCTCCCCACTTATGCCGACCTCATCCCCATAGAATATACACGGCGTACCGATATAGGTGAAAAGAAATACAACGGACAACTTTAACCTGCGTTTGTCTTCTCCGGACCGAGTGAGCAGGCGAGGGGTATCATGGCTGCACAGCATATTGAAAATAACTTCGTTTGTCTGTTGCGGGTACCGCATAATGAGTGAGCCCATCTCGTTGGCAAAGTTATAACCATCCATAGAACCACAGAAAAACTCAAGCACTTTGTCAGCAAAAGGGTAGTTCATCACGGAATCAAATTGATCCCCCATGAGCCAGGTCAAGGAATCACTCCAGACTTCACCTACAATATAGGCTTCCGGATTGGCGGTTTTGACCACTTTGCGGAAGTCCCGCCAGAAATGGTTATCCACTTCATTGGCAACATCCAGTCGCCAGCCGTCGAGTTTGATTTCCTTGATCCAGTATTCAGCGACGTCAAGCAAATACGCTTTAACTTCAGAATTGGCAGTATTAAACTTGGGCATATTTCCATAAAACCCAAAGGTATCGTAAGTAGGGATTCCATTCTTGATCTGGACAGGGTATTCATTGATATGAAACCAGTCTGCATATTTGGATTCCTTACCATTCTTCAGTACATCCTGAAACGGGGGGAAGTCTTCGCTGCAATGGTTAAAAACCGCGTCAAGCATGACCCGGATTCCGCGGCGATGGCATTGTTCTGCCACTTTTTTGAGCATTTCATTGTCCCCAAATTGAGGGTCTACTTTTTTATAATCAATGGTATCGTATTTATGGTAGGAGTTGGCTTGGAACAGAGGGGTAAAGTAAATGGCATTAACACCGAGTTTAGTCAGATCATCCAGGTGATTGAGAACACCTTGCAGGTCTCCACCAAAGTAGTTATCCAGTTCAGGTCGGCCGCCCCATTCCTGAGTTCCTTCCGGGTTCAGGTCCGGATTTCCATTGGCAAACCTTTCCGTCATGATTTGATAGAACACGGCTTCTTTTGCCCACTCGGGGACCTTGAATACATCAATTTCATGTATGTAGGAAAATTCATAATATCCTCCGGTCGGATAAGGGGCATCATAATGAATTCCATTATCGGCCAAAAAAATACTTTCTGTTCCGGCGGTTATGCGGAAGATGTAGGTCAGGCGCTTGAATTTGGGATTGACAGCAGCCTCCCAGTAGTCAAACATGCTGTCTGAAGCAGCCTTCTCCAGTTGAATCTCTTTGTAAGTTCCATCCCAATCGTACTTATCACCGGTCAGTGCAGTCACATATTCAACGTCATTTCTCTTGGTTCGTACACGCAGGTGAATGGTAGACGGGTTATATGCATAAGCCCATTTGTCGCGGGGAACGTGATACATTGCTTCGAGCAGCATGACAGCACCTCCTGAACTCAAGATAAAGTTATAGCTATAAATAACCAAGTTATACAGCAAATGAACCATGATTACTGCAATAAATGTGAAATTTTCAGTGACTTTCAATGTTTTCTTTTCACAGGATCTCCAGCTTGTTTCTGAATATACGTATCAAAATGAACAAAAGGAGTGCTCCATCAGCCCTGAATTGCAGGTCTGAGAGAACACCCCTTGAAGAATGCACGCCAGTTTGCGACAAATTTAGCGATTTACACCATCGAATTCTGTTCGAATCGTTTGCAGCAGTTCAGGCTGGGTCAAGACATCATACGCTGTTGCAGCAAGTGCTTTGGCTCCGAAGATCATACCATCCAAAGCCCGTTCCTGCAGCGCCAAATCACGGAACTCGATCGAGTGAAGGGTATGGACTTCGTCCACAACGCGAATATAAGGGTGGATGGCAGGACAACGCAGAGAAACGTTACCAATATCCATGGAGCCGTGATCGTTACCGCTCACAATCTCCTCTTGAGGAATGCCCAGTTCAAGCAAGTTTGCACTAAAGGTAGACGATAACGATTCATTGGTAACCATCTCATCATAAGAAGTCTCATAATTGGATGTAACCAGTCGGCACCCCGTTTGCAGAGCAGAGCCTTTCGCAATCTGAATCACACGCTCGGTGAGGATATTCAATTCTTTTCTCGTCGAGGCACGGACATAGAATTGGGCCGATGCGTAGTCCGGAATGATGTTGGCTGCCTGTCCTCCGCTATTGATAACACCATGAATACGAACCGTACTTTTCACGTGTTGGCGGAACGCATTAATTCCATTGAACGTCTGGATTACCGCATCCAGTGCATTGATCCCTTCGTGTGGACTTGCAGCAGCATGTGAAGATTTTCCATGAAACTCAAATTGTACCGCGTCAATCGCCAGAGAACTGCCTGATTTCTCATACGCATAGTATGGGTGAGCCATCAGTGCGATATCACAATCATCGAATAAACCTGCTTCAGCCATTGGCACCTTGGCACCCCGTGTTTCTTCCGCCGGTGTACCGAACACTTTCAATGTTCCGCCTGTTTCATCCAGTATAGATTTAAGACCAACGGCAGCTCCCAGGCTCATCATGCAGATCAGATGATGACCGCAGGCGTGACCGATTTCAGGTAGTGCATCGTACTCACACAGGAGGGCAATGGTTGGACCTGGCTTGGAGGCAGAATACGTACCGATGAAGGCAGTATCCAATCCAAGAACAGGAGCTTCTACTGTGAATCCGTGATAGGCAAGTTCTTCCTTTAACCGAGCAGAAGCGAGATATTCTTCATTCCCGAGTTCAGGATGGGCACCAATGTATGATGAAATCTCCTTAAAACGGGAAGCATATTGATCAATAACCGTTAAAATTTGTGTTTTAGTATGTGTCATGATGGACTCCTTAGCAAAAATGAAAATAATTCAATAATTATATCATAGTTGCAGTTATTTTTCAGAAACAAGCTGTAATCGTTCATGTCGAAATGCATTGCATAATCATGCATTCTACTTTATAATGACTCAGGCATCAACAAGAGAAGCACACAAAGTATTATAAGGGGAGAACAGGGTTGAAATTGATTAGTCGTTACACTATGATGCTGCTGGCTTTTGTGGTTTTGCTAACAACAGTTGCACCTGTTGCATCGGCAACGGGAACCACAGGCAATTCAAGCAGTAAAAAGCTGGTGCTCGGTACAAGTGCCGATTTTGCACCATATGAATTCCATAAAGTCATTGATGGTAAAGACCAAATTGTGGGCTTTGATATTTCCATTGCCAAAGAAATTGCGGCCGATCTTGGAGCAGAACTTGTGATCGAGGATATGGGTTTTGACGGACTGCTGCCTGCATTGCAGAGTGGTCGTGTGGATATGGTCATCTCGGGAATGACACCGACAGATGAGCGCAAGAAAAGTATCGACTTTTCCGATACCTATTATAAATCAAAACAAGTTATCATGATACGTAATAAGGATAAAGACAAATATCCTACGATGGCTGAACTGGAAAATGAAAAAATTGGAGTCCAAAAAGGCTCCATTCAGGAAACGATTGGTCAGGGAATCCCAGGCGCAAAACTGACAGCACTCGATAAAATATCCGATATCGTGCTGCAATTGCAGACCAATCGTGTGAATGCGGCGATCGTCGAAGATACGGTAGCTGCTGGTTATCTGGATGATATTATCGGACTAGCTCCTGCTATTCCGGATGAAGAGCAGGTAGAAGCGGCGATCGGGATTCGCAAGGGTAATACGGAATTGCTGAACGCTGTGAACGGGACGCTCGAACGTCTGAAAAGCGAAAATAAAATTGAGCAAATGGTTAAAGAAGCGAGTCAGTTGAATGCAGACAAGCTGGACAAAAATCAGAACATTTTTGAAGTGTTCTGGCAGTACAAAAGCTTTTATGCGACAGGTGTGGGCTACACCCTTCTACTGTCTGCACTCGGTGTGATATTCGGGGTTATTATCGGTTTGATCATCTGTCTGTTCCGTTTGCATGACGTTGCGATTTTGCGCTGGATCGGTACAGCTTACGTTGAGGTCATTCGCGGTACGCCAATGCTGGTTCAACTGATGATTATCTATTACGGTCTTGCACTGACTCTGGGTATTAATTTCACGCCACTTCAGGCAGGTATCATTACACTTTCCATTAATAGTGGAGCTTATCTTGCGGAGATTTTCCGTGCAGGTATCCAGGGGGTAGATCGTGGTCAACTGGAAGCGGCTCGTTCGCTCGGAATGGGGAGAACTGCTGCAATGCGTTACATCGTGCTCCCACAGGCTTTCAAAGCAGTACTACCGGCAATCGGTAATGAGTTTGTGACCATTATTAAAGAGTCCTCCATTATTTCGGTTATTGGTATGGTCGACATTATGTACCAGGCAAGTGTAGTCAAAAATATTACGTACCAAGGAATGAACCCATTCCTGATTGCAGCAGCCATATACTTTGTGCTGACGTTCATTTTGTCCAAGCTGCTGGGTCGATTGGAAAGGAAGTTGAGTGCAAGTGATAGACGTTAGACAATTACACAAATCATATGGAAATAACGATGTGCTCAAGGGCATTAACGTAACAATAGGCAAAGGTGAGGTTGTCGTGGTCATCGGTCCGTCCGGATCGGGAAAAAGTACATTTTTACGCTGCCTGAACCTGCTGGAGCAGCCGACTTCCGGCGAAATTAATTTTGAAGGTGTGTCAATCACAGATCCCAAACACAACATCAACGCGACTCGTGAAAAAATGGGCATGGTGTTCCAGCACTTCAACCTGTTTCCGCACAAAACGGTGCAGCAGAACATTACAATCGCTCCCATCAAAGTGAAAAAGCAATCCGTTAAGGAAGCTGAACAAATCTCGGCAGAGTTGCTCAAGACGGTCGGCCTGTCCGACAAAAAAGACGCTTATCCGAATCAGCTTTCCGGTGGTCAGAAACAACGGATCGCTATTGCAAGAGCTCTTGCAATGCAGCCGCATGTCATGCTGTTTGACGAGCCAACTTCTGCACTTGATCCTGAAATGGTCGGTGAGGTGCTGGATGTCATGAAGCGTCTTGCTGAAGGTGGTATGACAATGGTTATTGTAACGCATGAGATGGGCTTTGCTCGCGAAGTAGGAGATCGTATCCTGTTTATGGATGGCGGGGTCATTGTAGAAGAAGGAACCCCTGCTGAAGTGTTTGGTGAACCCAAGCATGCCCGTACACGGGACTTCCTTGCCAAAGTGCTCTAATTTAATTCAAACTTGACAAAACAGCCTTGTCGACACACAGTCGTCAAGGCTGTTTTGTCATGTGAACATAAGAATGAATTTACATAGAAAGTAACGTTTCTGTCATCAAAGGAACAACTTCAGTCAGACTGTATGTTGAAAGATTCGCATATTTTCAGCATTTGTGATGAACTGTTTCTCCATTTGGTAACATTTACTACGACTCATGGTTACAAAATTGTGATATATTTGTTCCTGCCGAAACTTCCGGACAGGAAGTGTGGGGGATGTAATGATGCAGAATGTGCAGGGGAAGAAAGATGGCACGCTGCTTGGGGTGAATTAGGGCGTACATATAGCTTTTGATGTAATTAGGACCTATAGGGTGGTCTCCTCCATCCGAATCCGACAACTAACTTCGCAGGCACAATGAGGGAGGAAGACCATGATTAACAAGAAACGTATAGCCAAAACAGCAACAGCTTTGCTGACAGCAGCAATGCTAATTCAGGCGGTTCCGGCTCACGCTGATTCAGTTCATGTGGCCAAAGAGGGGGATACCTTCTACACCTTATCCAAGCAATATGGAGTTGGGTTAAACACACTCATTAAAGCTAACAGTGACATTTCCGCTTACAACATCTACGGCGGTTTGGAAATTACGATTCCAGGCAAAACAAACGCAGTATCTGCAGCAGCGGCTACAAACGCAAAAACAATAACTACAGCCAGCCTTGATGTCAACGCAGGTAACAAGGTAGTCCAAGCCTGGGGAAAAACATTTGACTACAGCAAGTCAGTCGATGTAAAAGCAACCGCATACTCTGCCGACCCTTCAGAAAATGGAGGATGGGGTGCTGTAGATTACTTCGGTAATCCGCTCGAATTGGGCACAATCGCAGTAGACCCGAGTATTATTCCACTGGGTACGAAGGTCCTCGTAACGGGTCATACACATCCAGGACTTCCGAAACAGGCATTTGTTGCTACGGCCCGGGATGTGGGGAGTGCTATTAAAGGTCATAGGATTGATATCTTTATTCCGGGAAGCCAACAGTCTGTGAGTACATTTGGTATTCAGGATGTTGAACTTTACATTTTAAAATAACAACACAAACTAGCTGCACATATCCAGTGCAACTGTACTTTGAACTTACTAATTAGCATAGGGTGTCCTTCTGTCACGGTAATGTGATTGAAGGACACCCTTTTGTTTTATACGAACTCCTCACAAACAGATCCTACTTGCCCTTTGGCAGGCCCAGCATTTCGTCCAAAGTGACCAGCTCGTACCCCCGATTACGCAATTCCTCAATAACTTCAGGCAGCGCCTCGATAGTGCCGTTTAGATTCGAACCCACCCCGCCACCTGCATGCTGCAAAACAATGGAACCGGGTTTAACGGCCGACAGAATGTTTTTCTTTACTTTGTCTTTGCTTAGGCCCTTCCAGTCCAGGGAATCAACGTTCCAGTTCACAATGCTGTAATGTTGTTTGGCTGCCCATTGCAGCTGTTGTTCGTTAATGTCTCCATAAGGTGGTCGGATCATCTTGGGAGTGTAACCCGCCAAATTGCGAATAATGTCTCCGGTATGTAAGATTTGTTTGCGAAATGCATTCATGGACAGCTTGCTGAATTCCGGGTGATTGTAGCTGTGATTACCCACAATATGTCCTTCTTTCACTATGCGTTTCACCAAATCCGGATGTTTCTCCGCGCGACTTCCCACAATGAAAAAAGTAGCCCGTACCTTGTATTTTTTCAAAATATCAAGTACCAGCGGGGTGAACCTAGGATCAGGTACATCATCAAAAGTCAAAGCCACCTGTTTTGTTGATGGACCATTCGTTTTGAATGTATCGGCATATTTCTGCCTAAGCTGTCCAAGTGTCAATTGTTCCTCCTCGGATGAATCCGACTTGGAAACAGGTTTATCTTGTGGGCTTGAGGCAGCCCTTAATTGAGCAGGGGCAAAGCTCCCTCCCAGAAGAATGACCATGATGGATAACATAATGAGGCGTAGACGCATGTTAGTGCCTCCTTTTCCCAAATTGCGTTCTCTTTGGTATGCCCGGGAATGCAGTCATTTATTCGTGATGTGTGAGATGTTTCATTGCTGATTGATGGAATTCGATCCATACTTTCACCATTCATATTTCAGATAGAAAAGGATAGGTGGAGCAAGATGAGCACATACGACTTGAAATCCGTTCGTATACAGGTGATTGAGGCTGGAGAAGACAAAGTATTTCTGGTGACTGGAGGAAAATCACATATTGGAGCGGTAGCGACATTTTATCCGGATGGAGAACGGGTGAGCGGCGCTACGGTGCATATTCCAGGGCATAAAGAACAAGAATTGTGTGAGAGGCTTGCACGTAAAGCGGCCATGCATTTGAAAGTATCTGTGACCGTTATAATGGGAATTCATTTTGATGCAATTACGCGGATGCAGATTGATGAGATTGTGCAGACTGCAGAGAGGCTGCTTGATGAAGAGTTGATTCAATTCGATCAGCTGATTCAATAGTTTCATTGGAGCCAAAATCGTCTTTTATGATTTTTTTTGTTAAAATTGAAACGAGTAGAAGGTTGCCACGTATGTATGACTATATACAAGGATGTAATATCGACTAGGAGGAATACCATAATGTCTATTTTCAAACGATTGCGCGATTTAACGATGTCTAACATTAATTCCATTATTGACAAGGCAGAAGATCCGATTAAAATGACGGATCAATATATCCGTGACATGCAGGAAGATCTGGAAGATGCAGAGAAAGCTGTAGCCGCACAGATTGCCATTGAGAAGAAATTTAAACAACTGTTCGAAGAACAGGAAGCTCTTGTGAAAAAACGTGAAGAGCAGGCTCACACCGCTGCCCGTGCCCAGAATATGGATCTCGCACGTCGTGCGCTGGAAGAGAAGAAAGTCGCTGAAGAAAAAATGGCCGAATACAAAACAAGCTACGACCAGAACAAAGCGTCTGCTGATAATCTTCGCGGCAAGCTCGACGAAATGCGCAAACAGTTGAGTCAGATGAAAAACAAACGTGAGACATTGGTTGCGCGTTACAATGCAGCAAAAGCTCAAACCGAAATCAACAAGGCAATGAACGGATTTGGTTCTGACACAGCTAGCGCGGGTATGAAGCGTATGGAAGAAAAAATGATGCAGATGGAAGCTCAGGCAGAAGCCAGCAATGAAATGTCATCCAAAGGAAAATCACTGGATGATGAATTTGAGAAGCTAGGCAAAGATCAGGCTGTTGAGGATGAACTGGCTGCATTGATGAAGCAGTACGAAAATAAGAACTAAACCTTGTATAAGCAGGGGCACCAGCGGAGGAGAGACCAGCGTTTCTCCTTCGCTTTTAATTGCGGTTCATGTTGAGATGTGGGGGCTATGTAGATGGATTTGAACATTTTGGCAATGCTGGTCTGGACGTTATCGGGTTCGGTTTTGCTGTTTGTCTTGATGTATGTAGATTCGTTGTTCACAAAATATAAGGATTTTGCCGAAGTGAAAGCGGGCAACATGGCCGTTACGACACGCATGGTCATGAAGCTTTTTGCTCAAGGTTATGTGCTCGCTACCTCCATATCGACAGCGGGTCATCTTGGAGAAGCGTTACTGGTATCTGTCGTTTCGTTTATCATTTTGTTAATTCTGGAGAGTGTGGTTCATTTCATGATTCGGACGTGGGCTAATCTGGATCTGGATACGGGAATTCAGCAGGGAAAGACAGGTTACGGTTTATTCTCAGGTGCACTTCATATCGTGGGCGCATTAATTATTGCAGCTTGTTTATAAGATAAAGAACAGGAGTAATAGGCATGAGTGTGTGGAAACGGATTAAAGGGATATTAGCGAAACCGGAACCTCCCCGGGCAGAAAAAACGATGCTCCAATTGACACCTGGTGATATCTGCGAGGTTTCACTGGTAACTTATGAAGTTGTTGGACGTGTGCATCATCGCGCACGGAATGCGGCTGTCCTTACATTGCAGGATGGTACAGCAATTCGGCACTTGCATATTGAAGAACGAGAAATGACACGTTATGCTCTCTATACACCGATCGATGGTCGGCTTGATGCACCTGATGAGGTGCCTACCTTGCTGGACCTGGATGGGCGTGCGTATCACCTGGAGGAAGAATACGGAGGAATGGTAACCACTGCAGGAAGGACACCCTATGGTCAGGCTGGAGAGCAGCTCGTATGGCAATATCAGTCGGATGATAACAAACTTCTGCGTGTGGAGTGGCAAGACAGAAGATTTACACTGTATGAGGGAGAGTCCATTCTTCCTGCGGATATCAAAGTGATTCGTTCGAGCTAGGAGAGGTTCCAATGAAAAAGCGCTTGGCACACGGATTAAAATTAATGCTGGTTCTCAGCCTTGTGATGTCCCTGTTGTCCGCGTGCGGAGCACCTTCCGTTCAGGACACATATCCGCTTGAATCGGTCAGTGGCAGTGGTAACACAACGTCCTATGTGTACCGGGCTGCCGATCGAACGGTTCCGGAGGTAGCTCAGGAATTGTCTGAACAGCGTAAACCGGATCAGATTTCGGCGGAAAATACAGAGCGGATGTTCCTGGTGTATCAGGACCAGTACTATCATTTACAGCAAGACCCGAAAAAAGCGGAAGATACTTTGGTTGAGGTCGATTCCAAAGAGTATGTACGGCAAAATTATGATTCGTCCTTTTTGCAAGGTTACTTAACTGCAACGCTAATTGGTAATTTGTTTGATTCATTTGGAGGTAGGGGATACGGAAAGTATCGAGGCTATACAAACAAGGACACGTACAAACCGAGTGAAGGTTCTTATCGAACACCAACGAGCAGTGATAAAAAGGTGGCACCACCGATTACCGTTGATCGAAAAGGGTCGATTACCCGACGTGGCAGCGATAAGGATACGAGTGTAGGCTCGGGTGGGGGACTATTCAGTCGGAAAAAGGAACAAAGCAGAGGCACAATTGATCGTAATAAGAGCAGTGGTGGCCTGGGAGGATTATTTGATTCACCGAAGAGTTCGTATAAAAAACCCAAAACAAGGGTTGGTGGCGGCCGGATCATGAGGCGCAGATAACAGGTGATCATAAGCAAGGTTCTGATAATGCTATTGTGATTGGCAAAAGAACAGTGAAAAGGGTAGGTGGAGAAGTTCAGCCACTGAAAATTACCTTGGACGCTGTTCTTTTTGTTTTACGATTTACGGACATGTTGGGATTTACGCACGCGAGGAATAGTTGTCGCTGGTTGTAGACAGGATGGGCAGCACTTGTCACAAGCTTGCTTTCGAGCTACACTTTCTAAAACGATTAAAATGTCCTGGGGAGGATCAAATACCATTGAAAATGAACTCACATTCGGTTGATATGACGACTGCCAAATTTGTCCGTAAGGCTATTCAGGTCCCGGATGCTCAAGCAAAAATTGCAGCTCATGTCACTTCAGCTCCGACAGAAAAAGTAACTCTGGAAACCGCGCATGGCCGAACACTTGCGGAGACGATCCATGCCCCTCATCCTTATCCGTTCTTTCGCCGCTCCGGAATGGATGGCTTCGCTATTCTAAGCTCAGATACAGTTGAAGCATCAACGGACCAGCAAATATGGTTGCGTATTATTGATGAAATTCCATGCGGGTACACATCAGATCTTACGATTACATCCGGTACAGCGGCCCGGATCATGACAGGTGCTCAGGTACCGGAAGGTGCAGACGCGGTTGTCATGATGGAAATGACGGAAAGCAAAGAAGAGCATGGCGAACATTGGATTGCACTGAAGCGACGTATTGAAACGGGTGTCAACATTACACCCATTGGACTGGAAGTCCAAGAAGGACAATTGCTACTTGAAGCAGGAACCATCATTCAGGCAGGCGAGCAGTCCGTGCTGGCAACATTCGGTTTCGCTCAAGTGAATGTATATAAACGTCCTAAGGTTGCAATTTTTGCAACAGGTACTGAATTGCTGGACGTGGATGAACCGTTACAACCGGGGCGAATTCGAAACAGCAACAGTTATATGCTGCGCTCTCTGGTCGTTGAAGCAGGAGGGGAGCCGGTTATGTATGGTTCAATTGCGGATGATGTGGACACGGCACGTGTGAAGCTGGCAGAAGCGGTCGAACATAACGATATGGTGGTTACAACTGGCGGGGTATCGGTTGGGGATTATGATATTATGGGTGATCTGGTTCGGGAAGGGAATATGGATATGCTGTTCAATAAGGTAACCATGCGTCCTGGCAGTGTGACAACAGCTGCTGTAATCCGTGATAAGTTACTCTTTGCCCTTTCAGGCAATCCCGGGGCGTGCTTTGTCGGATTTGGATTGTTTGTTCGGCCAGCGATTCGCTCAATGCAGGCCGATGCACATCCATATCTGGAAGAATGGACGGCCATTATGGATGAAGCATATACGAAGGTGAATAATTTCACTCGATTTGTACGTGGACGGATCGAGATACGCAATGGGATGGTGTATGCCAAACCTGCTGCTGCCCGTATAGACGAATCCAGTGTCATGATTACTATAAAGGATAGTGATTGTCTGATTGTTGTTCCACCAGAGAAGAAAGGCATTCCTGCGGGTGAACAGGTACGCATTCTCAGACTTCCCACAGGACAAGTAAGGTAGGTCATACATGAATATGATACGCAGTACAGCACCATACATTGTTCAGATCGTCGGATACAAAAACACGGGTAAGAGCACGTTAACGGCTGCTCTAACCCGGTTTCTGACATCTATTGGACGAAAAGTAGCAGTAATTAAACATGATGGACATGACCATTTTGAGATAGATCATGCAGGAACGGATTCTTATGGCTTTACGCAGGCAGGGGCTGCTGCTGTGGTCATAATGTCGGAGAATCGTACGGCAATTATGGAGCAGCAACCGACTAGGTTGGATGATATGTTGAGATACCTATCGGACTACGACTGGATTCTCATTGAAGGGTACAAACAAGCGACTTTTCCCAAGTTGCTTCTAGTACGTGAAGAGAAAGACATTGCTTTGATTGAGACATTGCATGGGGTGATTGGTATTATCTCATGGTTGCCGGTTGAAAAAGATAAGTTAGTGCAGGCAGAGGGAGATCTTGTATGGCATTCTGTTGATGAGACTGAACAGATAGCGAAGTGGTTGGTATCGTTAGAGGGTAACATGGAGGAGAATTCTTGATTTTTACGTAATAAATATTATGTAAACAAATTCATTGTGTCAATTAAAAATATACGATTGGTTGCTTTCATGATATGAAAATTACGAATAGACAAATAGCGATCCTTACCAGAAAATCTTCTTGAACGGATCGCTATGTCGTATTTCTTTTTGATACCTTGAGATTCTGTACTGGAAAAAGGCTACATGCCATCATCCGTACGGCGTTCAATAGCTTCCGACATTGTTTTGTCAGTAAGATGAGCGTAAATCTCGGTTGTTTCTGTAGATGCGTGTCCGAGTTGCTCTTTGGTTTTATAAATATCATTCTGCAGATAATAGTCGGTTGCAAAGGAGTGACGCAGTTTATGCACGGTTAGATACGGTTTGCCAAATCGTTTGGCGTACTTCATAATCATCGCCTGTATCGCTCGTTTGGTCATCCGGCTTCCTTCGGAATCCCCGTTGCGAAGAGCGATGAACAACCCTTTTTCCCGCTTGGGTGTACGGTAACGTGATTGACGCAGATTGATATAGGTTGCGAGCTCGTCCTTGGCTTGCTCTCTGAAATAAACGGGTGTTTTAAAGGTCTCATCATTATTACCTTTGCGATATACGTATAACAGCTTGTTGTTCAAATCGAGATCATCCACGTTCAGGTTCACAACTTCCGATACACGCAAACCCGAATTCAGAATGAGGCTTGCAATACATGCATCTCTTTCTTTGTTTAACTCATGCGAATATAGTGCCTGCTTGTTTTTCTCCATATCCACAGCGTATCCTTCAAGGATATACCCGATAAATTCCAGCAGTTCTTCATCTTCCAAGAGCTTTCCTTTTAATTTCGCTGCTGTATCTTTTGGCTTATGGGTACGTTTAATTTCAATTTTTGCCATGATGTTTCGTTTTAGCAGAGGATAGAAATCTTCATCTTCAGCAATCTGACTTAAATAATGAAACAGTGAACGCAGGGATGAAAGCTTGCGGGAGACCGTGATTCTGGAGTTCGCTCCTTCACGTTTGGTGGCCAAAAATAAACGGTATGAAGTCACTGATTCCATTCGAAGCACTTCCAGTTCAGTCAGTGCAACCTCTTTATTGGAACCAGCCTGGGACAAACCTTCTGCTCGCATCCAGCCAAAAAAGGCTTCATAATCCCTTATGTACTCAAGCAAGGTAGACGGTGATAAATCGGGTAATTTATAATCAATGAATTGCTGAACGAACCAGGGCATGGAAGGAAGTTTATCATCCAGCTTGCGTCGGTCGATCTCTTTTTGCACATTGGTCAAGTTCTGCACCTCCATGGTAATATATGTTCTAAGATATGCTATAACTCAGTGTACCATATTTATATCGTCACAGCTGTTCACAGAACCCTGTAATGAAGATCGAGGTTTCCTTGCCCTTGCGGGCTTAAGGCATTAAAGTATGAATTATAAGTAGAGCAGAGGAGTTGAACCGGATGAGTATGAAAATAGAGCTGGTTCCTCGGGAACGAAGTCAGGTGATTCGTCATTTGATGCAATTTTATCTATATGATTTTACGAAGTATCTTAATATTGATGTAGACAACAATGGGATTTTTCCGGAATACCCTGGACTTGACGCATTTTGGACGGAAGAAGACACCAAGTTTCCTTTTCTCATTACGAGTGACGGGTCACCGGCTGGGTTTGCATTGGTCGAACGTTGTGAACCAGGCAGCAAGGATAATGACTATTATTTAACCGAGTTTTTTGTCATGCAGAAATATCGACGTAGCGGGGTGGGGACTTGGGCCGCTTATGAATTGTTCCGACGTTTTCCGGGGAGATGGAAAGTGACCCAGGTTCGGAATAATGTGATTGCACAGGCATTCTGGCGTAAAATCATTGGGGATTACACCGGAGGCCGTTTTCGGGAAAAGTTCCATCCTGAACTGGGCAACCCGAGTCAGTTTTTCGTAACCTGATTGACTTATTGACGAGTGTAGACACTGCTACAAGAAATCCTTCGAAGTTTTACATAATCACATTGGAAAAATGGGTGTATTGTCCAAGTATAGGGTAATAAATACGGAAGGCGGATCAGTTTTATTATACATCCTTTCATTATTCACAATTCTGTACCTAAATTTACGAAGCTCGGAGGAATGAACCCAATGGAACTACGTAATTACGGGAACACGGACATGATAGTAAGTACACTCGGGTTTGGCGGAGCAGAAATTGGCAAAAATGTATCCAAAACCGAAGTGGAGAAACTACTGAACAGTGCGCTGGATGCAGGATTAAATGTGATTGACACCGCTGAGTGCTACGGGGACAGCGAAGAATTGATCGGTGAGGTGTTGTCGCATCGCCGAGATGACTATTATTTATTTACCAAATGTGGACACGCCGCTGGGATAGAGGGCCCCGATTGGGATGCCAAAGTTCTGGAGCAAACGATTGATCGAAGTCTTAAACGGTTGAAAGCTGACTATGTGGATGTCATTCATTTGCATAGTTGCTCAGAGGAAGTACTGCGGCAAGGAGCGGTTATCGACGTGCTCCAGCGGGCCAAACAAGCCGGTAAAACGAGATTTATTGGATACAGCGGGGATACAACAGATGCCCTATATGCGATTCAGACCGGGCTCTTCGATAGTCTGGAGACCTCATTAAACATTGCTGATCAGGAAGCAATCGAACTTACGCTACCTGAGGCGCGAAAGAGAAACATGGGTGTAATCGCCAAGAGGCCGATTGCCAATGCGGCGTGGACGTATGATACGCTTCCGGAAGAAGCATACCCTTATGTTTATTGGAAGCGCTTAAGTGAATTGAATTACGGTTTTCTGAGTGAAGATGCCCAGACAATGGTAGAAACAGCACTACGTTTTACACTAAGCACTGAAGGTGTGGACACCGCAATTGTAGGGACAGCGAAACCGAATCGCTGGCAGCAGAATGCTGATCTCGTAGCTCGCGGACCACTTCCTCAGAATATATATGATGAGATCAGAACGCGCTGGAAAAAAATTGCCGGAGCTGATTGGACGGGCCGCACCTGATCCAATGAGAATGGATAAATAGGGACCATTTGCCGAAAGCCGCCATATGGCGGTTTTTATATTGCTAACAACCTTATATTTTCAATATATGAAAAATTCAAAATAGCAAATATTTTTTAAATTCAGTCGAATCCTTCCTATATGAATCATGAAAAAGTGATTGAAAAAGTGATTATTGTACTGTATCCAGTACTCTATCCAGGTTCGCAAAACCTATGTAAGTCACTATTTTCAACGAATTTGAGAAAAGCAGCCTTCAATCCTCTTTATTATATTATTTCAACATATGAAAAATTCACAATAGAAAACCGATTTATCTCCTTAGATCATCCCTTCTCATATCTTCTTCTCTGCACCCTCCATGTTAAAACGAACTATTCCTTATACGGTTGCAAGTCAACCTATTTTTTCACCAAAAAAGTGAAACGGCTACTCCCTGTATGAAAGGAACAGCCATAGAGATTTTACAATGGATATAATGGGGGAGCATCTGCGATGCAGATCGTCTAAAACTACTGAAAGTATTGCCATAGGGAGAGAACAAATTTGTACAAAAAATAGAAGGAGAATCCGATTAAAAGTACTCCTGCGAGTGCAGAGACAAGCTGGATCATTTTCTGACTCATCATTTTTCGTGTAACAGAAACGATGGTGAGCAGGCCCAGATCATGTATGAGAATGCCGCACAATACACCCAATGCCGCAATGACAAAACTCAATTTGCCTGCTGAATGATATGAATCAGACAACACAACTCCGAATACGGATATCCAGAAGATTAGATTCCCCGGGGAGATGGCAACCAATAACCCATTCCGGTATGTTCTCCAAAATGATTTTTTGATTTTATCATCTGTTGTCGTTATATTCAGGTCTGCATTTCGAATCGAATCATAACCCAAATAAGCCAAAAAACCAGCACCTGCAAGCCATAATGGAATCTGGATATAAGGAAGCGATAACAGGGAGGCAAACCCGAAATACATTGCAAGAATTAAACTCGTATCTATGGTCATTCCACCAAGACCGACAGCCCAACCATGACGGAATCCGTTTCTCAATCCCTGTTTGGTCATTTCAACGGTGATCGCTCCGACAGGCATAGCGATGGCAAGACCGATTAGTATGAATTTTATATAGATTTCCATAGTCATTTCCCTTTCATTGGAGATGAGATTCTGCATAATCTAGGGGGTTGTCCACTATAAGTCACGGCTTGTACACCAAAGCAAGGATTTACCGATCTCAGGTTGAATGAGGTAAACAAAACCAAATCCCAGGTTTACCCCGACCTTCAAGTTGAGTGAGCTCCTCCCATAAACTGATGGTATACAGCTTATTCGGAGGAGAGCCCTTTTAGAATGCGGCTTCGTACTAATCCTTAATTTTATCCAGCGGAAGTGAACGCAGAAACGGACAAGGAGAGAGAGAGGTATCATCATCTCGCAAAAAATACTGTTTATACTCCAGATTTCCCTGAGCTCCATATTGTTTGAGTTCAGGATGGGCAGGGACGGTGTCGTACGCGGCTAATCGTTCACGAATTTTTGGTGCGATGGCTGCTGCTTTTTGAGGTTGTGCATTCCATATGTCGAGCACCCAACGTGGTGTCATCGCCAACATGAAGTAAGGGAAATATCGACTCTGACGTGAAGTATGGGCAGGCGTACCGCAATAGACGAAATAACGTTCGTCACTGAAACAGAATTCCCACATGGGTTGCTCCGGATCTTCAGGAATACCTTCTGGCCAAGATTTGTCGTCCAAACTTCTCATCTGACTTAGTAAACCCCAGAATAGTTCTTCATATCGTCTGACATCGAGTATCTCCTGCTCCTTTTCGAAAAAGACAACCAATGATGAATATTGACCAAAGGAACGCGAAGATTGGCCATATTCCTTGATGATATTCGATAATGTACGGCCGGCGGATTCGCTTCCAGGGGAAGCAACAAAACCATATCGGAGGTGACCCAGAGCAAAGGCTTTTGTAGCCGGTATGCAGGGGAATCGGGCTTCTCGATTACTCATTTTGGCGGAAAACAAACGATATGCATCTCTCTTCCAGACCTCAAGATGAACTTCTTCATTCTCCATATCAGAAGATGAAAACAACAACGACATGAGCAGTCCTCCTTTACCTATAGGATATAACCCAAGGGCAAAATGGTGACAGTCCACATGAGTTCCTTCAAAAAATGAATGAACACCAGCGCGATAAGGAATTGGTGAGCTAACCAAAGATTGTTAGTTGAGCGATTATTGACGGGGGCCGGGGCAGAAGGTGCAGGCAATGCAGGGGTGGACGGTGCACCACTGGATGAAGCGATCAAACATGCTAATCGGTTTCTGTTAAGGCTTAAGTCTTTTCATATAACAACAAAGTTAAAACAAAAAAAGGAACCCTTTTTAATATAAAAGGGTTCCTTTTTCAGTGTTTTCATGCAGCTATTGGGGACGATGCTGATTCGAATAAGTTCCGAATGATTGGCCCGTAGAAATATTGGGGTTGTTGTTATATGGCTGTTCTAAGTAGGAAACTTGCTGTGTAGAGGTATTGACAATTTGTTGAGCAAGATTGGAGATTTGTTGCAGTTGCTGTATGGCTGTCTGGTGTCCTTGCAGAGCAGTTTGGATGATATGCGCAGCTTGTTGCTCCCGTTGTGCTAACTGTTCGAGTTGTTGAGCGTTGCTCTGTTCTTGTCTCAGAAGTTGTTGATATTGCATTGAAGCCTGTTGTGTCTGTTGCGTGAGCTGTTGCGCAAGTTGAGTAATTTGTTGGGTCTGTGAGAATTGATTCATATCTGTTGTAGTATGCAATGAGCTCAATATAAATATTCAAACATCCAATTTCCATGAAATCTGCTATGCTCTACAAGCTGCATCTTCAAGTCAGGCCAAATGGATGAACATGTTTAACTCTGAATTGGGAAGGCTACCTAAAGAGGCCTAAAATGATACAGAAGAGGAATGACAACATGAGCAAAGCATCAACAAGTTCAACAGAAGAAAAGAAACTGAAATGGTGGCAATTAAGTCTGCTGGGTGTGGCGGGCACGATTGGCACCGGATATTTCCTGGGTTCCAGCCTGGCCATCTCTATTGGAGGACCGGCGGTATTGCTAGCCTATGTCTTTGCTGCTTTAGGTACATATGTAGTTTTTGATGCTTTGGCGAGAATGACTTCCGATCACCCGGAACAGGGGTCCTTTCGTTCCTATGCGAAGAAAGCGTTTGGAAGTTGGGCTGGGTTTGCCAGCGGTTGGATGTACTGGTTCTCCGAGCTACTGATTATGGGAAGTCAGTTAACGGCTTTGTCCATCTTTTCTCGCTTTTGGTTCCCATCGATTCCACTATGGATCTTTGCTGCGGGATTCGGTATTTTAGGGCTGTGCATTGTGTTCTTTGGTAACAAAGGATTTGACCGGGTTGAGAATGTGCTGGCCATTATTAAAATCGCAGCAATCATCATGTTTTTGGTTATTGCTATCGCACTTCTGGCAGGGTGGATCGGGGGAACGAAGTACGAGCATAAAGTACCAATGGACATGAACGCTATTTTTCCAAAGGGTGGAATCGGCCTGTGGTCTGCATTTCTTTTTGCGTTCTATGCCTATGGAGGGATTGAAGTGCTTGGAATTATGTCCTACCGGCTTCAAAAACCGGAGGATGCCCCGAAGGCCGGGAAAGTCATGCTCATTGCGCTATCAACAGTATATGTGGTATCCATTGGACTGGCGTTGGTCATGGTTCCGTTGAAGGCATTCAATCCCAAAGAGAGTCCATTTGTGCTGGCCCTCAGTAGTGATCATTTGGCGTTTGTTCCACATTTGTTCAATGGTGTACTGATTGTGGCTGGATTTTCGACGATGACGGCTTCTCTCTACGCCGTAACCTCAATGATCATTACCCTGGCACAGGAGAGAGACGCTCCGCAGTTATTCTCTCGAAAATGGAAGAAGAAGTATCCGTTATGTGCCCTCTCCCTCATTGGTTGTGGCTTAATTGGTACCATTATTATGTCTCTATTACTCCCAGGAAAAGTATATGAATACATTACGACTGCAGCAGGTCTGATGCTTCTGTATAACTGGTCAATTATTTTGCTATCCTCCGGCAGACTGCTGAAATCAGGAAAGTTCGATAACGTCAAGCGATGGATCGGATTAGTGCTAATCGCCACTGCGATAACAGGGACGCTTTTTCATACACTCAGCAGACCAGGATTCTATATAAGCTTACTGCTTGTCTCTCTGATTGCCATTAGTGATGTCATTGTACAGCGTATTCGCAAGAAAAAGTCCACGACTAAAACATCCAACACCCTAACGGAAGAAGAGGATGAAGATGAACACGTCGCAAAGGATCTGTCCGGTTATCATATCACAGGTATTCGGTTACGCAAAAAAAAGCAAACTTAAATAAAGAAAAGAAATTGGAGCCAAAAATGATTGCACCGCTATAAATCAACAATTGGTTCATAGGAAAATCATTCACAGCTTTAGCCAGAACAGAGCCGTAAATTCCAAGCCAGAACATGAACAAAATTCTTCAGAGTGCATTTATAGGACACATAGGACACATAGGACACATAGGAAGCGGTTGCAAAAAGCAGTGTGGAGATTCCTAAAAGGAAATGAAGGCCAGAGGCTGGTTCATAAAGAGTCCCACATGAGTATGTATTACTCACATAGTAGTGAATCAAAAAACGACTCATTCAGACACTGAGTCGTTTTTTGATAACCAATTTAGTTGTCACATCTCATCCAGCAATTTCAAGCCGTATCTGACTTCTCCAAAAATACGCTACTGAACTATTTATCGCTCGATTTCCCATCCAGATCATGGTGAAGTTCTGTGGCAGGGATAACAGGTTCATGAATCTGTCCCTTTGGGACAGGATTGGAGATGTAAACATAGTCTCCGGTTCCATCAGGAGCACTTCCTGTCGCCCATAACCCTTCACTGGATTCAGTTCCCTCGGACAAATTCCAGAACTCATATGCCTGTGGCTGAGATTCTTGCTCTGCCTCAGGAGGGAAGGAAGCAGGAACAACAACTCCGTTCTTTTCCTCCAGTTCCTGAATGGCTGCCATCCATTGATACTGGTGATAGCGGACGCGTGCCAACATCTTACGGAAAGTTGCCCGAACGCCCTCATCGGTTGTCATATGGTACAGTCTGGCTACCTGAAGGCGGCCCTGACTTTCGGCATGAAGGTTAGAGCGCATGTCTGCAAGCAAATTACCGCTTGCCACGATATAGGCTCCATTCCACGGAACACCGTTTGAGTTGGTAGGTAAACCACCAAGACCACTGACCAGCAGATGTTGCGGATTAATACCACCCATAATGGCAGCTGTCACAGGATCTTCAGCAGCTTTTTGCTGTTCGGCAGGTGTTGCACCATCGAGTAACTGGCTAATTAATGAGCAGAGCATCTCGACATGTCCAATTTCTTCGGTGCCAATATCCATGAGCATATCCTTATATTTTTCCTCACCTCGACAATTGAATCCTTGAAAAAGGTACTGCATCATGACTGTCATTTCGCCAAATTGTCCTCCCAACACTTCTTGAACCTGACGTGCAAACATGGGATCAGGACGATCTACTTTGACTTCAAATTGCAACTCTTTCTGATGTCGAAACATGTAAATCCCTCCATATGAATGTCTATTAAATTCAAAATTAGTTAACCTGATCATAGGAAATTAAACAGAAGAATAAACAAAAAAGACCAAGAAGAAGAATCGACGATTCTTCTTCTTGGTCTCATAAATTCACTACAAAATGAGTTAGGTCGCCAGATTTTAGTTACTCCGAATCCGGTCTTTTAACTTGCAGCGGTGGGGGAATAAGCCAGCCTTTTTCTTTGGTCAATTGAAGAATTCGGAGCCCTAAAGCCGTTTTGGTTGCATGATATTTGGCGAACAGAGCACCGATATCTTCTCTGATTGATTGACCCATCGTTTGGCTTGCAGCAACCAGACCCAACGATGTATCTGCTGCCACTATTGCAGCAATCTCTGGATCCGTGAATCTTGCGCCTGCCGGAATATCTTCCAACTTAACAGGAGGTCTTTCCGGAAGCGTTGGAGCAGGAGCGATGCCATTCTCGGTTAATAGCGCATCGCATTCTTTAATTTCGAGTTTGGCCTGATCGAGCAGGTCATCCAGAATTTTTTTCAAGTCTTTGTCTCCAGCATGGTTCGTGAAGGCTTGGTAACAAGATACAGCGCCTTTGGCTACCATGGAACATTGCCACACACTATAGATTTCTCCATAATGCATAGGCTCATTTTTGGGATTACCGCTTAGAATACCCATGATTGATTTCCCTCCATTAGGTTGATTTTTCACCGACTTATGATCCCCTATATGCCAAGATCTTATACATAGGATAAAAAAGCGTAAAGGAATCTTAATGTTAAAATTAACGTCATAATTATTATGTAAACTTTCGCTGAGATCTTTCCCTTTCAACGATTTAAAATAAAACAAGCCAGCAGAACAGGTCTGCTGGCGAGATAGGGCGGCGTATTGAGTATTTATGCTGGAAACAACGGATTTCCGTTCATTCCGATCCAGAGTTCTGAGGCTTCAAGCTGGCCAGCCAGATGGAGCAGCCAATCTTCACGTCCTTTGGTCGCCATCACTTGAACCCCCATGGGCAAGCCTTCTGCAGTGGTATGAAGTGGTACACTCATAGCAGGTTGTCCTGTGAGATTGGCGAGTTGAGTGAACGGTGTATACGTGAGACTGGGCTCAAACATCTCGTATATTAATTGCTGCTGCTCGTTTTTGTTCAATTCGCTGATGCGCATCAGGTTCTGAATCTGTTCGTCATGAGGCGTCAATTCTCCGACCTTGGGCGCAGGAAAAGCATTAACGGGTGTCACAAAGAAATCATATCGCTCAAACAATGTAGACATCTGAGCTGCAGCAACATCCCATTCGGCGAGACTGTGTACGAATTCCGCAGCAGATACTTTTTTGCCGGCTTCAGCCAGAACCCAGGATTCAATCTCCATGTCATCCGATGTTAGCACTCTGCCCATGGATCGTTCCATGGAAGAAATCATCGCAGCCATTTCGCCGCTATTCATCATGTAATAGTTCTCCATCAGCTTGACTCCGTTGACCGGACTAAGCATTTCTTCAACGTGATGACCTTGTTCTTCCAGCCAGCGAATAAGCTTGTAGACGGCTTCTTTGGCTTCTTCACTAACAGGTGTGTCTACAGGTGAATCTGTCGTATATGCAATCTTCAGTTTACGTTGATGTGGATAGTTCATATCAGCAAGGTAACTCCCTGGGAAAAGAGGAGTATGAAACGCTGCCTCAGCCTGAATGACTTGCAGCGTATCAAGCAGCGCAGCACTGTCCCGAACAGAACGGGATAGGGCAAAGTCAATAGATGCCCCCTGCCATTGACGGCCAACACCGGGGCCCACGGGTGTGCGCCCACGGGTGGGCTTTAGTCCAAACAACCCACTGAAGGAAGCGGGAATGCGGATCGAACCGCCGCCGTCACTGGCTCCGGCAAGAGGAACAATGCCTGAAGCTACAGCGGCAGCGGCACCCCCGCTTGAACCACCAGGTGAGTGATGGATATTCCAGGGATTCCGACTTGGGCCATGCAGGCGGGGTTCGGTAATATTTTTTAAGCCAAACTCTGGTGTATTGGTGTGCCCTATGATGATAAATCCTGCTTCACGGAGTCTAGTGACATAATTCGAATTGCGGATTGCGCGATGCTTGCTGAACAGTTGGGAGCCTGAAGTCAGGATTTCTCCCTCCAGGGATTGAGAAATATCTTTTAAGAGCAGGGGGACGCCGGCGAATGGTTGTTCCCCCGGACGAACAAGCCCTGCTTCCCGACGTGCTCGTGTCTCATATGTACGTACCACCGCATTAACCTGAGGATTTACTTCTTCCATGCGTACAAACGCCGCTTCCAGTAATTCAACGGGGGAAACCTCCCGGGATCGAATCAGTTCTGCCAAACCTACGGCATCGTAGGAAGTATATGAAAATGAAGACATGATGATCGTTCCTCTCTGAATATAATTTATCTATATTATCCATATCTCATCGTACCATTGCAGTTGATAAAAGCATACAGAAAAAAGGAATCTGAGATAAGTTCTTATACTCATATATCGAAAAGCACCGTTCATCCATTCGGACAACCGGTGCTTTTGTCTTTAGCTTTTACTCTATATTTACGTTGCAAATATGATGCATTCAATCTGTACGAAGCTTTGGTGCGGCGTCAGCCGGAGTCGATGAGCGTTCCTGCTGTTTGGAGATGGCGAACAGCGCAACCCAGATGAGAATGAATCCAACCAACTGCTCCCAGGTAATCAATGTACGGAAAGCAATCCAGTTAACCAGCACCCCAGCCATCGGGAAGCTAAGTTCCGCGAGCGTGGCAACAGAGGCTTTGGTGGAAGAAAGCCCTTTATAATATAACAGAAGACTCAGTAACCCTGGCAACAATGCCTGGCCCAGAATATTGAGTGCCACAGCAGCCTGTTCGCCTGTTCCGGAAGGGAAGGTCCATGCAGCGCCCTCGTTCCATGTCATAAAGATCAGCAGTGGCAAGGCTACGACAAAGCGCAGGGAGGTGACCGTTTCATAACGGGTTTGTCCCAGCATCAGCCTGCCCATAACAGTTGAACCTCCCCATAAGGCAGCAGCGCCCAGCGAGAGCAGACTGCCTGCATGAACCCAGTTGTCCCAGTTCCCAAGGGGAAGGGTGAATCCGAATGTCAGTAGATATGTTCCTGCAAGTGCAATGATAAACAGTCCGCCAAAGCGACGTGGTAATGTTTCCTTTAACAGCAGCTTTGCCAGAACAATCGCAAATAGTGGCTGCATCTTTTGCAACAATAAAACGGTGTTGGGATCATTATGTGTGAGCGCAAGTGTGAATAATACCGTGGCGAGCGCTGATCCACCCCAGGAGATAAAAATCACGGCAATCCAGTGGCGGGCACGCAGGTTTTTCAGATCGGCCCGAAACTTCCACAGCACGGGAATCGCCACCAGGCTGACAATGATATGTTCCACAAGCACAATCTGAGTGGATGTCATCGTTTTGAGCAAAATAATGCGGAATAACGGATCTACACCCCAAAGGGCAGCGCCGAGAACAACCAGCCAAAATCCGGTATTACTTCGTTCCTTACGATAAATTGTTGATGCAGATTGGGTCTTTTCCATATTCAGGACTCCTTCGTCAGAACACGGAATCTTCAGTTGGCAAAATCGACAAAAGCCCCCGTTTTGGTATACACCAAATAAACGGGGGCTCAATCATGGACATGTCGTAAGGAAATAAGACTTCCCGTAAAGGCATGCCAATGTGTTGATCTTCTCTCATCCGGACTGTACCGTCGGCCTTGGAGTCACACCAAGTCAGTCGCTGAATATCCAAAGTCTGTTCAAACAGCGAGTCGCGGGCTGGTTCTATAAGAACATCACCGCCGGTCGGGAATTGCA
Source organism: Paenibacillus sp. NPDC056933 (assembly GCF_042674385.1). Classification (NCBI taxonomy): domain Bacteria; kingdom Bacillati; phylum Bacillota; class Bacilli; order Caryophanales; family Paenibacillaceae; genus Paenibacillus; species Paenibacillus sp. NPDC056933. The sequence goes on along the minus strand of NZ_JBHUQN010000002.1, from coordinate 205,685 downwards.
CCCTACCCCGAAGATCCTATTCAATTATATAGTGTATTGAACAAGCTGTAACATTAATAAGTTCATCTTATTCCTGTAAGCGCTAGCAGTTCAAGTGTTTTTTTAGAATATAATATTCCAACTTCCCTGTTGCCTACGCAGCAGTACAATCTGGCCAGCATGATAGGCATCGTGAAGGACCCAGCGGGCAAGTGCATGTGACCATTTTTCATCGGAGTTCATGTAAGGAGCTTCGAGATCGGATTCTTGTAATGTAGCAAGCTGATCTCGGAGCTGCCCTGCTAATTGAGTTGTGTCTTGCATAAGTTTTCTCCAGCCTCTGATATCGGAAGGGTCCCCGGAATCACCGAAGGTGGAATCATTGTTTTCGGCAGGTGTACCGGAGGGGGTTACACCCTGAATGCGATTCAACAAGCGTTGATTATAATAGTACATATGGTTAACCAACTGCCAGATACTTAATCCACCGGATGATGGAACCCAGGCTGCTTGTTCAGCAGTTAGTCCTTCGAGCGCCTTGGATAAAGGCACAATCCAATTACATTGATCCCAGGTGTCATCCTTCTGAATGAGCAATAGATCTTTTGCCGTTGTAGTCATTGATTTTCCTCCCTAAAATGAATTTCGTAGTAACTAGCTAAAGTGCTTGAATGTGGTTACAATTAATATAACCCAAATTCGATTGGTTGTAACTATCTTTCTTCGTTTAAATGGTTACATTTTAGTGGAGGTACGTATGGATAGACTATGGACTGATTTTGTGAATAGTGATTATCATGACTGGCGTGGTGGGGATCGTTCGGAGGACAGGCTTGGCAAAAAAGAGTGGCAGCAACGTTTTCTGGAACAATGGAAAATGAGCGCATCTATACCCGCATCTCCTGAAGAAGAGGGTGTCATGAGAATTTTCAGAAATGAATTGCAGGCGCTTGCGACTCGTTTATCTGCCGGAGAATCTTTAACGGACAAAGATCAAAAATGGCTTAACGGCAAGATGGCTGAAGGTCAGGTGATCCGAAGACTGAACTCTGCAGGTGAAGGACTCGAACTTTTGCTAATTCCTGTAGAAACTCATTGGCAGCAGGTCATGGCAGAGGTCGCAGCTGATTTTGCCATCACCGTGGTTGAAGGGGATGGGGGAAGAATTCGGATCTGTGATAATAAGGATTGTCGCTGGATTTTCTATGATGATACGCGCAGTCGCACCCAGAAATATTGTGATGATAAGATGTGCGGCAATTTAATGAAAGTTAGAAGGTTTCGGGCGAAAAAGAAGGTGGATCAGCAGAAGTAGTAAGAAGTTGACGAGAAAGTAAGTTTTTCTGTACGCGAAACAAGAAAAATACTTGAATGGAAATATTCAACTCCAGAAATTGAATATTTCCATTAGTTTCTATATAATGTATATGTACTTAAAATATTTCAGTTAGTCATTCAGCCAGAGATCAACATCCGGGATTCAAGCGTATATCCAACAAAAAACAATGATTGGAGATGTGTCTTGTGAGGACAAGTTATCTACTGAAAAATGGTTGTGTATTGTCTATGGATTCGTCAGTGGGGCAGTATAAGAGGGCGGACGTTCTAATTGAGGATTCTCTTATTACTGCCATCCAGCCCGACCTGAGTTGTACGGAAGCGGAAGTGATAGATGCATCAGAGATGATCATACTCCCTGGATTCGTCGACACCCACCGGCATATGTGGGAGTCGCTTGTCAAAACAGCGGGAACCAACTGGTCACTGCCGGTCTATCTGCAAAATCTCTACTATGGGGCGATGGGAAGCAAACTCCGGCCACAAGACAGCTATATCGCCAATTTGCTGGGTTCTTTGGAAGCGCTTAATGCTGGAGTGACCACGGTACTTGACTGGAGTATGCCGTATTCCCCAGAGCACACAGATGAACTGATTCGTGGACTTCAGGATGCGGGTATTCGGTCGGTTTTCGCTCATGGCGTACCGGGGGAGACACCCTACTGGAACAGAGAAAGCCAGCTAACCTACTCGAATGATGTGAGAAGGGTCAAGGAACAGTATTTCTCCTCACAGGATCAGTTACTTACGTTCGGTCTTGCCATTCGTGGTCCGGAGTTCAGCCATTGGGATACCACGGTGAAGGAAATTCAGCTGGCTCAGGAGCTGGATGCGATATGTTCAATGCATGTTGGATTTGGCAGCTGGGGATCTGTTGATCGTTCGGTGAGTAAATTGTATGTGGCTGGTTTACTGAGCCCCGGTCTGAATATAGTCCACGGAAACACGATGGAAACGGATGAGTATAAAATGTTGGCCGATAGCGGTGCCTCACTGTCTGTCACACCGGAAGTGGAGATGATGATGGGGCATGGATATCCCGCAACGGGTTATTTTCTTGAACATGGGGGAACCCCAACGCTTGGAGTCGACGTTGTAACATCAACAGGCGGGGATATGTTCTCCCAGATGAAATTCGCACTTCAGGCAGAGCGTTCCAGAATGAATGAACAGCTCTTGCGAGAGGGTGAAATGCCGGGGGAGCTGAACTTGCAGTCCAGCCAGGTTCTGAGATTTGCAACGTCAGCTGGGGCACAGGCTCTGGGGCTTGAGCGGAAGATTGGCTCACTTGCGCCCGGTAAAGAGGCAGATCTGATCATGATTCGTACCACCGATCTTAACTTGTTCCCGGTACATGATCCGGTTGGAGCCGTCGTTCAATTTGCCAATCCGTCGAATGTGGATACAGTATTTGTAGCCGGTCGGCCAGTGAAGCGTGCAGGCAAGCTGCTGCATGTCGATCTGAACGAGGTCCGTCGTAAAGCGTTGGAAAGCAAGGAATATCTACTATCCCAGTATCGGATGTCGGATGCGGAGCGAATTATATTTTCATAAGTGTTAATAAAGAATAATGAAATGGATGGGATTCGTTTCAGTTTCATAGATTCATATCGTTTTAATGGATGAAGGGCCGCATAAGGATATGCGGCCCTTTAATATGCCCTTTTACCGAGGAATAAGACAGAATTAGCAAGGAACAGACAGCGAAAAAAGGCGAAAAGGTCCCTTATTTCAAGAAGTGCATGTAACAACGAAAATATGATATTTAAGTCCGGAAAAAGACCATTAAAAAACTGCGCATAATATAAATTATACGCAGTTTTGTTTTAAATCCATTTTCATATGGGGCCCTGTCCAACAGATCATGATATTTTTCGTCCGAAAAGTACAAAATAAACCATCACACGAAATAAATTTAATCAAGCAACGCGACAACGTGTAGAAATCAATAGTTTTTTATAGATGTTCGTTAAGATAGAACAAACGACTTTTTCATAGAACAGATGAACCAAATGATCCATTGAAGCAAAGCGTCAGATCGTTATCATTTTCAATACGAGAGGAAATTGGGTATGAACCAAAACCAGGAACGAACTTCAGTGTTCAGAAAAAAGCCGATTGATACTGGAGGCAATGAAAGCAGCATGCTGAAAAGAGTGCTGGGTCCACTTGACCTCATGACTCTCGGTGTAGGGGCAATCATCGGTACGGGGATCTTTGTCCTAACAGGCGTTGCTGCTGCCACATATGCAGGTCCAGGATTGGTACTGTCTTTTCTGCTGGCAGGTATAATCTGTGCCTTCGCTGCATTATGTTACTCCGAATTTGCATCCAGCGTTCCTGCATCAGGAAGTGCGTATACGTATAGCTACACTGCTTTTGGTGAAGTCATTGCCTGGATTCTGGGGTGGGATCTTATCCTGGAGTATGGATTTGCAAGTGCGGCGGTTGCCAGTGGCTGGTCGGGATATTTTCAAACGTTATTGTCAGGATTCGGATTGGAACTGCCACATGTGCTCACTAGTGCATTTAGTCCTGAAAAGGGAACCTATTTTGACATCACCGCAGCGGTCATTACGTTAATCATAACGTTCCTGCTTACTCGAGGGGTAAAAGAGGCTGCGCGTGCAAACGGAATCATGGTAGCGATTAAAATTATCGTGGTGCTGATCTTTGTTGGTGTAGGTGTGTTCTATGTGCAGCCAGCTAACTGGCAACCGTTCCTTCCGTTTGGGATCTCGGGTGTAACCGCTGGAGCGGCAACGGTATTTTTTGCTTACATTGGATTTGATGCCGTCTCTACGGCTGCGGAAGAAGTAAAGCGACCACAACGGGACTTACCGATCGGAATTATTGCGTCCCTTGTGATCTGCACCGTTCTATACATCGTCGTATCGTTGATCCTGACAGGCATTGTGCCTTATCACATGCTAAATGTGAGTGATCCGGTTGCCTTTGCGTTTGAATTTGTGCAGTTGAAAGGATTGTCCTGGATTGTTTCGCTCGGGGCGATTACTGGCATTACTACGGTGTTGCTTGTCATGATGTATGGTCAGACACGTCTGCTCTATTCCATGTCACGGGATGGACTGCTGTCCCCGGTATTCTCCAAGGTCAGTGGCAAACGCCAAACACCGGCTATAGGGACTTGGGTGGCAGGGATCATCATAGCTCTATTCTCAGGGTTTATTTCACTCGGCCATCTGGCGGAATTAACTAACATCGGGACATTGTTTGCTTTCGCGGTTGTGAGTCTGGGGATTATCGTATTACGTAAAAATAACCCGGAACTGAAAAGGGGCTTCCGAGTGCCTTTCGTTCCATGGATTCCTATACTCAGTGCCGTTGGCTGCATGTATCTCATGACACGGCTTGCCGCGTTAACCTGGATTACGTTCTTTGGCTGGTTGATTATAGGTTTAGTCATTTATTTTGCCTATGGTCGTCATCACAGTCATCTGAATCCAGCACGACACATGTCGAACAGCTTCAGAACGAAGGGGAAATAACAGTATATATAGAAGTTCAAATAATGAGTATTTAACGGGTACTCTGATGAAAGAACAACCTTTTTAGCTTCGCTTCTTCGGGTTATTTCAGGGTTAACGAAGAATCGATATCGATCGGATTGATCGTAAATCAAGTGAAATGGTGAAGTAAGATGAATTTGCCCATATCGTGATTCGCCAAGGCGAAGCGGTGAGGGCTTTTTTTATGGAAACAGATCTCTTGATCTGCGCAAAACGAGTTAGTTTAGGCGGTAAATGGGTATGTAATAAGGGATGCGTCAGTCCTTGTGATCGGAACCGGGGTTGCGGTCAGATCAAATATGAAATATATTTGGGGGTGTGACATGGCATCAGACATAGGAGAGGGGATGTATCATGAACACACCATTACATACGAATCCAGATCACGTACATTCGCATTTTGGCTTTGCATTAGCTGATTCAACCGTGCTTGCCGAGACAAAAGTAATCATTTCTAATCCAGAGGACACCCAAGTTGTTCAACTGGATATCGATCCAGAGCGTCGCTTGAAGGATGGGCGAAAAGTATCGGTTGTGGCGCAACAGATGAATGCACCACTGCATCGAAAAAATGCAACAATCTTATATGGTGAGGAGTTTGGTTTTGTACAATATACAGTGAATTTGCGACCAGAGAGTACATTTACCCTTGCTCCCATAGAAGGAATAGACCAGTCCATTCAATTGCATTGGGCAAATTTTGCAGAAGGGGAGTACGAACTGCGGATTTCCTTGCATATTAAAACACCCCGGATCGCAGAGGGGCCGCTGGAGCCCGAGCAGCATGCGATGGTAAAATATGCTCAGGTCGTAACTGTAGCCATCTGTCTGTTTCCAGCCGATGCTGTGCAGAGGAACACAGAACCCGAAGCGGTGTGGACACGGGAGAATCATGTGTTTGACTCCTATGGTAGTGGCGGCTTTATTCTCGCTGATTTGCCTCGCATGGCCAAACGTGTCGAAGCGTTGATCGGACCCGGAAACCATAATCTGATCGAACGATTCGGTGAGGGCGACCTGTCGGATACCTTGCTGGATGAAGGGCTAATGGCGATGGCATGGGGGTTGAGCCCATGGTGTTATTCGATCTATTCGGCACCTGATGAAACTTCCGGTCTGAAACTTTCGGTGGACAAGCTGGGAGATAAACCCCTGACAACCGGTCTATATCGCGTGAATGCGGAAAGTAAACAATTAAGCATTTTGCCAGTGAACGAGTTAGCGAACTGGCCTGCCTGTACGGAGAAAGAATGGCCCGTCATTAATGTTGTAGGTGAAGGGGAGACGCTACGCATGGACCTGTATGTTCAGATCTGTGAATCGGTGAATGGGCTGCACGAGAATCCGCTGCCTTCCTTTGTACTTACTCGCAGTGAGGGCCGTCCTGAGGCAATTATTCCACTAATCGACGTTGTGGTCGTTGACTAATAATAAATAGAATCGTGGTGACGAATACAGATGATGACCGAGGAGATTCAGGAGCAATACGCCGATGAGCTTGAAGCTTTTCACATATGGATGAAGGATGCCGGTTACACAGGACATACGGTGAAATCATACACGGGTGACGTTGCAGAATTTCTCATCTCTATTCAAGGAAAGTCACTGGATCAGGTCAAAAAACTTCATGTGTTATCCTTCCTGTCCCGAGCCCGGGAACGCGGGGTCAGTGATGCAACGCGAAATCGGAAACATGCAGCGGTAAACTGTTTTTACAAATCACTGATTGAACTTGAATTGTTGACGAATAATCCGGCATTTGGGATCAAGAAATCCAAAACCGAACAAAACCGTGCCCCCGTCTTCCTGGACGAAAGCGGTCTGGAACGATTTTTACAATCCGTCGAGGGCAAATACCGAACACGCAATCTGGCTGTTTTTCTGCTAATGGGGTACATGGGATTGCGGGTTGGAGAGGTGCATGCCTTGAACTGCAAAGATTATAATGCGGAACGGCGTACACTGGACGTATTCGGCAAAGGCCGAAAATGGCGTACACTGCCTGTACCGGAGACCGTTGCTGAACTGTTGTCCCAGGCGATCCAGGAACGCTTGTCTCCGTGGCGGGCGAAGGAAGAAGCATTATTCGTCTCACAAAAAGGAAAGCGTTTATCGATTCGCAGCATCCAGCTCATATCAACCGAAACCTTTGAACGCTTTCAGCGGGAGTCGCCGTCCAATCAGCGTTTGAATTATTCCAGCCATAAGCTGCGCCACTCATTTGCCACCATGATGCTCAGACGTGGAGCGGATTTGCGAACCGTTCAGGAACTGCTGGGTCACTCTTCCATTCAAACCACGACGGTATACACTCATGTAACCAGCCGGGAGAAGGAGGAAGCAATGGCCCTGTTGGATGTCAAACTTCCCGCGTTTGTGGCTGAAGTATGATGGGAACGTTAATTTTGGCCAATGTTAAGGTTGACTCCATCAAAAACAGGATTTGTGAGAATAGAGTCGACATTGATGATACAGAATATTTATTATGTAAACCAAAAACAGAATCTTATATATATCTAATCCTAATGTATGTCTTTAAGAATATCGCTCATCCTATTTATAATAGGACAAAAGAGCCACGTGCATCTTCTTTAAAGAAGAAACATGTGGCTCTTTGGTTGTGCAATTTTGATAAAAGATGTTAAGAAATAAGGTGTAAAGGTGTATCCTTTAAACGTTTGGGGATTTACTCCAGTCCGGCAATTTGTTCCTTCAATTTGTTCGCAGATGCCTGGAAAGCAACTTTCTCCGTCTCATTCAAAGGAAGCGGCAGAATCTCGCGTACGCCGTTGCGATCGACTACACATGGAACACCCAGATATACATCCGATACGCCATTGTAATCTTCCAGCAATGTGGATACGTTCAATACGGAACCTTCGTTACCCAGAATGGCAGCCACGATGCGGTCCAATGCAAGCGCAATTGCATAGGAAGTGGCTCCTTTGGCATTAATAATCTCATAAGCTGCGTTTTTGGTCCGGTTAAAGATATCCTGCTGCGTTTCTTCATCCAGCTCCAGATCCGTACCTGCTACGTTCGCAAGACTCCATACCGGTACTTCTGAATCACCATGCTCCCCGATAATATGAGCGTGAATGCTGCGTGGATCAATACCTTTGTTTTTACCAATAAGATAGCGGAAACGCGCACTATCCAGTAAAGTACCTGAACCAATGACACGGGAAGCCGGCCAGCCGCTTTGTTTCCATGAGGTATAGGACAAAATATCTACTGGATTCGTAGCAATCAACAGAATACCATGAGAATTAACCTCAGTAATACGTTCAATGATTTCTTTGAAAATGCTTGCATTTTTCTTCAACAGATCAATTCGAGTCTCACCAGGTTTCTGGGAAGCACCCGCCGTAATGATGATGATATCTGCGTCCTTGCAGTCCGAATAATCGCCTGCCCATACTTTCACGCCTCCGGTAAATGGAAGACCGTGGTTCATATCCAGCATTTCGCCGGTAGCCTTATCATGATTCACATCCACAAATACCAACTCGGACGAACGCTGTCTTAACATCAGCGTGTATCCCGTTGTTGTTCCTACCGCACCCATGCCTACTATAACGACACGACTTGGTTTGAGCGCTGCACTGTTTACCATTTTCATATCCTCTCCTTTTTGGGGTATACTTCCATCCATATTAAGGGATACGTGTCCGAAAAGCGAGCGAAGTCTATAAACTTTTTCACATCCCCTGTCTATTTGCGGAATATTTCGTCGAAAACAGGGTTTTGATTCATAGAAGAAATAAACGTTGCAAGCAGATCGCTTCCTGCTTCCAGGGTGGAGAGGAGCCTTTTCGACATGGTTTGTGTTAGAATAGGAGCAGTGGATTCAGATGAATCGTAAATAAAACTTGAATGGACAGGCATGCGCGCCTGCTTATTGGATGAGAGAGGTGGAAACCACTTGCGTTCGCAATGGATCAAAATCGCGCAGACAGCATTGCTGTCTATCGGTATAGCCGCTTTGCTGGCAGCTTGTACGGATTCAGGACCGACACCGGTAGCAAAGCCGCCGCAGGAGCAAGAAGATAGCGGGAATGTGGGCCAGACATTAACAGTGGTTCCCCCCGCAAACAGTACACAATCTGCAGATACTGCCAAATATCAAATTCAGACCCGGTTAACCGATTTTCAGCTGCTTAATGGGAATGGTGGATTAGCCTGGGGAGTGACGCGAAACGCCTTGCGTCTGTATTACACTCAGGATCAGGGAAGCACTTGGACCAACATTTCTCCATCGGAGAATGTACAGTTCCCGGCGAATCCGCAATACGGACAAAGCATTTATTTTGTAGATAGTACACATGGATGGATCGTTCGTGAAGGGATGGGCGGGACGGATACGATGGTCCTCCGCACGAACAACGGGGGAGTGAGTTGGAGCTTGTCTTCTTTGTCGAAGACCGATAAGGTGACCGCCATTACATTCGTATCTCCTGAGAAAGGTTGGATACTGACCACGGCCGATACATCCATTGGCAAACAGGATAAGAAATTGTATCTGACCGAGGATGGTGGCATTACCTGGAATGAGATGTCCTCGAGTGATGTGGAGGGCAAGTCGGCCACGGCGGAGATCCCGACACGGGGATATACTACAGGTCTGACCTTTTCCGATTCACACCACGGGTTCCTGACAGCGCTGGAGTTCGGTACACCGAAACTGTATGTCACAACGGATGGCGGTGAACATTGGAAGTCGGGACCGTCTTTCTTTGACCGAAACAAATTTAACGGATGTGGCAATTTTAATATCAGCTCGCCACAATTTTTTGGAAGAGAGGCTCAGGGAGCCTGGATGTCCATGTCATGTTCCCAAGGAGAAAGCACGAAATTTAATGGCTTCTTTACAACAAATGGTGGACAGAACTGGACTCTGTCAACGTTCAGTCTGAACAAACAAACGGGCATTAATCGTAATCTGGCTCCTTCATTCCTGAACCCTTTAGAAGGTTGGGCCATGCAAAAAGGAAAAACCTATTATACCAAGGATGCCGGTAAAACATGGAAGGCACTTCCTGTGAGTAAAGTGTTGGAAAGCATTCATAAAGACTACCCGGAAATCGTTAAGCTTCAGATGGTTTCCTCGAAGCTAGGCTGGATTTTGGTTGAAAATACGGATGCCAAACGATCACTCTTACTGCAAACCGTAGACGGCGGGGTGCACTGGAAAGTACTATAATGCAGTGGAATTGAAGAGCCTAAGAAGAGGAACCTGCGGGTTTCTTTTCTTTTGAACGAGTTTGTGAAATAAATCACAATAAATCACTTCAAAAGATGTTATATTGAATTCAAGAAGAGATGGGAGTGATGAACATGAGAACGAATGAACAAGCTCAATTCACGCAGGCGGACGAGTTAACCAGATACATGCTTCAATTATGCTATACATGTGACGATGCCAACCGTTGTACAACCGAGGAAGAGGTCAAAGCTTGCATGGCCAAACATGCACAGGCTAACGAGACGGAGCAGGTTGAGGGTGGAGAAGTAACACGCGGGTTCATGGACCTGATGTACGCTTAGACTTATAGGAAGAATGTAAAGTATGCAGTATTCTGAATATTGAAGTTAGATCATCAGGGAACGACTCCAAAAGGAGGCGTTTTCTTTTTTTGGTATGTTAAATAAACACAGTACTTGAGTTGTACTACATTCGAAGTTCGCATATAAGGGCGTTTGGGGATAATATAATGGAAGTATTTTTTTGTGGATTAGTAGAATATTTCATTTGGGATTAGCACTCCATATGAAACAACCCAAGTTAAATTATGCTAAAATGTAGTTAATGTAAGATGTAGATATCCTTCATGAACAAAGGAGAACTGAAAATGAGAAAACTCGTTCTATTTCTGCACGCATCGCTTGACGGTTTTGTAGAAGGGCCGAACGGTGAAATGGACATTGGCTGGGTTTCCTACGATGCTGATTTAGAGAAACATGCGAAAGAAATTCTGAGTACTGCCGACACGGTCATTTGGGGACGTGGGACTTATCAGATGATGCACAGTTACTGGCCATCGGTGCCTTCGAACCCATCAGCTTCGCAGCATGAACGGAATCATGCCGAGTGGATCGAAAAGACAGCCAAAATCATTTTTTCCACGACGCTGGAGAAAGTCGAATGGAACAATTCCAGACTGGTGAAAGAAGATGTCGAGGAAGAGATCAAGAACCTCAAACAGCAGCCAGGCAAGGATATGGTCATTCTCGGCAGTCCTAGGTTCGCACACTACCTTATGCAGCTTGATTTAATAGATGAGTATAAAATTACGGTTTCTCCTGTCCTGATCGGCAGCGGGTTGCCGTTATTCCAAGGTCTCAAGGAGAAGATCAATCTTAAACTTATCGAAAACAAGACCTTTGATTCTGGAGCCATAGGTCTCGTTTACCAGACGATAAGATGACCGTGTCACCTAAAGTAGATTACGCTAACGGGTAAAGATCGTTCAAAAAAACGGATGAAGTTATTTCAAAGAATACGCTCAGACTACACGCGACCCAGCCTAAGATAGGAGCTATCTATGGCTGGGTCGCGTCGTGAACACGGAACGGTAAGTGAAGCACCCAAATAAATAAAACCATTTAAAACGGCCCGACCCTTGGTCCGGAAGAGGCATTTCGGAGGAGCAATTTCACCGGACACATTCAACTGACACCCGGCATTACGTGTCTTAAGCCGCTTGAACATTGTGAATGAGAAACGATCAGCAAAGGATGGTGATTAAATGATTAGAGGCATAAGTTTTGAAATTCCAAATTCATATGGAAGTTTTCTTGGAGAAATATTAACACCAATTGATGTAGCTAACTTCAACTGGTTTATAGGTGGAGAAGAATCGTACTTTGTTGATGATAATCACTTAGGAGAGAGTCTCTTTCCTGACAGGGTAATTGGAATGAATGGAGAAGAACTTAAAAAAATCATTGAAAATAACAAGTACTACTTAATATTTGCGGATTTAAAGGCATATCCAAAAGGAGCAAATATAATAGATGTAACATCTTATGAAGAATATGTTTTAAGTAATTGTCAGCTTGTTCTTCTAGTGATTGACAGCGTACATATAACGGTTTATTGCAGAGACCTTGAGAATATAGAGGACTTATATCACCATATAAAGAAACATGGGTTTGAATCTCTAGAATATATAACGGATGAAAATGATACTAGAACAGGACTTTCAGTCTGGTGATAAAATTGACACAAAGATAACAATGAGGGAGGTTAGATGCTTATGGTTTCTCTAAATTTCTATTATCCATTTGGAAAACAAGAGGAATCGAGAACGTAAAAGTTTTGCTGGGAAATAATACATTTCAATTATCTTAACTTTGCAAGTATTCTTCGGAACTGGCCGGGGCTCAATTCACAGATCCCATTCAATTTCAATCCCGATAACAAGTTCCCTGTTCATGCGCATATATATTACAGGAGACGGGTCAAGACTCCGGCTGTCCTAGGTTTGATGAACGGAGGGGAGAGACATGGGCATTGAATCATCCTGGATGTTTGATTTTTTTGGAACCGTCTTTCCGGTAGTATTTGTCCTGATTATAGGTATTGTTCTCTTGTCGGTTGGGAAAGAAGTATGGAGATGGGGGCGGAACAACTCGGAGCCGCTGCTAACCGTACCTTCACGGATTACCAGCAGGAGGATGCAGATGAGTCAGTCGCACTCTGAACCAGGAAGCACAGCCCGTACGCTGTATTACATCACTTTTGAAGTGGAGAGCGGGGATCGTCTCGAATTCAAAGTGAATGGTGATGAGTACGGCTTGTGCGCCGAGGGAGATGAAGGCCGACTCTCTTTCAAGGGAACGCGTTATGTAGGCTTTGAACGCTACAATCGTTTGTATTCAGAGCGTGTACGCGGATAAACCGGCTGGCTTGCGCCACAGTGGCGTAAGCTTTTTTTTGTATCTTTTGTGGACAGGCGTTTCTTAATGGGGTTAACGTGTTTCTATATAAGAAGAGACTTTATTCCATTTATGGTCATATTCAGTGAGTTGTATGTCGACTTATGTGCTGAAGGGGCCATCCCAATAGAGGAGGCAATAAAGATGTCATTTACTGATCAGGTCGTGGTTGTAACGGGAGCAGCCCAAGGTATCGGACGGAGTGTGGCTGAGGCCTATGCGATTGCAGGGGCTAAAGTCGTACTTGCCGACTATCAGGAAGCCGAGGGGGCTGCAGCAGCAGCTTCCATTCGCAATGAAGGCGGGGAAGCCATCTTTGTCCAGTGTGACGTTCGCAAGGAAAAGGATATTATGAATCTGATCCAGACCGCGATAGAGGAATTCAAGCGGATTGATGTATTGGTCAACAATGCAGGGGTTGCGAGATGGAAGTCGCCCTATGAGCTAACCCTCGAAGAGTGGGACGATGTACTCAATACGAATGTGCGAAGCTGCTTTCTCGCAAGCAGGGAAGCGGCCAAACATATGAAGCATAATGAAGATGGTGGAGCGATCATAAACATGGCCTCTACGCGTGCCTTTATGTCTGAACCCGAAACAGAGGCTTACGCTGCATCCAAAGGCGCTATCGTGGCGTTGACGCATGCCATGGCGGTCTCCCTGGGAAAGGATCAAATTCGGGTCAATTGTATCAGTCCGGGATGGATTGAAACTGGTAATGTCGAGGAACTGAAGCCAGAGGACCATGAACAGCACCCAGCAGGCCGTGTAGGTGTTCCTTCGGATATCTCCCGCGCTTGTTTATATTTGTCCGATCCAAGCAATACCTTTGTCACAGGGACCAACCTGATTATTGATGGGGGCATGACCCGAAAAATGATATATGAGGACTAGTACCGGGATTTATGCGACCGTTTGTAAACTTTTGAAAACATAGCAGAAATAAGCCCAAGTTAAGCACTTGGGCTTATTTGTTTTTGATAACTCGGTTGCTATAATAAATGTGATTTACCACAGTACAGGAATGGAGGGAGAATATGTTCGGGAAACCATCCCGGAAAGTGTTTTGGCTATTACTGTTGATTGGAGGGATTATAATGACAGGCTTCGAATCTACTGCAAAAGCAAATGCAGATATACGAGCAGCCTGGGTATGGCAGGCCAAGTCTGTCAGTGACGGAGGAGATGAGCTGCTGGACAATGCAGCTAAACATAAGATAAACAGATTATATGTGAATGTGGATATGAATCTGTCAGAGGAGGTCTATCATACATTTATAGCCAAAGCCAGCGAGGCTGGAATTGCGGTGGAAGCTCTTGGCGGAGATCCGTCATGGGCAGTGAGTGGGCGTGAAGGGCCGATGCTCAAGCTGGCGTCCTGGGTGAGCAATTATAATCTGGCTGCTGAGCCGAATGAACGGTTTGACGCCTTACATCTGGATATCAAACCTTATGTACTGCCGCAGTGGAAAGAAGATGCCAAGCCGCTTGTTCAATCCTGGGTTGCCAATATGAAGCTGTTGCTGAAACAGGTGAGACAAACCGGGGCAGTAGAAGTCAATATAGACTTGCCTTTTTGGTTGGATTCTTACACCGTGACGGGCAGCAAACTTGCTGAGGATGCAGATAACGAGTCGTTGTCACATTGGTTTATCGGACAATTTGATCATATTACGTTGTTGGCTTATCGTGATAACGCCCAAGGGAACAATGGTATTATACGTTTGATTGAACAAGAAATGATATGGGCTGACGCCAGAAATGTGTCGGTTACCATTGGAGTCAATACCAAACCTATGCCTGGTGAAGAGTTCACCACATTTGCCGGGAAAGGTACAGCACAACTGGAGAATGTCATTAAGGAAGTGGCGTCTGCATTCACGGATCACACTTCCTACGCGGGCTCGGCTGTACATGACATTGTATATTGGGGACAGCTGGAGCCGGATGAACCGTCTCTGCCTGAGACTCCAGCCAATCAACCAGAAATTCGGGGTACGTATATCTGGCAGGCCTCTGAGGTTACGGATGATGGTGGAGATCACATTCTGGAGTTTGCCAAAGAACAAAAAATTAACTTTTTATATGTCAGGCTTGATTTGGATCAACCGTACTCCAGCTACCGCAGTTTTGTGAAACGTGCTCAGGCTCAAGGTATTGAGGTTCACGCCATGGGAGGCCATCCTATTTGGGGGAAAAAGGAGAACCGACCACGGATCCAGCGTTTGATCGATTATGTGAAAAATTATAATGCCGAATCTGAACCGAACGAACAATTTAAGGGGATTCACCTTGATATTGAACCCTACACCTTGCCGGAATGGGAAAATAATCGGGATATGCTGCTGACCGAATGGGCTGCGAATATTGCTTATTTTCAGGAAGAGACGAAAAAGGATAGCAATTTGGAAACGAGTGCAGATCTGGCTGTTTGGCTCGATACGTTCCCGTTACCCGGAAGAGACATGTCTGTCAGTGAATACATGATAACTACCCTGGATCACGTATCGCTGATGGCCTTCCGTAACATTGCCGAGGGCTCCAATGGTATTGCTAACGTTGTCAGTCAGGAGATGGAAATTGCAGATCGTCTGGGTAAACCACTGCTCCTCTCGGTGGAAATGAAGGAGAATTTTGAAGGGAAACATATATCCTTTTATGATAAGGGAGCAGCGGAGATGGAAAGACAACTGGCCATGCTTCCAGATCTCTTAAGTGAGTATAATGCCTATAAAGGTAATATCGTTCATGCTTATGATTATTGGATTGAAGCCAAGCCCTGAATAACGGGGTATATAGGAAATCATTTTTCTCGGGACCTCACCTGCAGTGAGGTTCCGGGCTTTTTTTTACGCCAAAATGCGAAATGGTGTCACCGAATGGGCGTCTGCACAATACGATGTACGGTGAAGAAGAGATTCAACAAGGGAGGAAACAGGATATGGCTGTTATTAAAGCCAACTCGGGAGACGTCAGGTTGCTTGCAAGGCTGATGAGGGCCGAAGCTGAAGGTGACGGCGAACAAGGCATGCTGCTTGTGGGTAATGTGGGTGTAAACCGGGTGCTGGCTGATTGCTTGGACTTTGGCGATATTCGGGACATTAATCGAATGGTCTTTCAGAATCCCGGTGGCTTTGAGTCCACGCAAAAAGGATACTTCTACCAACGGGCAAGACAATCGGAAATACGTTTGGCACAGCGTGTCATCAATGGTGAACGTATATGGCCCGCCAGTAATTCGTTGTGGTTTTTCCGACCTGTAGGGGAATGTCCGCCAACCTGGTATAACCAGCCAAATACAGGCCGTTTCAAAGCGCACTGTTTCTTCAGTCCGACAGGTGAAGACTGTCCGAGTGTATATTAAATTTTGGGAGGAATCGTAATGATTAACCAGCCTTATCAACCAACACAGGTTATGGGCCAACAGGCCAATTCGCAAGTACAAGGGACTTCTTATAAAATCGGTAACGGTATGCCAATGATGTCTCCAACACCAGGCATGGTATCACCTAGTTCCACAAGTGTACCCCCGCTCGTATCGAGCGGTGCTCCAATGACTCCGGCGGGTGGAGTTGTAACAACAACTGCACCGCAGTTTGAACAATCCTACATTGAGAATATCTTGCGGCTTAACCTGGGGAAATGCGGAACATTTTACATGACTTATGAAGGGAATAAAGAATGGAATGCTCGCATTTTCCAAGGCATCCTGGAAGCAGCAGGTCGTGACCATATCATTATCAGTGATCCGAATACCGGAAAACGCATCATTCTGCTGATGGTCAATCTCGACTATGCAACTTTCGATGAGCCGTTGTTATATCAATATCCAGGTGTGATCGGGAACTATCCGCAAGCACCAAGCAGACGTTAATCGTAGTGGAAAATAGAACATAATAGAACCTGCCCTTACACAGGCTGTCTCAAATGTGGATATTATTCCGCATTCGGGACAGCTTTTCCTATAATATAAAAGTAACCTTTTTCTAAAATCAGGGCACTTAAAGATAAATACATCAAGCAGCAAGCGCACAGGAAGGAGAAAGACACATTGAAGATATGGATCGATGGGGCAATCCAGGGGGAAGCGGGGGCTTATGAACAGCTGGTGACACAATTTCGGGGGATGGCATTGGCTGTCGCTTATCAAAAATTAGATGACATGTTTCTGGCTGAAGATGTGGTTCAAGAGGCGTTCACAGAGGCCTTTGCTAATCTGTCAAAGCTGGAGAATCCCGATGCTTTTCCCGGGTGGTTCAAAGTCATCGTGGAAAGACAATGTTACCGTCAAATGAGGCGTAAGCAGCATGCCACTGTTCCAGTCCTGGAAATTCAGGACCTCATTCAGGAAGAGGATGAAGCTCACAATCCTGAGGAACAGGCTTTGAAAAGAGAAGTGCATCGTCTCTTACGAGAGTCAATTGCCATTTTACCTTCTTCCATGCAGCTTGCTGTGGATCTGTTTTATTTTCAAGGCTATTCACTCAAGGAAATGTCAGAGTTCCTTGGTGTCAAAGTTCCAGCGTTGAAGAAACGCCTGCATGATGCCAGGTCCAAACTCAGGAGATCATTGCCTGTGGCAGACGTCATCTCGGTATTTAGCGATCTATATGAAGGGGGAAAAGGAATGCTTCACATTATGAATGGTGACCATGCAGCTGACCGGTTAAGACAAAGCGGGATTCAAGGTGACATTTTGGTCTGGCGAGAGCTCTATACATTTGGACCAATAACGAGAAATATGAGGAATGAGAAGGCGCAAAGTGGACGTGCACAATATTTGGTGCAGCATTTGGGCATTCCGCAGACTGAATATTTGAAAATAAAAGAACTGGAGCAGAGGTTAAGCTCATTCCATCAATACAAAGAGATCGTTCTGTGGTTTGAGTATGACCTTTATGATCAGTCGATGCTATCGTACTTGCTGCACTATTTTAAGGAACAGAACCTAAAGGATACGAGGTTGAATCTGTTATGTATTGATTCCTATCCGGATATTGAGCATTTTCGGGGACTAGGGCAGCTTACCCCTTCGCAAATAGGGCATTTATCCGGTACTTGGCATGTAATGGAATCAGAGGAAGTCGAGGCTGGCAGCGAGTTTTGGGCTGCCTACGCATCGTCTGACATTCAGGATCATCAGGACTATTTGCGGGGAAATGCATCGGTGCTTCCTTTTGCACACGCTGCATTCAAGGCCCACCTGTCCCGTCTGCCTTCTGTATTCAATGGACTGAGCATAATTGAACAAACCACGCTGAAGGCTGTAAGCGAGGGCGTGGATCACCCCTATCCATTATTCAAGCATGTTGGTAACCAACTGCATATCTTGGGGATGGGGGATCTGGAGTACTGGGCTCATCTGAAGAGAATGACAGAGGAACCTCATGCCTTACTTCAATTAAGCGGTGTACAAGCCTTTCCTGATTTCCAGCAGCAACATGAGGATTTCCGTCAAAGTGTCCTTTCTCTGACCGAACTAGGTACTCAGGTGCTGAACGGAGAAGCGGATTGGGCGTTGGTAAGAAAAGAAAGATCATGGGTTGGCGGTCTTTCGGTCGAAAAAGGGGAAGCAGCCCCTTGGCGTTGGGACACGGATAATGAGAACGTAGTGATACAGTAGTGATACAGTATGGTGTCACAGTGAAAGAAAGTATTTGTAGTAAAGGGAGTAAAGCATTAAAGGCAGTACAGTAAGTGGGCGTACTAGCCATGCCATATCCATAAATCGTGAACAAAGAGTATCCCCGCATGCCTGAGCATGAGGAGGATACTCTTTGTTTGCCTAACGTTATTTTACTTGGACGCATCCAATTTTAATGCGGTTACCATCTTGCGGAACACATCCGTATTATCCAGATAACCGGAGAACAGGCGGGACCCAGGTCCTGAGGCATTGATTGGTACATCGTCGAATGTGTGGACTTCCTGGCCTTCATCATGAGGCAGGTTACCCGTATAGTGGACACCGTCCGGATCTTTATCCGGGTTAGCGATATACCATGTTTTGTCCTTCACATTAGGGTCCTGAATCGTAGGACTGATTGGCACCGGATTGGAGAGATAGTCCTCATTATTGTCCGGCATATTGCCCCAGCCAACAGCAATCTTCCACTCCGAATCCGGATTGTCTGGGAAGCCATCTCCGTTTGCATCCACATACGTCGGGAACTTGGAATCAGCATATGTGCCGATCAATTCACGGAGTTCGTCGCCCGATTTACCTTTGGAGGCTTCCGTGTTATATGTTCCGTTTAGGGTAAGGGAATGACCATGGTCGGATGTGACGATAACGAGCGTATCCGGGTGTTCCTTCGCATATTCCTTAACCCGACCCACCGTTTGATCGAATTCTATTGCATCCCATACAGAGCGTTCAAAATCCATGGTGTGAGCCTGTTTATCAATCGATGCGCCTTCGACCATCAGGAAAAATCCGTTCTTGTTCTGTTCCAGGACCTGAAGGGCTGTGTCCGTCATTTCCATCAACGTTGGCTGATCGGTATCCTTGCCCACGATTTCTGTGTTGTTGGGCTGAGTATATTCCCGATCATAATATACACTCATGTTGCCTTTGCGGAATAATCCAAGCAAGGATTTGGTAGAGGAAGACTTGTCCAGATTCGTTGCATCTGTAACGTAGGTATAGCCTTCTTTTTTGAACTCCTCCACGATATTGCGTCCGTCTTTGCGTTTTCCACCATCATTCGCTGGAAGGAACCACTCCAGTCCACCGCCCAGAATAACATCCGGACGATTCGCTTCATTCAGATACATACTGGCAATCGCTTCTTGCTCCCCGCGTTTACGCGTGTGAACAGCCATCGCTGCCGGTGTCGCATCCGTCACATCCGCAGTCGTTACAAGGCCCGTAGCCATGCCACGTGTCCGCTTGACCAGCTCAACGATGTTTTCCACCTTTGGATCGTCAAAAGGATCAGGTGTATTGTCCGGGTAGACCCCCTCGGCATTTACGGCCGTTTTATGACCGGTTGCATAAGCGGAAGCACTATTGGCTGAATCGGTGACGATGGAATCCATGCCAGACGTGGTGACCATGCCCATGGAATCCATTTGTTCCATCTCCAGCCAGCCATTGAATTTGCCTTCGTGAATACCCTTGGATACAACGCGAGCGGCGGTGCGAATATTGGCACTCATGCCATCGCCGATCATCAGAACGACATTCTTGGCTTGTTCACCGTTTGTTAGTATGGCTGTGTCTTTGGAAGGATTGAATACTTGGTATACGACCCGTGAATATGTACGCTTGCCTGTAGCCGTTGTTTCGGCAGTTACCACAATGGAATCACTCTCATTGAAGGTAACATCCCGGATGGTGTATTCTGTGCTAAGATCCGTGCTGCTTGTCCATGTTCCGGATTTGCCGAAATATTTGTCTGGTGACAAACCATTAACCTGGATTTTGATATCTCCCGATTTGAGCTTGGCACCGTTCAGCTCAACTCTGAAATCCAGCTTTTGTCCTGCCAGAATCTGAGCGCGGTCGATCGGTAAAATGGTAAATGCGGCCGGGGCCGTTTGTTGCTGGGTAGATACGGGTTCAGCATTGACCTGCCAAGGCACTGCAGTAATCGCAACAGCCGCGCTGAGTAGTAGAGCATTCCATTTCATAGCATGATGGCTTTTCATTTTCAATGTACATACCTCCGGAATCCAAAATTGTTGTTCTATTTGGAAGTATATAGCTGAATGATTAACTGAGCGTAAGAGAAAAGTTAAACCGTGAGCAAGAAGATGCATATATTTGTTAGTAAAACGTAAAAGAAACAGCGTATTCAGTACATTTGTTAATGAAATAACCCGTATGCATCATTTCGTTGTCATAGGACACGGATTGACTGTGTAGTGTAGAATTATATAATAAAAGAAGCATATCTTTGTTATTCGACAGAAGAAGGTGGAGGTGAAAGCATTGGGAAGTTGAAACTGCATATGAGCGGCAGAATGGCAAATATCCTACATTTTCGAAGGAGGTGGACCTATTTGCCGAAGAATGACGGCGAATAGGATGATAATTTGAGTGACCCCTTACCGAGTATATTCAATTTAATTTTAATTGCTTTGCTTGTATTGATGAATGGTTTTTTTGTCTCGGCAGAGTTCGCGATGGTCAAAGTTCGTGGCAGCCGGATCGAAGCTTTGGTGGAAACAGGCAATAAAAATGCGATTTATGCTTCCAATATTGTACGCAACCTGGATGCTTACCTATCTGCGTGTCAATTGGGCATAACGCTTGCTTCACTTGGACTCGGGTGGCTGGGAGAGCCAGCAATAGCTCACCTGTTAGAGCCCATCTTTACTGCATTTGGATTGGGTCCGGTATACGTACACGGGATTTCCATTGCGATTGCTTTTGTTATTATTACGATTTTGCATATTGTACTCGGGGAACTTGCTCCCAAGACGATGGCAATCCGCAAATCAGAGACGATCACGTTATGGTCTGCGGCGCTGCTTACGTTCTTTTACAAATTAATGTATCCTTTTATCTGGGCACTGAATGGAATGGCGAACAGCCTGCTGAGAGTGTTTCGCATGGCACCGGCCTCGGAGCATGACTCGGCGCATAGTGAAGATGAGATACGCATTCTGATGAAAGAAAGCAATAAGAGCGGTTTAATTGACAATACTGAATTGGCGCTTGTTGATAACATATTTGATTTTACGGCAACGACCGCCCGTGAAATTATGATTCCGCGGACGGAAATGATCTGCCTGAATGCCAATCAGTCCATGCTGGAAAATTTGGAAATTGCCAGTGAGAGCATGCGCACCCGTTATCCGGTTTATAACGGTGACAAAGATCATATTATCGGTTTTATTCACATTAAAGACCTGATGCGGTCTCAGCTTACAGATACGATCTCGGTAATCCGGCCGATTCTCGCCGTACCCGATTCTACCCCGATCAGTGACCTGCTCAAGCGGATGCAGCGCAGCAAGACTCAGATAGCCATCCTGATTGATGAGTACGGAGGAACTTCCGGTCTTGTAACG
The DNA here is from genome assembly GCF_042674385.1 of Paenibacillus sp. NPDC056933. Taxonomy (NCBI): domain Bacteria; kingdom Bacillati; phylum Bacillota; class Bacilli; order Caryophanales; family Paenibacillaceae; genus Paenibacillus; species Paenibacillus sp. NPDC056933. Next base: position 183,876 of record NZ_JBHUQN010000002.1, on the reverse strand, counting down.
CTTGAAGACATCATGGAAGAGATCGTAGGCGAGATTCAGGACGAATTTGACCAAGAGCGTCCGGCGATTGAGAAAGTGGATGAAATGGAATACTCCATTGACGGCCTCATGCTGATTGAAGAGGTTAGTGAGCGCTTTGGTCTGGATATGGACCGGGCGGACTATGATACGATTGGCGGCTGGTTATACTCCAGAGTAGAGACCATCCCACCAGAAGTGGGGCAATCGGTAGAGTATGGTGGATATGTCTTTGTTATTCAGGAGACCGAACATAAGCGGATTTCTCGTGTAAATGTGATTAAGCTGGATCTGATGGTTGAAGGGGAAGGCGCCTAATCCAAAGTATTATTTTTGGAGTCAGGTGATTCCGGTCTATAGAGAGGCCGTACGGTGGATTAATTCACTGTGCGGCTTTTTGTGTTTACCCTATAATCGTAGCTTGCATGGCTGCAAACAGGGTATAATGGAACGACTTTGCAAGATAGGAGAGGTTGAGATTGAGCTATCGCATTGAGGTGGGATTTACGCCTGTATTTGAATTCATGGCCAGTTTGCATACATATATTTGCCGGAAATCGCATAAAAAGATTGATTTATCCATAGCTTGGGCGCAAGGTACAGAAGAGCAGCTAACCCCTGAGCTTGCTACTGTTTTGCAAAATATGAACGTGGATGATGATTGGAAATGGATGTATTTGCTTGTCTGTTTGCGAATGGAAGCTGAGGAACCGGAGGATTTTATTGAATGGTTCAGCCAACAAACAGTGCCTGAGCTTCGTGACATTTTTGCCCGGTACAGTTTCCCTTATACGGATGATATCGCTGCCTTTCAGACCAAGATGATCTATGTCTTAACCGGGTGGAACGAGCAATATTTTCGCTTGCTTGATCCAGCGATTATTCAGTGTTTAAGGCAGGAGGTGCTCAACCGCAAAGCGCAATTGCGCCAATTTCCTCAAGAGAATGTACTGGACGAGGCAACCAACGGTTTGATGTTCCGGGATGTAAATGGACTGGAAAAATTGCTGCTAGTGCCTCAATTTCATTTTCAGCCGTTAAATGTCATCCTGCATTTTGGGGATACCCTGCTGTGTCATTATTCCTCCAGATTGTATATGGGAGACAATGAGTATATTCCGACCCATCATTTGCGTGTGATTCGCAGTCTGGGAGAGAAGAATAGGCTGAAAATTATGCGTTTTCTGCATCAGGGACCGCGCTCGTTCATAGAGATTGTTCGTCACTTGAAGCTCTCCAAAGGAATTACTCATGATCATCTATCCAAGCTTCGTGGGGCTGGACTGGTCTATGCGCATTTTGAAGGAGAGAGCCTGGTAGAGTATTCACTCCGCCTTCATGCTCTGGAGCAAATTTTGCCAAATGTCATGGATTATCTGGAGCAATAACGTTTATCAAAATGTGGTTTTTAGTAAAAATATATTCCTCCGATACAGCCGTAGGTTTGTGGTGGCCGAACTGAAATTTATTCAGGAAATCCGCGCAGAACATACGGCTATTTTATCGCTTTAAAGTGGATATTAATGGGTTTAATATAAATATTTTTTTGTGGTTCTCTATTTACAGAACCGAATGCGGTTCTTATAATAGGGCTTATCGAACTTATACCTACTAATTTCATAGGAATTATATATATTCTGAATTATTTCGGGAATTAGGAACGGCTGAGCGAGAAAAATATGGACTATTTATGAATTGGGGAGGATTTTATGAGAGTGAAAGGTTTATCTGTGGCATCGTTAATGATCAGTAGTGCGATTGTGTTATCTGCATGTGCTGGCGGTGGAGGAACAGAGACCACTACTTCTGGAAGCGGAACAACGAATTCGGGCACAAAGGCGACTCCGGTTGCAGCAGCACTGGATGTACCCTTTCATGCGACGGACCTGAATCTATTACCTGAGACGGCAAAAAAACGGACGGATACGGTTATTGTGGGACTTACGGATCCCAGCGGGGCTTTCACACCGTATTTCCACCAGAGCGGATATGATGGCAACGTTGCCTCATTGCTTTTTGCTTCGCTGGTTACTGTGGATGAGAAAGGATTGCCTGTGCCAGACCTGGCTGAAAGCTGGGACGTATCCGACGATCAGCGTACATACACGTTTCATCTGAGAAAAGATTCCAAGTTCAGTGACGGCTCTCCGCTCACGGCAGATGATGTCGCTTTTACATGGACCATTCTGCATGACAAGTCGTATGACGGGGGATTTGATATTTTCTCCACCAAGGTGAAAGGCGGCAAAGCGTATACCGAAGGAAAGGCAGATCACATCGAGGGTATTAAGGTCATTGATCCGTTAACGATCTCAATCACGCTGGAACAACCAAACGCAACTGCTCTGCTTACATTGGGCTCAGAGGTGTTGTCCAAAGCCTACTACGGCAAAGACTATCAATTCGGAAAGCTCGAATACATTAAAAATCTTCATGCAACACCTGTAGGCAATGGCCCTTACAAACTCGAAAAGTTCATTCCGGGTCAGGAAGTACGATTCGTTGCCAACGAGTACTATTACAAGGGCAAACCAAAAACCGAGCATTTCATATATAAAACATCGGAAGGAGACACCTGGCAGTTTATTGAGACCGGAGAGATCGACTTCACTTCGTTCACGGCTACCCAGGAGAATATTGATAAGCTGAAAAATATCCCCTACCTCAACCTTCTGCCTTACACACCAAGTACATACGGATATTTACAGCTCAATCTGGAACACGAACAGCTTCAGGAAAAAGAAGTACGGCAAGCCATCACCTATGGCCTGGATCGTCAGTCCATCTATGTGGACGCCAACCAGGGGGCAGGGGCTGTTGCCAACATCCCGACTTCACCTATTTCCTGGTCATATACGGAGGAAGGTATTAATCCATACGCCTATGATCCAGACAAAGCCAATCAATTGCTGGACGACGCAGGCTGGGTGCCTGGAGCGGATGGCATCCGTGAAAAAGACGGGAAGAAGTTGTCCCTGCATTTCCTCGGAACGAAAAGTCCGGCCACGGATATCTTCATTGCAGTAGCCAAAGAAAACTTTGAAGCAATTGGCGTACAGTTCCAGCCTGAAGTCTTCGCTGATTTCAACTCGCTTGTCTCCAAAGTGGAGAGCGGCGACTACGACATGGCTTCCTTCTCTACACCGATGTTAACCGATCCTTCGGATGGGGTACTGCAATTTGTGGATGGTGAGCTGAAAGGCTACGACAATCCCAAAGTGAAAGAGCTGTACAACAAAGGTCTGGCTACGACAGACATTGAGGAGCGCAAGGCAGTATACAAAGAGCTGTACCAGTTGCTCAACGATGAGCTGCCTGTCATTTTTACCAGCTACAAAAAAACAGTCTATGCCTATAACGGTCGCATCGATGGACTATCTGTCAGTCCATACCGTGGGATTGCAACCAGCTTGCCGGAATGGTCCCTGAAATAAGCGGTGGTATGAATCAAGAAACATCAATACCGAAATAAACAAAACGTCCCTTGCGTTTGCGATGCCGCAGATGCAAGGGACGCATTGATAAGGAGCCTGATATGAGCACTTACATTGTGAAACGGATGACATATATGGTTCTTATTTTGCTGGCCGCTTCCGTTCTGATTTTCAGCTTATATGCACTTACTCCTGGAGACTATATCTCCAGCAACATTAAACTGAGTCCTGAGCGCAAGGCCGAGCTGCGCGAATTGTACGGGCTGGACAAGTCAGTTATCGAGCGGTATCTGATCTGGATGAAAAATGCCTTACACGGGGATTTTGGATATTCATTGGCCCAGCAGAAGCCCGTGCTCGCGCTGTTCAACGAATATATCTGGAATTCATTCCTGCTGGCTGCCGTGACCACGTTTCTGACCTGGTTCATTGCGGTTATTATCGGTGTGATTGCCGCCTACAAGCAGTACTCGTGGTTCGATACTTTCGTGATGATAGGCATATTTGCAGCCATGTCCGTGCCATCCTTTTTTATCGGATTGTTTTTGATTAAACTGCTGGCGGTTGACTTAAAATGGTTGCCACCGGGCGGCATGATGACCACCGGAAGTAATGCTACCGGTCTGGCATATGTCAAAGAGGTGATTCAGCATATGACCTTGCCTGTAATTGTCATGACCCTGCTCGGTGTAGGCTCACTTACCCGTTATTTCCGCAGCAACATGATTGATGTGATCAAGCAGGATTATATTCGAACAGCACGAGCCAAAGGGTTAAAAGAAAGCAAAGTGTTATATACTCATGCTTTACGTAATGCTCTTTTACCCGCGATAACATTGATTGGCTTCGAGCTGCCTTCCTTGTTCGGCGGTTCACTGATTATTGAGAAAATATTCAGCTGGCCCGGTATCGGTCAGTTATATATGCAATCCTTCTCGTTGCGGGATTACCCGCTGCTGATGGGCTTCACGATGTTTATCGCCATCCTGACTGTCATTGGAACGCTGCTGTCTGATGTGCTCTATCACATCGCAGATCCGCGTGTCCGTTTGCAATAAGGGGGATATGAAAATGACAATCACTTCATCGTCTGTAACGAGAAGTGCCGCAGAAGCTGCCTCACCTATAAAGGTTCCGGCCAAATCTTCTTTATGGAGATTATCGCTCCGAAGACTGCTCAAAAACAAACTTGCCGTTGGCGGATTCATCGTGGTTTTGTTGATGTTTGTAGCCTGTTTCATTGGACCGCTGTTCTCACCTTACACCGATAACAAGATTAATATGGCAGCGATGAAACAAGGTCCAGGCATTCATCACTGGCTTGGTACGGATGCGTTAGGCAGGGATGTGCTTACCCGTGTGTTAATGGCTGGTCGTATCTCGCTCACCGTTGGTTTAGCTTCCATGGTTCTATCCGTATTTATTGGCTCCTTGCTTGGAGCTATTGCCGGATATTATCGAGGCATTGTTGATCAGGTCATTATGAGGATTGCCGACTTGCTGCTTACGATCCCGGGACTGCCGCTGCTGTTCATTTTCGGCGCGTTGTTATCGGATTGGAAAGTTCCGCCGGATTCCAGAATGTATATCGTCATGCTGATGCTCAGCTTTGTCAACTGGCCCGGTATGGCCCGAATGGTACGGGGACAGATGTTAAGCTTGCGGGAGCGTGAATTCATGCAGGCTGCTGTTGTTCTTGGCTTGCGTGACCGTCGCAAACTGTTTCACCATCTTCTGCCCAATATCGTTCCGCTTCTTATCGTCATGGCTACTCTGAATATCGGAGGGTCCATTCTCAGCGAATCGGTACTTAGCTTTTTTGGACTGGGTGTCATGCCGCCAACGCCTACATGGGGCAATATGATCGATGCGGCCAACAACATGATTGATTTTCAACAGCATCCTTGGTTATGGATTCCGCCAGGGCTGTCCATTTTCGTGACCGTTATTGCCATTAACATTTTTGGTGATGGTCTTCGAGACGTATTAGATCCCAAACAGAGGAGAAGGTGAGCACGCCTCATGCAAAATATGATTGAAATTGAACAACTTGAAACTCATTTTTACTCCGAAGAAGGCCATATCAAAGCCGTGGACGGCGTAAGTCTGAACGTACGTGAAGGGGAGACGGTGTGCATCGTTGGTGAATCAGGCTGTGGTAAAAGTGTAACTGCCATGTCGATCATGGGATTAATTGAAGAACCGGCAGGCAAGGTAGTAGGTGGTGCGATTCGTTTTGGTGGACGGGATCTGCTCCGTGAAAGTAAATCCTCGCTGCGTACCATCCGGGGCAATGACATCTCCATGATTTTTCAGGAACCGATGTCCTCGTTGAATCCCGTGCTGAAAATCGGTGAGCAATTAATGGAGCCGCTGATTGTACACTTGAAAATGAGTAAAAAGCAGGCTCGTGCCAGAGCGGTTGAGCTGATTGCCGAAGTTGGTATTTCACGCCCGGAACAGATTGCGAACAGCTATCCGCATGAGCTGAGTGGAGGCATGCTGCAGCGCATTATGATTGCCATTGCCATCTCATGTAACCCGAAACTGTTAATTGCGGATGAACCAACCACCGCACTGGATGTGACCATTCAAGCGCAGATACTGGATATGTTGCAGCACATCAAATCCCAGTCAGGAACCTCCATTCTGATGATCACACATGACCTTGGAGTTGTAGCCGAAATGGCGGATTATGTTGTTGTGATGTATGCAGGCAAAGTGGTGGAAGAGGGGGAAGTTGTGCAATTGTTTGAGTCTCCCAAACATCCTTATACCCAGGGATTGCTTCGCTCCAAGCCGATTATCAATCAACGGCAGGATGAATTGTATTCGATACCCGGACATGTACCTGATCCACTATCCTTGAAAGATTCCTGTCATTTTGCTGATCGTTGTGAGCACTGTATGTCGATATGTACCACACAAATGCCGACGCTCAAGCAGCTTGGACCTGGACAGAAGGCTGCATGCTGGCTGTATGAGGAGGCATTAAGTCATGTCTAAACCTTTATTGGAAATCGAACATCTTAAAACCTATTTTCCTGTGCGCAAAGGCTTATTGAATCGTACAGTAGCCCATGTGAAAGCGGTCGATGATATCAGCATCACGATTCATGAAGGCGAGACGTTTGGATTAGTGGGTGAATCCGGCAGCGGCAAGAGCACCGTTGGAAGAACCATCGTGCGCTTAACAGAGAAAACGGAGGGACAGATTCGTTTTCAAGGTGTAGACTTGCATCATTTATCTATGCAGGAAGTGCGGAAGATTCGTCCGCAGCTTCAACTTATTTTCCAAGACCCCTACAGTTCACTGAACCCGCGCATACGTATTGGTGATGCGATCGGGGAGGCCGTATTGGATCACGGGTTGGCTACCGCAAGCGAGGTTCGTGATCTCGTCAAAGAGGTGCTCGGAGCCTGCGGATTGTCATCTTATCATATTGATCGTTTTCCCCATGAGTTCTCTGGTGGACAGCGACAGCGGATTGGGATTGCGCGAGCTTTGATCTTAAATCCAAAACTGATCATCGCAGATGAACCGGTATCAGCACTGGACGTGTCCATTCAGGCTCAGATTATCAACCTGTTCAGACGGCTTCAGCAAGAGCGCGGTCTTGCTTACTTGTTTATTTCGCATGATCTGAGTGTGGTGGAACATCTGTGTGACCGTATTGGCGTAATGTATCTGGGCTCCATGGTCGAGACGGCCTCCAGAGATGAGTTGTTCGGCAATCCACTGCACCCGTATACGAAAGCTTTGCTATCAGCTGTACCTGTGCCGATTCCCAAATTGAAACGGGAACGAATTGTGCTTAAAGGGGATATCCCCAGTCCAGTGAATCCGCCAACTGGCTGCAAGTTCCATACACGTTGTCCATGGGCAGAAGATATCTGCAAGCAGCAAACTCCAACATATCGGAACGTAGGAGCGGATCATTTTGTAGCCTGTCATTTGATCTGAGCATCGTTACTGCGACGATGGAGCATGAATGATGAGGTCGGCTTAGAATGACGGTGTCTTCATGATATGGATTGATGTATACGCAAGAGGTTCTGTACTATTTTAAAAAGGGATTTTTTTGAAACCGTATAGCTTCATATCTCGTAAACACCTATGAATATCCAAAATATGAAATTGGAGGAATGAACTAAATGATGATAAAGAGTTTGAAGCCTGTCTTAAAGGTGACATTAGCAGCCGCATTAACTTTACCCATGATCTTAGCAATACCTGATGGAAAAGTCGAAGCTACTCCAGATATTTCGAGTGTTAAACCCGTAGCCTTGACCGCACCACCACCGGAGAGCCAAAGCATTCAGAGCTTGGCTCAATTCGAGAACATTTATCAAGCAAGTGGCAATGTTATTCCTGTAGGAGGACTCACTGCATTGGTGAGTACAACGACAACAACTTACACCAAAATGAACAGTATAACGGTACAGTATAGTCTCCAACGGTGGACAGGATCCGCATGGGTCACATATCAATCGAATTCTGTCACGAAAAATAATGTTTCGGCATTGGATGCAAGCTCCAGCTGGACTGTTATAACTGGTTACTATTATCGTGTGGTGAGCATTCACAGCGCAAATAATGGATCAAAAACTGAAACAAGCACACATACATCATCAAATGTGCTATTCTAGTCAACTTTAATGACTGTTCCAAGGAAACCTTTGATTCTGAAGGTTATTGGCAATGGATAACATCTCTTCTTCGCTGAGAGTACCGAACAAGCTGACGTTGGTTGAACCCATCATCCATTGAAAAGTGTTATAGCGAGGGCCAATTGACATAAAAGCCTCGCTACCATCGCCCAGTTTAACGACACTTGTCTCTCGAAGTAAAGGACCTTCAACTACTTCACCAGGATGGATCCAGGCATAATCAAATTGTAATATTTCTTCTTGTCTATCTTTGATTTTACCAGTGTAGAGTACTCGCATATGGGTTGATTTAATATTACTGTCTATAGGGAGTGGCAACTCTGCATCAAGCATCAGCTCGAACTTGATGTCGGTAAATCGCTCGGGGATTACATTTGAAAGTAGAAAGTCACCAATAAACCCTGAGCGTGCTTCTTCCTCAGTTACTTCAACAGGAACCAAAATTTGTGTTGAATCTATATCGAATTCATAGGGATTGTCATCATAATTTTCAGGAGAAATTTGAGGAGCGTCCTCGATACCAGGCTCAGGTGGTACAGACGTCTTTGCGGCTAAAGGATCCAATCCAACTATTTCGTTTGTACGGTCTTTAATAATAATGGATTTCATTCCATTACCCCAATCTTTGATCGTTTGCACAAAAGGGGACACTGCCTGTGTGTTCGTAGGAACACTGAATAAAACTGCACCTAAGGCGACTGAAGCGGCGATAACGAAAGAAAGCCGTAAGGTCCGCCTTCTTTTTTTGCGTGCGTTAATCTTATTAATTTCATATTCAACTTTAAGCCAGGACTCATGCATAATTTGGAAATTTGTATTATTTGGATCTAGGGGAGCAGATACAGCCTGATGGAAGGCTTCGTCAAAAGCCATATCAAACACGGCATCGAAAAAATCGTCTTCTAGCTCTGAATCGAATGAATCAATCTGCTTATCGGACTTGCCTTTGCTCAATACTTCCACCCCATTCCTTATGTAATTTCTTCTTGATACTTCCCCGGGCTCTAAACAAACGTTGCTTCACAATTTCTTCGGATGTATCAAGCAGATCAGCCATTTCCCGATAGGAAAGACCCTCTTTCCAGCGTAGTTCCACGAGTACACGGTATTCTGGCTTAAGTTGTTCCAGGTAGAACTCGATGGATTCCTGCATCATTTGTGTCTCCACCGTGCTCTCCACGGAAGCTGCCGTCTGATTCATTGTCTCCATATCTATAAAAACACTATCCGTATCCAGTTGGTTACGGTTATTTTTATTTTTTCTCAGATAATTAATGGCGGTATTCCGTGTGACTACCTTCAGCCAGGCTTTCAGTTTGACCTCGCTGTCGAAGAGAGGTTTGTTTTTAATGATTTTGATAAAAGCTTCCTGGATAATATCTTCTGCTGCTGCACGTTCTTTGATGATGTAAACGATGAGACCATGTACCATATTATAGTACTCGTAGTACACTTCTTCTTGAAGTTGGGGGCCCAAATTATGGAAATTCGAGGCTAAAAGTAATTGGAGCCGATTGGCCATGATGTTCTCCTTTCTGGTGAACAATCCACAAACATTGGTATCATTTCATTTTACAACATTATATGGAAGCGATACAATGGGAGGTTAGTCCGACAGTAGAAAGAGAAGTATATTCAGAATTACAAAGAGGCCGCCTCATTAACCAGAAAATGATGGTTAATGAGGCGGCCTTTATGTGATATTTAATAATTATAGGATTATCGATCCAACTGTTTTAGAAAGCCCAGTTGCCTTGCAGGAAGATGGCTTCACGCTCGCCATTCGCTGTCACGCCGTAAATGTTCGTTTCCGGCGATCCCATCATGAAGTCCACGTGAGTAATGCTGGAGTTCATGCCGCGAGCTGCAAGTTCCTCGGTTGACATGGTTTTGCCACCATCGATATTGAAGGCATAGGAACTGCCGATAGCGAGGTGACATGAAGCATTCTCATCATATAACGTTGTGTAATAGAGAATACCGCTTTCAGAGATTGGTGAATGGAAAGGCACCAAAGCAACCTCACCGAGGTAATGGGACCCTTCATCCATGTTAATGAGCCGTTCGAGTGTATCTTGCCCTTCTTCGGCATGAAAATCAATGATGCGCCCCTTCTCAAATGTTAGGGAGAAGCGATCAATGATACTTCCGCCATAACTGAGTGGTTTGGTACTGGTCACTTTACCGCTCACTCCGTATTTGGCTGGGGCAGTGAATACTTCCTCTGTCGGAATGTTGGCAACAAAGTGGGTACCTTGTTCGTTAATGCTTCCCGCCTGCGCCCAGATATGCCCTTCAGGAAGCTCAACGGTAAGGTCTGTTCCAGGTGATACAAAATGCAAAGCTTTATATTTTTTGTTGTTCAGGGCAACTGCTTTGTGCTCCAAACGCTCAATATGCTGCTCCCAAGCCGCTACAGGATCATCCAGATCGGCTCTTACAGCAGCAAAAATGGCTTCCCAGAGCTGTTTCATCTGCTCGGCAGGTGAAAGGTCGGGAAACACTTTGGCGGCCCAATCCGGTGAAGGACAGGCTACTCCTGTCCAGCTCATTTTGTCGGCCTGCTGATATTGACGATATTTGGACATCGCCTGACCGTATGTACGCTGATGGGTGGAAATGCGTTCAGGATCGATGCCTTTCAATAGGTCCGGGCTGGATGACAATACGGTCAAGAATGCAGCATTGTTCGCTGCCAGCTCCTCAAGTTCAGCAGCATGCCATTTCGGTGGGTCCTGGAAGGAATCCTCAGGCGCCATTTCAAAACGCAATCGATTGACAGTCTCGTCCCCGTATTTGACGATGACTTTCTTAGCTCCGGCCTCGTAGCCTTTGCGCACCAACAAACGCACGAATTCAGCTGTATCAATCATGGCGCTGATGACGAAGATTTGCCCGGGCTGAACGTTGGCTCCAACTTTTACGGCCAGTTCAGCATAATGATCCAGTTTTTGTTCAAAACTCAACATATCGTGTTCCTCCATATCATGAATGCCCCGCTTACGCAGGAAAAGAGAGGAGTGACCCTCTCTCTCATTTACATCGTTTAAATTAGAAAGCCCAGTTTCCTTGCAGGAAGATCGGTTCTTCGCTGCCTTCGGAAGTGACCCCGTGAATGTTCATTTCTCCTGATCCAATCATGAAATCCACATGAGTGAGACTGGAGTTCATGCCATGGCTGATCAATTCATCCTTGGACATCGTTTTGCCACCTTCCAGACAGAAGGCATAGGCGTTACCGATCGCCAGATGGTTGGATGCATTTTCATCAAAGAGGGTGTTGTAGAACAAAATATTCGTATCGGAAATTGGCGATTGATGTGGAACGAGAGCTACCTCACCCAGATAATGTGCGCCTTCATCCATTTCGATCAGGCTTTTCAGTGTATCGAGTCCTTGATCGGCAGTATAGTCAACGATCCGACCATTTTCGAAAGTCAGGGAGAAGCCGTCAATCAGGTTGCCGCCGTAGCTGAGAGGCTTCGTGCTACGCACAGTGCCATTAACTCCGGTTTTGAGTGGAGCGGTGAACACTTCCTCTGTAGGCATATTGGCAACGAAGACATGTCCTTGTTCATTGATGCTGCCACCGGACACCCACAGATGGCCTTCGGGAAGCTCAATCGTAAGGTCTGTGCCAGGGGCCGTATAGTGAAGCTTTTTGTATTTTTTTTCGTTGAGCAGATCGGCACGGGAATCGAGATTTTTCAAATGCGTTTTCCATTCTGCGACAGCATCCTGTTCCCCAATGCGAACGGTTTTGAAGATAACATCCCACAATTTATCGATTTGCTGCTCTGCCGGAAGATCAGGGAATACTTTGGCTGCCCATTCAGGAGAAGGAACGGCTACGATGGACCAACTGAATTTGTCTGCCATTTGATAGGAGCGATATTTTTCCAATGCTTTACCGCGAACTTTCTGACTTGTCACGATCCGTTCCTGAGGAACACCAGCTAGTAAATCCGGGTTTTCTGCGATAACATGCAGAACGGCGGCGCCTTCTTCAACAAGTTCGGTCATTTCACCTGCAAACCATTTCGGCTCAATGGAGAATGATTCTTCTGGTGCCAGATCATAATGAAGACGTGTGATTACTTCATCACTCCAGTTCACTTTGACCAGTTTGGCTCCTGTCCCATAAGCGGCTTTGACGATCAAACGAACAAAATGTGCTGCCGAAATTGGTGCGTTCACGACGAGAGTCTGCCCAGGATGGACATTGACACCGACTTTGACCGCCAGTTCGGCATATTGCTGTAAATTCGATTCAAAATTGTTCATGCTATTTGTTCCTCCAATTTGGTATAATTTTTGTAGCTGATAGTTATTATATTCCTCATTACAAGTATGTAAGGAGTATGTATTGTTCCCTCATTGAATAAGGTATACGTTGCTACGATATATATTGTACAATTAACCAATAATAATTACCAAACTAGGTTTACCATAAATTGTGGAGACCCGCAACAGATGAGAGATTAAAGGAGAGAACGAGTGTGAATATTGAGATTATTCGTGCAGAGATGCGTCGTGAAGACGAAAAAAATTATGTGGGTAATACCGTTTTTCGTGCAGAAGGCGAAAAGTCAGTATATGAGATTACGTTCATGAGCAAGAACGGCAAGGATTGGGATTATAGTCTGCATTTCACCGAACAGTCTGGTGATGAAGAGGAATTGCTGCGCATGGACGAACTGCTGGAAAACGACGACGATATGTACAATCAGTTGCTTGATGCAGCACTGGATGCTTACCCGGCGTAATTTGTCCGAGATGTTCATGTTCTAATATGGAATGTAGCTGATTATACTAGACGGTGTATGCCTGAAACAGGGTGTACATCGTCTATTTTATTGGAAGTAAGGAATAGATGCTCCAGAAAAGGGAAGTCTATGACAGATGAATGGAACCAGAGAGACAATCCGCCTGAATGGGAGGTAACCGTGAATGGCATCTGACAATCTGATTACAGCAGGGATGACGGGACTCGAAGAAGTCGCGCACGATATCCTCAGTCTGCGTACACTGTTCGTTAATGTTGTGTTTATCGGTGAGCCGGGAAGCCGGAACTGGGTGCTCGTGGATACAGGAGTAGCGAGTTTCACCGATCAGATCCTTCATGTTGCATCTGAACGATTTCCTGGTCCTCCGTCTGCTATTATTTTGACACATGGTCATTTTGATCATGTAGGGACCGTCATCGAATTGGAACAATTCTGGGGTGTCCCGGTGTATGCACACCCGCTGGAACTGCCTTATTTGACAGGTGTGAAGGATTACCCTCCAGCGGACCCTTCCGTAGGTGGTGGTTTGATGGCGCGGTTGTCATTCACGTATCCCAATGAAGCCATCAATCTGGATGATCGGATATTCAGTCTGCCGGATGACCATTCCATTCCGGGAGTTTCTGCTTGGAAATGGATACACACCCCCGGTCACACTCCGGGGCATGTTTCGCTATTTCGTGAAGAAGACCGTATCCTGATTGCCGGAGACGCGATTGTCACGGTGAAACAGGAATCGCTATGGAGTGTGCTGCTTCAGGACAAACAGTTACACGGTCCACCTGCATATTTCACGACAGATTGGCAAGCGGCTCATCAATCCGTACGTCATATTCGTCGATTGCAGCCGAAGGTTGTTGTTACAGGGCATGGACATACCTTAACCGGCGATATGTTGAGGGGTTCACTGAAGCAACTCGATCTGGAATTCGAAGAGACTGCTGTTCCGGATCATGGCAAATATGTAGACTGACTGAGCAGGGGGTAGGAATACATTCCAAAGAATTGTGGAAGGATTCTGTTATGGCATCATGAGCCTGTAGAGACAGCTGCGTAGCTCCGTGGCTGTCTTTTTTGTCTTTCCATCATGAATTTGTTCTCTATCATAGATTGGTATTTTGTGCCCGGGCGTGATATAGTCGAGCCGTATAATATAACCTTAGTATGCAGGAGGTACATATAACGATGACACAGCAGAATACAGCTTTTGAAGAACAATTTGGAGGTATACCCGCTGTCTGGCTTCGCTTTGATCAGTTTGAAGCGGCTGTCATTCCAAGCGTGGGTGCCAACCTTGTCGCTTTCCGCGATACAGAGCGGGGATTCCGCTATTTACGGGAGCCGGATCAGGAGCATATGGACGATTTTATGGCTGCTCCTGCCGTATATGGAATTCCGATTCTTTCTCCACCAAATCGCTATGAGGATGGTCGTTTTCCCTGGGATGGCAAAGTCTATCAATTGCCTATAAACGAACCAGCTACAGGCAACCATTTGCATGGGTTTTTGCACAATGTTGAGTGGAAGGTTGAGGGTTATGGATCTGATAAGCTGGAGAGTTATGTCGTACTTAGCCAGGAAGTCAAGGAAGGACATGTGTTCCATCAATACCTGCCATTCACATTTACTGTGACGCTCCGTTATTCGCTAAGCAGCCTTGGACTTCAACAGCAATTGAATGTTCGCAATAATGGTCAGGAACGTATGCCAAATCTGTTTGCATTCCATACAGCAATCAGCGTTCCATTTGCACCGGAAAGCCAAGCATCCGATTATACGGCCAAAGCAACGATTGGACAGCGCCGGGAGTTGAATGAACGCTCTTTGCCTACGGGACAATTTCAACCGCTTACACCAGAGGAAGAACAATTAAAAGGTGAGGGTGTCAGTCCATTTTTTGCAGCCATGGATAACCACTACACGGCAGAACCTCAGAATGGGCGTAACTATATGGAACTGACTGATCATCGTACCGGCGACAAGCTGGTGTATGATGTAGGGACTTCCTACAAGCATTGGATGATCTGGAACAACAACATGGCGGGCGACTTCTTCTGTCCTGAACCACAGATGAACCTGGTTAATGCTCCGAATGTACAGGGCTTACCTGCTGAAGAGATCGGTCTTATTGGTCTTGAGCCTGGTGAAATATTCGAACAATCCAGTCGTTTGTACCCAATCAAGCCACAAAAATAAACATTTTCACATTTTGCGTCACGCTTACAATTTTGTCGAAAAGGTGAAAACCTGGCAGGCAATCATGTATAATATGACAAGATACACAAGCTTTTCTCAAAAGAGCATCTTGCATAAATCACAAAGATCACATTGGAATCAACAAATGCAAGATGCTGTGAAGCAAAGAATGTATGCGTATTTTGTAGAGACACAAACCATCTTTTTGGAGGAGGAGAAGCAAGTGGAATACCGCATTGAGAGAGATACGTTAGGTGAAATGAAAGTACCAGCCGACAGGCTGTGGGGAGCTCAAACGCAGCGCAGCAAGGAGAACTTTCCGATTGGTCGCGAGCATATGCCGATGGAAGTTGTACGTGCTCTTGCCATTTTGAAAAAAAGCGCTGCTGCAAGCAATCATAAATTGGGTAAACTATCGGCTGCCAAATCAGATGCGATCGCTTATGCAGCTGATGAAATTATTGCTGGCCGGATTGATGATCATTTCCCGCTCGTGGTATGGCAGACGGGCAGTGGAACACAGTCGAATATGAACGTAAACGAGGTCATTGCCAATCTGGGTAACCAGTTGCTTGAACAGAAAGGCAAGGAAGAACGCCTGCATCCAAATGATGACGTGAACATGTCTCAGAGCTCGAATGATACATTTCCAACCGCTCTGCATGTTGCGGGTGTGCTCGCGGTTGAAGATCAGCTCTTGCCAGCAATTGCGGTGCTGAAAGCTACTTTTGCAGACAAGTCGGAAAAATTCAAAGATATTATCAAAATTGGACGTACCCATCTTCAGGATGCAACGCCAATTACACTCGGTCAAGAGATCAGCGGTTGGGAAGCGATGCTCGACAAGAGTGAACGCATGATCCGGGATAGTGTTCAGTATATGAAGGAACTGGCAATCGGTGGTACGGCTGTTGGAACCGGAATCAATGCACATCCCGACTTTGGTGATTATACAGCCAAGGAGATTGGTAAACATACGGGTAAGGATTTTGTATCCGCTCCAAATAAATTCCACGCCCTTACGAGTCATGATGAAGTCGTTTATGCTCACGGCGCCGTTAAAGCGCTTGCAGCTGACTTGATGAAAATTGCCAATGATGTACGCTGGCTCGCGAGTGGCCCACGCAGTGGTTTAGGAGAGATCCGCATTCCGGAGAACGAACCGGGTAGCTCCATTATGCCAGGTAAAGTGAATCCAACCCAGAGCGAGGCGATGACCATGGTCGTTACGCAAGTGATGGGGAACGACGCAGCGATCGGCTTCGCGGCAAGTCAGGGTAACTTCGAGTTGAATGTGTTCAAACCGGTTATTATCTATAACTTCCTGCAATCGGTTCAGCTTCTTGCAGATTCCATCGTTGCATTTAATGATAAATGTGCAGTCGGCATTGAACCTAACCTCAGCCAGATTGAACACAATCTGAATAATTCGCTTATGCTGGTTACTGCTCTCAATCCCCACATCGGTTATGAGAATGCAGCCAAAATTGCCAAGCTCGCGCATAAGGAAGGGTTGTCTCTGAAAGAAGCAACATTGCAGACAGGTCTGCTTACGGAAGAGCAATTCGATCAGTATGTTGATCCAGCGAAAATGATAGCTCCGAAAGCCTAATTCATCCGGATTGAAAACATCGTAATCCTTAAGAAGACGACCTGCCCCGAGCAGGTCGTCTTTGGATTGGAACAATGACCATATAAATGCTTGTCAGACTATACATATACGTATAAACTACAGATGCACTCTTTGTTAGGTTTGGGAATTGTTTATTTCATTGGAGGTTTCAGCGTTGTCGAAAAAGAGAAGATTTACGATACGCTCCAAAATTCTATTGGGCTATCTTATGGTGGTGCTGCTATTTGGTGCCGTCTTACTGATTCTATCAGCTCAAATCAATGTGTTGCAGAAAGAAAATGATTTTATCAGCCACCACGACCTTGAAGTGCACAACCTGACCAACACGATTGAGAAAAATGTGCTGAACATGGAAACAGGACAGCGTGGATACATGATTACAGGGGATGAAAGCTACCTGGAGCCGTACAGACAGGGGCTTGCGCAGTGGAACTACAACTATGACCAGTTATTTGCATTAATAAGTGACAATCCTTCTCAGCAGCGGAGTTTGCAAAACATCAAAACACATATTACACGGTGGATTGAAATAGCTGGAGAACCGTTGGTGGAACTGAAGAAACAAGGGGATCAAGCGAAGGTGATTGCGTTTTTTCAATCCGATCCAGGCAAAAATGAAATGGATTTGTTGAGGTCTCAGCTTGATGCCTTTCGGACCACAGAGATTGCACTGACCGAAACGAGGGTAAACGAACTAGCTTCGCGAAGTTCTGCGTTACTTACAATCATGTACACATTATGGGGAATTATTGCTGCATTGTCCATTACGGCAGGCTTTGTTGTATCAAGTAATATTGTTAAAACTTTGCGAGATGTAATGCAAACGATCACTGATATATCCAGAGGGGGGAACCTAACACAGCGGATTCATGTACGAACACATGATGAAGTAGGTGATCTTGGGCGAGAGACCAATAACTTGCTTGATACGGTACAGGAACAGAACCGATTGAAAAGCAAGATTGCCGATATAGCCACTCTGCTGCAAAATCCAAATCATTTGGAGGGGCTGTCACGGCTGTTCCTGAATCAAATCGCGATTCTGTTGGAAATTCCTTATAGCGTCTTATATTACTGGAAGGATAATCGACTGATTCGTATTGCGGCATATGCGGCTGATGGAGATAACGAACGTTCACTTGGTAAAGTATCAATCGCACCTGGTGAAGGTCTTGTCGGTCAAAGTGCTATCGAGAAACGGATTTTGTGTATGAATGACCTGCCGCAAAACTATATTCGCATTTCCTCAGGTCTTGGACATACAACAGCTACGTCGGTTACGGTTGCTCCAGTAATATTTGAAGGTAAAACGATTGCTGTGATTGAACTCGCCTCTATGAAATCACTGCAAGAGAATGATATGAAGATGCTTGGCGAATTGATTGAAATTTTCAGTGTTTCTCTGCATTCGACAGCTACACGCATGGAATTGCAGCAATTATATAATGAGTCTCAGGTACTCAATGAAGAATTGCAGGCACAGTCTGAAAAACTTCAGCTTCAAACCGAAGAGATGGTATCTCAGACGGAAGAGTTACATATGCAGACAGAAGAACTGCATATACTGAACGAGCGTTTGGAAATACAGAAAAATGCGGCAGAAACTTCTGCCGGGGAGCTTGCCAAAGTAGCGGATCAGCTGCGGACCAGTTCCGGTTACAAGTCTGAATTTCTCGCGAATATGTCGCATGAACTGCGTACTCCGCTCAACAGTATGCTGATTTTATCCGAGATTTTGGCTGAGAACAAGCATCAGCACTTAAACAGTGAAGAGCAGAAATATGCTTCGGTGATCCATGCATCAGGCAAGGACCTGCTCAACCTGATTAACGACATTCTCGACCTTTCCAAAGTGGAAGCCGGGGAGATGGAAGTGGATTTTGATGATGTGTATCTTGAAAGTCTGCCCGAAGTGATGAATCAATATTTCCTAAAAACGGCTGAGCAAAAAGGAATTGACTTCCGGATTCAGCTTCAAAGCCCTTTGCCGGAAACGATTGTTTCTGACGAGATGCGGTTACACCAGATTTTGCGGAATTTGCTCTCCAATGCATTCAAGTTTACCAATGAAGGTGAAGTGGCATTAACGATCTCCAGAGTGAGTCTGGCCAGTCCTGAAGGGAACAGGATGGAGAGGGATGCTATTGCCTTCTCGGTTAGTGATACGGGAATTGGCATTGCTGACAACAAACTGTTACAGATCTTTGATGCGTTTAAGCAGGCAGACGGAGCCACGGCCCGAAAATATGGTGGAACCGGACTGGGACTGTCGATCTCCCAATCCCTTGCCAATCTGTTGGGCGGATCCATCTCGGCCACAAGCCGTGAGGGACAGGGAAGTGTTTTTACCCTGTTCCTCCCGCTGAGAACGGAAGAGCCAGAGGTTATGCAGACTTCCAGATTGTTCTTGAACGAGGTTGCGGTCACGGCTACTGAAACAACTAATACTTCAGAATTGACTTCAACAAACGTCGAGACGTTGCTGACTCCACTGGAAGAAGCGTTACTGAACGGGCGCCAAGTGCTTGTGGTTGACGACGATATTCGAAATGTATACGCCTTGGCGAACGCCCTTGAACAATATGGCATGAATGTGATCACAGCTCAGAATGGATACGAATGTCTGGAGATGCTGGAACGTGGGGAGGCGAAGCCGGATATTATTATGATGGACATCATGATGCCAGAGCTGGATGGGTATGAAACTACTCGCCAGATCCGTGAGAGATTGAGTCTCAAGCAGCTCCCCATTATAGCTCTAACTGCGAAGGCCATGAAAGAAGATCGTGACAAATGTATTGCAGCAGGAGCCTCGGATTATATTAGCAAACCGCTGAATATGAAAGAGGTACTGTCCCGAATGAAATTATGGCTGAGTCATGAAACATTGGGAATCTGATCTTCAGTACCTGGATAAACCATATTGAAACTAAAATTGAAACCTATGCCAGTTGCGCAATGATTGCTGCAATTGTGTCATAGGTTTTATTTTTTTCTCATGTAAGCTTTAAAAACCGAAATGATGTTATAATACTTAACAACATTCCAAGTGAATTTCAAAAATATGGACGAAAATAAGTGTGAAACCTTGGTTTTGTCCAAGTCAACCGCTATAAGTGTTATATATATGGGAGGTAAGGTCCATGCAGCTTACAGTTAAAGAGGCTTTAAAGGTATACCCATTGTCTGAGGCCAGACTGGTTGCGGGTGGGGAAGGGACTTCGCGGATGATGAAATCCGTTAACGTCATGGACGCTCCGGATATAGCGGATTGGATCAAATCCGGAGAATTGCTGTTTACAACAGCATTTATTATGAAAGATAACGAGACGGATGCACTTCGTTTGATGCGCCGCCTGAATGAACGCGGTTGTGCCGGACTTGGCATTAAATTGGGCCGCTTCTGGCAGTCCATTCCGCAAGGAATCATTGAGGAAGCGGATCGACTGAGGATGCCCCTGCTCGAGCTGCCGTTTCAATTTACGTTTTCCGACCAGATGAATGCGTTGTTCAAGGCCGAACATGAACGCAGCAATCGGTTGCTCCATGAGGTGGTACAGAAACAGAAAAAATTGATGCAGTTTGCACTGCAACAACAGCATCGGAATGTATTTGCCGAACTTGCCACTGTTTTGAATTACCCGCTTACGGTGATTGGCTCTCGAGGACATGTGCTCTATGGAAGCGACGGTATTGCCGGAGACGCGGTTGTACAGGGTTGGCCCTGGAAATCCGTCATGCACCGGGTGAAATGGAATCAGGGTAGTTGCCACCGGGTGCCCATCAAGCAGAATGATGAAGAATACGGTTTTTTGCTCGTCTTTACAGACGCGGCCCTGTCTCTTAGAGCGGAGGAAGAATTATTCCAGCAGGCTGCGGATGTTCTGGCATTCTATATGGATATGACCTATCGGGAACACATTAACCCGACCGTTCAGGATGAGATGCGTACGCTGCTAACCCAGTATCTGGATAACAAAATGACGGTAGATGAACTATCCAGGCTCAGCGAGAATAAAGGTGTTCACCTGTTTCAGGGGACCTATCAGTGCGTGTTGATCACATTGGAACCGTCTGTTTTTGCCGAAGGAAAACTGCTGAAGCAGATCCACCGTGAGTTGCAGTACAATCCGCTGATGCAGTTCACAGCCTCACAGCATTTTCAGATCGAAGATGGCATATTGTCCATCTATACCTGTCCAACGGGACGGGATTATGGAGAGGAATTATCAGCTTTCCTGCTGAATCGGTTCGGTGATGTTCTTGCTGCACAGGAAGCCAAGGGGGAATCTGCTCCGCGGTTCTGGATCAGCAAAATGAAGCATGAGCCAAAATCGTTGCGAGAAGCTTATCAGGAATGCCTGGATACCCGTCAATTGGCTCGTCGATTCGGCATGAAGGATCGGGCTCTCCAGTTCGAGATGTTGGAATTTGCCTATGTATTCCAACATGTACCGGATAACATCATGGAGAATTACTGCAACAAAGTACTTGAGCCATTATTGGCCAGGGATGGTGATCCCAATCAGGTGCTTATGAATACGCTGGAATCTTTTATCGAGAATGATGGACTCATTAACGAAGCTGCGAAGCAACTGTTTGTGCATCGGAACACCGTTACCTATCGGATGGAGAAGGTCGGAAGTTTGCTGCAAATGGACTTTAAGAAGACGAATGATCTGCTGAAATTAAAGCTGGTGTTCACCTTCCGTAAGTTTGTTCGTGACCAAACATCGGCAAAACCGCATTCGCAGCAGCATTAATCTGACGGCGGGCCCGTATACGTATATCCTTTTAGGATGATCATCAGTATCCTGAACAAGTGTTGTGCAGCATAACAATGAAACAGCCATGTTAGATAAAACCGTATTTCCCTTGAGGGAATGCGGTTTTTTTAGGTTTTTATTGCATTTGAGTAATCAAATCCCGTGCATTGCAAACAAATCACATCTATGATGTTATGTTATATTACAAATTTGCGTGATTATTGTTGCCGCAGTGCAGAGCGACACTTAGAATGAAGAACAACAATCTACAAAAGACCGGAGGTTCTAACATGACCGACTTCATTAAACTCGTTAACAGCTGGTCTATCACACAGTTCGTGCATACGTTTGGCGGACTGTTCGAAGAATCACCTTGGGTGGCAGAGCATTCCTGGGCATTACGGCCATTCGACTCTTTTGAACACATGATGAATGTAATGAAGAACGTAGTTCAGACATCCGATGAAAAGGTCAAGTTGCAGCTGCTTTGCAATCACCCGGATCTCGGTGCGCGGATCAGCATGAGCAGCAATTCCGTTCAGGAACAGGCTGGTGCAGGGCTTGATTCACTTTCGCCGGAGCAATATAACGAGCTTAGTCAATTAAATAAAGAATATACAAGCCAATTCGGCTTTCCTTTTATATTGGCCGTGAAAGGTCACACAGCTCAGTCCATCCTGGAGTCCATACGGAAACGCAATCGAAGAGGAAGAGAGGAAGAATTCCAGACCGCCCTCAAGGAAGTGTTCAAGATTGCTGCCATTCGATTGGAGCAGTGGCTGGTGCAGATGGGTCATGAACATGAATTTGAATTAAAGACATCAGAAGTAAAGCGGCGGACTATGTATTACGGCAAAGGGGATGTATGGATGTACCGTTCCTACGCCAAACCGTTGACGGGTATTCAGGCCATACCAGAATCTCCATTCACCGGACGCAATAATATCCTGTTTGGATTAAACATTAAAGTAGCTGTTCAAGGCGACGAATTTCTGCCTTCTTTTATTGATGGGGATAATTCTCTCGTCATTGCAACGGATTCGATGAAGAATTTCATTCTGAAACATGCTGCGGATTACTACGGAGCTACGGTGGAAGGTTTTCTCGCCTACGTCAGCCGACGTTTTCTGGAGACATATCCGCAGATGACCAAAGTGCAAATGACGGCAGATCAGATTCCTTTTGAAGATGTGCCTGTTCGCAGAGAGGGAAGCCTTCGTGCAAGCGAGCTGGTATTCCGTTATTCCCAGAATGATCGGGCGACGGCTGCAATTGAAGCGCAGCGAAAAGGAAGTCAGGTCGAGCTAAGCAATCATTTCAGTGGCGTCGAAGATATCAGGCTAATTAAGGTCAAAGGCAGTGAATTTGCCGGTTTCGTCAAGGATGAGTACACCACCTTACCCGAGACATGGGACCGTCCACTGTTCATTTTCCTAAATATCAATTGGCGTTACGAGGACCCGAGAGATGGCATGGACGATCAGCGCGGGCGTTATGTTGCGTCGGAGCAGGTAAGGGATGTAGCTGCTTCGGTGTTTCATGCGTGTCGTTCCGCCTCCATTCAGCATCTGATTTATCAGATTGGATTAAGGCTTTTGAAGCGATTTGGACAGCTCAGTGAAGTTTCCTTCGAGTCCAATAATCGGACTTGGGAGACGGTGCTGGATGAAGTGAAAGAAGGAGAAGGCAAAGTATTTACCGAGCCCAGGCCTCCTTATGGATTCCAGGGCTTCTCGATGACAAGGGACGATCTAGAGGCTGACAACAGTCGCTCGAAGAAAGAAGGGGAGGCATGATGTCGGTGGCTGGAGGACGGATCACTACGCATGTGCTGGATACATCCAAGGGCGTTCCGGCTGCAGGCGTACGGGTTGAACTCTATGTATTGCACAGGGACGGCGAGAAGGAAACCAAAAGGAAAGTTGCTGAATCGGTGACGAATAGCGATGGACGTCTGGATGCCTCATTGCTGGACAGTGGGAGGCTTGAGCAAGCGGTGTATGAGCTTCAATTCAACGTTGAGGGTTATTACGCGGAGCGATCTCTTGAGGAACTAGGGCAGGCGTTATGGACGGTTGTACCGATTCGGTTTGCCGTATCCGATGCTGCGAGTCACTACCACATTCCTTTATTGATTGCTCCAGGAGGTTACAGTACATACCGGGGAAGCTGAAATATATGAATCCGGTGCTGATCAGAGGAGGGTCATCCATATGACAAGATTAGATACGATCATCCGGGGGGCCCGGGTTGTATTGAGAGATAGCGTCGAAGAACTGGATATTGGGATTACAGGTGAAAAAATAACAGCTTTGTCCTTACAACTGATAGGTAATGAAGACACTGAAATCATAGAAGCGAATGGCCTTACCGTGATGCCAGGAGCGGTGGACATTCATGTTCACTTTAATGAACCTGGACTCGCGAGTTGGGAGGGATTTAAGTCGGGATCAGCATCGCTGGCTGCTGGTGGAATTACGACATATGTCGATATGCCTCTAAATGGTGTCCCCCCAACGATCAGACCAGATGCGTGGGCGTTGAAAATGAAAGCAGCCGACGGTCAATCCTATGTTGATTATGCGTTCTGGGGAGGACTTGTTCCTGGCAATCGGGCCGAGCTTGCTCCATTGGCCCATATGGGGGCGGCCGGATTCAAGGCATTTATGTCCGAACCCGGCGGAGAAGGGGAAGATATCTTCGCGAGAGCCGATGAAGATACACTTTTGAATGGAATGTATGAAATTGCAAAGCTAAACCGCGTGTTGGCGCTTCATGCCGAAGACGAAGTAATGGTTGGCGAACTGGGGTCCAGAAGTATCGCAGCTGGACGAACCGGACCGATGGATTACGTGCAATCTCGTCCAGCAGAAGCGGAAGTTCAGGCGGTGTCCCAAGCGCTGCAATATGGGGAGCAGACCGGATGTGCACTGCATTTTGTTCATATCAGTACACGGGAAGCGCTTGATCTGATTGCAGAGGCGAAACAGCGCGGACAGGATGTAACTTCGGAAACATGTCCGCATTACCTGACTCTGACTGATCAAGATGTTGTTCGGCTGGGGGCCGTAGCCAAATGTGCACCGCCATTGCGGAGTCAGACGGAGCAAGATCGGTTATGGGATGCGCTCGAAGCAGGCCTGATTGATATTATCGCCTCCGATCATTCTCCTTGTCCGCCATCGATGAAACAATCGGATAATTTCTTCGACATCTGGGGTGGCATCTCCGGAGCGCAAAGCACGCTGCTGCTTATGTTGGAAGAAGGGCATCTCCAGCGAAATATAGCCCTTCCGTTGCTCGGAAGAGTTCTGTCTTTGCAACCTGCCAGAAGGCTTGGACTGGAGAGTAAAGGTGAAATCGCCATCGGCAAGGATGCGGATCTGGTACTGATTGATTGGGAGAAGAGTACTACTTTGAATACGGATGACCTGCTCTACACACATAAGCAGAGTCCCTATGTAGGGCGCACGTTTTCCTCCAGCATTGCAGACGTGTTCTGTCGGGGCGGGCGAATATACAGCTCAAAAACAGGATTATCTGATGAGCCCATCGGACGGTTTGTCCATACCAACTCATCTGTTCAAGCTGTTGAGGAAGGAACGGAGGGAATATCATGACGGACTTTGAAGTACATGCACCGTCTGGTACGGAAGATCCCATCCAGTCTTTGCCGCAATTGGAGCAGGTGGAGCTGCAAGCTTTTCTTGACTGGTTGTCCACTTATGGAGCTGATGCCCAGGGGGGTGTGACACGTTTGTTGTATGACCAAGCATGGTGTGAAGCACAGCATGCACTTGCGGCAAAAATGAAGGAGAAAGGGTTGGCTTCTGAATTTGATCAATCGGGCAACCTGTATGGCACGCTGTCCGGTACGGGGGCGGGAAAAGGAACAGGTATGGAAGAGGCGCCGATTGTTACAGGGTCCCATATTGATACGGTCGTCCATGGTGGAAAGTATGATGGCGCTTATGGGGTAGCTGCAGGAGTGCTTGCACTGGAGTACCTGCAAACTCAATTTGGGGCACCGAAACGGACACTTCAGGTGGTTTCGCTCTGTGAAGAAGAAGGCAGCCGATTCCCTTTCGCTTATTGGGGATCACGGAGTATAACAGGTGTAACCGGACTGGAAGAAGTCCAGCATTTGAAGG
Organism: Paenibacillus sp. NPDC056933; assembly: GCF_042674385.1. NCBI lineage: Bacteria > Bacillati > Bacillota > Bacilli > Caryophanales > Paenibacillaceae > Paenibacillus > Paenibacillus sp. NPDC056933. Next base: position 158,220 of record NZ_JBHUQN010000002.1, on the reverse strand, counting down.
ATCAAGAGGGGATCACCTTTGCAGAGGCGATGCGGGATGCAGGTTTTGGATTAGACCGTAAATATAGACCCGCAGCGAAAAAATACGGCACCTTTATCGAACTTCACATCGAACAGGGCCAGGTCCTGGAACGGTTGGGGCATTCCATTGGTATCGTAACGGATATTGTCGGCCAGAAACGTTTTAGCATCACCGTAAGTGGCGAAGCCAATCATGCGGGAACTACACCGATGGCCTGGCGCAAGGATGCACTTGCAGGTGCAGCTGAGATGATCACAGCTGTAAGACACATTGCGCTTGAAGCGGGAGAACCGCTAGTAGCCACTGTGGGACGAATAACAGCCCATCCGGGGGTGGGTAACGTTGTTGCATCTCGGGCCGTATTCTCGCTCGATATCCGTCATATCAGTCAAGAGAGCATTGACCGATGCTGGCAGCATATGCTTCAGGAATTTAGCCGAATCGCAGCTGAGCAGCAGCTCGGTCTGAACTGGGAGGAGCACTTGTCTGTCACACCTATTCCGATGAACGAACAGATTACATCAGACATTCGAGATATCTGTGAAGTGGAGCAATTATCCTATATCCTCATGCCAAGCGGCGCAGGACATGATTCGCAGATCTTTCAGCCGGCTTGTCCCACGGCGATGATCTTTGTACCCAGCCAGGATGGCATTAGCCATAATCCCCTTGAATATACAGCTGAAGAGGACCTGATGAAAGGTTTCCGGGTTCTGGTCCAGCTACTCTATAAATACGGTTACGGGAGTTGAGTGAAGATGTCCAACTATAAAGAATTGTCCCCTTCCTTGCGGACGATCATGACACCGGGGCCAGTTGAAGTCGACCCTAGAGTTCTGAGGGCATTATCCTTCCCGATTCTGGGGCAGTTTGATCCAGAATTCACTTCCCTGATGAATGAGACGATGGCGATGCTGCGTGAACTATACATGACAGATAATGAGTGGTGTTATCCGGTCGATGGCACATCCCGTTCAGGTATTGAAGCCGTGCTGGTCAGTCTGATCCAGCCGGGAGACAAGGTGCTTGTGCCGATCTATGGACGTTTCGGGCATTTGCTTGTGGAAATATCGGAGCGATGTGGTGCCGAGGTTATCTTTTTCGAAACAGAGTGGGGAACGGTATTTGATCCCGAAGAGGTAATTAAAGCCATACATGCCCATAAGCCGAGTCTGGTCGCGATGGTTCATGGTGAGACATCAACCGGGCAAATGCAGCCTCTTGCCGAGATTGGCAAAGCCTGCCGTGAACTCGATATTTTACTCGTGGTTGATGCAGTTGCCACAATCGGAGGTACACCTGTCGAGACGGATGCCTGGCATCTGGATGCGGTGATGGGAGGTACGCAGAAATGTTTGTCCGTTCCGTCCGGGATGGCGCCATTAACATATAACAGCCGTGTAGAGAAGAAACTGATGAGCCGTAAAACCGTCGAACGTGGGCTTCGGGACGCGACAAGTGCTAGAGCCGAAGGTTGTACGATTGCCAGCAATTATTTTGACCTGAGCCAATTGCAGGATTACTGGAGTTCGGCACGGTTGAACCATCATACGGAGGCCACCTCCATGCTCTACGGTCTTCACGAAGGGTTGCGTATTCTGCTTCAGGAAGGGCTTGAGGCCCGTTTTCAGAGACATCGGATCAATGAACGAGCGCTGGTCGCGGGGATTCAGGGTATGGGACTGCAATTGTATGGAGAGTTGTCCAGTAAACTTCCAGTGGTCACTTGTATCAAAATTCCAGACGGTGTGGATGGTGAGGCGGTACGAAGCATGCTTCTGAACGATTTCAGTATTGAGATTGCCAGTTCATTTGGACCACTGAAAGGCAAGATATGGCGCATTGGTACGATGGGATTCAGTTGTCAGCGAAAAAATGTACTGCATGTGCTTGGGGCACTGGAAGCTGTTCTGCTTCGTCACCGCCACGTATTACCAGCGGGTGAGGCGGTGCAGGCAGCGTTGGATGTATACGCCGGGAAGGAGGGCGTCTTATGTTGAACCAGATGCCGATATCCAGAGAGGTGATGGTTACCTCTCCTCATTATTTAGCGAGTGCGGTTGGAAGTTCAATTCTCCACCAGGGTGGTAACGCTTATGATGCAGCGGTTGCGGTTAGTGCAGCACTAGGTGTGGTGTACCCACACATGACAGGGCTTGGCGGCGATTCGTTCTTCTTGATCCACGATGGAACAAGTGGTGATATAACCGCCTACAACGGCAGTGGTCGTTCAGCTGCGGGAATTCATGCCGATACATTCAAAGCGATGGGCATGAGTTCCATTCCTCAGCGGGGTGTGTTGAGTGCCATAACCGTTCCGGGAATGGTGGATGCATGGTGGGAGGTATGGTCTCGCTATGGCAAATTGAAATGGGAACAGCTGCTTGAACCTGCAGCGCAGTATGCAGAAAAGGGATGCCCTGTATCCCGGAATCTGCGACTGTGGCTGGAACGGGATGAGGATTTCATTATGGGGCATACGCCGCTGCGAGCGGTATTTGCCCCTTTTGGTACACTTTTGCAGGAAGGGGAGCTGCTCCTGCAACCGGACTTAGCCGGATCTATTCGCCTGATTCAGGCGGGAGGAAGGGATGCTTTTTATACAGGAGAGCTTGCCGATCAACTGACATCGGCTATTCGTGAAGATGGCGGCATGCTTGCACCAGCGGATTTTGCGAGTCACAAAGGGGAGTGGGTGAAGCCGGTCAGCACGAATTACCGTGGTTATGAAATTCACCAGATGCCCCCAAACTCCCAGGGTTTCTCGATGCTGATGATGCTTAATATGCTGGAGCATATTAACCTGTCTTCTGTGGCCCGTACGTCCCCTGAGTTCTATCACCTGATGGCTGAAGTCGTAAAAAAGGCTTTTCGTGATCGTGACCGTTATCTCACAGACCCGGAATTCAGGGATATTCCAATAAAACATCTGTTATCCAAGGTGTATGGAGATGAATTGTGGAATGAGATCCAGTCTGCTCCGCCTGTGGCGCAGCCTTTTCTGTCCAAAACGATGGGGCAGGATACGGCTTATGCTGCGGTTGTGGACAATGAAGGCAATGCCGTATCTTTTATTCAAAGCCTGTACTTTGATTTTGGTTCAGCCTATGTGCCAGGAGAAACGGGTGTGATCATGCAAAATCGGGGGTCCTTTTTCTCGCTTGATCCGAAGGACGCCAACGTACTGGAACCCAATAAACGCTCTTTTCACACCCTTATGCCAGGTCTTGTCACTCGAAACGGGAAACCTTATATGCTTGTAGGCACGCAAGGTGGAGAAGGCCAACCCCAGACACAGTTATCGGTTCTTACCGGTGTGCTGGACTACGGTCTGAACATTCAGGAAGCGATCGGTCTGCCGCGTTGGGTGTATGGACGGACCTGGGGCGAAGAAGGCGACACGATGCGAGTGGAGAACCGCTATCATGACGACGTATGTGACACGCTTGCCCAATGGGGGCATAACGTCGAAGCCAGAGCGCCGTGGGATGGGATTATGGGGCAATCGCAAGGGATCGTCATCCAAGAAGATGGCATGATTAGCGGCGCAGCAGATCCCAGGGGAGATGGCATGGCTATCGGGTGGTAGCGTAATTCGTGTAGACGTTATGGTTAGATCCTAAGAGTGACTTCAATGTGCAGGATCATAGAACTAATGAAATGTACGCAGATAGATACGGATAGGGGAGATTATCATGGGAACGATCCTGCTGAAAGGCGCACAGCTCGTCACAATGAATGAAGAAGAAGATGTATTTACGGGGGATCTGCTAATCGAGGATAACAAAATCAAAGAGATTGCAGAGCATATTGACGTTCAGGCTGATCAGGTCATTGATGCCCGGGGCAAAGTGCTGCTGCCAGGTTTCATCCAGACACATATTCATCTGTGTCAGACTCTTTTCCGCGGACGTGCGGACGATCTGGAGCTAATGGATTGGCTCCGTCAACGTGTTTGGCCGCTTGAGGCAGCGCATGATGAGGAATCTGTCTATTACTCGGCAATGCTCGGCTTGGGCGAATTGATCTCTAGCGGGACAACGACCATTCTCGATATGGAGACGGTGCATCATACCGATTCGGCTTTTCAGGCGATGGCACAGAGCGGGATTCGGGTGATTTCCGGTAAGGTGATGATGGATCACGGGGATGAAGTTCCTGAACCGCTGCGTGAAAATACAGCCACCTCGTTGCAACAAAGTGTCGACTTGCTGGAGAAATGGAATGGATTCGGCGGGGGGCGCATTCAATATGCGTTCTGTCCACGCTTCGTCGTCTCGTGTACGGAGGAATTGCTGGTTGAGGTGCGCGACCTGTCGAATAAGTATCATGTGAAAGTACACACCCATGCCTCCGAAAACCGCGGCGAAATCGAACTTGTCGAACACGAGCGCGGCATGCGCAATATTGTCTATCTGGATCATATTGGCCTGGCTACCCAAAGACTGGTGCTTGCCCACTGTGTATGGCTGAGTGAGGAAGAGAAAGAGATCATTCGCAAACGCGGCGTGAAAGTGACTCACTGTCCTGGATCGAATATGAAACTTTCCTCTGGCATAGCGGATATTCCTGATCTATTGAATCGCCAGATTGCAGTAGGAATTGGTGCTGATGGCGCGGCGTGTAACAACAATCTGGATATGTTTCAGGAAATGCGTCTGACCGCTCTTATGCAAAAGGTGCCGCATGGCCCAACCGTGATGGATGCCCGGACAGTGCTGCGCATGGCGACAATGGGTGGAGCAGAAGTGCTTGGAATGTCCAAGGAAATCGGCAGTCTGGAAGTGGGTAAAAAGGCAGATATGCTGCTGCTGGATCTGGATGATTTCCATACATATCCTTCCTATGAGACGGATGTGTACTCCCGTGTCGTCTACTCTGCAACTCGCAGCTGTGTAGATACCGTTATTATTGATGGAAGCATTGTGCTCAATAACCGAAAGATTCAAACGATTGATCGTGGCATCGTGCTTCGTGAATCGGATAAAAGTATTGCAAGATTGATGAAGCGCATCTAATGAATGCAGCCGGATGAAGTTTACCCGGGCAAATATCTGAGCAGAAGTTGGGTATTCAGCCCTCACAGTAAGGCTCTGATACACTTCTTCGGATCTTAATCCCTGAAAGGACGGAGACAATGATGGAAATGCATGATCTGTGTGCAATGGCAGCGCGGGAAGCGCGCTGTGTACTCGCAACAGCGGTCAAGGTAGAAGGTCATGCTTACCGTAAGCAGGGAGTCTCTATGCTTTTGACCGAAGAAGGGGTGATGTATGGCAGTATCAGTCCGGGATGTCTGGAGAGTGATCTGCAGGCCAGAGTGGGTCGGGTGCTGGATACGGAGCAGCTGGAGTTCGTGGAGTATGATATGCGACCCGCAGATGATCTGTCCTGGGGAGAAACGATTGGCTGCGGCGGATTGATTATTGTTCTGCTTGAGCCGGTTTGTGGTGAACTCAGATCGATCTTGTCCCATATGCATACGTATTTTCAATCTGGATCAACGGTGGAACTTACCCGTTCGTTTTGCAATCACTATACAAGGGTTCATTATGTGATAAAGCTCGCTGAGGATGCAGAAAACCGGACATCATTACGCCCCTTCCTGATAGCCAAGGAGGGAGGTGCAGGTAAGAAGACGGAATCTGTATCCGATGAAGAGCATGAAAATCACTATTTCGACTTCACCTGGCATATGGACGAAAAGGACGGTCCCAAAAAGGCCATAGAAGCTTCTCAAGATCCAATAAATACAATGGTTACAGTGGACACCCCACGCTTTTCTTTGGTCGTTATTGATCCATCTGAATCTGCTGCTGTCGCATCTGATTCTGGAGAGAGTGATCTTCAGAGGGGTGGATCGACTGAGGCAGAGCGTTGGGATATTCCGCCACAGATCTCAACGAGATATGTACCCAAACCCCGTCTGATTATTGTCGGAGCCGGAAATGATGTGATTCCTGTCGCCAGTCTGGGCAAATCAGCAGGATTTCGTGTAGTTGTAGCTGATTGGCGAGAGACTTTGTGTACCCCTGAACGGTTTCCGGGTGTTGAGCTTGTCCGCGGTTTCCCTCGTGAGATTATCCCTGTACTGGATATCCAAGGCGGGGATTATATCGTATTGATGAGCCATCAATTTCCGAGAGAACGGGAATTTCTTGAATTGGTTGAGGATCGGAATTATGCATATCTTGGCATTATGGGGTCCAGAACACGGACAGCACGTTTGCTGAACGATCTCCCTCCAATGAAGCATGTGCATTCACCCGTCGGTTTGACCATTGGTGCCGATGGTCCAGAGGAGATTGCGATCAGTATCGCAGCAGAACTTATTGCCTGTAAACGTGCGGCTTCTGCCGAAGAGCGTCGCAACGTACAAAGGGGGATTGCGCATGCGTCTGACGGGCATCGTGCTAGCGGCAGGTAAGAGCAGCCGACTGGGGCGGGATAAACTGTCTATCGCCATGCCTGATGGAAGGTGTTTAGCCGCATGGACCTTGGAAGCTGCCTTGAATTCCGATTTGGAGCAGGTCATCTGTGTGGTCAAACCTGAGGATTTATTGGCGTGGATCCCTGCCGTCCGCCTCAATGCAGCTTCTTATAGCAGGACTCCAGAAACGGGGACGAGACTTCAGATTGCAATCTGTACCGATTATGCATATGGCATAGCCATGTCTCTTCACTGTGGCCTTCTGACTGCTATGCCCCACCAACCTGAAGGTGTGATGATGATTTTGGCAGATCAGCCGTTATTGCAGGCACGGGATATCAACAGGGTTGCTGAGGCATTAGCTGCCAACAAGCTGTGTGATTATGCAGCAGCTACGGATGGGAGTGGAGGCAAGCCCCCTGTAGCCTTTCGGGAGCATATGCTGGGGCCTCTTTTGTCGCTCAGCGGAGATGAGGGGGCGCGAAAGATCATGCGCAATGCCAAATATACAGGAACGCATGTATCGTTGTCTGATTCATGCTTCTGGGATGCGGATACCGAACCAGAGCTGGAGCGCATTTTGGATTATGTGAATGGGATAAGGTGAATGAAGAACTCAGCAGAATGAGCGAATCACTTGTTACCTTTTCCTTATTTCCTCAGGTCAGCCAGACCGTCTGGTTGGCCTCTTTATTGTATTTTTATGTGAGGAATGAATTAGCTTGTGTTCGCTTTTGGGAGTAATTAATGCATTAGGCACAAATCGAACCACATATTTATACATTTATCCAAAATGATGTGAAGATAATTGACGTTACCCTTGCCGTCTCATATGATTTGAAGAATTATTATTTGGATCATTCGGTCATATCCAACGCCCCACAGATTCAATATGGAGAAGGGAGATGAAACGATGGTCATGCCGGCATACGGTACTGGAGCGCAGCCAACGGTTTGGCAGCCAGATAATCTGGAAGAACTTCAGGCTTTGAAGAGTAAACTGTTCGGGAAGTATTGTTATGCAGCAGGGGGGACATTATTACGCACTCAGTGGGAAGGTGGCCTTGTTCCTGTACCTGAGCATATGATCAGCCTTGCTCGTATTCCAGGTGCAGGCAGCGTTTATGTGGATGGAGATCATCTGGTCATTGGAGCACTGACGCGATTGAATCAATGTGACACAGACGTTCAGCTGCAACAACTGCCCTTATTGCAGTCCGCAATGAAGGCTATAGCTGCTCCTTCGATTCGGAATATGGCTACAATTGGCGGAAACATCGTATCCGGAGTGGGTGACTCCATACCCGCACTGCTGGTCTACGATGCACAGCTGCATTGGATAACGGACAACGGCTCTGAGATCAGCAGTCTTTCGTCCTGGCTGAACGGTGGGCATGACGGCAGTCGCAATCCGAATAATGTGTTAATTGCTATTCATATTCCAATGGCGAACACAGCTTGCCCGTATTCCCATAGCAAACAGTCCTCAGTTTCGCGTGAAATTTCATTTTACCGCAAGTTGGGTCGGCGGGAGACCTTCACGGCCTCGCTGGTGACGATAGCTTTTCATGGTGAAGTGGGCACAGATGGCCGATGGAATAAGATCGCGATAGCTGCGGGGGGAGGTTCAGGGATGGCCATGCGACTTCCCGAAGCGGAAAAGATGCTTCTTGGCAGCGTGGCTTCTGCTATGCAGGCTTCAACTCTGGCTGTTGCGGTTAGATCGGAATTCGAGACTTATAGTGATGCATTCGCATCGGAACAGTACCGCAAACAAACAGCAGGTAATATGATAGGTGCCAGACTGTGGGAAGCACTTTGCTCATAGAAGGTTACAGATGAAGAAAAGGGGAGAGAGTCCATGCTGCTGAATCGGGAACAGAGCGGAAAACGCTGGCACCTGCGGCCGGATGGGGTGGGCAAAGTGACAGGAAAGCTTCAATACCTGACGGACATGACTTTGCCTGATATGATCCATGGAAGAGTTTTGCGCAGCTCCTACCCCTATGCCCGCATAGTATCCATCGATATTACCGGAGCTGAGGCCATGGAAGGTGTATTTGCCGTACTCACCTCCAAGGATGTACCCGGATTGAACCGCTTCGGCATTGCAACTCCAGATCAGCCTGTATTTTGCGAGGATGTCGTTCGTTATGTCGGTGATGCCATTGCCGCGGTTGCTGCGGATTCCCCGGAACGTGCGGCACTTGCTCTGGAGGCAATCCGGGTAGAGTATGAGGAATGGACTCCGCTGGACAGCACAGAGGCTGCATTGGCACCCGGTGCACCAGAGCTCCATGAACATGGTCCCGGTAATGTGCTGCACCGTACCGAAATCAAGCGTGGGAATATAGATGAGGGCTTTGCTGCATGCGAGCATATCGTGAAGGAAACGTATTATACTCCTCGCCAAATGCATGCTTATATGGAGACAGAAGGCGGGTTATTTGTTCCTGAAGAAGACGGGAGACTCCATGTCTATGCGGCTACACAGCATGGTTACAAGGACAGAATGCAGCTCTCCCGAATAATCGGGTGCTCCGAAGAGGATATCAGGGTGGTCTCATCTCCGATTGGCGGTTCATTTGGCGGGAAAGATGAGCTGAATGTACAGCCTTATGGCGCACTTCTTGCTTTGAGAAGCGGACGTCCAGTGAAGATGCACAATTCACGTAAAGAATCTGTACGGGCAGGATTGAAGCGGCATCCAATGAAAATTGAAATGCAGACTGGCATCAGCCGTGAAGGGATGATTCAGGCACATCGAGTTCGCATTACCGCAGACACAGGGGCTTATGCCACGCTGGGAGCGCCTGTCCTGAATTTTTGCACAGAGCATTGCCTTGGGCCTTATTCCATCCCGCATGTAGATGTGGAAGGCATCTCGGTGTATACGAATAATGGAGTGTCGGGAGAGTTTCGCGGATTTGGCGGCAATCAGGCGATCTTTGCTATGGAGGGTCAGATGGATCGACTCGCCGAGATCGTGAAGATGGACCCATGGGAGTTTCGGAGACGCAACATGAGGGAAAAGACTGATCCTGGATCGTTGAATCAACGGATTCTGGTCACGGATGGACTGTCACAAGTATGGGAGGCAATGGACCGTTCGGAGTTATGGCAAAAACATCAGCATCTCCCGGCAGATCCTTCTCTGCCTCCCTGGATTAAACGCGGTGTCGGTGCAGCTATCGCCATGCACGGGGCAGGGCTGGGTTATGGCATTCCCGATCCGGCGGGGGGGCGCCTATCCCTGAATGCCGAAGGCAAGATTGAAGTGGCATTCAGTTACGAAGAATTCGGTCAGGGTCTCATTGCCACCCTGGAAATGATGCTCTGCGATCTGTTCCACTGCTCAACATCCGATCTGAGCATCATTATTGGGGATACGGATCGAGTGCCGCACAGCGGTTCAAGTACGGCTTCGCGTTCAACGACGATGGCCTGGATGGCTCTTCAGCGATTACAGGCACCATTCCGTTCCAAAATTTTGTCGGTAGCCTCTACCTTGTCAGGAATTCCGGCTGACGAACTGATTACTGGAATAGGGGGAGTATGGCGCAAGGGACAGCTTCCTCCAGCAGTTACAGCGAATGATACGACGATTGATTCCAGAGTTGTTGTTTCTTACGTAGATCTGGCGAAGCATGGGGAAGCGGAAGAATGGACTTTTGATACTCATTTCGAATATCCGACCACGCCGGACAATGTTGTGGGCGGGCATTATCTATATACGTATGCGGCAGTAGCCGCAGAGGTGGAGGTAAACACGCTAACCGGGGAAGCCAAATTGCTGGATACAAGGCATGTAGTGGCGGCTGGCCCTGTCATCAACCCAATGGGATTCATCGGACAGATTGAAGGCGGGAGTGTAATGGCTCTGGGTTTTACGTTGACCGAAGACGCTGTCATGCAAGACAGTCGCTATATGACAACCAATCTGGACACCTACCTGATACCGACGATTCGGGATATTCACACCAACCTGGAAGTGGAGGCGATTGAAGAGCTACCAGAGGGTGATCCGTATGGACCTCGGGGAATTGGCGAGATTGGTTCCGTAGCGCTTGCTCCGGCCATAACCGCTGCGATTCATCAGGCTACAGGGGTGTGGGTTAATCGTTTGCCCGTTCCACGAGATCAATTGATTAAATCACTGGACGTACAGCTTCAGGAAGGAGTGAATCGTTCGTGAGTGAACCTTTGAATAACCTGTGGATCGCTGTTGTGAATGGCGAGAAGAAACAATTGCAGATCGCCCAGACAACCCGCCTTGTGGATGTGCTGCGGACATATTTGAATCTGACCGGCACGAAAGTCTCCTGCGAAGTAGGCCGCTGCGGTGCATGTATGGTACTGATGGATGGAGAACCGGTCAATTCATGTCTCGTTATGGCTTATCAATGTGCTGGCAGTGAGATAACAACCATAGAAGGGTTACATGGTGAAAAGGAAGGCGGGTTGCATCCGATTCAGCAGGCTTTTGTGGAAGAGGGCGGCTTCCAATGCGGATATTGTACTCCGGGAATGGTGATTTCCACCAAGGCATTGCTGGATCGCTATCCACAGCCTAGTCAGGAACAGATTGAAACGGGATTATGCGGCAATCTGTGCCGCTGTACCGGGTATGGAGGGATTATTCGTGCAGTTCGAACCGCAGGAGAAACCTGTGCATCCTCATTCACTTTAATCACAGGAGAGAAGAAAGTGAACGACCTGTAATTGAATAACGGAATTAAAGAAGACCGGGTGCTGGAGTGCATTATCTCCGTTTCGCCCGGTCTTTGTTAACGATTAATATTTGATAATGTACCATCCGCCCCAAATTGTTACGTTCCTCCTGAAATTTGAATAAATTTTTTTGATTACAATGAATATAAACTTTGTTTAACCAACTAAAATCCGTATGATTGGTGAATACCCCCTCGAATTAAATTCAAAAATAAATGTAATATAAGGTAATTGAAGGTAATTATACTATGATATAATACTGATAATTGCAAAATAAAAATTACAACTAATTCCATATTTGATTTTGAGGAGAAAGCCTAGTGCCAAAATTTATTCCTAATAAACTCGGTTTAGTATTGTTACTTTTGGTTACATTTTGTTCAGGTTGTCAGACAAATAATGGTCAGGAAGAGTCGAGTTCATCCATTCCATTAAAGGAATTGAGAGCTCTGGCTGAGAAAGGAGAAAGCCTTTCATGGAATGATTTTAAAGCGTACCCTTATGAAGATGAAGGATCAGGACTATACATCCGAAAATACAACGTGGAAGGGGGACACCAATTGATAATTAGTGGTAAAAGCTTAGACAATAAGCCAGATCATATTTATGTAGTGAATAAAGATGGAGAAAAAATCGACCTTTTAAAAGAAAATATTAAAGATTTGAATTTTTTTATTACGTAATAATTATTATGTAAACTTATTATTTTCGATCACTTCCATAAGCTGTATCTATATTGCTTGCTAACTATTTCTTAATGTGATGGCAGTAGGGGGGACTAAGACTGTCTCTGAATTTCAGTATCATAAGAATTTTTATAGACCAACTTATGCTCTGCGGGTTGGTCTTTGTTGTTCAATGAAATATCTTACGAAAAGAGTGGACACGGGCACAGTGAGGACTTGTTAGTCAGAATGCTTTTCATTTGTCCATAGGTTACTTATAATAAATGTCCAATGAAGATGGTGTAATGGATATATACATACAAGGAGGGATGGTTCTTGAACAAATCAGATCGTATGCTGGCCATCGTACTTGAACTGCAGCGAGGTAAGGTTCAACGTGCGGAAGATTTAGCCCTCTTATTTGAAACAAGCGTCCGAACCATATACAGGGATATTCAGGCGTTATGTGAGGCGGGTGTTCCTGTCGTGGGAGAACCCGGAGTAGGCTATTCACTTATGGAAGGATACTTTTTGCCTCCGATCAGCTTTACCGCTGAAGAAGCGGTTACACTTTTGATCGGACTTGATTTTGTAGAACAGCGCTTCGATAACGATTACAAGAGTACATCTCTTACGTCCCGTTCCAAAATTGAAGCAATTCTGCCTGGCCCTCTTCGGGAAGAGGTGGGACAGATACAACAGGGTATCCGTCTCCTTCGTTCAGCGAACAGCGATGCACGTGAGCGAGAGATAGAACATATGGGTGTCATCCGAACCGCAATGCAGCATAAGCTCAAAATCCGCTTTCATTACCATAAGCCTGGCCCTGTTAATGAAACCGTGCAAAAGACCGTTCGTATGTCCTCTCCTTACGGGATGATTTGGATGCAGGGTTCATGGATGCTGATTGCCCGATGCGATTTGCGACAGGAGATTCGTCATTTCCGTATATCCCGCATGAGCGATCTGGAGATTAGCACAGATCCGTTCGATCTTCCTTCGGGTTTTAATATTCATAGCTACTCACCACCTGACAACCGTGATGTATATGTCCGTGTATGGTTTCATGGTCGAATTGCAGACAGAGTAATTGAGGCGAATAATTACTACATGGAAAAAGCAGAACTGCAAACCGATGGATTATACGCAGATTTTCGTGTAAGGCATCCTGAGGACGTGCTGCGTTGGATACTTGGCTGGGGAGCCTCGGCTCTGGTTTTGGAGCCTGAATCATTGAGAATCCGTATTCGCGATGAAGCAAGCAATCTTCTTAAACACTACTGACATAACGTTGTCAGTAGTGTTTGTTTATGATCGGTTTATAACCGATTGAAGGAGCTGTGTATTTGTATGGAAACGACAAGAACAAGAAACAACGATGAGATTCGGCATCATTTTGAAAAGTCACTGGCGCTTTATTTGCAGGAACTGGAGTCGATGAGCGATGCTCAGTTAAGCTACAAACCCAGTGAGATGGAGTGGTCGGTGGGCCAGATGTACCAGCATTTAATTCAGTCTGCGATGAAAATGCATTTAGCCAATGTTCGACTTTGTATAAACGCAGACGAGATGGCAGTCCAGAAGACAGAACAGGGCAAAACAGAAGCAGGCGAAGCTGTTTTTGCGCAAGCAAGTTTTCCGCCGATACGTATCCACGTTCCTGCTTCTCCAGAGTATACTCCACCTCAACCGGATGGAAGAGAGTCCATAATTCAAGGATTCAATGAGGTAAGGGATGAGATGCGGAGAGTGGAAGTGCTGCTGGAAGGAGCAACGCGGGAATCTACGGTGCCACATCCCAGATTCGGCGGTTTGAATGCAGAGGAATGGTTTGCATTGGTGGAGATGCATTATCGTCATCATTTTTTGCAGCTTGAGCGTCTGAAGATAGCATGGGAAGAACGTGAGCAGAGATGAATGAGCAGGCAAAACATGATTTGATGACGAACAGCAAAGAAATTCAGCAGAGTCACACGAGAGAGCTCCTGTCCCCTCAATTAGATGTCGAGGCAGAATCGGAAGAAGGAAATCGCTACTGGATCGGCGTTGTGTCCGCCTCACATGTGGAAAAAGGAGTGGAAGGAGGCTTCGCCCAGCTCTGTCACGGCAAGGCAGCATCTCTGCGCAAAATGAATGCAGGAGACTGGCTGATCTATTATTCGCCGCGAACAAGCCTGCAAGGAGGCAAGGTACTTCAAGCTTTTACTGCGATAGGACGTGTAGTAGACAATCAGGTGTACACGTACCGTATGTCGGATTCCTTTGTACCGTATCGGAGGAATATCCACTATTTTTCTTGTCAAAAGGTGAGGATCGCCGATTTGCTGGATCAACTGATCCTCACTCGGGGACAGCCACGTTGGGGATATCGTTTTAGATATGGACATTTGCAAATCCAAAGAGAGGATTTCCTGACGATAGCAGCTGCCATGTTGGGAGCTGAGATAGAAAATATAGAAGAATTGAAATTTAGATAACGTAAATTTTATTATGTAAACTTATTATTTTCGATAACCTCCATAAGCTGTATCTATATTGTTAACCATGTTTAAGAGGTGGACAGAGCTGGATTCAAGTCAATTTTCAGTTGGAATTTTAGGAGGAAATCCCCCTTTTAAGTGTCTTCAATATTGCTCCTTCGGCAGTGCAGGGCAGTTCTACGCTCCTGGTTATAAATCGTTTTCTATAAATGTGAGACTGGATGATATATTTCACTGTTGAAGTAGGTATGGTATTTTACTGCGGTTGTTATAAGCAATATACTACACTATTATGTTCCTTTTACACTCTCCAGGCAATAAAAATGGAAATATGAGAATTATAAGATGGTTAAACTGCTTCAACCCCCGATATAACTCGTTGAAATCGACCAAAAAATGAGTGCTTAAAGCAGTGTAAACTTATTCATTTGGAGATGTGGATAGGAACGGACAATATTTCCAATATAGGCCTCCTGCGCCTGTTTTAGATCAATTTCATATGGATTTGCGATGGATTTAGTACCGCTTTCAATGTATGCTTTTGGAAACTGGAAAGGAAGTGGGAAAAATGGAACGCGAACTGGCGTTGGAAATTGTCCGAGTAACAGAATTGGCTGCGTTAGCTTCAGCACCCTGGATGGGGAGGGGCGACAAGAATAGTGCAGATGAGGCGGCTACTTTGGCCATGCGCGCCATGTTCGATTCCGTGTCCATTCGCGGCACGGTAGTAATCGGTGAAGGAGAAATGGATGAAGCACCCATGTTGTATATCGGCGAGGAAGTCGGCAACGCGGAGGGACCCGAGGTTGACGTGGCTGTAGATCCATTGGAGGGTACAGAGATCGTAGCCAAGGGCCTGAACAATGCTTTATCGGTTATTGCAGTGGCGGGAAAAGGCAACCTGCTCCACGCACCGGATATGTACATGGAAAAGCTGGCTGTTGGGCCGGCTCTGGTGGGCAAGGTCAGTATCGAAGATCCGGTTGAGGTGACATTGGAGAAAGCTGCTGAAGCATTGAACAAAAACATCTCGGATCTGACCGTTATGATTCTGGACCGTGTCCGGCATGAGAGCACGATCAAAACGCTGCGCAAAGTTGGAGTGCGCATCAAGTTCCTCAGTGATGGTGATGTTGCGGGTGCAATGGCACCTGCCTTCCCGGAAGCGGGGATTGACCTGTATGTCGGATCAGGCGGAGCACCGGAGGGTGTGCTTGCTGCAGCTGCACTGTCCTGCCTGGGCGGGGAGATTCAAGGCCGCCTGATGCCCGCGAACGCAGACGAATTCCAGCGCTGTTTGCAGATGGGGATCGATAATCCCTATAAAGTATTAACGATGCAGGATATGATCGGCACGGAAGACGTCATCTTTGCAGCAACTGGCGTTACCCCGGGTGAGATCCTTGGCGGTGTGCGTTACCTCGCAGATGACCGGGCAGAGACCGATTCCATTGTCATGCGTGCCAAAACCAAAACCATTCGTTTCATCCGTTCTCAGCATTTCCTTCCGAATAAGGAAGTGCTGCATAAAGTGCGGCAGCTTCAATCAACACCCGAGCCTTCGGATCGCATTTCAAGCCAGGTCCCCATTTTGGAACAGGCTGAGTTCATTCAATCATCTGTCAGTAACAGTGTGACGACTTAAATAGGAGAGGCCTGTTGTTGGCTTGGCTGGTCCATTCTAACCTTTGTGTAGCCAACTGAATCGGCAGAGGTCATTGGACAAGTTACAAGGAAATGGCGTACGTATAAGATGGGGAATTTGTTTACACAAATCCTCATCTTTTTTTGTGTTAAAAGCATTGACAACGGTTACAGCACATGAGAAGATGTACGCGCGTACATAAATATTATTTTTTAAACAAATTGTATCTGTTTTGCATGGGTTCAGGTAACGTGAAGGAGGTGAATTCCATGGCATCCCGTAAAGAAGTGGCTGACCTTGCTGGTGTATCCGAAGCTACAGTGTCACGAGTTCTTAATGGCGTTGGTCCTCTTAAAGAGGAAACCCGTCGTAAAGTGCTCGAAGCTTCCGAGCAACTGGGGTATGTGCCCAGTGCACTGGCCCGCAGCTTTGCGAGAAGTAAAAGTGGTAACCTCGGCGTCGTGTTACCCTACGTTCCGAAGGCGCACTTATTCTCGGCGTATTTCTTCTCGGAAATGCTGAGCGGCATTGGGAGCAAAGCCAGGGACAGCGGCATGGACCTGCTGGTCATGTTCAGGACACCGGGTGAAGTGATGAATTATACGGATCTGTTTCGCCGTCAAAAAGTGGATGCTTGCATCATTCTCGGTGCGCGAGATGATCATGGGGAAATGGCTGCCTTGCAGCAGCTTCAGCAGGCAGGACATCCATTCTGTATCATGAACCAGCATTTTGCAGGAGAATCATTCATGGAAGTGGATGCCGATCATGTGGAGGGCAGCAGGCTGGCAATACGCCACCTTACCGATCAGGGCTACCGAAATATTGTTTTTCTTAATGGTCCGGACAGTTATTCTAATAGTCAGGAGCGGCTTCAGGGCGTTCGGATCGGACTGAATGAAGCCGGAATGAATGTGGATTCCAGTCTTTTGCTGGAGGGAAATTACAGCAGACGAAGCGGGGTGGAGGCGGCAGCTGCCATCGTGTCTCGGCTTGACGAGATCGATGCTGTATTTGCAGCGAATGATCGGATGGCGATCGGTGTCATGCATGGCTTACGTGAGCGCGGGATCAAGGTTCAGGACTTCCCCGCGTTCGTGGGATACGATGACTCCGATGCGGCTGAGATGGCGGTTCCGCCGCTGAGCAGCGTCAGAGTTCCCTTTTATGAAATGGGAGAACTGGCTGCATCCAAGCTCATTCAAGGATCATTGGGTGGAACCACTTCAGCGAGGGAGTCAGGTTTCACATCAGAGTCGGCAAGAGAGTTGTTGCCTACCGAGCTGGTCATCCGTGCTTCTTCGATTCGTAAATAGTGCACTAATACTTAGATTCCAAAGGAGGAAATGATCATGTCAAATCGTCTTCGTGTCGGAATGGTTGGATACAAATTTATGGGGAAAGCTCACAGCAATGCGTATCGCAGTCTGCCCATGTTTTTTCCGTCAGCTCCGCTACAGCCTGAGATGTCGGTAATCTGTGGACGTAACGAGAAGGGAGTCCAGGAAGCCGCCAGCCAGTTCGGCTGGTCTGAGAGTGTCACAGACTGGCGTGAACTGGTGCGACGTGATGATATCGATCTGATCGATATTAACGCGCCAAGTGATGCTCATAAGGAAATCGCACTGGAAGCCGCTCGTCAGGGTAAACATCTGTTCTGTGAAAAACCCTTGGCTCTTTCGCTTGCTGATTCACGTGAAATGCTTCAGGCTGCGGAAGAAGCAGGCGTCGCTCACATGGTCGGATTCAACTATCGTTTCTCTCCGGCTGTGCAGCTGGCCAAAGAATTGGTGCAAAGCGGACGTCTGGGCAAAATCTATCATTTCCGCGCGTTCTTCCTTCAAGACTGGATTATGGACCCTTCATTCCCGCTGGTATGGCGTCTGCAAAAGGAAGTGGCAGGTTCCGGCTCGCATGGTGACCTTGGCGCACACCTGATTGATCTGGCACGCTTCCTCGTGGGTGAATTCAAGGAAGTGATCGGGATGAGCGAGACGTTCATCAAAGAGCGGCCGCTTGCCTCGGAAATGACCGGACTTAGCGCCAAAGGCAGTTCAAATGCAGATGCGCCGAAGGGCGAAGTGACCGTAGATGATGCTACATTGTTCCTCGCACGGTTTGCAGATGGTGCATTGGGAAGCTTCGAGGCTACGCGCTTTGCAGCAGGTCATCGCAGTACCAATTCATTTGAGATCAACGGCAGTCTGGGCAGCGTTCGGTTTGATTTCGAACGGATGAATGAACTGGAAGTGTATTTTACGAAGGACGAGGAAGACGTGCAGGGCTTCCGCCGAGTTCTGGCAACGGATCCGGCACACAAATATGCTGAAGCCTGGTGGCCTGCGGGACACACGATTGGATTCGAGCATACGTTCACACATGAAATGCTGGAACTGGTGACCGCGATCTCTGAAGGCCGGCAGCCTGAGCCCAATTTCCATGATGGCGTTGCCTGTCAAGCGGTATTGGAAGCCGTTGAACGTTCCGTTACGGAGCGCCGCTGGGTGTCGCTGGAAGAGATGTAAGTGTCCACAATTACTAAATTGTGAAGTGAATGTCATGTGGGCACTCATTTGAAAGATATGAGCCAGATATAAGCCAGGATGTTGACCTTGAAGAGATCTTGAATTGGTGTAAGGTCCGACAGATGGACAATAACTTAACTTCCGGAAAGTGAGTGATGGGTGATGAGCAAAGCACTAATTGTATGGGGCGGCTGGGATGGACATGAACCAGAGCAGGTAGCAGCAATTTTTGAACGCATTTTGAAGGAAGAGCAATTTGAGGTTGAAGTATCGGATACACTGAATGCTTATGCGGATGCAGAGAAACTGATGGGTCTGGATCTGATCGTTCCGCTGTGGACGATGGGGCAGATTGAACAGGAACTGGTCAATAACGTATCTGCGGCTGTTCAGAGCGGCGTGGGTCTTGCGGGTCTTCATGGCGGGATGTGTGATGCGTTCCGCAACAACGTTGACTGGCAGTTCATGACGGGCGGCCAGTGGGTTGCGCACCCGGGGAACGACGGCGTGGAGTACACGGTAAACATGAAGCGTGGTTCCAGTCCGCTCCTGGATCATATTGAAGATTTCCAGGTGAAAAGTGAACAGTACTATCTGCACGTGGACCCTGCTGTGGAAGTGTTGGCAACGACACGTTTTCCAATTGTTAACGGTCCCCATGCAGCGAATGGCCCAGTGGATATGCCAGTTGTTTGGACCAAACGCTGGGGTGCAGGCCGTGTATTCTACAACTCGCTTGGACACCATGCAGATATTGTGGAGATGAAGCAAGTGACTGAGATGATGCGCAGTGGTTTCATATGGACTGCCGCAGGCAAAGCGCTCGCGCAGAGCCGCACCGATGCAGTCGCTGAGGTTTACACAGGAATGGCAGATAATCAGAGTCATTAGTTTTTATTCATACTAAATCCAAATTGAATCCGTTGAGATAAATATATACACCCACATAACCGCGTTCTAATGATTGTTCTGGAAGCGCTATATCAAGTGGGAATGCGAAGGGAGCCCAGGCATGAAAACAATGAAAGTAGGCATTATCGGCTGCGGTAAAATCAGTGGTATTTATATGGAGAATTGTCACCGGTTTGAGGTGCTTGATCTAGTTGCAGTTGCAGACCTTGACCGGAATAGAGCAGAGGAGCAGGCGGCGGCCTATAATGTTCCTAACGTATATACGGTAGATGAAATTTTGGCAGACCCCGAGATTGATTTGATTATCAATCTGACTATTCCTGCCGTTCATGCGGATGTATGCTTGCGGGCACTTGAAGCAGGCAAGCATGTCTATGTGGAGAAACCACTCGCTGTCACACGAGAAGAGGGTCAGGCTGTGCTTGAAATGGCCAAACGCAAAGGTTTACTCGTAGGCTGTGCGCCTGAGACATTCTTTGGATCAGGCATTCAGACTGCGCTCAAGCTGGTGGAGGAAGGTGTAATTGGTAAACCTGTGGCAGCTACCGCATTTATGATGGCTCGTGGGCATGAACACTGGCATCCTGATCCGGAGTTTTATTATGCCGCTGGCGGTGGGCCGATGTTCGATATGGGGCCTTATTACCTCACCGCGTTGGTGCAGCTGTTGGGACCTATCCAGGCCATTGCAGGCATGACGGGGAAAGCCATGGAAGAACGAACCATTACCAGCGAGAAAAAGAGAGGGCAGACTATCCCAGTCGAAATTCCGACGCATGTGGCGGGGTTGTTGCAGTTCGAACAGGGTGCTATTGGTACGCTGATTACGAGCTTTGATATTTTTGGCGGCAGCACGTTGCCGCCGATTGAGATATATGGCACACATGGCACTTTGCAGGTGCCTGATCCGAATACCTTTGGCGGTCCGGTTCGATACCAATTGATGGGTGAACGGGAGTGGACGGAAGTACCTCTTCTTCCAGGGTACCAGGAGAATACACGCGGCATCGGTGTCGCAGATATGGCTTATGCAGTGAACAGCGGTCGCGCTCACCGGGCGAGTGGAGAACTGGCCTACCATGTGCTCGAAGCCATGTGGGCGTTCCATGATTCGTCGGATGAACAGACTTTCTATAAAATGAAGAGCACATGTCAGCGTCCTGCTGCATTGCCGGCCGATCTGCCATTGTATACGCTGGATCAGTAATTGATAAATTTCTACTGTAAATAGACTAAGCCCTGTCTCCCGATACGAGGGAAGCAGGGCTATTTCATTTTATAGCCAAATATGATTAGGGTTCGAATCCAGCTTGGCTAATCCAGATTTCATTTTCTGCAAAATGCGCCTTCATTCGTTGGACTACCTTTTTGTAAGCCTCGGGGCTATACCAATCCTCCTGACCCACTTGCTGATAAAGCGATTCCATGCCAAGTCTCCGAGTTCGCTTGCCTTCACTGCCATCTCCCATAAAATAATCGTCAATGCATACCCGCTGGACGAGCGGTCTCAGGACGGCTGCAAATTTTTCGCTGCTGGGCAATACAGGTGCAATAGCAGCCTGTGTGGGGATACCGGCATCCCGCAGTTGTTTCAATGCTCGCAATCTGCCAGCAATTGGTGGAGCTGCTGGGCTGAATTGCTTGCGGATATCATCCAGATCCGTTTCCACGGTCATGCTGACACGCACACGGTTACCCAACTTTTGCAGCAGATCGATATCTCGGGTCACCAGTGGACTGCGGGTTTGAACCAATATAAATTCGGGTGGATATTCAACCATGACTTCAAGCAAAGATCGCGTAATCTGCTCCTTATATTCAACCGGCTGATACGGATCAGTGCTGGATGACATAAAAATTGTGACTTTCCCTTTCGTTTTTGCGCGTTTCAGCTCTTTGGCGAGCACTTGGGCTGCTTCCTGCTTCACATCAACCCAGCTGCCCCAGGGCTCTTTTCGAAATAAAGATACTGGCATTTGTCTTACATAACAGTAAGAACAGCCAAAAGCGCAGCCTGTATAGGGATTTAGCGTATGCGTATAGCCATCAAGGAACCCGGTTCCTTTGTTCAGCAACGTTTTGGGTACTTTGTATACCAGGCTGGTCTTCATCATTCATCACGCCTTTGTTCACGATAATTGGCAGGTGTGTATCCTGTATGCTTTCGAAATACAGTAATAAAATACGCTGGATTGGCTATGCCAACCTGACGGCCGATATCTGTTACAGTAAGCCCAGTGCTTTCAAGCAATTTCCGGGCTTCGGTGACTCGTTTTTCCTGAATATACTCTACCGGTGTTAGGCCGGTAATCCGTTTAAATACCCGATGCAGATGATACGGACTACCGTGACTAACATTTGCAAGAATATCAAGAGTCAGGGGCTCGGCAAAATGATGTTCAATATAGTCTGTTACAACGGAAATCCATTCCTGATCAGGGACACGCTCGCCCGTTGGTTTACATCGTTTGCATGGACGGAAATGTCGCGCCAATGCTTCTTCAGGGTTGTTAAATATAGAGACATTCTCATATTTGGGCGCTTTCGATTTGCAGGAAGGTCGGCAAAAGATGCCTGTTGTTTTGACACCGTAATAGAATTTTCCATCAAAGCTGCTGTCGTTGTGGATAATGGCATTCCACTGTTTGTCATCTATAGGAACAGAATCTGGTTGATAGGAATTGGGACTTTCCAAAAGAATCACCTCAAGTCTCATTATACCCCTGATTCATGGAGATCGAGGAATTTCCATTTAAAAAAGCAAGATATCAATATGTTGGAAAACGACCTCCCTTCATTCTGAATGAAATATAAGCTACAATGTACAGGATGACAAGCTGTTTAAGCGTGAAATTTATTTACGAAAGAGGTAGGTAGAATGGTTCGTTTTGGAGTGGTAGGTACCAACTGGATTACTGAGAGGCTTCTTGAGGCCGCTGCACAAGTCGAAGGATTCGAATTGACGGCCGTTTATTCAAGAACTGAAGATAAAGCTAATGCATTTGCAGATCAATATCAGGCTGCGCTTCGATTCACCAACCTGGAAGAGATGGCTGCGAGTGACGGGTTTGATGCCGTGTACATCGCTACACCGAATACCTTTCATGCCGAACAGGCAGAGTTGTTTCTGAGAAACGGCAAACATGTTTTGTGCGAAAAGCCTTTGGCTGCCAATGGGGCAGAGGTTCGTCGTATGATTGATACCGCGCGAGAACATGAAGTTCTGCTCATGGAAGCCATGAAATCAACCCTTGTTCCTTCGTTCAAAATGGTACAATCTCACCTACATAAAATTGGCCCTGTACGTAAATATGTGGCGAGTTACTGCCAATACTCTTCCAGATACGACAAGTATAAAGAAGGAATCGTCCTAAATGCGTTCAAACCCGATCTCGCTAATGGTGCATTAATGGATCTTGGGGTATATTGTCTCTATCCATTAATTACACTGTTTGGTGAGCCTAACCAAGTTCAGTCCCAAGCGATGATGCTGGAATCAGGGGTAGACGGACAAGGCAGTGTCATTCTGAAATATGAGGAGATGGAAGCGGTAGTGACATACTCCAAAATCTCCAATTCTCATATTCCAAGCGAAATTATGGGCGAACGAGGCAGCATCATCATTGACAAAATTGGTTCACCCGAACATGTGGAGATACGCTACAATGATGGTACGGTGGAAAAACTTACTGCCGAGCAAATTCATCCGTCGATG
This sequence comes from Paenibacillus sp. NPDC056933, assembly GCF_042674385.1. Taxonomy (NCBI): domain Bacteria; kingdom Bacillati; phylum Bacillota; class Bacilli; order Caryophanales; family Paenibacillaceae; genus Paenibacillus; species Paenibacillus sp. NPDC056933. The sequence continues at coordinate 135,096 of NZ_JBHUQN010000002.1, read as the reverse complement.
TATTATGAAGTGGAGGAGTTTGTCAATCTGATTCAGCAGGGCAAAAGGGAATCGGATATGAACACGTATGAACGTTCCTATGTTACCATGCAGGTGATGGATCAGATCCGGCAGCAGATTGGTCTGGTTTTTCCTAACGATTAATTCAGGAAAGTGAGCTGAGACGAGATGAGCAGAGATGAGCAGAAGAGCAAAGCAGCCGGGCTTGAGCTGGCGCAGATTATATTTATTGGGCGAACCTTCGAGGAATATATGAAGATGTTCAACCTGACCGTGGATGAGATTAAGGGGAAGTCCATTCTCGATTGTCCGGGCGGAGCTTGTTCTTTCAGCAGCCATGCGCGAGAGTTGGGTGCCGATCCTATAGCAGCGGATATTGCTTATGAATACGAGAGCGGCCAACTGGAAGTGAAGGGACTTCAAGATATTGAACATACGATGAAGCAAATGGAACAGGTACAAGACAAATATAGATGGGATGATTTCGGCTCGATCCATGGTCTGAAAGAAGAACGTAGACGTGCAATCACCGATTGTGTAGCGGATATGAGACGTTTTCCTGACCGTTATGTGGCCTCTGTACTGCCGGGGTTGCCGTTTGCCAATGAACAATTCGATCTGACATTGTCCGCACATTTCCTGTTTACCTATGCAGATCGCCTGGATGTCGATTTCCATCTTCAGACCATCCTTGAGCTGTTGCGTGTGAGCAAGCGGGAACTGCGGATTTTTCCTACAGTAAGCTTGTCTGGCAAACGTTATGAGCATATGGATGAACTAAAGGCTATACTGGAAGAACGCGGATATATTACTACTGAAGAGAAAACTTCATACGAATTCCAGCAGGGAGCACACACGATGCTCCATATTGTGAAACCCCGATAAAAACACCTGAATTGCAACAACAAAAAGCAGCACTTTTCATGAAGGTTTAAATAAGGTACGTATGATCAAAAGAGGCTAGGAGGTCTTATCGGATGAAAAAAATACTTATACTTGGTGGGACACGTTTCTTCGGCAAACGTCTGGTTGATCACTTGCTTTGGGAAGGAAAGTCTCAGATCACGGTCGCGACTCGCGGCAAAACAGATGTAGACTTCGGACCTGAGGTGAACCGGATTAAGATGGATCGCGAAGACCCGCAGTCTCTCGCCGATGTGGCGCAGATCGACATGTGGGACATTGTCTACGACAACATCTGTTACTCGCCAGATGCGGCGAAGTCTGCATGCGAAGCCTTTGCGGGGCGCACCCAAAGATACATTTTGACATCAACGCTCTCGGTATATGGAGATCCCAAACCTGGATTTAAGGAAGCGGATTTCGATCCGTACACCTATCCGGTGCAATATGGAAGCCATGAGGATTTCTCCTATGGAGAAGGTAAACGGCTTGCGGAAGCTGTATTTTTCCAGGAAGCGGACTTCCCGGTGGCAGCGATGCGTATTCCGATTGTACTCGGAATTGATGATTATACGCGAAGACTTCATTTTCATATTGAACATGTGCAAAAAGGAAAACCCATCGGCATGCCAAATCCGGACGCCGAGATTGGTTTCATCAACTCCACAGAAGCCGCTAGGTTTCTCGCCTGGCTTGGACACTCATCCATTACAGGACCTGTGAATGCAGCGTCCAAAGGGGCTATCAAACTCTCTGCCATGATGAAACTGATTGAAACGGTAACGGGTATGCAATCCCAGGTACTGACCGAAACGATCAAAGAAGACATGTCACCCTTTGGAATTTCGGAATCTTGGACCATGGATACTTCCAAAGCAGAGCAGGCGGGATATACGTTCGAAGCATTGATGGATTGGTTCCCGGGACTGGTTCGCGAAGTGGCTCTGGCGCTTCAATCCGAGGGATAGAAATTGAACTAAAGAATATATAAGAGGTACATTTCATACAAAGAAAACAGGACGCAGTCAGAGAGAGATTCTCCGATGCGTCCTGTTTGTAATTGCTTCAACAATAGCGTTTCTCCCGAGTCAGGTTTGATCTTGATTTCACTGTTTATCTGGAAGGCACAGTGGCCGACGCTCGAATACGGAGTTCAGACGGCATGATGACAGTCTGTGGTTCCTCAGGAGCCTTGCCTTCAATACGGTCGATCAGCATCTGCATACCGATAGCACCGAAGTCGTAGGCTGGCTGTGCAGCGACGGTAAGAAAGGGGTCAAAGGCGGAAGCCAGATCCAGATCATCAAAACAGACGACCGAGATGTCCTCAGGCACTCTCAGACCTCGTTTACGCAAAAGACGAATAACGCCGATGGCGAGCATATTATTTGCCGCAAATATGGCTGTAGGTTTATCCTGATGTGCCAGCAATCTGTCGATCCCTTCTTCATCGCTGAAATCCCGATATCCTGTTCGAAGGATTAAACCTGAATCAAAAGGAAGCCCGGCTTCCCGAAGTCCCTCCACGTATCCTTCTTCTCGCAGCCGTGCAGTCGAAACTTCGGAAGAGCCATTGACCAGAGCTATGCAGCGATGCCCCAGATTCGTCAGATATCGAATTAATTGCAATGCACCATCCCGACTGTCCCCTGCAATAACATCGGATGTAATCCCGGGTACGGTTCGATCCAAAATGACAAAAGGAATATTCCGTTCATGCAGCTGCTTCAAGTGATTCAGCGAGCGATCCCCTGCAGGTGCAAACAGTACACCATCAACGCGGGTAGACAGGATCGTGTCCACATAATTTTTCTCTTTCTCGTAATCCTCATCACTGTTACTGAACAAGAGGCGATAACCGCGCAGATTGGCTGCGTCTTCAGCCCCCCGGGCCAGTGTCGTATAGAATGGATTAGTGATATCCGTAATCAATAGTGACAGCATCTGGGTCCGTTGCAGCACAAGACTGCGTGCGTTGGAGTTGGGAATGTATCCGAGTTCTTCAATGACCTGTTGTACACGTTCTCGTGTAGCCGGGCTGATTCTGCCTGTTTGATTAATGACTTTGGAGACGGTCATGGCCGAGACGTTGGCTTTTTTGGCAATATCATAAATGGTAATCAATAGGATCTAACCTTTCCGCAACATAGTCTTTCCATTCTATAGGATAATGCCGATTGACAGCAACATAGGCTCATGCTATGTTAGGGTTACCGATAACCCAGATGATAAAAAAAGTAATTTTCTCTGTCTAACCGCTCTTCATTTTTGCTCACATCGCTGCCTCCATACTTCAACACAGGACAGCATAACGGAGTCGATAATTAGAGCGGTTTATTCAATTTACTAATTGTAAACGCATTCAACAGCAAGGGGAAAGGATTGGCGCTTGGCATGAAACGATAGTGTTTTCCCTCGGGTATCGGTGAGCAGAAGTATAGAATCCTTAATTTGCCCCATCAAATTGCTTACGGACAAGTCACAAGTCATTCGTACCTATTCTATGAGACCATTGAAGGAGGACGTTTTAGTATGACACATCAGGATTACCGTTATAAACAGGCATTTCCCAAGATTGGTATTCGTCCCACGATTGACGGAAGACGCAAGGGTGTTCGCGAATCATTGGAAGAGCAAACGATGCGCATGGCGACGTCCGTTGCCGAGCTGCTCGCAGCAGAACTTCGTTATCCCGATGGATCGCCGGTTGAATGCATCGTTGCCGAATCCTGTATTGGCGGCGTGAACGAGGCGGCGGCAGCGGCAGAACTATTTAACCGCTCCAACGTGGGCGTGACCATTACTGTTACACCTTGCTGGTGTTATGGAACAGAAACGATGGATATGTCTCCTTCGATTCCTACAGCGATCTGGGGCTTTAACGGGACTGAACGTCCGGGTGCGGTATATCTTGCAGCAGTACTCTCTGCACATGCACAGAAGGGGATTCCGGCATTTGGCATCTATGGCGAGGATGTTCAGGATGGAGGAGATACAGCAATTCCTGATGATGTTCGTGAGAAACTGCTTCGCTTCAGCCGTGCGGGTCTTGCCGCTGCAACGATGAAGGGACGCGCCTATCTATCCATCGGTTCGGTATCCATGGGTATCGCAGGCTCCATTGTGAACGATTCTTTTTTCCAGGAGTACTTGGGCATGCGCAATGAATATGTGGATATGAGTGAACTGACACGCCGCATAGAAGAGGAGATCTACGATCCCGAGGAGTATAAGCTGGCACTGGCCTGGGTGAAGGAGAACTGCAGTGAAGGACCGGATAACAACCCTGCCCATCTGCAGACCGACCGCAAACGCAAAACGTATGAATGGGAAACGGTTGTGAAAATGACCCAGATCGTGCGTGACCTGATGTCGGGCAATCCGAAGCTGGCAGAGCTGGGATTCACAGAGGAATCCATGGGCCACCACGCAATTGTGTCCGGGTTTCAGGGACAACGTCAATGGACGGATCATTCACCTAACGGAGATTTCCTGGAATCCATCCTGAACTCTTCCTTTGACTGGAATGGCAAACGCTCGCCTTATTTGGTGGCAACAGAGAACGACAGCCTGAATGGTGTGTCAATGTTATTTGGTTCCCTGCTTACGCATACGGCGCAGATCTTCGCTGATGTACGCACCTATTGGAGCCCGGATTCGGTGAAACGGGTGACGGGACATCAGTTGGAAGGAAATGCGAAGGACGGTATTCTGCATCTGATCAACTCCGGCTCTGCCGCATTGGATGGTACAGGGCAACAGTCAAGAGACGGTAGACCTGCGCTCAAACCTTTTTGGGAAATTACGGATGAAGAAGTTCAGAACTGCCTGAAAGCAACCTCATGGAGGCCGGCATCTGTGGAATATTTCCGGGGAGGCGGCTATTCGGCTGACTTCCTGACCAAGGGCGGCATGCCTGTTACAATGACGCGATTGAATCTGGTCAAAGGACTCGGTCCAGTGCTGCAATTGGCTCAAGGTTACACCGTCGATCTGCCGGAGGATGTGCATGATACGCTGGATCAGCGGACCGATCCGACTTGGCCATCCACGTGGTTTGCACCTATTCTGACAGGGTCAGGAGCTTTTACCTCGGTCTATGAAGTGATGAATCAGTGGGGCGCGAACCATGGCTCCATCTCTTATGGACATATCGGGGCGGATTTGCTGACACTCGCTTCCATGCTTCGTATCCCGGTGAGTATGCATAATGTGCCGGAATCCGAGATTTTCCGTCCACGTGCATGGGGATTATTCGGGACAAGTGAACCGGAAAGTGCCGATTACCGGGCTTGCAGCGTCTTTGGACCTTTATATCGTTAACATCCAAACGGCATGTCGCGAAAGCGAAGGAGGCATGAGAGATGGGAACCCAAGCAATACATGTGCTTGCTGCTGATTTTGGCGCCGGAAGCGGTCGGGTCGTCCGGGGAACTTTTGACGGGAGTAAACTCTCTTTACAGGAAATGCATCGGTTCAGTAACGATCCTGTACACCTGGGAGATGGATTGTACTGGGATTTCCTGCGACTTTTCCACGAATTAAAACAAGGGATTGTGAAAGCAACGCAAAATTTTCCATACCCGGTTCGTTCTATAGCTGTGGATACGTGGGGAGTCGACTATGGATTGGTGGACGGGGCGGGAAGACTGTGCTTCAACCCGCGTCATTACCGGGAATCACGCAATGCAAAATGGATGGAAGAAGTCCTGCGTATTGTGAATGAAGAAGAGCTGTATTCCATGTCGGGCGTTCTGCCGCAGCAGATTAATACTGTATTCCAATTGCTTGGTAGCGTACGGGAACATTCCGAAGGTATTCGGCCGGATATCCGCATGTTATTGATGCCCGATTTGTTCAACTACTATCTATCAGGTCAGCAGGCTTGTGAGTACACGATTGCTAGTACAAGCGGTTTGTTACATGCTGGAGAGGCTCGCTGGAATGAACAGTTAATGGGCCGTCTGGGGATTCCGGCAACCCTGTTCCCTCCTCTTGTTCAGCCAGGTATGGTCCTGGGTCAGTTAACGGATGACTTGTGTGCGGAGTTACGGACTGGACCGATGCAGGTGATATCGGTAGGTTCGCATGATACAGCATCTGCGTTGGCGGCCATCTCTGCAACAGGTTCGGAATTTGCTTTTATTAGCTGTGGTACCTGGTCACTCATGGGTGTGGAACGCGATACACCAGTATTGGATCATCGGAGCCGTGAACTGGGGTTCACCAATGAGGGAACGGTAAGCGGCAAGGTGCGAACCTTGAAGAATCGTTCAGGTCTGTGGCTGTTGCAGGAATGCAAACGACAATGGGAGCGAGAGAACCAACGTTTTACCTATGAGGAACTGGTCCAGCTCGCAGCTGTGGCATCCGCTCATCAATGTTATGTATCGCCAGGAGATGGAGTGTATTTGGCGCCAGGAAATATGCCTGAACGAATCCGGCAACAATGTAGCGTCAGCGGGCAAGCAATACCTGAAACGATCGGAGCGGTTGTACGCAGTATTCTGGAAAGCCTGGCGCTGGAGTTCAGACAGACTCTGGATGAACTGGAGCTAATTACAGGAGCACGGCCTCGTATGATCCATATGGTTGGTGGCGGCGTACACAATCGTTTACTGTGCCAATTTACCGCAAATGCAGCAGGTATTCCGGTGATAGCGGGTCCTGCCGAGGCAACTTCAGCCGGAAATTGCATGCTGCAACTCCTGGCCCATGGCGAAGTAAGCAGCTTGTCCGAGATACGAGAAGTTATGGCTTCTTCCTTTTCTCCCGAAACTTATGAGCCAGAAGATACCGCAAGGTGGCAGGAAGCCTACCAAGGTTACCAAAACCTGAATCAGACGTTGGCGAACAGATCCAGTTAGATGAGCACTTTGCACTTGAGCAATCAAAATCGAATTCCGCAAATTGCTAAAATAGAAGAAGTCTAAGGAGTGGAGAGGATTATGTCTGAACAACACGTAAGAGAAGAGCTGACGAAATATGCCCGCAGGGCAGTTGCCCAAGGATTGGTGGTAGGACCAGGCGGGAATCTGAGCGCACGCTCCGAGGATACGATGCTGCTTTCGCCGAGTGGTTATGCACTAGAGGATCTGGAGCCCGACGAATGGATCGCCATTGATATTGCGACAGGAGAGACACGTGCGGGGTCGACACGCCCTTCTTCCGAAGTATTGATGCATCTATACAGTTATCGCGTAAATCCTGATATTCAGGCTATTGTGCATACGCATCCGGCATATACCATCGCACTGAGTCTCGTTTTCGATGAATTGCCACATTTGTTCCCTGATCAATCGGCACTTGTGGGCGATATCGGCTTCGTTCCTTATGTTCTGCCTACGACCAAACTCCTTGCCGATGCAGTAGCTGCCAAGGTTGAAGAACATACAGCGCTTATTCTGGTCAATCATGGATTGGTGACTACAGGCAAAAATCTGCGTGAAGCCTACTACCGCACTCAGGTAGTGGAGGAAAGCGCCAAAGTATATATGATCGCCAAGGCTGCAGGGGAGCCCAAAGTCCTTACTGCGGAAGAATACAAGGAGATCCAGTCTCTTGAAAGTGAAGCCTACCGCGTGCAGCTGCTGCAGCAACTCAAGTCATAGCTGAATACTTATAATTAAACGAAGTATTGAGGTTATCTAAACAAGAGCAGATTACGTCCTCCAGAAAAAATCTGGAATAAAGGATGTGATTTGCTCTTGTTTTAATTTGGATCAAACGGGGAGCACATGGTGAAAAAAATAATACATAGTAATTGGGTAAGAATTATTGAAATTATTGTCGATTGAAGGTATACTGTCGTTAATCATCAGTGAGTAACAACAAAAGAACTACAATTATTTATATATGAGGGGTGAATTTAGTGGGTCCTGAGCTAAACGAATTGGAGTTGGAATACGATCTGCTGAAGCAGCTTCGGGACGCGAGCGCTCCCATCGGGGCCAGCACGTTGGTTCATACCCTGGGCAAAACGTACGGTCTAAGTCAGGCGACAATCGGAAGAAGACTTATGGAGATGGACGTTGAGGGTTTTACGATACTGGAGGGCCGGAAGGGAAGGGTTCTGACCGAACAGGGGCTGGAGCGAATCAAGATTCTGGAGAGGGATTTACAGCAAAAAAGTGTGAATTCCCAGCTCATTCAGATGCTGAACCATTCCGGTGAAAAGGCTCTGCTCGATGTTCTTGTAGCCAGAAGGGCTCTGGAGCGGGAGATTGCTTCCCTGGCAGCACAACGAGCCTCCAAAGAATACATATTGCTGCTGGAAGCCTCCATTGCGACCCAGCATCAATTGCTTTCCCAGAATATTATTCCTTACGAGGAGGACCGGGAATTTCACAGGCTGCTGGCTTATGCGGCTCAAAACCAGATTCTGCTGCATGCGGTTGAACTGGTCTGGGAGACAAGCCGTGATTTCCTGGAAACAGCTTATATTAGGCAAAGAGTAGGAAGCGAACTGGTCGTGGACCATCAGCGGATTCTGGAAGCTGTAGCAGCAGGCTCCCCGGAACAGGCTGAAGCGGCAATGGTGAATCACATTAACCAGATGATTGAGGATGTCAAACGATATTTTGCCATGCAGAACCTTAATATAACTTCGGATATGGCCCGGTGATAAAGGAGTTGAGCTTGTGAAAACAATTTATCGATTAGGTATAGATATCGGAGGCACATTCACGGATGCCCTGGTTATGGACAATCATGGCAGGGTGATTGCGGCACTGAAGACGCCATCGATTGCAGCAGCTCCGGAACAGGCGATTTTTAATGCACTTGATCAGCTCAAGGAAAGCGGAGTCGATCTTCATGAGATCGATCTGTTTGTTCACGGAACAACGCTTGGTGTTAACACCCTAATTGAGCGTAACGGCGCAGTTACAGGTCTGATGGTCACCAAAGGTTTCCGGGATATCCTTGAGATTCGGAGGCTTCGACTCGAGGATACAACCAATCTGTATGGTGACAAGACCGATGCGCTTGTTCCGAGACATCTCGTCAAGGAAGTGGATGAACGAGCACTTGCGAACGGAAACATACTTCAACCACTGAATCAGGAACAACTGCTTCAAGCGGTAGACGAGCTGGTGGAAGAGGGAATTACAGCCTTGGCGATCAGTTTCTTGCACGCTTATGTCAATTCTGCTCATGAGCAGCTTGCGGAAGAGTTAATCAGGGAACGTCATCCGCACCTGTTTCTCTCCAGAAGTAGTGCCATTTGGCCACAGCAGCGTGAATTCGAACGTACACTCGCCACAGCCATGAATGCATATGTTGGGGAACGCATGGGATCATACTTTCTGCGTCTGCAAGAAGGAATTGGCGCTTACGGCCTGAAAGCCAATCTGCTGTCCACGATGTCCAATGGTGGAATCATGACGGCGGCCAGAGCGGCCAAAGAGCCTGTACGTACTCTCCTGTCCGGACCTGCTTCCGGCGTAATCGCCGCAACCCATATTGCCGAGCAGGCCGGCATTCATCAAGTCATCACGTTCGACATGGGCGGGACAAGCGTTGATGTTGCCCTCATCGATAAAGAGCCTGCCTATTCTACCGAGAATAAGGTTGGGGATTTTCCAGTCATCATTCCGGCTGTGGATGTAACCGCGATTGGAGCGGGTGGGGGATCAATTGCCTGGCTCGATTCCGTAGGCGTACTCAAGGTGGGACCACGAAGCGCAGGAGCCAATCCGGGTCCAGCCTCCTATCATCGTGGGGGAGAAGAGCCAACAACGACGGATGCCTATCTGCAACTCGGCATTTTGCAAGCTGATCGATTCCTTGGCGGACAGATGCGTCTCTACCCCGAGCTTGCAGAACGTGCTCTTGGCAATCTTGGCGAACGTCTTGGACTAAGTCCCACGCAAACTGCACAGGCCATTCTTGATGTGGCCACCGCCAATATGTATGCCCAGTTCTCTCCGCTCATGGCACGCAAGGGTGTTGATCCCCGTGACTTTACGTTGCTCGCCTATGGTGGAGCTGGGCCGATGCATGCTTTTCTCATGGCGCGTGAAGTAGGCATCCGCAGTGTGCTGATCCCACCATCTCCAGGAACACTTTGTGCCATGGGCTGCACGGTTGCCAACCTTCGCAATGATTTCGTTTATACCTTGCACAAAAGCAGTCAGACGCTTGAGCCTGGTGAGTTATCGAATCTATATACCAGACTGGAGGATCAAGGGCGGAGCTGGGTTGAAGAGGAAGCACGTGGTGGAGTGAAACTGGAACATATCTATTGCTTATATAGCGCCGACATGCGTTACGAAGGTCAGGCCTTTGATTTGGAGGTTACCCTCACTTCCGAAGAAATCGCCGATCCTGAGAAAGCAAGGAACAAATTCCATATGTTCTACCACAATGTGTTTGGCATCAGCCAGCCGGAAGCTGATGTGATGTTCGTCAGTCTAAGGGCGACCATTGTTGGCATTCTGCCCACCCAAAGCACGGCATCTCCGGCAGAGTTGCCATTCGATGAGAGTGAAGCAGAAGAACGGATCATCACTTTTGACCACGCCCAGCGAACAGCAAAAGTTCTAAAGAGGGGACAGATACCACTGGATATTCCCATTCACGGGCCCATTATTGTGGAGGAATATGATACAACCATTTTCATCCCGCCTGGCTTTATGGTGTACCGGGATGGTTACGGGAATGTGATTGGGGAGGTGGAGCAATGATTGGCGACAAGGTTTTTCTTGAGATTTTCAACAACCGGATTCAGGCTGCGGTGGAGGAAATGGCCAATGTCGTGCTGCGCACGGGATTCACCGCTTTTGTTAAAGAAACGGGCGATTTTGGAACTTACCTCTTGTCACCATCCGGGGAAACGTTTGGTTCACCATTGGAGACGGGTTACAATCTGTCCCTTGGCATCCCCGCAGCGGCGACCATAAATAGCATTACAGACTGGAAGGAAGGCGATCTGGTTATCTGCAATGATCCTTATTCCACCAAAGGCATGGTGACACATCTACCAGATGTTCATCTGATCAAGCCCTATTTTCACAAAGGGGAAATCATCGCATACGGCATGTGCTTCGTTCATTCCTCCGATGTAGGTGGTAAGGTACCGGGGAGCGTATCTCCAAGTGCCTACGATATTCATATGGAAGGCATTCGAATTGCGCCAGTCAAGCTGTATGAAGCAGGCGTTCTTAACGAGCAGATACTGCGTATGTTTCTGGACAATAGCCGCATTCCGGAGCAAAACCTTGGTGACCTCAAGGCACTGATGGCAGCCTTGAATCGGGGGGAGCAGCGACTTGAAGAGCTTATCGGCCGCTACGGTGTAGAGCAAATTCAGCAGGGCATTGAGCATTTGCTGGAATACGCTGAGTTGAAGGCCCGCGCCATCGTACAGGAGATCCCGGACGGTTCGTATGAGTTCTGGGACTATCTGGAGAAAGGTCCTGGCGGTTATCCCATCCGGTTGCGCTGCAAAATGACGGTAGCGGGCAGTGACATTCACCTGGACTTTAGCGGTACCGACCCTCAGGTCAGAGCTTCGTTCAATATTCCTACCCACAATCAGCAGGGGCATTATATGCTGGTTCCCGCACTCATTCGTTATTTCCGTACGCTCGATCCAACGATTCCATGGAATTCGGGCATGATTCGTATGGTGCGAAATTACGCACCGCCAGCTTCAGTTCTCAACCCGGAGCCGATGGCTGCGGTTGGGGCACGAGCGGCTACCTTTATTCGGCTGATGGATGTCATCACAGGCGCTCTTGGGAAAGCCCAGGCCAGCAAGGTTCCCGCCGCAGGAGCCGGACAGGCATGCATCGTTATGATGGCGATGACAGATGCGTCAGATGGCAAGAAAAAGGTTGGCGTGATCCAGCCGATATGCGGCGGTTCAGGAGCAAGACCGATGAAAGACGGGATTGATGGCATGGATTTTGCCGTGGGTCATCTTCGAAATATTCCTGCGGAAACAGTAGAATCCGAGATGCCTGTGCTCATAGAGCATTATGGCCTTCGTGCTGATTCCGCTGGTGCTGGAACCTTCCGTGGTGGAAGCGGAATCGACCTGTGTGTCAAAATTCTTACACCTGATACCGTAATGACCGCCAGAAATATGGAGCGTATGGAGTTTCATCCGTGGGGCAGGCTTGGCGGGGGTGTGGGTACCCATGGGGAAGCGATTCTCAATGCTGGACGTGCAAGTGAACATCATCTGGGAAGAATTGATGAGTTGCTGCTTCAACCCGGAGAGACGGTGACATTCCTTTCACAGGGCGGAGGTGGATATGGCGATCCATTTGATCGGGATCCACTGCTGGTTCTGGAGGATGTAAGAAGAGGACTGGTATCCACGGAAAAAGCTCTTGAACTGTATGGTGTAGTCATAGAAGGCCGGAACCTGAACGAGAGTGAGACCAGACAGTTGCGGGCCAAGCGGGAACGGCAGCATGAAGAATTCGATTATGGCTGGACAAGGAAACAGTTCGAGACCATATGGACTGACGAGATGCAAGTATCGCTGAATCAGGCACTGCTGAATGTTCCGCTTGCACTCAGAGACTACCTGAAGCGTCAGACCATGGGAGTAGTGGAGGAGAAGCAAACAGCGTCCGTATCCGTATCCCCACATGAGATATCAGGCATTATGGAAGGGTTACGTCAGAAAATAGGATTGCAGTGATCAGTTACATGAAGGAAAACGATTTAATTTTGTAACATCCGTAAAACCAACTAAATCGATGGGGGAAATTCGCATGTTTAAATCAAACAAGAAACGCTTTCTCAGCCTCGCCTCACTGACACTGGCCGGTATACTGGTGCTTTCTGCATGCGGTGGAGCAAGCAGCTCCAGCAATACTGCAGGAGGATCCGATTCTTCCGGAGGAAGCGGAGACAAGGTTAAACTGACCATGTTTATCTGGGCTGGCTCCAATCAGGATGTTGTTCCAAAAGAAGTGGTTGCAAATTACGTCAAGGAGCATCCAAACGTCGAGGTTACCTTTGAGGAATCATCCAATGCAGTCATGTATCCGAAAATGGTCGCTGGCAAGCAGGCAGATCCCAACAATCCAGTTGTCAACTTTGGTTACTTCAACGCAGATGCGACGGCAAAAGGCTTGAACGATGATATGTGGGAGCCACTGGACACAAACATCGTGACCAATATCAAGGATATCCCGGAGCAGTTCCACAAGCCTGACAATAAGGGTGTTGTGTGGGGAGTTTCGAGCTTCGCTCTTGTCTATAACAAAGACCTTGTAAAAACACCACCAACAAGCTGGAACGATCTGTGGGATAACGAGGAATTCAAAGGCAAAACCGCACTCTGGGACTACATGTTCTATTCCTATATTTCTCCACTCCTTGCAGTCAAAGGACAGGAGCTTGGCGCATCGTATGAGAATCCTGAGCCAGCATTCCAGTTCTGGGCAGATCACAGTGACCAGATCGGTACATTAGTTACATCCAATGACCAGTTGAAGGCTCTCCTGGAGTCGGGCGATGCTCTGATTGCTCCTTTCAGTGCACAGGTTGCACAGACATGGATTGATGGCGGTTCTCCACTCGCTGTAGCGTATCCGAGCGAAGGAGCCATTTCCTTCCCGTACACACTTCAGGTTGTGAAGGGGTCAACACCTGAGCAGACACGTGTAGCCAACGAAATTATCAACGAGCTGCTGAGCGCAGACGCGCTGTCACAATACGCTGAAGCAACAGGTACACCGGTAACCAGCACAACTGCTGCCGTTCCGGACAAATACAAGGACGATCCTTCCTTCTCCGTGGAAACACAGAGCAACGGGATTAATCCGGACTGGGATGTTCTTGCTCAAAACAGCTCTTCTTGGAAGGAACTATGGGACCGACTCGTCAAAACCAAACTTCAATAAATGATGGTTTTCAGACAAACCACGATAACGGGTTCTATTTCGAACCCATTATCGACGGGAGGGAAACAGAGATGAGCAGTGAACAAGAACTCATTTCCATTGAAACAAGAGAAGTCACAAAGACCTACGGAGAGCGAGCCGCGGTTAACCAGGTGTCACTGCAGGTGAAGAAGGGAGAATTCGTTTCCCTGTTAGGCCCGAGTGGCTGTGGCAAAACAACACTGCTGCGGATGCTTGGCGGACTTGAGCAGCCGGATCAGGGGAGCATTATGCTGGGAGGCCGGGATGTAACTGGCATCCCGGCCTATGGTCGTAACAGCAACATGATTTTTCAGCAGCTTGCGCTATTCCCGCATATGGACGTATTTAACAACATCGCCTACGGGCTAAAGGTGAAGAAGTTACCGAAAGCCGATATCAGGAGGCAGGTACACGAAATGTTAGAGCTGGTACAGCTCGGAGATTATGGCAGACGAGCTGTTTCCCAGTTGTCCGGGGGGCAGGCTCAACGCGTAGCAATTGCTCGCGCATTAATCAACAGACCCGAAGTTTTGCTGCTCGATGAGCCACTTTCCGCACTGGACATGCAGCTGCGTCTGGATATGCAGCGCGAACTGAAACGCATACAACAAGAGTTCGGCGGTACATTCATCTTTGTAACGCATGATCAGAATGAAGCCATGAACATGTCAGACCGGATCGGCGTCATGCGCGCTGGTAAGCTGCTGCAATATGCTACGCCTGATGAAATCTATGAAAGACCAGCAGACAGCTTCGTGGCCAAGTTCATCGGCGATACCAATCTTTTGGCAACAACGGTGCTTGGACAGGATACGAATGGAATCCGGGTTGAATGCTTCGGGTATTCGCTGCTGGTGAAGACAAGTGAGGACACCCCGGTTGCCATAGTAGGTGCCCGGCACTCGTTGTCCATTCGCAACGAATATATTCGACTTGGAGAAGATGCGAACCCTTGCCTGAACAAGCTGGATGGACGTGTTATAGAAGCAGTGTATGGCGGGGCGAACATTCGTTATACGATCCAGATTGCTGAGGGGTTTCTGATTCAGGCCAGTGTACTGCATCAGCGGGGAGCCACTCGTTTTAGTCCGGGGGAGCCAATTCGGATTGGCTTTGATCCGGAGGACGCGCTCCTGTTATCCGAACCGTTGCTGCATGATCCGGTACAGGAGGAAGGGATATGAATCGGATTGCAGATCGGATCGTGAATCTGTATTCATCCAAAAACCGCCAGTGGATTACCCAGTTGCTGCTTCTGCTTCCTGCTCTGGCCCTGATGGGCATCGTGTATCTGGGTGGTCTGCTCATCTTTGGCAGGTACAGCTTTGATATCTATGAAAATGGCAAGCTCATCAGGGGCTGGGAGTGGGATGCCTATCGCGCTTTTCTGTCCGATCCGTACTATTGGAAGCTGATAGGCACCACATTTCGCGTTGCCTTCAAGGTCACGCTATGGAGCCTGCTACTTGCATACCCGCTAGCTTATTGTATTGCCGGCCTGAAGAAACCGGGCATGAAGCAATGGTTGCTGCTGCTTACGTTTCTTCCGCTGCTTGTCAGCGCGGTTGTTCGATCCTATGGCTGGCAGCTGCTGCTATCCAAACAGGGTTTCATGAACTGGCTGTTCATACGTCTTGGAATCACGGATGAAGGCTTCAGTATGATATATAACGAGACTGGTGTGGTCGTCGCACTTGTTCATATTTTTATGCCGTTCATGGTCTTTCCGATCCTGAATGTATTGTCGCAAAGTGACGCTTCGCTAAAAGCGGCTGCTCAGGATCTGGGAGCAGGAAGCTGGCGGACATTCCTCACGATTACCCTGCCTTTATCAGCGAGAGGTATTGCTAGCGGGGTACAGATTGTATTCACGCTATGCCTCACGGCCTTTACAACGCCTCAACTGATTGGCGGAGGCAGAGTCATGACACTGCCGGTATTTATTTACCAGCGAACACTGGATACCAACTGGCCAATGGCTGCGGTAGCAAGTATGTTCTTGCTCGTTTCTTCCATCATCGTTTCACTTTTGGTCAATAAAGGAGCAGAAATGCTGATGTTCCGTCGTTCCCGGAAGGGAGGTCAGGCTTATGGTTAAGTCCAACAGGTTCACCAAGCTGCTGCTCTATATATTTGCAGGGGCCGTTGCGGTTTACCTACTATTGCCACTGCTTATGATCCTATTGACATCGGTAGGTTCCGGATCGGCCAGTACATTCCCGCCGGAAGGTCTTACCCTGAAGTGGTATGCGAATCTGGGAGAGCAGGCTCAATTTCTGGTTGCATTCAAGAACAGTTTGATCGCCTCCACAGGAGCGGTACTGCTGGCGCTGATTACCGGAACACTCGCGGCGCTGGCTATCGTACATTACCCTTTCCCGGGTGCTGGCATCTTGAGAGCATTTTTTGTATCCCCAATGGTTATGCCGAAAATTACGCTCGGTATTGCGTACCTAATTTTGTTCTCCAAAATGCATATTGCAGGCGGATTGTTTGCTCTCATTTTGGGTGAAGCGGTCATCGTGCTTCCATTCGTGCTGACGCTTGTGGGCAGTGCGTTGGCCAATCTGCAACCCGCACACCGAGAGGCGGCAGCAGACCTTGGAGCAGGGCCACTGCGTATCTTTTTTACAATCACATTGCCTCAGCTTAGACTATCTTTACTCCTTTCAGGATCAATCGCATTTGTCTTCACTTTTGACCAGGTAGAGGCTGCATTGCTTCTGCTTCGTCAGGACAGCTACACCCTGCCGATACAACTGTTCCTGTACATGGAAAAGTGGCAGGACCCGACCATCGCTGTTGTTTCCGTCGTACTTATCGCTTTTGCACTAGCCCTGTTCATGATCATCAAGCTGGTACTTCGCTCAGTACCCGGACTTGAGAGTTTGTTTGGGGGCAGGAAAAACAAAAGGAGGTCTGGATCATGAACAATTCACATCATATATCCCATAGCTCGGGACTAAACCGGAACCGGGCGGAAGACGTGATGAACGCCCAGGGACTTAGTGCCCTGATCGCAACAACTCCGGAAAATATTCACTATGTCATCGGCTCCCAGCTACGCGCAAGCAATTGGACGATGCAGATTTACGCCATTCTGCCTGCCGACCGATCAGCTCGGCCATGTATCGTCATTCCGACGAATCGTTTGGGCGTTGTGGCTCAATTTGGTATCACGGGAGTAGATATATTTGCCTACAGTGACTTCTTCGTGGAAGGTTCGATCGAAGGCAAACCTTCTACAGATGACATTGATCTGTTCTACTCTCTGCTACAAACGACAGTCATTCATCCAGGACCCATCGAAGCACTTAAGGCTGCACTGAAAAAGCTCGACATCGAGAATCAACCGATTGGAATCGATGAGATGCGAATCGCTCCTGAAATTTTGGCCCGGATCACGGAGGATGCGCCTCAAGGATCGGTTGTTCCCGCTTATAAGCTATTTCGCCAAATCCGCCTGGTTAAGACACCTTTCGAAATCGAGCAGCTTCAACAGGCTGCCCAAGTGAATGAACGAATTGAGCAAGAGCTGATTGATCTGATCGCAGCCGGTGTTCATGAGAAGCAACTTGCCGACCATTATCGACTGGCTGTGATGAGAGCAGGTGGGACACCTGCAATGACTGCGGTAGGGGCGGGTCCGCGCAGTGCGCTGCCGCTCATCGAAAATTATTTTCATACCATCGAGTCAGGGGATCAGATCCGCTTTGATCTGTGCTTGCAGCTGGGAGGGTACTGGGGAGATACAGGACGTACTGTTGTGGCCGGAGAGCCAACTCCCTGGATGAAAAAGCATTTTAATGCAGTGAAAAGCGGATGGGAGACTGCACTTGAAACCGTGCGCCCTGGCGTCAAGGCTTCCGACGTATTTCATGCGGCTGTGTCTCGCGTGCAGCGTGAGGGAATTCCGCATTACCGACGTCAGCATGTTGGTCATGCCATTGGCTTGGAACTGTACGACGACATGACCCTCTCTCCTGGTGACCAGCGCATACTGGAGCCCGGCATGGTGCTTTGTGTGGAGGTACCATATTATGAGCTCGGCGCTGGTGGCTTCCAAATCGAGGATACGGTTGTTGTAACTCCGGATGGATATGAGTTTTTGACTCATATGGAGCGTAAACTGTTCATTAAATAACGATTAATGGAAGGCTTCAGCCAAGCGATCAGTCAGCAGCCGATCATGGAGCTTTCCTGCCGAGAAAGTTGGAATATCATGATTCAGCAGGGAACTAAGACGTTTCGTAACATTAGCCTTGCGCTGTTTGCCGGAGGTTTTGTGACTTTTGCGTTACTATACAGCCTCCAGCCCCTGATGCCCGAGATTAGCGAGGCATTTGCGATCTCTCCTGCACATTCCAGTCTTACCCTCTCAGTTACGACGATTGCCATGGCACTGACCATGTTGTTCATCGGTTCCTTATCCGATTCATTGGGAAGACGCTTTATTATGACAGCAGCTTTAGTTGTTTCATCTATTATTGCAATGATTAGCGCGTTAAGCCCTGGATTTACTGAGCTGCTTCTGCTTCGCATTCTCCAGGGAGTTGCACTTGCCGGTCTGCCCGCGACAGCCATGACATATCTGTCCGAAGAAATTGAGCCTGCCAGTCTAGGGTATGCCATGGGCCTCTATATCAGCGGAAATTCGATTGGAGGTATGGCTGGTCGTTTTATCAGCGGCGTGATCACAGACTGGTTCAGTTGGCGTGCCGCAATTGGTTTTATCGGTATTCTTGGCTTATGTGCGGCTGTTATCTTCTGGCTTGTCATCCCGCCCTCCCGCCATTTTGTCAAAGAGACTCCTGGATTCAAAAAGATCATTCCGCTTTTGTGGTCACAGTGTCGGAATCCACAGCTACTATGCCTGTACGGGCTGGGCTTTCTTCTGATGGGGGGCTTCGTGACGTTGTTCAACTACATCGGATTTGAATTGACAGGAGAACCTTATCATCTAAGCCAGTCGGTCGTCGGCAGCCTTTTTGTCGTGTACCTTATGGGTACGTTGAGCAGCACCTGGATGGGCAGACTTGCAGATCGGTATGGAAGATCGAATGTCCTTGGAATCGCGCTGGGTATTATACTGGCTGGTGCAGTTTGTACCGTTCACCCTGAGCTGTGGGTCAAAATAATTGGACTTGCCCTGTTTGCTTTTGGTTTCTTTGGCGGACATTCCATCGCAAGCAGCTGGGTCGGACTCGTGGCAGATCAGCACAAATCCCAGGCCAATGCCTTGTATTTGTTTTTCTACTACGTAGGATCAAGTGTCAGCGGAACTGGAGGAGGACTACTTTACAGCCATCTGGGTTGGATTGGCATTGTCGGCATGATTGGTGTGTATGTGGTCATCGGCTTTATTTTGTGTCGGTTGCTTGTAGAAAGGGTACAGGAACAAACCAAACTTACTTTTTAACTAAACATAGATCGAAAGTTTGTTCATAAAAAGCACTCATTTTGGCCCATAATCATCCAATAGTCCCTAATACATTAACTAACTTTTTTCGACAAGTCTTGCATATCCCGAAATACCGAGTATAATACTGGGTAAATAGATGCAAAGGGGATGCAATAAACGATGAAAACACATGCTGAATTGAACTCACTTCTTGTTGACGATTATCTGGATCTCCTGAACATAGCGAAACAGCTGGGTGATGAGGAGTGGAAAGAGGCCATTCTGCAGGCACTGAAAGAAGAAGTGGATGCTAATCATCATCTGGATTCAACCGAGGTCAGACAGGATCTTTGGAGTCAATTTGAAGGTATTAACGAACAGATGCATGATCTGTTAATGCAACTGAAAAATGCAGAGGGTCCTGAAGAGAAAGAACAGATTATTGAAGCCATTTGGGGACTGAAAGTAGACCGCCATGCCATTACTCGCAAACTTGAAACCATGAGCCGTGCCAGTGCTAGACAGCAATAAGCTCTTCGGTTGATTATACAAAATAGAAACCCGCGTGCTGGCCTGAGATATGATCTTGGGTTAGCACGCGGGTTTTGTGTTTGTTGCAGCTGTACCAATTTATTTAAAGATTAAAATTGTTTGGCGAATGTTCTTGCCTGTTCCATGGCTTGCTGTTTGATCTCATCTGCACGTTCCTTATATTGGTTATGACCTTCCACAAAAATACCTTCAAGCTTCGGAACACCCAGAAAAGACATAATAATGCTCAAATAACGATGGCCGGATTCCATTTGGGCCGCAGGTCCTTCAGAATAAATGCCGCCACGGGCCTGAATATGCAGTGCCTTTTTGTTGGAAAGCAATCCGACAGGACCCTGTTCCGTATAACGGAATGTTTTGCCAGCCACACAGATGGAGTCGATATAAGCTTTCATAATGGGCGGAAAGGAGAAGTTCCACATCGGTGTCACAAAAACATATTTGTCGGCAGAGGCGAATTGATCGGACAATTCATTCAAACGTTGTACTTTGGACTGTTCTCCAGAAGTCAATTCGCTGCCGGATTGAAGTTTGCCCCAACCGTTGAACACATCAGCATCAATATGAGGAATGTCAGATCGATACAGATCCAGGTGGACGACCTCGTCAGAGGGATGACTTTCACGATATGCATCAACGAATGCTTTGCCTGCAGCCATACTGAAGGAGGTTTCATGATCATGAGGATGGGCAGTAATATACAATAATGTAGACATGCTTTTCTTCCTCTCTATGATGTTTTTTTGCAAAAAAGGTCCCACATTAGTAAGCGACCGCTGTAGTATGCATCGTTTTTAACGTTTTATACTTGCATAGTGACCTGGTCCTCAATCATGTATAATACTATTGATGTAAGGTGAATTCGAACGATAACAGGAATGAGTGAGATGAGCGCATATGGGAATGGATCTGGAGAAACAACGATTAAGCATTGAAGCAGCGAAATTGTATTATCAGTCGGATTACAGCCAGCAAGATATTGCAGTCAGACTGGGGGTATCACGTCCTACGGTATCTCGGTTACTTCAGTATGCGAAAGATCGCGGTTACGTTCGCATTGAAATCATGGACCCGCTGGAGGATATCGACATTATCGCCGGCGAGCTCAAGGCCAAGTATAACCTGGATACTGCGCTTGTCTGTTTTGCCCCGTTGAAGAGTGATGAAGAGATTTTGAAACATATCAGCAAAAGAGCGGCAGATTATTTACAGGATACGGTTCAGGATGCAGACATTATTGGCGTTACCTGGGGAACAACGATGAATGCCGTAGCCCGTCAACTTCGTCCGAAGCAGGTCAAAGGAGTCGAGGTCGTTCAACTAAAGGGAGGCGTGAGCCATTCCCATGTAAATACGTATGCGGCAGAGATCGTTCATTTATTTGCTGAAGCTTTTCATACGGTTCCCCGATATTTGCCTTTGCCCGTGATCTTCGACAATATTGAAGTCAAAAAAATGGTGGAAGCGGACCGACATATTGGCAGAATTGTGGAGCTTGGGAGACAGGCTAACATAGCCATGTTTACCGTAGGGACAGTGAAGGAAGATGCACTTTTGTTCAGATTGGGATATTTCACTGATGAAGAACAGCAATTGCTGATGCATTCAGGCGCGGGTGACATTTGTTCACGTTTTTTTGATGCCGAGGGTCAGTTGATCAGTGAAGAGATTAACAACAGAACCGTCGGAATTGATCTGGCTGAGCTGCGAAATAAGGAAAAATCCATCCTCGTGGCTGGTGGGCAGCGTAAAATAGAAGCTATTCATGCCGCACTTAAAGGTCATTATGCGAACATTTTGGTTACAGACCAATACACAGCTCAGGCTCTGCTACGATTTTAATTGGATTGCATGACAACATCTGCCACGTGACATGGGCGGATGTTTTGCTTTCTTAGGCAGAAAATATACAGTGATTGCATCCTGGGAAGTCATTTCTTGAATGAAATCACCTTGGATTGCGTCATGATTCAAACTTGAACAAAAGTTCATATTGATTTTTACATATGTTCATGTTAGGGTAGGGATATAGAAAATAACTTGTTCAGATAAGGGGAGATTCAATTGACAACACCACAATTAGCCAAAATGATCGATCATACCTTGCTTCGTGCAGATGCTACACAAAGTGAAATGGCCAAATTGACAGAAGAAGCAAAGCAATATCAGTTTGCTTCGGTATGTGTTAACCCGGGCTGGGTTGCTTACGCGGCTGAGCAGCTTCAAGGTACTGGCGTAGATATTTGCACCGTTATTGGTTTCCCTTTGGGAGCTTCCACTACCGAGACCAAAGCGTTCGAAACCAAAGACGCTATTGCTAAAGGTGCTACTGAGGTGGATATGGTCATCAACATCAGTGCTTTGAAAGACAGCAAAGATGATGTTGTGGAACAGGATATTCGTGCAGTTGTTGAAGCAGCAGCAGGCAAAGCATTGGTGAAAGTCATTATTGAAACTTGTCTGTTGACGGATGAAGAGAAAGTACGCGCATGTCAGGCAGCCGTGAGAGCAGGAGCTGATTTTGTCAAGACGTCTACAGGGTTCTCTACGGGCGGAGCAACGCCAGAAGATATCGCTTTGATGCGTCGCACTGTAGGTCCTGACATTGGTGTGAAAGCTTCCGGCGGCGTGAGAAGTCTGGAAGATATGCAAAAAATGATCGAAGCAGGAGCAACTCGGATTGGCGCCAGTTCTGGTGTGAAAATCATGCAGGGCCAACAGTCTACATCGACTTATTAATTCGAGAGTTGTTGGATGTTTCAATTGAAGTGAGTTAAAGATCTACAGGAGGAACTTGTTCTTCATATTCCGTGGGAAGCGGAGGTGGAGAACAGGTTCTTGTCCTGAAGATTCTATTCCGTTTTTTTATCAAAAAATATTCCTTAAAAAGACCGAATTTATTGTAAGCGCTTTACTTGTTTTCTGAAAGGATAATTCATCACATACATGGTAAACCTTTGAGCTGAATGAACATCCGGCTTAACTACCTTCAAAGGAGAGATAGAATGAAATTCCTAATTGCCCTTCTTGGTATACTTGTTGTCTTTGGACTAGCTTATCTGGTCAGCAACGGTAAAAAGAAGATCCGATATCGTCCACTAATCATTATGGTTGTTTTGCAAGTTATACTGGGATATGCATTGTTAAACACGGAAGTGGGTACCTTTTTGATTGGCGGTTTCGCGACCGTATTTGAAAGTTTGCTTGCCTATGCGAATGAAGGTATCTCATTTGTGTTCGGCGGTTTGACTACCGTAGGTGCAGAAAGTGGGGGCGCGCCGTTCTTCCTCAGTGTCTTGATGCCAATCGTCGTCATCTCAGCGCTCATTGGGATATTGCAGTATATCCGAATCTTGCCTTTTGTTATAAAATATATTGGTCTGGTACTAAGCAAAATCAACGGAATGGGCAAACTGGAATCATATAACGCGGTTGCTTCGGCTGTATTGGGGCAATCTGAAGTGTTCATTTCTGTGAAAAAACAAATTGGGTTGTTGCCTAAACATCGGCTGTACACCTTGTGTGCCTCAGCGATGTCCACGGTATCGATGTCGATTGTCGGTGCCTATATGTCCATGATTGATCCAAAATATGTGGTTACGGCTCTCGTGCTGAACCTGTTTGGCGGTTTTATCATTGCTTCCATCGTGAATCCTTATCAGGTAACGGAAGAAGAAGATATATTGGAAGTGCAGGAAGAGGAGAAACAGTCCTTCTTCGAAATGCTGGGCGAGTACATCTTGGATGGATTCAAAGTTGCCATCGTCGTTGCTGCGATGTTAATCGGTTTTGTTGCCTTGATCGCGCTCGTTAACGGGATCTTCAGTGCGGTGCTCGGCATTTCGTTCCAGCAACTGCTTGGTTATGTGTTTGCACCATTTGCCTTCATTATGGGTGTTCCTTGGAAGGAAGCGATTCAGGCGGGAAGCATTATGGCTACCAAAATGGTATCCAACGAATTCGTCGCTATGCTTGATCTGACAAAACAGACGGCATTGTCTGCCAGAACAACAGGGATCGTATCCGTCTTCCTCGTATCGTTTGCCAACTTCTCCTCCATCGGTATTATCGCCGGTGCAGTGAAGGGACTTCATGAGAAACAAGGTAACGTGGTGGCCCGCTTCGGTCTGAAGCTGCTTTACGGTGCATCGCTTGTCAGCGTGCTGTCTGCGATCATCGCCGGACTGTTCTTATAAGCCGGATTATTGGAAGGAGTGCTTAAGTTATGTCAACTTTTAAAAGAGTACATCTGATTGTTATGGATTCCGTAGGAATCGGTGAAGCGCCGGATGCGGCTGAATTCGATGATTTCGACGTCGACACCTTTGGTCACATTGCACGTGAACGCGGAGGGTTGAAGATGCCTCATATGGCCAGTCTTGGACTGTCCAATATTAAGGAAATTGAGGGTGTCCCTGTAGCGGATGCACCAAAAGCCTTTTACACCAAGATGCAGGAAGCATCCAGAGGCAAAGACACCATGACGGGTCACTGGGAACTGATGGGCCTGTACATTGATACCCCTTTCCGTGTGTTCCCAGACGGATTCCCGGATGAATTGATTCAGCGCATTGAGGAAAAAACAGGTCGCAAGGTGATTGGGAATAAACCGGCCAGCGGCACGGAAATCATTGATGAATTGGGCGAAGAGCATGTGAAAACAGGCTCCCTGATTATATACACATCCGCAGACTCGGTTCTGCAGATTGCAGCTCACGAAGATGTTGTTCCTTTGAAAGAACTGTATGAGATCTGTGAGTTCTGCCGTGAGATTACGCTTGATGATCCCTACATGTTGGGACGTATCATTGCCCGTCCATTTGTAGGAGAAGTAGGTAACTTCAAACGTACAGCCAACCGTCATGATTACGCGCTTAAACCGTTTGGCCGCACTGTGATGAATGAACTCAAAGATGGCGGATTTGACGTAATTGCCTTGGGTAAAATCGCAGATATCTACGATGGCGAAGGTGTAACCAAGTCCGTTCGCACCGTTTCCAACATGGATGGCATGGACAAATTGTCCGAAACGATGGATGAAGAATTCACTGGACTCAGCTTCTTGAACCTGGTTGACTTCGACGCCCTGTACGGCCATCGTCGTGATCCACAAGGCTATGCTCAGGCGCTTGAAGATTATGATGCTCGTCTGCCTGAGATTTTCAGCAAAATGACCAACGATGATCTGCTGTTCATCACAGCTGACCATGGTAATGATCCAACCTACCGCGGTACGGATCACACACGGGAGTATGTGCCACTGCTTGTCTACTCGCCACGCTTCAATGGAGGTAAAAAACTCGAGCTGCGCAGCACGTTTGCAGACCTTGGAGCTACAGTAGCTGAGAACTTCGGGGTGAAACTGCCGGAATACGGCACAAGTTTCCTGAAGGACTTGAAGTGAGATAAACGCTTTTAACGGCACACGGGGAATAGAAGTTATTTTTTTAATGAAAAAGTAGGACAGGACAACGACTGGGGCAGTGCTGCTGCTCCGGTCCTGACCTTCATTCAATCACATGGATAACTGGAGGAGATTAATTATGAGTACACATATTGGAGCTAATCCCGGAGATATCGCAGAAACGATCCTTTTGCCAGGAGACCCATTGCGAGCAAAATTTATTGCGGATACGTATCTCGAAGATGTCGTTTGTTACAACGAGGTTCGCGGCATGCTCGGATTCACGGGTACATATCAGGGACACCGAATCTCGGTGCAAGGTTCCGGCATGGGGATTCCTTCGTTCAGCATTTATGCTAACGAACTGATCAGCGAATATGGCGTAAAAAACCTGATTCGTGTAGGGACTTGTGGGGGCATGCAAGAACATGTTCATGTCCGTGATGTCATTCTCGCTCAAGCTTCTTGTACAGATTCCAGCATGAACAAGCTTGTATTTGGTGGATATGACTTTTCGCCGATCGCTACGTTCTCCCTGCTCAAAGAAGCATATGATCGTGCAACTGCAAAAGGCATGAAAATCCATGTCGGTAACGTATTCAGCTCCGATTCCTTCTATCGTGACGATCGTTCCGTGACTGAGAAATTGATGCAACACGGCGTACTGGGCGTTGAGATGGAAACAACAGCACTGTACACACTTGCCGCCAAATTTGGCGTAAACGCACTGACCATCCTGACGGTAAGTGATCACTTGCTGACAGGTGAAGAAACTTCCGCGGAAGAACGCCAAAAAACGTTCAACGACATGATGGTGGTAGCCCTCGAAACAGCAATCACGCTGTAATTGTTGCACTAATAATCAATTGATTTTGATCAAAACTTTTGTTCTGAGCACGTAGTGAAGGAAACGGAATCGATTCTCAAGAAGCGTTAGCTACAAGTTTTCTGCAAGAAAACTACTTCGGAAGCATATGCATCGCCTTTGTCTCCGAGTTTTCTCCATTACAAAATGGATTAAAGAAATTTGGAGACAACAGCGATCGAAAGAACGATCCGGAGCCGGAACGGATGCAGCACAAAGTGTTCTATATAATCACCCACAACGAAGGAGAGATCATCATGAGAATGGTAGACATTATTGCCAAGAAACGCGACGGAAAAGAACTGACAACAGCTGAGATTGATTTTGTTGTACAAGGATACACACAAGGTGAAATCCCGGATTACCAAGTCAGCGCATGGGCGATGGCAATATTCTTCAAGGATATGACCGACAAGGAACGCGCGGATTTAACTATGTCCATGGTAAACTCAGGCGAAACAATCGATTTGTCCGCAATCGAAGGCATCAAGGTAGACAAGCACTCCACAGGTGGTGTGGGTGATACAACAACGTTGGTACTCGCACCGCTCGTTGCTGCTCTGGATGTTCCTGTTGCCAAAATGTCCGGACGTGGATTAGGTCACACAGGTGGTACAACAGACAAACTGGAATCCGTTGCAGGCTTCCATGTGGAGCTGGAGAAAGAAGAGTTCATCCGACTCGTGAACGAGTACAAAGTTGCTGTTATCGGTCAGAGTGGCAACCTTACGCCAGCAGACAAAAAGCTTTATGCTTTGCGTGACGTTACAGCTACCGTTAACTCCATCCCACTGATCGCCAGCTCCATCATGAGTAAGAAAATTGCAGCAGGTGCTGATGCCATCGTACTTGATGTCAAAACAGGTGCTGGGGCATTCATGAAGACTAAGGAAGATGCGAAAGAACTGGCACATGCTATGGTAAGCATCGGTAACAATGTTGGACGTAAAACGATGGCTGTCATTTCCGATATGTCCCAACCTCTGGGTCTGGCTATCGGTAACGCGCTTGAAGTGAAAGAAGCCATTCTTACACTGCAAGGTAAAGGACCGAAGGATCTGGAAGAACTGTGTCTGGCGCTTGGACGTCAAATGGTATTCCTTGCTGGTAAAGCAGACTCTCTGGAGCAAGCTGAAGAGAAATTGAAAGAAGTGATTCAGAACGGTAAAGCGCTGGAGAAATTCAAAGATTTCCTGGCAAACCAAGGTGGAGACGCTTCAGTAGTAGATCATCCGGATCGCTTGCCACAGGCAAAATATCTGGTGGAAGTACCAGCGGATAAAGACGGCTATGTAGCTGGCATCGTTGCTGACGAAATCGGTACTGCGGCAATGCTGCTTGGCGCAGGCCGTGCAACGAAAGAATCCGAGATCGATCTCGCCGTGGGGTTGATGCTCAACAAAAAAGTGGGTGACCCGGTTAAAGCTGGCGAATCGCTCGTAACCATCCATGCCAATCGTGAAGACGTGGCAGACGTAATCGCGAAGATCAAAGAAAACATTACGATTGCGGATCACGCCGATGCGCCTGTATTGGTTCATGATATCGTTACTGAATAATATATCAAGCAAACAAGGTTTAATCTTATGCCTGAATTAAATTCAATGCCCCGAAGGCTATGCATTCCATAGCTTCGGGGCTTTTCTTATTTATTTTGTAACTTATCATACGCCTTTACCGAATCTGCATTCGTGTAAATGTAAGGGGTGGATGGCTGTTCGACAGGTGTTACCTTTTCTGCTCGAATCTCAATGGTATCTTTACCATTCACCTGAGCCGATCCAATTGTGCCATCGATTTGTACCCAACTGTCTGTTGGAAAGCTGTCTGCATTCGGGACATGAATCATCACACCAAAGGGAGCAGCGTCTGCGGGGCAGCACATCACCAGAAATCGCCCTAATGCAAAATGCGATTCCTGATCCATGCTTTTATCTCGATATACAAACCCTGTCAGGGAGATGTCCTTGCCTGCAAAT
Source organism: Paenibacillus sp. NPDC056933 (assembly GCF_042674385.1). Taxonomy (NCBI): domain Bacteria; kingdom Bacillati; phylum Bacillota; class Bacilli; order Caryophanales; family Paenibacillaceae; genus Paenibacillus; species Paenibacillus sp. NPDC056933. The sequence continues at coordinate 107,105 of NZ_JBHUQN010000002.1, read as the reverse complement.
TGTCGTTGGAACATGTCGATGGAGCCCAACGTCTCGGAGAAGATTTCGGGATATACCTTGATGACCGATTCGGCATATAATTTCTCTGCCAGTTCGGCAAATTCAAGACTGTACTCGTCCGGGGGGACGAATTGTACTTTTGCGGAAGGCGCAGATAATTCAACAGTTGCAGTTTTTTTGGATAGGTCTTTAATGTTCAGCTCTGCTGTATCAGGTAAAGGTTCCTTTCGACGAATCTCTGGAGGTCCATAGGAAAGTGACATGCCTTTTTGACTGGCCATGGAACTGCCTAGCGCCTGATCGGGCAAAAGAAAACCAAGTACTAAAGGAATGGCAATCAAGCCATAAATCAGCGTACTGCGTACCCATCCCGAAGGAGGCGGATGCTCACAGTCACAATGGAGCTGGTTATTGCCAAACAGTCCGTGCCAGGCCATGATAGCGGCAATAAATAAAAAGGGAACAGGACAGCAGAGAAGCAATCGTTGCATTGTTGGTGCCAGATAATAATGAAGAGAATCGCTTGTATTCAAATGAATGATGTATACAGCCAACCCGCACATCCACAACGCACGAATCAGGTTATGCCATTGGATGGGTGGAGATTTTGAAACAGGAGCTTTGGACATCGTATAACCAGAATGGTTCATGTAATCACCTCTTTTAATCAGATCATGACTTCGTGAATGCTTTCTCGGATAAGCAGGATAATGAACGAGCCCATTGTAGCCAAAATGAAAGTTCATACACTTAATAATTAATGTCATTAAACATGTTCATCAATGTTCATGCCAAAAGGTTAATCAACCACGACCCGGCGAAAACCAACATAATAATGGCCAGGCTCAAACCAATAACGAACCGGGTTCGGAAGGCGGAGAGCAGCATCAATGTGCTTTTGAAATCTAGCATTGGACCGAGAACGAGAAAGGATAACAGCGGCCCTAACGCAAACGTGTGAGAGAAGGCAGAGGCTACGAATGCATCGGATGTCGAACAGAGAGACAATACATACGCAAAACCCATCATGAATGCATAGGAGGCGACAGGGCCGTTGCCCAAAGAAATGAGATCACTGCGGCTGATAAAGGTTTGAATGCTGGCTGTAATGAGAGCGCCAATCACCAAATATTTGCTCATATCGACGAATTCGTCACCGGCATGAATGAAAAAACTGCGCCAGTTCTTATCACGTGCGTGATCATGGTCGACAGCGTGCGAATGAGGCTGTGCCATTTTAAATCCAGGATGTGTCTTGATCTCCGTCACTATAGCCTTCGGCTTACGTAAGGGATTCTGGCGGACGAACATATAGACCAGACCACCAATGGAAGCTGCAACAGCAAAGGCCAGTCCCATACGGGCAATCGTAATTTCAGGATGGGAAGGAAAAGCGAGCAGAGTCGCGGTAAAAACAATTGGATTTACAACAGGGCCGCTAAGAATAAAGGTCACCGCGATATAGGTCGGCATGCCTTTATGCATCAACCGACGTACGACCGGGATCATGCCACATTCGCAGATGGGGAAAATGATTCCCAGCAGACCAGCGACCAGAACACCCCCAATGGGGTTCTTGGGCGTGAGTTTACGAATCATTTCCTCCGAAACAAACCATTGCATCAGCGAAGACAACAACACCCCTATGAGCAGAAATGGAGCCGCTTCGAGGAAAATGCTGATGAATATCGTTTTCATATTTTGTAAGGCTTCACTGTTCCATGCTTCTTTCAGATCAGGAGCCATTGTGATTAACACGGGAACAAGAAATGCACAGGGAATAAGGAATGACAGGAGCTTTAGATTAGCTGCCATTTTCATGGGATAGACCTCCAGAACCGGGACTTTGGTGAAATATATGCTTGTACTGTCCGCAACATACACGTTCCCTTCAATTAATCTATATCTTTACGATTTACAAGGCTAAGTTGCCGTTACGTTATATTTGCCCTGAAAAGAGTTATTTTCACGTAAGGGATAACGATCCCCAAATTCGGTTTCGGTTAGAGCCTTTAAAAACTTGTAATGTTGACAAAAGAAAAAGTATAGGCTAATATCATTAAATAGTAATAATTACGATTAGTTAAAATTAAAGGAGGCCATATTCATGAGAGTCATCGTAACTTTAGCCTGCACTGAGTGCGGAGATCGCAACTATACAACAACCAAGAACAAGCGTAACCATCCGGAACGGATCGAATTGAAGAAATATTCACCACGATTGAAGAAGATGACGATTCACCGGGAAACCAGATAATTTTTTTGTCATTTTTACATCGTAATATTTACGAAAAAGGGGTAACACCATGATCTTATCTTCCATGCGTGATGTGGTATTTGGATACGGCAAAGAGCCTGTCATTGACCAATTGTCGCTGGATATCCATGTTGGGGAGTTTGTGGGCATTACAGGCCCCAACGGTTCTGCGAAAACAACCATATTGAAGTTGCTGCTGGGGCTTTTACAGCCCTGGAGCGGCACGGTACATATGAATGCACAGTCCATACGTGGCAGCAAGCTGAACATCGGGTATGTACCCCAACAGGTCGCATCATTCAACAGCGGATTTCCCAGTACGGTGATCGAACTGGTGCGATCCGGATGTTACCGCAAACTCGGCTTGTTCCGTCGATTCACATCTGAGCAGGAAGCGATTGTGGAGCGCAGCTTGCGGGAAGTTGGCATGTGGGAATACCGCAACGCCCGGGTTGGCGAACTGTCGGGTGGACAAAAGCAGCGGATCTGCATTGCCAGAGCCTTGGCAGGCGAGCCGCAGGTACTTGTGTTGGATGAGCCGACTACAGGCATGGACCGACGCAGTCGTGAAGGGTTCTATGATCTGATGCGCCATTATGCCGACGTTCATGGACTAACTATCATTATGGTAACCCACGGACTGGAAGAGATGGGCAATCGGTTGGATCGGACGATTACCCTGGAGCGGCAAGAAAGTGAGGAATGGCAGTGTTTGAGTACGAATTCATGCAGCGTGCTTTCTGGGCAGGCGGACTGATCGGAGTCATTGCACCGATTCTGGGAGTCTATCTTATGCTGCGACGGCAGGTATTGATGGCGGATACGTTATCCCATGTTTCATTGGCAGGGGTTGCCCTGGGTTCCGTGATGAACCTTGATCCGGTGATCTGTGGATTTGTGATTGCGATTATCGGTGCATTACTGGTGGAACAACTTCGGCGAAATTATCTGACGTATAGCGAGGTGCCTGTAGCGATCATTATGACATCGGGGCTGGCTCTTGCTGTAGTGCTCATGAGTCTGAAAACCAATCTATCCAAGACATTCAGCTCCTACCTGTTTGGTTCCATCGTTGCGGTTAGTGATATGCAACTGTGGATTATGGCGGCTGTATGCGTCATCGGACTGATTTTTTTCATCGTGCTCCGAAGACTCTTGTACAATTTGACGTTTGATGAAGAGACAGCTTCCATTGGAGGCATTCAGGTTAAAAGTTTATCATTTGCATTTGCTGTTCTGACAGGGATGACTGTAGCTTCAGCCATGCCGATTGTCGGCGTATTGCTTGTCTCTGCATTAATCGTACTGCCCGCTGCCCTGGCACTGAGATTGTCACGCAGTTTTGCAGCAGCGATCCTTATCGCTATCGTCACCGGATTAATCGGTATTTTTAGCGGACTGACAACCTCTTATCATTTAAATACACCACCGGGAGGAACGATTGCTCTCATCCTGCTGGTCTTTCTATTGATTGGAATATCAGCACAGAAGCTGATTGGACGATATAACCGTAAACGTCATCGTAAAGAAATAAAACAACAACGCGCGACTCTATTCATACATTCAAGGGAGAATACAACACATGAAATTCAATAAAAGTTCAGCTCTTGCACTATTATTCAGTCTTACACTTATCGTAGCCGGTTGTGGACAAAATCAGGCCGCTTCGGATTCGAGCACAAGCTCTGCCAACACACCAGTGCCAGCCGAGACAGAAGAGGCCAAACTAAACGTTGAGGTTAGCTTCTATCCGATGTACGAATTCACCAAAAATGTAGCTGGTGATCTGGCCAATGTTCATACACTTGTTCCTGCCGGTATGGAACCCCATGACTGGGAACCGACACCACAGGATATGGCGAGCATCGAGAAAGCGGATGTGCTTGTTTATAATGGAGCGGGTATGGAGTCCTGGATCGATCAAGTTACGGATAGTCTGACCAATGCCAAACTCATTCAAGTGGAAGCGAGTCATGGGATCGAACTGCTGGAAGGTTCAGAAGAAGATGTGCATGAACACGAACATGCCGATACAACGGACACGCATGACCAGACGGATGAAGCCACGACAGAGGAGCATGATCACGATCATGACGCCGAAGCAGAAGAAGCACATACACATGACCACGATCACGGTGGACTTGATCCCCACGTATGGTTGTCACCTGCACTTGCCGTGAAGGAAGTACGGAATATCGAGGCTGGTCTCACACAGGCTGCACCTGAACATGCTGAACAGTTTAAGCAAAATGCCGATGCCTACATAGCTAAACTGGAGGCGCTGAATCAGAACTTCAAGGCGACTGTGGCAGACAGCAAACGTAAAGATTTCATCACACAGCATGCTGCATTCGGTTATCTCGCACAGGAATATGGTCTGCAGCAAATACCGATTGCCGGGCTATCCCCCGAACAAGAGCCTTCGGCAGCGCAAATGGCATCCGTTATTAATTTTGCCAAGGAGCACCAGGTCAAGACGATTTTCTTCGAAACGTTGGTTTCATCCAAAGTGTCTGAGACCATCGCCAGTGAAGTAGGGGCCAAAACGGCTGTGTTGAACCCGATTGAAGGGTTGACGGAAGAGGAAATTGCAGCAGGAATGGATTACATCGGTGTAATGCGCCAGAATTTGGAGGCGCTGAAACTGGCATTGAATGAATAGAGCCTTTGATTCGTCAGGAAGCTGAATACATGGATAAGATTAACTCATTTGATGCCTGTCATCGAAAAAGGTACAATAATACAACATGCTGAGGAGTGGCTGTGCCATTCCTTTATCTTTTGCCACGCAGAGAGCACAGGGATGTGCTCTTTTCGTTGTTCAAGGTGATCGGAGATAACGCAGGGACGGAGGACGTGCTTATGGATTTAAATGAAGAACAGGAAGTGCTGTTAAGCCAGCAGCCTGCCCATCTATGGAGACGACGCAAGCTGGAGTTAATGCACTGGACGGAACGCGAGAAGCAGACGGTCGCAGCGAAGAGAACGGAGATCTGGAACGGTGTTGAAGTGGATGCTGAGCTTGTCGATGCCTTGACTTTGCTTCATAAAGCAGGCGTAAGCACCGAGTTTTCTTGTGCAGGTGTAAGCCCGCTCGACGAACCGGTAGATCATTCCCTGTATGCCTATGTTACACTTGTACAAAATGAGGCAGCCGATCAATTTGTGACTTATGCGCTGACGCGGATGCGCAACAGATTGCTGGTCACATTGGAGACAGGAACGGGTCGTTATGATCTGTCTTCTTTTTTCATCGGTCATAATCGGAGTTTTTGTTGGTGGATGCAATATTGTGCTGCACATTTTATGGATCGAAACGATTACAATGTAGCGACGTAGTATACAGACAGGCAGTTTTACTTGATGGCAAGGGAGGTAGGACCGGATTGAATAAATGGCTCAAAACCATACTGTTTCTGATGGGCTCAGCGATACTGACCCGTTTTATCCCGTTTTCTTCATTGTTTCGTAACCTGGATACGATGATTCACGAATTTGGCCATGCGCTGGTGACATTGTTGTTATCCGGCAAAGTATTGCGTATTGAATTATACGCTGATCATAGCGGTGTAACCTATTCGTCCATGCTGACACCAGGAAGATCCATAGTGGTTTCCCTGGCGGGTTATATCACCGCATCCCTCTTTGCATGGTTACTATTTTATCTATATCGAAAAGGACGGCACATGTGGGGACTTGGCATCATGACAGGTGTAGCTCTTGTGTCGCTTCTCTTCTATGTAAGGGGAGAATTCGGGATGTTATGGCTTACAGGCTTCATTGCCCTGAATGTCGTGATTATGATTTTTGGTGCCAAAATTGCGAAATTCTATTATTTGTTACTGGCTTTTCTTACATTGGAAGAGTCCGTTGTCAGTGCCATGTACGTCGGGCTGTTGTCCTGGACACAGCCTTCACAGGCAGGAGATGCAGCGAATCTGGCACAGCAGACCTTCCTCCCGGCACTATTCTGGGGGACGCTATTTGCACTGTTTGCATTGTGGTGCGCGAAGGGAGCACTTACGCTCTTTTTCCGAAAGGAAAGCACGGCCCGCACGCCAAAATCCCGTGGATTACGTGGGCGTAACGTTTAACAAAACAGAGAAGGCACTCTCCTTTAATCTATATTAAAGGAGAGTGCCTTTTGTTTGTCTCAGGGTCAGTCGCCAAGATTATCCCATAACACATAAAAGTAATAAATTTCTTCCATAATCGCCTTATCATCTTCTGCGGCAACGCCGCCTTTGATCCTTGCCAGGGTACCGAGAATATCGTAGATTGTCTCACGCTCCACACTGAACTGGATGCGATTGACGATTTTTTCCCAGGCATTCATTGCATAATTAACTTGAGATTTGGCTTCCGTCCATTGTTTGCCTTCGACCTGCTTTTCCAGTTTGTGTATAGACTCAAGCAAGCGATCATCAGCGCCAAAGGGCTTCTTGAGAAAGGTCCCGCTAACCATAATCGCTGTGAACACAAGCAAGAGGCAGATCGGAAGCACATATAGCAACCAGAAACGCGTTTTCATTCAACCGCCTCCTTCATGTAAAGGGTTAGAAAGGCCCCTCATAATCGCCCATATCGATTTTATCGGTGATCTTATCCTCGAACAGATCAATATACAATTTATCGTTAGGCAATATGGCGGCAAAAGCAATATCCTGTATTGTTACTTTTTGCTTCTTAAGCTGTTCACTGAGCCAGTTGTTATCCTTGTTTCGTTCCTTCAGATTTTGCTTAATCAGGACGCCGTCAATGATAATCTCGGTCATCAGCTTGCGCTTGGCAGGATGCATATGCATATCTTTTGCCGTTACTGGTTGGTTTTCCGGTTTCAACACCACAGAGAGACTGCCATCCGGTTCAAGAATGGCATAATCCAGCGTAGTGATGTCGAATACATCCTTTTGTCGCAGCATCATGGTCAATTCGTCGAATTTCACACGCATTTTATGCAGGTTCTGTTCAAGAATTTTACCGTTCTGAATGACCAGTGTAGGATCAGAGTCCATCAGTTTGGAGATCGTACGATTTTTCAGCGTAATATACTGAAAGACGATCGTGATGATTGTAAAAATGGTCAAGGCTACAAAATGAATCCACGCTTTGGAAGATAGATCCGTCGCAAATGTACCTGCAAGGGAACCGATCGTAATGCCGTTAATGTAATCAAAATACGTCAAGTTGCCCATTTGCTGTTTGCCCAGCACCCTTGTATAGATGATCAGGGTCAAAAAGGCAATAATAGACCGTACAGCAACAACCCATGTTTCTTCCATCATGAATGTATCACCTTCCTTCACTTCGCCATACGATATGTGAAATCTTGACGCTGGAGTCCAATCTTTCATGTACTCCGGTTTAGCGGACTAATACAAGCTTTTCCTATGCTGGATATTCTTATTCTTGAACGCAAAAAAAACGAAACCTGGATAGTAACCCAGGCTTCGGATGATGATGAGGTACATAGATTTGATTTAAATGATTCATGAAATAGAACAGAGGTCATACACCGGAGTAGGCCATAAACCCGCCATCCACAGGTATAACCGTACCTGTAACAAAACCGGATAGCCGTTCATCAGCCAGCCACATCAGCGTACCCAGCAAATCTTCCGGTTTGCCGAAACGCCGCATAGGCGTGTGTGCAATGATCTTGCTTGAACGCTCTGTCGGCGAGCCGTCGGGCTTAAGCAGCAGATTACGATTCTGCTCAGTCAGGAAGAACCCTGGTGCAATGGCATTTACCCGGATTCCCGATTCTGCCAAATGTACCGCAAGCCATTGCGTGAAGTTGTTAATCGCGGCTTTCGCTGCACTGTACGCAGGAACTTTGGTCATGGGCGAAGGTGCACTCATCGACGAAATATTAATGACGGTAGCTGGTACGTCACGTTCAATCATTTGTCTTGCGAAAATCTGGGTAGGGATGAGCGAACCGACAAAATTCAGATCCATTACTTGACGGAATCCCTCAACACTTACATCAAAAAAAGTAGTAATACCCGGTTGATCCAGATCTTCCTGTCTGAAAATTTCATTCGTAGTATTAGCGCTGGCATGGTTGCCGCCCGCTCCATTAATAAGGATGTCGCAGGGGCCCAGCCTCTCCAGAACCGTTGCTGCTGCAGCTATGACGCTGTCAGCCTGGGTCACATCACAAGCTACAGCGATCGCTTTCCCGCCGGCAGCTTCGATTGCCGCAGCGACTTCTTCCCCTTTGGATACGGTACGGTTCAGAATCGCTACACTTGCGCCATGGCGCGCCAGCTCTTCAGCCATGGAACGGCACAGAACGCCTGCCCCGCCAGTAATTACGGCTGTTCTTCCTTCCAGACGTGTCGATCTTTCTTTGGCAAAGTTATTCATGATTTAGACCTCCTTTGCAGGGAGTCCCAGACGCCCCAAAGATACATAATTCCCAGAGCCCGATCATAGAGTCCATATCCCGGCCTGCAATGTTCACCCCAGAGATGGCGTCCGTGGTCCGGTCGTGCATAACCTTCAAATCCAATATCGTGATAGGCCTCTACAACACCCGCAATATCGACATTACCATCCTGACTGCGGTGGGAGGTCTCAATAAAGTCACCATTATCATAAATTTTAACATTACGGATATGTGCAAAAGGAATTCGGTCCCTGAACTCATGGATCATGCCGATAATATCATTATTTGGATTGGCACCAAGTGAGCCACTGCACAGCGTCACACTGTTGTAAGGGCTGTCATAAAGATTCAGATATCGGCGAATGTTGTCTTGACTGGTAATAATCTTCGGCAGACCAAAGATCGGCCATGGCGGGTCATCCGGATGAATAGCCATTCGAATACCTAATCGTTCAGCAGTAGGAATGATCTCCTGTAGGAAATAACGGGCATGTTCCCACATATGATCCTCTGTTACATCTTTATAAGCTTCGAACAGACCTGTTAAATACTGCAATCGTTCCGGCTCCCAGCCAGGCATCGTTAATGCGGAATTTTCGGTAATGCGTCGAACCAATTCCAACGGTTCAATATCGGCGATTTTGCTTTTCTCATAAAAGAGGGCCGTAGAGCCATCTTCCATCTCCTTATGCAAATCGGTTCGCAGCCAATCGAAAATCGGCATGAAGTTGTAACAGATGACTTTAACGCCTACCTGGGCGAGTTTTTCCATCGTTTTTTTGTAATTGGCAATATATTGGTCACGTGTAGGCAGACCGAGTTTGATATCTTCATGAATATTAACACTTTCAACGACATCCAGATGTAACCCGGCCTGATCTGCAGCGGCTTTGACCGCCAAAATTTTGTCCATGGGCCATTCATCACCTGCCGGAACATCGTGAAGCGCCCATACAATACCTTCGACACCGGGAATCTGACGGATGTGATCAAGCGTTACAGTATCATTGCCTTCACCAAACCAGCGAAAAACCATTCTCATCACGTTCACCTCATCAAGATTAGTATAAAGAACAGATCTATCCATCATTGAAAATAGGAAGGGTATGTATCCCGCAGGACAGCCAGATCCGTGACGGTTAAGTGCAGATGCTCCTGCATGATGTGCTCCGCCGTTCGGGCATCGTGCTCCTGTATGGCCTGAACCATGGATCGGTGCTGTTCAATCAAGTGATCCCAATGATGATCCGAAGACAGGCGGAGCATCCGGCTCCGGTTCAGATGCACGTTCATATGTTGGATCACGGACCAGGTATTACTTTTGTTGCAGCCTGCAAAGAGAGTACTATGGAATTCCTCATCCAATCTGAACATCCGTTCATCATCCGGTTCAAGTATGCATTCCTGCTGCTGTGTAAGGTTCTGCTGCAATATCTTCAAATGTTCATCCGGGAATTGCACACAGGCAAGCCGTATAACGGCACGCTCAAGCTGTTCACGCATGAATCGTGCTTCTTCCACGAGATCAACCTGAATTAGAGATACATAGGTACCCCGCTGCGGATATACTTCCAGCAACCCTTCCTGTGCCAATCGGACAAAGCTTTCTCGAACAGGGGTCCGGCTCACATTAAACTCAAGTGAAATCTCTTTCTCCGAGATGGCGGTCCCGGGAGGCAGCTTCAAGCTCAAAATTAATTGCTTCAACGTCGTATAGACCGCGTCACGCGAAGAGAGAGTCTGCTTTTTCAGAGAAGACGGGCTTATTAAGGATGATAATAAATCGGCTTTGGACGAAGACCTAGGGGGATATTCCACAACTTCAACTCCTTCAAAGATATACTACCATACTTGTATGGTAGTGTGGAAGCGCTTTATACAACTCATTATCAAATTATTGGGGCGCATCTTGCTGTTGACAGGGGAATGGAGTAAAATACATCTCATAGGTTTAAATGTTTAAACTGATGAACGCAGCAATATACTATCTGCAGACTGCATAGAGGTGAAACCAATGGGTCAAAAAGCGATATCCATTTTTCAAAGTTGTATCCCCTTATTTCAGGTCCTTAGTGACAACCATCGTCAGGCTATTTTACTTACTCTCAGTGAGAAAGGCAGCATGACGGTTAATGAAATTACAGACCAGTTCAGCTTATCCCGGCCTGCAATATCCCATCATCTCAAACTGTTGCTTGAGAAAGGACTCATCTCCGTGGAACAAAAGGGAACACAGCGATATTATTCCGCTTCATTAACGTCCTCAGTGGCACTATTAAAGGAACTGGTGACCGCGATGGAAGAGGAATGCTTATAAGCAAGAATGGTTTACATGCCTAGGCATGTAGGCTATATGTTCGTATGTTTAAACGAATCATCATTAACTGAAGAGGAGTTGGATTATATGAGTGTCATGCAGGAATTAAGCGAACATGAAGTGGAAAAGATTTTACTGCAGCAACGGCAATTTTTCCGCTCAGGGGCTACTCGTTCGGCCGAGGCTCGCATTGAACATTTAACCCGGCTGAAACAGGCGATTCAGAAGTATGAGTCCCGTCTAACTGGGGCGCTCTATCAGGATTTGGGCAAGAGTGAGTTCGAATCGTATACCACAGAGATTGGATTTATGCTGGATAGTATCACGCATACCATAGGGAAAGTGAGAAAATGGGTCAAACCGGTCAAAGTTAAAACCCAATTCGCGCTGGTCGGGTCCAAAAGTTATATCATTCCTGAGCCTTATGGTGCGGTATTGATTATCGGGCCCTTTAACTATCCATTCCAGCTGTTAATTGAACCCCTCGTTGGCGCGTTGGCAGCCGGCAATACGGCGGTCCTCAAAGCATCAGAGAACACACCGGCTGTCTCCGCAGTTATTCGGGAGATGATTAGCTCCGTCTTCGAACCAGCTTACGTTCACGTGGTAGAAGGAGCCAAAGACACAACTACAGCGCTCATTAACGCGCCGTTTGACTATATCTTCTTTACAGGCAGTGTACCGGTGGGGAAAATTGTCATGGAAGCAGCTGCCAAAAATCTCGTTCCGGTTACACTGGAGCTTGGCGGTAAAAGTCCGGTTATCGTGGATAAGCATGCAGATCTTAAAGTGGCTGCACAGCGGATTATATGGGGGAAACTGCTCAATACGGGTCAGACCTGCATCGCACCGGATTATCTGCTTGTTCATGAACAGGTGAAAGATCTCTTGATTACTGAAATGAAAGCAGCGGTGGAGTCATTCTTTGGTACGGATATTCAGCACAATCGGGACTATGGGCGAATCGTTAACAAGGCTCATTTCAAACGTCTTACGACGCTTATCGAACGTGATCAGGCTCATGTCATATATGGTGGTCGCTCCGATGAGGAAGATCGCTTTATTGAACCTACGTTTATTGATGCGGAATCCTGGGATGCGGCATCAATGGAGGACGAGATTTTTGGGCCGGTTCTGCCAGTGATCAGTTATACCCATATTGATGAGGCGATTGAAGGCATTCTAAGGCGGCCCAAACCACTGGCGCTGTATCTCTTTACGTCCGATAAACAGCTACAGGATAAAGTGATGCGCGAGGTTTCTTTTGGAGGCGGATGCATTAACGATACGATTACCCATGTGGCTAACCCGCGTCTGCCATTTGGCGGCGTAGGACATTCAGGTCTGGGCGCTTATCATGGACGTTACAGCCTGGAGACCTTCTCCCATATGAAAAGTGTGCTCAAAAAGAGCACCAAATTGAACTTGTCTATTTTATATCCGCCGTACGATAACAAACTTAAGACGATTAAACGTCTGTTGAAATAAAGAATCAATGTTAAATCGCATACCAATTAATATGCCATACCGAGAATGAGGTTCAATGAATGAAACTCATTCGGGAGCAGGCTGTTCCTGTCTGTAGCGTGATGGGGAAATACCGGACCAGCGCTTAAATTGACGGCTGAAATGGGCAATATCCTTGTAACCAAGCATGGAAGCGATGTTCTGAACAGATAATTCGGGATTACCCAGCAGAACTTTGGCTTCATGCAAAACCATTTCGGACAGATAGACACGCGGAGACTGACCATACACCTGACGGAATACACGGTTACAATGGGAGGAACTGATACCCAGTTCGGCTGCAATATCATCAATGCCATAGTGGCTGTCGGACTCACGCCCCTGCTTGAATTGTTGACTCACAAGGCTTTGCAGCCGATTACGGATTTGGTGAGCCAGTTCAATTTTCTCATATCCATCTGTGAATAATTGAGCTGCCTCCTGAGAGACCGCTTCCCACAAATGACCGAACAATTCAAACACTGCCGATTGCAGCTGCATACGCTGTACCATTGTACTTGCCGCCCGATTGTCAGCAGAAGACATTAATTTGCAAAGTACAGGCTCGATCTGGCGGGTAACCGGACTTTCTGCATCGAACAAAACCTGCTTGATTCGTGCAAGCAAGGAGAGAAATAGCTGATCGTCGATGTCAAAATGCATGCAAAAATAGGTGAACCCCTTGCCCTTATGGCTTTGGCTGGAATGAATGCTTCCTGGAGGGATCAGGAGCAATTCGCCAGCCTTTTGAATATACTCCTTACCGTTCACTGTCATGCATTGTTCGCCTTCTGTTACATAATTCAGTTCATACTGCGGATGCTCATGCGCGGGATAATCCCAATCTGCTCCAACACTGCGCAAATGAATAGCGAACAGATTCACCGTTGTTTGTACATCCGGGTAAAACACTTCATGTACACTTTCTCCCAAAGCGGGAGGCAAATAGGTGGAAGACATGGAAGACCCCCTTTATCATATATGGCTGTTCCTGACGGAAGTGATGGAATACGATAAAACATAAACGGTTGTAACCGCTTCATTATATTATAGTCTATCAGCTTGATTTGGGTAAATATCCGATTGATTTGACCATGGTCTATGGTGGAATGCCCATGGTAGGATGGGGCTAATGAAAACGTATGCAAACCATTTTGAGAGGGGTTATCATTTATGAGTACATCCAAAAAATCCATTTTTTATAATGCCCATCACTCACCGATCGGAGCTTTCGCCAGTTTCACGCTTGGTTACAAAGGAGCCAAAGGCGGACTAGGACTGGAGCTTGGCAAGCCAGCAGATCAGAATATATATATCGGTTTACAGTCTCGCGACAGTGAGAACTACGAAGCATTACCATTTTTCGAAGCTGTTGAGGATGCGAGTGTTCGGTATGATGTCGAGAAAGTGGAAAATTCGGATTCGGATCAGGCGTCGACCTCAACGGAAAGTGAAGAGAGCAAACCAGCTGGAGCTGGAGTTGGAGTGCAGATGTCGGGTTCGCTGATTTCAGCGTTTCGTGATGAAGATATTACCCGTGAATTTACTTCGGGCACAGATACGTGGACGGCTGGTGATCTGACTTTCCGTATCTACTCACCTGTGCGCCCTGTACCCGAACCGCTAAGTGGCGATCGTCAGGGATTAATGGATGCGCTTGTGCCTGCGGTGCTGGTGGAGATGACGATTGATAACACGCAAGGACAGCAGCCGCGCAAAGCGTATTTTGGTTATCAGGGTAATGATCCTTACTCCGCCATGCGTATCATCGGAGGACCGGAGGGGGGAGCATTAACCGGTGTTGGACAAGGACGCTTAACCGCCATTTTGTCTGCGGATGAGGGACTATGGCCTGCGCGAGGATTTACACTGGAAAAGATATTACAGGAGAAACATCGTGAGAATCTGGCTTTCGGATTGGGCGAAACAGCTGCATTATTGATGGACGTTCCAGCGGGAGAGAAGCGTACGTTTCAATTTGCCGTATGTTTCTATCGAGGCGGGATTGTTACTTCGGGTATGGACACGACCTATTGGTATACCCGTTATTTTGCGGATATCCTGGAAGCTGGGCAATATGCGCTTGACCGTTTTAGTGAGTTGACTGCTTCCTGTAAGGAAGTTGAGCAACGTCTTGGCGTAGCTGCTTTGAGTGAAGATCAGTCCTTTATGCTTGCCCATTCCATTCATAGCTACTATGCAAGCACGCAACTGCTGGATGCGGACGGCGAACCGTTCTGGATCGTAAACGAAGGCGAATACCGGATGATGAACACACTTGATCTGACTGCAGATCAGCTGTATTTTGAATTAGCTTTGAATCCCTGGACAGTGCGTAATGAACTGGAGTGGTTTGTGAAGCGCTACAGTTACACAGACCAAGTGCGGTTCCCTGGCGAAGAGAAGGAATATCAGGGCGGCAAAACGTTCACTCATGATATGGGTGTAGCCAATGTACTTTCGCGTCCGGGACACTCGGCATATGAACTGGTGGGCATTGATGACTGCTTTTCGCAAATGAGTCACGAAGAGCTGGTCAACTGGCTCTGTTGTGCAGCGGTATATATTGAACAGACACAGGATCGGGAATTTGTTAAGGAGATGCTTCCTGTCATCCGTGAATGCTTCGAAAGCATGTTAAACCGGGATCATCCGGATGAACAACAACGCAATGGCCTGATGGGTCTTGATAGCAGCCGTACGAAGGGCGGAGCCGAGATTACCACGTATGACAGCCTGGATGTGTCTCTTGGACAATCCCGGAATAACATCTACCTGGCAGGAAAATGCTGGGCTGTCTATGTTGCACTGGAGAAGCTGTTCGCAGCAGAGAAGCTGGGTGACCTGTCCCATCATGCAGGCCGTCAGGCGGATCGCTGTGCAGCCAGTATTGCAGCCCAGTTGACCGATGGGGGTTACATTCCGGCCGTTATCGCCGAAAATAATGATTCACGCATTATTCCAGCCATTGAAGGTTTGGTGTTCCCTTACTTCACTGGCTGTGAAGGTGCGCTGGATGTAAATGGCCGTTTTGGTCCTTACCTGCAAGCACTTCGAACTCATCTTAAGACCGTTCTTGTACCTGGTACCTGTCTGTTTGAAGATGGAGGCTGGAAGCTGTCCTCAACAAGTAATAACTCATGGCTCAGCAAAATATATCTGTCCCAGTTCATAGCGAGAGAATTACTGGGCGTGGCTTGGGATGAAACAGGGAAGGCATCTGATGCTGCCCATGTAAACTGGCTGTTGCATCCAGAGGAGTCCTACTGGTGCTGGAGTGACCAGATCCTGGCGGGCGTCGCGGTCGGAAGCAAGTATTATCCGCGTGGTGTAACATCGATTCTATGGCTCCTGGAAGGCAAAGGTACTCGTCTGGAGCAGATCTATGCCAGCAAGGAGGCGGCGGTGCAATGAGTAACACCACCCTTAAAACTCATATTTCCGGGCCGCAATATGATGCGTGGCTTGGTTATCTCCAAGGTCAGTCGGGGGGGAAGGGAGCTGCCAGAAAGGCAGCTCCAGTCTGGGGCCATACCGTGTCGGCGGAAGAAGATCAGGAACTTCTATCAACAGCCATAGCTGAACTGACTCAGGGGTTCGATAAGCTGTTTGGGGTCAAGCCGAAAGTTAATCATGCAGCTTTCAGCCAAGCGAGTGAGCCGGATTTGGCTCATCAGGCGGCACAAGGGGTATGGCTTGGTACCTGGAAGGGTTCGAAAGCGGTAGCTCAAGCATTCAGCGACACGGAACGCTCAGCCGTACACGGCGAAGGTTATATCATTCGCCAAGATAAGGAACGCGGCAGGCTATTTATTGGTTCTGAAACCCCTCAAGGTGTTCTGTATGGTACTTTTCATCTGTTGAGGGAGCTAGTGCTGGAGCAAGCAAGCTCAATTGAAGCGGGTACCGCCGCGGAAAGACTAAGTTATATTACCGAGCAACCCGTTAATGCCTTACGCATGATCAATCAGTGGGATAACGTGGACGGCAGCATCGAGCGCGGTTATGCCGGCAAGTCCATTTTCTATGACAACGGAGAATTCACGAAGGACCTTGGGCGTATCCGGGACTATGCCAGACTGCTTGCTTCCACAGGCATTAACGCGATCTCGATCAATAACGTAAACGTGCATCAGCGTGAAACCTTGTTCCTGACGGAGCGTTTCCTGGGTGATGTCGCCAAGGTTGCTGCAACATTCAGAGCGTTTGGCATTCGATTGTTCTTAAGTGCCAACTATGCAAGTCCAATAGAGATTGGCGGGTTGCTTACCGCAGATCCACTGGATGAGCAGGTCCGTGAATGGTGGAACGTTCAGACAGCGAAGGTGTACGCGGCAATCCCGGATTTTGGCGGCTATCTAATCAAAGCGGATTCAGAAAATCGCCCAGGTCCATTTACGTATAACCGGGATCATGCCGATGGAGCCAATATGCTGGCCGAGGCTCTTCGTCCATTCGGTGGACTGGTGATCTGGCGCTGCTTTGTCTACAATTGCAAGCAGGACTGGCGTGACCGCTCTACAGATCGCGCGCGTGCGGCCTACGACCACTTCAAGCCACTGGATGGCCGATTTGCGGATAATGTCATTTTGCAGATCAAGAATGGACCGATGGACTTTCAGGTTCGGGAGGCCGTATCCCCGTTGTTCGGGGCCATGGAGCAAACAAATCAGGTATTGGAGTTCCAGATTACGCAGGAGTATACGGGCCAGCAGCGACATTTGTGTTATCTGGTTCCACAGTGGAAAGAAGTATTGGATTTTGATACGTTTGCCAAGGGTCAGGGCTCTGAAATCAAACGTATCGCTGACGGCTCTCTGTACAACAGGCCCTATAGCGGCTTTGCCGCAGTCTCCAATATCGGCGCAGACGCTTGTTGGACAGGACACCCACTCGCTCAAGCGAATCTGTACGGATATGGAAGACTGGCCTGGAATCCGGAGCTGTCATCGGAAGAGATTGCGGAGGAGTGGGTCAGACTTACGTTTGGACATGACGAAGAGGTGGTTCGTCTCATCTCTGGCATGCTTCTGGATTCGTTGGAAATCTATGAAAGTTATACGGCACCGCTCGGTGTAGGCTGGATGGTCAATCCGGAGCACCATTATGGGCCTAATGTAGATGGCTATGAGTATTCCAAGTGGGGGACGTATCATTTTGCCGATCGTGATGGCATTGGCGTGGACCGGACAGTGAGCAGTGGAACGGGATATACATCGCAATACCACCGGGAAAATGCCGAAAGATATGAATCTGTAGATACCTGTCCGGATGACCTGCTATTATTTTTCCACCATGTCCCATATACCCACGTCCTGCATTCTGGCAAAACGGTCATTCAGCATATTTATGATACACATTTTGATGGAGCAGAGCAGGCAGCGGCGTTAGCCGAAACTTGGGGACAGCTGGAAGGCAAGATTGATCCGACTGTATTTGATAAGGTGGCTTCGTTACAGGCAGGGCAGGCGGAGCATGCCAAGGAATGGAGAGACATGATCAATACGTACTTCTATCGCAAAAGCGGCATTGCAGATGAACAAGGCAGAACGATATTTTAACTTGGATTCTGGGGATAACAGCGATCGGAAGATGGTTCTGGCCGCGCAGCGGACAAGTGCTATAATCATTCGTTTAACTTTTATAGAACAGTCGAATCTTCTTCAGTGAAGAGCACAACGTTGGCAACATGAGAAGGAGGACATATATGGGACATCATCAATTACCCGAGACTATGAAGGCTGCCGTCATGACAGCACCTGGGAACATTATCATGGAGGAACAGGCTTTACCCCAGCCTGCTGATGACGAAGTGCTTATTAAGGTAATGGCGGTTGGCGTCTGCGGATCGGATGTGCATTATTTTGAACATGGCAGAATTGGCCGATTTGTGGTTGAGAAACCGATTATACTCGGACATGAATGTGCAGGTATCGTAGCATCTGTCGGCTCGAAAGTATCACGGTTGAAAGAAGGAGATCGGGTAGCAATTGAGCCTGGGGTAACCTGCGGTCGTTGTACGGCTTGTAAAGAAGGCCGATATAATCTGTGTCCCGATGTGCAATTTCTGGCGACACCTCCGGTGGATGGGGCATTTGTGCAGTACATGACAATCCGTGAAGATATGGTCTTTCCCATCCCGGATCATCTATCTTTTGAAGAGGCGGCGATGAACGAACCTTTCTCTGTAGGCATTCATGCTGCAAGACGCAGTAAACTGGCTCCTGGAACAACACTTGCCATTATGGGCATGGGACCTGTTGGACTGATGGCTGTGGCAGCTGCCAAATCGTTCGGTGTGGAACGCATCATCGTAACCGACCTGGAGGAAGTGAGACTGGAAGCCGCTCGTCGCATGGGCGCCACCCATACCATTAATGTACGGAATGAAGATGCACTGGCTGTGATCCGTGAGTTAACGAATGGTGTCGGTGTAGATACGGCGTGGGAAACAGCAGGTAATCCAAAGGCGCTTCAGTCTGCATTATATTCGCTCCGTCGCGGAGGCAAGCTTGCCATTGTAGGATTGCCTGCACAGGACGAAATTGCACTAAATGTTCCTTTTATTGCCGACAATGAGGTGGATATATACGGAATCTTCCGTTATGCCAATACGTATCCTACGGGAATTGAGTTTCTGAGCTCAGGCCAGCATAATGTGATGTCGCTGATTACCGACCGTTATTCACTTGAGGAGACACAACAGGCTATGGAACGGGCACTGCATAATAAGAGTGGAAGTCTGAAAGTAATGGTATATCCGAACGGGAAATGAATCCATTTCAAGGGAGCCCTGATGTTCAGGGTTTCTTTTTTTGTATTTTTCACCATAAAAGGATTAAACAAGCTTCCATAACGTGGTATAATGCTTGAAGATTTTAATATATAAAATCATACACAACAAAATTGGTTGAACAGCAACTTAGCGAAAGGAACTGAAGGTTGTGAGAACACATGAATTTATGATTCACTCCGATTTCCACCGGGATGATCTGATGTCTGTATCTTCTCAAGCGGCGCGTTTTTCCTCGGATATATCATTGTCATTTACGGATGCTGATCATGAGCATCGTGTAGATGTCAAAAGCCTGCTCGGAATGGCGCTTCTTCCCATTCGACACGGGAGTGTGGTGAGATTACAAACCCGGGGAAGAGATGAACTTGAAGCATTGGAATACATGCTAAACGTACTGGAGAAAGGCATAACTTGAACTTTGAAATCTGTGCAGATCAGTGTGAATTGTAAAATAATTATCGTTTCTTCAATTCCGACTGGTACTTCGTCCAAAAAAAGAGTATAATAAAGTTTAGTTCTATTCTAGGAAGTACCCATATTAAAGGAGTGTAAATAGATTATGCCAAAAGCTGACATCCATCCAAAGACACAAACTGTAATTTTCTTCGATGCAAGTGCTGATTACAAATTCCTGAGTTCTTCGACTAAATTCTCGAACGAAACAATGGAATGGGAAGATGGCAACACTTACCCGGTAATCCGTGTGGACACTAGCTCCGCATCCCACCCATTCTTCACAGGTAAACAAAGAAACGTGGACATCGGTGGACGTGTTGATAAATTTAACCGTAAATACAACATCAAATAGTTTGTCCTACCATTACAAGAAAACCTCGGGGATTTATCTCCGGGGCTTTTTTGTGTTTTGCCTGCCAATAACCGATAGTTAACATGAGATAGCTGTCCGTGTCCAGATCAGCAACGATAAATAAATAATTGCATACAATTATTGCGCTTACATATCAAACGGAGGTACACTAGGAAGCAGAGTGAAATCATACTTGAGGAGGAAATAGAGATGAGTAGCATCAAACATATGGTAACGTTTACACTTTACGCAGGCAAGGGTACACCTGAAGCTGAGGCATTTTTGAAAGAAAGTGCGGATGCACTGACGAAGATTCCAGGTGTGGAGCAATTTGAGGTACTGCGTCAGGTAAGCGAAAAGAACGAGTTTGATTACAGTTTCTCGATGGTATTTGCCGATCAGGCTGCGTATGATGCCTATAATGATCACCCCGTTCACTGTAAGTATGTCGAAGAACGGTGGGAAAAGGAAGTTAGTCGCTTCCAGGAAATCGATCTGATTCAGCACGGAAAGTAATAAACCGATGGATCACAATGAATAAAACAGAATAATAGCCAAATACCGAAATCGTTTTCTATCTTATTATTGAGTCCAATCTTTGTCGAATCCTTTTTTCTTTATTGCTAAATTTCGTTAATACACATGTTGTTTAAAGGAGGGGACCTATCCCTATGAAATTAGATCTTACAGGTAAAACGGCGCTGGTGACTGGAGCAACCGGCCAATTGGGAAGGGTCATCGCTCGTACGCTGGCAGACTGTGGTGCAAACCTCGCGCTGCATTACATAAATAATGAAACAAAGGCCAGAGAGCTTCAAGGCGAGATTGAAGCTCTCGGTCGGAAAACGGTCATTGTTCAGGGTGATATCACCAAACAAGAAACCGCATTTCAGATGCGTGATGAAATTCAGTCCAGCCTCGGCGATGTGGATATTGTGGTTGCCAATGCGGTTATCCAATATGCCTGGACAACCGTGCTGGAACAATCACCGGACGATTATATAAGCCAGTTTGAATCTTGCGTGATGCAGAGTGTCTATCTTGCAAAAGCATTCATTCCAACGATGAAGGAAGCAAGAGCTGGTCGATTTATTGGTATCAATACGGAATGTGCGATGCAAAATTTTGCTACCCAGTCTGCGTATACGGCGGGAAAACGCGGGATGGACGGTTTGTACCGTGTGCTGGCGAAGGAGGTAGGCGAGTATCAGATTACGGTCAACCAGGTTGCGCCAGGATGGACAATCAGTGAACGTGATCGGACCAGTGAGCCGGGATATGATGAGGGTTATATTCAAACGGTTCCGCTGAAGCGCAGAGGTGAAGATCAGGAAATCGCCAATGCGGTAGCTTTTTTAGCATCCGATCTGTCCTCTTTTATCACTGGGGCTTATATCCCGGTCAGTGGCGGCAATGTGATGCCAGCAATCTAAATCTGCTGATGGATGTGCATGAATTCAAGTATGAAATAAACAGTATTATAAACCATTGTAGAACCATGATCCGCTTGTCAGTCCATGACTAGCGGGTTTTTTATTTTATATATCCATAAATACATATGATTTGTTTCGGGTTTCAAAAGATTGGGGTATAAGAATAGGTATATTAACACGGTGGAAACCTAACTCAAAATAAGCGAAAAAAGGAGACCCGACCTGACATGAAAAAAACAATAGCAGACGTTCTGGTCGAAGCATTATTGAACGCAGGCATCAAACGCATATATGGTATTGTTGGAGACTCCTTGAATGCGGTCCTCGATTCCATCCGCCGTTCGGGTAAAATTGAATGGATTCATGTCCGCCATGAAGAAGTGGCTGCTTTTGCGGCCGGGGCAGATGCCCAAGTGAGCGGAAGTATCGCCGTATGCGCAGGCAGCAGCGGACCGGGAAACATGCACTTGATTAACGGTTTGTATGACTGTCATCGGAATCGTGTGCCAGTACTTGCCATCGCAGCACATATTCCTAGTGATGAGATCGGAAGTGAGTATTTTCAGGCGACTCATCCAGAGTATTTGTTTCAGGAATGCAGTCATTATTGTGAGGTGATTACAACGGCAAAACAGATGCCGCGTTCCTTTACGATGGCAATGCAAACCGCAGTTGCGCGATCAGGCGTTTCCGTGATTGTATTGCCTGGGGACGTAGCCGCTCTGGAAGCGGCCGATCTGCCCGTACCGGAGCATGTGTATCATGCCACCCAGCCTGTTGTACATCCTTCCGAACCTGAACTGTTGAAACTGGCGGGGTTTCTGAATCAAGGCAAAAACATTACGTTGCTATGCGGAGCAGGCTGCGCTGGTGCGCGTGAACCTCTCATGCAGCTCTGTGATCGCTTGAAATCCCCTATGGTTATTGCTCTGCGAGGCAAGGAATATCTGGAGTACGATAACCCATACTCGGTGGGCCTAACCGGATTAATTGGGTATTCCTCCGGTTACCATGCCATGATGGACTGTGACGTGCTGTTAATGCTGGGAACGGATTTTCCGTACCGTCAATTCTACCCTGATGATGCAGTGGTACTTCAAGTGGATATTCAGTCTTCTCATCTTGGTCGTCGTACAAAGCTGGACTATGGGGTATGTGGAGACGTGAAAGCTACGATTGAAACTTTATTGCCTTATCTGACGGAAGAGCATAGTGACAAGCATTTGCATAAAAGTGTGGAACGTTACGAAAAAGTGCGTAAAGAATTGGATGAGCTTGCTGTAGGAAAACCCGGAAAAACGCCAATTCATCCTCAGTACTTAACCAAGCTCATCAGCGAAGCTGCAGCGGACAATGCGATCTTCACCTGCGATGTAGGTACACCAACCGTTTGGGCAGCTCGCTACATTGAAATGAGCCGCAATCGCCGCTTGCTGGGTTCATTCAGTCATGGTACCATGGCGAATGCTCTTCCGCAGGCCATTGGAGCTCAAGTGTCAGATCCGGGAAGACAAGTGATATCCTTATCCGGTGATGGCGGGATTGCCATGCTGATGGGTGATCTTCTGACGCTTAAACAGCATAATCTGCCAATTAAAGTTGTCGTGTTTAACAACGGAGCTCTCAGTTTCGTTGAACTGGAGATGAAGGCTGCGGGTTTGCTTGAATCCGGTACCGAGCTGGTAAATCCCAATTTTGCCATGGTAGCCCAAGCGATGGGCCTGGAGGGAATACGTGTTGAAGATCCGGGTGAACTGAAAGGGGCTATAGAGCGTGCATTGCAGCATGATGGTCCTGTACTGATCGACGTCGTGGTGAACCGGCAGGAGCTGTCCCTGCCTCCGAAGATTAATATGAAACAGGCCCAAGGCTTCACTTTGTGGATGATGAAGGCGGTACTGAATGGGCGCGGCGATGAGCTGATCGAGCTGGCAAAAACCAATTTGCTAAGATAGGTATTATGTCCTCTAGTATTATCGAGCCGTGTTAAACTGTTGATCTGACAATGTATTGCATGAATATAAACTATACATCTCACCCAATAGAAGGAGACCTCTACCCGCTTTTATTAAGGACTCTCCTTCTTGAGGTGTCTGGCATGTGATAAATATTATAATAACAGTCATATGCTATGAATTGTTTTAAAGTCATAACTCCATTAAAATAGGTATAGCCAGCAGGCTTTTAATTTTTTTGCCCCTACATAGTTACATACCAATGCAAGACCGCTTCATATCGAATGAACCGATCCGATGACAGATGACGAACACACACACATGGAGGAGATCAGAATGAGTCACAAAGGAAAAGTAGCAATTATCACTGGAGCAGGAAGTGGATTGGGCCAAGCGACCGCGCTGAAGCTTGCTGAGAAGGGCGCTTCTATTGTGGTTGTTGATCTCGTAGCAGAGACAGGCAAGGAAACTGTTAATCAGATTGAGCAGCTGGGTGGTAAAGCGATTTTTGTACAAGCGGATGTTAGCAAAGCGAACGAGGTAGAGAATTATGTAAACAAAACGATCGAGCAATTCGGCCGAATTGACATGTTCTTCAATAATGCCGGGATCGCTGGTCCTGGTATCAAATTAATTGAGCATACCATCGAGCAGTTTGACCAGATCATTGATATTAACTTGAGAAGTGTATTTTACGGGTTGAAATACGTCATTACTGAAATGCTCAAAACAGGCGGTGGTTCAATCGTGAATACCGCATCTACAGCAGGAATTGTTGGTGTTCCGGCAGTTGCGCCATATGCAGCGACGAAGCATGGTGTAGTTGGACTGACACGAACAGCTGCCATTGAATATGGCAAAGAAAATATTCGGGTGAATGCCATTGCCCCTGGTACGATTGAGACACCAATGGTGGTTCAGTTTGGTAAGGATAACCCGGAAGTGTTCAAAGCGACTATGGAGAGTATTCCGTCCGGCCGTCTAGGCAAGCCTGAGGAGATTGCCAATCTGGTATCCTTCCTGCTTGGAGATGAAGCTCCGTACATTAATGGCGCTGTTTATCCAATTGATGGTGCGGTAACTGCACAATAAGGCATTAATCCGAATGAATAAGAAAGAGAGGATACTGTAATGTCACAGTACCTCTCTTTTTGCATATTACCATTTTTATTCTTGAGATTATGCTCCATCAGGCCACATTGGAAGAATCGGTTTGAGCTACAGTGGCACCTGCCGAACGATAGGCCAGAATGATAATGATCATTGCAATCACAACTCCTGCAGCTCCAATCCAGGTGATGGATGACAACGAAACTGCACTCACAGCAATACCTCCTACACCGGCACCAGCAGCCATCGCCAGCTGCATAACCGAACTGTTCAGACTGAGCATAATCCCGGATGATTCCGGGGACATCGTAACGAGATTATATTGCTGTGTTGGACCGGAAGACCAGGCGGCGAATGACCACAGAATCAACACAATGAAGACGGTCGCACCTGAATGAGCCGTGACGTTCAGCATCATCAGGCTTACGACATGCAAAGCCATACCCATGAGGAGTGTTCTTTTTACTCCCAAACGATCGGCGCTGAATCCTCCGGATTTGGAACCAATGAGACTTGCAATGCCAAAGGCCAGCAAAGCAGAACTTAACAACGTTTCGCTCATGCCCGCAATAGATACCAGGTAAGGTGAAATATAGGTATAGGCAATGGAATAGCCTCCTAACCAGAAAAAGGTGACAAGCAGCGCAAATCCGATGCGAGGTTGTTTAAGCAAGGCTAGTTGTTTTTTCAAAGGAACCGGCGTTTCCCCTTCCGATGAAGGGATCGTAGATGCGATAACCACCATGGCAATGATACCCAAAATCGCGATGCCTGCAAATACAAGTTTCCAGTCCCAAGCCGCAGCAACCATTCTTCCCAAAGGAACCCCCACGATCAATGAGGCGGTAAACCCGGTAATGACCGTTGCGATGGCGCTGGCCTGTTTGCCCTCAGCGGCTATTTTGGCTGCGACGGTCAAGGCTGTAACAACGACGACTCCGGCTCCAAGAGCCATCAGGACTCGTGCAGCGATGAAGAGCCCATATCCGGGCAACAGGTAGGCCAAGACGTTACCTGCAACAAACAGACCCAGAAAGTAGAGCAACAGCTTGCGTCGATCCATGCGGGAAGTTAACGCGATGATTATGGGTGTTCCGATTGCATAAACGAGTGAAAAGATCGTAATCAGTTGTCCCGCAGCAATTAATGAAATATTCATGGTGTCCGAGATCCGGTCCAGAATACCGGCAATGACATATTCGGAGGTCCCTACGAGAAAGCTGACCAAGGCGAGAACATAGATTTTCCATGTTTTAGACATAAGCAAAAAACCTCTTTCTGATTATTATTATATTTTTAGAAATATAGAAATAAAGACGGGAGATCGGGAACACCAATTCATCAATGTCCCATGATGCTTTGTATTTCATGAAGTCGGATAGACAATAGCAATGTCATAACGATTGATTTTATATTTCTAGTATTATAGAAATATAAAACAAAATTTTATCAATCCAACAAATAAGGGGCAAATCTCTGTACAACATCCGTATTCAGGCTGTAGTAAATATACGTACCTTTCTTTTGTGATGTCAGCAAACCACAATCGGATAGCTGTTTCAAGTGATGAGATAACGTGGAGAGCGCAACGGTTACAAGGCGATTTTCCAAATCAGCAGGACACAGGTTGCCCTCACCCGCAAGGATCTGGATGATTTTATATCTCGTTTGTTCGCCCAGTGCTTTATGAATTTTGACGGCCTGTTCAGTATCATTCGAATGGGGTTGCATCAAGATCGCTCCTTTCGTCTTTATTTCTTATTTCTATAAATATTGAAATAACTTTATCATGCCTTTGGCAAAAAGTAAACTCCCCACATCGATCAATGCTCCCAGTCTGAAAACAAATCAACTGAAAGCATCAAACTTTGCGGGGGGTTGGGATTCTAGAGTTCTATGAACAAGATGAACATGAATTACCGTCGTTCAAGAGATTCAACATAGTCTTTGGCATCTTTAAGAGACAGATTTCTGGCTTCACGAGCCTTCTTGATCGCTATTATTTTTTTGCCCTGTTGTGCAAGTGCCTGTAATTCCGTATCAAGTTCGGTCCAATCAGCCGGATTCGGTGGAGGTGAAGAACTATTCATTGGAGGGGAGTTATAGCTAAAAGAGGACTGCGCAGTACTGCCTGCCCCATTCTCCAACCGCTCTACATCCCTTTTCAGTTCATTCAATTGAGCCTGTAGACTGGTGACTCGAAACAATAAGATAAGGATAAGAAGTGAAAATACGATCCAAACAATAGTGTTTATTTCCATGTAGTTCATTGCCTCGCTCTCATGATTCATGTTGATGGAGCTCATGTTGATGGAGAACTCTTATTTAAGCTGTATCGGGATTTCCTTAACCCCTCGAATATTCACTCCAGGTCTCCATTCAAGTTCATTCACATCAGCCTGAAGCTGCAAATTGGGAAAGCGGCGAAGCAGTGTATTGATGGCAATCTCGCCTTCCAGTCTCGCAAGAGGTGCCCCCAGGCAGAGATGAATGCCTTTGCCAAAGGCCAGGTGCGAGCTCTTCTCGCGAGTGATGTCAAAGACATCCGCATCCTTAAATTTCTCTTCATCTCGGTTGGCTGAGTCCAGCGCAACGATAACAAGTTCGCCTTCAGCTATGTGATGTCCATGAAATTCGATATCTTCCGATGCCCAGCGAGACGTACTGAATTCAACAGGACCGTTAAAACGGAGCATTTCCTCCACAGCTTTATGAATTAATTCAGGCTGCTTGATCAGCAGATCGCGTTGATCGGGGTGCTCCAAAAGGGCAAGTACGCCATTGCCGATGAGATTAACCGTTGTTTCGTGTCCAGCGATGATCAACAGAGCAACAACACCAAGCAGTTCCTTTTCGGATAGCTTTTCTCCTGATTCCTCTGCCACGACAAGCTGACTGATCAGATCGTCGCCCGGCTGCTCGCGTACTTTGGCGAACCAGGCATTCAGGTAATCAATGAACTCTTTGGCATGCTGATTAAAGACTTCGTCATTCTCCTCACTTGTCGCATCGATGATGGAGTTGGACCATAACCGGAATTTGTCCTGGTCTTCAAGCGGTACGCCGAGGATCTCGCTAATGACAATAATCGGTAATGGAAAAGCGAACTCATCGATCAGATTCATTTTGTCCTGGGAATTAAGATTATCCAGAAGATCGTCGGCAATATCCTGAATATGGCTTCTCATGCCCTCGATCAATTTGGGCGTAAAAGCTTTTTGTACGAGTCCACGCAGCCGTCGATGGTCAGGTGGGTCAGAAAAAAGCATGTTATGCACAAAAATGTTCTGCTGATCTTGTCCGTAACGCTTGACCACATCCTTACTGAAGCGGTTGTCTTTCAATACCTCGACTGCATCCTCATATTGTGTGATCATCCAGCCGAATTCGCCATGAGGAAACATCATTCTGAACACTGGATTGTTGGCTCTCAAGTTTTCATAAACAGGGTAGGGATTGTGGGTGAATTCCTTGGTGAAGAACTCCGACTTTGAAGTTTCATTTGTACTCAAATGGTTAATCTCCTCTCATCACAAGCTCCTAATGTCACTTGCCCTTTTCTAAGCGATCATATGTTGATTTCGGTGGCTTCATACGAAAAGCCTGCACCAAGTATATATTCAATATTTAAACGATTGAAACCTTGTTTTAACGAACCGTTTTGATATGAAAACCCAATAAAGCGGAATGACTCCAACTTAAGAGTTAAGTCAAATCATATAGCAGGTAAATAGAGGGAGGGTAAAGAAGAACTAGTATTAGGAAAGAAAATGAAAAATAACAAGCCAAGGAGAGTGCGTTATGTCCATATCACAGCTACCCCTGCACCATCGCCAGATTCCCGCTAGTCCGCTTGTACTTGGTTGTATGCGTTTCGGAGGCGATTGGGATGGCATGCCGATTACCGAAGAACTTGTATTGGAAGGACACAAGGCTGTAGAGGCAGCACTCGAAATAGGAATTAACCATTATGATCTGGCGGATATTTATACACGAGGTAAAGCAGAACATGTCATGGGCCGTGTCCTATCCGAGCGAAAGGGTCTAAGGGAGCAGATCATTCTGCAATCCAAATGCGGCATACGTCTCGTTGGTGATGACGAAGGACCTCAACGATATGATTCTTCCGGTACACATATTTTAGCGAGTGTGGATGGTATTCTTACGCGTTTGGGCGTTGAGTATCTGGACATTTTATTGCTTCATCGTCCTGATCCGCTTGCGCATCCGCAAGAGATTGGGGAAGCACTGGCGAAACTGCATCAAGCTGGCAAAGTCCGTCATTTTGGCGTGTCCAATATGGGTTCCGAACAGATTCGTCTTCTTCAACTGCATAGCAGCATGCCTTTGATTGTCAATCAGCTTGAGATGAGTTTGGACAAAATCGGGTTTGTGGAGGCGGGAGTCACCGTTAATCGACCCCAAGCCAAAGACAATGTCTTTCCTTATGGGACGATGGAATATTGTCAGGCGGAGCATATTCAATTGCAGGCATGGGGACCGCTCGCGCAGGGTCGATTTACAGGCAGGGTTGTTGAAGGACAACGCCCGGAAATTGAGCTCACAGCCCAATTGGTGGATCGGATGGCGAAGGAGCGAGGGGTTACCCCGGAAGTGATCGTATTGGCTTGGTTAATGAAACATCCGGCAGGTATTCAACCCGTGATCGGTTCGATTCGTCCAGAACGTATTCTGGCCTGTCGGGACGCTGCCAAAACGGAATTGACTCGGTATGAATGGTACGAGCTGTATTCCGCATCATGTGGAAGAAGAATGTAAAGTAAAGTTCAGATGGATAGAAGATGCCCGAATTTTTAGAGGGATACTACTTTAGGGCCAGACAATTGAATATAAGAGGAAGATGATTGGGAGATACAGGTTGCGGCCTGTGTTTCTTTTAGGATTCAGGGCTTAATCTGCTTGAACCACCCTACGGATCGTTTACTATTCAATAGGGACATATAGCCTATAACAAAAGTGCTTTTGAAACAAGAAACGGAATTCCGTTTTATTTCTTAGATATCGGCATATAAGGAAAGGAGCAAGGCGTTCACAATTGTGCTATGAACCATGTCCATGTGCTTATGCGAAATGCTGATAAGAAGGACGTTTCAACCATTTTTATCGATTTCTGCGTTCGTTGAAAGGCCCCTGTGATAAGATACTACTAATAAGAACATACGATCTGTTTGTATGAGAGGAGAAACCTTGACGATGGAGATGCTTAAGCCACCCGCCGAGACATTATATGACACAGAATTAAGGGCCTTGCGAGAAGAAGATACGGGAAAGCGTCCTCCAAACTGGCTGCTGTCCCCGGCCTATGTCAGAGATTTTATTATTGGCAGAGATAAGCCCGCCATACTGGACGGAGAAGAGGTTCCCATTACGCGGAAGTTTTATGGCAACGATGTACTGATTGAACGAGCGGTGGTGACTCTGGCAGGCAATCGGGGCTTGATGCTGGTAGGGGAACCCGGTACGGCCAAGACCATGCTCAGTGAATTGCTGACCGCAGCCATTTCCGGTACCAGTCTGAACACGATTCAGGGTACAGCAGGTACAACCGAAGACATGATCAAATATTCATGGAATTACGCCATGCTGCTGGATAAAGGCCCCTCCGAAGCGGCACTTGTACCGTCGCCGCTATATAACGGGATGAAGAAAGGGATTCTTACCCGTTTTGAAGAGATTACCCGTTGTCCTGCTGAAGCGCAGGATAGTCTGATCAGTATTCTGAGTGACAAGGTGATGAGTATTCCTGAACTGGATGGCGGTGTGCTGTTTGCCAAACCGGGGTTTAACGTGATCGCTACGGCGAACATTCGTGACAAGGGTGTCAATGAAATGAGTGGTGCGTTGAAGCGTCGTTTCAATTTTGAGACGATCAAACCGATCAGCAGTGTGAAAATGGAAGCCAAAATTATTGAATCTCAGGCGCGCAGCCTGTTATTACATAGCGGGATCGATACCGAGATTAATTCGGATGTGGTTGAATTGTTGGCCACGACATTTATGGAGCTTCGCACGGGAATAACGCGGGAAGGTTACAAGCTGGATACTCCCCAAGCGTCCATGAGTACGGCTGAAGCCGTATCTGTATATGTACAGAGTGCAATGACTTCCTATTATTACGAAGACAAGGGAATTGCTTTGGATCGGATGGTGCAGAACATGCTGGGGACTATCGCGAAAGAAAGCGACAAGGATCTGTCCATTCTCAAAACCTACTTCTCCAAGGTCGTGAAGGAGCGTTCCAGAGAAGAGGGGATCTGGAAGGATTATTATGAGGAGAAGAAATGGATCGGTTAACAGGAAAATCGAATCTGGATGTTGCCCAGTTACAGACGCTATTTGAGTCTAAAGTGTATAACCTGAACAAAGGCACGCTTTATTTTCCCATACGTCACCACAGCCCGGCCTGTTCCTATCATTTGCTGCGATTGATTGAAGAATACAAGCCTGACAGCATTCTAATCGAAGGGCCTGAAAGCGGGAATCCGTTGCTTCAAGTTCTGGCTGATGAGGCAACGATACCTCCTGTCAGTCTTTACTACACCTATGAGAGTGAAGATGAGAGAGCGGCCTGTTATTATCCGATGCTTCGTTACTCTCCTGAATATGTCGCTCTCAAAGAAGCAGCTCGGCTGAGCATCCCTGCAACATTTATCGACCTGGACTATCATCATTTCTCTAAGTCCGGCAAGGCAGAACAGCGGGAGATGTCCATTCAAGACGAAACATTACTTGCAGGGTCAGAGTTTATCCAACGTTTATGTCAAAAAACAAACTGTCGAAGTTTCGATGAATTGTGGGAGAGCGTATTTGAGATTGGTGGTCTGGAGAAGTCAACGCAGGCATTTGTACAGGATGTATTCACATACTGCACCTTATCCCGGATGTGTTATTCAGCGGAGCGGTTGCACAGCACAGGTGATCTCGCAAGAGAAGCACATATGAGGAGACGGATTGAGCAAGCCGGGCAGGAGCATGAACGTGTGCTTGTTATCACCGGCGGATTTCATACCTATGGACTGCTGATATCCGAAAATGATGGGACGGACTCAGAAGAGATGGCGATGCAAGAGCATGCGAAGGTTCAGCATTCGGTGCATCAGCAGATGTATCCCATGGTCTACACGTTTGCCGAAGCGGATCGACTGAATGGTTATGCAAGTGGAATGCCTTACGTGAATTATTATGAACTGATCTGGACCCAGCTGCTTCGGCAAAAGGGCTCCGTGTATAATTTGACTGCTTTGGACTTGTTATCCCGACTAACCCGCAAGCTAAGGGAAGGGCATGAACATGTATCAACCAGTGACGCCATTGAGGCGTATAGCATGGTTCAGGGTCTCGCAGGACTGAG
Source organism: Paenibacillus sp. NPDC056933 (assembly GCF_042674385.1). Taxonomy (NCBI): domain Bacteria; kingdom Bacillati; phylum Bacillota; class Bacilli; order Caryophanales; family Paenibacillaceae; genus Paenibacillus; species Paenibacillus sp. NPDC056933. The sequence goes on along the minus strand of NZ_JBHUQN010000002.1, from coordinate 75,157 downwards.
GGGGAAAAGGGAAGGCGGTGTCTATGAGCTGATGGATGCAGCACGTTCTTCCTTTGTTAAGGGGGAACTTACGCTAGCTTCGGATAAACCGCTGCAAGAACTGCACAAATTGCTAACCGGGGATGTCATAGGAAAAGTAGCCCCGAACCCATTCAGTATTCCGATCGTTGAGGATTTCAAAGAGCGCTGCACAGAGTCCAAACTTCAAATTCGTACTACAGGCCAACATAAGAAAGTGCTTGATGTATATGCCAAACCAGATCATCGTCGGCAAAGTCAATTGTTTCAATGCATGATTTATCTCGTCCCAGAGTTTGCGAAGAGGCAATCAGGACCCGATTGGATTGCACAGCGTGACATGAACCTTGTTCGGGAGACGTGGGTATACACCTATTCCTCCAGAATTGAGGCTCGATTAATCGAGAATTCACTATATGGAGGCACCATTCGGGAAGCTGCCACCCGCAAGATGGAAGAAGAGATGATGGGGATACCGGATCATCACAGTGGTGACCTGGCCAAATCCATGCTTCAAGCTCTGCTCATGGGTCTGCAGGATACAGCAATGAAGCTGTATGAACAAGTGAGGTCAGCGCTTCGAAAGGATGGGAATTTCCTGTCGTTGTGTGGAAGCCTTCATCTGTTGAACCGAATTCAGCAGCACCGCAGACTTCTTGGGTTGTATGAAGAAGAGCAGCTCCTTAACCTCGTATCCGAAGCTTATAACAATGCTGTTGACAAACTGATGCAGCTCTCAAGAACGAATTCGGATGAACATGAAGCAATTGTTCAGGGACTGAAGCTGCTTGCCATGCTGGCAGAGTCGTCCGAAGAGCATTTTCGCGATGAGACTTTCAGGGCACACCTGAATGAACTTCTGTCAGACAGCCAACTTCCGGCACAGCTGGAGGGGGTATGTATAGCCATATCTTCAGGGCTTGGGGACAGGCATAAGGAGGAGATTGTGGATCGGGCACGTGGGTATATCCGTGGATCGCAGGAACAGACCCGACAGACTGCACTTTATCTACAGGGTGTGTTCTCTGTAGCGCGTGACGCTTTTCTGTATGAAGATCAGCTTTTATCAGAATTGAATTATATGATTGAGCAACTTGATTATGAAGAGTTTATTCGCATGATTCCTGAACTTCGCTTGGCGTTTACCTACTTTACACCGATGGAGACAGGCCTAATTGCAGATCGGGTTGCGAACCTGCATCAGGCAGAGGCCGAAGAGATGTCATGGTCTTCCGTTGACGAGCGACTGCTGATTCAGACGAGAACATGGGATGAAGCCCTTCGGAAGGAGTTTGACGCATGGAAGCTGATCTGAATGAGCTGGATACAACCAAGGGGATTTTGAAAGATAGTTCAAAACTTAACCGGGCAGAAACCTTAAACCGTTGGCGCCTCATTCTGGGCGAATCTGCCGAAGAAGGGTTGTCCAATGCAGATGATTACTCCCCCGATGATTTTAAATATACCGAAGTCGATGAGATTCTGGGATATCTGTATCATCGCGAATACGGTGAAGAGCAAGGTTACCGAAAAGGTGGAGGACGAGGCTCTTCGGATCTGACTGTTCCAAAATGGTTGCATAAAGTCAGGGAATTGTTCCCGAAACCAACGGTGGAAATCCTCGAGAAGCAGGCCCTTGACCGGTATGGCCTAACCGAATTGTTAACGGACAAAAAACTGCTGGAATCTCTCGAACCCAATATGAACCTGCTCAAGAATATTATGCAATTCAAGGGCCGAATGAAAGGCGACGTGTTAAAGAGCGCCAAGGAAATCGTACGAGTCGTGGTTGAAGAGTTACGACGCAAACTCGAATCTCAGACCAAAGCAAGCATTGTGGGGAAACGCAGCCGCTATGCATCCAGTTCGGTGCGCTCCTTGCGTAATCTGAATTTCAAGCAGACCATCACCAAGAACTTGAAGAATTATGACAAAAACAATCGCAGATTTGTCATTGAACGTCTATATTTTGACGGGAATATCCAGTCTCATAACAAATGGGACATCATTATTGGTGTGGATGAGAGCGGAAGCATGCTGGATTCAGTGATATACAGTTCGGTGATGGCCAGCATTTTCTATCGCCTGAATGCACTTCGTACGAAATTGTTTATTTTTGACACACAGGTTGTCGATTTGAGTGACAGGCTGGAAGATCCGGTAGATGTGCTCATGAATGTACAGCTTGGCGGGGGCACGCATATAACCAAGGCACTCCGTTATGGTGAGACGTTAATCGAAAATCCTGGAAAAACGATATACATTCTCGTTAGCGATCTGGAAGAGGGTTACCCGATCCAACACATGTATAAGGCATGTAAGGATATTCTGGATACAGGCTGCAAATTGCTTGTATTGACCGCACTCGATTTTAACGGAGATACCGTGTACAACAAACATGCTGCGCAGACGTTATCCAATATGGGTGCACATGTAGCTGCGATTACACCCAATGAGTTGGCGGACTGGATTGGCGAAATTATTACTTGAGCAGCGAGATGAATCGAATGATGCAAGTTGCTTACTTAATGGATTGGTTATATACAAAATCATGTATAAACTCATATTCAAGGAGGAATGTGTAATGCTTACCGCAGACCGTGCAGTGGAGGCTTTGGTGGAGAAGTTTGCAGAGGTGTGTTCCAACGAATATTCGTTGAAAACGGACCGGAGTTCGGAAATCGTCGATTATGTGATGGGAACGACGGACAAGTTCCCTGATATGCTGGGAAGTTCCACCCATTATGCCTACCAGACGATCGATGTACTCATGAAACTGGCCAAAAAAGATGACGGAGACATATTCTTTCGGGCTGGAGCCATTGTGATTCATATGGAATCCAATTATTCCAGAAGGAATTCGTGGAGAACCGATGGTTTTACGCTCTGTCTCGGGAACGACTCGGAAGCTTATGGACTGAGTGGAAAGAGCAAAAACAATGATCGTATCGCCGGGTTGCTGTACCGGTTGGAGAAAATCAATCGGTTTGCTGGAGAAAAGGAAATTCTGGATGAAATAAAGAGCAGATTGAAGGGGAATTTCCAGGATATAATCAATGGGATGATACTCCTTCGACTCTATTCAGATCTCAATGATAGCCCTGCTCATCTTGCCCAGGTGCAAGAGTTCACTCAATCTCTGCCAGCACTGTTTCAACATGTGATGACCAAGGATACAAGTAAGCTGCAGAACGAACTGCATACATTGATTGAGCCTCTGGTGGTTTACAATTTTCAAACCAAACATAACAGATCTGCATATGAATTGAATGCTGAATTCCTCCAGGAGAAGCATAGTCGGGTTATCGCTGAGAACTATTCGGATACTTCTCTTTCCAAAAAGGAACAACTCTCATACAGTGAGTTCGACAAAACGATGATCCTTCTGAGCAGTGCTTTGTTGTATATGGTTAACATCAGTGGAGGAAAACAACGTTTCCTAGATGACAAGAGTGAGACCGGTCGCATTTTGCTCGAAGCCATAAACCAATTACATGAGATCTATCCACTTGAAGTTCGGCGCTACTTGTTAAACATGGACCCAAGAACGAAAAATGCCAATGAGCTGTTGTTTGGGCTGATTCCTCTGGATGAGCCTTATCAGCTGATTGAAATGTTGCGTACTGAACTTGAAGCGTACACCATACCATGGAATTTTCTACAAACAGCAATTGTGAACGAACCGCAGCAGGCCATTCGTGCATACCACATATTAAAACCCCCATTCCTCAAATTGTGCATTCAAAAAATGATGGAGGACCGTGGAATCGCTCTACCAGATGCGGATGAAACTATCGAACAGGCGGTGTTCAGTGCGCTTCGGCATCCGTTAGATGGAGGGAGACAAGGGCTTGCGATTGCGCGATATTTGAACGGGGAAAGCTCACTTGAAGAATACTGGGAAGATCCGAATAGTCGTGGGCTGTTTAATAACCTGAATCGGGACAAAAGACGCGTTCATAATCTAATCAGCATTAGTTTCTTGCCCTTGGATTCGGAGGCAATGCGTCGGTTCGTGATTCTGACCACTTATCCCGAGTGGACATTGGATATTGTCTCAGATATGTATCAATCTTACGCGTTTAGCGGAGAGCAGCTGCTCGAACGGTACGGCCAAGATCCAGAGGTGAAACAAGATAAATTGCTGTCTAGCCTAATTTCGCTCAATGGCATGACCGATTACAAGTACAAATCGATGCCTCAGGATGAATATCGCCGGATCATTCAACAGAATCTGGACTATGCTATAGGCCAGTACAAGAAACTGCCAACGGATACACGCATTCTTGTTTTGGAAATTACTTTTGAACAACGTCATGAACTTTCGACAAAACAAGTAGCCGAAGCGATTCGTGCTGGCTTGCAAGATTCATCCAAAAAAGCAAATGGCGTGGCGTTATCTGAATTCAATCGGATTCCTGATCAGGACTTATATACCGCCATATATCGTTCAGAGAAAAAAGCGGGCGTGAAAGAAATGGCTCTGAGTGCTATTCGCAGTTTGGATCATAGCAAAGATATATATAGTGAGCTTCTGAAGGGCGAAAAGTCTGCAGATTGGAAGAACCTGATTCAAATTCTGCTGGATACCGCGGATCAAAGCCCAGAGTATGCTCATGCGGCGCTTGCCGATCAGGCAGATGCCAAAAAGCTGTCCAGACTAGGCTGGTTATCTCTAAAGGATTTGCCTTCTCTTGTGCGTTCAGCTGACAATCAACCATTAGATGATCGAATCAAGCAATATCTCTTGGTGCAATCGATAGATCATACCTCTGCGCCGAACGAAAGACTGAATGAACTACGAGAGTATGCAAGCGAAGGATCATTGGCTCGGTTTGCTAGCGAACTGCTTCAGTTATGGATACAGGATGGTGCTGTCGCGAAAGAGAAATGGGTAATGTACCTCTCGGCACTCTTTGGCGATAATCGAATTGTAAGTATATTGGCTCCACAAATTAAGGAATGGACAGAAAACAGCCGCGGCGCCATTGCAGCAGATGCTGTAAAAGTATTGGCCTATCTGAAGGAACCATCCGCTCTCATGGCGATTGACAAGATTAAACGTACCGTAAAGAACCGCCAGGTTAAGGGTGCTGCTGAAGAAGCGCTACAGCTTGCAGCTGAAAATATGGGACTTACCTCGGAACAGTTGGAAGACCGCCTCGTCACAACGCTTGGTTTTGATCAGAATGGAACGATGCAGCTTAGCTATGGGGAGCGTTCATTCCTGATTAAAGTCAATGGAGATCTGCAAGTCGTTGTTGTAAATGAAGAAACGGGAAAATCAGTGAAAAGCCTGCCAGCCCCTGCACAGAAAGATGATGCTGATCTTGCCGCACAGTCCAAGGCACGTTTCACACAACTGAAAAAAGATCTCAAAACAATGGTTACGATTCAAGCGCAGCGTCTGGAAGAATCACTGTCCAAGCAACGTCTGTGGACGGCTGGGGAATGGAAAGCACTGTTTGTTGAAAATGTAATCATGCAAAAGTTCGCTGTTGGATTAATCTGGGGCACGTATGAAGATGGTCAGCTGGTTAACACCTTCCGTTATATGGAGGACGGCACGTTTAATACCGTCGATGAGGATGAATATGAACTGCCTTCAGGTTCGCTGGTGGGACTGATTCACCCACTCGAACTGGACCAATCTGCGCTCGAAGGATGGAAAACACAGCTGGAGGACTACGAGATCAAGCAGCCGTTCGAGCAGCTGAATCGACAAATCCATGAACCTGAGGATGAAGACAAAAACAAGGTTGAATATGAGCGCTTGCCAGAGTCTGAGTTCTCTCCAACTGCCTTTCCCAAAGCGCTGGAGAAATACGGCTGGGTCAAAGGTCCGGCACAAGATGGCGGCTGGTTCCATGAATTTTACAAAGAGTACGGAGATCTTGTCGCAGAACTGCGTTTCAGTGGGACGAGTATCACGTATTATGAAGGGTTGGAAGAAATTACGCTGGAATCGTTGCATTTCTTTAAGCCTGGAAGTCAGAAACACTATTATTATGGCGATCATAAGGCTATTGCCTTGGGTGAAGTCGCAGGTCGTGTGTTCAGTGAGACAATCTATGATATTTTAAGAGCGTCAGGACGTTGATCACGTGAGTGGATTTGAACAGAAATTTCGGATATTTTCGATGCTGTGTACGGAGGATTATTTGATTCGGTATGCCAACAAGGGATTGTATAAACGATCTCTGAAAGAGCTGGACAATGGCGTGACTGTGCAATACACCTGGGATGAAGCATCCGTGAGTTGTCAGTTGAGTGATGGTATACAATGCACGCTAGAAAATACGCTGGACCAATGGAAATGCTCCTGTCCGGCAGATAATATCTGCAAACATATATTGATATCCATATTATATTATCAACGGGAACACCATGCAGAAGATACAGTGAATCAGGGAGAAGAAGCTTCATCAGCAGACTTCGAGTCTTCTTCTGATGTGGATGATCATGAGGCAGTTCAAATTCAAAATATACACTCCCTGGTAATGGAATCCCGCTTCCGCTGGATGATTGAATCGGATCTTGCTCCTTTGGTTAAATCGTATAGTTCTTCCTTGATCGAAGAGGTTTTGTTCCGGTTAAGGTATCCAGAACAGATTGAAGTAGTGGACGACTCTCTTCTAACGGTGCGTCTGGTGAAGCAAGAGATTGAGGTCTCGTTTACAGAAGAAGCGAGTCTGGCCAAGGCTCTGTGCAAAGTAAAACAAACGGCTGGCCATATGGCCAAGCTTGAAGCGCTGCTGCGGTACCGGATGCAACATGGTTTGAATGATACGGAAGCTTTAAGCGGAAAAGTCCATGATGCCAAATTTTCAATTGAAACCGTGCGGGAATGTCGCTCCATGCTGGCCGATCTGTTAAAGACGGGGCTTGCTCGTCTACCACAATCCTATATGGCCCAATTGGAAACACTGGCGATTGCGGCCCATAGTGGTCAACTGCCTGACGTGGAGCGGAGTTTACGCGGGATTCAGGGAGAATTGCAGTTGTTTTTTAACAGACATGTACGCTTCTCCATGCAGTCTATGCTTGATCGGGTGAGCAAATTGTATCTTGCACTCCAGGTACTTGAAGAAGAAAAGGTATCTGCGTTCAAGCAGAGCCAGCTCATTGGCCGTTTTCGCAGTAAATATTATATGGTCCCTGCACTGCATTTGTATGGTTTGGGTGCAGATGCGTGGGAGACACGATCCGGTTACCGTGGAATTACTTATTATTTCTATTGTTTTGATGATCAGGAAATATACACCTACAGTGATGTGCGGGCGGTATACTATAAAGATGATCAATTCTCATATACAGAGCATTACGGTTCCTTCACTCCATGGTTGCCCAATCTGACTTTTCGTCAATTTGCCGGGGAAGAGGTTCAGTTTCGTTCGGTGAAAGTAAATGAAGAGCACAGGCTGTCCTCGGGGGAAGGAGCGAAGCTTACGCTGTTGCCCCGAACAGGAGTGGAAGAGGTGAAACTGGGCAAGTACATGCAAGATGTAGCCTCTGTACTCGCAGAGGATTCACGCCCATGTGAGTTGTTTTCCGCTCCAAAAGAGCGACTGGCGATGATTAAGGTTGCCCGGGTTGTAGAACATCGCTTTAATAAGCAATCACAGGACCTTATTCTTACGATGGAGAGTGACAATGGCGAGACGTTGGACCTGACTCTTCCTTATTCAACGGAATGGCAGACCATGATCAAACGACTGGAGTCGGGTTATGGAGCAGGAACACTCGAACATTTTTATGCTTTTGTGCGTATAGAGCAACAACGGATATACCCGATCAGCTTCCTGAAGGGTCAAACAGTGATCAGTCTGAAACTGGATGCGGGCTATGGAAGGACGGGGAGATTTGGAAGACTATAGTCAGTTGATGCAGAAGATCAGCAGCTGGTCAGAAGAACTGTTGCTTCGCGGATTATCTCAATTTACACTGAGAGATATCGAAGTGCTGGAACAACTGGTTGTGGAAACCTTGAGGTTTCAGATGAATTTCCTTCGCGAAGTGTTGGAACACATGATCGAAGAGGGCCGGAGAATCGCTTTGGGAAACGGAAATGAGGGGCTTATGTTGCTTCATTATTGCCGCCTCACACAGTATGTACAGCTCAGCACGCAGGAAACTTCCTGAATCGATACACACTTAAAGAATTGCAGAAGCGTACGCCTCTGCAATTCTTTTTTATATGTATTGAGTAAATTGGGTTTTTGGATCGAATCTACTATAGAGTAACGTTTTAATGGAGATATCCGTAGCTTACTAACTCGTATATCACTCTATATGGAAGGGAGGGTAAGCATGAAGGAAGATCAGATCAGGAAAGCAGTTGCAAGGCGTGACCATGAAGCCATGGAATGGGTGATGAATCAGTATGCCGGATTGTTGTGGAAAATTGTTTATTCCATATTACATAATGCCTCATCTGAAGAAATTGAAGAATGTGTGGCAGACACCTTTTTTGCATTTTGGCAAAATCCACTTTCTTTCCAGCCGGAGCGCAGTAGTTTGAAAAATTATTTGGCAACCATAGCGAAGCACAAGGCCATTGCCGATATTCAATACTTCTTGAAGTACAAGCTAGTTTATCCAGGTGAAAAGGCCAGACGATTTTCTAAGGAACCTAGGACGTCTTATTTGGACTCCAAATATACTTTTTCAAACGTAAGGAACACCAGTCACCTTATTCCCAAAATTATCCTGGATAAACGCGGAAGATGACTCCGACTTTACGATATAGCGTGCCTCAAGTTCCTTCGTTTTCTAAAAGCACATCAAACCTCTAAATAACGTGTCTCAGGTTTGTTAGTGCTTACCCGCAAATGAAAGGGACGACTGAGACGGCCGGGTACCGTTAAAACAAAGATCTTCAACTTTTCGAAGTTAACGGTTATATTCGCTCCGAAGTCATATCCCCACTTAGGATGCATATCCATACATTAGGCGAATGCTGTCTTAAGGAGGAAATAGACATGTCTATGAGCGAACCTCTGTTAACACAAATTGTCAATCAACATATCCCGGCTGGCGCGACTGTCGTCACCATTGATAAACCGGTCAAACATCCGGCTATTTACGCTTCAGATCTGACGGGAGACGGAATGCCGGAGATCGCAGCCGTATATCAGCAAGGCGGAGAATTAATGCTGCTTGTTCTGAAATTTTACCAGGGTCACTGGATCAAGATGTCTTTGACCAAGGGTTTGGGATATGGTGTTACTTTGCTGACAGCGGCATCTGTGACATCCACGGCGAGAAATAATCTCATTGTGGGTTGGCAGATCGGTGCGATCTGGTCGAAGCTGGCTGTATACGATTGGACGGAATCAGGACTGACAGATCTGGCACCAGAAGATTTGTATTACAGCCATGCGGAAATCATTGATATGCCCGGTCACCACGGCAGAGATGGCAAAGTGGAGATTGCACTCTGGATTCATGACACAGGTGAAGCTTATCGGGTCGAGATCATCCGCTGGCAGAATGGGAAATGGGTTCAAGCAACAGATGTATACCCGTATTACTTTCCTAAGGTCGTACAGTATTACGAACAATTGGCAGAACAACATCCAGATTATACTTTCTATTGGTACTATCTTGCGGACGCGCAGTATAAAGCCGGATTATTTCCTGCTGCACTCGTTTCTGTTCAAAAAGCATTAAGCTTCAATGCCCCATACCCTTCACGGGAAGTTCTGCTTGAACTGGAAAAGAAGATTAGGCAGACCTTGGGCACAGAGGGTCATGCACATGAAACGACGTGGTTATTTCCCATCTCGGTTAGAACAACAACTGGAACCCGGTGGGGTTATATGGATGCCCAAGGTCGTATTCGACTTGAACCAATACTTGACGATGCCCAGAACTTTCAGTCCAACGGGCTTGCTGTTGTGATCATAGACGGGAAGGCTGGGGTCATCAATCTTAACGGCCAATTTGTCGTTCAACCTGTATACGATTCCATTAACTCTTTTGCAGAAGGCCGGGCCATCGTTATCGATTCCCAAGGGTTCAAGATGATTGATGAACAAGGCACAGTTCTTACCAAGCGGGCGTATCCGTTTATTGCCAATGTGAAGGACGGCCGAGCGCTGTTTTACCTTTCAGACAACAATCAGTCAGGCGGTGAGATCAGTCGTTACGGTTATTTGGACACCTCTGGAAATGAGGTAATTCGGGCTCAGTTCGCTTCAGCGAACGATTTTCAGGATGGCAAGGCCGTTGTGCAGATCAAGGAACATGAATTTGCGTTAATCAACCGAAATGGTCAGCAATTGGCGACGTATCCGTATGCCTATGTAGGACCTCTGGGTGACGGATTACTTGCATTTCAACAAGAGACATCGGGTAAATACGGGTATATCGACGAAAGTGGTCATATCCGAATTCAGCCGAGCTTCACCTCGGCATTTCCGTTCAGTGGTGGTCACGCTATCGTGAATACAGCTGAGGATTACAACTCCATCTATGGCGTTATTAATACACAGGGCACATTCGTCATCCAACCGGCCTACAATGATATTCGGGATCTGGGAGAGCATCGGCTGGCACTGGGGCAAGCGATTGACCCCAAACAGTCTTTTTTGGGTTCGGTCTATGCAATTGCGGATGAAAGCGGTAGAAGGCTTACGGATTTTGTATATACGGATGTATCGAATTACAAGGGAGGGCTGGCTTCAGCAACGAATGGAACGCAAACATTCTTTCTGGATCTGAGCGGGCGACCTGCATCTGGATTTCCCCTGGTTGAAGGTTCAGGTACATTAGAGGTAGTCGCTCCAGATTTGATTAAGGCGTATGTGGACCAGCGTGTATCCTATGTAAACCGGGCGGGGCAGATCATTTGGCGGCAAAATACGATCGTTCCACTCCACCCGCCGTACCGTGTACGTGAAGAGAAATATAAACCCAACCCGGACTATCTCGTGTATTACCCCCAGGTGGAAGGGTTAACGGATCAAGCCGCCCAGCTTGCAGTAAATGCCAAGTTAAAGGCGCTATCCCAAGTGAAGCCAATCCCTGCCGATCAGAAGCTGGATTACACGTACACAGGGGATTTTGATATTACGTTCTATCAGCAGCAACTGCTTCAACTCAAACTCACGGGTTATAACTACCCAGCTGGTGCAGCACATGGGATGCCTACGATGATCTATGCGATCATTAATCTGAGCAGCGGCCAGATGTATGAACTCAAGGATTTGTTTAAACCGAATAGTAATTATGTAAAGGTACTCAGCCAAATTGTAGGTGATCAGATCAAGAATGATCCGCAGTACTCTTATGTTTTTCCGGACACGTATGAGGGAATCAGCCCGGATCAGCCGTTTTTTGTTACAGCGGATGCACTGCATCTATATTTTAGCCCTTATGAAATCGCTCCTTACGTGGCGGGATTTCCGACATTTACAATTCCTTTTGCCCAAATCAAGGATATCATTAATACAGAGGGCTCATTCTGGAAAGCTTTTCATGCTTAAATGAAATGTTTCATCTTAGTGAAGCCACGAACAGACTTCACATAGGGGTGGATGAAAGCGGCTTTACCTCGCATATTATAAACATTTTTTTGCTCTATACCACAAAAGTACCCCATAAAGAGACTTTTATGAAGTGTCTAACTACAGGGTACGGTTTACTGCATCAGAGTGATGACTCTTTTGCTATTTCAAAATAAACGATTTCACATAATCGAATGTGATGCTTTTTTCCAAGAACATCAAGAGTTACGTGATCAGTGGAAACATCATCCAGAGTGCCTACCAATTTGCCGACAGTTGTCGTGATGACAATCTTTAACCCTATGTGTTGGAATAATAGCTCTGTGAATTTGGGCTCCACAGCTACTGTGTACATCACATAATTCGGTAATCCCAAAGTTTCCGTGCGTTGTGCATCTCTATTCCCATAATATTGCGGAGCTGTGGATAAGGCATAGTCCTGTGGATCTCCATAGTACTTGAATCTATACATGTGCTTCATCCTCCTTTGTCATAAATTGAATAAAACATCTATAACGTATGATAATACCTAAGGTGTTCCATGCCGGACTTCAAATGAAATGTGTTTGACTTGGTTTCAATGGTGTAATGCGGCAGTGATATGAATAGTATATACACCCAGATAGGTGATGGTGAATACCGCTTCGCCTTGGGTTTCTCAACCCATGTTGAGTTAATACAACAGAATGAAAGGAGTTAGAAATAACGTATTTATTAGTCTTTGTAGTAAAGAAAGTTTGGAGGAAACATTATGTATAAAGCAGGTTTTTGGATAAGGCTCGGTGCCAGTATTCTGGTACGGTAGAACGATAGGAAAACGCATCTGCGGAATTCGAATTCGAAAATACGATACACATGAGCCCCCTGGCATTGGAGCCATGTTGATGCGAGTTGTTGTGGCAGGAATTGTGTATGCCATAACGTTGGGCATTGGTTTCATTGTAAGTGTCATTATGGTGGCAGTACGTGAAGACAAACGTGCAATACATGATTTTATTGCAGGTACAGAAGTCGTATGGGACTGAAAATGAGAATTCGAGCTCTGACGCAATATTCCCTTATATTTCAATCAACTCATATTCACCCACGTTACAGACCATGAACGATGTTCATGGTCTGTTTTTTTGTGATGTCTGAAGAACAGTCACAAACCCGCGCCAGCACAGCTAATTCAAGAAATTGCAGATGAGGAGATAGAGAATTTGTTTATCGCTTTGGCTAAATGATCATTTGGTTTTGACGAAATCAACATGTCATTTCATCTTTTGCGAATATCGCTACGATGCCCTCACCCTTAATCTGAGGTAGAGCACAGACATTCCCAAAAGGTGGAGGATAAGGTCCATGAGAAGAAAAGTGTTATCTACGAGTTTGATGATCCTGTTATTAGGCACGACGATCCTGGGGTGTTCATCCGGAGACAGTACAGCGGGCGATACCCATAAAGGGACACCGAGCGGATCAACGGAAGCAACAACCTATCCGATTCAAACGGATAAGACGCTTACGTATTGGGGTGAAATTAACGGAAACCTGATTGGGGTCAAAAATTCGCATAGCGAAATTCCATTCTTTCAAAAATGGCAGGAAAAAACCGGCGTACCCCTCAAGTTCACGGCACCACCGACAGGTCAGGTCAGAGAATCCTTTAACGTGATGCTGGCATCCGGTGATTTGCCAGACATGCTGGAGTACAATTTCATCGGAGATTTCCCCGGTGGACCGGAGAAAGCCATCAACGATGGTTACATTCTCAAGCTGAACGATCTGATTGACCAGTATGCGCCAAACCTGAAGAAATACTTGCAGGAGAATCCGGACATCGACAAGATGGTCAAGACGGACAATGGCAGCTACTATGTATTCCCGTTCGTTCGGGGAGATGAGTATCTTCGTGTCTTCCAGGGTCCAATCATTCGTAAGGATTGGCTGGATGAGCTGGGACTGCCGGTCCCGGAAACGATTGATGAATGGACAACAACCCTGCGAGCTTTCAAAGAGAAAAAAGGCGCTGCCGCTCCGTTCTCTGTCGTAAGTAAGCCACGATTCTTTAACGATTCCGGGAATGGTGCTTTCCTCGGCGCCTTCGGTGTAAACCGCGGATTCTATCAGGAAGACGGACAGGTGAAATTTGGTCCGGCGGAAGAGGGGTTCAAAGCATACTTGTCGTTATTCCAGGAATGGTACAAAGAAGGTTTGATTGATAAAAATATCTCGACAGCGGATACCAAATCCGTTGACGGTAATCTCGCTTCGGGTGCTACTGGCGCCAGTGTCGGCAACGCAGGCGGAGGCATCGGCAAATGGCAGCCGCTTGTAGAAGCAAATGATCCGGATGCCGTTCTGGTCGCTGCACCATATCCGGTGCTTAACAAAGGTGATATTCCTAAATTCGGCCAGCTTAACCAGGGTTATGCCTCGGAAGGCACCGTTGCCATTACGACGGCAGCCAAGGACCCGGAACTTGCCGTTCGCATGCTGGATTATGGCTACAGTGAGGAAGGGCACATGTTCTTCAATTTCGGTGAAGAGGGTGTTAGCTATAACATGGAGGGCGATTATCCGAAATTCACGGATTTGCTGCTGAAGAATCCGGATAAACTGGCTCCGGCACAAGCGATTTCACTATATGCCCGCAGCAGCTATAACGGTCCATTCGTTCAAGACAAACGTTATGCCGAGCAATTTTTTGCATTGCAGACGCAGCGCGATGCCATTGATATATGGAAGAATACACAGGCCGCAAAATATAATCTGCCTTCAATCACCCCTACACCTGAAGAGAGTTCCGAATACGCGACCATTATGAATGATATCAACACACTCGTCGATGAGATGACCATCAAGATCATTCTGGGTAACGAATCGGTGGATCAATTCGAGAGTTATGTCGCGAAGATGAAGTCGTTACATCTGGATCGCGCCATTGAAATCCAGACAGCAGCACTCGAACGCTACAACAACCGGTAATTGTAAAAGGGGAGGGCTACAGCCCTCCCGATGGAAAAGAGGTGAAAAGGTACATCATGAGCAATCGTCAATCCTTCCGAAGCCGATTCGTCCGGGACTTCAAGATGAATAAGTATTTGTATATCATGATGATTCCCGTTATTGGATATTATTTAATATTTCATTACGGTCCGATGTACGGCGCAATTATTGCCTTTAAAGATTATTCTCCGATGAAGGGTATTTTGGGGAGTGATTGGGTTGGGCTGAAACACTTTGAAGAGTTTTTCAACAGTTATTATTTCTTGCGTGTTTTGAAAAACACCCTTCTCATCAGTTTGTATACGCTGCTCTTTGAATTCCCCGCGCCGATCATTCTGGCGCTGCTTATCAATGAAGTACGCAAGCGCACGTTCAAGCGGGTCGTTCAGACGATAACGTATATGCCTTATTTCATCTCTCTCGTCGTCATATGCGGTATTATTACGGACTTCACAAACGCAGATGGATTAATCAACCGTCTCATCATGATGCTCGGATATGACGGTCAGGCGATGCTGCAAAAGCCGGAGCTGTTCCGTCCGATCTATGTCTTGTCTGAAATATGGCAGCGGATTGGTTGGGAATCGATTATCTATATCGCTGCGTTAATGAGCATCGATCTGGAGCAGTATGAAGCGGCGAAGATCGACGGAGCGAGCCGTCTCAAGCAAATGTTCCACATTACGCTCCCCGGATTACTGCCTATTATTACAATCATGTTCATTCTCCGGATGGGTAATATGCTGAATGTCGGGTTTGAGAAAATCATTCTCCTTTATAATCCGGTGACCTATGAAACGGCTGACGTAATCTCTTCCTTTGTGTACCGAAAGGGATTGTTGGAGTTCGGATGGAGTTACAGCTCAGCAGTCGGTCTATTCAACTCGGTGATCAATCTCGTTCTTCTGATTTCGGCGAACTATATCAGCCGCAGAGTGAGTCAAAACAGCTTATGGTGAGGTGGTAACTTTGATTAAGGAAAGCGGTTGGTTTGACCGAATCTTTACGATTTTGAATTATACATTTCTAATTCTGCTTGTCATCGTCACCTTGTATCCGCTGCTCTACGTGTTATTTGCGTCCTTAAGTGATTCAGCGCAGCTGTTAGCAAACAAGGGTCTCCTGTGGAAGCCGGTCGGGTTTAGTCTGGAAGCATACAAGAGCGTACTTGCCAATCCAGGTATAGCCACAGGTTTCCGGAATACTTTGTTTATTCTTGTGTTCGGCGTTATCGTCAACCTGTTCATGACTGCGCTTGGTGCGTATGTGCTATCCCGTAAAAACGTGATGTGGAACAAGGTGTTTATGTTCTTTATCGTGTTCACGATGTTCTTCGGCGGCGGGTTGATTCCACTGTACCTGGTGGTAAAAGGCGTTGGACTGCTAGATACATTGTGGTCGACCATTCTGCCTTTTGCCATCAGCACGTTTAATCTGATCATCATGCGAACGTCGTTTATGGGCATCCCGGACAGTCTCGAAGAATCGGCCAAGATAGATGGAGCCAATCACTTTACCATTTTGTTCCGCATTATTATCCCGTTGTCCATGCCCGTCATTGCCGTGATGATTCTCTATTACGCAGTAGATAAGTGGAACGGATGGTTCTATGCGTCTGTGTTTATCAAAAGTCGGGAGCTGTTCCCACTGCAATTGGTGCTGCGTGAGATTCTGATCGCCAATTCCACGGAAAGCATGTCGGCAGGTGCATCGGCTGGAGATCGCTTCCAGATCGGGGAAACCATCAAATATGCGACCATAATGGTAGCGACGATACCAATCCTGTGCATCTATCCGTTTTTGCAGCGCTTTTTCGTGAAAGGTGTCATGGTCGGTTCATTGAAAGGTTAAATCTGAGAATTGAAGAAGCGGTGAGGAGGCATGATGTTACATGAGCGCATTAAATGAAGTGAACAAGGACGTCTGGGATCAGATCAAGAGCAAAGCTGACCAGATGCTTGCGGCCATAGGTCAGAAGTCTCCGCATGTCGCTGGCACGAATGGCATCTATGACGACATGAGAATCGATTGGTGGACATCGGGATTCTGGCCGGGCATATTATGGATTGTGTACGATATGACGGGTGATGAGAAATATAAAGAGGCTGCATGGAATTGGGATGAACGGCTTTCGGAACGTTTTCTTGAAAATAACTACTTCGATCACGACGTGGGCTTTCAGTTCCTGCCCACAGCCGTTATTAAATACAAGATAACCGGAGATGCCGATGTGGCTAGACGTGCCTTATTTGCTGCCAACTTCCTGGCAGGCCGCTTCAATACCAAAGGCAGCTTCATCCGGGCCTGGAATGGAGACAAACTGGGCTGGTCGATAATTGACACCATGATGAACCTGTCCTTGCTCTTCTGGGCATTGGAGGAGAGTGGAGATCCCCGTTTCGGCCATATCGCCAAAGCTCATGCGGATATGGTCATGAAGCAATTTGTCCGGGAAGATGGCTCGGTGCATCATATCATTCGTTTTGATCCCGAAACAGGTGATCGGGCAGAAGCGATAGGAGGACAGGGAGCAGCGCCGGATTCGGCGTGGAGTCGGGGAGCGGCATGGGCTTTATATGGATTAACGAATACGTATCGATATACAGAGGACCCGGCATATCTGGATGCTGCACAGCGTGTGGCGAACTTCTTCATTTCCAGCCTGCCTGAGGATAGCGTTCCGCATTGGGATTTCCGTGCTGAGCCGGAAGAAGGGGAGGAGATTCCACGGGACAGCTCCGCGGGTGCAATTGCAGCTTCGGGACTGCTTGAGCTTGCAGATGTACTTTCTGACGTGGAGGGCAGGATCTATGCTGCTGTTGCCAAACGTATCCTGAATTCCCTGCGGGATCACTATGGAAGCTGGAATCTTCCTGAGTATGAAGGCATCCTCCTGGAGGGGACCGGTCACAAACCGGCAGGTCAGAACGTGAATGTCTCTCTTATATACGGGGACTACTTTTATGTGGAGGCGAGTGCCAAATTGAACGGTTGGCAGCATCGCATTTTCTAAAAAACAATCTATGAACATTTTTAAAATAGACTCATTTTTCAAAAATGAATGGAGATAAATATGCGTGTTGGCCCAGATAGCCCGATAGACGAAAGTTGTCTTTTCGGGCTATTTGTGCTTGATTTAACGGGGGGAATCGGTGCTTGCTGCCCTTTTTGTCAATCGAATTGAACTTTTTATCTATATCCCAATCGCGCTCTTGCCGTTATAATAAATTCCTGATCCAAACATCGATAATCTACGAAGAGTTGGGTGATGATCTGTTGCTAAACATTCGATATTTGTGGCAAAAACGAGAAAGCATCATTATGACCTGGCTTGTCTCATACAGTGCTGTTTTGATTGTGCCGATCCTGATCAGTCTGGTTATTTACATGCAAGCGAATGAGACATTGAAGAGTGAAATACATCGAGCCAACGATTCCTTATTGAAGCAGATGCGATATACGATTGATACACAAGTTGATCTTATGAAACGGTTAAACATGGAGATGACGTGGAGCCCGAATCTGCAAACCTTGATGTATTCCAATCAGCCGGCCAAAGAGGCCCCGTATACGGCTTACCAGCTGGTGAAGGAACTTCGTCTCTATAAAACATCATACGCGTCCATCGATGAATTTTACGTCGTGTGGAAAAAAGACCAATCCATTCTCCGTTCAGGCAATATCCGGGATATGCGTACGGCATTTCATACCCTACATAATACAGGTGCAATGTCTTTTGAAGCGTGGCGGGATCAAATCCTGGGTGCAGAAACGAATCAATTCGTCATTCTGCCACATCAGAATGCCGCTCCGGACGAGTCTTCCATTGCGTACATTACACGTCTGCCTGATGATTTGAATGGTCAGGAGACGGGTACGGTTGTCGTCATGGCGGATACGCGAAGATTCCAGGAAGCGATTGAGAGCATTTCAGGTTTTAGTGATGCCACGCTGCTGATTCTGAACCAGAATAACGAGATTCTGATGAGCAATCGTCCCGGATCGGAGGAATTAAAGCCATTCATGGATGGCAATCAGGTCCAGTTGGATAATGCGACGGTAGGCAAGTCAGAGATGTTTTACATGGACTCCGCGGTATCCGATCTGAAGTACGCATTGATTATTCCCAGCAGTCTGTATTGGGAAAAGGCAGTATATGTCCGCAATTTTACGTATATCAGCATCGTAGTGAGTCTCATAAGTGCGGGTGTATTGACCTGGTTCTTCATGCGCCGGAATTACTCCCCAATCCAACAGCTCGTGGAATCACTAAAAGATAAAAATAGTCAGAATGAACCTGCTGATCGGAATGAACTTCGGTTTATTCAGAAGGTCATCATGAACACACGTTCAGAAAAGAATGAGATTGCCCAGCAGTTGCAGAAACATCAGCAGGTGCTGCGCTCCAACATGATTAATCGGCTTCTGAAAGGCAAACAGGATACGCTTGTGCCTTATGAAGATGCATTCCGTTCCTTCCATATGCCGCTGTATTCAAGTGAATTTGCTGTGATCCTATTCGTAATCGAAAATGAAGAAAATCTGTATGGAAAGCTGCCGGGAATTGATATCAACGAACGAAACAAACTAATCCATCTCATTATTTCCAATGTGGTTGAAGAACTGGCTTCAGAGCGTCAGCACGTCGGATATGTGGCTGAAGTTGATGATATGATGGTCTGCCTTATAAATATGAAAGCGGATTCTTCGGATTGGAACCAGGATCTTCATCATATTGCGGCAGAAGCGCAGCGCTTCCTGGAACGTTATGATATGGAATTGACGATTTCCATCAGCGGACGCCATACGTCGTGGATTGGCATCGCCGAAGCATACCAGGAAGCAGTAGACGCGATGGAATACAAAATGGTGCTTGGCAAGAAAGGCATCATTACCTATGGGGATGTACGCAGCGATGCGATGGCGGATGACCCGTTTGGCTACTATTATCCGCTTCAGGTGGAACAGCAGCTTCTTAATTTCATCAAAGCGGGAGATACCGACCAGGCCAGTGCTTATATGAACGAGATTACAGAGCGAAATTTTGATAAACCGATTATGTCACTCACACTTGCACGTTGCCTGATTTTTAACCTGGTAGGTACAATGATAAAGGCTATCAATGATCTGGGGGACAGGGATAACCATACGCTAACCCAATACCCGCATCGGATTGAGGACATTATTGCCGGGGATACCATCCAGGAGATGCAGGAGGCATTGCAGGACTTGCTTGAGGAGGTATGTTCCTATGCCGCTGACAAGCGCGCAACGAATGTATCACAAGAACGTGAGGATTCCCTGCGTCATCTCAGTACCCAAGTCACACAGTATATTGAGAGTAACTATACAGACGTGAATTTGAACGTCAACGCGATTGGTGAGCATTTTGAGCTTAAGGGCAGTTACTTGTCCAAACTCTTCAAGAATCAGACTGGTGAGGGTCTGCTGGACTGTATTCATAAGTGTCGTATCCGACAGGCTAAAGAAATGATTGAGCATAAACAGGAATCCATTACAGAAATATCCCGATTGGTCGGGTATAACGATGCAGCAACTTTCATCCGGGTATTCAAGAAATATGAAGGCATTACCCCCGGTAAATATAAAGAAATCAGTTGATTGATTTGAAAGGAGACCGGAACATGAACGTAAAAAGGAAGTTGGCATTCATAGCAAAGTTGACAGGATTCATCCTATTGCTTGGCATGCTGACTGCTTGCGATCAGAACGGGACAGATTCGGATGCCAAGCTGGATGAACGTTCCGGCTCATCAGATTACCAGACCGTCTCAATTGCTTCACCCAATGACGATGGGAAATTAACCTACTGGGCAGAATTGAATGGCAATGCAGCAAGCATTAAGTCCAGCTTCAATGAAGTTCCTTTTTTTCAGGAGTGGCAGCGGAGAACCGGAGTCAACCTTCAATTCATCCGGCCTCCCGCCAATCAGGCCAAAGAAGCGATTAATGTGCTGCTTACGTCCGGAGAACTGCCGGATATGATTGAATACGAGTGGAGCAATTATCCCGGTGGGCCGGAGAAAGCGATTAAAGACGGATATATTCTGCGATTAAACGATGTTATTGATCAATACGCACCTCATCTGAAACAGTACCTAACCGAGCATCCGGACATTGATATGCAGATTCGTACAGCCAGCGGAAGTTATTACGCGTTTCCTTTTATTCAGGGAGATGATAAGCTGCGAACCTATCAGGGCCCAATTATCCGAAAAGACTGGCTAGATGAGCTTGGACTTGAGGTGCCAACCACGATCGATGAATGGCATACGGTGCTTCAGGCATTTAAGGATAAAAAGGGGGCTGACGCCCCACTTACTTTCCTCGGTGTTCCTAATCCGTTGTTTGGTATTGAAGGCGGCGGTTTTATTGGCGCTTTTGGCATTAAAAAGGGGTTCTTCGTGGAAGATGGCCAAATTAAGTTTGGGGCACAGGAACCTGAATATAAGGCTTTTCTGTCTTTGTTTCGTGAATGGTATGCGGAAGGGCTGATTGACAAGAATCTGGCTGCCGTCGATTCGGAGACTCAGGATACCAACATGACAACAGGACGCAGCGGAGCGAGTATCTGGAACGCAGGTGCGGGGATCGGCACATGGTTACCCATCTTGCAGGAGGAAGATTCTGATGCTGGTCTAGTTCCAGCCCCATATCCCGTCATGAATAAGGGAGATTGCCCGAAATTCGGTCAACTCGCTCCGGCTATCGGTTCCAGTGGAGTCGCCATTTCCAGTAACAGCCGTCATGTAGAGGAAGCAGCACGGATGCTGGATTACGGGTATGGGCCTGAGGGGCATTTGCTGTTTAACTTTGGCATCGAAGGTGTCAGTTTTGAGATGCAGAACGGGTATCCGACGTATACGGAAACGATTTTGAAAAACCCGGACAAGTGGTCGCCAGCGCAAGCGCTTGCGATGTACACCAGAGCGAGCTATTTCGGTCCATTTGTGCAGGATACGCGATATATGGAGCAATATTATAGCTTGCCGGAGCAGAAAGAGGCGGTGCAGTTATGGTCCGGCACGGATGCAGTTCTGCATCAGGTGCCAACACTGCCCAAAACGGAGAAGGAAAGCACCGAAATGTCAGTCATCATGCAGGAAGTGAACAAAGTGGTGGATGAAATGTCGCTTAAAATCATTTTTGGTATTGAACCGGTGGATGCTTTCGATACGTATGTCGAGCAAATTAAGTCATTACAGATTGATCGTGCAATTGAGATTCAGCAGCAGGCGTTAGAGCGATATAATCGCGCTGTATCCTCTAAATAAATCCTTATATTGTATAAAATAGGCATTGAAGTGTCGTTTTTGTTGATGTAATTTCGTTCCCTCGTGCTCTACAATCGGTTATGACATGCTGAGATGGCATGCACATGACTCTTGCTTGAGCAGGATCGGAGGTGACTATAGGGTTTCCTGAAACCGCTCACATACTCTGATATCCAAAAGGAGGAGAACGAAAGCATGCGTAGAAAGTGGCCTTTTTTATTGTTGGCATTTACGTTGGCTGTTGGATTGTCTGTACCCGGAACCCATGAGGTTCGAGCTTCAGAGGGTGAACCACAGCCATCTATTAATCGTACCGATGGGCATCTGTCTCTCGGTACGGATGGCAGAAGCAGACTTTATCCAAACGATTGGTATCCAGGATTTAAAGATGAGCAGGGAAGGTTTCTGCATGACTTTTCGTATGCCGGTTATCGGCGCGGGGAAACTGAACTACCTAAAGCCCCTAAAAACAATCGTATTGACGTTACGAAAGCACCGTATTTTGCCGATCCTTCAGGGAGCCGAGATGCAACGCAGGCTATTCAAAAGGCAATTGATGCTGCAGTGACGCGGGGTGGCGGTGTTGTGTATCTCCCAAAGGGTACATATCAGGTTAACCCTCAGGACGGCAAGGATTATTCATTGAACATTCCTGCTAGTCATGTGGTCCTGAAAGGTGACGGGATGAACAAGACTCATATCTATAATGCACAGCAAAATATGAAAAACAAGGATATTATCCGGATCGGGAGCGGAGACTGGAAGAAATCCGGAATTTCTACGAAGCTTCGCAAATCTGTTACCGATCCAACCGTCCTGCTGCCCGTTGAGGATACAAGCGGGTTTGCGGTGAACGATTACGTCGTCATTTCATTCGAAACGACGCCTGGTTTCTTGCGTGAGCTTGGCATGCAAAACAAGTGGTCGTCACGTCTCGGTAAAGTAGAACCGTTATTTTATCGCCAAATCGTGGGCGTAGATCCGGAGAATAACACGATCACGCTAGACATTCCGACGCGTTATCCAATGAAGCTGCGCGATGATATTACGATTAGTCAGACCGCAGATCCAATTGTCGAAGTAGGTTTGGAAGAT
Source organism: Paenibacillus sp. NPDC056933 (assembly GCF_042674385.1). Lineage (NCBI taxonomy): Bacteria > Bacillati > Bacillota > Bacilli > Caryophanales > Paenibacillaceae > Paenibacillus > Paenibacillus sp. NPDC056933. Next base: position 52,248 of record NZ_JBHUQN010000002.1, on the reverse strand, counting down.
TTCTCGATTGCAAACATTCAAAATGCGAAGTCGGGTCTTGGTGAAGATGACTTCAAAGTCGTTGGAACTGCTGGGTATGAAGCCGATAATGCTAAAGCGGTCAATGTGATTGCAGTGGCGAACAGCTGGATTCGAAATATTAACACCTATAAACCAGCTGGCAATACAGATTATCATCTGTTGTCTAAGGGTATTATTCTGGATCGTACGAAGAACGTCACAGTGGATCATGTAACCATGCAGTACCCGCAGTATCGTGGAGCGAACGGAAACGGTTATTTATATCAATTTATAGGCAATGATAATCTCATTAAGAATAGTAAGGCTATCGGAGCTAGACATAGCTTCACATATGCCAACTTCTCTGCGAACGGGAATGTGCTGCAAGGTTCGTATTCTGAGAAACCTTCATTATTAACTGATTTTCATATGTACTTGAGCATGGCGAACCTGATCGACAACCTGGTGGTTAACGGGGATGGGATCTCTGCCATTACACGGGATTATGGATCATCAGAAACGAATCGTCATGGGGTGGTCACCACTGAAAGTGTGTTCTGGAATACAACCGGTCAGGCGGCACACCCTAGTAAATCAGGCGTTATTGTAGAATCGGAACAATTCGGAAATGGTTATGTCATTGGAACAAAAGGAAAAGACACCGGTGTGAACGTTAACATTGTGGGTTCCATTCCGGATGCGAATACGCAGCCATTTGATATGGCGGAAGGCATTGGGGAGGGCGATCGTTTATCCCCGCAAAGTTTATATCAGGATCAGAGTAAAAAGCGTATCAAAGATGTTCATCTGGGGCTTCAATCTCTGTTGGTCAATGGTGAAGCCATAGTGGGCATGCAGTTCTTAAGAACGGATTACGTTCATATTTTGCCTTATGGCACAACCGAAACGCCGATCATCTCTGCAAAAGCTTTTGCGAAGGATGCCAAGGTTAAAATTAAGCAACCGCAAGGAACCAATGGAACTGGAGAGATCACTGTATCGTATCGGGGTCATACCCAGAACGTGCGAGTGAATTTTAAGGTAGCGGATACACCGGTACTACCAGAGAATATTTCCATAAGTCCCAATAAAGCAGTACCCGGCTGGAGAGTCGCAGGTAATGCGATCAGCGCAGGCGCGAGCGGGGAATTATCCTCATTTCTAACATTAGATAATGGTGAGATCGTAAACATTGCAGAATTGGATGTTCCTGTCACGTACACTTCAAGTGATGAGACGATCGGATATACAGAGGGAACTACATTTCATGCCGTTAAAGCGGGGATTGTGGACGTCGTCGTTAGTTGTATCTTTAATGGAGTAACTGTCGAGGCTCGTGAGAAATTTGAAGTCAAAGAGCCTATGGCCGAACCTGAAGGACCGTTCTCTAACGTAACCAAGGTTATGGCAAGTGCAGACGATGGCAATCTGCCGATTTATACGATTGACCGTGATCCAGATTCCAGATGGTCCGCTGATGGCAAGGGGCAATACCTGCAGTTGGAGCTTGAACAACAGACCGAAGTAGGGCAAGTAAGCATTCAATTCTATAATGGTCATACGAGGTCCAATTATTTCGATTTGGAAGTATCAACGGATGGTATTAATTACCAAAAAGTTTTGAGTGAAGTGGCCAGCCAAAAACAGGCTGCTTATGAAACATTTGAATTTGAACCGGTTCAGGCCAAATTCATTCGTTATGTTGGGCAAGGAAACGAATTAAATACCTGGAACAGCATTATTGAATTTTGGGTACACGGGAATTAAATTAAAATGACGTAGGATAAAATCAGAAGAAATTCGTAGGATACAATCTGAAGATGTATCAAATATAATATGCGCTCATAATAAAGCTGGGTGCATATTATATTTGGATAACAACTGAGTTGTATGATACGACAATCAGAATGTGTGTAAGATCACATATTTATCCATACGAAATTAAAAATATATCGAGGTATATAATAATAAAAAGCCACATTTATCCATGTAAGCTGAGCGAGTTGATAAATGATAAAAGAAAAATTCTGTGGATGCAAAGTTTTTAATTAACTGTTTCACAAAACTCGTATTTTGTACATATGTATTCCTTAAAAGACAAGAACAATTTCAATCGGAAATGGGAACATATTGTTCCAAATCCATAGCTTCGCTTGTTATACGAGGTCTACCGCCTCTACCAGCTCAAACATGGTTTTTTGGAGGTCGTTGGAGAACAGTTTTTTGTACGAGGTTTTCTCCCCTAAAGCCGCTGCGTTCTCCCGGCTCCCCTCATCGTAAAACGACCACAAAAAAAAAGGCCAACCAGTAATTACTGTCTAACAGCTCTAGTCATCCTTAATTTGAGGTTTGAGTTATACGTCCAATGCCTCATGAAAAGCCATCACATTGTAGTTTGCAGATAGCGTTAATACATAATCAGTCTTGAAACACAGTAATGAGTTGAACGCCCCTGTTTTCATGTTTGCTTCTTCCAAGGGTTCAACCCATCAAACTAACAATCGTTACCCAGTCCAGACTATCCTTGCGCTTTTAGCAAAAGCAAAAGCCCTTTAATCTTTAAACACCAACACACAGACTCCTTTCCAAGACTACATTTATTCCGAGAGAACTTGGGATGCTGGCTTCGCCAAAATCCCTTGATCGACAGAATCCTGAACAATCTCCTTTACGTATGCCCACAACGTCTCGGAGCCTCTCTCGATTTCACATGTTCTATTCAGTACCTGTTCGCTAGTAATGTTGTTCTTCACCCAGGTATCTCCTTTATTCTGATGATTATGAATAACTGGTTGCATACGATCCAGTGATGAAGCAAAGGCAGCTTCCGGTGTTTCTTTTGCTTCAAACTCTAACCATAGGTTCATTAATTCTTCAGCCTGAGCCTGTGGCAATAGGCCAAACAATCGGTTGGCGGCCTGAATTTCCCGCTCATATTTATCCGTATAGCCCACCGTATCATATGCAAATGTATCTCCCGCATCGATCTCTACCAGATCGTGAACTAGTAACATCTTCATTACTTTAAGCAGATCCACATTCTGATTCGCGTGACCTTGCAAGATCAAAGCCATCATAGCGAGATGCCAGGAATGCTTCACGTCGATCACCATGAATAATTCGGGTCTGCCGTTCAACCGCCTTCAATTTATCAATCTCAATTAGAAATTGCATTTGCTGCTGTAATTCGTTCATATCCATTCTCCTTCAAATAAAAAAATACAATCAATTATCACGATAGATGATACAATACATACTGTAATCAAAATTGAAAACCATTTCTACACGCTCTGCCTATCAGGCATATGATTCCAAGTTTTTTTCTAGATCTGATCCGGATTCAGCCTCCACAACACATCTTAAGAAATGAACATTCCTTCCAAAACGGCTTCCTCAAAAAAGTGATTTAGCAATTTAACTGTGCCTCGAATATCCATCTCAGTCGTGCCTGGATGAAGCGCACAAATACGCAGTACTTTTTTACCATTCAACTCTGTAGTGAAGATGCCGGCATATCCACTATCAAGAATTTTATATGAAATAATTTGATTCAACTCATCCTTTTGGTCTTCTGTCATGTTAAGAGGATTATAACGAAAATTAACTATAGACATATGCGCCGCGGATACGATTTCCACCTCAGCATTTTTTCTCAACTCATCTTCTGCCCATTTCGCAAGCTGAAATCCGTGTTCTATGGCATTACTAATCCCATCGCTCCCCATAACCTGTAAGGTAAACCACAACTTAAGGCCACGTGTAGGCCTAGTCAATTCAATACCATAATCCCAAGGATTGAAACTATCGTCTTCCGTTTTCAAATCCTTTAAATACTCTGGTTGTACATTAAAACTATTAAACAGATGTTTATTATTTTTTACTAAAACCATCCCGCATGCATAAGTTTGGAATAGCCACTTATGAGCATCCCAGCTGATACTATCTGAAAGTTCTATTCCTTTAAGTAGATGCTTATGCGTTTTATTTAATAGAACTGAAGCACCGAAAGCGCCATCCACATGCATCCACATCCCATAACGCTGGCATAATAATGAAATTACTTCAAATGGGTCAACACTTCCTGTATTGGTTGTACCTGCGCTCGCGATAACAATGAAAGGAACAAGCCCATCTCTTATATCTTTTTGAACAAGGTCTTCCAGATGCTTTGCACTCATTTTAAAATCTGAATCAACAGCTACTTTCCTAATTCTACTGTCTGGTATCCCAATAATACGTAGTCCCTTTGCTACAGAGCTATGTGTTTGATCAGACACATACGCCACTCCCAGATGTTGTGTTTTTTCATCAAGGACTTCATCTCTGGCAGCAGTCATTGCTGTGAGATTAGCCATTGAACCTCCAGATACAAACAACCCTCCGGAGTTTTCATTAAAGCCAGCTTGTTCGCAAAGCCATTTTATTAGTCCCTGTTCAATACTGTTTGCAGCAGGACTACTCATCCAACTACCAGCATGACGATTAAAAGCTGCAGTCATAACATCCCCAAGCCAAGAAATCATAGAAGCTGGTCCAGGTACAAAACCTAGATATCTGGGATGATTTACGGAGTAGCCGTATTGATAAACATCTTCAACCATTTCGTTTACAACAGTTTTAATATCTCGCCCCTGGGTTGGTATACCTATCTCCCTTAACTGTTTTAATTTATTTTTATCTATCTCACAGTTAACTTTGTTTTTAGAAAGATCGCGATGATAGGAGAAGAAATAATTGATAAACTCCTCAGTAGCCTTTTCTATTTCGTTATTTGTTGAGAATCCTTGTGCAATCATCATGTTCACCTCAAAATTTATATCAACCTATTAAGTCTTGATTTTCTCTAACAAGTATATTAACTTAAATCTAAGCATTAATAAAATTCATAAATTTAATGATTCAATTAAAAATACTAATAGGTGATTACAATGGAAATAAAGAATATCTTAACTTTTCTCAAAGTGGCAGAACTGAAGAGTTTTACAAAAGCAGCAGAGAAACTTGGTTATTCTCAATCGGCGATCACGATTCAAATTCAACAGTTAGAGAAGGAACTAGAAACTCAACTATTTGAACGAGTTGGCAGAGGTATTGCTCTTACAGAACAAGGCAGAACTTTTATCTTTCATGCGAATGAAATTATTCGTTCGACTAAAAGAGCTATCGAATCTACTAAATCTACATCAGATAAAAAAAATGAAACAATCACAGGTACATTACGCATTGGAAGTGTAGAATCTATATCCACGTCCGTTTTGCCGGACATTTTGTTGAGTTATAACAATTTGTATCCTGAAGTAGAAATTGTAGTAACCACTGCTGGAAGCGAGTATCATATCGATTTAGTCAGAAACAACACAATAGACTTGTTTTTTACCTTAGAAAAGAAAATAAATTTCCCAGGCATGAAAAGAACGGTCTTTTCAGAAGAAGAAATTATATTTGTAGCTTCACCTTCCATAACTTCTTCTCTTGATAAAATCGTCAACTTAGAAGATTTGGTAGAAATGAGTTTCCTTTTAACAGAACAGGGAGCTAGCTACCGTGACGAATTGGACAGACTATTAGCCGACAGGGACTTAGAAATCAAACCAATACTGGAGATCGGAAACACAGAAACAATTATTAATCTTGTTAAAAAAAATATGGGAGTCTCTTTTTTGCCATTATTTTCAGCAAAAGATTCAATTAATAGCGGTACGCTTGTAGAAATTAAAACAACTATTCCTGCAATTAATGTAACCACCCAAATGTTTTATCACAAAAACAAATGGATTACACCACAAATGGAGGCTTTTCTCTTTGTAGCTGAAGATTTCTTCAAAACAAAACATACTAGACACTAATCCAAATGTTAGATTGAAGATATTTACCTAAAACTTTTCATAATTGTTCAAACTTAAATCTGCTCTACTGTATTTGTATCTTGAGACTAATTAGGCGATTTCCCCTGTAAATCATTTCTCTTGAATCTCCGTATTCATCTCTAATTTCCTATGATAAAAAGCACAAAATCTAAATACAGCGATACCATGTCTAGTTCAGTGCTCTATTATGATGATTCAATTATTTAATGATAAAACAACTTTTCAGGCTTTCACTTTATTTTTCTTCAATACTTATGAAATAATGAAACGTAAGATGCATCTCCCCCTTGATTAGCAAGGAACAGTTTAAACTTCTCTAAGGCTTTACCATTTTTCATTACAATTTCAAGCTTTTCTTTTGCATCTTCCAGTGAATCAGCTTTACCAGCTAAGAACACCATTTGACTACCTAATGCCAAACAAAGTTCCTCTAAATCCTTCGGACCCTTACCTTGTAACGTAAGAATAGCCTCTTTCACTTCCAAAGAGTTCCCAATTGCTTTACCCAGTGGTTGAGACATATCAGAGATTAGCGCCATTGTTTTACGACCTAAATTATTTCCGATATCAACCATGGCGCGTGCAAGTTCCCTTGCCTCCTCCACTGTCTTCATAAAGGCACCAGCCCCGGTTTTGACATCCAAAACGATAGCATCAGCACCAGCAGCAATTTTTTTACTCATGATTGAACTGGCAATTAAAGGTACCGAGTTAACAGTCGCTGTAACATCACGAAGAGCATAAAGTTTTTTGTCTGCTGGAGTGAGATTACCACTTTGACCAATGACCGCTATTTTATTTTCATTTACGAGCTTAAAGAATTGTTCTTTTTCGAGTTCCACATGAAAGCCAGGAACAGATTCTAATTTATCGGAAGTACCACCTGTATGACCAAGGCCACGTCCTGTTATTTTGGCAACTGGAACGTCTAATGCAGCTACTAGTGGAGCCAACACTAGTGTGGTTGTATCTCCAACCCCACCAGTCGAATGTTTATCCACCTTTATACCTTCGATCTCTGATAAGTCAATTGTATCACCGGAATTAGCCATAGCCATGGTTAGATCGGCACGTTCCTTATTAGTCATATTTTTGAAGTAGATCGCCATTGCTAAAGCACTAACTTGATAGTCAGGTATTTCTGCATTTGTGTACCCCTGAATAACAAAGTTGATCTCTTCCGTTGACAATTCTTTTCCGTTACGTTTGTTCTCAATTATATCTACCATTCTCATATCATAATCTCTCCTTGAGTGTATTTTTTCGGTGTAGAGAAAACTCCCCCTGAATAAAGAATTTCAAATTTGATAATGCCTACACTAGCGTGAACATATGTAAAAATCAATTTGAACTTTTGTTCAAGGTCCAGATCGAACCATCTTTTCTTATAAGTAGATATTGAATTTTTTTTATTTTCTACACCTTAAATCGCTCTGATTTTTTCTATTAATTCCCTTTTTATTATGTAAAGCATCTATTAAACATAAAAAGCCAAGAGAATGATTTCTCACTCTCTTGGCTTTTATAACTTAAAACTGTTTTCCATGTTTATATGGCCTTGTTTTATTATATTCAATTTTCTCTAGTATGATCTCTTCTAAGTCAATCTTGTAGTATTCACAAATATCAAGAATTCGTATGACCACATCGGCTAACTCTGACGGTACTCCTTCCAGTTTGTTATTTTCACTATAGTAGCTCTCGTTTATTAACCGCCCTTTTCTAACCTCCTCAAGGGCTTCGGATAATTCACTGTGACATAATGCAATTAGTGTGCCAAATTCGCGATTTTCTTCCCACCATCCCTGTTTAATCGCATTATCGTGTATTTCCGTTTGGAGATCTTGTATCCTTTTCAATAAAAATCATTCCTTTCTGGATATGGATATTAGTATGTTAATGTGAAATTCTAATTTTTTGTTTACTAGAAGTCAACTATGAAAAACAAGCTACTTTGCAACAAATGGTAGTTGACAGGGTTCATATTAAATTTTATACTGATCTGAAATATTGTTCAAACGCAATGAAATAAAATTCAAAGATGAACGGTCACACACATTAGACCTTCACGGCTGTGGATTTTTATAGGGAGATCACCCTCTCTATTTTCGCCACACAACTGTCTTTGGCAGTTGTGTGGCTTTTTTGTTCCACAAATTCTTTTTGTATCTTAAGACTAAGCGTCTAAATAACGTTTACATAAAAAGGAGACACAACGAAATGAAATTATGGCAATATGCATTAATTGTTTTTTTAGGGGGGTGTAGTTATGGAATATTATCAACATTCGTCAAAACTGCATACTCAGTAGGTTTCACAAGTGCAGAAGTAATAGGAGCACAATTCCTGTTTGGGGTGGTTTTTAATTGGTTCTTAGTATTATTTGTAAAGAAGAAAAGAAAAATAAATAATGTGCCAATTTTAAAATTAATACTAGCCGGAATTCCCTTTGGTCTTGCAGGAATGTTGTACTATCAATCACTTCAGACTCTCAATGCTTCTTTTGCAATTATTCTATTGTTTCAGTTTGTTTGGATTGGAACAATTTTCGAATGGCTATTCCATAAGAAAAAGCCTACAACAGGAAAATTAATCTCTATCGTTGTCTTACTTATAGGGTCTCTGCTAGCAGCTAATGTTTTATCACAACAAAAAGTATCCCTTTCTTGGATTGGTATAACATGGGGACTTTTAGCAGCTATATCATTTGCCTTGTTTATTTTCTTGAGTAGTTCTATTGGGAAAAATACACCTCCTATCTTAAAAAGTTCTTTATTATCATCAGGTGGATTCATTGTAGTTTTGTTCATTTCCCCACCAACCTTCATTTTTAATGTTGATGTGCTAACTAGACTTCTGCCTTATGGATTGGTGCTAGGTATTTTCGGGGTGGTCTTACCTCCACTCCTCTTTTCAATAGGGTTACCTCACTTAGGAGCAGGACTTGGAACAATTATGACAGCTTCCGAGTTACCCATGGCAGTTGTTATGTCTTCCGTATTCTTGTCCGAAAAAGTGACATGGATGCAATGGCTTGGTGTTATTATAATTTTGGTAGGAATTGGGTCAAGTAATATCAAATTAAAAAATAATAATAAAGTCGATTCAACTAAGATAAATATCCAAAATGAGTCGACTTGAGGGTTTAGAATTACTATAGTCGTCACCAAACGTTAATTTGACGCTGTTCTTTTTTTGGAAGACGGTATATGAGGTGTAAAACACATGAAAAATTATTTAGAACTACTACAGGATGTACTTCAAAATGGAGTGTATAAAGAAGATCGAACAGGTACAGGTACTTTGTCTGTTTTTGGACGCCAATTAAGGTTTAACCTTAATGATGGTTTTCCCTTGGTTACTACTAAACGCGTTCACCTGAAATCAGTGATTCATGAGTTACTTTGGTTTCTTAAAGGTGATACTAACATCCGTTATCTCAAAGACAACGGTGTAAAAATTTGGGATGAGTGGGCTGATGAGCATGGAGATTTGGGTCCAGTATATGGATCTCAATGGCGATCATGGGAGACACCAAGCGGAGAAAAGATCGATCAAATACAGTCAGTTATCGAAACAATACAAGAAAATCCAGACTCCCGAAGACTTTTAGTTAATGCATGGAATGTTTCAGAAATTGAGAATATGAAATTACCACCTTGTCATTTTGTTTTTCAATTTTATGTTTCCGATGGTAAATTATCATGCATGTTGACTATGCGTTCTGTGGACACATTTCTCGGGCTACCATTTAACATTGCCAGCTATGCATTATTAACTCATATGGTCGCCCAGCAGTGCGACCTCGACGTTGGTGAGTTCATTTGGTCAGCTGGCGATGTACACATATATTCAAATCATTTAGAGCAAGTCAAAACGCAACTACAACGGGAGCCGTACTCATTACCTAAGCTGATAATTAAGAGGAAACCGAAATCAATCTTTGATTATACATTTGACGACTTTGAATTTGAGGACTATCAACATCATCCTGGAATTAAAGCACCTGTTGCAATTTGATTATAAATAGCTTAGATGATTTAGAATATTGTTTGGAATATAACATGGAGCTCTCTTTCTCACAACCATGCATTTTTTATCACCTACATGATACTAAATAATTAGAAATGGAACCAAGTTTTTGTCCTGTGTTCTAGTGACTTGAACTTGGTTCCTAAAACAATTCACAATAACATCACTTATGGTGATGCTACCAAGAGCAAAACAACCCCCCCGCTTAAAAACCCATAATAACTTAGGTTAAAATTATTTATAATATCCATTTGCATCCATCACCTGATAATAACTGTAGCCTGATCCAAAAGACCAAGCGGAGATGAAGAGGCTGAATTGTGACAATTGCAGACTTGGCCACTGTCATAAGCAAAACAAGTGTAATAACATGAACGTTACATACTGATTCACTTTAAACTTTTATCTCTTCAGCAACAGCTCTGTCACTGCTTTTGCATATATGCCATATTAGGAATATTGTAAAAATGCAAATTAGAGTCTCGAGATGTTTTTAACTAGCCTGCCCGTTAGTTTGTTGTATGAATTTATGGGCGAGGTGGCAATTAGCTATATGTCTAACCGGCAATAGGAACATGTTCTTGTCCATTCCGGTAATCGGTACAAGTTCTTGTCCTTGGCTTGGGACAAGAACTTGTACCGATAAAATAAAAAAGCCGCTAAAATAGCGATTTCAATGGGAACATGTTCTTGTCCCTCGACATTTTTCTATAATAGCTAAAATAACGACGAACAAAGTAATATTATGTTTTTTCATTGTTGGCTTTCTCCATAAATAATCTCATTAATTTGATCCCAATCATTCTTGGTTAGAAATGCTTCCCCAAAAGGAATGAATGCAGTCTCACCGATAGCTCCTGAAGTTAAAGCAACATCGATTTTCTTAGTTTCAGGTTCAAATCTAATACTCAAGACTGCTTCTTCTTCGTTAATCTTGTTCTTTAATTGAACTGAAACACTCCCGATGTATACTGTTCGATCATCATATTTCACTTCTCGGAATACATCTTGACCTGTAAAATTGAAAAACTGTTTTTCTTCTTTCAATTTCAACTTTCCAGAAATGTTCCCATTATAGAATGTCATCTCAGGAGAGATTTCTTCGTTTTTTTGAAGTTCAACATCTAAAACAAGTTGTGATTGTTTTTGTTTACCGAATTTCTTGTTGTTTTCAACAGTCAGACTATTTTCTTTAAACTGCTCTAATAGTTCATCATTTGACTTAATATTAAATTTGTATGTGTTGTTGTTTTTGTTTCCTGTAAACCCCGTAGAAATCAGAACAATAGCGAAAAGAGCAATCACTATTCCAAAAATGATCTGTTTCTTTTTCATTTCTAAATCCACCTCATGTTATTTTGTATAGTAAGGTCTATTATTCATGGTCCGGACAAATGATAATAGCTACACATTAGCGGATAACTCTCCAAGAAAAGAAAGTATTGAATCAAAAACTATATCTTGGAATTATCGCTAAAGTGCATTGATGAGTATATCAGAGACACTCCTTATTTATAAATCATCAATTACTAGTAACACATGATTATTTTTCCATGCGAGCGAAATAAATAATATTGATTGGGGCATTTATAAAGTGGATTAATATCATCAATCCTGATGATTTGTCAAAAATATATGTATGCTTCCCGTACTCCAAAACTATTTTGGTTTGCTTCTTCATGTTTCACCTTAGCCCTACCTTGATTGAAACTTAATACATCGCCATAATACTATATATTGGGCTAACCTGCCCGTTCTGATGTTCTTGTCCATTTCGGCAAACGGAACAAGTTCTTGTCCTCAACAGTTAGTTTCAGACCGATATTTCTCTTTTTAACACCTAGCCAACTGTCTTTAACCTCTCATCTATTCAGTTGTCACATAACATTGTGACATTTTCATGTATTATGATACTTAATAAAGCTTTAAGTGCATGTGATCAATGTTTAGATGTATATCTAATCGGTAATCGGACTATGTTCTTGTCCTGGCTCGGGACAAGAACTTGTACCGATCATTTCAGTACTTAAACAAGGCTGCTCTTAGTTTAATGAAGACGGTAGCTGATTTTCTGGTACTTACCGTAGTAGTATTATTCAACTTTCCCGCCATTCGCTTAAGTTATCAAACAATTGCTCTCGTTCGGCACCCTCAAAACTTGTTTGAACGTTTAGCAAAATAACTGGAGAATTCACTTTATGCAAGGGAATATCGACTGCAACTTTCAATAAAAGGAGCAGTTACAAAAGTTAACTGTTCCTTGATAAGTATGTTCATTGTGTATTACTACATAATTTTTCCTTATATTGGAATTAAACTCGTGAACCCTCCCATGTCTCACAAAGTCTTCGCTCCCACAATCCTTCATTCACCTGGCCATGAGGTGGAGGTCAGAATATGCTACTCCGTATGTTAAGGCTGTCCAACTCATCCGTGCTGTTGTTGTCATGGTTTCTGCTATTGAAAACTTTTACTTATGCGGCAACCGGTTCACTTGCAAATCAAGGGATACCCACCCGTATCCTGTTCTCGCGAATACAAGGCCTTTCTTCAGGATTCGAAATTCAGCCGCTTAAATAATGCCGTATGTTTTAAAATCAACTTGCTGTATTTGCACTGCTTTCTTAATGTACTTTTCAAAGATACGTACCAGTTCTTCTTGGGGTAGAGGTTTACCACAAGGTTCATATTTAGATCGTAAGTACAGCTTTGCCTGTAAAACGGCGATTGATTAATTGACGAGCCACGGAATCAATCTGCTCCCAGGATTCTTGCACCGCGATACCCGTCTGCAATTTCCCTGCTCCAACCAACCGAGAGAGCATGGCAAGATCTTGCGAAGGAGCATGGCGGTTCATTTCTTCACCGAGAAAAAAGCTATACAACGTCCTTCCGCCTAAACCGAGCATGTGCAAAGAAGAGGTATCTGAAGAAGAGTGACCCAGGGATACGCAGACGCCTTGTGGGATCAACTGTGGGAAAAGAGCCGCGAGTGTATCTCCGCCAACGGAATCGATGATAAAATCATACGGGCCATTCGTGGCGATGGCTTTCGTCACGTCTTTCCCAACAAGGACTTCATCTGCGCCAAAAGCCATAGCTTGCTTGGCCTTGGACTCGGAACGTGCAACGCCGATTGAATAAGCTCCAGATAAGGCACCCAATTGATGAGCGAATGCACCAACCCCTCCGGTTGAACCTGTAATTAACACTCGCTTGCCTAGCAAGAGTCCTCCTTTACGCAAGGCGTATAGAGCCGAGAGGCCGGCAACTGGTAAGACAGCTGCTTGTTCGAAGGTGATCTCGTCTGGAATTTCAGCGAGAGTCAGGGCAGGTACCGCGATTTGCTCCGCCCAGGCTCCCGTTAGCAATAAACCGACTACACGGCTTCCTTTCTTCGGGCCGACCCCGTTTAAGGCCTCCTGGCGTACAACACCGGAGAAATCCCAGCCGGGCCTGCTCGTTTCCTGGCGCTGGATTGCATCGACGACTTCGCCGCGATTAAGCGAGAAGGCTTTAACTTCCACGATGGTCTCCCAAGGTTGAGCTTGCGGTGTTTCGACTTCCTGAATAGTGAATGGATTATTGTTGTGCGGGTTGACAAAAATCGCACGTATCATAATAATTCCCCCTTTTTTCAACGCATGGTGAATTGGTATACTTTGTAGTATATCCGCAGCAATTTCATTTCCCAAGTGCAGAACTACACCTGTTTTTTGAAAGGGGAGAACACCGTGACGACATCGGATCAAGATAGTAGTGCTTCTGAATTAAAGCGTGTAATAGACACGATTGAACGGCTTCGGATACAACGGCAACAGAACCTGGGTAAGATTGCCTCCCGGATCCAGAACATGAAGCGATTTACCCAACAGGAATTGAATGATGAGGCTTGCGGCACATACAAAAACTTGCTGACAGGACGTTCACGGCGCTTGCCTGATCGTCAAACCCTTATGGACATCGCGAATTATTTGAATTGCACAGGCGAAGAACGGAATGATCTGCTTCTATCCGCAGGTTATGTGCCGATTCCCCTTCCCTTATCTGGCCGACAATTGGACCGGGTTCTGGACCAAGCCAGATCCGTGCTGCATCAGTTGCCTTATCCGGGGATGATCGTGACCGATGTGCTGGATATCGTCGGATTTAATGAGGCTTTCTGTAACTTGTTTGGTCTGTCCGATTTCTATTTTGCCTCCAATCCGCCTAATATGATTGATCTTCACTTCAATGAGGATATGCCTATCCGAGCTGCTTCTTCCTTTGACGAGAAGTCGCAGGCCCGCTGGGAATCCCATGGAATTGTTGGCATTCAAGCCTTTAAGAGCCACCACCCAGCTCTATTTGTTGACCCTAAATATGCGCGTTTTCATAGGATGATGGAAAAATATCCAGAGCTGCGCGAGTTTTGGAATAGAGAGGCATGGACGGTTGAGCAGGATTTAAATACGGCGAAACACTTCCTCGCAAGGCAGCCATGCTCAGCGGAACGTAAACCTATACGGTATAACCAACTACACCTTGCTGTGACCTATCAAGCTTACCCACGAATCGAATTCTTTGTACCGGCGGATGAATCCGCACGGCAAGTGTTTGCTGCTTGGGGTTGTGCTACTGATTGCTCATTTAAAAGTTTGCGCTACGTATGATATAAATGGCGATTTGAACATGTGAAACAGTTTGTAGCTTGGGAAGGACAAGTATGAAAGAGGGAAAGGGAACGTACGCATTAGCTCAAGACAAGAATAGATGCAATTCCTAATATATTGAAGGACACAAATAGCAAGCCGTGCAAGTAATGCCGCCAGCTTGGATTATCTGATACTTTATACATGTGTTTTAGCAAGTTAAATGAATCAATTACCGGGAGTTCCCGCCATAATTGAGATCTCTGACCAAAAACAACCCCAATTTGCTTAGAATGTTCTTTTCTATTCTTATGCGGAACAATTCCATTAACTAGGATTTCTCCCTCAGATGGGACTAGTATCCCTGTAAGCATTTTGATGGTGGTTGACTTTCCTGCACCATTTGGACCCAAATATCCTAACGCTTTAAGTGCATGTGATCAATATTTAGATATACATCTAATCGGTAATCGGCATATGTTCTTGTCCATTCCGGCAATCGGTACAAGTTCTTGTCCCTCGACATTTGGTGCTTACTATAAGGTAACTGATGCAAACAAAAAACTTATTTGGTCTTCATTTTAGATATCCCTACCCTAATGAGGTATATCACAAAATAACATATCAATACATTGAGCGTGTAAAGGAGCGTCTGAAACGATACATGTTTGCTTAATACATCCCCATCAAAAAAACCAAGCCCCGAAGGTAAATTAGAGCCGTAAAAATAAAAAAAATCAAGGGGCAATCCTAATTTGTATGTGTAGCCATCAGTTGACGTATAGATCGGTAAAAAAATTGATAAAAGTGGAATTAGTAAACTAATTATCAAAGGGATTATTACAGACTTGTTTATCCCCCTTTTTCCCTCGCTTTTTGTCATTGATTTTCTCCTTTCTGTATCTTTTAATACAATTATATACATTTTATTCCCTAAGTATGGTAAAAATAAAATGTATTCGGTACATGTTCTTGTCCCTCGACATTTTTTTCATGTTAATAATGTCAGAACCCCCATTAATTAATTGTTTACATAGATCATATCATCAACTCTTCGTCTATCGGATATTCCCATAGTCCCAGTTTTCCCTTCACTGGAATATAGGGCTTCAGCAGACGGAAACCCGCTATTTCCCACGCAAAATAACCTGGACTGTAATCGCCTAACAGGAAGTCCTCACCCGACACAACTTTCCCGCAATCCAGAATGGCTGACGTATGATTAGCGTCGATGACTTGATAACAATTTGAAAGCTCGCAAGTTGCAAGGATAACCCCCGTAGGGAGGTTTTGTTCCGTATAGCCATTCTTGGTGAGTAAAGAACGTATGGGTTCATATTTGCAGGCCTGCTTATCGACTTTCTGGCTTGCATGAATGGCCAACGGACCGCGATACCGGGTCTTCCAGGATCTTGTTTCATAGAGAGTCTCGCCTTGGACAAGCAGAGTCGCCCATGGTTGAATCATAGATAATACTTTCATTCCTCTAAGCTCCATTTCTGTTCATAATGAATTACTATTCCCCAAACATTCTCGAGACTTTCCATACCCGCATGATGCGACTCTAGTGTAATTCTTGCTTTGACCACCGAATTCCATCCTCACAGGCCACCCAGTTCTTCAGAGCACAACGGATCAACCAAGGGTTGTTAACCAGTTGCTCAATCAGCAGATAATAGTCAGATGCCATGAGTTGGATCGCCTCGTACCATCTCCTGGTCTCTACCGCCTTAGACCCATGTGTAAGACCTCCATCCCGAAGCTTATTACCGTACTTACCAAGATTTTAATTTTATAATTTAGATATACATCTAAAATAAAAAAGCCGCTAAAATAGCGACTTTAATGGGAACATGTTCTTGTCCCTCGACAGGAGGTTACTAATTTCTTCTCCATAGAGTACATGACCCCACCGTTCCAGGATCATTTGGATATGTATAGTATCCCAAACATTAGTTCCTATATCTATAATTTCGTCTAACTAAACTCATGCGTAATTAAGTTGGTTTGTTCTAAAATCGACACTATATCCATTGTTGAGGTTCCTGTCCGTAAAACCCTGCCAGCGTTCGGGCTATTGCATAAGACAGCTTATACTTAAAAGAAATGATCCTTCGAAAGTCAAAATTCTGAACTTGAGTTGTCATCGATGATGCTCAGTTCCATTTCGATGTGCCAGTACACCAGATTAACTGGTCTTTAAGCAGCATTGCTGCAAATAGGACGAGAAGATTTTTTTATTCATTAGCATGTGCTTGTTATCCCCATCCAACTTGCTGAGTAAAATCCCTCCCTCCAACAAGGAAAATGCAAATGATGCTAGCGCATCCACATCCAGATCCTCCCTAAACTCCCCAGCTTGAATGCCGTCACGAATAATACTTTTCATCATATCCAAGAAGCTATGCAGCCCTTGCCTTGCCTGACCACAAAGCTCCAAATGAGTATCGTCACTTTCTACAGCTGTATTCTGCATGGGACATCCGCCAATAAACGGTGGATCGTTGACGACATTCTCATAGACACGAAAAAAAGCAACCAACTTTCCTGACGCAGACTGCTCTTGATCGACCGCTTCAGAAAATTTTCTGGCGACCATACTGGCAGCATAATTGTAGGCTTCAAGCGCTATCTCGTCTTTACTGGCAAAATGTCGATAGATGCCCCCCTTCTTAATTCCTGTGTCGGCAATAATATCGTTTAGCGATGTACCGGCATATCCTCTCTGGTTAAAAATTTCAGCCGATTTCATAATGATATGTTCCCGTGTTCTGTCCCCTTTTTTCATGAGCTCCTCCGTATGAACCTTTTTTTATTTCATTTGTTTTAAATGAATTACTCAATTCGTCTTGCAATTCACTAATATCATGCTAATATGAAGATACCGATCGGTCTCTTTTTTTTATTATACAACAGGCCATTCTAGAATGAAATAGCGCTGGCCCATTTTTATTTCATCACTGGCATTCGCTTATTGGAATAAATAAAACTTATAGGGGGATTTTTCAATGACTGTAAAAGTAGGTATAAACGGTTTTGGACGAATCGGACGACTCGCTTTTCGCCGAATTCAAGATGTGGAAGGCGTCGAGGTTGTAGCGATTAACGACCTTACAAATGCTAAAATGTTAGCTCATCTGCTCAAATATGATACGACGCAAGGCACTTTTCATGGTGACATTGAAGTCCATGACGTTCGACCGGGGGAAGGAGTTTGCCTGTTATGCCAATCTGGAAGCCACACCTGTTATACAGGTGTATTTTGCAGCCCCTATTCCCCCTGGCAACAGGCTCAAATGAGAATGCCAATGGTCTTTTGCGAGAATTCTTTCCTAAAGGCACGGATTTCGCTCAAATGACAGACGAAGCATTATGCCGTGTTCTTTATCTGATAAGCCACAGACCACGGAAATGTCTGGGCTGGAGGATGTAAAAAGAAGCTGCAACAAAAGGTCCGGGTAACGCCAAACCTCTTGATGCAGCTTCTTTTGTATTTCTACTCGCTTTGCACAGCGAATTCATAATAACTTTAAGCCTTGCGAAGCATTTGTCTCTCGCTTAGCTGTGAAAGCATATCCTTCGTCATGGCCTTCAGGTCGTAGCGGGCATGAAATCCCCATTCTGTTTTCGCTGCCGTCGCATCAATGGAATGCGGCCAGCTATCGGCAATCGCCTGTCTCTTCGGATCAACGTCATAATCGAGGATAAAGCCGGGAAACTCATCCCGAATCGCTGCAGCGATCGCCTCCGGATCCACGCTCATTGCGGTGACATTAAATGAATTTCGGTGCATCAACCGGGAAGAATCCGCTTCCATCAATTCGATGATAGCGTTCAGGGCATCCGGCATATACATCATGTCCATGTTTGAGTCCTTGGCGATATAAGATGTATACCGGCCAGCCGTCACGGCTGCGTAATAAATTTCCACCGCGTAATCCGTCGTTCCTCCGCCGGGAGGCGTCATATAAGATATCAAACCCGGGAATCGCAGCCCCCTGGTATCCAGGCCGTATTTGTGAAAATAATAATCACAAAGCAGTTCGCCAGACACTTTGTTCACGCCGTACATCGTATTGGGCCTCTGGATCGTATCCTGCGGGGTATTGTCTTTCGGAGTCGAAGGACCAAAAGATCCAATGGAGCTTGGAGTGAAAAATTGGCAGCCAAGCTCCCTGGATATTTCAAGTGCATTCATCAATCCGCCCATATTCAAATTCCAGGCAAGCAGCGGTTTCTCCTCTGCGGTAGCCGACAGCAGAGCAGCCAAATGGATGACGGTATCAACTTCGTACCGCTTGGCGATTTCGAACATCACCTTATCATTCGTCACGTCCAGCAGCTCGAATGGCCCGGATCGGGTAATTTCGTGGGCTGATGACCTGAGATCCGTAGCAACGACGTGATCCGCACCATAAATTTCACGTAATTTAACAACTAACTCAGAACCGATTTGGCCCAGTGCTCCGGTCACCAAAATCTTGTCCATAAGACATTCCTCCCGAAATATACTCCCGCGAATGCAGCTAAATCAGCTTCATTTCCTTGCCAACTTTCTCATAAACGGAGATCACCTGGTCGAGCATCTCCTTGGTATGGGCAGCTGTCGGCATGTTGCGTATTCTTCCGGTTCCTTTCGGAACCGTCGGAAACAGGATTGCCTTGGCGTAAACGCCTTCTTCATAGAGCCTTTTGCTGAACTGTTGGGTGGTTACTTCATCGCCAATGATACAAGGTGTGATCGGCGTTTCGCTTTGGCCTACATCATATCCAAGCCGGCTCAAGCCATTTTTCAAATCATTGCCGTTCTCCCACAGCTTCTCGATCAGCTCTTTGTCATTCATCAAAATGTCGACAGAAGCGCAGCAAGAAGCGATTACAGCCGGAGGTAGCGATGTCGAGAACAGAAACGGACGGCTTCTCAGCTTCAACCATTCGATCAGTTGTTTTTTACCCGCCACATAACCGCCGACAACGCCGATCGCCTTGGAAAGAGTACCAATTTGAAAGTCAATGCGGTCGGACAATCCAAAATGCTTCACGGTTCCCGCACCTGCTCCGAGAACGCCCGATCCGTGGGCATCATCCACATAAGTAATCAGATCGAATTCTTCTGCTATTTTCACGATTTCGGGCAGCTTTGCTATATCACCATCCATGGAGAAAACCCCGTCGGTGATGACCATAATTTTATGGTACTGACCTGATTCCTTGGCATCTTTCGCCTGCTGTCTTAAATCATTCATATCCGAATGCTTAAAGCGAATCACCTTGGCTCTCGACAGGCGGCAGCCATCAATAATCGAAGCGTGGTTCAGCTCATCTGATAAAATCGCATCATGCTGGTCCATTACCGCGGATATAGCTGCCATATTGCAGTTAAATCCCGATTGATACACGATAACGGCTTCCGTTTTTTTGAAACGGGCCAGTTTTTCTTCAAGCTCAATATGAAGATCCATCGTACCATTAATTGTTCTCACAGCCCCTGCGCCTGCCCCGTATGTCTGCGACGCCTTAACTGAAGCATCAATCAGGCGGTAATCTGTTGCCAGTCCCAAATAGTTATTGGAAGACAAATTGATTAGGGACTTTCCGTCGATACGAATAACAGGACCATTTGCACCCTGCAGCGTATCGATGACGTTATATAGACCTTTAGTCTTTAGATCTTCGATGTTCGAACTTAAAAATTGGTCCAATGCTTGACTTGACATTCCATTCCCTCCTCGATATACGTATGTCCTCGTACAGGAGACATAGTATTCTCCAAAAAACCCTGTTATAAAAGGAATTAAACTAATTTCAATGTATCATCTTTTTTATTTTTTGTACACATGTGGCGGACAAAAAATAAAAATATCCGCAAAAAAACATAGTGATTGCTTCCCTCATTCCCGGAAGCAATCGCTACTAAATCTTTGCTTATATCTTTTGCTGCTCGGTAACTTCTTGTGCAGCCATTATTTCTTTTGCTTATTCCTTTAAATCAATCGATTTACCCCGGTTCAAACGGGATTCTTCCGCGGCAAACGCAATGAGATGACTCCGTACGGAAGCGCTTGCCGAGGTTAGGCTCTCCTGACCACTATAGTTCCATAGCTACAAACTCCTTAAGGTGCTAGCACTACCCATGCCAACAGCGCTGTTCGGATCATCATGTTCGCCTGTAGCAAAAGCTGCCTCTTCAATATAATAGACACTCGTTTCTTTGGAAAAATGTCGACGCCATCATGCGAGAAACGGGTGGCCGCGGAGTCGATGTCGTGTTCGACACCATCGGCGGCAACACATTGTTGCGCAGCCCCGACACGCAAGCACTCCATGAACGAAGCTATTTTTCAAGCTCTTGCGCAAAGGGATACTGCCTTAGCAAAAAAATCATGCAGCAGTCCCAATGGAATATCAATGAAGGTGTCGTCAGCATCGCGAAGGGCTGACAATGGCGAAGCACTTATACGTTCATTAATATTACCAATGAAGTAACAGCTCTACCTTGAAATGGTGAAAAAAAGACCTACTTTATGCAAATAAGCTTCATGAGTTCAATAGCATATACTTCATGCCCAGCCATACTGGGATGATTGAATCCGTTGGCCAAGATATTCCATGATTCTGTTGCCGAAATTCCAATTTCAGCGATTGGCATTCCGCCTATCTCGGTAGAAACGATCACCTTGCCCGCCGCCTTGATGCTTCGAAAAACTGATGGGAAGCAAACCCCACCAAGTGTCACTTGAACCCTCATGATAACATGAAGGTTTTTTTAAGTGTCTACTTAAAGGGGATAATACCACCTACGCCCGGAGACTAAGACAGCTTTTTTTTGATGAAGCAGCAACACTTAATGATCAGGAAGCTTATTGTTCCGCACCAGCAATTCTGGAGATTGGCACCGAAATTTCAAATATTTCATTTTTGAGAAAAGCAACCGGCTCCGGCTGAACATACACTATGATCTTTCCGTCTTGGACATACCAGCCTGTACCAGCCGTTTCTATCCCCGGAAATTGGGCCGGCGGGGTGCTGTTCACTTCTCCGGATGCAATTTTCAGATTCACATACTGATTAATCTTTGTAGCACAATCTGGTAAATTGCCGGAGGCCTCGAGCAGCGTGAGCGGTTGTCCGGTGTTCAGATCAAAAGTCCAGCTGTGGCGGAGCAGCCGGTCTGGTTCTGTGCCGCCCATATATTGATAGGTATCGGCATAGAGGCTGAGCAGACCTTCCTGATTGTAGGCAACCTTCCACTGCGCCTGAAAACCATAAGGATACATATGGGCGTAATCAATAATCCTGTCTTTATCAGGGTGAACCGCCCAGGCCTCAGACAGCACCTGCTCCGCTTCTGTTTTCCACTTCTCTGCTGTCTCTTTCAGAAACTGATTAATATTATCCATTGCTTCCTTGTTGGCATATCCGGACAAGACCGGATAATGGAACGAAAAAGAATACGGCTCCGTAGCAACCGACAGTTCCTCAGAGGCAGAAATGGTTACATCATTTTCGGGACGTGCCGTCAGCTTATACTCAGCCCTGCCCTGCTGGACAATCGTGTATCCGGACAGGTCAGCAAGCTGGCGCAGCGGAAGATATGTTGAATTGCCGCGGATAAAGGGGGTTTTGGCGGATGAAGTCATGCCGTTTAGGTTGTACTCGCTGTAATTAAGAGCCATCTTGATTACACGCCGCAGCTTCTTTAGCGTGAGATCACCGGTCTTCGCATTATAATCAACTGTGTATCCCATGACTTTGGCAACAGGCACCAATTGGACCATAAGGGTGTTATCAGCATGGTAAGCCAGTACATCCAGCTTCTTTCCGTCGACGCTTAAAGTCGTTGCCTCCAATCCATAAGGTACCGCTGACGAAGCCAAGGAAATGCTTGTAACTCCCACAGCTGGCGAAGAGGCTTGTCCTGCCGCATAGGCAGTCTCTGCCGCAGAAGCCGGAAGATTCGTTGACAAAGACATGATGGCAGCAGCAAGGAATATTGTCCGGCGGTTTTTCATTATAATAGTTTTTGTCATTATATTGGTATGCAAAATGTAAGCCTCCATTTCACAGGAAATATTTGTTAGGCGTTTTCTTCTAACTTTAGACGTATGAATGGCCGTTTTGTTTCGCCCAGCTTGATAATAACGTTTTACATAAATATAATATATTAGATAAACACCAAATTCATTTGATATAGCGGAGGCCTAATGAATCTTATTATTCAGGAACGCTTAGAGCCGGTCTTTGAAACGATGGGGCTCTTGTACGTCAGCAGCCATGCGGAGAAGTTCAAGACAGATATGATTGAAGAGCTGAACAAATTCGGTGTGGACGGAGAGTTCTTTTATAACAGGCATCTCAAAGTACTCGACAAGTATATCGAAGGTTTCATGAAGCACCGGGTGATCGATGACAGCGCGAATACTTTTTTCAGCGAAGAAAATGAAGGTTTGTTTTCCGTTCTGCTTGCACTGCTTAGTGAGAATACAGGCTGGCTGGCTGCTTTTGATCAAGTAAGTGAAGATGACATGCGCGATGCACTGCTCAGGGTGCTGCTGCGCCTGGAAGAGCTGGATGACCAGCCGGCACAGAGTGCCTCTGCTAACAGCATCCGTTCACTGGATGATATTGTCACCTTTCTGGTAGGCTGTCCTGTGGATGAAAAAACGAAGTGGAAGCTGATGGGCATCCTGCAAACGCCGCGCAAACAGCTGCAGCTGCTGATTGATACCGTGAACACCAATCTCCCTGCCTTTGAAAAAGCGTCTGCGGAAGTGGTAAAACCGCTTAATAAGCTAATCAAGGCTTACATACAATCTGTCCATAAACAGGAGGATGAGCAGTTTCTGAAGCTGGTGGGAATGTTTGCTGAACAGCCTGTAGTGTATCCCACCCTGATCATGCCGCTGGGACAGCAGCTTTTCACTACACAATGTTACTATGGCCTTTATGTAGATGTGCTGCCGATTTCCGGCAAGACACTTGCTGACTCCAGAGATTTTCTGCTGCTTAGGCTTAAGGCGCTCGGCGACAACAGCAAGCTGCAAATCCTGGCTTCACTGAAGGTTAGCCCCAAATATAATCTCGAGATTGCAGAGCAGCTGGGCCTGACTGCCGCCACGATGTCGCATCACATGAATGTGCTGCTGGCCTGCGGTCTGGTCGGTATTGAGAAAAAAAACGGCAAGGTGTATTACCATTTGAATCAGGATAACCTGCGCCAATTAATCTCTGATATCGGGCAGTATTTGTTATAACAAACTCGTTTTCCCATGAGGGTTCCCATGATTAATCATGGGGAGTTTTTTATTAATTTATATTAGGTGGAAGTCTAACTGAGTTGACCTACATCTAATTTAAATGCTATTATCATCTTACGAATTTAATCATTATCTAACACAAAGGAGTTGATTTTTTGAAACAATCCCTCAGCCAGAGCAAAACACTGCTGGCGCTCACCCTGCTGCTAAGCGTCATCACGTCTGCAGCCACTGTATTCATTGCCCTGATCCTGGAAAAGGTAATCGATGCCGCGATGCAGGGTGACATTGAGCTTTTCCGCAAAATTCTCATCATGTCTGTTATTTATCTGCTGCTGCTCGCCCTGCTCGGGTATGTCTATTCTCTTTGCAGCAAAGCGCTCATCCGCAATCTGACGGTTTCCCTGCGGGAGAGGGTATTCCGGGGGATTTTCCAGCGTAAAGTTGAAGAGTTCACATCCGCGAATACCGCTGACTATCTGTCTGCACTTACTAATGATATCAAGCTGGCTGAAGACAACTACATCCACCCGATGCTGCTTATGCTGCAAAACACTGTAATTTTCGCCGTATCCCTGTTCGTCCTCTTTTATGTCAGTCCCCTGGTAACTTTGACCCTCATCTTAAGTATGGTGCTGATGTTTGCCGTCCCTTCCCTGTTTGGCAAAGCGCTGCAGAACCGACAAAATACCGTCTCTACACAAATGTCGGTTTTCACCACAAGACTGAAGGATTTACTATCCGGATATGAAGTTATCAAATCCTACGCCATGGGCAGGCACGCCTACCGTAAATTCAAGCAGGAAAATGAACTCGCCGCAGATACCCGGTTCGCCGCTGACCGTCTGTTCGCAGCCAATGAAGGCATATCCCAGACCTTGGCGGTTCTCAGCCAGTTTGCAGTGGTGTTCATTGCCGCCTGGCTCATCATTTCCGGTAATTTATCAGCAGGCAGCCTAGTTGCCCTTGTTCAGCTAAGCGGCGGAATTGTCGGTCCGGTTCTGATCATTATGGAGAATTTGCCCAAAATTCAAGGTGTAAAGCTTGTTCTGGACCGCATAGATGCTTTGGCTGGCAGTGCGGAGGAGCGTCATGAGAATCATACGGCCATGCTTGAACCAGTATTCAATGACAGTCTTGAAGTCCGCCAGCTGCAGTTCGCTTATCCATCCGGAAAGCAGGTACTCAAAGGCATTGATCTTACGCTTACAAAAGGTAAAAAATATGCGCTGGTCGGCCAAAGCGGCTGCGGTAAATCGACGCTGGTGAAGCTGTTAAGCGGTTATTATGAACATTACGAGGGAACTATCGCTGTTGATGGTACGGATACCCGGAGGCTGGACAGGGATAAGCTGCTGCAAATGGCCTCTACGATTCATCAGAACGTGTATATGTTTGATAATGATATCAGGCAAAACATCACGCTGTATGAAGATTTCACGGAAGAGGAACTGGAGCATGCCATTCAGATGAGCGGGATGCACAAGTTCTTAGCCGCGGCTCCGCAGGGCCTCCTCTATCCAGTCGGCGAGAACGGCTCCCGGCTCTCCGGCGGCCAGCGCCAGCGGATTGCTGTTGCCAGAGCCTTGATCCGGAACAAGCCGCTGCTGATTCTGGATGAAGGCACTTCCGCTATTGATATGCAAACTGCCTATGAAATTGAGAGCCGGCTGCTGAAGCATGAAGGACTCACCTTGATTACAATCACCCACAATATGAATGAGGACCTGCTCGGTCTGTATGATGAGATCATTTATATGGAGAACGGGGAGATTGCCGGCACAGGACGTTTGGAAGAGCTGCTCGAAGCCAGCAGCAGATTCAGAAGCTTTTATACGCTGAATAAAGAGGAATTAGCCGGGGCTTGAACACTAACCGGAACGGATAAAAGACAGGTGCCCGCATGCTGAACTGCACCCCAATTGTTAGACATTATCAACAATTGGAGCTGCAGTTTTTCTATGGCTAAATTTACAAACGAACAAAAAATGGATGCAGTTTATTGGGTGAGAAGCTTTATTTATTGCCTGTACTAGATTTATTTAATGGGGAAATTATTACGTATACCATTGGCTCAAGGCCAACGTATTCCCTTGTTTCAGAGATGTTAGATCAAGCTTTAGAACGTTTGCCAGAGGACCATCAGCTACTGATGCATTCTGATCAAGGCTGGCACTATCAAATGAAGCACTATCGTACAAAGCTTGAATCTAGAGGAATTGTACAAAGTATGTCTCGTAAAGGTAATTGTTA
Organism: Paenibacillus sp. NPDC056933; assembly: GCF_042674385.1. Lineage (NCBI taxonomy): Bacteria > Bacillati > Bacillota > Bacilli > Caryophanales > Paenibacillaceae > Paenibacillus > Paenibacillus sp. NPDC056933. The sequence goes on along the minus strand of NZ_JBHUQN010000002.1, from coordinate 26,208 downwards.
CGACAATTCAGTGATGGAAAATTTTAGGGATCTGGAAGTTGAAAACAGTCGAATCCAAACTACGAATCCGATGAAAATAGGAGTTATACTCACAAGGCAGCGAAAAGAAAGTCGACCGATTGAGATCCGCTTCCCAAGCTGTTGCTTCTCGCTGTACGTATTCCATGGAGTCTATTCGGCTTTTGTCCGTCATACTCACATGGACGACAAGAACTTGATAACGTTCCCCCACCCATACAATTAGACAGCTAAATTATACTCCTTTGTCACCAGCCACTCGTTAGCTTAAAAAGGCAGCTGATTGCTCCAAAGAGCTTTCTTCTCATTTTTATTAACTATCGTTCCTCGTTAGCGTAATGATTAATGCGCCAGCTTTTCGATTTTACCAGCTACAATTTGCGGGGGGTCGGACTGCATTACAATGTATTCGCCTTTGTCATTCGTTTTGGGGGCTACTTTGACTTTATCGCCTATCGCCACTCCGTTATAAAGTTGTGCATCCTCTACGATATAATAAACCATTTCAATATTTCTCTTTTTCAAATCAGAATAAGCGTGATTTTTAGCATCACTCGAAGAAATATTCTTCGCCACGAGGATTTTTTGCTCTTCCTTGGCAATAACATAATTTCCCTTTTCAGCTTCAGGAGAAGGAGCGCTGCAACCACTAAGCACATATAAGACAACCACAAAGGTTATCCCTAAAATCAACTTAATCTTTTTCAATATCATGCACACCCCATCTCGTTTATTTCACCCACCCTATATAAGACACTGTTTCAATAAAGTTTGTTGCGCTAAACTGCCCGTTAGCTTAATGAAACAGATAAATATCCTAATCAACATTGGTACCATGTACTTAATCTTTCCTCATGTAACGAGCTCTTGCCTTAGCCAGAAAAAATCTGGTTCTTGGTACAAAAACACGTTTTCAAACGGTGAATCTTTTATTAACGTACTTTATCCCGCCACAATAGTGCCACTTAGAACTTTATAGATAACTACCTAATCCGAAACGACACAATGTTTTTGTCCTGCGACAACAAGAACTTGTACCCTTTGTTGTAACTTGTGCACATTGCCCCCTTTTCGTCATTTTGATCTCCAACGTTAGGAAAAATAAAAACCCATTAAATCGAATCATCAACGGGTTTTAATAATTCAATTTTTTAACATATAGATCAACTGCTGATTCGGGCCCCTCAGTAAGCATAAGCGTTCTGTTCCGTCCGTACGCCTTGGGTAATCGAGTCTCCCAGCAGCACCATGCGTTTGGCAGCCGGTCTAAAATAACCGATAAAGCTCGGCAGAACAAGCAGCTTATCTGACCGGGTTAACCGCTCTGCTCCGGGTTCGCCGGCCAAGTGGCCAGGTCCGTCAAAGCCTGCAGCCAGCATGCCTTCCACATTGTAAGGAAACGACTTCCCCGGCTCCAACGCCGATAACGTCCAGCTGAACACCAGGTCATATCCCTCTTTCAGCTCCAGGGTCGCCTCGTCGCTGGAGAAGGTTTCACCCGGCCCGACCTCTTTGCTGTGTTGGCCTTCAAACGTAATCGGGGTCAAGGCCCGTCAGGTACCCGTCCGTCACGCCGTGTGCCTCCATCCCCGAAAAACGCGGATTCAATGCGCCATCTGCCGCCCGGTTCGCCCCCTGATGCTTCCTGTCCTTTGTCCCAGGTTGAATCTACAGCATTGCTGTGCCATATACGAAGCGTAAGTTTTCCACTTTCACAAGCACGGATATAAGTCCGGTATGTATGCGTAAAAGGCTCTAGGCTGCTCATAATAAAATTTGCCGCCGCGGATAACGGGGGTACTGAAACATAACCGTTCTCCATCGGCAGCAAATTTAATCGCTGTGCGTTAAGTTCTTGTTCTGTATTTCTGTAATCGTTGTTGTCCATCTGATATTCCTCCCGGCTGTGCAAGGGCCGATTTCAACTTTTCGGCCTGTTTAACAGCTAATAACGTTATTATACCGCCGGGAGATGATCAAAAACTTGAACGATCCGGTTACTTTCAAGCACTTTCTTGAGCCAGGCATCCCAGAAGATGCCTGGCCGTTTACCGCTATTAGAAGTTAGCGTATTCGCCTAACCTCTATTATTTTTTCAGAAGATTGATATGATCCAGTTCCGTGCTGCTGTTAAAAATAAATTCAAGTTTATAAGCGCCGCGGATGTAAGTCAGCTTGGTTTGGGTCAGTTTGCCCGTTTTGATCGTAGTGACCGAGTTTGGCGCAAACCAGTTTTTCTTCACCATAGCGATCGTGATGCCGCCGATGTTTGTTTGACGTTCTACATTGGTTCCGAAATAACGCATTTCACGGATTTTATCCAGCTTATAGTTGAAGGCGTATCCCGGTGTCCCCATGTCCGCTCCGTAAACGTCGAAGCCATCGGCGTCTTTAGCCGGCATTGGCGCTTTGCCGATAGCCTTAATCACTTCTTCTTTAGTCGTTTTGCCGACTGTGAAGCTGCTTACAACACCGGGAAAGTGGCCGTTAAGGGCAGGTTTATAAAAGCTGTTCAAAGTATTCAATGCTTTCTGGGAATCCGATTGGCTGACCGAAGCTGCGTGGGCCTTTGGAACAGGCAATACAGTGCTGTACAAGCCTGCTGAACCCGCGCCGATTACGCCGGCTGCAGTTAAAGCGATAGCTGCTTTTTTGAATGGTGTTTTTAAGTTCATGATGATCTCTCCTTTTATGATTCTCACCTATTTTATTTACCCATTATTTTTGTTATTGATTGCCGGGTTCCTTTTCCTTTTACCCGGATGTCTCAAAAGCTATCTCTACTATAACGGACGCCTCCTGTGAAGGGGTTACGATCTCATGTAAAGGTTATATCAATTTTGATACTCTCATTTGCAGGCGACGGGTGCAGCTGTGATAAAATATAATCTGAAGCTTTATCGCTGGAACAATGGAGGAACATACATCGATGAATTTGTCATTTACCACCTTTACGGAGTGGGATCAGAGCTGGTGGAAAAAGCTCAATGTTGGGGACTTCATTGGTGGAATAGCACCTCTTACTGAAGGGTATGTGAAGTTTTACCCCAAACCTGATTTCTCCGGTACTGCCAAGTTTAAGTACACCGTCACTGATGGATCTGATGTTGCTACAGCAGGGCAAGCTTTGAAATCAAGGATCCTTCTCGAAAAATTAATCTAACTGGAGAATCAACGCTGTATACTCTAAAGGGAAATTCATATCTCGAACCAGGCTATAGTGCATATGACGATTTAGATGGTGACTTAACAAGTGAGGTGTCTGTGACTGGTACAGTAGATTCCGATCGTTTAGGGACATCCCCGTTGAAATACAATGTCACTAATTCTGAGAACTATGCAGCTCAAGAAGTCACACGAACGGTACATGTTGTTTCTAATAAACTGACAGATCTTGCAGTAGGAACAAGCCTGACGCAGGAGTTCGTTTTAAGTGTATTCGTTCAATATATAGATATACATCTAATCGGCAATCGGACGATGTTCTTGTCCATTCCGGCAATCGGTACAAGTTCTTGTCCCCCGACAACAATAAAGACATTCCCATCAAAATGAATAGTTAGATCGATTGCCTGTCGTTATTAAAACTAAATATCCAATTAACCTCACTAACTTGCTATTTGTGATTATTGAACCCCGTTCATCCTCATTCCGAGAGTGACGGGGTTCTCATTTTATGCTTATCTATTAAACTTTCTTCCACAAATATTGGCCGGCAACTACCGGTCCTAGCATTGAAGTTTGCGTAGTGAACTAAAATTGTATTTGTGCTTAATAGTTCATTGATATCGTTGAAATATGGAATGCAGCCATTTCATTCGCAAATTTCCTTACTCCTCTTCCCTGTCGCCGAGACCGCGAATCAGCTTCTTTGCATAAGTGAGCTCGGGTTTAAGCGCCGAGCGCAAGTAATCCATGGCCACTTTTTGGATTGACATTCATTAGGCCATCTTGCATTTTGTGCTCCGGTATAAGTCACCTTTAAGATATTTAACAAAATAATCTTGAATAACTGATGGTAATAACTTGAAATTATTTTCCGGTACTATGACCTCTGCTTACTTCTCACCACAAGCTTTACTCCATCTTTCGGTTTTTTTCCCTACTTGACGTCAGTGAGACCTCCCCGGGTAAGAGCGATACGATTCCTCTCATCCATCTGCCACATTTACATCCGGAAATTGTGGCAGTATTGGACTTCGCTTTGGCTAGCAAGCTCGTCCGTTCCACCATGCCTTGTATGTGATTTCTGTTCATCAGACCGATGGTTTGCCTCCAGCTTCCTTCTGATTCCGCCTCGCGACGGACACCCTTGCCCTTGGCTAACAGTTCCTACTGCCAAGCCTGTAGCGGACTTTCACCGCCAAGTTATCGCCCATGCCGGGCGCATCAGCAAAAAAACAAGGGATCTAGTAAACCAGATCCCCTGTTTAGAAGTTTCTATTTATCTCTGTTATTATTCCTAGTTTTACGTTGTTTAAAAATGGGAATCTTTTAACCCTGTGTTAATTTTGGAGAGTAAAAATACGAAAGGATCGTCCCTGTGAAACTCCGAATTAGAGCGAGGTATTCTTTCGCACTTACATCATTACCATATACAAGTACTTCATATAAATCTCCATGTTCAACAATATTAAATGTTGTATTCCGAAATTGATTATTCAAATAGAATTTTTTCCGTTTTTGTCTTTGTTCGTAGTTGTCTACTTTTGGTTCTAAGGCTTCAATGTTTAGTATAATTCGGTTACCAGCATACCTTTCTTGAATCAATGTAAGGATTTTAGAACCGTATCCTTTAGATCGTAATTCAGGGGACGTAGCGAAGAATAATATAAAAGAAATATCTTTGTGAGTGATTATATAGGTAAATCCGACAAATATTTCAATATCGTAAATAGCAAAAAAATCAATAAAGTTTTTTTTAGCCTTCCAACTTAAAAACCACATTGGTATCCTCTCATTTTCAGGAAACGAGTTTACATACAACGTTTTTAATTTCCTAATATCTTTGAAGTATTTATTTACAGACTCTATTCTCATATTTACCAAAACCTCCTGATAAATCCCTCATAGTACACTCGCTATTAACGATTTACGTTATCATGTCTGTTTCTTTCGAAAGCGGATATATAATAGTACTACTAACAAAGCCACTAGGATCACAACACCAATGGTAATTGAAATATTTCGTATATTGGGTACAAACATTTCTAACTCCATGGGCTGGAGATTATCTAATGTTGAATACCAAGTTAATGTATCTCCATCCTGTGTAGCGGCATTATTTGATCCATAAAGATCAAAAGGCATGGTCAATCTAAATTCAATAGGGATATCCTGTACTAACCACCAAGCAACCGTCTCTGAAATACTGTTATTGTCTAAGCTTCCCAAAATGTCATCCATATAGTCCTTAGGTTTAAGGTCAGCAATAATTCTGTAGTTTGAGTATAGCCACTTTTCCTCATGTTTAATTTGGGTATCTATGAAACGGTCTAGTTTTTCAGTGTCATTAGAAGTTAATAGATTCTCGTATGAATCGTATACTTTGCGCAGCATGTACTTGGTTTTATCACCTTGATGGCTTTTCTGTAGAGTAAATCCTTCGAGCTGAAAGTTTTGAGACAACACATCTTCGAGCTCATTGCCCAATAGCCACTCCGTATCGTCGTTTAAGAGTAGTTGAAATGTCAGTTCCATACTACCGTTAGCCTTTACTTTGACATGAGCAGTACTTTGGACACAACCAGTAAGGAACAACATCAGTATGCTTACAATTGCGGTAATGACCGCTCGTTTAGTGCAATTTCTCAAGGCAATCCCCCATCGCTGTCAACTCATTCATTAAAATTAAAACCAAGTCCCGTTCTAATCATTGAACATGAACTTGGTTTTAAAATAAAACATTATCATTGAAATATCTTATTGATTGGGATTAACCCTGTAGTTCGTTTTCTTTGTTCTGTTTTTTCTTCTGTAAATTCGCAGATCTGTCCAGGATATTCATTAGTGCAGGGAATAGAATTGGAAGAATAAGTATACTTAGCAACACTAATCCGATTATGACGCCAATAGCTACTTCAATTAATGTCACAACCCCTGAAGGAATAAGCGCTGCAAATGTCCCACCAAGAATTACAGCAGCAGAGATCACGACTCCACCAATATTCTTAGATGCTATTTTTATTGCATCACTAGGGCTGCCTTCAATCTCACGATATCTCATCATGAGGAAGATACTATAGTCTACCCCCAACGCAACAATCATGATGAATGTGAAGAATGGCACGTTCCAACTGAGGTAGTCCACACCAAGCAAATGAGTACTCAACCATTCATTTGCACCAAGCGCGATTTTATAGGACAAATATAAAGAACCAATAATGAATATAGGTGGCCAAAAAGAACGAGTAACAATAATGAGCATAAGACCTATGCTGCTAAGCATAATGATCGATGTACGGCCAAAGTCTCCTCCTGCAATCTTTTCCATATCCAAGTTTTGCTGTGTAATCCCTCCGACAGCTAGTTGTGCATTAGCCAACTCAGTTCCAGCCAAAGCTGAATTTAACTGATTGTTTAAATTTTTGACGACTTCCATTGCTTCTTTAGAGTAAGGGTTATTTTTCAGGACAATAGAGAACTCCGTAATTTTACGATCTCCAGACATATACGTATCCAGTGATTGTTTGAAATCTGTTCCCTTTAACACCTCTTTAGGGATATAAAAGCTTTGGGCAGCAGATGACTGGCTAAGATTATTCAGATAATTTGAAGTATCATTTAAGCCATCCGATATGCTAACGAGTCCTTTAGTGCTCTTTCCTAATCCTTCTTGCAATTCTTTCATTTTGTTTTGAAGTTCTTGTAAGCCGCTATAGAGTTGTTCTTGCCCATCTCCCACTTTCTTCAAGCCTGAGACCACATCGGATGTTTTTGTAGCTATCTGTTCTGAGCCTTCTGCTCCGTTTTTCAAACCTGTTTTTAATTCCTTTGTTCCTTGTTGCAATTGACTGATACCTTTATTTACTTCTCCTAGTCCGTTGGTTACCTGTACTAATGATGTATTTGCCGTTTTAAATGATTCCAACGCTACATTATACTGTTCCATCAGTGGATCAATTTGGGAATACAGTTCGTTTAACTGTTGTTGTGCCGATGTAGAAATTCCGATGACTTTTTGAACTTCGGCATCCTGAGCTAAAGTTGGGTTGTTAGTAACAAGTTGGGACATGCTAGTCTGAATTTTGGCATATCCATTAAGTGCACCTTTTATGGATGTTTTGGCTACATTAAAGAATTCACCAAATGTACTAAGACCCTGTTCTAATTTGTTATACCCTTGTTCTAACTGTTTTGTTCCTGTCTCTAATTGTTCTACATTTTTTTGTAGTGATGTAAGTCCAGTATGAATCTTGTCTACACCGGACACCCCACCATTCAAACCTATCGTTATTTCTCCTAAAGCATTTTTGATTGCAGTAACGCCTGTCGTGAGTTGATCTGTTCCATTAATTAGTTGTTTTACATTTTCTAGATCCTCAGTAGGTTTGAGTTGTTTGGTTGCTGAGGACAAACCTTTTTCAATTGTCCCCACTCCGGAATTTGCTTTCCCTACACCTTCATTTACTTTTCCGGTCTGGTCATTAAGGTACAAATCTTGAATTTTTTCACCACTAGGACGAGTGGCGCTATATACTTTAGAAATACCTTCTGTTTTAGATATCTGTTCTGCTAGCTCATCTAGAACTTTTAATGTCCCCTGTTGATCTAATGCCGTATCTGATTTTATTACCAAAGATACTGGTGCGATTAAACCAGGTGTGAAATGCTCCGAAATGATATTAATTCCTTTTTTAGAAGTATAAGAATCACTGACTTCCGCTAGGTCATTATAAGATAACTGTTTGCTATAGCTTAGAAAGAACGGCACCGATATGACCGTTATGAGCAAAATAGCTATTAACGGACGAAGCACTGACTGTTTTGAAAGCCATCCCCACAACCGATTGTCTCCATGCCCTGAGAATTTCTTTGACGGCCAGAACATTTTTTTACCTAATAAGGCCATGAAAAATGGATTTAGTGTATTAAGCACAATGATCAGTATCGCAACACCAAAAGCGACAGCCGAAGTTGCTTGATATAACTGAAAATTAGCAAAGAGAAGGACCAAGAAACCAATAAATACAGCAAGTCCGCTGAATAAGACCGTTTTACCCGCTGACTTAAACGTTACTTTTACAGCTTCCAGAACACTATCACTCTTACTTAATTCTTCCTTAAATCGTGTATACAGAAGTATATTGTAGTCCGTCCCGATACCGAACAACACCACGACTAAGAATACTTGAGTGAAGTTAGAAAATGGATAATTAAAGACATCAACAAGGTGGCCTATAATAGATAGGGATACCAGATAAGAAATACCTACAGTTAGCAATGATATTATCGGGATAACCGGGGATTGAAAAACAACAATTAATATGGCAAGAATAAAGACTACAGCGATGACCTCTGTTTTTTTAACGCCTTCTTCAATCGAGTTTCCAAAATCACTTGAAATGAGATTAGATCCTGTCAAGTACGTCTTCACGTTTGAGATTTCAACTTCTTTTTTTAGAACAGAGGCTACTTGATCTATGGTTTTGTTCTCATCATTTGCAATTGTAATATTAGTCAGAATCGTCGTTTTATCCTCAGATACGAGACGCTTTGCTTCTTCCTCACCATCTAAATATGAAACTACCTCTTTTAAACCTAAGGCAACCTTGTTTTGCTTAATATTAGTGATCGCCTGATTGATTTCTTTTTTTTGGGTATCATTTAGTGCCTTCTCATTACCACTGTTAAACACTAGAATTATGGATTCAGTATCTTCTTCGCCTGGTTTCATCTCCGAAAGCATGGAGTTCGCTTGCTTACTTTGAGCTGATTGAGGTATAGAGATCTGGCCCTTGTCTTTAACTAATCGATTAAGGTCAGGCATCGATACTAATGCTACCACTGTAACGAGGACCCAAAATAATAAGGAAATGCTCCTACCATTTATTAATTTTTTCATGTATATTCCACCTAATAACGATTATATATAAAACTACTTTCTAGATAGAACTCCAAAGTCCTTAATGGTGCGGGTTAGATATTTCAAATCAGGTGTGTAATGATTTCCTTCATATTCATATAATGTGACGTCTGCGCCTCTCTCTTTAAATGTATTATAGGCATTCAAGGTATTATAATGAGGAACGATATCATCGTGTTTGCCTGAGTGGAACATAATCTTTGCTTTAGGAGTCCATCCTTGAATAAGATCATTTCCTTTGATAGCAGCAAGAACTTCTCCGTCTTTACCATTTATCACGTTTTCAAGGAAGGACTCTTGAATAATCTCACTTACTTTATTAGAAGGTGTCATAAGAGCATCAAGAGAGCTATTCACTTCGTATTTCCATACTTCATCATGTGGACGGTCGATGTTCCCAAATTTAATCAAGGAATAGAGAGTCCAGTTATAAATTGCGGCATTTTCCCCTATATCTCCCTCTACGTTAGCACTTTCTAAGATCATGCTCGTAGAATCATATGGACCCGCTAAAGGGGATGTGGCAATCAAATTAAATTCCTTCACATGTTTCTGCTCGATAAGTTTGTGTGTAGCTAAAGCAGCTCCCCCTCCTTCAGACCACCCCGCCAGGAAAACTTTGTTGTCTGTTTTAATCTGAAGCTTCCTGGTTAGCTCTTTTGTAGCTCGCAACATATCTACAGATGATTCAGCCAGCTCTGAGGCAACGTTGTATGGATGATCTAGATTTTTGGAAACGTTGTATCCCGCATAATCTGGAGCGCTGACAACATAACCTTTTGAAGCTAATGTCAAAATCATCATACGTGTTTCACCAAAATCTGCTGTTAGCTGGGCGGGTTGTCCGTGGAATAAGGATGGGGCATCGTTTGATCCCTCGCCACCTGTCATAGGTATAGGAAGCATTGTGCCATGATGATATTGAAGATAAGAAGGTTTTTTCTTCCCTTTAGGAATAGTTACAAGACCCGACAATACAACAGGTTCCCCATTGTAAATGGACTTATAAGTTATTGAATAGAGCGATACATCATAACTCAATAGAGATCTTATATCCTTAGCTGGATTTAATTTTAAAATTTGTTTTGTTGTTAACTGGGATACCTTCTTGTAACTGAGTAATTCACCTCTTACAGTGTTTTCTTCATTGTCGGAACTCGATTCATTTTTGATATTTTTTTGTGTTACAGCTGACGCAGACGTTCCCAAGTTAAGATCACTTTGCGCGCTCGCTGGAAGACTGCTGCCAGCAAGTACTACAGATGCAATAATGGATGTTAATATTACTTTTTTCATGGTAACTATCTCCTTTGTGCCAAGCATTGCTTGTGCGTTCGAATTGGTTATAATTAAATTATAGAGTCTATATCAGGTATAGAGTAAAGGAGGATTTTTTTGAAAAATTTTTTCTCAATTGGAGAGACAGCAAAAATTAATCGAATTTCCATACAGGCTTTACGACACTATGACAAAATAGGCTTATTAAAGCCCTCATTTATCAATGAAGATAGTGGCTATCGCTATTATAGCGTCGATCAATTTATAATCATTGACATCATTAAACTCGCGTTAAATTTTGGAGTACCACTCAAGGATTTAAAGGAAACATTACTAACAGAGAATATTCTGGAATTTTCCGAAAAGATAAAAAAGTATAACGAATTAATGGAGGAAAAGATCCACTTACTTCTGAAAGCAAAGAGGAGGTTTTCAAAGGCTTCACAGGTGGTGGAGTACAGTCTAAACGCTGTTCAGAAACAAAAGCCATATCAAAGAATGATCGAGGAAAGACTGATTGTAAAATTAAAAAATCAGGAAGATGTGCAGAACTTTGAAGTTAATAGTAGATTAGTTGAATTATCATCTCAGGAAACACATATGGAATTTGATTTCGAAAGCGGATATATCATTGATGGTGCCACTTTTCTTGGTGATATGGAAGAAAATTTCACATCTGCATATATGGTAGTTACAAATGGGGAATTATCGAAACAATCTTTCTTGAGCCAGGATTATGTGATTGATCACTTTCCAAAAGGTGAATATGTTTGCATTACATATAACAAACATAATAAACAGGAACGCTTCCAATTAATGAAGTTGTATCTGATTGATAATAATATTCGTAATATAAATACAATAATAGTTACGGAGTTATTTGACGATTTTGCAGACCAATCTAATGAACTTCAGATCTATCTACATTCTTAATTGGGTATACTTTTAGTTTTACGATTAGTCTGTTACATTGATTACATTGAACCAACCTGCCCCCGTTAGTTTAATGAATCGACGGGCAAAATAAAAAATTAGATATATGCCTAATCGGTAATCCTCTTATTTGCTAAAGTGCTTTTTGACGAGTTTACTTTATCCATTTCAAATGGGAATACAGTTCCAGTGGAAACACTCCCCAGAATAGAAGTTGCTCTCTTGATCATTATCCATCCTTTAGCCAGTTAGTCGCTCATAAGAGGCTCACTACTCATGCTTAGATATTCATCTAATCGGGAATGGGAACATGTTCTTGTCCTTGGCTTGGGACAAGAACTTGTACCGATAAAATAAAAAAGCCGCTAAAATAGCGACTTCAATAGGATTATGTTCGTGTCCCGCGACAATAAGTTCACCGGCTTGCTGCGTAATTGCAGGCAGCTTCTTCAGACCTGTCGGAGGGATTTTTGTCCGATAAAATCGGTGGAGCCCACATGCTAACCTTCCTCTACGCAGGAGCGGGAATCATGCTGGCCTGCGTGGCCCTGCCGCCACCGCTGCCGATCGTGATCGTGCTCCTGTTCGCCGGCATGATGTGCCTTGGTGCGGGCAATGGCGCGGTATTCCAGCTCATGCCGCAGCGCTTCGGCAACGAAATCGGCCTGATGACCAGAATCGTCGGCGCCGCTGGCGGAGTTGGCGGTTATGCCCTGCCGCTCATCCTCGGCAATCTGTATAAAACGACCAGCTCTTATGCCCCAGGCTTTATTACCGTAAGCCTGATCCGTAGCATCGGCACTCACCTTGATCATCGTCATGCACATGAAATGGAAAAACGCCTGGCTAAACGTCTCCACTGCCCGCACAGGCAAGGCAGTTTCCTGAGACACCAGCGCTAATGTTATAAAAAAGCGTCTATCGACGTACATTTGAATTTGAAACGGGCTCTTACCAGCGTTAAATAAAACAATCGCCCTACCCTTTACAGGGGTAAGGCGATTGTTTTTGTGGCAGGAATCGTTTAAGAATTGGCGGTCAAGCGCCTATGCTTCATCACCGCTTTTATCCCGCAGCAAGGATTGATTATGAACCACCTTATGGTCGATAAAGTTCAAAATGCGTTCCAAATCGGCTATCTGATCGGTGATTTTCTTCCGGTATTCCTGAAGCTCGGCATTCAATTCCGGAACGGATTTAATCGCTTCCTTGAAGGGAAAAGAAAGATAGACCTTCATCTCCTCCAACGACATATTCGTTTGCTTCAGGCACTGGATTAATTCCATCCTCTCCATATCCTCCGAATAATACACCCGGTGGCCGTTTGGTTTTCTGGATGGAGGGGAGATCAGTCCAATTTTTTCATAATGTCGAATGGCATCCTCCGTTAATCCAGTTCGTTCAGCGGCCTGTTTGATCGAGAGCCCTTGGTCCATGTTATATCACCAGCCTTGGCGGTTAAATTAACACTCATTGCATATTTGCACATGCAAATTCCTGCTTATAGATTCTGTCTACTTTATCCAGAACATTCGCGCTCTGGTCATTGAACTTGAAGGGCGTCGCTTTGCCTTTATTAAGAAAAATGCCCGTAGCGTCCTTATGGTGACCCAATGCAGCGTCATATAAACGGGCCGCTCCTGCACTCGGATGGGAGAAGAACAGGTTGGCAAGCGGAATCATGAAGCCTGGCATCCCTGCGCCCTTGGACATCTTTGTCTTGCTAGGGCCGGGACAAACGCTGCGAATCCGGATTTCCTCCGTCAATTGTGCAGGGGCAATTTGCTGGGTCCATAGCGAAAGGGCCAATTTGGTAGCGGCGTAAGGACCCAGAAGTTTTTTGAATCCGACAGGCTTGTCTAATGTATTGTAATCGAACTGTTTGACCATCAGCAAGGCGTTGGATGAAGTGTTGATAACGGTTTTCAGTTCCCCCTTTAACAAAAGCTCTCTGAGCTCCATGAAAATAATGTAGGGTACCACTGTATTGACCTCAAAATGCGTCTCGCGCCCTTGTATCGAGTACTGGAATTCTCCGAATGACACGCCGGCATTATTGAAGAGCAGATCAATATGGTCCTCGCCCTGCTTAATCTGATCCAAGGCTCTCCTGAGACTTGAAAAATCAGCTAGATCCCCTTTATAAATTCTCAATTGCTTCGACTTTTGAGCCGTTTGAATCACTTCGTCAGTTGGAAAATTGGAACGGTTCAGTGCGATGACCTGCCAGCCTTCGGCCAACATTTTCTTGGCCAGCTCGAATCCTACGCCAGAATTGGAACCCGTTATAAGAGCAACTTTATTATGATGATGTTTCATTATCTAATCTCTCCTGTCTGTCAGTTTGATCTGAGCACCTTCATGCTACAACCTGGTGTTTACACCAAGTCAAGCGATAAAAAAATGCAAAAAGCTCTTATGCTCCTGGTTTTATCACCGTAAGCCTCTCGTCGCAGCAGCGCTCACTCTGATTATCGTCATGCACATGAAATGGAAAAATACCTGGCTGTGTGTCTCTACTGCCAATACAGGTAAGGAAAATAAACGAGGCCCTGTTTCACTTCCTTGGAGTGGAACAGGGCTATTCTAACTGCCAAGTTCTTTCGTTCAACTTATAAGAGCAACAGCAAGCGCACCAACCATCAGTTTCTTGTTCATTGTGAATTTCCTCTTCAAATTTAACTACAGTCTATATTGTAGGCCGCGTACTTTAGACGATAAGGTGAGTAAGATTAGAATTTAATGAGGGAAATTCCTGGCAGCGCCTTATTATTTATGCCGCAACATGCTCGATTCAAAACGGGCAGCTCGCCCTGAACCGACCCGGCCGAGTAGATGTAACTCGGAAAAATTTGATACTTGCTGCCAGAATGTTTGCCCTCTCATCTTCATGAACATCTGCTGTTACCATTACCGTGTTCCCTTCTGAGCTACCTCTAATGATGTAATACGAGGTTTTAAATTTGGTGGTCTTTGCTAAACTTCGTTCTTGTATATCCAAAATTAATATCCCCTCCAGAGGTACAACAATACGACCCAGCTTAGTTTGAGAAACGGAAAGGAGTCCGGGTCAAAAATGACCCAAGGCCATATTCTGGTTATGGTTATGAACTCCGAAAGGAGATTGGCCTGGATGTCGGCATAGACCAAAATCTACATCCGTGGATTTTGGAAGGGAATCCCCAGCCCGCAATTTATGGATTCAAAACCTTGAAGGATAAGCGTATATATTAAAAAATGTGTCGTTATCAAAGAGCGTACGGCCGGCGTTAATCAGTCGATGTAGTTTTAAGCCCTTCCCTGCAATGAAGAATTCTCATACTATACACCATCTTGTATGATTCAGATGAGTCTGGGATGGTGAGACATGAAAGTTTTAATGCTGGTATCGCGGTTGAATATTGGAGGAACCGAAAAATATATTCTTTCTCTCTCGCGAAGTTTGTTAAAACATGGGGTTCAGGTTGGTGTTGCATCTCATGGAGGGCCACTCGCAAACTCATTTCAGAAATCTGGGATTAAGCTCCATAATATGCCAATTGAAAAAAACTCAAAACGAATATCCTTATTGTCTTCGATCATGGTCAAAGAAAGGTATAACCTGATCCACGCCCATGATTCCAAGTCTTTTGCTCAGGCAGTAACCTTATCTCAAAAGTATAAAATCCCTTTAATTGTTACTATACATGGCACTTATCATCGTCGGGATTCCCTGTTATCGGCAGCAAGAACTTCCAAACGTATGATTGTGGTTTCACCAAAACTGACCAAATGGTTGGTGAATCATAAAATTTCTACGGACAAGATCCAGATGATCCCTAATGGAATTGACATCGCAACGTTCCGCCCTGCGGCAAATAAAAACCATTGGAGAAAGGCGCTCCGTTTACCGCAAACCGCCCAAATTCTTGTATACGCCGGAAGATTCTCGTCTGATAAATATCCCATAGCCAGAAATGTAGTCTTGGCGGCAGAACGAATCGCTAAATACAACCGGCAGTTTTTAGCCGTTCTGGTTGGTCCCGGGCCTCGTCGTTCAGATCTGGTTCAGCTTGCGGCTAAAGTCAATCGTCGCCTTGGTCGAACAGCAATCATCATTCGTCCTCCGATGTCTAATATCCAACATGCCTATTATGTCTCGGATGTTGTTGTAGGAACGGGACGCGTGGCACTTGAAGCAATGGCATGCGCAAAACCGATTGTTGCTGCAGGCGTTGCAGGGTACTGCGGTATTGTACAACAGAAAAATATAAATAAGATGGTTCAATGTCATTTCGGCGACCATGGAGCTTTTGCACCGATCACACCCGAAACACTTTCTTCAGACATTAACAGCCTATTAAGAAATCCAAAAAAAGCCCGTACTTTAGGAAAATTAGGCGTTACAACAGTAAAACAGAGATTTTCTATAGAAACCATTGGTTCTCGAATAATTCAAATATACAAGGGGGACAACTGATGACAACTACAAATTTAATCGTAACCCTCACTTTATTTCAAAAAGATTTTTTCACACGGAAAAAAAGAGTGTTTACGAACATCAGCTTAATCACAAGAAATACATTAAACTATTTGCAGCTAAAAGATGTAATGGAAATATTGGAGTATGATATTTTAAAAAACAGCACAAACAGCATATTGATAACAGACGGTTCGGAGCTCGTGACAATTCCCAAAAATGGTGCGATCGCAAAAAGAGAAGGTGTCTCCTTTCGAATTGATCCTTTAATCATGATAAACAAGGAGCGTTTCATTAGTCTCCGTTCTGTAAACCGGCTTTTGAACGTCGATTTCTTGGTTAACAGGAAAGCTAAGCGTGTATCAATACGGCAACCTGGTCGTTTCATCATCACGATAAAAGGCGACACCTTCAAAAAACTATCCAGATTGCTGAATACTTCGGTAAAAAAGCTTCTCTCTGTCAATAAAGATTTAAAGGAACCGATTCCTCCCGGAATAAAAGTAACGATCCCAACGATTGATTTCGATGCAGTCCCCCAAAGAAAATCAACCGGAAGGGCGAAGATAAAACAAGAACCGGAAAAGGCTCCCGCAATTATTGCACTAGGTAGAAGCCTGATGGGGACTCGTTACCAGTTCGGTGCCGGGCCGTATCCCAGAAGCAAAAGATTCGACTGTTCTTCCTTTACCCAATATATATTTGGGAAATACGGAGTTAAGTTGTTAAGAACATCCAGTTCCCAAGCTCGAAATGGTCGAAAGATTACCCAAAAAGAAATTGAAGCAGGGGATTTAATCTTTTTCAGAAGAGATCGCTATTCCGATAATCGGATTGGTCATGTTGGCGTCGATATTGGGAATGGCAACATGATCAATACCTACCAATCGCCTCCCGGTGTCACCATTACGAAATGGAGAAGACCGTATTGGCTGAAACGATATGTAACCGCTCGCGAGATATTATAGAGCAAAGCAGAGCTTCTTTCGAGGCTCTGCTTTGGAATGGCATTTAGATTTGTTGGTTTTTCAGATTCCGTGAAGATGGATTCTCTCCGGTGAGTTTAAAGTTTTTTCACTGGAGTGACTTGATTTAGTTGAGGTTGATTAGCAACAGGCTGATTCGACGCAAGGGCTTGTCCCTTACCTGAAATCTCGCGGCGCGCAGTAACAAAGGTTCTCAGCCTATGTAAATACCGATTTAAGATCCTTTTCAGTGCAGTTTTTGAGAATTTACGGGTATCCGGAATATGGAGCGAACATCATCGTTGCCAAGGAGTATTTCAAACCTGCGAGGTTTCTATTGATTCTTCTAAGACGCTAGACTATGCCAATCTCAGGGTATTTGAATACATCATAGAGAAATGCATGGAACTAAAACGTCCGGCCAGATCAGAGGAATGAGATTGAAAATACTAATTGTGGCACCGGAGCAAATTCCTGTCCCTGGGACAGGTTCTGTAGAGATTTGCATTATAGCCATTGCAAAAAAGCTTGCCGAGCATCACCAAGTAACTGTGGTGAGCAGAGCATTGGGAAATTTGGCTTCTCATAGTAAAGTTGTTGATGGAGTAAACATATTCAAGGTAGCTTCAGGGAGCTCAAAAGTGTATCTGTCGTCTGTGTTTGCGTTTTCTACGAAATAAAAATTACGAGACGTTAATAGGTTTAGACCGCCAAGTGAATCTGAGCGTACAATCCTTCGGGCTAAGTATGCCATTGGTAAAACATTTACTATTCTGCTTGTAGGGCGGGTTATTCCGCGCAAAGATCCCTATATGAAAAAACTTCGCGGGCAAGCATCGAAACTTGGCATTTCCGTGTCTTGGATAGGGAAAAAGAAACATTCGGAAATCCATAGAATTTATCAAATCGCTGATTGTTTTGTGTGCCCTTCTCAGAAGCACGAGGCCTTTGGGTTAGTTAATGTGGAGGCAATGGCTACCGGTTTACCAGTTATCGCATTAGAAACCATATACTGATAATTTCTTGGGACAGATTAGTTCCGTGTTCAATCAATATTAGTATAATTTAGCGGGAACTAGGACAGTTAATCGAAATCTTAATTTGCCGCTCGGTTTAAACTCCTGCCTGTACAAATTCTATCAATTCAAACATAGTATATGGCAACGGAGGTGGTTCAAAGCATGCTAACTGAAAAACGTAAGCTTGCCAAAGGTACACCATATGAAACATGGCTTCATCTGTTTCACGGTAAACTGTCTGGCCCAAATGTTATGATTGTGGCCGGCATCCATGGTAAGGAGGTCGGTAGTATCCGTGCAGCCCAGGAGCTGGTCAAGCAGTTGAGAAATCAGGAGCTAACCATTAGACGTGGGACATTGATTGTAGTCCCCATTGCGAACCAGCCTGCCTTCAAAAAAAGAGTGCGCGGAAATCCAGATCTTAATCGTACGTTCCCGCGCGGATCGGACCGAAGGGCAACTCATGAGATGTCCCACGCATTGTACGAGATCATGCAAAACTACAATCCGGACTGGTATCTAGATCTTCATGAAGCGAATGGCTTATCATCAAAAAGCAAGAACGTGCTCGGCCAAACATTAATCACGAACCCAGGTAACGCTGCAGTCCCAACTGTCCAGAAGATCATCAAACAAATAAACGCGTCCTCCATCCGCCCCTCCCACCATTTTCACATTCGCTTACACAAACTTAAAGGTTCTTCCCGTACCGCAGCAGCCGAACATATTCATGCAAGATCTGTAACAGTCGAAACATGCTGGAGCCTTAAAATGAATACAAGGATAGAATACCAAACGCAAGTGGTTCGACACTTCCTTAGGGAAGCAGGTCTGCTGCAGAAATAGAAAGGAATGCTTTGGTTTGAAATCCTTTATTCCTCCTGATGTACTAAGTAAAGCTCGAAATAATAATGCTATGATTCGGCACTTATCAGAGTCTCCACCTTAAAATGTTGTAGTCCATTCTTGAGCTCCTTCGTCACCGTCGGTGACTCTTTTCGACCGTGACTGCAACGGAGAAGAAGGGATCGCAGAGGCTGCCGCTGCCTAAATAAAGCGGCGATGTAAAAACTTTCAACTTCAACGGTGCCGAGAGACCCTGACGGTATACAGCTTCTCGGCCTTTTTTCTGCCGTCCGGTTCCGTTTTGTCTGCGTCCCAGCATCTTACTTCCAACTCCTACAATACATACCACTTTAACTCACTTGAACGGCTTCATGGTAGCCGTTCCCTATATTTTCCCTCAAAACCAATCCACGCTTCTAAAATGTGCTGTTCAGGCGTCAAATGATAGCAGTATACAAGGATCATGATCATGCTCCCTTGTCAAACAGGATGATCAGAGCTGAAAAAACCAACCCCCGGCTGGATTGCTTGTAGGGTAGGTCTTTTTGAATTGATACGCTAATCTATTCATCATGAATCCCAATAATCTGCAATCACGGTCAATAACATGAAATAAGAGTACCGTTCTTTGGTCCCTTCACTCCTTGTGTCTATTACTCAGCCGTAACCCTGTTATCATGAAGCTTGCGGGATGTCCGCTTCTTTAGATACCAGGACAATCCGGCGAGGAGGATAAAGATTATGCAACCGATGACAGCCCAGAACAGTGACCCTTTCCGAAAGCCTGCGTACATTACGCTCATGGCCACGGTATGCGGAAGCACACCGAGCGCTGTTGTCAGCACGTAACCGAGTAATTTTACCTTTAGCAGCCCTGCGGCGTAATTGACAGCATGATACGGGATGAAGGGGACAAACCGGACAAATAGAAGACCTTTAACCTCGTTGGTTCCCAGCCAATCCTTCATTTTGACTAGATACGGTTCAACCCGCGTCCCCGCAAAATATGAAGAGAACGATCGGGTAACCCAATAACCCAAGGTGGCTCCGATAATACCGGATGTCCACAAACAGAGACCTCCCCAATAAGGCCCATAGATTTCCAGCAGCATCACAGCGGTGATTTCCCCTGGCAGCGGCAGCACGTTGAGCAGGGTTTGAAACAGCAGCACAGCGACGAAACCAAGGATATGATATTGGCGTATCAGCGCGATGATTCGCTCAGCATCCCCTGTTCGAAGCAAATGAATAATGTAGATTACCAAGCCTATCAGCAGCAAAAATCCGAACCATTTCACCGAGTATTTCATGTTTTATGGACGCCCGACAGCTCGTAATCCGAACTTGGATCTTGACGATACTGCAGCGTCGACAAGATATCCTTTACGATCAGCTCGCCAGCTGCTCCTTGGTGGAATCCGGCCATTTTCCCTTGGATCCGGTCGGACAACACCGGTGCCTCAAGAAATAACTGAAGCTGTTCCGCAAGCTGACGGACGTTGGATGAAATCTGGGCAATGCCGTTATTCTTAAAGTACAAGGCGTTTTCCCTCTCCTGGCCTCCAAAGGGGCTCAAAATAAAGATCGGCAGCTTTAGGATGACGGCCTCAGTTAAAGTGATGCCACCGGCTTTCGTCACGATGCAGGAGGACGTAGCCATCAGATCGTGAATGTTCTCTATATAGCCAATGAACTTCACCTGTGGATGTTCGGCATACAGCGAAGTCAATTTGTCGAAGGTATGCTGCTTACGCCCACATACGACCGTGATTTCGCAAGATTGCTGGCCAAGCAGCAGATATATGAGCTCGGTGAGCTGCTGGAACGACGTAAATGCGCCTGCCATAATCAAGATCTGTTTGCCTTCGGATCCTCCATAAGTAACCTTTCGAATCGGAGATTTTACTCCTATATTATAAAATTGGGGACGGACAGGAATGCCAGTGACGCTGACTTTCCCCGCCATGCAGACATAATTTTTCATCATCAAGTCTTTGATATCGTTTGTGGCTACGTAATATTTATGCGTATCCGGATGTATCCAACGTGAATGAAGAGCGTAATCGGTAATGACGGTAAATGTGCGAGCGTTGTGGTCGCATTCGCGCTGCGACACGACGCCGAATGGAAAGGTGTTGATGATCGCATCTGGCCGGAAACGGCCGATCGTCTCCAGCATCTCTCGTCTGACGAATCGGTTCAGGTATCGGTTCACCGGGCCGGATGGATTGGAATCCCTGGTCATGTAATAGCTCCAGCCATAATAATCGAAGCCCAGATGAGACGAGAACAGGCTCATTTGGTACACCTTCGAAAAAAAGGAATTTAACACAGGATGCGCTTCCTTCATGAGATCAATGATTTGCACCTGGTTGACCTGCAGCATATGAAAATAATGCAATAATGCCGAGGAAACCTGCTGATGGCCGTCTCCAAATCCGGCTGTCAAAATCAATATTCTTGGGTGACGGGTAGGCATGCTTGTTCCCTCCTATGGATACAACAATTTAGCACGGCAGTTTATTTTTAAAGTCAGATCCGGCCAGGATCTTTGCCCAAGACTCGACCTTAATTTTGCTGACATGAAATATCCTTGCCGGGAACGACCAAAATATGCCCCAAAATAAACAACTGCTCTTCCTTGGAAAGGCCGGAACGTTGAATCAGTTGACGAATTTTTGTTTCCAAATCATGCATGGACTCCAAAAACAGATCCAAATCCTGTAGCTGGTCATACATGCTTCTCACTCCCCATTGATAATTTCGCTGTTGAATTTTCATTTATGGCTGTTTCCACAGATTTCGGATCGGCTCGCTGCCTGAGGTTCGGCCAAGATGCGATAGGTCGTACAGATCTTCCAGTGTCCGAAGAACATTTAAATGGGAGATTTTTTGACTCAATGAGGCTTGACAGACATGATCCCCCACGATAATGGTCGGAATATGATTCCGACTGCTGTAATCATCTTCGTCCCAGGTTACTTCCCTGACTGAATTTGTTCTTCCTTGGTCACGTTCCGTGGCAATATCTTCGATTCGTATTTTTCATACCACCCGAGACCTGCTTTAAACGAACGGGAAATGAACGAGAAGCGCTCCGCAAGGCGGTGCACCCCTGCTGCAACTATGATACCGATCAGCCCCCCACCCAATACGTCGAACGGATAATGTACACCTGTCCATACCCTGGAGAAAGCAATAGCAGCAGACAAGAGCAGCCAGACTATTCCTTCTTTTCGGCGATATATAACGAAAGAAGCGGCAATGGCAAAAGCTCCGATGGAGTGATCGCTTGGAAACGACGCGTTGACCGGATGCGGTATCAACTGCAGCACCGTATGGGCTACAAAAGGTCGATCCCGGTAAAATAGATGGCCGATCACCCAGCTGATCCCAAGCCCGATGACAACGGAAACGACGGACTCCGCTACCATTTTTCGGTTGTTTTCCTTACGGCTAAACCAATAGACCAATAGACCGACAAAAAATAAATAGAATGCACGCTCCGCGAAAAAACGCATAACAGAATTCAGGGAGGATGCGGATCTTCCCCACTCATTAATGAAATGAAACAGCTCATAATCGATTTGACAGATACTCATTTCTCATACTCCTTCTGCTTTTTCTGATCTGTTAACGATAACGATCGGTGGAAATAAGCTTAACGCAGAATTATGAAAATTTAATGAGAATCAGCCTTTCGATTGCACCGTCATTATAATGATACCGCCGGGAAAGACAAGATTACGCGGGTTCCTTCGTCTTCGACGCTGGTGAGAGCAATTTCGCCCTGATAGTGCTGAATGAGATTTTTGGCGATCGCCAGACCCAGACCCGTTCCTCCAATTTCTCTGCTGCGGGCCAAGTCTACACGGTAAAATCGGTCGAAAACATGCTGGATCTCAGCCGTCGGTATGCCGATTCCATGATCCTGAATGGATATGCGCACCCGGTTTTTTTCTTCATAGCTGCGAATGTCGATTTCTTTATGATCCCCTGAATATTTGACCGCATTTTCAATGACGATAAACAGCATTTGTTCCAGGTGAAGCGGATTGATCTTCACCATTTTGCCGGTCCCCTCCCCTTTCATACGGAAAGTGAATTCCGGATACAGATCTTCCATCCGACGGAGAGTTTTGGTCAGAAACGGTTCAATCCGGATCTGTTCAATATGATGGGTCAAGGTCGAGGACTCAGCCCGCGACAGCGCCAGGAGCCCTTGAACGAGCCCTTTCAGTCTTCGGACTTCCTGAAGCGACGCCCCCAGCGACTCCTCCAGGATAGCCTGATCCCTTTTCCCCCACCTGTCCAGCAAGTTCAAGTGGCCTTCCAGAATGGTGATGGGCGTGCGCAGTTCATGCGAAGCATCGTCAACGAACTGCTTTTGCTGGCGGAAGGACACTTCCAGTTGGTCCATCAGTTCATTGAACAGGCTCGCCAGCTGCGATAGCTCATCCCCGTTTTCGATATTTGCGACGCGTTCCTGAAGCCCGTTTTGCTTCACATTTTGAATGGTGATGGCAAGAGCCTTAACCGGCCGTAAAAACTGCCTGGCGATCGCCCAGCCGCTGGCGGCGCTAATGCATACGGCCAAAAAGCCCCCGATCACCATGACCCACAGCAGTGTAGCGTTAAAATGGTCGAAGGTCTCGAGATTCGTTGCAATTTCAATCGTTCCAGCTTCGTTCTTGATCATAAGAGGAGCCCGGTAAACGAGAATATGGTCCTCCTCATGCCACACATCCTGCAAGGAGTTAATCGTGCTCGGAAGCGGTGTGATCCACAGCGGATTAAAATGGTCCGTAGCCAGCAGCAGCTCCGTCCCATTTTTATCAATTAGGCGAATCATTTGATTTTTTCCTAGAACATTTCGCATATAGGAGCTTGTTTCCGGTGAATGCAGCAATTCCCCGTTAGCCGGTTGATCCTCTAAATAACCCTGGACCTGTGACATCATGACATGAAGCGCGTCCTGCTCCTGGTTCAGCATCCAGTGCTTCAAGACCAGGTACTGGGAAAAGTTGTACGAGGCGAACAGCAGAAAAATGAGTAGCGTTGCGCCGATCGTCAGCTTCCATATAATAGGCAGCCGTTTGAGCCAATCGGTCATCCGTTTCATGGCCGCAACACGTATCCCATTCCGCGCACGGTCTGGATGACGCTTTCTTCTCCGGGAACATCCAGCTTATTCCGCAAATATCGGATGTACACATCGACCACATTCCTTTCCACCAACGAATCGTAGCCCCATACCAAGTCGAGCAGCATATCTCTCGTTTGGACAAGGTTTGGATGCTTCATAAACATGGCCAACAGGTCGAATTCACGCTTGGTCAGTTTGACAGGGTTACCGCCACGGGTAACAACTCTGGCATCCAGGTCCACAGTGATGTCCCTGAATGTCAGTATTACCCGATCCTGCTGATCCCGCAGCTCGATCCTGCGGAATATCGCGCGCATGCGGGCCAGAAGCTCCTCGATGTCAAATGGCTTGGCGATATAATCATCCGCACCGCTGTCGAGGCCTTGCACCCGGTCCTCCAGTCTGTCTCTGGCCGTGAGCATGATCACAGGAGTGCTTTTCACATTCCGGAGCCTGCGGCATACCTCTACCCCGTCCAAATGTGGCAGCATAATATCCAGCAGGATCAGATCCCATTCCTCCTTCAAGGCAAGTTGAAGTCCGCTGGTTCCATCATGGGCAGCCCGTACAAAGAATTGCTCATGCTCAAGTTCCAGCTGGATAAAACGCACAAGGCTTTTTTCGTCTTCTATAATAAGTATCCGTTTCATTGATATCTCCTCCAGGTTACAGCTGCGATGACAAGTATATTCAAATATCATGAGAAATCGATGAGAAGATAGGTGCTGACGCTGATAATCCCTACTAGTTTGGTCATCCCATGAAATTGTAAACAAATGATAATCCTTTATCACATTTTCTGTATAAGAAAAACGTCTATTGACGTACATTCTAAGAAGCCAGACCGCATTTAACGGTAGTATTTCTTGCAGTATAAGGAAGCCCCACCCTCCGAAGCTAATACTTTCTTATATCTTCAAAAGGCAGAGTCTCGCTTGAGACCCTGCCTTGTAAGCTCTTCTAGTGTTCCCCTTGTTGATCCTCTCCATCTGCACTTTCGGAATTTCTCCACTGATGTTTGGAGGAATGCTTCTGTATATTTGTCGGCTTTTCGATTTGGTCCGAAACCGAAGGCGCAGCTACGGAAGTGTCGGCAGAATTCTGTCCATTGGAATCTTGGCTGCTTGGATCCTTTTCGTTATTGCTCTGCTCAGCAACTTGATTTTTTGGTGTCTGCCCGCTGGAAGCCTGTCCATTGTCGGAAATGACGCGACGAGCGGTTACAAAGGTGCGATCCCAGGTACTGCCGGAAAAATTGGACACCGTCACGCCAATACCGACTCTATAAGTATGCAGGACCTGACCGTTCCCCATATATATGCCGACATGATTGATGACGCCGTCGTGATTCGTATCGGAGAAGACCAAGTCCCCCGGCTGCAATTGATCCTTGGAAACCGGCGTACCCACCTGCGATTGCTGTCTTGATGAGCGGGGCAGATCGATGCCGTTTTGCTTGAAGACATACTGCGTGAATGAGGAACAATCGAATTCGTCCGTTCGTCCGGAAGGTGCTCCAAACTGGTAGCGAACGCCTAAAAATTGTTTCCCTGTCGAGATGACCCGATCCGCCACGGAGCTGCCGGAAACGGAAGCCGCGTGAACCGGATGGGTCGGCAGCATCATACTTCCGGAAAAAGCAATGGAGAGACACAAGCCGATCCCGGTTAAAGTTTTGCCGATCCGGCTCTTTCTGATGATGTTCGTGTTGTTATCCATAAAGCCCTCCCTACAATTCGTTTTGGATGGAGTGAAATCCATGCATGATTAGCACTTCACCCTTCCCCACTAGTTATAGGTGACAGAAATTAAAAAATGATGAGAAATGCCAATATCCCATGGATGCAATTTTATCCAACGCTTACTGCGCAGCTTCGGTTGAGATGGGTCACTTTCACAGAAAGTTCTCATTTTCAGCTGTTACACTAATGGACAAAACCGAATCAACATGGACAGTATGAGCAGCTAATGCCGGTGGTTTCTATGACGGTAAAGGAGGATGGGCAAATGGAACAGTATACGCATAATTAGGAGGGCTTGATCCAGCCGCCCATGAGCCCGGGAAGACGGATGTTAAACAAAGTCCCGCAAGTCACCCTCTTTTTTTGGATCATTAAAATCTTGGCAACGACCGTTGGGGAGACGGCAGCGGACCTGCTGAACCCAAACCTCAATCTTGGCCTGACCGTAACGACGCTGCTGATGACGGTGCTTTTGATCGGGGCTCTGATTCTACAGTTCAAGGCGGATAAGTATGTGCCGTTGGATCTATTGGCTGTCGGTCATATTCATCAGCGTGGTCGGTACTTTAATCATCGACAATCTGACTTACAACCTCGGAATTTCGCTGGAAACGAGCTCCACTTTGGATGGGTATTTTATTTAGAGAGAATAAAAATATAATAAAGTTGTGGGAAACCACTTTAAAGAAAGGAAATTATATATGCAAGAAAACCAAA